>JAWLHK010000017.1:0-92474 GCA_041690355.1 bacterium | reverse complement strand
CACGGCGCGCGGCGATCACGTGAACGCTTGGGCGCCCGGGGAGCCAATTCTGGCGTTCCGTGCTCCTGTGCACCACGATAGCCCCCTCGCTGCCGCTCGGGGGGACAGTGCTCTCGCGTGACCCGCGCGCCTCCGGCAGCGAGAACCCCGCGGAAGCACGTTTGCCCTTGCTTCGTCCCCCCCAGTCCCCCCTGCTCCCCATGCCCCCCAGTCCCGTCCGAGATGCCGGGCGCGACCAGCCGGAAGCGCCGACAGCGTGAGGGCGCCGGGGGTCCCGTGAGCGCCGGAGAAAACCCGTGCTCACCGCGCTGCTCCGTGCACATCGAGAACGCACGCTCGCGTTCCCACGTCGAGCGGAGGTTACCCCGACAAACGGAGAGGTTCCACTGCGCTCCGTCGGCTCACCGCGAGAAGCTTGCGGGGTCTGGTCCGGGGAGACGCCGCCTGCGCACCCTCGTCCTTCACGGCGCGCGGCGATCACGTGAACGCTTGGGCGCCCGGGGAGCCAATTCTGGCGTTTCGTGCTCCTGTGCACCACGATAGCCCCCTCGCTGCCGCTCGGGGGGACAGTGTTCTCGCGTGACCCGCGCGCCTCCGGCAACGAGAACCCCGCGGAAGCACGTTTGCCCTTGCTTCGTCCCCCCCTCCCCCACTCTCCCACTCCCCCCCTCCGCATGCGTACACCCGAAATCACAATCGCCGCCTGGTAAACCAAACGCCCACCCGAAGGCCGCCGATACCTTGCGTGGCGATAACCGACTCAGGCACAGTCACGGGATCGGGCCGGCGCACGTCCGCAGGCCGGGGTGCGACAATTATCGCCGTCCCATGGTGACAGCCGTGGGAGAAACCAGTTACAATGCCTTTTTCATGTGAGGGATGCGCAGGGTATGGATATTGTTGATTTTTTGCTGAAGATCACCCTATCGGGCGGGGAGTGGGTCCTTTATCTGCTGTTGCTGGCCAGCGTCGTTTCGGTCGCCATCATGATCGAGCGCTTCTTCTTCTTCCGCGCCCATGAGGTGAAGCCGGGCCCGTTCGCGAACGCGCTGAACGACTACCTCGGCAAGAACGACGTCAAGGGCGCCCGCGAGTGGCTGCGCGAACAGAAGAGCGCCGAGGCCGTCGTCGTGCGCGCCGGGCTCGACCAGGCCGACGCCGGCGCCGCCGCCGCTGAGGAAGCGATGATCGGCGTGCAGCTGCAGGAGCGGTTCCGCCTCGAGCGCAACCTCGCCGTGCTGGGCACGCTGGGGAACAATGCGCCCTTCATCGGCCTCTTCGGCACCTGCCTCGGCATCATCGTCGCTTTCAACAGCCTCGCCGAATCGGGCACCGGCGGCCCCTCGGTCGTCATGCGCGGCATCTCCGAAGCCCTGATCGCCACGGCCGTCGGCCTGTTCGTGGCCATCCCGGCCGTCATCGCCTTCAACTACTTCATGCGCCGCGTCAAGCGCATCCAGGCGAACATGGACACGTACAGCCGCATCGTGCTCGTTCACCTCAAGAGCAAAGAGGACCGCGATGGCCGGTCAGCAGTCTAACGACGACGACATGATCACCGGCATCAACGTCACCCCGCTGGTCGACGTGGTGCTCGTGCTGCTGATCATCTTCATGGTGACCGCGACGTTCATGGTTTCGCCGTCGATCAAGGTCGACCTGCCCAAGGCCGCCACCGGCGAGACCACGCAGACGTCGAGCCTGGCGCTGGTCATCGCCAAGGACGGCACGGTCTACCTGAACGGCAAGCCGGCCGACGACGATGGTATCCGGAAGTTCATCGCCGACGAACAGGCGGCCGAAAAGAAGGTGCAGGCCATCATCGCCGCCGACAAGGACGTGGCGCACGGCGCGGTCATCCGCATCATCGATCTGGTGAAGCAGGCGGGCGTCACCAAGTTCGCCATCAACGTAGAACCGTAAGGCGGGCGGCGGCGGTGCGTGCGGCGTTCGAGATCCCTGAAGAAGAGCCCTCCCGTACCCGGTGGATTCTCCCCGCCGCCATCGTCGGGTCGCTGATCAGTCACGCGCTCTTTCTGCAGGGCCTCGGCCACATGGCCGATCGCAAGGCGCCGGCCGAGCGCATCGAGTTCGAAGTCGTCAAGCCCGAGCCGCCCCCGCCGCCCGCGCCGGAGCCCGAGCCGCCGAAACCCCAGGTGTTTCGCAAGCCCGAACTCGTGCAGAAACCGATTGAAAAGCCGCCGCCGCCGCTCCCCGCGTCGAATCGCTCGACCCCCGTCGACGATCCCCCGAAAGACCCGCCGAAGCCGGTTTTCGGGCTGACCGAGGAATCGACCGTCGCCGACGGTGCGGAATTCGAGGCGCCGGTCGGCAACACGCTCATGAAGGATCCCGAGACGCGGCCCACCGATCCCGCGCTCGTGAAGCCATACTATCAGCCCGAGAAGGCCCCCTTCGTGCCGGCGAACATCGTCGAGGTGACCTCGTTTCCCACCGTGCGCAACCAGGTCTCGCCGGACTACCCGCCTGATCTGCGGGAGGCCGGCGTCGAGGGGACGGTCATCGTCGAGGCCGATATTTCCGACAGCGGTGACGTCGTCGACGTGCGCATCAAGCGCGGCATGGGCAATGCGTTCGACGGGTCGGCGCTCGACGCCATCCGGCGCACGAAATACAATCCCGCCAAGGCCGGCAGTACCCCCGTTGCCGTGCGCGTCGCCATTCCCGTCAAGTTCCGCCTGCGCTGACCCCCGCCCCCCGGCCCCCCGTCCTGCGCCGGCGTCGTGGTGCGGGGTTAGGCTGAAGGAGACCACGTGTCTGCAGCCGCGAGGTGCGATCGCCGCCCGGGATTCTCTGCACGAAGCGGGGAACAGGCCGTTCGATCTCCCCGCTCGGTGTCGGACGCCGAACCGGAAAATTCCGCTTTGACCTTACGCACGAAATTCACGTTCGGCGCCACGCTGCTGCTCCTGGTCGCGGCCGCGGCCGCCGTCTGGGGGCTGCTGATTGTCCAGTCGGCGCAGCGCGCCCGCACACGTGAGGTCGTGCCGGCCACCAGCGCCGTCGTGACCACGGGGCATCTGAGTTCACTCTCCGAAGAAGGCGCCTTCCACGTGCGCATGTATCTCGTCACCGGCGACGAAGCCCGCTTGCGAACGCTCCCCGCGATCCGCTCGGAAATCGACACGGTGCTCGAACATCTGGCGCTCATCATGCGCCCGGACGCAACGGGGCAACCGCTGCTCGCCGATCTGGAACGGGCCCTGGCGGTGCACAGTCGTAATCAGGACGCGGTGATCCAGGAGCGGAGTGACGGATCGAGTGCGCAGGAGATTGCGAACCTGCTCGTCCAGAGGCTCGACCCATCGCGAGCCGCCGTCCATAATGCGCTCGATCAGGTCGCCGAGTGGAACCTGACGGTGGCGGAGTCACGCTTGCGCGCGGCTTCGGAGCGGGAAACGCTCGGCATCCGCCTTCTGATCACCCTGGGTGTCGTCACCTTTCTGCTCGCGGGCGTGCTCGCCCTCTCCTTCCGCAGAACGCTCCAGACACGCGAGGCGCTGGAGACGACGGAGCACCGCTATCGGGAGCTGTTCGACAGCATCGAAGACCATGCCATCTTCGGCCTCGATGCCGAGGGGCGCATCCGGCACTGGGCGCCGGGGGCAATCCGGGTCTACGGCTACCGGGCCGAAGAAATCGAGGGACGGCGCTTCGAAGACCTCTTTCCCCCTGACCTGCTCGAACGCACCCAGGCGCGCGTATGGCTCACCGAAGCGAGCGAGCATCCGGTGGCCCACGCGCGCGGCTGGCGCCTGCGCCGCGACGGCTCGCAATTCTGGGCCGAGGAATCGGTGCGTTGCGTGCGCGACCCCGACGGAATGATTCGCGGCTTTTCGGTCATCACCCGCGACGCGACGGCCCGCCGCCTGCGCGAAGATCATCTCGAACTGCTCGCTCAGGCGGGCGCTCTGCTGGGGCAGGAAGAGCCGGGCCTGGCCATGGAGAAAACGCTGCGGGTCGCCGTGCCGGCGCTGGCCGATCTGGCGATGCTCGAGTTCGGCAACCCTGCCGAGCCCAAAGAGCTGCGCCGCATCGAGGTGGCCAGCAACGATACGCTGCGGCGGATTCTCGCCGATTTCTGGCGGGCGGCCGGGCACGGCGACCATCCCGACCATCCCCAACGCATGGCCGAAGAGGTACGCCGCAGCGGACGGCCATATTTCATACGCGACTTCACCAGCTCTGACACCCTTCAGCGTATCGAAAACCCCGGCGCCCGCGCTGCCGTCCAGGGTCTCGGTGTCATTTCTCTGCTCGTGGTGCCACTGCGGGCGCGACGGCACAACCTGGGTGTCCTCGCACTGGCGCGCACCAGAGATACGGCCCGCCTGTTCACCGACGAGGACCTGCGGGTTGCTGAGGACCTGGCCGCCCGCTTCGGCGTGGCCCTGGATAACGCAAAACTCTATGAACGCGCTCGCGCCGCCATACAGGTTCGCGATGATTTTCTCTCCATCGCCTCGCACGAATTGAAGACCCCTCTCACCCCTTTGAAACTGCAGATCGAGATTCTGCAGACGCAGTGTGAACATGTGATGCCCGCGACGACGCGCGACATCTTCTGCCGCATGCTCGCGCGCGCCGACGAGCAGATTGACCGGCTCGCCAGTCTGGTCGACGAGCTGCTCGACATCTCCCGCATCCGCGGCGGGCGCCTGCAGCTCCATCGCGAGCCCGTCGACCTCGCCCCGCTCGTCGACGCGGTCGTCGACCGTTTTCGCGGCGACGCGCCGCCGAACACCTTTTCCATCACGGCTCCCCCGACGCCGATCGAAGGGGAGTGGGATCGGTTGCGCATCGATCAGATCGTGACCAACCTGGTGAGCAACGCACTCAAATACGGCGCCGGCGCACCCATCGACATTGAAGCCGGCAGCGACGGCGACCTCGCCATCCTCAAAGTGCGCGATCGCGGCGTCGGCATCCCGCTGGCAGAACAGAGCCGAATCTTTCAGCGTTTCGAGCGGGCCAGTACCGGCCGCAGCGTGAGCGGTCTCGGCCTGGGCCTCTATATCGTGCGCCAGATCGTCGACGCACACGGCGGCCGAATCGAGGTCGCCAGCCGGCCGGGACAAGGCTCGACGTTCACGGTCATGCTCCCCCTGCGCGAGCCCGCCGTTGCCGTTCGCCAGGCCACCGCCGCCGCCTCCCCCTGGGCCCACTAGAGTCGGGCGCTGGGTGCTGGGCGCTGGCACGTTCTTGAAGCCGAATCGTAAATCGTCAATCGTAAATCGTCATTTGTTCCAGTGTGCTCCCTCGCTGTCGCGCTCACGCTGCTGCGCGCCGTCAGCTCGGGACGAACGGTCGGGGGCACTGGGCACTGGGCACTGGGTGCTGGGCGCTGGCACGTTCTTGCCGTCCACTCGGAACTCGTCACTTGTAACTCGTCACTCGTCACTCCGGCTGGTATACTCACCGGTATCGTGGGCCAAGCGCTGGAAGTACTCCTGATCCCCGTCTTCATCCTCCTGAACGGATTTTTTGCGGGCGCCGAGCTCGCCATCATCTCGGCCGGACGCGGGCGCCTGCAGGAGCGCAGCAAGGCCGGGAGCCGAAGGGCCCAGATGGCCCTCCGCCTCAAGGATTCTCCGGACCGCTTTCTTCCCACCGTTCAGATCGGCATCACCCTCGTCGGCTCTGCCTCGTCGGCCATCGGCGGCATGACCCTCGTGGGCATGCTTGCGCCGAATCTGACGCCGCACCTGGGGCCGCGCGCGGGCGAGGCCGTCGCCCTGTTTCTGGTCGTGGGGGCCATCTCGTACCTGACGCTCGTGATCGGCGAGCTGGCGCCCAAGAACCTCGCGCTGCGCTTCTCCGAACGCTACGCGCTGCTGCTCGCCTGGCCGATGAGCCTGCTCGAGAAGGTGTTTCTGCCCCTCGTGCGCATACTCGATCTCTCGACGTCGGCAGTGCTCGCCCCCTTCGGCGGCAAGGCGACAGAGTTCGACCGTGTCTCGCGCGACGAGCTGCGCAGCATCATCATGGAGGGGCACCGCCAGGGAATCTACAGCGCAACCGAGCGCGCCCTGCTCTCGAGCGCCATCGAGCTGATCAACCGCACCGTCAAGGAAGCCACGATTCCGCGGCACGAAGTGACGACGGCCCGCCCCGATGCGCGGCTCGGCGAACTGCGCGAGTTGGTCGTGAATTCGGCCGTCCCCTACGTCGTGCTCTATGACCGGCGCAGCGACACCGTGCACGGCCTGCTCGACTGGCGCGACATCCACCGGGCAGGCGCCGAGGAACCCGCTCTCCCCTATTCCCAGCGGGTCATCTACGTTCCCGAGTCGGCGCCGCTGCCCAAAGCGATCGAACAGCTGCAGACGGCGCGCGTCATGGCCGCGGTCGTCGTGAACGAGTATGGAGAATTCGAGGGGCTGCTGCCGCTGACGACGATCCTGCAGCGGCAGATCCTCCACTTCGCCCTCCCCGAGGGAACGCATCCGGGCATCAAGACCGTCCCCGACGGCTGGCTGGTGCGCGGCGACGTTCCCCTCCTGGTCCTGCGCGAACAGCTGGCCCTGCCCCTGGAAGACACGGTCTTCTACACGACGCTCGGGGGATTCGTGCTCGAGGCGCTCGGCAGGCTCCCCCAGGTGGGCGACACCTTTACCCTGTACGGCTATCGCTTTACGGTGCGTAAAATGGATCAGCGGCGCGTGGCCCAGGTTGAACTCACCCGCGCCGCCCCGCCCGAGCCGCCCGTGGGACCCCGTCCGCAATCATGAGCGAGGCTGCCTCCCCCACGCCTCCCGTGCCGCGACGCGTCAATGTAACTCCCCTGTTTCGTTGACTTTTTCCTGCGCAGAACGGTAGGATAATGGGACCTTTCCGTACCATCCGTCAGTAAGGAGACACCATGGACGCAACGCCCACTCGACCCGGAACTCCGCCCCCCGCCGGCGGCGCTCGTCCCAGCGTCGGTGCCGCCCTGGAGCTGAACGACATCCTCAAGATCGCCCTGAAGGGGGGCGCCAGCGACATTCACCTGAAGGCCGGCCTGCCCCCGATGTTCCGCATCGACGGCGACCTGGTGCCGCTCAAAGACGCCAAACGCCTTGTTCCCGAAGATCTGAACAAGATGGCGCTGAGCATCATGAACCCCGTGCAGAAGGAAGAGTTCAAGCGTACGCATGAAATCGACCTGGCCTACGGCGTTCCCGGGCTCGGCCGTTTCCGCGTGAACATCTTTCAGCAGCGCGGCACGATTGGCATCGTGCTCCGCGTCATCCCCTTCGGCATCCAGTCGTTCGAGCAGCTGAACCTTCCCACCGTTCTCGAGACGATCGCCAACGAGCAGCGCGGCATGATCCTCGTGACCGGCACGACCGGTTCGGGCAAGTCGACGACGCTCGCGGCCATGATCGACTACATCAATTCGAAGCGCACGCGCCACATCATTACGATTGAGGATCCAATCGAATTCCTCATCCGCGACAAGCGCTCGATCGTGAACCAGCGCGAGGTCGGCGCGGATACGCTCTCGTTCGCCAACGCGCTCAAGTCGGCGCTGCGTGAAGACCCCGACGTCATCCTCGTCGGCGAAATGCGCGACTTCGAAACCATCGAGACGGCCATCACGGCGGCCGAAACAGGCCACCTGGTCATGAGCACGCTGCACACCCTGGATGCGACGGAAACGATCAACCGCATCGTCTCCATCTTTCCGCCCTTCCAGCAGAAGCAGGTGCGCCTGCAGCTCTCGAGTATTCTGCGCGCCATCATCAGCCAGCGCCTGATCCCCCGCGCCGACGGCAAGGGGCGCGTGCCGGCGCTCGAGATCCTGCGCTGCACGGCGCGCATCCGCGAACTCATCATCGACAAGGACCGCACCCGCGAAATTCCGGACGCCATCGCACGCGGGCACACGACCTACGGCATGCAGACCTTCGACCAGGCGATCATGTCCCTCTACAAGAAGGGGCTCATCACGATGGACGAGGCCCTGCAGCAGAGCTCGAATCCCGACGACTTCAAGCTGCGCCTCTCCGGTGTCGCCGGCACGAGCGACGGCGACTCGTGGGGCGAATTCGACAAGGATGGCCCGCAACCGGGCGCTCCGGCTGCCGGCACGCCAGCCGGCGGCGGCGGCTCGTTCAGCGAGTTCGATTTCGAAAGCTGAGCCCTCACCCGCGAAGGGAGTGCGAATGGCGCGGTCGATACGAACCTTGGTGCTCGCTCTCCTTCTCGCGGCGGCGCCCGCCGGCGATGCCCGTGCGGCAGGCCTCGGCGATCTGGTGCTCGACGCCATCAGCCGTACCGCCGGGGCGCCGGCCGCGCCCGAAGAAACCGGCTTTACCGAGCAAACGGTTCGGTTCACCGATCTGGTCGGCAAGCGGCCCGTCGTCATCCTTTACTGGAACCCGACGGCCGCCGCCTCGGTGGAGGAACTCGTACGCTACCAGGCCTTCGTCGCCGGACGCCCGAAGACCGATATGCTCTGGTTCGCGGCGGTGCGCGCCCTCGACGATCATGAGCGCCAGGCCGCCGAACGGGTCCTGGCAGACCGGAAGATCGAACTTCCGGTGCTGCTCGACACGCAGCTCGAACTCGGGCGCCGCATGCCGGTGCCGTTTCTCCCCGCTTATTACGGCGTCGACAAAGCCGGGCGTGAGCGCCTGCTCGGGTTTTCTTCGCTCGATGACCCCACGCAGGCGGGGGGGGCGCTGCGCAGCGCTTTGTCGGATGCCCGCGACGTGCCCGCCGTCGCTCCCCGCCGGCCGCAGGAGCTTGCCGTCGGCGACATCGCACCCGACTTCACGCTCCCCGATCTGCGCGGCCATCCGGTGCGCCTGCAGGACCGGCTCGGGAAAAAACCGACCATGGTCCTCTTCTGGAGCCCGCACTGCCCGCACTGCCGCCACGAGCTCCCGCGCATCCAGGCCTGGCAGAACAAGCGCGGGGAGCCGTTCGAGATTCTGAGCCTCGTGCGGCTGCTGAACCCCGAAGACCGCGTGGCGACCGAGCGCTTCGTCAAGGAGCACGGTATTGAGTTTCCCGTCCTCATCGACGACGGCCGCGTCGGGCACCGTTATGCGATCCCGGGCGTCCCCTACTGGATGATTCTCGACGCCAAGGGTAAAGTGCGCACCGTGCAGCGCGGCGAGCTGCCCGGGCTCGAAGGAATTCTTCGCCGCTGGGAGCGCTGACATGCAACGCCTGCCCCCTCCGCCGCTGCCCGACTGGCTCGCGGCGATGGTCCCCTTCGAGCGTTACGTCGTCGACATCGGCGGCTGGAAGATGCACGTCATGGAGCAGGGCGAGGGGCGCCCGGTGTTCATGCTGCACGGCAACCCGACCTGGGGGTTTCTCTACCGCAAGGTCGCCCTCGCGCTCAAAGGCGAGCCCCTGCGCGTCATCATGCCCGACCTGATCGGCCTCGGCTGGTCCGACAAGCCGCGTGACCTCTCGATGCACACGATCCGCAACCACAGTACGTGGATCGGCGACCTGATCGATCGCATGGATCTCAGGGGGATGGTCTTCGTGGGGCAGGACTGGGGCGGCCCCATCGGGCTGCACGCCCTCGTGCCCCGGCGCGATCGGCTCGCCGGCATGGTGCTCATGAATACCGTGGCCGGGCCGCCGCGACCGGGGTTCACGCCCACGCCGTTTCACCGGCTGAGCCAGATGCCGCTCGTCAGCGACCTGCTTTTCCGCGGCTTCGGCTTCCCCCAGCGCGGCATGAACTTCGCCCAGGGCGACAAGCGGAGCATCCGCGGCAACGTCGCCCGGGCTTATGCGGAACCGCTGCGCGGCCTGGCCAACAACGCGGCCCCGCTCGCCCTGGCCCGCATGGTTCCCGATACGCTCAACCACCCCTCCTGCACGGCGCTCAAGGAAGTCGAGGCGCTCGTCAGCTCGTGGAAAGGCCCGGCGGCCATCGTCTGGGGCGATCGCGATCCGGTTCTCGGCCGCACCCGCAGCCGCATGGAGCGCCTCTTGCCCCAGGCGCCGGTCACGCGCACCGAGGCCGGCCATTTTCTCCAGGAAGAGGCCCCGGACGCCATCGCCGAAGCCGTGCGCAACGTGGTCGCGCAGATTGTTTGATTCGAGAACCGCTCCCTGGTTGCGAGAGGTCCGTAAAGGTTCCTCCGCGTCCTGAAGGGACGCGAGGCCTTCAGCCCGGGGCAGGGCCCCGGGGTACGGGGCAGGGCCCCGGGGAATGGGGCAACGCCCCTGGGGTACGGGGCAGGGCCCCGGCGTACGGGGCACGGCCCAGAGGATCGCCCCCATCCACGCGCATCCCCCGATTGGGGCCGCCCTTCACGGCGGTGGCGGAACATCCGAGAGGCCGGAGACGTCCGAGGTATCTCCCTGGGTGGACTTCTCGCGCCCGGCTTCGGGCCAGCCGGCGACCTCGACCTTGAAGTGCTCCCGTTGCGGTGCGCCCTCCATGACGTGCTTGAATTTGTCGATCTGCGCCTGCCACCAGCCCGATTCCTCGGTGTGCAGCATGGCCTGCTCGCTCTCCCACAGCGTGATGGAAACCGATTTCCCACCCTCTCCGTCGGTCAGCAGCAGCGCGCCGAGAAACCCCTCGACATCGCGGGCGCCATCGACCATCTCGCGATAGATGCGCGCCTCCTCGTCGCCCTTTCCCGATGGCATCGAAGTCGTAACCATTCTTGCATGCATATGCCTCTCCTTGTGGATGGAGTCATTGTCTGCGCCGCCCGAAGCCGCGACGATGGCATGCGTTCGGTGTCCAATCGCCAGAGTGGGGGGTAGGGAACAAGAATTCCTGCCGGGTGAGCCTCGACCGACCGCGGTCCGGCGCGGCGGCGCGCTTTGGTGACAGGCGGCCGAATCTGCTACGATCTAGGCTGGATGCCTGTCTCCGCCACTCCGGATAAGGTCTACGAGGCCTGCCTTGTCGAACTGCACAAAATGCTGCGGGCGGCCTCCTTCTACACTCCGGATCACCCGGCCCTGGCCCAGAGCGGCACCCGCACCCTGCGTTACTTCCAGAATCTGCTGACCGTCACGGATTCGCTCGAATTCACGGTGACGAAGACGCAGATCACGGTGGACGACCGCCCTCTCACCGGACAGCAGCAGGTGCTGCGGGCCTTGGCGGCCGAGTTCTTCCGGCGCCGCGTCAAAAAGCTGATTTTCCTGCGCGGCATCACCCTCGAAGAGCTGCTCGCCTTCACGCGAGCCTTCCGCCTCGAACCGGACGAGCTTGCCCGCCGGGGGGGAATGGAAGACGCGCTCGCGCGCCTGGGCGTGCGCTCGATTTTCTGCAACGAGGTCGATTTCAACCGCCTTCGCGATCTGGAAGACGAAGTCTTCGAAGAAGAGGATGGGGCCGACGAAGACATCGTCGAAGGGACCCCCGAAGACACCCTCGACCTCACCCCTGAGCAGATCGCCTTCCGTGAGATGCTGCAGCACATGATCGACAGCGACGGCGCCGAATTCATGCAGCTGCTCAAAGAGGTCGTCGACCGGTCGAAGGTGCTGACGGCGGCGGGCGAGTTTCGCGAAGTCGGCGTTGCGGTCGATTACCTGTTCCGCTTCTCCTCGGATTCCCACAAGGGGCTCACCCCCCGCGAGTTCGCCGAGCGGGCCATCCGCGCGCTGGCGTCCAAGGAAGTCCTTTTGGAGAAGATCCGGGACCTGCAGACCGCTTCGCAAGACGAGCGCAACCGGCTCATTCTGCTCCTGCAGTACATCGGCAAGATCTCCATCCGCTTCCTGCTCTACGAGTTGACCCAGGCCGAAGGCCGGGCCGCGCGCCGCAACCTGACCGCAGCGATTGTTGCCTTCGGCGAAAAGGCGATCGCGCCTGCGCTGGAGCTGCTGGAGGATGAACGCTGGTTCGTCAAACGGAACATGCTGGCGATTCTGGCCGAAATCGGCAAGCCCGCCCTGCTCGAACAGCTCATCCCGTATCTCGATTACGCAGACGCGCGCGTCACCAAAGAGGCAGTGCGCACCATCGGCCGCATCGGCGGTGAGCCCGGTCTCGAGACGCTGCGCTCCCGGGGCGAAAGCTTCGGCCCCGAACTCCAGATTCAGCTCGCGATGCTCTTCGGCGGTCTGCGCTGGCCCGGAGGGCGTGTATTTCTCGAGCGGCTGGCCAGGAAGGCCGACGAAGAAGAGGTGCGCGCCGCCGCCTGCGAAGCCCTGGGCAAGCTGGCCGCGCCGGAGAGCTTCGAACTCCTGCGGAATGTCTTTCAACCGCGCGGCCTGCTGGGCCGGGAGAAAAAGACGAGCGTCCGTCGCGCGGCGCTGCGGGCACTGGTAAACTATGGGCAGCTGGCCGAGCCCCTGCTTCGCAAGGCGCTCGAAGACGAAGACATCGAGATGCAGGGCACGGCGCGCATCGCGCTCGAACGCATTGCCACGGGAGACGGGGTGGCCTCATGAAAGAAGCACAGCCGATTTTCATGAACCTGCTGGGCGCCGTCAAGGCGGTGAACTACTACCCGCCCCGGCACCCCTCGCGAACCCAGCCCGTTACCCGTGCGCACCAGCTTCTGAAGCCGCTGCTTACGAAGCGCGGCCGGCTGTCGCTGGCGATCGTCGAAGACGTTCTCGTCTTCGAGGGCGAGCCCTTTTATGACGATGCGACCGTACACGTCGAACTGCGCGAGGCCCTCGAAGATCGGCGCATCTCCGAAATCGTCATCCACCGGGGGGTGACCGAAGAAGAGATGACCGTGCTGGTCGAGGTGCTCAGCGCCGGCACCGACGCCATGGCCGCGTGGAAGGATATCGGCGAGTTTCTCAAGAGCCGGTCGGTCACGCGCATCGAGATCACCGTCGAAGACGAAGACATCCGCGAGAAGGCCCGCAAGGTCTACAGCGACGCCAAGAACTTCATCCTCGACATCATGAAGGAAGACCGCACCGGGGCCATGCCCAAGGGTGAGCGGGCCTTCGAGATCACGAAAGGCCTGCAGGACATCATCCTCGAAGACCGTGACGCGCTCATGGGCCTCACCCTGCTCAGCGATTACGACAACTACACGTTCAACCACTCGGTGAACGTCGGCGTCTTCTCGCTCGCACTCGCGACCGAGCTCGGATTCAGCCAGGAAGACGCCATGCTCGCAGGGCTGTCTGGGCTGCTGCATGACGTGGGCAAGTGCCGCATTCCGCTCGGCGTCATCAACAAGCCGGGCAAGCTGACCGACGAAGAGTGGAAACTCATGCAGACGCACCCCGTCGAGAGCGCGCGCATTCTCAAACAGATGGGTTCGGCGATTCGCGAGGAGATCATCGTCAGTGTCCTGACGCATCACGTGCGCTATGACCACACGGGATATCCGAAGTGGGAAAAGGCGCTGCTCCCATACTCCGAGATTACGTCGGTCGGCGACTGCTACGATTCGATGACGACGCTACGTCCGTACCAGAAGCGCTTCGAGCCGAAAGAGGCCATCGACGTCATGCAGCGCCTCAAGGCCAAAGCCCTGCATCCCGAATACCTGGACGTCTTCATCAAGATGCTCGGCATGTACCCGGTCGGCTCTCTCGTCCGCCTCAACACGAACGAGCTCGCGCTGGTGTTCGCCAGCAACCCGCAGGCCCAGGATCTGCCGCAGGTCAAGGTGATCATGGACGCCCACGGCAATTACCTGACCGAGCCGGAACTCGTCGACCTGGCGACCGATCAGGCCCGCGCGCGCGGCATCACGCGCCGCATCGTAGCCACCGTCGACCCGGCAGTGCGCAACGTCGACCTCGCCCGGTTTCTCTGAGGGCGGCTTCGCCAGTCAACAGTCGCCAGTCATCGGTCCGGGCGCTGACGTGCACCCTTTCCTGAAAATCGTCAATCGTCAATTGTAAATCGTCAATTGCCCTGACTCGTCACTCGTCACTCTAAAAGAGTTTCCCCAAGGCCACGCCCCCCGTCCACGTCACCGGCGTGTTGCGGCCTTCGAGAACGCCTGCCGTACCGGCCGTGGCGCGAAGCCACCAGTCGGTCCACACCACGTGGGTCGTGTTGAGCGAAAGCGTCGTCGAGCGCACGGCGACCCCCACGTCGCCGATCTCGCGCCGATGGCCGACAAAGATCCCCGCCGATCCCTGGTAGCGGAAGTAGTAGAGGACTCCCGTTGCGGCTTCCCACCGCCAGGCGTCTGCGGTAGATGACGTAGCGCCCCACTGGCGTCCGCCGGTGAGCGCGAGGCTGTTGCCGAAGCGGCCCCAGATCTTGGTCGCCTCGATTCCGGCGTCGGCAATCCACAGGCCGCGCCCCGTGATCGACGCCCCGAGGGGGTCGCCCCGGAGCGCCGCCGATCGGCCCGTCGGCGCCGTGGCGCGCACGAGGCCGTGTATCGACGGCTTCACCTCGTCCCAGCGCATGCTCTCGACCGGCCGCGCGAAGCAGGTCTCTTCGTCCATGAACTCGTATCGGTACTGCGCGCCCAGATCGCCGAGGCCGTTGCCCCGTGCGGCCTGCGCGCCCGCATCCACCGAGCGCGCAACCCAGGGGATGGTGAGATGTGCCTGGCCGTCGGCATGCACGCGCCAGGCCCCTGACACGAGGCCCCGTACATCGGTCGTCTGCCACGGGCCCCCTTGCACCTGCCGGCCTGCGGCATCACGGACCCCCGTCGTGTGTTCGATCTGCACGGCCGAACCGGCCACGCCCGACTGCCACTTCGGCAGGCCGAACAGATCGGTATTCCCCGCGCCGCCACAGCAGCTTGCCGCCGCAGCCGGAAGGGGAAGTGCGGCGCCCCCCGCAAGGAGGAGCGCCGTGAGAAATACCGCGACGTTGCGCATCAGTGCACGGTGAAGTCGAAGACCGCCTTCTGCGCGACATCGGTCATGTCGTGGAAGTAGAAGGTCACTTCGGCGCGCCACGCGCCCGGCATCTGAAAGGCGGCCGTGAAGGTATTGTGCGCATCCTTATCAATCACCGGCTCTTCGGCCGGCCCGTGCCCCATGGAGGGCATGGTGAGCGATATCCCGGTAATCATGGGGTGTTCGGCCGCCATGGTGTCGGACTGCGGGCGGAATTCCGAATGCATGGTCATGCCCTCTTTCCGGGGAACGAGGCGCAGCACGTTGTCGCCGGCGACGACGCAGGTGCTGCCGACGACGTGCAGCATGACGGAATGGCCCGAAGGGGAAGCATCGGCTTCGGCGATGTGGGTTTCGCCGGCCGTGGCCGTGCAGGCTTCGTCGGCAGGTAGGGGGAAATCGGAGCCGCAGGCGCTGAGCGCGAGCACGAAAGTGACAGAAAGAATACGGGTCCTCATGGATCACTCCTGAATCGAAAAGGTACGCAGACCGGTCCCTGCGGGCACGCTGGACTTCTTGCGCACGATGCAGAGACCGCAGACAGGACGCACGGTCTCCGCCAGCGCGCAGAAAGGCTGCGGCCGGCGTGCAGACGCACGGTGCCTGTGCGCGCAGCCCTTCACGCCCGTGAGGGACTGCTGCGCCGGGTAACAATGGGATCGACGAACGGGGAGTGATCAGCCGCGCGGAGGCGGGATGTCGGGAAGCAGGTCGCGGGAAGCGAACTGTGATTTCGCGATCGAACGGAAAGTCCGCTCTGATCCGGGGAGGACGGGTAGCGTGGACGGCGGCATCAGAACCGGCGTTGACGCCCAGGCGGGCGCGCCGTCGGCCGCGGTATCGCAGGGAGCCCACACGGGGCCGTCGGGAAGATGGCCGGCGGCGGATGCAGCGCCCGCGCCGGCGCCACCGTGGGGGTGCGCCGCATGTCCCGCGTGCTCGCCGGCGGATTCATGGTGCGGGCAATGGCAGACGAGCGCCGGCGCCGCGGGCACGGCGGCGGCCTGGAGGAGCGCGAACGCGGTAGACACCGGCCCCGTGACCCATACGGTCAGCAGAGCCCAGACGCCGCATCGACGCATGAAAGCGCTCGCGTTCACGCCATCATTGTAGCAGAGCGCCGTCTGGAAGGGGGCGCCTTGCAAAACGTTCGTAGTAGCGATCGACGATCGCCCAGGCCGCGCGTCCGCCCGCAATCCCCAGAACGATGCCGGCGGGGACATCGACGATATAGTGCTGCTTGACGAGCACGGTCGCGAAGACGATGGACATGCCGAAAACGGCGACGAACCAGCGGATGCCGCTGCGATAGGCAAAGGCGCACATGATCACGTAGACCGAGCACGCAGCGTGCAGGCTGGGAAACAGCCCGTAGCCGGGATCAAGCAGATACATGGCGCCGACCATCCCGCACGACAGCGATTCGCAGGCAATGTCGATGCGCTGCATGGCCGTGGGATAGAGCAGGTAGGAGGCGAACCCGAGAAAGTGCACGAAAAGAAGCCCGCCGGCCAGCCGGGCAAGATCATGGCGGTTACGCGGAAGCCAGACGCTCACGCCGAGAAAGCCGAAGTAAGCCCAGTAGGGCCAGATGAATTCGGGAATGAACGGGATGTGGGCGTCCAGCCACGTCTCGGGGTGGTTTACCGGAACGCCCGCCGCGATGAGGTAGTCCTGCAGCGCGAAGTAGGAAAACTCGATGGGCACGAGAATCCCGGCCACTCCGAGAAACACGAGAAAACTCTCGACGAGCATGCGTTTCTCCCGCACCTCGTCACGCAAACGCCGTAACACCATGACGGCGATTATTTTACCTTTTTGTCATCGGAGGGACCATTCCGCTGCCCCCTGCCCCCCGGAGCGCTCGGCCCGGCCGGGCCCAGGCGAACCGGCGGTATTCAGCGGCGGGCAAAGACCGCGGCGAAGAAGCCGTCAGTGCCGTGCCGATGCGGGAGGGCACGAAACCAGGGGGTGCCCAGTACGCCGAACGCATCGCCGTGGGGCAGCAAGGCCGCGGCATCGACCGGCGTGAATTGCGGATGCGTCTGCAGAAACGCCTCGGCCTGCCGTTCGTTCTCTTCGGGCAGGATGGAGCAGGTGGCGTAGACGAGCCGCCCGCCGGGTGCCACGAGAGGGGCCGCGTTGTTGAGGATCTCGCGTTGCTTGCGCAGATTCGTTTCGATGTGCTCGGGACGCAGTCGCCAGCGCTCGGCCGGATGCCGGCGCCAGGCCCCCGTGCCCGAACAGGGCGCGTCGACCAGAACGCGGTCGAAGCGCTCGCGAAGCGGCGTGAGCCTGCGCTCGGCCTGCCTGGGATCGCGGGGGAGGTGGATGTCATCCGGGCGCTGAAAACCGAGCCGCCCCATGCGCTGCAGCGCCGACGCGAGCCGTCGCGGATCGGCATCCATGGCGACGAGCTTCCCCGCGGGCCCCGCCATGGCGGCCATTGCCACCAGTTTTCCCCCGCCCCCGGCACACAGGTCGGCGACCTGCTGTCCCGCGCGCACGTCGGTGAGCAGCGCGAGCAGCTGGCTCCCCTCGTCCTGCAGATCGAGCAGGCCGGCGCGCCAGCTGGGGAGCGCGTTCACGTTCACGTTGCCCGCGATGCGAATCCCCCAGGGCGACCAGCGCGTGGGCTCTGCCGCCGCCCCCTCTTCGGCCAGGCGCGCGAGCATCTCGTCGCGGGTCGCGCGCGCGGTGTTCACGCGGACGGTCACGGGCGCGCGCTCGTTCATGGCCGCGAAGAGCGGACCCGCTTCGTCGCCGTAGGCCTGCAGCACTTTTTCCGCATACCACGGCTGGAGGCCGTGGCGCAGCGCAAAGGCGACGTACGCCTCCTGCGCGGCCAGCAGTTCGTCGCGCGCCTCCGCCCACGCGGCAGGATCGGCGCTCACGCCGCTCTCAGCAAGGCGTTCCGCGGCGAGCTCCGGATCAAGTTCCGCCTCGAGCACCAGATAGAGAAAGTAGACGGCCGTGTGCGGATCCGCCTCCGGCAGCAATCGCTTGCGAAGCTCCTGCAGCAGCGTCCAGCGGCGCAGGATGCGCCAGGTGGTTTCGGTGACGAAGCGCCGCTCGGTGCTGCGCAGCCCGGTCTCCTGGCGCACGATGAAGTTGACGGCCTTTTCGGCGGCGCCCCAGTTGGCCGACGTCTCCGCCAGCATGCGCACGACCGTCCGCCGCGCCCGTCCGTCGCGCGCGGCGACCTCCAGCGGCAGGGTCTTGTGCTCCGGGGCCGCGTTCACGCACCTTCCGCGCGATAGAGCACGGTGGCGACCAGGCGCGGGTCGCCGGCGGCGCCGCGCAGATCGTCAATCCAGCGATCGGCGTGCCGGTGCATCCACGCGCCGAGCGGGGTCTCTGCGCCCGCCAGCTTCTGCAGCCCCTCCCTGAAACCGCGCAGGTTCTCGAGGTTGCGCAGCAGCGTGCGCACGTCCTTCTCTGCGATCGGCTCGACGCCGGCCGGCTGGCGCAGGATCAGGCGCGCGAAGTACGTCCCGAGAAGCGTGTCGAGCGTGCGTTCTTCACGCGGGGGGAGCACCGTTTCATCGAGCCACGCCGAGGATGCCGCGGCGAGCCCGCCGGGCCCGAAGAAGAACACCGCTGCGCTCTCCAGTTCGGTCAGCCGGCGTTCAGCCTTTTCGAGTTGTTCGGCCGTGCGGAACGGCTCCACGTCGCCGCTCTCCGGATCGCAGAAGCGCGGACGCGGCGCGGCCAACCGCCGGAGAAAGTCTGCCTCGGCAGAAGTAAGCAGCGTGAGCCGCTCGCCCCAGCGATCGAACGCGCCGGTGGCGATCAGCGCGCGGGCGCGGCGTCCGAGCGGCGCCACCCGTCCCAGGCCGAGCTGGAAGACGGGGACGAGATCGGTGGCGAGCAGCCCGGCCCCTTCGGGAAGCTCCAGCCCTAGCTCGAGAAATCCGGCCACGACCGAGAGCGTCTCGTCCACGGTCTGGCGGTCACGCATGGCCTCGGGCTCGCCGATGAGCGCGCCGTTCGCGAGCAGAATGAGCTCGGCCGCGATGGACTCCTGCCGCTCGGCGGGCAGGCCTTCGATCTGCTCCCGCAGTCGCATCCGCCGCAGCACGGTTCCGGCGGCAAACACGGGCGGCTGCTCGATGTCAGGGGTCGCGAACCGGCGGGGGCGGCGCGGGTTCCACAGATCGATGGCCGTCTCCTGCGAGGGAAAGCCCATGTCGTTCAGCCGCGCCTCGCGGAACTGGCGGGCCAGCTCTTCCATCTCGCTGTAGAGGCCGTTGGCGGCCTGGAGAAGCACGTGATAGGCCAGCTCGGGATCCTCCCGGTACAGCAGCTCGAGCACTTTGGCGGCGGGCTCGGCCTGCGGACCGATGGGGGTTGCGCGCCGCCAGAGCCAGAACTTGCCGTCGGGGCTCTGCCAGTCGGCCTCGTCCTCGGGCGCGTCGCGCTCGTAATCGGGACCGATGGGTACGACCGTGTACTCCGACACGACGATGGCGACGAGCAGCTCCGGGTCGAGGTGGCGCAGGTGAATCGCGGCGCGCGCCTCGGGCATGGCCTCGAGCAGGCCGGCGAACCAGTCGCGCACGCGAGTCAGATCGAGGGTTTCAGACGCCGTCCACACGTCGAGATCGAACAGCCCCTGCACCTGCTCGGGGAGCGCGAGGGAGAGCGCCTCGCGGCGGGAATCTTCGCGCACGTCCTGAAGCGCGAAATAGAAGTCGGGTGCCGAAAGGCCGCGCACGAATTTCTGCGGCAGCGGTTCCCGCAGCGCCTCATCCAGATCGATCGGCTGCAGCAGCTGTTGCGTCGAGAGAATGCTCATGAGCCAATTCTACCTGTGAACCGTGAAAGATGTGCAGACGGGCGTACGCCGTCAGCG
The DNA here is from genome assembly GCA_041690355.1 of bacterium. Classification (GTDB taxonomy): domain Bacteria; phylum J088; class JAWLBW01; order JAWLBW01; family JAWLBW01; genus JAWLHK01. The sequence goes on along the minus strand of JAWLHK010000017.1, from coordinate 72,832 downwards.
CAGGTCGCGCAGCAGCTCGGTGTCGTGCAGGCGCGCCGCCCGCTGCCGCAGCAGGAAGTCGGCCAGCACGAGCGCCGTCATGGCCTCGACGATCGGCACCGCGCGCGGCAGCACCGTCGGATCGTGGCGCCCACCGACGACGAGCGGCACGACTTCGCCCCCGGTGGTCACCGTCGTCTGCTGCTTGTGAATGCTCGCGGTCGGCTTGAAGGCGGCGCGCACCACGACGGGCATGCCGTTCGAAATTCCGCCCAGGATGCCCCCCGCCCGGTTCGTGGTCGTGCGCGGCAGACCGCCGGGTCCGGGGACGAACGGATCGTTGTTCTCCGAGCCGCGAAGCTTCGCCGAGGCAAAGCCGTCACCGATCTCGACCCCCTTCACGGCGTTGATGCCCATGATGGCGCCGGCCAGCGCGGCGTCGAGCTTCTCGAAGACCGGCTCGCCCAGTCCGGGGGGCACGTTCTCGGCGACGCACTCCACGAATCCGCCCAGCGTATCGCCGGACTTCTTACACTCCTGCAGCAGCTGCTCGAGCCGCGGGACGATGTCGGCGTCGGGAACGCGGAACGGATTCGTTTCGATGACGGAGCGATCGACCTTGCCGATTTCGACGCCGCCGAGTTCCTTCACGTAGGCATAGACCTCGATCCCCGCCAGGGTCGACAGCAGCTTGCGCGCCACCGCCCCCGCCGCCACGCGCGCCGCCGTTTCCCGGGCGCTCGAGCGTCCGCCGCCGCGATAGTCGCGGTGGCCGAACTTGGCCCAGTACGTGTAATCGGCATGCCCGGGACGAAACAGGTCCTTGAGCTTGTCATAGTCTTTCGAGCGCTGATCGGCGTTGCGGATGAGAAGGCCGATGGGCGTGCCCGTCGTTTTTCCCTCGAAGACTCCCGAAAGGATTTCGACGGTGTCCGACTCCTTGCGCTGCGTCGTCATCGAGCTCTGCCCGGGGCGGCGCCGGTCGAGGTCCTTCTGGATCTCAGCCTCGGTGATCTCGAGTCCCGACGGACAGCCGTCGATGACGACGCCGAGCGCCGGGCCGTGGCTCTCGCCGAAAGTCGTGATGCGGAACTGCGTACCGAATGAACTGCCGGCCATGGCGGCCTCCTCTACCTGTTCTTGCGATCCAGCCGATCCAGGAGCGCATCGATTTTCGAATCCACGACCGCCGGGTCAGGATGCCCGTCGCGCGCCTCGCGGTAGGCGGCCAGGGCGTCCTGCATGTGGTCCATCTCTTCGTATGCCGCGGCGACGAGAAATCTCGCCCGCGGCGCCAGCGCGCTCGTCGTATGGGCCGCCGCGAACTCCCGGCCCGCCTCGACGACCATCTCGTTCACCCCCTCGATGAACCAGGAGCGCACGACGTCGTAGGCGGTATCGTCGGCCAGCGCATGGCCGGGATACTTGCGCAGGAAAATTCCGGCCTCGACGCGCGCCTGCTCGAACTCCCGCAGGCCGATGTAGCTCTCGACGATGCGCCGGTACATGGCCGGGGCGCGGGGCGAAGCCGGAAAGCTTTCGATGAAGCGCTGGCATTCGCCGACCGATTTGCGGAAATCCCTCTTCTTCTCGAACAGCAGCAGCACCAGCTCTTCGAGCGCCTGCTCGGCGTAGGCGCTCTGCGGATAGAGCTTCAGAAAGAGCTGGTAGTTGTCTTCGGCGGCGTCGTACTGGCGCAGATCCTGGGCCTGAATCTGGGCCGCCCGCAGCAGGCCGCGGGGCGCATACTCGCTCTGCGGGTGCCTGCGGGTGATCTCGCGCAGCGTCTGCACCGCATCGTTGTACCGGCCGTCGCTCCAGGCCTGCACGCCGCTCTCGTACTCGCTCGCCGCCCCCGAACAGGCGCCTGCGGCCAGCAAGGTAATCACCAGCGTCGCGCGCAGCCAGGGGGCCATGAACGCTTATTCCTCTTCGTCGCCGGCGAGGTCGCCCTCGTCTCCGTCGACTTCCTTCTCCAGGATGCTCGCGACGCCGACGACGCGCTCGCCATCGTCAATCTTGAAGAGGCGCACCCCCTGCGTGTTGCGGCCGATGATGCGGATCTCGTCGGTACGCGTGCGAATCATCTGTCCCTTGTCGGTCACCAGAAGCAGCTCTTCGCCCTCGACCACCTGGCGCACCGCGATGACGCGCCCGGTCTTTTCGGTCTGCTTCATGGTCAGGATGCCCTTGCCGCCGCGCTTCTGGCCGCGATACTCGTCGAGGTCGGTGCGCTTGCCCATGCCGAGCTCGCTCACCGTGAGTACCGAGGCGCCGGCGATGACCGGCTGGGCGTCGATGACCTCTTCGTTGTCGTCGAGATCGATCCCCTTCACGCCGCTCGCGTCACGCCCCATGGGCCGCGCCTGCTCTTCGGGAAAGCGGATGACCTTGCCGCTCGAGCTGCCGAGGAAGACCTCCTGCGTGCCGTTGGTCATGATGACCCGCCGCAGCAGGTCGCCGTCGGCGAGCGTAATGGCCCGGATGCCGCTCGAACGCACGTTCGAGAAGCGGGCGAGCTCGGTCTTCTTGATGGTGCCCTGCCGCGTCGCGAAGACCAGATAGTGATCTTCGGGGAAGCTGGAGACCGCGTGCATGGCCGTGATCTTCTCGCCGGGTTCGAGCGGAATCACGTTGATGATCGGCTTGCCGCGGCTCTGGCGGCCGGCTTCGGGAATTTCCCAGACGCGGATGCTGTAGACCTTGCCGCGGTCGCTGAAGAACAGGACGTGGTCGTGCGACGACGCCACGAAGAGGTTCGTGAGAAAATCCTCTTCCTTGAATGTCGCACCCTGTTTGCCCTTGCCGCCGCGCCGCTGCGCGCGGTAGAGGGCCAGCGGCGAGCGCTTGACGTAACCTTCGTTCGAGAACGTCACGACGCAGTCTTCGCGCTTGATGAGATCCTCCATCGAGATCTCCTCGCCCGAATCCTGGATCTCGGTGCGGCGTTCGTCGCCGTACTGCTTCTTGATGTCCTGCAGTTCCTTGACGATGATGCCGAGCACCTTCTCTTCGGAGGCGAGAATGCTCCTGAGCTCCTCGATGAGGGCGAGCACGTCCTTGTATTCCTGAACGATCTTGTCGCGCTCGAGCCCGGTCAGGCGCTGCAGCTGCATCTCTAGAATCGACTTCGCCTGAACCTCGCTGAAGCCCCAGCGGGTCATGAGCCCTTCGCGCGCCGACGCGGCATCCTTGGCGCTGCGGATGAGCTCGATGACCTCATCCAGGTTATCGAGCGCCTTCACGAGCCCTTCGAGAATGTGAGCCCTGGCTTCGGCCTTGTTCAGGTCGAAGTGGGTGCGCCGGATGACGATTTCCTTGCGGTGCAGAATGAACTGCTCGACGACCTCTTTGAGCGTCAGCACGCGCGGCTGGCCGTCGACCAGGGCGAGCATGATAATGCCGAAGCTGCTCTGCATCGGCGTCTGCTTGTAGAGGTGGTTGAGCACGTACTCGGGAATTTCGCCGCGCTTCAGCTCGATGACGATGCGCATCCCCTGGCGATCGCTCTCGTCGCGCAGGTCCGAAATTCCTTCGATCTTCTTGTCGCGCACGAGCTCGGCGATCTTTTCGATGAGCCGCGCCTTGTTCACCTGGTAGGGAAGCTCGGTGACGATGATGCTCTGCTTCGTGCCGGTCTTCTTGTCCTGCTCGAACTCCACCTTGGCGCGAATCTGGAGCACGCCGCGGCCCGTCGTGTAGGCTTCGCGAATCGATTCGCGGCCGTTGATGATGCCGGCGGTGGGAAAATCGGGACCCGGAACGATCCGGATGAGGTCTTCGTTCGTGACGCCCGGCTTCTTGATGACGGCGATGACAGCGTCGCAGATTTCGCCCAGGTTGTGCGGCGGAATGTTGGTGGCCATGCCGACGGCGATGCCCCCAGAGCCATTGACGAGCAGGTTCGGGAAGGCCGAGGGCATGACGAGCGGTTCCGTGGTGGAATCGTCGTAGTTCGGCCCGAAGTCGACCGTATCCTTCTCGAGGTCGGCCAGCATCTCCTTGGTAATCTTGGACATGCGCACTTCGGTGTAACGCATGGCGGCGGCGGGATCGCCGTCGACCGAACCGAAGTTGCCCTGCCCGTCGACCAGCGGATAGCGCAGCGAGAAGGTCTGGGCCATGCGCACGATGGTGTCGTAGACGGCCGAGTCGCCGTGCGGGTGATACTTACCGATCACGTCGCCGACGATGCGGGCGCTCTTCTTGTACGGCTTGTCGTGGGTGTTACCCAGCTCCCACATGGCGTACAGGACGCGCCGGTGTACGGGCTTGAGCCCGTCGCGGACGTCGGGCAGCGCGCGCCCCACGATCACGCTCATGGCGTAATCGAGGTAGCTTTGCCGCATCTCGTCTTCAATATTGACCGGAAGGGTTTCTGGCTTCACACGCACTCCGTTGGCTGAATCAATCCCCCGCCCGGCGGCGCCGCCTTCCCGGGGATTCCGGGCAGGACTTCGCGCACAGGCACGGACCCTGACATAAGCCAATTATTATACAGAATTACAGGCCGAAACTGCCAGTTTGAAAATGCCCGATGGCGATGCCCGGTGGCCGAGCAAGCAAGGACGGGTACCCCAGGTCCTTGCCGCACAATCGTCAATCGTAGATCGTCAATTGCAGGACTCGTCACTCGTCGCGTGGAAGAGCATGAAGCAGCCTTCCCAGCTGCTCGAGGGCCTCGGCGACGCGGGGGCCCGGCCGGCCGTAGAGATCTTCGTCGAGCACGTGGACTCTGTGCTCGCGGACGGCGCGCAGGTGGCGGAAAACGCGGTTGCCCAGGAAACGGCGGCGATCGGCTTCGCCGAAGACGAAAATGAGGTCGGGGTCGGTGGCGACGATCGACTCTGCGCTGATGAGCGGATAGGCCTGTCCGGTCGCGGCCAGCACGTTCTCGGCCCCCGCGAGCCGCAGGATGTCGCCCGTGAAGCTGGCGTTGCCCACGCCGAAGAGCGGGTCCGCCGAAACCAGCATGAGCACCGTCGGCTTCGGCTTGCCCCCCGCCCGCGCCTGGGCGGCCTCTTCGGCGGCCCGCACATGCGCGGCGACCTGCCCGGCCCGCGCCGCGTTACCGGTGAGCCCCCCGATGCGCAGAATGCAGGCGCGCACGTCGGCCACCGTGCTGAAGGGGCATGAGACGGTCTGCGCCCCGAGCTTCTCGAAGCGGGCGTACTCCTGAGCGTGAAAGCCGTCGACGACGAGAAGGTGGGTCGGCCGAAGGGCGGCGATGGCCTCGAGCGAAAGACTTCGCAGCCCCCCGACCCGCGGCAGCCGGGCCGCCTCGGGGGGAAAATCGCTGTGTTCGTCGACGGCGGTCAACAGGTCTCCCGCGCCGACCGCAAAAGCAATCTCGGTCATGCTCGGCACAAGGCTGACCAGACGCAGCGGCTTCGCGGCGGGCAGCGGCGACCTTACTTCGGCGCGCGCCGACTCCGCGGGGGCCGATCCCTGCAGAAAGGCAAGCACGAGCGCGATGGAGGCGGCGCGGAAAAATCGGCGGTGCGGCATGATCGCCTCACGGTATCAACAAGCCGCGAACCGATCCACCCTTGCTTTGAAACCGGCCTGCCGCCGTGCGATGATATGGGGATGCGTCGCCTGCTCTCGCTCCCGTTCACGGTTGCGTCAACCGTGTCGTTCGCTTTTCCGGTCATCGGCCTCTCGTTTCTGAACCGCCAAGCAGCTTTCTCCCTGGCCAGACTCTGGAGCCGCAGCATCCTCGCCGAAGCCGACGTGCGCCTCGAAGTCGAGGGGCGCGAGCACCTGGTTCCCGGTCCGGTCATCGTCATGGCCAATCACCAGAGCCTGCTCGACATCCCCGTCCTCTTTCTCGGACTCCCCTACGAGATTCGCTTTGTCGCCAAGAACGAGCTCCGCTATGTCCCGGTGCTTGGCCAGGGGATGAAGGCCATGGGGCATCTGTTCGTCGACCGCTCAAACCATGCGCAGGCGACGACGACCCTCAACAACGCCGCCGCTGAAATCCGGAGTGGAACCAGTATTGCGGTTTTTCCCGAGGGGACCCGCACCACAGACGGACGCCTGCTCCCGTTCAAGAAGGGGGGCTTCGTGCTCGCCATCAAGTCGGGGGTGCCCATCGTTCCCGTCACGATCGTCGACTCCATCGTTCCGCTCCCCAAGGGGGCCATGAGCATCCGCGCGGGGACGATCCACCTTCGCATCCATCAGCCCATCGAAACGCGCGACTACACGCTCGAGACCAAAGACGCCCTGATGGAAGCCGTGCGCACGGCCATCGAGTCGGGTCTGTAGGGGAAGCGGGAACCGCAGGTTCCGCTAACCGATCGTCGAAGCCGCGGGGGCCGTGCCGTCCGTCGATTCGGGACCGGAACCGCCGCCGTCGGTCGCCTCGGTGCGCATGGAGTCGACCAGCACCACCACGCTGCGGGCCCAACGATCATGCCAGCCGCGGTCATCGTGGTCGAGCAGGCTCCAGAGAAAACCGAGCCCGGCGGGGATGCCCGAGACGAAGTAGCCGAGCCAGCGGATGAAGGCATCCCACGGGTTCAGCAGGTAGCCGCCCCGCGCCGACACGACGCGGATGCGGAAAAGCAGCTTGCCGGGAGTCTGCCCCGTCGCCGCGTGGAAGAACGTGAAGTAGAACGCGTGCAGCACGAGCAGAAAGAGATAGGCCGGCACGAAGCTCGGGTGCGTAAGAGGGAGCGAAGCCCCCTCTCTGCCGGCGACGACGAGCATCAGCAGCGCGAACAGCACCGCGAAAAACAGGGTGTCGACGAGCATGGCCCCCGCGCGGCGGCCGAATCCGCTGGCGAGCCGGTAGACCTCGATCCAGGTGTTGTCCTGCGCCGACTCGTCTTCGCCGACCCAGTGGGTGCCCGAAGAAAAAGAACTTTCGTCGCCGCGGGGCGCCGCGCCTACCGTGGGACCCGTCAGCGAGCCGGTGGTCGTCGCGCCCGCCACGGTGGCCGAGAGGGTCACGTCGTCGATGTTTCGAAACGAGAACCCTTCGGGAACCGAACCGTCGTCGTCCTCGGCCGGGTGGTCATCGGGCGCTTCGAAGCCGAACCCGAGCTGCCCCTTCTCGCGCCGCACGCTGCGCCGGAAGTCGCGATCGTCCACGGTGTCTTCACCCGGATCGCCCGGGGGCACCGGCGCACCGCACTTGACGCAGTCTTCGGTCGCCTGAAAGGCGATATATCCGCAACTGGGGCACTTCATCGGTCGTGCAGGCCGTGTTCTCCCGCGGTCGGCTCGCGGTAGGCGTACTGTAGCAGAGCGAGCCCGGCAGCGGCAACCGTCTCGCTGCGCAGCGTCCACGGGCTGAGGCGCAGCACCGGCAGGTTCCGCGAGCGGAACAGGGCGCGCTCGGCCTCCGAAAATCCCCCCTCGGGGCCCACGACGAGGCCGGCCGCCGTAACCCCCGCTTCCCCTCCGGGATCGGTACCGGCCTGATCGGCGACCCACCAGTTTGCCTCCGGCTCTGCCTCGAACGCCGCGGTTACGTCCGGGACATAGCCGGCGGTGGGAAAACGGGCACGGCCGCATTGCTTCGCCGCCTCACGGATGAGGCGCGACCAGCGATCTTCCTTGCGATTGGCCCGCTCGCCCCTGAGGCTCGCGTGCTCGGCTCCGTAAACGAGAATCCGATCGGCCCCGAGCTCGACGGCCTTCTGCAGCGCCCAGTCGAGCCGATCGGCGGGAAGCAGCGCCTGGGCCAGAATCAGTCGCAGCGAAGGCTGCGGCTGTTCATCCCGCGGCGCGACAATCACCTGGCGCTTCCCCTCCAGGCGTGCCTCGGCGATCCCGCCTCGCCCGTCGACGACCCGAAAGGATTCGCCTTCGCGGATTCGCCGGACCTGGAGATGCCGCTGCTCGTCGGCCTCGAGATCGATGGGTCCGCCGCCCGCCGGCAGGTCGGGGTGATAGAAGGTGTGCATTCCCCCAAAGCATACCCCGCCCGAAGATTTCGGTCGACAATGTCCGCAGAGCGTCACCAAGGCGGAACCGTGCGCCGGCAGAAGCGCACTGGTAACATAATCCTTCCGCCAACCTCGGGAGTTATCGATGGCTGATTTCAAGCACGTTCTCGTCCGCGATCAGGGCCCCGTCCGCATCATTTCGCTGAACCGGGTCGCCAAGAAGAATTCCGTCAACATCGAGCTGGCCACCGAGATTGGCGCGGCGCTGGACGAGGCGGCCGGCGACGCCAACGTGAAGGCGGCGGTGTTCACCCACGAGGGCGAACATTTCTGCGCCGGCGTCGATCTGAGCGTCTTCATGGAAATGTCGTCGGGCCAGGGGGGCGACCTCTCGACGATTACGACGATCAACGAGAAGTTCAGCGGATTTCCGAAGCCGCTCATCGCCGCCGTCAACGGCATGGCCGTGGGCATGGGGGTCACCATCCTGCCCTTCTTCGACATGGTCTACGCCTCGGACAAGGCGACCTTTCTGACCCCCTTCGTGAAGATCGGCCTCGTGCTCGAGTATGGCAGCTCGTGGACGCTCCCGCGCATCATCGGCCGCCAGCGGACCAATGAAATGATCCTGCGCGCCAAGCCGATCGACGCGGCCACCGTGGCCGACTGGGGTCTGCTGACGCGCGTATTCCCCGCGGATCGGTTCATGGACGAGGTCCTGGCCATCGCCACCGACGTCGCCGAGAATCCGCAGAATGCCGTGCTCAAGTGCCGCGACCTGATTCGCCAGGGCGAAGAGACGCCGACGCTGAAGGAAGCCCTGAACCGCGAGTGGGAGGTACTGGCCACCTGCTACGGTTCCGAGGAGAACATCAAGGCCGTCATGGCCTTCTTCGAAAAGAAGAAGCAGTAGGTCTTCGGACGCCGGACGTCGGACGTCGGCGCGGAACCGTTCGTGTGGAGCCGCGGTTCGCTGGCTGAGCCGGAGACGACGGCGAGACATGCCCGTGGGCACCCATGGGCGGTCCCTCGCTGTCGGCCTCCACCCCGCTACGGCCCGTCAGCTCGGGACGAACGGCATAAAATCGTCAATCGTCGATAAAATCGTCAAGCGTCAATTGAATTGCGGCCCCTCGCTGTCGCGCTCACTCCGTTAAGCGCCGTCAGCTCGGGACGAACGGTAGAAAACGGGCGACCATTTTCCGCCCCCCATGCTGCAAGGCGCTCTGCTTTGCGGTACGCTAAAGAGATTGCCCCGAAACGAGACACTTTTCGCCGGGGCGCCGGTTTTGAACCAGTCCTCCGTCGTCCCCGCGCCGGGGAGACGCAACCCACGCTTTTCTTGAAGGAGAACGCGAAACATGGCTTTCGAACTTCCCCCGCTTCCGTACGCGATGGACGCGCTGCAGCCGCACATGTCGAAGGAAACCCTCGAGTACCACTACGGCAAGCACCACAAGGCCTATGTCGACAACCTGAACAAATTCGTCGAAGCCGACGCCTCGCTGCAGGGCAAGTCGCTCGAAGAGCTCATCAAGACGGCCGGCCCCGGCAAGATTTTCAATAACGCCGCTCAGGTGTGGAACCACACGTTCTTCTGGAACTGCCTGTCGCCCAACGGCGGCGGTGAGCCCAAGGGCCGCATCGGCGAGGCCATCAACAAGGCCTTCGGTTCGTTCCAGGACTTCAAGACGAAGTTCGCCGACACCTCGGTCGCGCAGTTCGGCTCGGGCTGGGGCTGGCTCATCAAGAAGGGCGACGGCTCGCTCGACATCGTCTCGACGTCGAACGCCGGCACCCCGATGACCGACGGCAACACGGCCCTGCTCACCTGCGACGTCTGGGAGCACGCCTACTACATCGACTACCGCAACGCCCGCCCGAAGTTCGTCGAGGCCTTCTGGAATCTCGTCAACTGGGACTTCGTCGAGAAGAACCTGGGCTGAGCGAACCACTTCGCCCGCGTCGGCGGCCGGTCTCCCCGAGGAGGCCGGCCGTTTTTTTGTGCCCGGGCACCTGACACCCCTGTCGCATCCGGGCGTGCCCGTGGAAGCCGGAGAGGCACGGCACAGGGCTATCACCATGAATACGTTGACTTCCTGGAGCGGACCGACGACTTGGCACGTGATTTGCTATACCGCTCGGCAACCATGAAGGAGAGAACCATGCGACGTGTCCTGTCGAAAGGGTGGGGCTTCGGTGCGCTGTTGCTCGCGGCAGCCTGCGCAGGCGGACCGACCACCGACTTCGCACCCACCGGGGCCAAGGGAGTCACCGACGAGTTCGGACGTACCATCTTCAGCGACGAAGAGTGCGGGCGGCTGACCGATCACGACTACACCGATTACTTTCAGAACGCCCTGTTCCGCGACGGCGCTGTGTTCAACGATCGACTCTGGCTCGTGGATGGCGCCCACCTCTGGTCAGGCCCGCTCCCTGAGGACGAAGCCGATCCCGATGTCGGCCGGACACACCCTTTTCGCCTCGAGGTTCCCTGGCTGGGTCACGGCAACGGCATCGACGCGAACGCAGACTTCATCGTCGTCGCCGGCATGGAGAACGGCCTGATCGTCTTTCCGGAGGGGGATGTCGGGCAAGGCTACTACGCCTCGGCGTTGAGCCGCGCCGTCGACGTTGCCGTGCAGGACCATCTGGTAGCCGTCGCCGCCGGATTCGACGGCCTTCTGCTCTTCGATTTCAGCGACCCCTGGTGGCCCAGCGAAATCACCGCCGTGGCTGTCGACGGATACGTCTCGGGCGTGCGCACGCGTGGTTTAGGTGCCGGTATGACACGTATCTATTATTCCGCCTGCACGCGCGTCGGTTACCTCGACGTCAATGACCAGGGCGCGGTGGAGTATCTTCAGCAGTCGCCGGAGCTCGACCACCCGAACGCCAAGGATGCCCACGGCAACGGCGACAGCCTCGTCGTCGCCAACAACGGCGGCGGCGTCTGGTTCTTCGAGCCGGTGACGCTCGGCACCTGGCAAACCTATGAGATTACCGACCCGAACTTCTACGCCAACAGCGTGCAGGTGCGGGACGAGAACGCCTACGTCGCCGCGGGCAACCGGGAGATCCTGGTCCTCGCCGTCGACTGGGAGGCGCCCGAAGTGGAAACGCGCTATCCAAAAGACCCGATCGGGATCCTGGTCGCCGATGAGACGGTCTACGGCTTCGGTAACTTCCGCGACATCGGCGAGCGTACCATCGTGCGCATGCCGACCCTCGACCGTGCCGGCTCCGCGTGGGAGCGCGGCGAATTCATCGCGGGACTTCCCGAGTGGAAGGAACCGCGCGCCTTTGCGACGATGACGACCGCGGTCGTTAATGGACAGATTGTCGATCGGCTCGTGCGCCGTGAGGGAACCTGGTACGGCGTATACGAAGCGGCGGCCACCGAAACGTCCTGGCGGCGGCTCGAAAACCTTCGATTCTTCGGGCGCGCCGGGACCTACGCCATCGAGGTCACCGCCGATAACGTCCTGCGCGCCTGGCCTGCGGGCGGCACGGAAAGCGTGCAACTGGCGACGTTCAGCGAATCGTCACGCAACCGCTGGATTCGCACGGTGGGCGACGCAGTGTTTGTCCGCGGAAGCCACGAAGGCAAATCCGTCCACGCCGTCTCACCGGACGGATGGGAGTCGAGCCCCGCCGTGAACCTGCCGGATCTGGAGAGCGATCTCCTCACCACACCGCAGGGCGGCGCGGATCGGCCGGTTCTCGATCTTGCCGGCATCGGCTCGGGATGCACATTCAAAAATCCGACGGAACTGGCGGGCGCGAGCAAGACGGTACTGCGCGGCGGCCATCTCAATAAGGAGGGAGAAGGCTTCGCCTGGTGTTCGCGGCTGGTCGACCCGTGGCTCGGCGGCCGACGCCCGGGCGACGATCTGGCGACCCGCGTGAGCATCTTCGGCCCGGGGCTCGAGACCGACATCCAGCTCGATCTGCCGCTCAGCGGCGTCGCCGGCTTGCTGCCCGTGACAGGGGGCGCCTGGTACGTGCTCAGCGATGACCGGGCCTCCTTCACGACGTCCATCGTGCACATGGACCAGGAAGGAATCGAGCGCCGCCGCACCGTCTGGATGGGGTCTCCGGCTGGCTGGAGTGTCCGGGACGGCAGCCGCCTTCACGTATGGATGCAGAGCGGCGCCGATTATCTCTATGAACCTGCAACCGGCGCGCTTGTTCCGCTGCGTGCCCCCCTGACGAAGTGAGGTGGAACCATGAATAGGCACATCCTTCCGGCGCTGGCTCTCGGGCTCTTCGTCACGGCCTGCAGGCCTGTTCCCGAGTACCGGGATCTCCGCATCACGCAAACGGCTCCGGCCGCCAACGCCCAGACGGGGCAGCGGCAGGAATTCGGCTTCATCGTCAAGGACTCGCTCGAGAGACCTGCCGAATTGGTCGGCGAGGTGGTAATTGACGATGGCGAACCACTCCCCTGCACGTGGAAGGCAGAACGACTGCACACCATTGACGGCGTGTTCACCGAGGATATTTTCCGCTGCCCGGTCGACCGCGAGGCGCTGTCCAATGGCAAGCATGAGGCCACCTTCCGCGTGCGACCACGCCCCGAATTCGTCGACGACGACGCGAACGATGCCTATGCCGAAAAGAGCGTGTTCTTCGATCACGATCCGCTCGTGGGGATTTTCCGTACGGCAACGGCGCAGCGCGAGGGGATGATGGCGCGCATCCGCTGGGCCCTTGAACCCGACGATGAGGAGCCGATTGAGATCCACGGCTTCCACCGCGGCGTGCGCGTCTTCACCAGCTACGCGCTGAAAGGCGAAGCGACCGTGCACGGCATTCTCGGCTCGGGCGACCGCCTGGAGCTGCGCGCTTACGACCGCCGCGGAAACCTCGCACGGCGCGAGGTGCAACTGCCTTGAATTGGCGATTGGCGATCAGTCTTGTCCAAAAATAGTGTCAGCGCGTGACCGTGCGGCCTGAGGAGCCGGGCTTGGGGAACCGAAATTCAATTTCGCGGCATGGTCTCGCGAGGATTACGTCTCCGGCGTCTCGAAGGCCCAGCGCCGCATGGACAGCGGGTTCGCAGCTTCGAAACCCGCCATTGACTAGGGCCTCGAGCAAGTTCGCGTAGACATTCTGGCCCCTCGACGGGCTCGGGGCGAACGGAATCAAGGCCATTGCAAATGGAAGGGGGGCGTAAAATCGTCAATCGTCAATCGTAAATTGTCAATCGAGTGTCCGCTCGATCATCTCGCGGAACGTCGCCTGCTGGCGAGCGACGTCGGCGGAATCGTAGGTTCCACTCTCGCGACCCTTGAGGCGGGTGAAGACGTGCAGGTCCGAGTCGAACACCTGCACCTCGAGCGGCGATCCGTCGGCCTGCCGCAGACCTTCGTACATCAGCACGGCGCTGACGGGATCCGCCGACGTGTCCTGATTGGTCTTGTAGATCTTTGCCCGCGTGCCAGCCGGCAGCCGGATCTCCGTTTCCAGCTCGCCGCGGATGCGCACCAGCAGGTCATTCAGCGACTCGAGCGGCTCGGCCGGCCGGTTGATGTACCAGTGCCGCTTCTCCTCGTCGGTGCCGTCGCCCGGCACGTTTCCCAGCACCGGGCCGACGACGTGACTCAAGGTGAGAAACTTGTTCCCCGGAACGACGATGGAATCGATGAAGAAGATTTCCTTCGGCGGCTGCCGATTGAACTTCCCCTGATGGAGATATTCGAGGATCAGGGCGCCGCCGGTCGACGAGCCGACCAGGCTGATGTTCGTGTAGCCCTGCTTCACCAGTGCCTCGTATTCCGCAAGAATGGGCGCACCCCAGTCAGTCCATCGGCTCGCGCGGAATGCTTCCACATTGCGCCCGTGCCCCCCGAGCAGAACCAGGGAGAGGAGCGCGCGCCCGTCCTGATCGGCAAAGTCGCGGAACTCTTCCCACTCGTAGGTCGTCGCCGTGAAACCGTGGACGGCGATGATGACCGGCTTCTGCCGATCGGCCGCCGTGAGCCCGGGGCGCGTCGAAACCCGGTACGACGGATCGGTCAGCGACGGATCCTGGGTCTTCGGGCTGTCCATCCACCAGTCTTCATACTCGAATTCCGGTTCGCCGCACGCCGCCAGAACAAGCAGGCCGGCCAGAAGTAGCCGCTTCACTTCTCACCTCCCTCTGCCGCGTGACGTTCCGGAACAGGAGCAACGTCGGCGAACCGCCAGGCGAGTCCGAGGGCAGCCGTGATCGGATAAACCGTCGAGGAGGTCAGCGCGTGAAAGCCTGCCGACACCCCGAGACGCAACTGGTCATGCAGAAGAGGCGCGTCGAGCCCCGCCCGCACCGCCAGAGTCGGCGCGCTGTTGGGGAGCAGATCGAATGCGGCCGCGGGGCGGTCGAAGCGCACATACCCGAGCTCGAGTCCGGCATACGGTTCCCAGCCGTCCCACGACGTGAAGTGCCAGAGCGCGTGCAGCCCGAACCGATCCTCAGACTGCATGCGCGTGCCCGCCAGGACGCCCAGGCGGCTGCTCACGTAGTCGAAGCGGAATCTGAGCCGCCGGTCGAGCAGGCCGTCGGCGCCCCAGGCCACCGAAACGCCGGGAAGCGCCCGCGCGTTCACGTCGAGGATCGCACCGGTCTGCCAGAGACTGTCGGCGCCGGCCGGAAGTGGAACCAGCGACAGAAGTACCGCGGCACACCAAGGCACGAGGAAACGGAGATTCATGAACGCCTCTTCTGCATACGAAGGGATTCGGAAAAGGATGCTAGGGCTTCAGCCAGGGGGCGACGAGTTCCATCCCCCGGACGTATTTCGAACTCCGGGTCGCGCGCAGGCCAAGCGACTGCATCACGCGCGAGGCCTCTTTCTCAGCCTCCGGCGCATACTTGAGTTCCACCACGGCATACTCCGGATCGAGCACCGACGCGCCGCGCCCGAAAGCGCGCACGGCCGCATAGGACGTCTCCGTGTCGACGGTCACGCGCACGGCCCGGTCGTCGCTCAGAAAGTACTGCCGGCGATAGCGGTTGAACAGGGCCGGGCGGCAGCCGTCGGTGAACCGGTGCAGCGCAGGCGGAACCAGCGACTTCAGCGACCCCTCGCGCAGCAGGTCGGAAAGCGGCAGCGCGACCGCCAACGTCCACTTGCACCCGACTTCGCCCCGGCGCTCCTTGACTTCGAGCTGTACGCTTCCGGTTGCCTCGGGTTCGCCGTACCAGCGCAGCCGCACTTTGTGGCGCATGCCGTAGCCCGCCTGGTTCGCGGATAGATGCGCGTAATCCAGCGTGTCCCAGTAGAGATTGTTGATCCACCGATCGGCGAAAGGCCTGCGAAAGGCAGCGGCGGCCGTATTCAAGCGCGCGAGAACGGCGGGAAGATCCCGAACCCCGATCATCGACTTCCGCTCGCGGCGGAACTCTCCGGGCGCGACCGCTGCCGCCTGGGCAATCTGCTCGACCGTATGCAGCGTCATCGTTCGCTCGCCGCTCCGTACTCTGCGCCGTACATGCTGGCCTTGACACCGCTCGTGCGGGGAACTGCCCGTCCGTCCAGGACCATGCTCGAGGTCCGATCGATCAGGGTGTCGACCTCCACGCCCTGCTGAACGATGCGCTCCGCGTGGATGGTTCCGGAACCGAATTCCGGCTTCTTCATGTAAGCCGTGAACCCTACGCGCGTGTTCTCGATGCGGGAATCGGTCACCGTCAGGCGCGAGGCATCTTTACTTGCGAAGGCGACTTCGCTGGCCGATACGGCCACGCCCGAGACGTACAGGGTCGAGCCCTCGCCGGCGCTGATCCCCTTGTCGCCGATGCCGGTCATCGTCGCTCCGGTCACCATGACCGTCGAGCCCGAAAAGTCGAGACCGTCATTGCCCACGTTTTCGAATCGCGCGTTGTGGATCTCGCCTTCCGTGAAGTCCCCGTCGAAGGCGTCATAGCGGATGTTGCGGAAGGCCACGTCCCGCAGCAGGAACTTCGAGCGCACGATGTTCAGTGCATCTTCGGTCTGCGAGTCCTCGAACACGACGTTCTCCATCGTGACCGGAGACTCGTAGAAGGTGACGCCGCCGGTGACCGTCCAATTCCCGGAACGCGGCGCCTGAAGGCCCGCGAAGCGGACATGCCGCAGGTGTGAGCCGCCAGCCGCCTTGAGAACGATGAGGCCGCGGCCTGTCTGGTCGGAGCTCAGGATCTCGACCGGCGCACCCGGCGTCCCGAGCATTCGAACCGGCGCGTAGGAGAGAAGCATCCCGCCCTGAACGAGATCAAGAATGGCCCCCGGTGCAAAGACGAGTTCGGTCTCTGCGGGAATGACCACCGGCACACGCACGGTATGCCGCCCGGGACGCACCCAGTAACGCGAGCGGTCGGGCGCGGCCTTAAGAAAATCCTGACCGGGCGCATTCGGTTTCTGATGGAGAAGGTTCGACTCGCTCCATCCACCGACATATTCCCGCCAGGGATGGATTTCGGCATAACGCACGTCTTTCAACCCGGCCGGCCGATAGGCGATGCGGATACGTGACGCATCCTTTTCGTAGACGAACCCCCTTGTACGCGACCGGTCGACACGGTCCGTAAAAAGGGTTTCAAAATGCTCGGGCAGCGTGAACTCGAAGAACGAAGACTCTGCCCCGCCGAGGTGACGGACGTCCCCTTCGGCCAGCATTCTGCGCCCGTCGACGCTGAGGCCGACGACTTCAAGCGGCAGCGCAGTCAGTGACGTGATTCGAACGACGACCCTGCGATCGACAAAGCTGTCGAAGAAGGCCTTCACCATGACCGGAGTGTGGAGCGCGTCGCGAATTACGGCTGCGTTGTGCTCGAGAACCTTCGGGTCGAATACGACGCCATACTCTCTGGCCAGTGCAAGATCAAGGCGCTGGACTTCGTCGGCCGTCTCTTTGAAAAGCGACTCCAGCCACGCCGGATCGGAGATCCGGTTCAGGGCGGCGACGTACGCCCGTGCGTATCCCGGCTCATCGAGACCGTTGAAGACCGCCACCGTACGCTCAATCGATAGCCCTGAGTTCCCGTCGAAGCCGATGGGCTCCAGCCGCGAGGCTATCGAATCGTAATAGAAGCGCGTGTTGTGCCAGTAGACCCCATGGTGGGCGCCCATCACGTCGGCAACCGCGTTGAAGGCGGCAAGACGCTCCAGATGAAAAACCTGGCCCCACGGCTTTCGGCGTTGTACGGCGTCGAGCAGGAGGTCGCGGGCGCGCTCATACTGGGCACCCAGGGCCGCAGACTCGAGGAGCCGCTGCGGATAAAATGGCGTAACCACGGCCTCCCGCTCGAGGTCCTTGTCCCGCGCCAGATGGGGCCCCAACCCTTGCGCGTAGGCGGCTGCGCGATGCTTCCACAGCGCCGACTCATCAAGGCGAACAATGACACCCTCCCGTCGGCGGTTCGTACCGGGAAGCTCCGGAGAGAATGCCTGCTCTATTGCGTAGAGGCCGAGATTGATCGTTCTGGCAGCCGAAAACTTGCCGACCCGGTGCAGCCGAACGGGCGCGAACTCGTAGCGCAGCCGCATGACATCCTCACGCGCGAGAGCGCGGTGGAACAGCCATTCGTACAGATAGTTCCGCGTCATGGGGTGCTGCAGCGAGAAGCGGCGCATGCCAAGAAAGGAATCGTCGCCACGCATCTCGATGCGGAATGACCAGCGCGCCTCATCCTTCAGATGGTCCGTCCAGTCACCCTTCAGACGCATGCGTGCCTTCAGGTCGCGTCCGGCATGACGAATCGTGACCGGCACGAAGTCGTCATCATCGGCCAGCAGGATGCCGCTGCGAACGGCTTCCTCACGGTGGGCTGCAAGCTTGCGGTAATCCTCTTCCTCGACCAGAAGCTCAATCCATTCGGCCGTCTCGGAAAACACGCCATCGCTGGTATTCCGGTCATCATCGGCAAGTCGATCGGCCACATGGGGGAGCGCTGCCAGCACGATGGCCACCCCGAGCGCACCCAGCAGCCAGCCCAGGCGGCGCGAACCACGCCCAGACGAGCCGGGCGCATCGGTGCTGGATACGGGAACCCGCATACCTTACTGCGTGTCCACCACACCGATGCGCAGGCGGGGATCCAGCTTCTGCAAGGCATCCCGCAGGCGCTCCAGACGGCCGTAATCCCGGCAGCGGACCGCAAACGACGCCTCCATCTGCTCGTCGTTCTCGTCGAAGCGCTTGAGGTCGATGCGTTCGCAATGCTCCTGCAGGGCCGAGACCAGCTGCTCCAGGCGTACGCCGCTCTCACCCCCCCGCGCCGACGCGATCGTCAGGTAAAGGCTCTGGCTCGCGCCCGCCTCGAACACCCGGCCGCGAAGAAGCAGCACGCCGAGAAGCAGCGCGAATCCGGCTAGCGTGATGGCCACCTTGTCGGCGCCCATGCCTAGCCCGAGCGCAATGATGAAGAACAGATAGGCGAGTTCTTCCGGCTCCTTGATCGCCGTACGGAAGCGGACAATGGACAGCGCGCCGACCAGGCCGAGAGAGAGCGCAATCGAGGTCTTGACGATAGAAATGATCATCATGGTGGTGAGCCCGATGACCACGAAGTTCGCGGCGAACGCCTCACGGTTCGAAAGCGAGCGCCCAAACCGGACGTAGACTTTCCCGAGTACTATCGCAAGCAGCGCCGTCAGCAGCCCGCTCAGCAAAAACCCGCCGATGTCGGCGTATCCGACTTCCAGGGAAAAGGCATCGCCGAGCGCCTCGGTCAACTCATTCATTCTTCTCTCCTTACCGTTCGCTGGCCGCCCCGAACTCGGCTCCGTACATGCGCGCTTTCACGCCGCTCGTCCGGGCGACCTCGCGGCCGTCATGCACCATTCTCGAGGTGCGTTCAATCAGTGTATCGACCTCGACCGCCGACTGCGAGATCCCGTCGGCGCGAATCGAGGCCGGCCCGTACTCCGGCTTCTTCGTATAGGCCGTGAAGCCGACGCGCGTGTCTTCAATGCGCGCACCGCTCACCGTGAGCTGTGAGGCATCCTTGCTTGCAAAAGCAATCTCGCTCGCCGTGACCGTAACGGAGGATACATAGAGCATCGACCCTTCTCCGGCGCTGATCCCCTTGTCGCCGATCCGCAGCATCGTCGCTCCCGTGACGGCGACGGTGGAACCGGAAAAATCGAGGCCGTCGTTTCCCACATCGGAAAAGCGAACGTTCCGAATCTCGCCCCGCGTAAAGTCGCCGTCGAAAGCGTCATATCGGACGCGCCTGAACTCCACATCCTTCAGGGAAAATCCGGTGCGCACGATGTTGAGGGCGTCTTCCGAACGGGACGCTTCAAACAGCACGCCTTCCATCACGACCGGCGACTCATAAAAAGTTACACCACCCGTCACGCTCCAATTTCCAGAGCGGGGTGCATCGAGGTTCGCAAGGCGCACGTTGCGAAGAATGGAAGGCTGACCGGCGCGCAGGACGATGAGGCCCATCCCCTTTCCGTCCGAACTCGTGATCTCGACGGGCGACTCGGGGGTCCCATGGATGCGGACGGCTCCGTGCGCCACAATCATGGCGCCGTTTGCGAGGTCGATCATTGTTCCCGGCGCGACATTCAGGACGGTGCCGCGCGGAATCACGAGCGCCTGGCGGAGCACATGCCGGCCGCGGCGCATCAGGAGCTGCGTCGCATCCGTCCCCGGCTCGAACAGCTGCCGGTGACGCTCGACATTCCCCGGGACCTGCAGGAGATCCGTATCCGCCCATCCCCCCTGGTAGTCAGACCAGAGGCGGATATGCGCATTGCGCACCCTGTCGCCCGCGAGCCGGTACAGAAGCCTTACCCGCGGCGCATCCTTCTCGTAGACGAAGGGGCGGGTACGCATCCTGTCGTTCCGGTCCGTAAAAATGGTTGCGTAGTGCTCGGGCAGTGTGAACTTCACCAGGGCACTTCCCTCTGCGGGAACGGCCAACGGTTCGGGAAGTCGCGTCAGCGTTCGCTCGCCGTCGACGCTCAGGCCGATGATTTCGATGGGGAACCGGCTCACCGAGACGACGTTTACGGCAACGTGACGGTCGACGAACGCATCGTAATGCGCGAGAAGCTGAACGGGCGAGTCGAGCGTGGCCCGGATGACGGCCGCGTTGTCCCGAATCACCTTGTCGACGAAGTTCGCGCCATACTCCTCAGTCAGCCGGCGATCGAGCACGTCGAGCTCCGGCTGCATGCCCCCCAGCAGGCCCTCCACATAGCCGACGTTCGATACTCTGCGCAGTGCGCGGATGTATTCCCGCGCATAGGGGAGATCGAGCAGCGGGGGGAAGACAGGATTGACCCTCAAGATCGGCGCACCGGCATTGCCGTCGAAGCCGATGGGTTCCAGGCGTGACATTGACGCATCGTAATAGAACCGCAGGTTATGCCAGACTCCGGAGTGCTGCGCGCCCATCAGATCCATGACGGCATTGAACGCGGCAAGCCGGTCGAGCAGAAAAACCTTTTCCCATGGACGCCTTTGATGATAGGCGTCGAGAAGAAGATCGCGCGCCCGCACGAAGCCGTTGCTCAGCGACGGAGACGCGAGCACCCGTTGTGTATAGAACGGTTCTACCCTGACGTTCTGGGTCAGACCGGGAGACTCTGCCGCGTCAATCGGCAGGTTCTCGGCGCGAAGGGCAGCCCAGTGATCCCACAGGTCCGTTTCGTCGAAGCGGACGATGACCCCCTCCCTGCGCCGGTTGTTGCCCGGCAGCTCGGGCGCAAACGCCTCTTCGACGGCATAGAGGCCGAAGTCGAACGTCTCTTCGGCCCCCAGCTTTCCGACCTTATGCACGCGGACTGGAAGAAAGTCATAACGCAGGCGCATGACCCCTTCGCGTTCCAGAGCGCGATGGTAGACCCATTCGTACAGATAGTTCCGGGTGTGCGGATGCTGCAGCGAGAACCGACGCATCCCGCGGAATGCGTCGTCGCCGCGCATCTCGACGCGGAACGACCATTTGACCGGATCGAGAAGGTGATCGGTCCAGTCACCCTTCAAGCGGATGCGCGCCTCGAGCTCCTGCCCCTGGTACCGAAGCGTCGCCGGCACGAACTCTTCATCGCTTTCGAGCAGCACTCCGCGCTCGACGGCCCGGTCGCGATGTGCCTTCAGGGAGCTGTAGTCGTCTTTCTGGACGAAGACCTCCAAAATTGCATGCGACTCCTGCGCGGGGGAATGCCTCGCCACCACGGCCGAGGGCATCGAGAGGTGGAGATACACCATGGCGGCAAGGAAAGCCGCCACGATGACCGCAATCACAGGCTTCAGCCTCCGCCGACTCGACGGTTCACGCGCTGCTCGAGATGGAATCCGCATGCCTTACCGGGAGCCGGCCAGAAGCTCGGCCGGCTCCTCAGCGCCCCTTGAAATCGGGAGTCCGCTTCTGCATGCGCGCCTGGATCCCCTCCATGAAGTCCTCGGAGCGCAGGCACACGCTCTGGGCCATCCCCTCGAGATCGAAGCTGGTACGCTTATCGACGTCGCCGCTGCGTTCAATCACGCGTTTGGCGAGGCCGACGGCCAGCGGCGCATTTCCCGCGATGGTCGTGGCCAGCTCGCGGGCCGTCGCCAGCGGATCGGCCGAAATCCGGTCGACGAGACCGATACGCAAGGCCTCTTCGGGTTCCACGTCGCGGGCCGTGAAGATGATGTCCTTGGCGCGCGATCGGCCGACCGTGCGCAGCAGACGGGTCGTGCCGCCGACGTCGGGCACGAGGCCCAGAGCAGTCTCGGGGAGTGAAAGTTTCGTGTCCGGCGCCGTGACCCGCAGGTCGGCGGCCAGGGCAATCTCGAGGCCGAAGCCGATGCAGACGCCGTGCAGTGCGGCGATGACCGGCTTGTCGAGGTTCTCGAGCATCGTGAGCGGACGTTGAATCCGCTCGGTGAGCTGGAAGCGGAACTCGGCCATGCCCGGTTCAAGGGGGAAGCCGCCCGACATGGCCATGCCGAAGTCGAGCCCGGCCGAAAACGCCTTGCCCTCGCCACGCAACACAATGGCGCGCACGTCGAGCGACGCTGCCTCCTGCGCGGCGGCTGCAAGCCCGTCGAGCACGTCGAGATTGATGGCGTTGCGTTTATCGGGCCGATTGAGAATGATTTCGAAGAGGTGGCCGTTGCGTTCGGTGCGAACGGCGTCGTTCGAGGCGGGGGCGGAGGTCATCGAGTTCATGGCGTTCCCTTCCGGGGTTCAAGTTCAAAGAGCGAGGCCGAGGCTCGTGCGTTCGGCACGAGACGGATCCTGCGGTTCTTGACGAAATGCGCTTCGCGCAGAATCCGCAGTCCCTGCTCGCGGCAGAAGTCGCGGAAGTCGAGCAGGGAAAAGAAGTGAAGATTCGGCGTGTTGTACCATTCGAAGGGCAAGTCGGGCGTGCGCGGCGTGCGGCCGGCCAAGACCTGAAGCCGCACGTCCCAGCGGCCGAAGTTGGGAAAACCGACGATCAGCCGGCGCCCGACCCGGGCGGCTTCGGCCATGACGAGGGCGGCATTGCGCACCGACTGCAGCGTCTGATGCAGAACCACGTAATCATACGAATCGGATCGCAGGTCGGCAAGTCCCTGATCAAGGTCTCCCTGGTAGGCCGAGACCCCGCGGCTGATGCAGGCGGCAACGCACTCGGTCGAAATCTCCATGCCGACGCCGCGGGTCTGCTTGCGCCGGTTGAGCTCTGCAAGGAGCTCGCCGGTGCCGCACCCAAGGTCGAGCACGCGCGCGCCCTCGGGAATCCACGCGATGATCGTCTCGTAATCGATCCTCATCCAGCCCTCAGCATCGCCCCATTTGCCATCTGCAATCTGCCATCTGCCATTCCTCTAAGGTGTGTTGCGGAGGAAGTCGCGGACCAGCGGGCCGATGACGTCGGTGTCGGTGAGAAAAGTATCGTGTCCGTTGGGGCTCGGCAACTCCACGCTCGTCGTATCGACGCCGGCGCGCTTCAGGGCACGCACCAGGCGCCGCATGTCATCGAGGGGAAAAAAGCCGTCGGTCAGGTAGCTCACGACGAGCAGGCGCGCGCGAATCCGCGCAAGCACCTCCTCCAGCGGTTCGGTCTCGCCCAGGTCGAAGTAGTCCATGGCGCGCGAGAGATAAAGGTAGCTGTTGGGATCGAAGCGGTCGGCAAAGATTTCGCCCTGGTGGTCCAGATAGCGCTCGACCTCGAACTCGGGCGCCCAGCCGTAGCCGACGCCACCTTCGCCCGCGCGATGGCGCTCGAACTTGCGCTCCATCGCCTCGTGGTTGAGATAGGTGATATGCGCCAGCTGGCGGGCGATCGTCAATCCGGTGCGCGGGGGATCGAGCGGATCGTAGTTCCCCTCGTTCCACCCTGGATCGGTCATGATCGCCTTGCGCCCTACGGCGTGATAGGCGATACCGTCGGGGCTCAGGCGATCGGCGGCGGCGATGGGCAGACAGGCCGAAACGAAATCGGGGTAGCGTGCGGAATAGAGCAGCGCCTGCATTCCCCCCATTGATCCGCCGATGACGCCACGCAGCCGCTCGACACCCAGATGGCGAACAAGCCGGTGCTGAGCCTCGACCATATCGCCGATGGTCAGCACGGGGAACTTCGCGCCATACGGCCGCCCGGTCTGCGGGTCGGGACTTACCGGGCCGGTGGAACCGTAACAACCGCCGAGCACGTTGGCGCAGATGATGAACCAGCGGTCCGGATCGAAGGCGCACCCGGGACCGAACATGGTCTCCCACCAGCCCTCGCCGTCGTCAGGGTGGTGGGACGCGGCATGCGACGAGCCCGTGAACGCATGGCAGATGAGCACCGCGTTGTCGCGCGCGGCGTTCAAAGTACCCCAGGTTTCATAGACCAGTTGCGGACGTTCGAGCACGGCGCCGCTCTGCAGAGGGAACCGCTCGGCCACCGTGTACACTTTGCTGTGGACCTCGTCGTAGAAGGTCAGCCTGCCGCGTCGGGCGCCGCGCGGCGTGTAAGCGGGTCGTTGGGAATCCGTCACGGGGTATCTGAATTGCGGGCAAAAAAAGACTCGCACGTCCGCGTCGAACGTGCGAGTCAACATTGTACCCGATTGGCCTCAGACCTTGGCGAGCGCCTGGTCGAGGTCGGCGATGATATCGTCGACGTTCTCGATCCCGACCGACAGGCGGACGTAGTCGGGAGTCACGCCGCTGGCCGCCTGCTCGTCGACGGTGAGCTGCGAGTGCGTGGTCGACGCCGGATGGATGACGAGTGACTTCGCGTCGCCCACGTTGGCCAGCAGCGAATGGAGCTGAAGCGCGTCGATCAACTTGCGTCCGGCTTCAAGACCGCCCTGGATGCCGAAGCCCAGAATGGCCCCGAAGTGACCGCGGGTGAAGTATTTTTTCGCGAGGCTGTGGCGCTTCGACGCCTCGAGGCCCGGATAGTTCACCCAGGTCACCTTGGGGTGTTTTTCCAGGTACTTCGCCACCGCGAGGGCGTTCGTACTGTGCCGCTCCATGCGCAGGTGCAGCGTCTCGAGCCCTTGCAGCAGCAGGAAGGAATTGAACGGACTCAGGGCCGGGCCGATGTCGCGCAGCAGCTGCACGCGGGCCTTGAGAATGAACGACAGGTTGCCGAGCGCTTCCCAGATCTTCAAGCCGTGATAGCTCGGATCGGGCTCGGTGTACTGCGGGAAGTTGCCGTTGCCCCAGTCGAACTTGCCGCCATCGACGATGACGCCGCCGATGGTCGTGCCATGGCCGCCGATGAACTTGGTCGCCGAGTGGATAACGACGTCGGCGCCGAAATCGAGCGGCCGGCAGAGGTAGGGCGAAGCGAGCGTGTTGTCGACGATGAGCGGAACCCCCGCATCGTGCGCGACCTTGGCCACCGCCTCGAAATCGAGCACCTCGAGCTTGGGGTTGCCAAGGGTTTCAGCGAAGATGGCGCGGGTCTTCGGCGTGATCGCCTTCTTGAAGTTCTCCGGATTCTCCGGGTCGACAAAGTTCACTTTGATCCCCATCTTGGGGAGCGTGTAGTGGAACAGGTTGTAGGTGCCGCCGTACAGGTGAGACGACGAGAGTACTTCATAGCCGGATTCGACGCAGTTGAGGATAGCGAGCGTTTCTGCCGCCTGCCCCGAGGCCACCGCGAGGGCGCCGACGCCACCCTCGAGCGCGGCGACGCGCTTTTCGAAGACATCGGTCGTCGGGTTCATGATACGCGTGTAGATGTTGCCGGGCTTCGCGAGCGCGAAGAGATCGGCCGCGTGCTGGGCGTCGTCAAAGAGATACGACGTCGTCTGGTAAATCGGAACCGCGCGCGACTTGGTGGTCGGGTCGACCTCCTGGCCGGCGTGCAGCGCCTGGGTTTCGAATTTGTACTGCGCGTCACTCATTGAACGTCTCCAGAGTGGATGAAAAGCCGAAATACAGCCTACCAGCAAAGTGGTCGGATTTCAACTCTATTTTCCGACAGTTACTGTCGGAGTTATGCCGTTCCGCCTCGGGGACGAAGCGGCCATGGGCCCCCTCCCCAATTACAGACGGCGCAGCAACCGGCTCGCGCTGGGAGGCACGGGCACCTCTTCGCCCTTCGCGAACCGGACTCCGGTAAGAAGATCCTCGGTGGCCGTGGGCGGCGTCCACGTGACGGGCTTCTCGCGTCCGTAGTTGTGCACGACGAAGACCTCGTTCCCGCCGGCCGCGCGCCGGTAGACATAGCGCGCGTCTTCGACGACGAGCGCCTCGTAGCTGCCGTCCTGCAGAGCCGGGTTGGCGTTGCGCACCGCAATCACGCGCCGGTAATGATTGAGCAGGCTCTCGGGATCCTTGCGCTGGAGGTTCCAGGCCTGCGCCTCACTTCCCGGCGCAAAGGGTAGGTGCGGGGTTGCCGTGCTGAAGCCGAGGCCGTCGACGCCCCCCTCCCACGGCATCGGCGTGCGGGTGCCGTCGCGCCAATCGACCTTGAAGCCGCGCTGCAGCTGGCGCAGCCCCAGCTCGTCGCCCATCCAGATCCACGGCACGCCCGGGAGCGTGAGAATCGTCGTCGCCGCCAGCTTCTGGCGCGCAATGTTCCCCGCTGCCGTCTCTGAGAAGCGCGGCGTATCGTGGTTCCCGAGGAAAAGCCCCCAGCGGCTTTCTTCCGGAAGATCGGCGAGCATGGCGCGCACCTGATTCGCCACCGGCTTCGCGGTCGAACCGACGCCGGCCGCGAGATACATCGTGTAGAGCATGTTGAAGTTGAAGATCATCGGGTCGCCGGCCGGACCGAAGAAGCGGCTCGTATCCGCGTTCAAACCCCAGATCTCGCCGACCCAGCCGCGATCGAGCTTGCCGATGCCGCCGCTGATGACTTCGCGCAGCCGGCCGTGGAACTCGACGGTCTTGTGCGAGCGGGAACACAGGTCGCCTTCCTCGAAATAGCGATCGGGGACGTCGAAGCGGAATCCGTCGACCCCTTTGTCCATCCAGAAGCGAAGCACGTCGAGCAAGGCCTCCTGCATGACCGGGCTCTCGAAATTCAGGTCGGGCTGGCGCGGATAGAACTGATGCAGGTAGTAGAGGCCGATGTCGTCGTTCTTCGTCCAGCGCACGTCGCCGAAAGGGCCGGCAAGCAGATCGACGCAGCGCGTGGCGGGCGTCGGGCTCCACACGTAGTACTCGAAGAAGGAGCTCGCCTGTCCGTTGTCGAGAACGTCCTGGAACCAGACGTGCTGATCGCTCGTGTGGTTGAAGACCATGTCGGCGTACACCAGAATGTTCCGCTTGTGGGCCTCGGCAACGAATTCCTCGAAATCGGCCATCGTGCCGTAATCCGGGTGCACGGCGGTGTAGTCGGCGACGTCATATCCGGAATCGGCCAACGGCGAGGGGAAATGGGGCATGAGCCACACGCCGCCCACGCCGAGATCCGCAAGTTCGTCGAGGCGTGACGTAAGCCCCTTGAAGTCACCGACGCCGTCGCCGTCGCTGTCCTGAAAGCTGCGCACCCACAGCTCGTAGAAGACGCGCTGGCGATAGCTGGACGGATCGTGAACGCCCGGTGGGGGAACCATCTCGGGAACGGTCGCCCTCGGCTCGTCCGAAACGGTGACGACGGGCTCGGTGGAACAGGCGGCGGTGAGCGCCAGCACGGCGAGAATCAGGGCAGAAATGTGTCGAAGCATAGAGGGATATTTTAGCAGGCGGACACCCGGGCGTCAGTCGTCAATCCTTGTCCCTGGGCACACCGGAACCCCGTTCGTGTCGAGCTGACGGTTGAAGGCAGCGCCTGAACCGACAGCGAGACAGGCACGTGGATACCCGGGCGCCTCCCTCGCTGTCACGTCCACTCCGTTCCCGCCGTCAGCTCGGGACGAACGGGAAGGTAGTTCTATTGCCCTGCCGGAACTCGTAACTCGTCACTCGTCACTCGTCCAGGTCCCGCTTGCGCTTGTGCACGCTTTTCCACCGCGCCTTCTCGATGGCCGCGGCGGTCATGCTCTGCTGCTTTTCGCGGAAGGCCGATTCCCGCATGAGCTTCTGCCACGCCTCATACCGCTCCGCCGCCAGCGTCCCCTCGTCGACCGCGCGGCGAACGGCACATCCGGGTTCCCCTTCGTGCGCGCAGTCGCGGAAGCGGCACTCCGCCGAAAGATCCTCGATGTCAGAAAACGAGCCGGCCACCGCTTCGGTATCGGAGGAGAGGCCGAATTCACGTACGCCCGGCGTATCGAGAAGCAAGCCGCTGTGCGGGAGGATATGCAGCTGCCGAGCGGTCGTCGTGTGGCGTCCCTTCGCATCTCCCGCGCGCACCTCACCGACCTCCTGCTGCACCTCGCCGATCCATGCGTTCACGAGGCTCGACTTGCCGGCGCCCGAGGGCCCGACGAACGCCACCGTGCATCCGTTCGTGACTTCGGCACGTAGCTTTTCGATTCCCCTTCCCCCCATGGCGCTCACCGCCCGGATGGAAACGTCCGGCAATGCGGCGCTCAGCGCGGCGACGACCTCGGCGGGATCCGGATGCAGATCCGCCTTGGTCAGCAGGATCGCGGCCTCGATTCCACACGCCCGCACGGCGGTCACGAAGCGCAGCGCGACGCTCTCGCGCACGTCGCGGTCGAGCGCCAGGCAGATGTAGACCGTATCAAGATTCGCGGCGAGAACCTGGGCCGCACCCGACGTTCCCACCGCAGAGCGCTGGAGAACACCGTGACGCGGAAGCACTTCGAGGATCCGGGCGAGCCCTTCTGAGGATTCGAAGCGGACCCAGTCGCCGGTCACCGGGAGCGTACCCTTGCGCAGCCGGCCGGCGGGCACGGCCGGCCACTCGCGCCCGGCGGAGTCGACCAGTTGATAGTGTTCACGGGTGTCGGCGACGACGCGGGCGACGGCCGGGAGAGGAATTTCTTCAGCAGACAGAAACTGCGCCAGGGCGGGCGTGCCCCCGAGGCGCTCGAACCAGTTGGATTGCATGGTGAACCTTGCCGAAAGACAAAACGCGAGTGTCCATTCCGCATGCGTTAAATAATGCGGAACGCCGTTTCAGGAAACGGAGCGGGCTCGCCCGGTACTCAGGCGCGCCCGCGAATGGCAAGAACCATGCGCGGCATAAGCTTCCTTTAAGGCTACGGCAAATCACGGCTGCACCGCAAGGTTCCAGAGGCGCCGCGCAATGGTCAATGCTCAATGGTCAATGGTCAATGGTCGAGCAGGCAAGGACCAGCCTTCGGCATCACGACACGGCGGCTTCAGCGCCGGCCGAAGCTTTCCGCCCGTGCATCATGAGCAGCCACGCCGGCGCGAGGGTCAGCAGCGAACCGAGGAGGAACGTGGGGGCGTGGCCGACGGCGTCGACGAGCGCGCCCCCACCGAAGCTGCCGAGCCCCATGCCGACGGTGGTCAGCATGCTGAGCACCGTGAAGCCGGTGCCGGCGGCGCGCAGCGACGTGCGGTCCATGAGAATCGTGAACAGGGCCGTCGTCACCATGCCGCTCGCGAAGTGCTCGAGCGCCAGCAGGCTCACCCACACGTCTCCCTGCCAGCCCAGGGACGCGCCGACGCCCACGAGCCCGAGAAAGAGCGCCTGGAATCCGGTCGCGAGCGCGAAAGCCGCCGTGCGGCTCCACCGGCGAAGCGGAAGGATCATCACGAACGAACCGAGAATGCTCGTCACCAGCCCCACCGTGCCGATGGTCCACGCGATGCGATCGGCGCCCCACCCCTCGTCCACCAGAAACACACGGAACATGCTGGTGCCCAGGCTGTCGCCGAATTTCGAGAAGACCGCGAAGGCGACGAACCAGCCGGCCGCGGTAATGGCCGCAAAGACGGCGACGAACGCTCCACGGAGCGAGGATTTTTCCACCGGTTCCGCTTCTGGAGCCGGCGCGGCCCGCTCGGGGAAGAACCAGGCGGCGAGCATGGGGGGAACCGTGCACGCCGCGATGGCGAGCAGCGCCGGCGTCCACCCGTCGGCGGCGTGGGCGCCGAGGAACAGTCCGGGGAGCAGGCCCCCGCCGATCAGCATGCCGATCTTGTAGCCGCCGGCCTGGAGCGCATTCCCCGTCGCGCGATCTTCCGCAGAGAGCGTCTCGACCGCGAGCCCGTCCACGGCGATATCCGCAGTGGCGACGACGAGGTTCACGAGGAATACGCCGGCGAACAGCAGCGGCGGCAGCGTCGTCCACGCCAGCGCGACCAGCAGCAGCGTGAGGGCGATCTGCAGCGGAACGATCCAGCTCTTGCGGCGCCCGAAGCGCGGCGACCCCGTGCGGTCGACCCACGGCGCCCAGAGCGCCTTGAGCATCCACGGCGCAGCCAGCAGCGAGAGCGCGCCCACCAGCTTCGCCGATGAACCCTGCTGGCGCAGGAGCACGGGAAGCGCCTGCAGAAAGAATCCGGCAGGGAGCCCCTGGTTGACGTAGAGCAGCGCGAGCAGAAAAAGGCGCACGTTCGACTCCCCTTCCGCCCGCGAAGCCGTCAGGGCTTCAGGACGATGCGGCCCGTGACCTGCCGCTCTTCGAGCTTGCGGTGCGCCTCAGCGGCGTCCCGGAGCGACATCGTCTCCTGGATGTATGCCTTGTATTCGCCGCGCTCGACCCAGCCGAAAAGGTCGAGCATGTCCTGCGGCGTCGCGCCGTCGGAGCCGTGGATGCTGAGCGCTTTGACCACGACGAGTCCCGGATTCACATCCAGATGCTCACCCGTGATGTTACCCACCTGCACGACGCGGCCGTCGGCGCGCAGACTGCGCAGGCTGCTGTTGAACGTGGGCGCGCCGACCGTATCGAACGCCATGTCCATCCCCGACGGATAGCGGCGCAGGACTTCGGGGTGGAACCGGTTGTCGGCGCTCACGACGACATCATGCGCCCCCGCTTCGCGCAGCATAGCTTCCTTCTGCGGCGAACCGCTGACGGCGACCACGTAGGCGCCCATGATGCGGGCGATCTGAATGGCGGCCATGCCGACACCGCCGCTGGCTCCCGTAATGAGGACCTTCTCGCCCGCCTGCAGCTGGCCGCGGCCGCGCATCCCCTGCAGCGCCGTGCCGGCGGTGCACATGAGCGTCGAGGCGACGTCGAGGGGAATGCTCTTCGGCGCCTTCACGAGCGCCGTCTCGTGCAGCGCCACGTATTCCGCATAGCCGCCCCAAGCCGTGACCCCGAAAAAGTCAAAGGCGTTCTCGCAGTGCATCGTGCGCCCCGCGAGACAGCGCCCGCACTGGCCGCAGTGGCGGCGGTGCAGGTTCACGGCGTGATCCCCCTTCTGCAGCAGGGTCACGCCCGAACCGACCTCGACGACCTCGCCGGCGAACTCATGCCCGAGCACAGTCGGCAGCTGAATGAAGGGGAACCGGCCGACGCGATCGATGATGTCGCGGTAGCAGACGGCGCAGGCGTGCACCTTGAGCAGCACTTCGTGGGGCCCCGGTTTCGGCGTGGGCACTTCCTTGTACTGGAGCTTCTCGCGCCCCCCGGTTTCTTCGAGCAGAATGGCGTGCATGGCAAACTCTTTTCCCCGCAGGGCCAGTGACGGCGCCGGTACCCCACGTATTGAATCGGTAGAGTGTACCATGCAGGGTCCCACGCCTCCCTCTCCGATCGGACCCTTTGGAAATCTTGTCGAGGCAGCGCTTCTTTTTGCTAGAATGTCGGTATGAAGCGCTCCTACAGGGCCATACTCGAAGGTGACCGACTGCGCTGGATTGACACACCTCCTGATTGCAGCGGCGTCGAAGTCGAGTTGACGTTCACAACGGAATCGGATGGAGTCCGAATGGCCGAGGCACTGGAACGCCTTGCAGGCTCGAACGTATCCTCCGTGCAGGACCCGGCGGCATGGCAGCGTGAGCAGCGCCTGGAACGAAAGCTCCCGGAGCGCTGACTCTGCTGCTCGACAGCAACATCATCATCTACGCCTCTCAGCCGCAACATCCCGGGCTGCGGATGCTCATCCGCCGGAGCTGCAGCTCTGGGATCCGCTCACCTGAGACTCAGATCCAGTAGCGGAGTCTTGCCGCCAACTCGCCGGCCAGCGTGACGGGGTGCGAGAGGGAGCGAAGGAACGCGGTATCGACCAGCCGCGACTGCGCCACGTCGTCCCAGAACATCGTCTCCAGATCGGCCGCCACACTGCGGTCGCGCATGATGACGTTGCATTCCAGATTGTGGAAGAGGCTGCGCCAGTTCAGGTTGTAGCTGCCCACCGTCGCCCAGTCGTCATCCACGACGGCGGTTTTCGCATGGAGCGTCGTGCGATCCCACTCGTAGACCTCGATGCCGCTGTCGAGCAGGAACTCGTAGTACGATCGGCTGGCCAGCTGCACGAGCATGACGTCGGTCTTGCCGGCGAGCAGCAGGCAAACGCGTACGCCGCGCCGGGCCGCGTCCGAAAGCGCCTTGCGGATCTCGCGGTTCGGCACGAAATACGAGTTCGTGATGAGGATCTTTTCTTCCGCGGCCTGGAACGCTTCCAGATAAGCCCGCTGGATGGCGCCCCGATCCCGGTGCCGCCGGTTCCCCAGGATGCGCACCGGCGTCTCGCCCGCCTTGCGTGAGGGAACGACGTAACGCTCCCGATGCAGGGGAGCGCCGCCGTGCCGGAGCCAGGTGATCATGAAGAGGCGGAACATGCGCTTGACCGCGGGACCCGCGATCTCCATGTGCGTATCGCGCCAGGCGCTCTCATCGCCGTGCGTGCGGTACTCGTCGCCGATGTTGATCCCCCCGACGAATCCAAGGCGGCCGTCGACGATGAGCTGCTTGCGATGGTTGCGGCGGTTCAGGTCGAACCCCCGCCGCCAGGGGAGCACGGGATGGTACTCGCACAGCCGCACACCGTTGCCGCGCAGGTAGTCGATATAGCTGTCGCCCAGCCCCATGGAGCCGAAGCCGTCGTACATGACCGACACCTCGACGCCGTGCCGTGCGCGGTCGGCCAGCGCGGCGGCAAATTCCCACCCCGTCGCGTCGTCGCGCAGGATGTAGGTTTCGAGGCAGATGTAGTGATTCGCGGAACGGATGGCGGCGAGCATGGCGGGAAAGGTCTCATCGCCGTCGCGAAAGACCCGGACCCGATTGCCCCCGATTTCCCGCCCCGGACTTTTCCGTAGCAGCACGACGATCAGCGTAGCGGAGTGAAGGGCGGATGGACAAGCCGGTTCGCCCCTCCGGTTCCCGCAACGGCCTCGTCAGCAACACGCTCCGCCGGCGCCCGTGTCCGCAGCAGAAGGAAGCGCCGGGGCGCAGGGGAACAGTCCGAAATGCGTGGAACGGTCGCCGTCGACGCGAAAGTGTTCCGCATAGCGCGTGCGGGCGAGCATGTCGGCCGTATTCCCGCAGACCGGCATCGGGCGCCCCCGCTCGAAGCGGTGGTGGTCGTCGAGCACGAACGCGTGCGGCTGCTCCGCAATCGTTCCCAGATAGGTCGCGACCTGCCC
Source organism: bacterium (assembly GCA_041690355.1). Lineage (GTDB taxonomy): Bacteria > J088 > JAWLBW01 > JAWLBW01 > JAWLBW01 > JAWLHK01. The sequence continues at coordinate 40,122 of JAWLHK010000017.1, read as the reverse complement.
GTAATCCTCACAGCGGTCTTCCAGCGCAAGTTTGAAAGCGCGGACGGTAATCGAGGAAAAGTCGATCATGCCGATTTTTGCTTCGATCTCGGGGCTCTGCAGGGCGATCTTCGACTGCGAGACGACGCGATAATCGGCGCACCCGATCCCGGCGAGCATCCGGCGGAAATCCTCCACGTACAGCGCGCCGCCAAGGCATTCGCCCAGGAGCACAGGATCCTTCTGCAGCGGCTCGGGCACCCGGCGCGACGCAAAGACGTCGGAGAAATAGAGCTCGCCCCCGGGCTTGAGCACGCGGAAAATTTCGGCGAACACGCGCCCCTTGTCCGGCGACAGATTCAGCACACAGTTCGAGACGACGAGGTCCACGGATCCATCCGCGATGCCGGCGGCGGCAAGGTCCTCGATGTATCCCTGACGGAATTCCACATTCGGCGCCGCGAACCCGAATTTTTCCGTGTGGTAGTTCACATGACGGCGCGCGATCGCAATCTGTTCATCGGTCATGTCGACCCCGATGACCTTGCCCTGCGAACCGACGAGCCTCGAAAGGAGATAACAGTCGCGTCCCGAGCCGGACCCCAGGTCGAGAACCGTCATCCCTTCCAGCGCAGGGGGAATCGGGGACCCGCATCCGTAGAACCGATCGAGCACCTCGGGGTGAATCTCGGAAAGGATGGGGCGCAGCGCCGCCGGATACGATTCTGCCGTGCAGCAGGCGCTTGTCTTCAGATCGTTCTTCGACTGCAGCACCCGGCCGTAATATTCCTTCACGTCGTCGAGCGTCGAGCGGGTCATGAACATCCTCCAGACGAAAGGGATTCCGGCCATCAAGCCGGGTGTAACGGTTCAGGCTACCGGCCGGGGCCGCCGTTGTCGAGCAGGAGGGGCATCCGTCTGCGGGGGCTCGACGACGAAGCTTCTTCGCTCACCTTAGGCCCGGCAGGCGGGCGCGCGCCCCCCCAGAATCCGGCGTCGCGGGGCTATGCTGCAGACATCAGCCATCTACGATCAGAGGAGGCCGCGTTGGCGCGATTGTCCACCCGCGACATGCAGCAGCTGCTCGAGGCCGCGCGCCTCGCGCCCTCGAGCCACAACACGCAACCGTGGAAGTTCTCCGTCGAACCGGATGCGCTGCGGGTGCTCCCCGACCGCGAGCGGCGCCTGCCCACCGTCGATCCGGACGAACACGCCCTGTACATCAGCCTTGGCTGCGCCGTGGAAAACATCGTCGCCGAGGCGGGCCATCTCGGATACCGGAGCGACGTCCGCATCGTGGCGGGAGACCAGGAGCGGTATGTGAAGATGACCTTCGAGCGCTCGATCCGCCCGCCGGCCGAGGACCTGCACGCCGCGATCCGCGAGCGCCAGTCGACCCGGCGGCACTATGACAGCCGCCGCATTCCCGTCGCCGATATTCGAAGGCTGGGCGCGGCGGCGCGCCAACCCGGCGTGAAGGTGATTACGCTGGCGGGGTCGGAGCAGGTCGAAGCCATCGTCCCTCTCATTACAGAAGCCGTGCGGATCCAGTACGAGGATGCGGCCTTCCGCACGGAGCTGGCCGACTGGGTTCGTTTCAACCGCCGCGCTGCAGAGGAACGCGGCGACGGCATTCCCGCAGCGGCGCTCGGGCTGCCGCCGGTACCGGAGTGGGCGGGACGGCTCATCCTGCGCCGGATGGTGCGCGCCGACGCCGAAGCCCGCCGGCAAGTGCGCGCGGTGCGCCAGGCCGCCGCGCTGTTCGTCTTCGCTGCCGAGCGGATGGATCCGGACCACTGGATCGAAGTCGGCCGCAGCTTCGAGCGGGTGGTCCTGACGGCGACGAAGCTCGGCATCCGCCACGCGCACGTGAACATGCCCTGCGAGGTTCCCTCCGTGCGCGCGAAACTCAAGGAAGTGCTCGACCTGCCCGCCGCGACTGAGCCGCTCCTCCTCATCCGCCTGGGATACGCCCGCGCCATGCCGCGCTCGCCCCGCAGGCCACTCGAAGAACTCGTGATCGAAGGATCCGCCTGACTGTAGCCGCGCTACGATGTAAAGAACCATGGCACGCGTCCATTCGAGCCTATCGGAAGAGGAGTACTCGGCGGCAAAACGAGAAGCTGAGCGCCAGGGGATTTCTCTTGCCGAGCTTCTGCGACGCTCTCTTCGAGCGATGATCCTGGTGCAAACCAAGCCTTGGATGCGATATGCCGGCATGGTTGAAACGGGCGACCCGGAGTCGAGCTTGAGCATCGACGAAATCGTAAATGGCCGCATACCTTGAGGCATCCGGCTGAGACTTCGCCCGTGAACCGCGATGTCATGGGCGGGCACTTTCTCCCCAAGGCTCCTTCCGGATCGTCTAGACTGTTGGCATGCACCGGAAACAACTCCTCCTGCTTCTCGTGGCCGCGCTCGGGCTCGGTCTCGGCGGCGCATGGCTCCTGCGCGGATCCGCCGCCGTGGCCCAATCCGCTTCCGATTCCGCTTCGCGGCCGAAGGCGCCGCCGCTCGAGCCCTCGCTCGGGTGGATCAACACGAGCCGCCCGCTGACCCTGGCGGACCTGCGCGGCAAGGTCGTGCTGCTCGACTTCTGGACCTACGGCTGCATCAACTGCATCCACATGATTCCGGTCCTTAAGGAACTCGAGGAGAAATACATGGACGAACCGTTCGCGGTCGTGGGTGTGCATTCCGCCAAGTTTGAGACCGAAGGCGACGTCGAGAGCATCCGCCGGATCGTGCAGCGCTACGGCATCGAGCATCCGGTGGTCGTGGATGACGACTACGGAATCTGGAAGAAATATGGCGTGCGCGCCTGGCCGACCTTCGTGCTCATCGATCCCGAGGGGTATGTCATCGGGCGCGCCGAAGGCGAAGGGGTGGGCGATGCTCTGGATCGCAGCATCGCGCAGACCTTGAAGACCTTCCGCGAGAAGGGTTCCCTGGGCGGCGCCCCGCTCCCGCTGGCCCTGGAAACGAAGCGCGAGACCACGGCGCTCGCCTTTCCAGGCAAGGTGCTCGCGGCGGGCGACCGGCTCTTCATCGCGGATACGAACCACCACCGCATCGTCATGGCCGACACAGAACGAAATGTGCAGACGGTCATCGGCAGCGGTTCGGCGGGTGATACCGACGGCCCCTTCGCGTCGGCCACCTTCCGCCAGCCGCAGGGGATGGCCGTCGACGGCGACACGCTTTACGTGGCCGACACGGGAAATCATCGCATCCGCCAGGTGGATCTGAAGGGGCGCACCGTGCGCACGGTTGCGTCCGGCGGTGACCTGCGCAGCCCCTGGGATCTCGCGGTCGACCTGGAGCGCCTGTACATCGCGAATGCCGGCACGCACCAGATTTTCGCGATGGATCGCGCATCCGGAACGGTAGAGGTCCTCGTCGGCAGCGGCCGCGAGGCGCTGCTCGACGGCGCGGGAAAGTTCAGTGCGCTGAACCAGCCCTCGGGGCTCGCGCTCGACGGCAAGACGCTCTACTTCGCAGATGCGGAGGCGAGCGCCGTCCGCAAGGTGGATCTGAGCGCGAATCCGCCTGCGGTCCGGACGATCGTCGGCAAAGGGCTCTTCGAGTTCGGCGACGTCGACGGCCCGCGGGAAAAGGCGCTGCTGCAGCACCCGCTCGGCGTGACGGTTCTCGGCGGACAGCTCTACATTGCGGATACCTACAACCACCGCATCAAGCGGATCGACCCGGAGACGGGCCGCGTGCAGAGCGTGCTGGGAGACGGTGAACCCGGCGCTTCGCTCACGGAGCTGGCCGAGCCCGGAGGCATCACTGCCGCGGGGCGCTTTCTCTACATCGCCGACACGAACAACCACCGCATCGTGCGCTTCGATCCCGCGAAGAAGGAGGCGAAGGCGGTCATGCTGCTCGGTCTCGCGCCCCCCACGTCGGCCGGGGGAAAAGAGTGGGGAGACGAACCGCGGATCGTGCGCGTCGATCCCATCCGCCCGGGCCGGACGGTGAACGTGACGGTGCACTTCGACGTCGAGAAGCCGCTCAAGGTGAACCCCGACGCGCCGCGCAGCCTCGAGATCGAGGGGGAATCCCGGCGCCTGCCCCCCGGACCCGCACCTGCCGAAGTGAAGGTGCGCCCGCAGCGGGGCGACGACGAAATCGAAATTCTGGCGGAATACTACGTGTGCGAGGATCGCCCGGATGCCCTGTGTCTTCGCCGGCAGACCCGCTTCATCATTCCCGTTGCAGCCGAGGGCGCGGCCGTGCAGCGGCTTACCCTGCGAACGCCGACGCTCTAGCCGCGACAGGCTGCCCCGCTATACTGACGCGGGAGGATGATCCATGGCAGAGGAAGGCGTAAACGGCGTCGAAGCCGTTCCGAGCGAGCACGCTGTCGACCGGTGGGGCCGCTTCTGGGCTGCGCTCCGTCCGGTGCGCGATGCACTGGCGACAATGGTTGCGCTCTATGATGAGCTCGCCCCGCGGGCCGTGGGCGATCGCGAGCAGACGATCCACTGACGCGGCCGTGACGCGTCGCAGCGCAACGACTGCAGGCTCTTATCATTCTGAGAAGGTCTGCCCGCGGGGCGACATCAGGCCCACGACGGCTCGCGAGCCCGCAACTATCCGTAAGAATTAGCAAATTGCAAGACTTTCTGCTACAATGTTCGGATGGATGGGGAGCAGGCTGGGCCTGGTCCCTGTAGACTCCAACATTTTCAGTGATTTAGCTGATCTGCTCACGAGGTAATCTGCTTGGCTCGGGACGACTTGATTGAACTCGAAGGACATGTGGTGGACGTACTTTCCGGCGGCATCTTTAAGGTGCAGGTGGCCGAGAATCGCGTAATCCAAGCGAAAATCTCCGGCAAGCTGCGGAAATTCAACATCAAAGTCATGATGGGCGATCAGGTCAAGGTCTCGGTTTCTCCGTACGACCTCTCCCATGGGCTGATTACCTACCGCGAACGCTTCAACCGCCCGCCGGCAAGCTCGCGTTAACCTGTTTGCGTTACGAGAATGGCCAAAGCCAAAACACCCAGTAAGAAAGCGGCGCCCAGCCGCAACGCCAAGCCCGCGCCGAAGCCGGCGCCCAAAGCGACCAAGGCCACTGCCAAGGCTGCCCCCGCAAAGAAGGCGCCCGTGAAGAAGGCCGCGCCCAAGCCGGCGCCGAAAGCGCAGAAAGCGACGAAGGCCGCCGCCAAGCCGGCCGCCAAGGCCAAGGCTGCCAAGGCGACCGCGAAGCCCACCGCGAAAAAACCGGCGCCCGCCAAGGCTGCGCCGACGAAGAAGGTTCCTCCCAAGGCTGCGAAGCCGGCGGCGAAGAACACGAAGCCCGCGGCCAAGGTGCCCGCCAAAAGCGCTCCGAAGGCTGCCGCAAAGGCCGCGCCCGCGAAGAAGCCTGTAAAGACGGCAGGGAAGACGGCAGAGAAGAAGGCAGACAAGAAGGCCGAAAAGACGTCTGCCAAAGCCGCGCCGGCCGAAACGAAGAAAACCGTGCGTCAGGCCGCGAAAGCCGAGGCTGCCGTCAAAGGCAAGCCCGGCCGCCGCGCCAAGGCCAAAGACAAGGACGAAGACGCGCCCGGTCTGGACGCCGACGCCGAGCATTTCGATGAGCCGGTGATCGACATCGACGCCGCCGACATCGACGTCGACGCCGCCGTGCCCGACGCGCCGGAGCCCGAAGAAGAGGCCCCGAAGAAGCGCAAGAAGCGCGCCGGACGGGCCCGCAAGCGCCGCGGGCGCCATGTGGCTCCCGTGCCGCAGCAGCTGCGCGGGCTGCCCGCCTGGGCCGAAGCCTGGGCCGCGCTGGCCGAGTCGGGCCTGAACGCGAACATCATCCCGGCCGTGCTGCGCGATGCGAGCCTGCTGTTCAACGGCATCGGCGAGCTGACCCAGGCGGCGGTCGACGCGCTCTTCCAGTTCTGGGAAGTGCCCGAGACGCCCGCCGGCATCGAGTCGACGCTCGAAGAGGCGTTTCTCGCCCAGCCGCCGCAGCCCGAACGCAAGTCGCAGCTCGAGGCTTTCTTCAAGGCCCTCGGGCAGAGCGACCTGCACGACGCGCTGGTCTTTCTGTGGACCGCGCGCCACGTGACCGACTGGCGCCGCGCCTCTGCCGGCCTGAAGAAGACGGGCTCGCCGCTCGCCTTCAAGGGAGACCTTTTCCAGCTCGCCCGCGAAATCGTGGGCTGAGCTGCACAATCCGCATTCCACCTGACGCCCCGGTTGCACCCCAGCCGGGGCGTTTCTGTCTTCGGAGCCCCCGATGAATTCCGCGCGTGTCCTGCTCGTTGCCTTCGCCTGCCTCGCCGCCGCCTGTTCCAGCGCGAACGAGCGGAACATCGGCGACTTCCGCATCGTAACCGGTGACGACGGGAAGACCTTCGCGGTGCATCATGGGGAACGCCTGCTGCTCGAATCGGCCCCCGTGGCGGCCCAGCGCCTGCGCTTCGACGGCGGCGCGCGCATGAACTTCGGCCGGTTCACCTTCGATCAGGAGGTGACCTCTGAGACGGCGCTCGAGGGGGTCGCGTGGGACGGCGACGCGCTCGTGATCGGCGGCGCCCTGCGCCTCACGCCGCACGTGGAAGAGGGCCGCCTGCGCTTCGACGTCGGCGCGAGCGGCACCGCCGACGGCTGGCGCCTGCGGTTCGCCTGCGCGCCCCATGCAGACTTCATGGGGTTTGGCCAGCAGTTCTCCTTTCTCACGCTCAAGGGACACCGTGTTCCCCTCTGGGTCGAAGAGAACGGCCTGGGGCGCTCCGAGACGCCGATTCCGCCGCTGGGTTCCCTCTACAGCAGCTACTATCCGATGCCGTACTTTCTCGATCCGCGCGGCATGGGGTTCGTCTCCGATTCCCCCGCCTATCAGGTCTACGATCTCTGCGCCGCGGAACCGCAGACGTGGGCGGTGGAAATCTGGGATACCGAGCCGTTCGCGCTGCACGTGCTCCCCGGGCCGACGCCGATGGACGTCGTGACCCAGATTTACGCTTTGAACGGCGCCCCGTCGAATGTGCCCGACTGGGGATGGGACCTGTGGCTCGCCGCCCAGGGGGGACCCGACGCCGTGCGCGCCGTGCTCGACGCGGCCGACGCCGCCGACATCGACTACTCGGCCGTCTGGGTGCAGGACTGGCTGGGGCGGCGCGAGTTCGGCTCGGGCACCGGATTCTTCGGCGTGAAGTACCGCTGGCAGGAGGATGCCGATTTCTACCCCGACCTGAAGGGGCTCATCGCCGAAACGCATGCGCGGGGAAAAAAGTTGCTCGGCTACTTCAACCCCTTCATTCCCCCCGCCTACGAGTTTTTTGCGGAAGGGGCCGCGAACGGCTGGCTCGTCACCGACCTGCTCGGCGAGCCGCTCGTGTTCACGATGAGCACCTTCGACACCGGCCTCGTCGATCTCACCCATCCGGGGGCGGTCGCCTGGTTCGAGTCCTATGCGAAGCGGGCGGTGACCGAGCTCGGCTTCGACGGCTGGATGAGCGACTTCGGCGAATGGCTTCCGTGGGATGCGAAGGTGCACGCGGGGGCGGCGCCGAAGGTGCACAACGTCTATCCCACGCTCTGGCACGCCGCGAGCCGGCGCGTGCTCGATGCCGAGAAGCCGGGCGACTACGTGCTGTTCACGCGCTCGGGCTGGCTGCGCGACGGCGCCGCCTCGCAGATCGTCTGGGTCGGCGACCAGGAGGCGACCTGGGACAAGCACGACGGCATCCCCACGGCGGTGAAGGCGATGGTCAGCCTGTCGCTCTCGGGCGTTCCGTTCGTGACCCACGATATCGCGGGCTTCAGCGGCGGTCCGAGCACCCCTGAGCTATGGATGCGCTGGGTCGAACTGGGAACCTTCTCGCCGATCATGCGCATTCATGACGGGTTGCGGAAGTACGAGAACTGGAGCTTCCAGCGCGACGCCACGTCGACGACCTTTCTCATGGCCTTCTCGAAGATGCGCACCCGCATCAAGCCGTATCTCGTGACGCTCGCCGCAGAGGCGCTCGCCACGGGCAGGCCGATGGTGCGCCATCCGCTGCTGGTAGAAGGGATCGCCGCCGCCTCCGTCGACGACCAGTTCTTTCTCGGTGACGATCTGCTGGTCGCCCCCGTACTCACCGAGGGGGCAACGTCGCGCACGGTGCGTTTTCCACCGGGGCGCTGGCGGCCGCTGTATCAGATGCGCCAGCCCATGCAGGGACCGGCCGTGCTCGAGTGGGACGCGCCCGTGGGCCAACCCGCCGTGTTCGCCCGCGAGGGGAGCGAGATTGATCGGCTGACCTTCGAGCCGGGAGAGTGAGGGGCGGGGGGCGGCTCGGCAAGCGGCCGGCTACTCAGTGATTATCGTCCGCTGCCCACTCCAGGATCCCGCTCACGGTGACCGCGGTCACGGCCAGGGCCTGGGGTGTACTGTCCAGCGCCAGGTCGAGGTAAGCGACGTTCTTCAGCCTGAGTCGGGGCGGATGCCGCCGTTCAAGAACAAAAGCCCCCTCTCTCGCGCGCTGGATCTGCAGCTCGCCGTTTCTTGTCGTGGTCATGTCGGAACCGACCCAATCGATGTCGGAATACTTCTTTTCAATGTTCGTGACCTCAGCGGGAGCATCGGGCATTTCTCCAACGTAGGTGAGCGTGAAACCGGTGACCACGTCATGATAGGGATGCGTGCTCGCAACCAGACCGGCGCTCGAGGAATCCAGATCCCAGGCCCCGACCACGAACGTCACCTCGGTAACCGCCCCATCGGCATACCTGAACGTCAGCGTGCCGCCGCTCTGGCTCTGCGTCGAACTCCCCGGCCCCGGGGGAAAGACTCCGCAGCCCAGAAGCGTGAATAGAAGCCCTGTGCAAACTATCTTCTGCATGATTGAGACTTTGCCTGCTGAACGCTTCATCGCCTGGCACCTTCCGTTGCCGAGTTCACCTTAGCCGACGGGGGCCTCCAAAGCCAGATGAACCGTGCGTACGCCCACAGTTTTTACTGCGAAGGGAGCGGGATCGACCGGCTGGCCTACGAGCCGGAGGAGTGAGGGGCGGGGGCGTCTATGTAAACTTGAGGATAGCTGTCATCACGCCCACCATAGCCGCCATGAGGAGACCCACTCTGGCCACGATTCGGGATTCGAGGGCGTCCACCTTCGCCTCCAAGGCGATGAATTGATTACTGAACTTGGCGTCGAGCGCATCGATTTTCGACACCAGCCGGGTCTCAAGGGCCGCGATGTCCGACCCTAGCCGGCTCTCCAGGTCCTCGATGTCCGACCCTAGCCGGCTCTCCAGGTCCTCGATGTCCGACCCTAGCCGGCTCTCAAGGGCCGCGATGTTCCGCCCTAGGCTCTCAACGGCCGCGATGTTCGACTCCAGCCGGCTCTCTACGGCCTTGATGTTCGACTCCAGCCGGCTCTCTACGGCCGCGATCCGGGAAACTAGCTTGACTTCGAGGGCAGCGGTTTTGGCGTCGAGGGTGTCCAACTTCGCGTTCAACGAAGTCTCCAGCGCCTTGAAATCATCTTTCGTCGCCAGGTGTTCGGCAATCAGGAGCAGGTTTTCGCTGGCGAATACGTCGGCCTGGTGTTCAGGCATGCCGGACTCCGTCAGTCGTTTCACGAACGCTCGTGAATCATAAACAGACGACATTCCCTGCCTCCAGTCTACAACACCCCGCCGGCACTCGGTTTCAAGAGACCGGTCACCTCGGCGGCGATAATAGCACGAGCGGCTGCGCAAAGAGAAGAAAAAAGCAGATATGCTTGTTTTTCCGGCCAGGAATTCCGGACGCCCCCGCCCCCCGAACCGCCCGGATTCGTTGACACGTCCGCTCGCGTTCCCGTACAGTAAATGTTTGCCTTCCAGCCTGTAGCAGGAGTCCATTCATGGCGCTCGACAAACCCTCGAATCCCGAAGACGAATACTTTGCCAAGGAAGAGCAGGAGAAGCTCAAGAAGCTTCGCGTCCAGCTCGACGCCGAACGCAAGAAGCAGCGCGACGAACAGCTGCGCAGCGCCCACTGGATGAAGTGCCCCAAGTGCGGCCATGACATGAAAGAAGTCATGCTGCGCGACATCGCCGTCGACATGTGTAAGAACTGCGGCGGCATCTTCTTCGACAAGGGCGAACTGGAGCTGCTGACCGGCATGGGCGGCAACTTCCTGAAGCGCGTCTTCAGCACCTTCCGTGAAGACCTGAACTACGGCGAGCTGATCGCCGACAAGCCGGGCCAGCCGGAGTCGAAATGAAGCTCGACGCCCAGGCAGTCGCCAAGATCGCCACGCTGGCCCGCCTCAAACTGCAGCCCGAAGAGGCCGAGTCGCTCGGCACCCAGCTCTCGAACATCCTCAACTATGTCGAAGAGCTGAAGGAGCTCGACACGAGCGCCGTGCAGCCGACGTCGCACGTCGAGAGCCAGGGTACGCCGCTGCGCCCCGACGAGCCGCGCCCGTGTCTTTCCATCGAAGACATCCTGCGCAACGCGCCCGACGCGAAGGGCTCGGCCTTTCGCGTGCCGCGTATCATTGAGTGAGCTCGGGGAATGAGCTTGAGCAGGGATTGATCTGACGGGGAACAGCCGGTCCGGGAGCGGAACCCCCCCGGCCCCCTTTCCCGTCCCTGAAGCTTTCGGAACCCGGCGGTAGTGGCCCTTGCCCCACCGCCTCTTGGAAAACGGAACTATGGAAGTCTTTCACAAGACCGCGCACGAACTGGCGGCCGATCTGCGAGAGAAGAAAATCTCGTCGGTCGACCTGACGCGCGCCCTGCTCGACCGCATCCGCGCCGTCGACGGGCGCGTCCACGCCTACCTCAGCGTCATGGAAGAAGAGGCGCTCGCCATGGCCGAGGCCGCCGACAAGCGCCTTGCCGCGGGCGACGCAGCGCCGCTCACGGGGATCCCCGTCGGGCTCAAGGACATCTTTCTGGCCCGCGACTCGCGCACGACCTGCGCTTCGAAGATTCTCGACAACTTCGTCGCCCCGTACGACGCCTTCGTCGTGAAGAAGCTTCGCGACGCCGGCAGCGTGTTCCTCGGCAAGCTGAACATGGACGAGTTCGCCATGGGCTCGTCCACGGAAAACAGCGCCTACGGCCCCAGCCGCAATCCGTGGGACCTCGAGCGCACGCCGGGCGGAAGCTCGGGCGGCAGCTCGGCCGCCGTCGCCGCGGGAGAAGCCACGCTCACCCTCGGCACCGACACGGGCGGCTCCATCCGCCAGCCGGCCGCCTTCACGGGCACCGTCGGGCTCAAGCCGACCTACGGCCGCGTCTCGCGCTACGGCGTCATCGCCTTCGCCAGCTCGCTCGATCAGGTGGGTCCCATAACGGCCGACGTCGAGGACGCGGCCCTTCTGCTGCAGGCCATCGCCGGCCACGACCCGCAGGACTCCACCAGCGCCAACCGCCCCGTGCCCGACTACACGGCCGAGATGCGGAGCGGCGTGAAAGGACTGCGCATCGGCATCCCGAAGGAATATTTTGTGGAAGGGCTCGACCCCGAAGTCGAGAAGGCCGTGCGCGACGCCATCGAATCCCTGAAGGCCCAGGGGGCCGAGGTGCGCGAGGTCTCGCTCCCCCACACGAAGTACGCCGTCAGCACCTACTACCTGATCGCCCCTGCAGAAGCCTCGAGCAATCTTGCCCGCTACGATGGCGTGCGCTTCGGCGTGCGCGCGGCGAATCCCGAAAACCTGCAGGATCTGTACACCCGCAGCCGCGGCGAAGGGTTCGGCCCCGAGGTCAAGCGCCGCATCATGATCGGCACCTATGCACTCAGCGCCGGATACTACGACGCCTACTACCTGAAGGCGCAGAAGGTGCGCACGCTCATGAAGCAGGACTTCGACAAGGCCTTCGAGTCGGTCGACGTCATTCTCACGCCGACGACGCCGAGTCCGGCCTTCCGCTTCGGCGAAAAGGTAACTGACCCGCTGCAGATGTACCTCAACGATATCTTCACCATCGCCTGCAACCTGGCTGGCCTCCCGGGCATGTCGCTCCCCTGCGGGTTCACCGCGAACAACCTGCCGATCGGCCTCCAGCTGCTCGGCAAGCCCTGGGACGAAGCGACCCTGTTCCGCGTCGGCTACGCCTACGAGCAGGCGCACGATTGGCATAAGCGGAGGGCTGCGCTATGAGCACCCAGTGGGAAGTCGTCATCGGCCTGGAAGTTCACGCCCAGGTCAGCTCGAAGACCAAGATCTTCTGCGGATGCCCGACCGATTTCGGCGCAGAACCGAACCACCATGTCTGTCCCGTCTGCCTGGGGCTCCCCGGCGTGCTGCCGGTCCTGAACGCGACGGCGGTGGAGTACACGGTGCGCACGGGACTCGCGACGAACTGCACGATCAATCCGAAGAGCGTCTTCGCGCGCAAGAACTATTTCTACCCTGACCTTCCGAAGGGCTACCAGATCAGCCAGTACGAGCTGCCGGTCTGCGAACACGGCCACCTCGACATCGAGCTCGAGAACGGTTCTACCAAGCGCATCGGCATCACGCGCATCCACATGGAAGAGGACGCCGGCAAGAACATCCACGGCTCCGGCAGCGACCGCTCGAGCTACGTGGATCTGAACCGCGCCGGCGTTCCGCTCATGGAGATCGTCAGCGAACCCGACATGCGCTCGGCGACGGAAGCCACGGCGTATCTGCGCAAGCTGCGGAACATTCTCGTGTACCTCGGCGTCTGCGACGGAAACATGGAAGAGGGCTCCTTCCGCTGCGACGCGAACGTCTCGCTGCGTCCCATGGGCCAGAAGGAATTCGGCACGCGGGCCGAACTGAAGAACATCAACTCCTTCCGCTTCGTCGAGCAGGCCATCGAGTACGAAGTGGAACGCCAGAAGGAAATCCTCGAAAGCGGCGGCAAGGTCGTGCAGGAGACGCGCCTGTTCGACACCTCGAACGGCACGACGCGCAGCATGCGCAGCAAGGAAGAAGCGCACGACTACCGCTACTTCCCCGAGCCCGACCTGCTCCCCCTGCAGCTGGATACCGCGTGGATCGAGGACATCCGCACGAACCTTCCCGAACTGGCCGACGCCAAGTCGGCGCGCTTCCAGGCCGATCTGGGCCTGCCCAAGTACGACGCCGACGTGCTCACGCAGGAGCGCCCGGTGGCGGAGTGGTTCGAGGCCGCCGTGAAGGCCTACGGGGGAACGCCGAAGCAGGTCAGCAACTGGACCATGACCGAGGTCCTGCGCAAGCTGAATGAAGAGAGCCTGACCATCGAGGCGTGTCCGATTACCCCCGAGGATCTGGCCGCCATCCTGAAGCTGATCGAGGCCAAGACCATTTCCGGCAGCGCGGCCAAGACCGTCTTCGAAGAGATGTGGGCCCGCCGCAAGGCCGGCGCCGGCGAAGATGCGAAGACCCTGGCCGACGCTGTCGTCAAGGACAAGAACCTGGCGCAGGTTTCCGATGAAGGAGCCATCGCCGGGATCGTCAAGAGCATCGTCGACGCCAACCCCGACGAAGTCCAGCGCTACCTGGGCGGCCAAGACAAGCTGCTCGGCTTCTTCGTGGGCCAGGTCATGAAGGAGATGAAGGGGAAAGCGAACCCCGGCGTCGCCAACAAGCTCGTGAAGGACGAGCTGGAGAAACGGCGCTGACGGCCCGCGTTCCGCCCCAGCCCATCCCGCTCGCGGGGCTCTTCGACTGCGTGCGCTGCCCGCGCCTGGTGGCCTGCCGCGATGCCATCCGGCAGAAGGCGCGCAAAGGCTTTGCGCCCGAGGATTACTGGAGCCGGCCCGTGCCCGCCGTCGGCGATCCGAAGGCGCGTCTCGTCGTGCTCGGGCTCGCCCCCGGGGCGCAGGGGGCCAACCGCACGGGGCGACCCTTTACGGGCGACGCGGCGGGCACCTGGCTCTATCCCATCCTCTACCGCTACGGCTTCTCGAATCAGGCGGAATCGGTGTCGCTCGACGACGGCCTCGTCCTCCAGGACGCCTACGTCACGAACATCGCGAAATGCGTCCCCCCCGGCAACCGGCCGACGCCGGAGGAGATCGGCAACTGCGCCCCCTACCTGGCGCTCGAGATGGACCGCTTGCGCAACGCGCGCGTCGTCATTCCCCTCGGCTCGCTGGCCATGCGCAGCTACCTGCTCTGGCTGCGCGAGCACGGAAAAATTGAACGGCTGTCTGCCTTCCCGTTCGCCCACGGGGTGGAGTACGAGATGCCGAACGGGCACACCCTGCTCCCCTCCTACCACTGCAGCCGCCAGAACACGAACACGGGCCGCCTGACGATGGCCATGTTCGAGCAGGTCTTCGCGCGCGCACGGAACCTTCTCTCCCGCTGACCGCAAGAAAGAAGGGCGGGCACCCTGCAGGATGCCCGCCCCCATGAAGTTCAGCGTCGAAGACGGCCTGGTCAGTTCTTGAGTTCGGCGTCGATGACCCGCTTGAATTCGCTGGCCGGCAGGGCGCCGACGATGCGGCGGCCGTTCACGAAGAAGGTCGGCGTGCCCGAGACGCCGAACTCCCGGCCCGAGTCGATCCCCGCCTGCACCCGTTCGGCGTACTTGTCGCTCGACAGGCACGCTTCGAACTGGGCCGCATCCAGGTTCAGCTTTGCGGCATGCGCCTTCAGATCGGAAAGCCCCATGTTCTTCTGGTTCTCGAACACCAGGTCATGGTACGGCCAGTACTTGTTCTGATCGCCCGCGCAGTGCGCGGCTTCGTGCGCCTTCTGGGCATTGCCGTGGAACGGCAGGGGGAAATCCTTGAACACCCAGCGGATCTGCTCCCCATAGATCTTCTTCAGTTCCGGAAGCGTCTGCTGATAGAAGCGGCCGCAGAAGGGGCACTCGTAGTCTGAATACTCGACAATCGTGATCGCCGCATCGGCCGGGCCGTTCGCAGGGTCTTCGGCGCCGATGAGCTTGTCGGAGTCTACTTTCGCGGGCGGCTCGCGACGCGGCGGCTGATTGGCATTCTCGGGACCGCCGCCCGGTCCGCCTGCGCCCACTTCGACCAGCTGCGCCTGCACGACGCTGATCTGCTGCGAAAGATAGGCGGTCGCGCCCAGCAACGCGCCGACGATGATGAAGGTGGCGATGACGAGCGGGATCAGGATGCCGCTGCCGTTCGCTTCTTCAGGGCGGGGCGACGATGCAGGCTGCTGTTCTTCCATTACGAATTCCTCCGAAACCTTCATGATAGCCGCCTGTCGGGTACCACGCAATAAGTTCAGCCGCTTTCCCGAAGCCGCTTATGCGACGCACCGCAATGCCCGGGAAATCGCCCGGCAGACCTTATCGGCCGCTGCGCATGTCGGCCGCGTAGTGCATGGCCGGTAGAAAGTGTCCGCCGTCATGCCGCAGGCTGACCAGCTTCAGGTGGGCGCCGTCGAAGTCGAGCAGATTGACGGTGTTCATCCCGTGTTCGGCGCGACGCCCGCGCGTGCTCATGCTCGTGCCCGCGTGCGCCACCCAGGTGTTCCACGCGAGCCCGGGATAGAAGTCGCGCAGGCGCTGCACGAAGGTGTGGTGCAGATGCCCGCCGAGCAGCACGTCGACGCGCGCGCGGCTGAGCGCCTCGGCGGCTTCGCGCGCCCGCGCGGCCACCGGGTCGTAGACGACGCCGGGGGCCGGCAGCAGGTGATGGTGGGCGACCACGACCCGCAGCGCCTCGCGCGGCGCATCCGCAAAAAACCGCTCCATGCGGGCGAGGGTTTCTTCGCGGAACACGCCGTTCTTCATCGTCCACCCCTTCGCCGTATTCATGCCGAAGATCCAAGCGCGGTCGAGCTGGAGCGTCGGCTCAAGATCCGGAGCGAAGTGCTTCCGGAAGCGCCCGAACGGGTCGCCCAGACGTTCGTGCAGCGCATAGAGGGGCACGTCGTGATTGCCCGGTACGACGACCTGCGGTAGGCTGAGACTCGAGAGATAGGCGCGCGCGGCCTCGAACTGGTCGGCTTTCGCGCGCTGCGTGAGATCGCCGCTGACCAGCAGCGCGTCGGGCGCTTCCCGCGCAATCAGGCCGCGGATCGCGTCGTCGAGCGCATCGTCGTGCGGCGGGCCGAAATGGATGTCGGTGATATGCAGCAAGCGAACGGAATTCTTCATCTACCCACTCTTTTCGTCACGGGCACCGACACCAACGCCGGCAAGACCCTCGTATGCGCCGCGCTCGCGCAGGCGGCCGACCGGCAGGGGCTTTCCTGGGGTTATTACAAACCGGCCGAGAGCGGCACGCCGGGCGACGCCGGCCGTCTGGCCGCATGGACCGGTCAACCTGATCGTATCCATTCCTCGTACCGGTTGCACGCGCCGCTGGCGCCGCGCTTCGCGGCCGAGGCCGAAGCGCGGCCCATCGACACGGCCGTTCTCGACGCCGATCGGCAGCGCCTCGCCGCCCGGTTCCGTCCGCTGATTATCGAGGGGGCCGGCGGCCTGCTGACCCCCTACGCAGACGGAATCACGGCCGTGGACCTCGCGACGCGCTGGCAGGCCCCGATCCTGGTGGTCGTCGCCAACCGCCTTGGATGTCTGAATCACGCGCTGCTGACCCGCGAAGCGCTGGCGCATCGCAACCTGCCCGTCGCCGGCTGGGTCTTCACCGACGCCGCGCCGGAGGATGCGCCGGAGGGTGCCGACGAGAGCCTGGGGCGGAACCCGGCGGATTTCCATCGTCTTTCCGGAGAAGCGGCGCTGGCCTGGCTGCCCCATCTGGCTTCGGGGGAACTTCCCTCGGCCGACTGGTGGTTGGCGGGTGTCCGGCGGGCAGCGTCGGTCAGCCGAGCACATCGGCGATAAGCGCATCCGGGCGCCCGACCGATTCGTTCTCCATGGCCTCGCGGAAGGTGGAAAACCCTTCCAGGTAGCGCAGGAAGACCTCGACCAGACGCGGATCGAACTGCGTTCCCGCGCAGCGCCGCAGCTCGGCAAGCGCAATCTCGCGCGGAAGCCGCTTGCGGTAGGCGCGATCGGTGCTCATGACCTCGAACGAGTCTGCGAGGCAAATGATGCGCGCGCCAAGCGGAATCGCGTCTCCCAGCAGGCGCCCGGGGTAGCCCTGCCCGTCAAAGCGCTCATGGTGGTGCGCGACGTAATCGACCACGGGCCCCAGAAAGCGCAGCGGCTCGAGAATGCGCCGGCTGATGACCGGATGGGACTGAAAGGCCTGGAACTCCTCGGGAGTGAGCTTCCCTGCTTTGCGCAGCGCCTCTTCGTCGACGCCGATTTTTCCGATGTCGTGCAGGAGCGCCCCTTTGACGACCCGTTCGACTTCGTCGCCTTCGAGACCGGACTGCAGGGCGATGATCTCGGCCCACCGGGCAACGCGCTGCGAGTGGCCGGCGGTATACTCATCCTTGGCTTCGAGGGCGATGACGAGCCCCTCGATCGTGCTCGTCACCGTGTGCTGCAGGTCGCGGTAGAGGTGGACGTTGTCGACGGCGGCCGCGGCCTGGGTGGCCACGACGGTCATGAGCCGGCGGTCTCCCTCCTGAAAACGGCGCCGCGGCGTCACCGAGACCCCGATGAGCCCTCCGGCCAGCCGCTTGCGGGCCGTCAGCGGAACCGCCACCACCGATTCGACCGGCATGCCGGCAAAGTACGCCTGCGCGGCTTCGCCGCCGGCGAGCACGGTGCGCCCGGCTTCGAACTCGGCGGCCATGCGCTTCCAGTCCAGCTGCGCGAGAAGATCTTCGCCGCGTTCGCCGATCCGGGTACGCCGTTTGCGCAGCGAGCCGTCGAAAACCACGGCGGCCGCGTCGAGCCCCAGCTCCTGCACCAGCAGGTCGATGACGATGTCGAGCATCGTCTCCACCGGCAGCGACAGGGTCAGCGCTTCGGCAACATGGTAAACCGAGACGGCCTGGCGCAGACTGAGATTCTCGCGTTCGAGTTCGAGCTTCTCGCGCGCCATCCGGATCGTGTGGACGACCTCGTCGATCTTGAAGGGCTTGAGAATGTAGTCATGCGCGCCGACCCGCATGGCCTCCACGGCATTCTCGACGGTGGCGTAGCCGGTCATGATGATGGGCAACGGCCGCTGGTCGAGGCTGCGGATCCGGCGGAGGAGCTCGAGACCGTTGACCCGCGGCATCTCGAGGTCGGTCAAGAGGATGTCGAACGGCTCGGACTGCAGGCGCGCGAGCGCCTGCTCGCCATCGGCGACGTCAACGACTTCGTAGCGCTCGAGCGTCAGAAAATCGCGGATGACCTCGCGGATGGACTGTTCGTCGTCGGCGACGAGGATGCGCACCGGGGTGTCAGGCTGCATACGGGTAGCCTATCACCAGGCGCGCCCCCGCGCCACGCCGGGCTTCAGGCGCCCTGCTCGGCCTGCATCTGCTTCATCCGGCGATGCGGAGTGAAGTCGGTGCGCACTTCGTCGGGGTCGAGGCCGCGCACTTCCTGATCCCCGAGCAGATCTTCGTCGTCTTCGGCAGCCAGGTGCAGGTAGGGAACATCGTCGGGCGAGAAGCCCATGACGCGGGCGGCAACGACATCGACCTGCAGGGCGTCGTCGCCTGCGAGCACCAGGTCGGTCGTTTTCGGATTGCCGCGTACGGGGCCGTTGCCCTCCTGACCGTTGCCGTCGATGAGCACCAGATCGGGCTCGATCAGACCGTTCAGCTGCAGGAGGTTACCCGCGTAGGCCCGGGCGCTGCGCCCGAGTTCGCCGTCGTCCATTTCGTGCGGGCGCTTGCCGCTCAGCCCGTGAAAACGGGCGCGGTTCTCGGCCCCGACGATGAAGCTGTCGAGGCTGCGCACCGTGCCCGAGAGGGCCACGTGGTCGTGGGTCTTGAGCAGGCTGAAGACGAGAATGAAGTCGGCGTCGAGCACCGTCTGCGATACCGGGAGCGTCAGGGTTTCACCCCGGGCGTCCTTGAAATCGAGGGCGTAGGTGTTGTCGCTGTTGATGTCGAACAGCTCGACTTTCTTGCCGTTCTTCAGGTTCTTCACAAAGTCGTCATAGCCGAGCGCCTGGAAAAGCTCCTCGGTCGTCCCCTGGCTCGCCCCCTCGGCGATCAGGATCCGGCGGGGATTGCCGTGTTCGCGGATCCAGTCGACGGCGGCCCGCACGAATGAGATCTGGGTAAAGGCGCCCGCGCCCGCGTCGGGGGACGGCAGATCGGGCTTGAGCACGATGGTCCCGCGGATGACGGGGTTCAGTTCGTTCAGTGCCTGTCGCACTGCCTGGTATCGGTCTTCGCTCTTCCCGAGATAGATCATGGACGCCCCTGTTCAGTAACTGTATATCCCCACATTATAGCGGCCCTTGATTTGAGCGTTCAATAAGGAAGCCGTTAAGATGTAGAGATTCTCATGTTTTTTTTCGTCGCCTTCGTTTTCTTCGCCGCCGGGTACATCCTGCTCCCCACGCTGCCGGTCATTCTGCACGGGCGGGGAGCCAGCCCGCTCGAAGTCGGTATCGTCATGGGCTCGTTCACGGCCGCAGCGGTGCTGCTGCGCGGGCCCGCCGCCCGGCTGCTCGGGCGGGTCTCTCCACGCCGCATGCTCAGCATGGGCGTGCTGCTCGTCGGGCTCGGTTTCGCCGCCTACATCCCGCCGTCCCTTTACTCCTCGATCGCCGGCCGGCTGGTGCAGGGGGCAGGTCTGGCGGCCTTCAGCACGGCCGCCTTTCTCTACCTCGAGCAGCTGGGGGGGCCCGCGCGACGGGCCGAGTACATCAGCCTCTTCGGTCTCAGCGCGAACGTCGCCATGTCGATGGCCCCCGCGGCCGGGTCGCTGCTGCGCGAGACGGCCGGCGAGTACGGTCTGTACGCGCTCGGCGCCGGACTCTGCGCGGCCGGCGTTCTCGCCGTTCCGCCGGGGCCGTCGGCGGCGCCCGCGAAAGGGAGCGGCTTCTGGACGCCGGCGGCCTGGCGCCCCAGCCTCGCCCTGCTCGGCTTCGCGCTCGGCTACGGCGCAGTCGTCGTCTTCGTGCCGGTCGCCATGGAACGCCGCGGTGTCGCGCACGGCTGGACCTTCTTCTCCTTCTATGCCGTCTGGATCATCGCCACCCGCCTGCTGACGCGCCGCCTGCTCGATCGGGGGACGCGCGCCCGATGGAATGCGGCCGGGTCGGCGGCCACCCTGATTGCCCTGGGAATTCTCGCTCGCGCGCAGTCGCTCTCCTGGTTTCTCGTGGCGGCCGCCTTCTTCGGGGTCGGCGTCGGCATGAGCCATCCGACCCTGATGGCCCTGGCGCTCGAATCGGCCCCCGCGGATCAGCGCAGCGCGGCGACCACCATGTCGACCTCGGCCTTTGACAGCGGCATCGCTCTCGGCGCGGCTCTCGCCGGGCTGCTCGCCGATCACTTCTCCATCGCCTGGGCCTTTCTCCTGAACGGCGCCCTGCTGGCCCTCCTCATGCTTCCGCTCCACGCGCCGCCGAGGCGCAAAGCGGCGGCGCCCTGAGCACGGGCAAGGCGGAACCGGTTGCGCCGGGCACCCGCGGGCCGCGCGCAGGCACAGCGGTTATTCGGCGCCGCCGTCGCCGCCGCGCACCGCCCCCGCCTCGTGTTCGGGCGTGCCCCCGAAATAGGTTTCGAGCAGGGTCATGAGGTCTTCGGCGTGCTCCTCCTCGGTCGCGAGAATCTCCTCCATCAGGCGGCGCGTGGTCGGATCACCGGTCCCCACGTAGCGGATGATTTCGCCGTAGGACTCGATGGCCACGCGCTCGGCCACCAGATTCTCGCGCAGCATGTCGAGAATATCCGTCCCTTCGACATATTCGGCATGGCTGCGCCGGCTCAGAATATCGGGGTTGAAATCGGGTTCGCCGTTCAACTGCACGATGCGCTCGGCGATCTGCTCGGCGTGCTGCTGTTCCTGCCGGGCGTGTTCGAGAAATTCGGCGCGCACCGCATTGGAGTGAATGCCGCTCGCCGTGTGGTAATGACGCAGGTAGCGAAGCGTGCAGACGAGTTCGGTGGCGAGCGCTTCGTTGAGCAGTTTCACGACCGTCTCGACATCGGAGCCGTAACCCGGCGTGACCGCGCCGCGCTCCATGTGCTCGCGCGCCCGCCTGCGGATATCCTGCACGTCCGAAAGAAATTCCCCTTCCTGCTGACCCGCCATGATCGACCCTCCTCCTGCGCACCGGCGTGGTGCGGTCCATGGGTCCATTCTGAGGCCGGAGGGGGCGGGCGACAAGACTGTGCCCGCGGGCCGAACGAAAAAAACCGCCGGGCTTGACGCCGCGGCGGTTTTTTCGGAAAAAATCCCGGGAAGACGGCGATCAGCCCCCCTGGCCCTGCGGAACGATCCCGCCGGGCACGCCCGGGGCGATGCCCGCCTGCGGCGCGGCTTCGGGGGCCATCCAGACCTTGACGCGGTTGCGGGCGGCCTGCATCCAGTCGCTGAAGACCTTTTCGCGCTTCTGCTCGAGCAGCGCCTCGCGCAACGTTTCGCGCGCGCCTTCGAAGCCCGAGAGGTCGGTGTGCACGCGCTCCTTCGCCGAAATCACGTAATAGGCGTCGCCGACCTGGAAGATGCGGTCGGGAAAACGGTTCTTCGCGTTCAGCTGGAAGGCGACCGCGAGCAGATCGCGCTCCTTGCCGATACCCGGCGCTTCGGGTTCGCGCTGGCTGAAGAGGCCGGTCTCCTGCACCTTGAAGCCGCGGGCGGCCTTCTCCAGCGACCCGGCCTTGCGGGCGGCTTCGAGAATTTCGGCGGCGCGGCTCGCGGCCACGGCCACGGCGCGCTCGCCGCGCAGGGCCTCGACCACCTGGCTGCGCACCTCGTTCAGCGTGCGCTGACGCGGCGCCTGCACCGCCACGGTTTCGATGACCGCCTTGGACACGGTGGCGTCGATGAGCGCCGAGGTCTTGCCCTTGTCGAGCTGGAAGCCCGCCTCGAGCAGGGGCTTGCCGTTCAGGACGCCCGGGAAGGTGCCGTCTGCCGACACGAACGGCGTCGTCTGCGCCGGGAGGCCGATCTTGGCCGCGATCGATTCGACGTTCGCGCCCTCGGAAACCAGCTGCGCGACTTCGGCTTCGACCTTCTTGGCCTCTTCCTGCGCCTTGCGGGTGCGCAGTTCGCGCTCGAGTTTGCCGCGCACTTCGGCAAACGGCTGGGCGCCGGGCTCGCGGCGATCGGTCACCTTGATGACATGCCAGCCGTACGTCGTGCGCACCGGGTCGGTAATCTCACCCTTGGGGGTCGCGAAGGCGGCTTCTTCGAAGGGCTTCACCATGCGATCGCGGCCGAAGAAGCCGAGGTCGCCGCCGTTCGCAGCCGAACCGTCGTCGGAAAGGCTACGGGCCAGGTCGGCGAAATCGGCGCCGGCCCGGGCCTTCGCGGCGGCCTCCGCGGCCTTGACGCGGGCGGCTTCCCACTCGGCGTCGTCGCCGGTCACTTTGAAGAGGATGTGGCTCGCGCGCACCTCGCCATCCTGGCTGAACTCGGCCTTGCGCTTCTCATACTCCGCCTTGGCTTCTTCTTCGGTAACCTTCTGCCGGGGCGCCAGGGTCAGGGCCGAAATCTCGACGAAGCGAAACTGGCGCTGCTCGGGGAGCGACCACTGGT
Organism: bacterium; assembly: GCA_041690355.1. GTDB lineage: Bacteria > J088 > JAWLBW01 > JAWLBW01 > JAWLBW01 > JAWLHK01. The sequence continues at coordinate 17,697 of JAWLHK010000017.1, read as the reverse complement.
CGGCGTTCGCCTCGTAGTAGGCGGTGATATCCTGTTCGCTCAGGCGCACGTCGTCACGCACGTCGGCGGCCTTGACGGCCACGTAGGCCAAATTGACCTTCTCAGACTCGGCGATGTAGATCTCCTTGAGCTGATCCTCCGTCACGAGAATGGAACGGTCCATCATGGTCTGCAGCCGCTCGAGCGTCATCGAGTCGCGCAGTTCCTTCTCGTACTTCGCCGGGGTCAGGCCCTGACCGGCACCGCGGATGGCCTGTTCATAGGCGCGCGGGTCGAACTGGCCGTTCGTCTGGAAAACCGTCTGCGACGCGATGTAGTCGCGCAGCGCCTGATCGCTCACGCGCAGGCCCGCCCGATCGGCTTCCTTGAGCATGACGCGGCGATTGACGATGTTCTGCAGGGCGATCTGCCGCATCGGCAGCTGCTCGAGCATCTTCTCGTCGAACTGCGCCCCCATCTGGCGGCGATAGCGTTCGATCATGTTGTTGACGGCCTCGTCGAGCTCACGGGCATAGACCGGCTCGTCGTCAATCCGGGCGACGACGGTGGCGTTCTGCGTGGGATCCGAGGTGACGCTCGGTAGAACGATGAATCCGATGACGAAACTCGCTGCCAGAGCCCAGACGATGAACATCGCGGTGGCACTGGAACGAAAGCGGCGCATGATGTCGAGCATGAGGAACCAACCCCTGAGTGGAAACCGGTTTCGGCCCGCGGCCCGGAAAGGGTTCCGCAGGAAAAAACTTAAGTATACTCAGGCACGTAACGGTATGCCACCCCACACCTGGTTCCACGTGACGCCGCCGGCCGCCCAAGGTACAATGTTGCGATGGCAACCGATCGTTCCGCACGCGTCGAACTGGACGCAGCTTCGCACTGGACCACGCGGGCCACGGTGGGGCCGCACGAAGTCCTGCACGACGTGCTGCCGGGGATCGGCGGCCAGGATGAAGCCCCGTCGCCCGAAGAGGCGCTGCTGGCCGCCTACGGCAGCTGCACGGCCATGACCGTCAGCATGTACGCCCAGCGCAAGGAGTGGCCGCTCGAAAAAATCGCGGTCAACCTGACGCTCACCCGGCGCACCCCCGGAAATCCCGATCGCATCGAGCGGACCGTGGAACTGTACGGCCCCCTCGACGCCGAGCAGAAGAAGCGGCTGATCGACATCGCCGAAAAGTGCCCGGTGCATCGTATCCTCTCGGGTGCGCCGCAGCTGATTACCCGTCTCGAAGAGCAGATCCATGAGTGAACAGAACGCCGAGCACCTGACCGTCAAGCCCTCCCACTTTCCCAAAGTCGTCATCCTGACCGCGGCTGCCTGCTGGGCGCTGGCCGTGGTCGGAGCGGTACTCGAAGCCTTCGTCGGTCACTGAGGCCGTCGGAGAGGCCGTCCGGGAACCGGGGCGGCGCGCGGGTCAGCCTGGAGCGAACACGAAGCGGAGCTCCGGCGGCAGCGCGGCCGGGCTCGCCGTGGCGACCGGCGCAGAGTTGAGCGTATTCCAGAACAGCACCGTCGTGCCCCGCGCCGTTTTGCCGCGCACATGATCGAGGCAGGCCGCCAGCGTCTTGCCGGTATACGTGGTTTCCTGCGGAAACAGCGGTGCGGCCCACGTCACTGCGTCGCGCGCGGCCTCGGTCGGCGCCCCGTAGCCGTCGCCCAGATATTCGGTCACGACCGTGAAGTCGTCGGTTGAAATCTCGACGGCGGGCACGGCGGGATCGAGGTCCCGGAGCGCCTCGAGCGTCTGCAGCGCAAGCGAGCGGATGCGCGGAGCGTGCACCACGATCGGCTCGCTGACCCGCACGGCCATCACGCGCGTGCGCAGACCCGCCAGTTTGAGCCCCAGGATCAGGCCGGCCGCCGTACCGCAGCTGCCGGCCGGGACAAAGAGGGTGTCGGGCTCGGAGAGCGCCCCCGAGCGCACCTGCTCGGCCAGCTCGAAGGCTGCCGAGACGTAGCCGATGTCGCCCAGCGGACTGGTCGCGCCGGGGGGGATGTAATAGGGTCTGACGTCTTCGCCGCGGCGCGCAAGGTAGCGCCGGATGCCCGCCACGGCCGTGCCCACGTAGCTCCCCGCGTAGACGAATCTCGCGCCCGCGGCCGCGTCGCCCAGCAGATTCTGTCGCACGTGCTCGGTGATCGGCTGATCGAAGAGGCACAGGTCGGTCTTCATCCCCAGCCGGGCGCCGTGAATGGCCGTGGCCAGGCATTGATTCGAGCCGAGCCCGCCCACCGTGAGCAGCGAACGGGCACCGAGCAGCTGCGCCTCGGCGAGCACGTGCTCGAGCTTGCGCACCTTGTTTCCCCCGTAGAGGGGCGAACTCAGATCGTCGCGCTTCGCGTAGAGCCGAGTCTGCTTCTTTCCATCCCCGGGGCTCGTCACCAGCAGTTCCACCGGCGTCGGAAACGTTCCCAGCGGCATCCAGGGAAGTTTGCCCCGCAGCCCCGGAAAGCGATCGAGGAGGGGATGCGGCATCTCGCGGTACTGCGCGCGCACGCGGGCCGGCTCGAACCGGACGATGCTGTTCACACGCGACTGCACGTAGAAGGCGCCCCCGGCCCCCGACGCGGCCACGGTCGCGAGCCCCGCGCCCCCGTAGGCCAGCAGGCGCCGGCGCGTGAGCTTCTTTTCCGTTCCGCTCATTCGAACAACCTCCGGCGTTCGCCCACCATCCAGGCCGCGGTGTGCGCGGCGACGGCCGCCGTCGGCACCATCGGCGGCGTCCCGAGGCTGGTCGGGAACACGCTCGCATCGCAGACAAAGAGATTGCGCACATCGTGCGTTTCGCAGTGGACGTCGACGATCCCCTGCTTCGGGTCGGCCGACATCGGCGCCGAACCCTGCGGATGCACGCTGGCCACGGCGACGTCGTACTTGCGGATACCCCGGCGTTCGACCACATCGAGCTCGCGCGGCGAGCGGATCAGGACCCCCTCGCCGTAGGGGAGCATGACCTCCCGGGCGCCGGCGGCGAAGTAGAGCTCGGCGGTGCGGCGGATGCCGTCGATGAGCCAGCGCTGATCGCCCTCGTTGGGCCAGTAGCGGACTTCGAGCCGGCCGTCGCGCAGGACGTCGAGGGTGCCGTGCGTCTCGTCGTGCACCATCGGGGCCGCCGCCGAGAGATAGGGATATCTGGCCATGACCGAGGCGTGGGCGGCGCCCGTGGCCGGGCTCATGACCGCCGCCGTACCCGGGTGGGCGAAGACGGGAATGATCAGGTAGCCGTCGTGGCCGTTGCGGTAGAAGTGCGCGAACTCGTCGACGATGTAGGTCTGCGGCACGCCGCGCCAGCCTTCGATGCGTTCGTCGAAGATGCCCCCGACGACGACGCTGGGGTGCAGATGGAGGCGCTTGCCGAGCAGGCCGGAGGAATTCGCCAGGCCGCTCTTCAGCAGCAGCGCCGGCGAGAGCAGCGCCCCGGCCGAGAGAATGACGCTCCTGGCCCGCACCGTGAACGTGTTGCGCACGGTGCCGGTCTGCGGATCGAGCGCTTCGACCTCGACGCCGACGGCCCGATCGCCCTCGACCAGCACCCGGGCCGCCCGCGCGTGCGGGTAGATGCGCGCCCCCGCCCGCTGCGCCCGCGGCACGTAGGTGATGAGCATGCTCTGCTTGCGGTTGTACGTGCAGCCCAGGATGCAGAACCCGGTCTGCAGGCAGTCGACCCGGTTGTGGTGCGGAATGAAGCCCCGCCAGCCCAGGCGCTCGGCCCCCTGCTGCACCATGCGGTTGTTCGCGTTGATGTGCTCGGGCGCAATCGGATTGATCCCCAGATGGTCCCAGACGCGCCGCACCGCCGGCTCCAGATCGGGCGCGCGCATCCCCATCAGGCCGTACTCTTCGGCCCAGCGATCGAGGATGCCGGCCACCGGGGCCATGCAGAGGCTGATGTTGTGCACGGTGCTCCCCCCGACGCCGCGGCCGTGCATGATCGTAACGCCGAGGTCGGTGGTCGTGCGTGCGCCCTGATCGTAGAAGAGGCGCCCGAGCATGGTCTCTTCGCGCTGGTTGAAGTCGCGCTCGGGCACATGCCAGGCTCCCGCTTCGAGCACGACGACGTCGATCCCCGCTTCGGCCAGTTCTTTGGCGAGCACGGCCCCCGCCGCGCCGCTGCCCACGATCACCGCCTGCGTCTCAATGACGCCGCCGGTGGGGGCGCTCTGCGGTGGGGTCATGGGGCTGTCAGCGTTCATGATCTGTGCTTCCGTCGAGAGGCGGTGCGAACGGGGGAATCTCGAAGCGGCCCACCCACGGGCCGTCGTAGCCCACGTGCGCCCAGGTCTCATCGAACGTGTAGTAGGTGGCGTAAACGAACATCTTCAGGGCCTGAAAGGCCATGCGGCGGAACTCGAGGCGCGAGTCGGCCCAGCCGAGAAGATACGCACGCTGTTCTGCATGCGGCAGTTTCGTGAACCGCGAAGCCCGCAGGCCGAACGGCAGCGTGGCGTGTTCGAACACGCGAAAGAGGAGCACGGTCTGATCCTGGATGGCCGGGTGAATGCCGGCCAGCATGCCGTCGACCCGCGCGGCGATCCCGAGACGGCTCGGGCGGGGGAGCGGCGCGTTCTCAGTCTCGAGAATCATGGCGTCGGCAATGGCGTCGACGATGCGCGCCGACTTCACGTCGAGCACCTGCAGCGTCTCGCCTTCGCGGTTGGGGTAGCCGCCGCACCCGGCGGGGAGCAGGCCGCCGGCGGCGAGCAACAGGCTCCCCCCGAAACTCCTGCGCAGGAACTCGCGGCGTGAAGGGGTGTGGTCGGCCGAAGGCAGCATGGGGCTTAGTATAACAACCGGCCCCCCTCGCTCACCAGCAATCGGTTTGCGCGGCAGTCGCCGCCCTTTTGCAGAACTTCATCCGGCGGCGGAATCAGGACGCGGCGCGCCGGGCGGTCACGGCCGGTCGCTCGCGCGCTCGGTCATGGCGACCCGCGTGTCGTCGATGGCCACTGCCTGCCCGGGCTCGAGAAGCGTCACGCGCAGCTCCTCTTCGCGGCCGTCAATCAGCTCGCGCAGCCAGTGCAGCGGCTCGTCGGCGGGGAGCGGCCCCTGGCGGAACGCACCGTAGTGAATGGGAATCCAGCGGCGCGCCTGCAGCAGGCCGGCGAGCCGGATGGCCTCGGGCGGGCCGATGTGAAAACGCTTGAACCGCGTGGTGTCGCGCCCGCCCGTCGGACCGATGGGGATGAGCGCCAGATCGATGCGCGGGAAGCGCCGCGCAATTTCGCGGAATAAGGCCTCGTCCCAGCCCGTATCCCCTGCGAAATACACGGTGCGCCCCCCTGCCTCGATGATCCAGCTGCCGTAGGTGTCGTTCCACGCCCCGTCGAAGCCGAGCCGACCGCCCCAGTGCGCGGCGGGAACCGAGGTGATGCGCGCCACGATGCCGCCGCGGTTGACGACCTCGCGCGTCTGCCACCAGGCGAACTCGACCGCCGGCCGCGGCGCGATCCACGCGTGGTAACGGGCGCTTTCGGGCGGAAAGAAGACGGGAACGCCGGCGGGCATCTGCGCCAGGCTCCACGGATCGAAATGATCCATGTGCGAATGGCTGATGACGGCCGCGTCGACGGGCGGGAGCGCCGCCGGATCGAGGCCGAGCGCCTCGTTGCGCGGGAAGAACCAGAGCCAGCCGACGAAGAGCGGATCGGTGAGCACCCGGAAACCGGCCACGTCGACCCACACGGTCGCATGCCCGGCGCGCACGACGCGAATCGCCTCCTGGCCCGCCCGCGTTTCCGGCGCGACGGCGATCCTCGGCGCGCAGGCCGCGGTGAGCAGGGTGCCGGCAATGAAAACGGTCAACCACCGACGCATGATCTCATCATGGCGGGGATCACCGGCGCGTGCAACGGGTGAGCGCCGAAAAGGCTATTCGGACGGGGATGCCGAGGGGGTCGGTCGCAGATTGCGGGCGATCAGGTAGAGGAGCGGAACACCGACGAAGATGCCGGCCCCGAGCATGGCCCCGATCCAGACCGTGCTCTCCCAGATCTGGGGGAACTCGAAACGGCCGCCGCGGGCAATCTGATACCGCTCGTAGGTGGTCGCGTGCAGAAAGCGATCGAAGGCCACCGCCGTCACGATCACGAGACCCGCCGCAGCCCCGGCGGGGACGGCCCAGGCGATGCGGGGCGAATCGCCGCGGGCAAAAGCCGCTGTTACGACGAAGCCCGCCAGCACCGCAAGGGGATACGTCAGCAACACGAATCCGGCGAGCCAGGCGGGCACCGCCCCCGGATCCACAAAGTAGAGCCAGGACCAGTCGGGCCACTGGACGTAGAAAAAGAGACCCGTCGGCAGAAAAATCAGAAAGGCGAAGGCGACCGTTTCCCGGAAGTAGGGACCCGAGAAGATCGACGGCGCATCACGAAGCTGCCGATGAGCGCTAAGGGCGAGGAGAGCCCCGCTCAGAATGCAGACGGTCAGATCCTGGAAAACTGTGGCCCTCACCCCCCTTCCGGAGACGGCGGGAACGGGCCGGGGGGCCCGTTCCCGGAAAAACGTTCAGTGTACCCGATCAGTCGGCGATCTCGGCAACGCCGTCCTTGACGACCTCTTCGCCGGCATTGTTCTTCACGACGAAGTCATAGGTCGTGATGCCGCCTTGCGTCCCCTTCTTCCACGCCTCGACGGTAATCGTCTCTTCGGGGAGCACCGGCTTAGAGAAGCGGACCTTGAAGCGCTTGAGCTTCTCGGGGTTGCCGCCGGCGGCCTTGTCGATGACCCCCTTGCTGGCGATGGCCATCGTGCACAGGCCGTGCACGATGATGCCGGGCAGGCCGGCCATCTGGGCCATCATCGGGTCGGTGTGAATCGGGTTGTGATCGCCCGAAGCCTCGGCGTAGCGATGCGTCTGGTCGGGGTCGATCTTCTGCGAGTAGGTGAAGTCCGGGGCGCCGCGCTCGGCCTCGGGCGCCGGGGCGCCGCCGCCGGCCCCCTTGCTCTTGCCGCGGATGAACATGGTGCCGATGGCGTCGAGCACCTTCTCGCCGTTCTGGTTCACGCTCGAAAGCCCGACGCGCAGAATGTCGCCCGATTCCTTCTCTTCAATCCCCTCGACGAACGAGGTGGTCGTGATCTTGTCGCCCGGACGCACCGGAACGCCGAAGCGCATGTCCTGCTCGCCGTGCAGCAGGCGCATCAGGTTCTTGCCCTGCTGCTCTTCGCTGCCGTGGAGCTCGACATCGAACATGGGCTGGCCCATGGCCATCCAGATGTAGACGACGCCGAACTGCGGCGGGGCGATGGCTGCGCCGCCGTAGAAAGCCGGGTTGTTCTCGTTGTAGGCGCGCGCGTACTTCTCGGTCGCCTCCAGCGTGACCGCATACTCCTGCGGGGGATACTTCTTGCCGACGAGGGCTTTGTTCAAAGGCATGGCAACAACTCCTTGGCCAAGGCGGGTAAACGAGCGGATGAAAGTGTTGTTTATACCGTAACCGCCCGACTCTACGCAAGCTCTACCAAGCGGTAGGCTGCACGAGGCCGGGGGCGCTCCCGCACGGGCCCCTTCGCCCCAAGTGCCTGATGTCAAACCGAAAATCGGCCGTCCGGGGTTCCCCGCCCGATTTGACACGGAGAAAGGGGCTTGGGTATCCTGACTTCTTTTGCGGGCCCCGGGAGGCAGCATGGCGAAGAAGAAGAAGCGCATACAGACGGGCCGGACCGAGTCGGCGGCCGTGGCGCCCCAGGCTGCGATCCTGGCCGCCGGGTGGCTGTGGCTGGCGGCCGTGGCGGGGCTCTTCGGCGCCCTGTCGTTTCTGCTCGTCCCCTGGGTCACCGTGCTCGGCACGACGCGCAACGGTGCCCTCGTGCTCATCGAGGCGGCGCGCACCGGCAGCTGGACGGTAGGCTTCGCGGCTCTGCTCGCGCTGCTCCCCGCCCTTCTGGCCATGGCGCTCCCCTTCACGCGCCCGCAGTCTTCGCTGCGCACGCTCGCCGTCGGCGCGACCGCCATCGGTTCGGGCGTGTCGGTGCTCATCGTGACGATCCTCGCCAAGAGCACGCGCAACCTGCTGGCCTTCGGCAGCAGCGGCCGGCAGATCGTTCCGCAGGGGAGCCCGATGTTTCTCATCTATCTCTCACTTCTCTTCGCGATGGGCGCGGCAGTCGCCTGGATGATCCGCCAAGATGACGAGATCGCAGGCAACCGGCAGGCGGTCGTCTGGTTCGCCGTCTTCAGCGTGCTGCTGCTCGGCTTCATGATCTTCATGTACGAGATTATCCCCGGCTCCCTCATCCCGCCGCCGGAAATCATCCGCATGCGCATGGGATGATGGTCGGCCGTCACCCGTTCTGCCTGCGCCTGCTGCTGGCGGCCGCCGGCCTGCTGTTCGCCACCGCCGCGCCGGTGGCGGCGCACCCGCCGCCCATCGAGACGAGCATCAACCTCTGGGGCAATCCGGTTCTCTTCCGGCATGGCCGCGAGCAGGAGTACTGGTCGTTCACGGGCTGGGGGCTCGAAAAGGCTTTTCGCGGCGTTCCCGAAGCCCAGGCGCTCGCCCGGCGCTACCGGTACTGGGCGACGACGGCGAATTCGGTTTCTCTGCTCGGAACCGCCATGTTTGCCGGCGGTACGTGGTATCGTCTTCGCGAGGGGACAGATCCCGGCCGGCAGCCCGGCTCCTGGGCGGTCATCATCTCGGGCGGCGTGCTGGCCGTCGGCGGGACTCTGGTCGCCGGGCAGGCAAAACGACTCATCTATGACGCCGTCAATGTCTTCAATGCGCGTTTCGTTCCGGCCATCGAACCGGGCCTGCGCACGCACGTCAATGCCGAAGGGCGCCTCGAAGGACGCCTGATGTTCGACGTCCCGATCGATTTGCAGTCCGACGCCGGCTACGCGAGGCTTCCGTGAACCGGCGCACCCCTTCGTACCTCCGTCCCCAGCAGGAACTGCGCAGGCAGCGGGCCCGCCGGCGTCTGGCCGTGCTCGTACTCGGCCTTCTGGCCGCCGTCGCCTCGATCGTCGTCATCGTCTCACTCAGCCGCAACACCGGCGAAGACGCCCCTGATACGGCCACCGGGCCGGAGATTCAGGCCGCCGTGACCGACGAGCCCGAAACGCTCCCCCCCGAAGACATGGAGCCGCTGGCCGATGACGCGGTGGGCGACGAGGAGCTCGCCGCCCACGAATCGCCCGAACTCGAACCCGAGCAGCCTGAGCTCTGGGGACCGCCCGAGCCTTTTCTGCGCCTGAGCGGCACGGTCAATTCCGGCGATACCTTCGGCACCGCTCTCGACTCGGCCGGCGTACCCGCAGACACCGTCAGCCGCATCATCCGCACCCTGCGCGGAACGTTGGATTACCGCCGCATCCGGCCGCAGGATCGCTTCGAAATTCTCATGACCGATGGCGGCGAGCTGCTCGAATTCAACTATGAGCGCGGCTTCAGCGAGATCTACTCGATTCTCGTCAGCGACGGCAAGTGGACGCCGCTGCGGCGCGAGCGGGAGTTCGAACGGCGGCTCGCCTTCGTGAACGGCGTCGTCGAAAGCACGCTGTTCGAAGCGGTCGCGGCAGCCGGCGAGCAGGCCGAGCTCATCATGACCTTCGTCGAGATCTTCGCCTGGGCCGTCGACTTCTCGGTGGCCACGCGCAAGGGAGATCGCTTTACGATGGTGGTCGAGAAGCTCTACGACAAAGATGTCTTCCGCGGATACGGGCGCATCTATACGGCGTCCTACGAGAATGCCGGCGAGATGATGACCGCCACCTACTTCGAGGCCCCCGACGGATTTTCGGGATACTTCGACGAAGAGGGCCGCAGCCTCCGGCGGGCATTTCTCAAGACGCCCCTGCGCTTTTCGGCGATCACCTCGGGGTTCACCTACAGCCGCTTTCACCCGGTGCTCAAGAAGCGCAAGCCGCACCTCGGCGTCGACTATGCGGCCCCCACCGGAACGCCGATCTGGTCGGTCGCCGACGGCGTGGTCATTGCCGCCGGCTGGATGGGGCCGTCGGGCAAGGCGGTCAAGATCAAGCACCGCAACGGCTACGAGACCAGCTACAGCCACCTGTCGCGCATCGCCCCCGGCATCAAGCGCGGTGCCCGCGTGCGCCAGAAACAGGTCATCGGCAAGGTCGGCACGACGGGCCGCTCGACGGGGCCGCATCTGCACTTCGGCATGAAGGTCAACGGCCGTGCGGTGAACCCGGCGAGCGTGAAGCTGCCGGCCGGCGATCCGGTTCCCCGCAAGTACCTGACGCAGTTCAAGACCGAGCGCGACCGCTGGTTCGGCGAAGCTGCCCGCCTGCAGGACGCCCGCCCCGCCGGACTGGTGCCCGCCGCGGCATCGCGCTGACCGGATTGGAAGGGTAGAATTTGCCGCCGGCCGGGTCCGTCGGTGGTATGATCACCACTTTCACCTTCGACGTCATCTGGTCATGCCTGAACCGATCCTTCTCTACGGCGCAACGGGGTATACCGGTCAACTGGTGGCCGGAGCCCTCTGCCACCGCGGCCTCCCCTTTACGATCGCCGGCAGAGACCGGCGCAAACTCGATGATCTGGCGCGCCGGCTTCCCTGGCGGCCGACGGTCGCGGTCGCCGACCTCGAGCGGCCCGATTCCCTCCTCGAGGCCCTGCGGGGGCGGCGCGTCGTGCTCAACTGCGCGGGGCCTTTCGAACTCTTCGGCGAGCCCATGGTCGCCGCCGCCATCGAGGCCGGCGTTCACTACGCCGACACGACCGGCGAGGCGCCTTTCATGCTGCGCATCCACGAACGTTACGATTCGTCTGCGCGGCGCGCCGGCGTGGCCGTGGTTCCGGCCGCGGCCTACGAGGTGGCCCTGGCCGACTGCGCCGCGTCGCTTCTCGCCGATGAGATGCCCGCCGACGAAGTCGAGGTTCTGTATGCGCTCGAGAACCTCCGTACCTCCGTCGGAACCATGCGTTCGGCGCTCGGCGTCACCATGCAGGGCGGCCTGGCCTATCGCAACGGCCGATGGATGCCCGAGCGGTTTGCGCGCGATCTGCGCCTGATTCCCATCCCCATGCTGGGCCGGCGGATGACCGCCGTCACCTTTCCTTCGGGCGAGCTGGCGACCATCCCCCTCCACGTGAAGACCCCCGCGGTAAAGACTTTCATGGCCGTTCCCTCCGTCGCCGCGCCGGCCATCATGTCACTCGCGCCGGTACTCGCGCCGCTTGCCAGGCAATTCGAACCCATGATCGAAAAGCGCCTCTCGCGGCGCCGGTCGGGCCCGGGCGAAGAGCACCGGCAGGAGACTACCTACACCATATCGGTGCGCGTGCGGCGCGGCGCGCGGCGGGCGCAGGCGGTGGTCACCGGCCGCGACATCTACGGCATCACGGCCTGGATTCAGGCCTACACGGCCGCGCGTCTGCTGGAGTACAAGGGCCCCGGGGGCGTGCTTGCGCCGGCGCAGGTGCTCGACCCCGACCGTTTTTTCCGGGAACTCCGCTCCCAGCGCGTCGTCCTTCACGAGCGCTGACGCGCTCAGGAAGGGACCGGGTCCCCCGGCTTGGTCGCGAGCACGTGGTAGGTCGGGACGAAGGGAAAAAGCGCGGTGCGCACGAGCGGAGTCCTGCGGAACGCGCCGTTGTAGGCCTGCCGCGCGAGCTTCTTCAACTTCCCCTCCGGAAAGTAAGTGCGCTCCTCGAACGACGGGATGCCGACCACGTAGCCCTTGCCGTAATGGCGGCGCATCATGCGGCGCATCTCCACGAGCGAAAGCAGGCGCTTGCCCTGATATCCCGACCCCCCCATCCACTTCACGTAGCCGTCGGCCCAGGCCCGCGGGACGAAACCGACGCCCCAGATCTTGACGTGCGGCTCGGGGAGCAGCGTGAAGCGGTTGGGAGAATCAAAGAAGAACCGCCCGCCCCGGGCGAGCACGCGATGCACGTCGGCGACCATGCCGCGCTGATCCTCGACGTGCTCGATGACGTTCATGGCGGTCACGAAGTCGAAGCGTCCGGTGCGAAAGGGGAGCTGCACGGCGCTGGCCGCGATGACCGTCGCCTTGTCGGCGAGCCCGCGGTCCATCAGGCGCTTGCGGGCCAGGATGAGCAGTTTGAAGTTCACGTCGACGCCGTAGGCGTGATCGAAGCGCCGGGCCAGGGTAACGAGATTGCCCCCCGGGCCGCAGCCGATGTCGAGCGCGCTCCCGAGGGCGGGTGTGGGGGCGCCGCCCGCCAGTCGCTCGGCCTCGGCCCAGTTGTCTTCGCCCCGCGCTTCGGCCGCGCGGCGATAAGCGCGCTGAAAGGTGTCGGCCTTTCCGAACGCCAGCGTCTCGAGCGCCTCGTAATCGAGCGACTCGGCCCGCGCGGCCAGCTCGGCGGCCTCGGCGGCGTCATCGTAGTAGATGGAGAGATCGCTGCCCGGCCTGAAGTCCGGAATTCCGTAACGTACGGGGTAGACGGCGGCGCAGGCCGTACAGGCGAGCGAAGCGCCGTCGTCGCGGAGTTCAGCCTGGCACTGCGGGCAAACGAAATCCTGCACGCGCAACATGGGGACCATTGTAGCCGACGGCCGCGCTCAGGGGTATCGGCGCGGCAGGCCGAGTTCGCGGGCGATGCGGTTGAAGATGCTGTCGTAGGCGAGCTCGGGCTCGGCGAACAGGTCGCGAAGCTCGTCGAGCGCCACCAGCGATTTATGCGCGTGGGGACGTTCGGAGACGAGCACGAGGTCCTCGTCGTAGGGGACGCCGTGTTCGTCGAGCAGTCTGTGAACTTCGTCGGGCGATTCGGTGATGAACCGGAGCGTTTTGTGCTCGTCGAGAAAGACCTCACGAAAGGCGTCCTCATCGGTACGGCCGGCCATGCCCGCCCCCAGCATCCCGTCATTCTGAATCTGAAAGGCGTGCTCGAGAAAACGCGGCAGCACGAGGCGGCGAGGCATGTAGCTGCCCAGCGACGCGAAGCGGCCGTGCGGCCACGGAGGCAGATCTTCTTCCGGTTCCGGCGGGCGCTCGAGAATGGGATACACCATCTCGGGAAGCAGATCGCTCAGACTGCGGAAAACATCAAAAATTTCGAGCACCGGCAGCAGGATCTCGAAGAAGCAGGGCGAGCCGCTGTCGCGGAAAATGGTGAGCCGGTAACCCCGCCGGGGCCGAAAGGCCGGACGCCCGTCACGGGCAATGGGGTAGACGCCGAGAGGACCGCGAAAAACTTCCATACGCAAGCCATGCTAGCGATCCGAAGGGACTGCACGCAAGCTACGATGGGCCCCGGCGGGCGGAGCGTTCAGCGGGTTCCGCGGCGGAAAATCTCGGGCGCAGCCGGTTCGTAGACGAAGATGACGTCATCGAGGGTACCCGGCGAGGCGATGCCGTCGAAGTTGCCGTCGAGCGTGTTGCGGTCGCCGCGCGGATGGCTGATGAGGTGCGAGAGGAGAATCCGATCGCCGGCCGTCCAGGGGCGGGTGCCTGTAACGGTGTGGTCGTCGGCTGTGCCGCACAGTCCATCGGTCCCCGCGAGCCGCCGCTGTGCGCCCGAGTCGGGCGGGATGATGCGCGCCAAGGTCGCGGGATGCCGCTCGATGAGCATCCCGCCTTGATAGACGTCGGTCTGCACCGTGACGGCCGTGACCTGCAGACCGATTCCGATCGGAGCGCCCTCGGCGAGTCGATAGCCGACAATCGTTTCCGCAGAGACGATGCCCGTCGTGAGCAGGTCATCGGGCCCGATCTGCTGCGGTTTTCCGTTCGGCGTCACGAACGTCATCGCCAGCTCGGTCAGCGTCGGAACGGCACGGCTGCCGTCGCACGCCGCGACGTAGCGCCCCAGCATGCCGTTGGCGAGATACGTGTAGGGGCCGAAGCTGCCGAAGGACACCGTGGCGCCCGGCTGTGACCCCTCGGGAAACGGGCTGTACCACCGGCCGTCATTGATCTGCAGCGAAGGCGGGATGGGCATCGTGCGGAAGTCGCCGGTCGGAAACCGCACCGCCCAGGTATCTTCGGGCTCGGCGAGTCGCTCGTTTCCGTCGGCCCTGCCGTCGACGAACGGCGAGCCCATCCAGTCGGTCATCGCCTCGGGCTCCGGGTTCAGCTGCAGCTCGTAGATCTGCTGGTTCAGAAGCCCGTCGGTCTTCACGTAGAGGTAGTCCGGCGCGATCTCGAATGCGAGCCCCTGCAGCTCGAGCGTCGTCAGGTCGGCGAGCACGTCGTATCGGCAGCCTCCGCTCGTGGCGCGCGCTTTCGCGCAGGCGATGCTGAAGCGGCCGCCGACGACCGGCACCTCCTTCGCGCCGTTGCTCTGGGCGACCAGCGGCGGGTCGACCGGGTTCTCCGAAAGCACCCGGAAACCGGCGATTTCGTTGGCGCGGAAGGCGCCGCCCGGAAAAAACAGCGCATCCTGATTCTCGGTCCGCACGATGACGTGCTCGTCGCTCCAGTACAGCGGGTCAATCCAGAGCCGCGGCGGGCTGGCCACGTTGCCGGTCACGGCGAACGAATACACGTAGCCCGCCGGCGAGCGAAAAACCACGTTCGAACCGGCCAGCGCGCCATCGGGGATGCCGGCGAGCGCCGGCGAGCCGAACCCCGTTTCAGAAACGCTGTCGATGGTCCCCACCAGCGGCGACGGCACTTGAAGCCGATTGTCCAGATAGACCCGCGGCTCGAGGCTCGAGCCGTTGTTGTCGGCGACGGCGAGGCCGAGGGTCGACGGCAGCAGCGGAATCGGGCCGTGCGCCGACGGAGCCGGACGATGCGCAAACCCGAGCGTCGGCCCGGTATTCGGCGAAGCAATCCGCAGGCGCAGCACCCCCGTCGTGGGCATGGGTTCTTCGACCACGTAAGCCCCGTCTTCTACGGCGAAGGGAAACAAACCGTTGTCCGGAAGATAGCGCGGCGGATCGAACCGATCGGCAAGCAGACCTTCGAACGCCAGCACGCGCGGCCGCGAATGGTTCAGGGGCACGATCCACACCGAGGGTGCCCGGTCGTCTGTGCAGGCAAAAAACGGAAGGGAGTGAAAGTCGGCCGGGAGCACGACGTAATCGTCGTCGGCGCGCGCCATCTGACCCGCGTCGTCGGCGAGGTCGCGTACGCCGTCACCGTCGGTATCGGAGCCCACCCGCCCGTCGAGGGCTTTTCCGGTCTGATCGGTGACCGAGGCGGGAAGGACAATGACGTACTGGCGGTCATCCTCGAGATCGAGGGAAAACACATACTGCCGGTTGCCGTCCTCCCACCGGCTCACTTCGGGCACGGGCGCGACCCGGCTCTCGCTGAGCGGAATGCGGCCGCCCAGGGCGTCGCCAACGATCTGGGCCGCAAAAAGCGACCCCTCCACCGGCCCCCGGCGCATGGGGCGCGAAAAGCGCATCGTAAACGTGACGCGCGTGCCGGGGCAGGCATCGTCGCGCCGCAGGTCGACGACCGAGACCAGGCCCTCCCGCTCGCCCGAAAGCACCGTGCCGCCCGGCGGTACGGGCAGGCGTGCGTCGCCGCTGCAGGCACCCGACCCGAGCGCCGCCAGGACCACCGCCATCCATGTCGCGCTGCGCAGGCTCATCAGAAGGCAACCAGGGCGGTCAAGCCGAAGTCGGGGCTCTCGAGGTCGACGAAGCGGCCGGGTTCGGGGACAAAGGAAAACAGAAGATCGACTTTCACGGCGCCGGTGATCCAGTACCCGACACCGGCCCGCAGGTCGACGCTGAGTTCCGAACGATCGGCAAGCCGGGCCGCGCCGGCAGGCAACGTCATGTCGGCGTAGCGGATGGGGGTCGCCGCGTCACCTTCGAAACGCGAGCCCGAGGGGACGGTCAGGCGATCGAGCCGCTGGGCCTCGTCGAGACTTGCGTTGACGTAGCGGAACTGCGAACCCAGGCGCCACTCCAGCGGCGAATCGACCCGGTCGCGAAGGACGAACACGAGCGGCACGTCGATCGACCATTCCCGGTAATCCAGCGTGTAACTCGATTCGCTCTGGCCGATGGCGAGCGAACGCATCTCGTCGCCCCCCACGCGCCCGTCGCCGTCTTCATCGAACGATTCCTCGACGCGAAAGGCAGAGACGTAGCGGGCCTCGTCGCCGGCTGAAAACCAGTTGGCGCGCACGGCCCATCCGAAGTCGAACAGGGGGTCGACGGCGTGAAAGCGCCTGAAACCGGCCGTGCCCCGGTAGCGGCGGCCGAGCGTCGCCGACTGACTGTCAAGGCGGGTCTCGGTTCGCTCGAACGCGCGCGAGAGGCCGCCGGCTTCAATCGCCGTGACCGTCCGGCCCCGCGTCTCGCCGTAGCGGCCGTCGACGGGCGCGCCGAAAACCGCCTCGCCGCCGATGTCGATCCAGTACGGGCTGCCGGCGTTGCGCACGAAGGTCAGCGCGGCGCCGGCGAACGGTGACGAGCCTTCGACCCGTGCGTCGCTTTCGTAGGTCTCGATCAGCGACATTCCGTTCTCGGCGCCTGCGGTCCGTGCCGAAACCGTACGCTCATCCGAGAGGCTCTCCCAGCCGCCGAGCAGGTCGAGACTCCAACCCCAGCCGTCTTCGGGCGCGACGCTTCCGTAAGAAAGTGTCGCGCCGAGGCGCAACCGCTCTGTCTCGGTGCGCGGGTCGACCAGGCGTTCGGCCTGCGACAGCTGCGCGTTCCCGTCGATGGCGTCGATCCGCCGGGTTTCCTGTTCGGGGACGCCGCGCGGCGCCTCGAAACTGAACAGCGACGGGGGGTTGGCCACTCGATCGGCCCCCTCTGACCGCCAGACGGCCGATAGCGAAAGGCCGAGCATGGTGCGTCCCAGCCGACGACCGAGACCGAGGCTCGCGCGCGCGTCGGCGCTGTCGGCCGGAATGCTCCCGACGTCAAGCGACCCGAGCGACCGGCGGATAAGGCCCGCATTGCCGTCGAGAGACTGGATGTCATTGCGCGCGGTAAGATCGGCGCTCGAAGACGCCATCCCGCCGGCCAGCAGCGACCAGGACAGGGCGTCGGTCGCCCCCGAGCCATAGCCGAGAAGCACCGACCCGTCGCCGTAAAGGCCCGCGTAGTGCGTCAGAAAGCGCCGGCCGCCCAGATCGGGCAGCAGCCGCGCGCTGTAAAAGGCGTCGAAGTCGTCCTGGAGCAGCCCGAAACCGTTTTCGTAACGGAGGCTGCGTTCCTCCAGCAGCGTGGCCTCATACTGCGAAGCCGCAACGCTCGACGGAACCAGGGAGAGCAAACCGAGCAAAGCGAGAAAATAGCGGGTCATTTTGGCCCTATATTCTCCCCAATCTCCTTGCAGGCTGTCAATCACAGCCGCCTCGCCCCGCGGCGCGCGTGCTTCACGAAACGTCCGGCGGGTCCTACGCCGACCGCACGAAGCGGACGACCGTCTCGACGTGATGGGTCTGGGGGAACATGTCGAAGGCGCGGGCCGAATCGGGCGTATAGCCGAGGGCGCCCAGGGCGCGGGCGTCGCGCGCGAGCGTCGATGGCTCGCAGCTCACGTAGATCACGGCTGCGGGTAGACGCTTGAGCCGCCCGAGGGATTGCAGAAACCGGCGGGCGCCGCCCCGTGGAGGATCGAGCAGAAGCTCGCTCTCGGGCGGCCATCCCGCGCGCCGCCAGGCTTCGACCATCGCCCCCTCGTCGGCGCGTTCCCAGCGCGCCTGCAGGGCGAGCGCGCGCGCATTCTCCCGGGCGTCGGCGACGGCGGCGGCGCTCCCCTCGAGGCCGAGCACCTTTTTCCCCCGCCGGGCGAGGGGCAGCCCGAAATTACCCACGCCGCCGAAGACGTCGACGA
>JAWLHK010000016.1:43703-97097 GCA_041690355.1 bacterium | reverse complement strand
AGGGATTCCCTGAATCGCGTCCAATCGGTCAAGGTCCGCGACTACCGGGACCGCACCGTCGTCGTCATCGAAGGGCTCCAGCAGCCTACGTACACCGTTTTCAAGCTCTCGGGTCCCCACCGCATCGTGGTCGATCTTGCGCGCACGCAGGTCAAGGCGTCGGGCAAGAAGATGAACGACAAGAACGCGATGGTGCGCTCGCTGAGCACCCGGCAGTTCGGTACCGGCGACAATGCCGTGGCCCGCGTCGAGCTTACGCTGCCCAAGCACGCGCAGTATGCCTCGGCCGTCCGGGATAACCGGCTCATTCTCGAAATTCCGAAATACCGCAAGGTCGTCCGCAAGGTGCGCACCAAGAGCGGTAAGATCCTGACGCAGACGACCGAGCTGCAGCCGGCCCCCGAAGAGTTGCTCGAGGGCGACCTCGACGTGCCGCTCGAGCCGCTACCGCCCGACGCCAGCGAAGAGATTCTGCTCGATGAGCCGCTTCCCGAAGCGGAACCGCTCGAGGAACTGCCGCCGGTCGACGAACCCGCTCCGCTCGACGAGCCTGCGCCGATCGAAGAGGTCCCGGCCGAGCCTGCACCGCTGGCCGAGCCGGCGCCGCTCGAAGAGGCCCCGGCCGAGCCGGCTCCATTTGAAGAGGTCCCGGCCGAACCGGCACCGCTGACCGAGCCGGCACCGTTCGAAGAGATTCCGGCGGAGCCTGCTCCGTTGGAGGAGGTTCCGGCGGAGCCTGCGCCGCTGGCCGAGCCTGCACCGCTTGAAGAATTTCCGGCTGAACCCGCACCGCTGACCGAGCCGGCGCCGCTCGAAGAGTTCCCGGCCGAACCGCCGCCGCTCGTCGAAGAGCCGCAGGCCCTGGAAGAGCCCGCCCCTTTCGTGGCTGAACCGGCTCCGGGCGAACCGGTGCAGACGCTCGAAATGATCGAAGAGGACGAGGGCGCCGCCCTGGCGCGTCAGGCCCTCGAAGGTGCACCCGAACCGGCACCGCAGGAAGAGATATTCATCGAAGAGCTTCCCGCCGAAGCGCCGGAACCCATTGCGCCCGCCTTTGAAGAGCCCGCACTGCCGGCGCCGGTCGAGACCGTTCCCGCGCCCATCGTCGCGCAGCCGGAAGAGGCCCCCAAGGCCGCCAAGATCCTGGACATCAAGGTGGGAACCGATCAGGGCAAGACTGTCGTGAACGTCGTGACCGACGGCGCAATCGGCGCGTACAACGCCTTCAAGCTCGAGCAGCCCACCCGGCTGGTGATCGATATCTGGGATACAGGCAATCTGTTTTCGGCCAAGGAAGTTCCCGTCAATGCCGCCGGCGTGACGAACCTGCGCGTCGGGCAGCAGCCTGATCGCGTGCGCCTGGTACTCGACGTCCAGGGCGCCGACCTGCCGAAGTACAACCTGACGAAGGTCGACAACGGCCTTCGCCTCGAACTCGGTGAACAGGCAGTCGTCGAGGCCCCCAAGGTCGTCATGCAGGCTCCTGCCCCCGCCCCGGCTCCCGCAGCCCAGGCGCCGGGAGCACAGCGCGAGATGAAGACCATCGCCCGCGAAGCGCCGCAGGCGCAGAACCGGTCGAATCTCACCGAAGACCGGTCGCGTAAGCGGTATGTCGGGCGACGTATCAGCCTCGACTTTCAGAACGCCGATCTGCGCGACATTCTTCGCCTGATTGCCGAAGTGAGCAATCTCAACATCATCACCGCCCAGGACGTCAGCGGTACGATGACGATTCGCCTGATCAACGTTCCGTGGGATCAGGCGCTCGATGTCGTGCTTGACAGTCAGGGGCTGGGGATGGTGCGCGTCGGCAACGTCGTGCGCATCGCACCGGCGAGTAAACTCGCGGCAGAAGAAGAGCAGCGCCTCAAGAGCCTTCAGGCTCAGCAGGAGCTCGACCCGCTCTTCATCAAGATCGTGCCGGTCAACTACGCTGAGGCTTCGGACCTCGCCAGCCGCGTGCAGCCGGTGCTCAGCAAGCGCGGATCGGTGGCCGTCGACAACCGCACCAATGTGCTGATCATCAAGGACATCGCTCAGAACATCGAAGACGCGGCCCGTCTGATTGAGAACCTGGACACACAGACGCCGCAGGTGCTCATCGAAGCCAAGATCGTCGAAGCGAATACCAACTTCACGCGCGACCTCGGTATCCAGTGGGGCGGCAATTATCAGGCCGCGCCGGGCTACGGCACCGGTACCGGCCTGGCATTCCCCAATACGGTAGGTATCCAGGGTGGCAACCTCGGAGCGGCCGGCACGTCGGATACGCCGGATTTTGCCGTCAACCTGCCCGCCGCTGCGGGTCCGGGCGCCGGTGGTGCGATCAGCTTCCTGTTCGGTTCGTTCAACAACGCCGGTCTCCTTGACCTGCGCTTGAGCGCACTCGAGAGCGCCGGTCAGGGCCGAGTCATCAGCAGCCCGCGGGTGACGACGCTCAACAAGAGCCAGGCCTCGATCCAGCAGGGTATCAGTATCCCCTTCGAAACCACTTCGGCCCAGGGGACGCAGACCCAGTTCATCGACGCCGTGATCAAGCTGACCGTCACGCCCCAGATTACGCCCGATCGCTCGGTCATCATGAAGATCAAGGCTGAAAAGAACGCGCCCGATACGGCACTGCGAAGCGCCGGCGGCGCCCCTTCGATTTCGAAGAAGGAAGCCACCACCGAGGTGCTCGTCAAGGACGGCGAGACGACGGTCATCGGCGGTATCTTCCAGGTTTCGAAGAGCGAGTCTGAACGTGGGGTGCCGTTCTTCAGCAAGATCCCCGTTCTGGGCTGGTTCTTCAAGAAGACGACGGTCGAAGACACGCGTTCTGAACTGCTCGTGTTTATCACGCCGCGAATCATCACCCGCAAAGAAGCGGCCAAGGCTTCGTACTGATGAGGCATACCATGAAGTCGAAACTTACTTCGGGCGCCATCGCCCTGTTGACCCTGATGACCGCCTGCGGCGACGTGCCGACGAACAGCCAGGCCCACGGCGGTATCTTCGGGATTGAGTCGATCGAGGTTGAAAACTCTGACGTCGACATGGTGCAGTCGGTCTGCGATCCGGCCGGCCCCACCTTCGAGACGTTCATCAAGGACACCGCGCAGGTCTCGTTCTTCAACCAGCGCTTTACGGAACTGGGCGCCACCCCGCAGGACGAGCCGCCGTACGTGATCCTTACGGATTACACGGTGGAGTATGTCCCGCTCTCGAACGGCCCCTCGCTCAGCCCGCTCGAGCTGCAGATGCCTTCGACCTTCCGCATTCCAGGCGGCGGTACGGCGGCCATCGGCGGGCTCGAACTGGTACCGCTGTCGACCAAGCTTCAGTTCATGGACAAATGGGCCGACATCGCGCCGGCGAACCGCAATGCCTATCGGTACGAGGTGCGCTACACCTTCAACGCCGTCGACGAGTTCGGCGTCGAGCTCCAGACGACGGGAGCGGTGACCCTCACGTTGTCTGACTTCGATACCTGCGGCGGCTGAGCCGCGGCAGGGCAGGGCATTTGTATTTCGTCCCGGGCCGGGGTAGGGTAATCCCGAGTCCTAAATTTGGGGAGCGCCAGTCATGAAAGCACTTCGTACACTGAGTCTGGTTCTGCTTACCGCTTTTGCGGTAGGCGCATGTTCGAGCGATGAGATAACCGAACCCACCCGTCGCGCCACCACAGATGACACCGGCGGCGGTGGGGGAGGAGGCGGCGGCGCGACCGATAGCGGCGTGCTTATCGTCGAACTCACGGCTTCGGGCAATTCTGCGGACGTCGGCGACAGTATAACGCTGACTGCGACGGGCTGGCTCGATGAGGCGAAGACGAAGCCTGTTACCGACGGCACTTCGGTAAATTTCACCCTCAATAACAATTCGGTAGGGGTCTTTACCGCTGCCGATGTCGATACGGTCGGTGGCAAGGCTGAGACCAGGCTCGACGGCACCGGTCCTGGCGACGTGTCCGTCCAGGCCGAAGTCGACGGCGTGCTTTCGAGTTCGGTCACAGTGACGTTTAATCCGCTTCCGGGCCAGGAAATTGCGCTGTCGAGCATAGATATTCTCCCGGTTGGTTCAACTTCGGTCGAGGTTGCGAATCCCACGAATTCCGACGAAACGACGATCCTTATCCGGGCCAGAAATAACAATAACACCTACGCCCAGAACGTGACGATCAATGTTTCGACCGATACAGGAAGCCTTTCAGCCTCCCGCGTTGTCACCGACAACAACGGTCTCGCAACCGTAACGTTCACGGGAGGGATCGAGGCGCGGGACGCCACGATTACCGCAACCGCAGAGGATGTTTCGGCAGAGCTGATCATTACGGTCGGCCCGGGCACTCCGTTCGACATCCAGATTTCCGAACCCGTCCCGAATGTCATCAACCTGAAGGGCGCCGGCAATGAGACCGCCATCGTGACCGTGACGATCAAGGACATGTACGGCAACGCGGTCGCCGATAACACGGTCGTTCAGTTCCAGGACGTACCGCATCTCGCAGGCGTATCGATTTCGCCTGTACAGGGCGCCACGATTGGCGGGATTGCCACGGTCGCCGTCAATGCCGGCGGTAAGTCCGGGTCGACCTGGATCCAGGCATCCGTCCCTTCGGCCAGCCGTACGGTTTCGTCGGGCAAACTCACCCTCCAGGGCGGATTGCCGACGACCGAAAACATTGATTTCGGGCCGACGCCGGGAACCAAAGTCATGTCGGGATTGCTCCTTTCGGGGCTCGATGGAGAATTCGTCGTCCGCCTTGCCGACCACTCGAATAACCCTGTCCCGGAAGGTACCCGGGTATACCTCAGCTGCGAAGTCGGTATCTGCGGTGAGTTCAATGACGTGGGGTATGGTACCGACTCGCAGGGTGCGGTAAGTATCCCGTTCGTCACGGCGTTCGGCGACCAGCTTCCGAATAATCCTGGTTCAGTGGTTGACTTCGGCGGCCTCGTAGGCACGAATCATGGGTACCCCGCGCTCGGGGACCCGGGCAATGGCGCCGTTACGATCATCGCGGTGGCCACCGGCCAGTCGAGCTTCACGGACGCAAACGGCGATGGTCTCTTCAATGCAGTCGACGGCGATGTTGTCACCTACGACCCGGCCGAGCCGTTTGTCGATGCCAACGAAAACGACGTGTATGATGCCGGTGAAGACTTCTGGGACTTCTCATTCGGCACCCTGTATACCGGTGCACACGACACGGCCGGTGCGCACGATCTGCATGGCGGGTACCCGTGGAACGGCCCGAGCGGCGGCGAGTATCATGACAGCACGCTCGTCTGGTCGTCGGCGACCATCTATTTCACCGGCGATGCGGTGATTTTCCTGGTACCCGAGCGGTATGAGGAGCTGACTGCGAATACGCGCTTCGACGGTGGTCCGGGCGGAGACAAGATGGTCGTCGGCGCGCCTTCGCCAGCGGTTGCCTCCTATGGCACAGCCTCGACGACAGAAACCGTCGTCAACGTGTGGATCAGCGACATCAACGCGAATCCTCTGCCGCAGGGTACGTCGGTCAGCGTCAATGTGGATGGTCCTGGTGCAACCGGCATCGATGTCTCGGAACCCTATGCCTGGGGGGCATACCCCTGGGGTGTGTATACGATCGTGGTTTCCGATAAGGATGCCACAACCAATCCGACGGGCAGTTCGTTCCAGCTCTGTGTTGACGTTGGGCTCAGCGACGTCGATGGCGGCGGCTATTACAACTGTATCAACGGTCTCGCCTACTGAGGCTGCATGCACATCCTCGTTCTCAACGGTCCCAACCTGAACCTGCTCGGGACCCGGGAACCTGACGTTTACGGAACAGAGACGCTCGGCGACATCGCCGGGCGTCTCGCCGTTCTGGCGCAGGAGCTTGCGGTCACCGTCGAGCACATGCAGTCGAACCACGAGGGAGAACTGATCGATCGGCTGCACCTGTCCAAGGGCAAGGTCGACGCAGTCATCCTGAATCCCGGCGGGTTCACCCACACATCGGTCGCCCTGCGCGATGCTCTTCTCGGGGTGGCCATCCCGTTCGTCGAAGTTCACCTCTCGAATGTCTATGCCAGGGAGTCGTTCCGGCGGCACTCCTATTTTTCTGACGTCGCCCTGGGGGTCATTTCGGGGCTGGGTTCGGCCGGCTACGATCTGGCCCTGCGCTTTCTCGCCGCGCGGTCGCCCGTCCGGTGACCGGGGAGCCCGGGTGACGCCCTGCGTCAACCCCGGCGCCGCCCCCGTACCCAAAAAACGCAGCAAACACGCATACTTCTAAGGCGCGAGTCCCTTTACTGTCCGGGGGCCCGTGTGCTAGAATCACTACGTCAGTATTCTCTTTTGTCCCACCGGCAGGTTACGTGGCGATCGACAAGACCAAAATCGCACAGAACGCCCAGAAGCTCGTTCAGAAGGGGGCGCTGGACAAGGCGATTAAAGAATATCAGAAGCTTGTCGAAGCCGATCCCAAGGACATTCGCAGCCTTCTGAAGATCGCCGAGCTCTACGGAAAGCTCAATCAGACTGCCGAGGCGGTAGCCACCTTCAAGAAGGTGGCCGAACAGTACAACAAGAACGGCTTCTACACGAAGGCCGTCGCCGTGTTGCGCCAGGCTGTCGAGGTCGACCCGAAGGCCGCCGATCTGTACCTGCTCCTGGCCGATCTGCAGCAGAAGCTCGGCCTCATGCGTGACGCCCTGCTGCAGCTCAACACGGCCGCCAAGATCTACCAGGACGACGGTAAACACGACCGGGCTCTGCAGATGCTCGAGCGCATGCGCGAGCTCGATCCCGAAGACCCCTCGGTCCAGGCCCGTTTCGGCGAAGCCCTCTTCAACGCCGGGCAGCGCGATCGCGCCATCGAAATTTTCCGCGGGCTCATCGAAACGCTCAAGCGCTCGAACAGCAATGACGACCTCATCCGGTTCTGCGAACGCATCCTGACGATCAACCCCGATGATGTCGAGTCGTTGCGCGAATTGAGCCGCGCATATATTCGCGTGGGGCTGGCGAACAAGGCGCTGCTCAAGATGAAAGCGCTGTTCGACCGCGGCATCATGGACGCTGAACTGTACGACCTGCTCGATCGGGCGTACATGTTGCTCGGTAAAGAAGACAAGGCGATTCACGCCCAGGTCGAAAAGGCCAAGTACTACGTCAGCCACCAGCAGCCGGCCGAAGCACGAAAGACTTTCGAGGCCGTACTGGCCCGCGATCCGGGCAATGCCGAGGCGACCGCCTACATGCAGGCTGCTGCGCCGGCAGCTCCGGCGCCGAAGCCTGCCCCGGCCGCCCCCGCGCCTGCCCCGAAACCGGCTCCGCAGACGGCACCTCCCCCGCCGCCGATGCCACCGGCCACGGGGCCCCGAACGCCCGTGTCGGGAACTTACGGCAACCAGAACAGCAAGCAGCTCTCGAAGTTCCTCACAGAAGCCGACGTCTACCTGAAGTACGGTCTGCGCGACAAGGCCATCGAGCAGCTCGAGGGCGTGCTGCAGCATGATGCCAACAACATCTCGGCCCGCCTGAAGCTCGTCGACGTTTATGCCGAAGAGTCTCCCGCCAAGGCCGCGACGCATCTGCGCGCGCTTGCCGAGATATCCGAGAGTCTCGGCGAACTCGACCAGGCACAGACCTATCTGGACCGCGCCGACAAGCTGGCCCCGGCCGCACCGGCGCCGTCGGAAGAAGTGGCGCCCGAGCCTGTCATCGGCGGTGAAGCTGCCGTTGACGACGAGATCTCCGTCGATGTTGATTTCGGGGGCGAAAGTGACGATGACGGCGCAGAGGTCGTCATCGGTGGCGAGACTGAGGCTGAAGAGTTCGGAGGCTTCGGCGACGACCTCGGCGACGAACTGAGCGGCGTTCTGGGGGGCGACGACGATCTCCTCGGTGATGGCGATTTCGGGGGTGACGGCGACCCAGGCGTGCTCGGTATCGACGACGAGGGCGGCCCCAGCCTGCGCGAACAGCTCGAAGAGGCAGAATTCTATATCCAGCAGAACCTCTTCGACGAAGCCCGCGAGCTCTTCGACCGCATCCTTGCGCGTCACCCCGGTAATGCGCAGGCGACGGAGCGGCTCGCCTGGATTTTGGCCCAGAGCGGCGCGTCGCCCGCGCCCAAGGCCCCCGCCGCCGCGCCGGCGGCCCCGGCCGCCGATGAGGCTGAGGAACCGCTGTTCGATCTGGCCGCCGAGCTCGAAGACGAGTTGGACTTCGGCGAAGAACACGCCGGACCCGCTGAAAGCGAAGAGCCCCCGTCTTTCGAAGACATCTTCACGCAGTTCAAGAAGGGGGTCGAGCGCGAGCTCAAAGACGACACGGCCGCCCACTACGATCTTGGAATCGCGTATAAGGAAATGGGCCTCGTCAACGACGCCATCGGCGAGTTCGAGATCGCCATGAAGGATTCGGCGCGTGAGTGCGACTGCTCCATCATGATCGCGCTCAGCCATCAGCAGCTCGGTGACAATCCGAAAGCCATCGAATTCTATCAGCGGGCGCTCGCAAGCCCTTCCTGCACCCCTGAAGCCGCGCTCAATACGAACTACGAGCTGGCCTGTCTGTTCGAAACGACAGGCGACATCAAGAACGCCGTCGCACATTTCAAGAAGGTCGTCGATCAGGACAAGACCTATCGCGATGTGGGCGATCGGATTCGTGCACTCAAGGCACGCGTTCAGTCCGGGAAAGCATACGCATGAATTATCTGGAGCACTTTGGACTGCAGAGCGAACCGTTTCAGAACGTTCCCTCTGCAAGGGTCTTCTATAAGAGCGCTGCGCATGGAAAGGCGCTTCTCAAGCTGATGACCATGGCCGATGCGGGCGGCGGCGTCGTTCGCCTGCTTGGCGAGGCCGGTGTTGGCAAGACCTTGGTTCTGCGGCGTGTCATTGACGCTTTGTCCGAAGAAACGCACCGTATCGCCGTGCTCCCGGGTGCGGCCGGAGCCTTCGACGAAGCGCGTGCTGCCGCCCTGATCGGCTTACAGATGCGTGCCGGCAGCGCTTTCGGCTCGCTCGAAGAGGTGGCAGCGCATTGCACCGACGTCGCGGGTAACGGGCTGACCCCGGTCATTCTCGTCGATGATGCCGACAGAGTGTCCAAGCCGCTGGTCGACCGACTGGTCCGGATGGAGGACGCCCTCGTGGTGCTCACCGGTGGACGCACCTTCGGGTCCGGCTATGGCGAGAAGTTGCTCCTGAGCCCCCTTGGCGCCGACGGTACCGAGGCCTACATCAAGCTGCGCCTGCGCCTCGCGGGGCGCGCCCAGGAAGTTTTCAACGCCGACGCGATCGCGGCCGTTCACGAAGCGACCGGCGGCTTTCCGGCCCGTATCAACCTGCTTTGCGAGCAGGCGCTTCTGTCGGCCATGCTCGCTGGCCGCGAGCGTATCGACGACGACTTCGTGCGTCGGGTCGGCGCCGGCATCGACTGGGATGCGACGCCGGTTGCTGCTTCCGCGGGGGCTCTCGCGGCTGTCGCGCCGCTCGCAGGAGCCGCTCCGGCTGCCGCTGTGGCAGTCGCCGCTGTCGAGGAACCGGGTGAAGCGAGCGAATTTGACTCGCTGCTCGGCGACATGGCTGCCGAAGAACAAGAGTCTGAGGCGCCTGCGGTGAGCGCTGCGTCTCCGGGAGCCCCGGAGGAAAACGCTCTGGGCGCAGATTTCGGCGCCCTGGAAGACGAGGCCGGCGATTCAGCCGATGCGACCGCGTCTGCCGACGGCGACCTCGATGACATGCTGGGATCGCTGGAGCAGGAAGAGGCGGCCGCCGAGACCGCCGCCTCGGAGCCGGGCGACGATCTCGACGACATGCTCGGTGCGCTGGATCAGGAAGCGGCGGTCGCGGAGACTGCCGCCTCGGAGCCGGGCGACGATCTCGACGACATGCTCGGCGCGCTCGAACAGGAAGAGGCGGTCGCGGAGACTGCCGCCTCGGAGCCGGGCGACGATCTCGACGACATGCTTGGCGCCTTGGAACAGGAAGAGGCGGTCGCGGAGACTGCCGCCTCGGAGCCGGGCGACGACCTCGACGACATGCTCGGCGCGCTCGAACGGGATGACTCGCTCGCGGAGACCGCTGCCGCGGATCCTGCTGACGACCTTGACGACCTGCTCGGGTCGCTCGGAGACGACGGCGAGGCTTCTCCCGCTGCGGCCGAAGATAAGTCTGAACTCGACGACCTTCTGGGCGCCCTGGATGAAGACGAGCCGGCCGACGCGATTTCGGCTTCTGACGACGACCTCGATTCGCTGCTCGGCGGACTGGCCGACGACGTCGACGAGGCGCCTGCCATGTCGGCGGCTGACCCTGCCGAAGACGATCTCGGCGACCTGCTTGACTCGCTCGAGGGAGACGCCGCCGCCGCAGAAGCAACTTCCGGCGACGGCGATTCGGAGCTCGACGATCTGCTCAGCGGCATGGTCGCCGACGACGAGGCGCCGAACGACGAAGACGGCAACAGCGATCTCGATGACATGCTCGGCGATCTCGAGGCCGACCTCGGGGGCGCGGTCGTCGTCGAAAGTGCGGCCGCGATGCCGTCCCGGGCTCCCGTGGCCACGGTTGCCGCAGAGAGCGCGGGCGACGACCTTGACGATCTGCTCTCGGGGCTCGATGAAGATACGGCGGGTCCGGTAGCGCCTGCGGGCGACGATCTCGACGATCTCCTCTCGGGGCTCGACGACGAACCGGTGGCGGCCGCGCCGGTCCCCGCGAAGGCAGCGGCGCCGAAGGGAGAGGACGATCTCGAGTCGCTGCTCGATTCGCTCGACGAAGGTTCGGCGGCCACGGGGGGCGCCGACGACTTGGAATCGGAGCTCGACAGCCTTCTCGACGGCCTCGAAGACCTTTGAGAAACCGCTTTGCTGCTTGCACTCCGGCTATGTGCATGGTAGCCTGACATTTTGCCTGGATCCGTCCAGGCCTTAGGTTCAGGCGGGCGTAATTCAGTGGTAGAATGTCAGCTTCCCAAGCTGAACGTCGTGGGTTCGAGTCCCATCGCCCGCTCCAAGTCCAACCCCCGCTTCGCCGGGGGTTTTTTGTTGAAGCGCCATGGAACGGAAACTTCGTTGTCCCATCTGCCGGATTGAAACCCAATGGGACGGAAATCCGCACCGTCCCTCCTGCACAGAGCGATGCAAGCTGATTGACCTTGGCGAGTGGGCCAGTGAGAGCTACCGTGTCCCCGTCGAGGAAGAGTCCCCGTCATCGGAGTCAGATGAAGGGGGCGGCGACAGGTGAAGCGCCTGCTGCAGACCTTGGCCATCGTCATCGCTTTCTGCGTGGGATTTCTCTACGCGGGAACCGCGCTCGTTTCATCGCCTTGGGCACAGGAGCGGCTGCAGACAGAGGTTCGCGCGCTGGTCTACCGGCTGCTGGGCCTCACGCCGCACTGGGACTATGTGGAATTATATCCGCTGCTCCTCGAAGTCGAGGTGCACGGCCTGCGGGTATACAGCGGCGCCGTTACCGAGAATACCCCCTTTCTGCAGGTGCCGCGGGTGCGGGCGGGCATCGCCCCGCTCGAACTGCTGCGTCGCGACATCGAAATTACGATAACGGCGTGGAACCCTTACATCGTTTTCGGCAACGACCAGGGCGAATGGTACAACTTCCTGAACCTCGACAAGATCGATGAGCTCGTCGATGCGGCCGACAGCGACACGGGGCCGCCGTCGGCATGGACCGTCGAAGTCGGAAGAGTCGCGCTTGTCGACGGTGAGGTCGACTTTTCGGTCACCGACATCGACCTGCGGGCTCACCTGACCGAATTCACGGCCGAGGCCCGCTTCGACCGGATTTCCACCGAGCGCAGGATTCCCATCAAAGCCCGCCGCGGTAAGGGCATGTACCGGATGTTCGGCCGCGATACGCAGATTGAACGGCTGCAGGGCGAACTCGCGGTAGAGATCATCGAGGGTCCTTGGGTCGATCTGGTGTTCGATTCCGTCGAGATCCGCGCGAATTATCCCAGTGGCGTCCTCCATGGGACCGGCCGGATTGTCGATATCTCCCGGCGCCATCTCTTTAAGGTAGCCGGTCAGGGCGAAGTCGATGCGTCGATCCTGAACGACTTCTTCTTTGACGTTCCCGAGCTGACCGGCACACTTACCTACGATGCCACCTACAATGGCGATTTCAAGACGTTTCAGGTCGCGGGCACGGTCGGCACCGACGCCCTGCTCGTCGATGCGTTTCTCGTCGGCGACGCCTCGGTGGCCGCCGAGGTTTCGGCAGACGGGCTGCGCATCGCGTCGGCGACCGGAAATCTCTGGGACGGACGGTATACGTTTGCGGGCGCGCTCGATTTCGCGAGCCTCGAGTGGTCGGCCGATGCCGACTTCGCGGGGCTGCGCTTTCACGAGCTGCGTCGAAGGATCCCGGGCCTGCCGCGCATTACGGGTAATTGGGGGGGCGGCGTTTCGGCCGTGGGCGATCTGGACGATCCGCGTCAGTTTGCCGGAGACTTCCGTCTGCTCCCCGAGGGCGGCGACCTCAGCTGGGGCGAAAACCACGTCATCCCGATTCCGGCCGGTGAAATCCGCATGCTCGTCACCTCCGATCCCGTGCAGCTTCTGATCGAGCAGGGGAGTGTCGAGAACGGCCGCGAGTCGATTCAGTTCGCGGGCCTCATCGACTGGCAGACGGGCGCGACGGCCATCGACCTTTCTCTCCAGTCGGGCGACCTCTCGCCCGTCGGAGGGATCACCGGGTTCGACATCCGTGGCTGGGGTACGGCTGACGGCCGCTGGACGGGCACCCTTGCCGAGCCGCACTTTCTGTTCAATATCGACGCTCGCGACGTCGAGCTCCCCTGGGTGCGCCTGGCGATTGCCCGCGGCTCGCTCGACGTGAACCTGCGTGAGCTTCGCCTCGCCTTCGTGACCGGCGAATGGCCATCGGGACGTGCGCAGGTCGATGCGGCCTACATCGGACCCTTTGACGGCGATGTGCATGTCAGCCTTCCCGTGAAAGCCACCCGAGTCCCGCTCAGCGCAATCCTCGACCCGCTCACCGCCGGGGCCGTGCCCGTCGACGGATATTTCACCGGCGATTTTCTGCTCGAGAGCCCGGTAACGCAGCCTACCGGGTATGCGGCGGGCACGGTGACCGATGCCGTCGTCTGGGGCGAGCATGTCGAACGGGTCGAAGGACGCATGGACATCCGCGAGGGTGCGCTCGAGTTTTCTGCGCTGCGCGGCTGGGATCGCAACGCCGGATTCGTGGCCGGGGGGACGATCGACCCCGGCGGCGACATCGATTTTACTGTACGCGGCCGCGACGTATCTCTCGCGCGTATCGACGTGCTGGCCGGTTACGGCCTTTCGGGCACCGGAGCGGCGGAACTCCGGATCCGGGGGGCAGAGGGACGCCCGATTGCGATGCACGCCCACGCCGACGCGCACGCCGTCGAGGCGGCCGGGGTCTCGTTCGGACACATGCGCGCATGGCTTGCGAGCGAGGGGGATGCTTTCGCCGTTCGCGCCACCGGTGACACGGCAGTCGCTGAACTCGACTTCCATGCCGAAGGCAACTACCCTGGTCGGCTACGTGCCGAGGCAAACGGGATTGATCTCTCTCCCTGGCTGTCGCGATACATGAACGGCGAGGTCGAGTTCCTTCTCTCCGGGCAGGCCGATCTGCAGGGCCCGCTGCTCGACTGGCGGCAAGCCTCCGGCGTCGTCACGATGCCCACGGTTCGCCTGCTTCACAATCGTTCGGTGGCCCAGAGCGAGGCGCCGGTGACGCTCACGCTCGGTGACGGCCGCATCTCGATTCCGAAGACGGCGTTGACCGGCAAGGGGGCTGCGGGCACCGTCGGCGGCAGCGTCGGCATGGACGGCTCCCTCAAGCTGGCGGTCAACGCTGGTGTCGATCTGCAGATCATGACCGCCTTCATCGATACCCTGCAGGCGGCCGAGGGCCTTCTGCAGATCGAAGGCACCGTTGGCGGTACGCTGACGAGCCCGGCCGTGCATGCCGGCCTGCGCACGCGTGGGGCGCGCCTCAAACTGCGCGACGTCGACATGCTCTTCGAGGACGTCGACGCCACGGCTGCCTTCAACGACGATCAGATCGTCATCGATCGGCTGCATGGCCGCATCGGGGGAGGTACGATTTCGGGCGGCGGGCTGTTGACCATGGACGGACTCGTGCCGACGAGCGTCTCTCTTTTCGCGACCCTCGACGAGGCCGAGGCGCGCGTCCCCTCCTGGCTTCTCGCCCGCGTCAGCGGCAGGGTCGAGCTCGTTGGCCCCATCGACGATGCAATCCTGCGCGGCGATCTCGAAGTCGTGCGGGCGGTCTATGATGCGCAGCACAGCTGGGAGTCGCTGATTCTGCGGCTGCGCAGGCCCGAAGCACGGGCGGGGCTCTTCGAAAAGAAGGGGCTGCACTTCGACCTCAACCTCCACTCGGCGGGCAGCATCCTCATCCGCAACAACCTGGCCGACGCCAAGCTCAAGGGTAACGTCAACCTCACCGGATATCCGCTCCAACCGGGCGTCACCGGCAACCTGCAGTTCAACGAGGGGATCATCGTTTTCCGTGAAAACGCCTTTCAGGTCGAAAACGGGCAGATCAATTTCGTCGACGGTTCGGGGGTCGAGCCCTATATCGATCTGCAGGCCCGTACGCGCGTTCAGGAGCTGACGACCGGACCCTACTCGGGCCGGTATTACGACATCCGGCTGATTGCCACGGGCACCCCCGACGACCTGCGCATCGATCTGGAGAGCCAGCCCCCGCTCGATCGCGGAGATATTCTCAGTCTGCTCTACATGCGGCGGCGGGCCACCGAAGGCGCCGGCGGGAGCACGGCCCTTGGACCCGAAGCGGTCAATCTGGCCATCAAGCTCAATGACGAGCTAGCCGGTTTTCAGAGTGAGATCCAGCAGTACTTCGGATTCGAGCAGCTCGTGCTCGAGCCGGCGTTTACCGAGTCGCGCGGCAGCGGCACCATGAAGCTGCGCGCCTCGAAGGTTCTGCGTCAAGACCTGACGGCCAACCTGGCCACCAGCCTCACGGGCAGTGACCTCGAAGTGCGGCTCGGCTATTCGGTCACCGAGAATTTCTTCTTCGACCTGGGATGGAATAGCGTCGCCGAACAGCAGATCCGCACCGAAGCGGGAAATTTCGGCAACTTCCGCGTCCGTCCGCGGTTACACTTCGAGTTTCAATGAATTGGCCCGCGGCATGGCTTGCATTCCTGCTGCTGTTCACTCCCGTGAGCGGCCGTGCCGACACGTCGGTGCCCACCGCTGCCGCTGCGTCAATCGAGGGGCTGCCGGTGAGTGACGTCGGTTACCAGGTTCCCGACGGCATTGCCCGCAGCGAAGTGGCCGAAATCACGTCTGTGCGCGCCGGCGATGCCTTTTCGATGCGCCAGGTCGACCTCGACGTACGCCGGCTCTATCTGACGTTGCCGGTGCGCAATGTCGAGGTCTTCGCCGACGAGATTGACGGCTCGGTGCGGCTGCGGTATGTGCTGTTGCCGCGCATCCTGGTTCGCGACATCACATTCTACGGCGTGCGCAACCTCGAAGAGCAGGAAATTCTCGGCGTTCTGGAAATCAAGGAAGGAGCCGAGTTTCAGCCCGAGTCGGTTCCCGCCATCGAGGCGAGCCTGCAGCGGGTCTACCGTGAGAATGGCTACTTTCAGGCGCGCATCGAGGTCGACGTCCGCGAGCGCGGGGGCCGCCAGGTCGATCTGCGCGTCAACATCGTTGAGGGTGACCGGGCTGTCGTCGAGCGGGTGCGCTTCGGCGGAACGGGAGGGTTGCTGCCTTTCGTACAGCAGGCCTTTACCCTGCAGGCGGGCGACCGATTTTCGCGCACGGCCATGCTCGGGGCCCAGGAGAACCTGGCGGCGGCGCTCGTCGCGCGCGGTTACCTGCAGTATCGGATGGAAGAGCCGGCCGTTGCCTGGAATTCTGCGTCGAACACGGTCACGCTTGCCCTCGTTGTCGAGACCGGCGCCCGCATCTCGGTCGTGATTCAGGGCAACCGATATTTCAGCCGCCGGGATCTGATTGATCTTTTGAACCTCGACCGCGGAGAGCCCCTGCCGCCCGGGGGGGCCGAAGACATCCGCCGCCGGCTTCTCGGACTCTATCAATCGGCCGGATTCATCGACGCCGTCGTCGAACTCGATATCGAAGAACAGACTGACGGCAACCTGCGTCGTTACGTCTTTCGCATCACCGAGGGGCGGCAGCGCTATATTGACGTCGTTCGGTTCGAAGGGGCCGGGGCATTGAGCGCCGACATGCTCTCCGCGTCGCAGCCCGTGCGGCCGCGGCGCTGGTACAGCCTGTTCTTCTCTTCTGCTGACGGTACGTTTCCGCTTACCAACCGTGAACAGGGGAGCGAGTCGCTGCTCGATGTCTACCGCCGTCACGGCTACCTGGGCGCGCGTGTGGAGTCGTGGAACCTGCGCGAAGAAGACGGTGACCTGGCCCTGGTCTACGACATTGACGAAGGGGTCCAATCGCGCATCGCGGCGATCGAAATCGAAGGCAATCGCTTCTTCGAACCTGACGAGCTGCTTGAGAAGCTTGGCCTGCGCCCCGGCGATCCGTTCGATCCGTTCCGCTTCAACGCCGGAGTCGACCGCATCCGCTCGGCCTATCGCAGCCTGGGCTTTCTCGATGCCCGCGTCGACGAGGGGTCGACCTATGCAGACGGTCCCGAGTCGGTCACGCTGCGGCTGCAGATCAGCGAAGGAATACGCTATCGGGTCGGCCAGATTTTTCTGCAGGGCAACACCCGGACCAACGACGAAGTGCTGCGCCGGCATCTGCTCATGCAGCAGGGCGAGTTCGTCAATCCCGAACTCTTTCTCGACACGCAGCGGCGCCTCTATCGCCTCGGCATCTTCGGGGCGGTCGGGGTTGAAGTGCTCTCGACAGACGTGCGCGCGGGGGTGGCCAACCTGCTCGTGAAGGTGCAGGAGCGGCGTAACGGAAGCGTCGACCTGGGCATCGGGCTCGGTACGGCCGAAGGGCTGAGTCTGTCGGCCGAAGCGGCGCACCGCAACCTTTTCGGGACGGCGCGCAGCATCCGGGCGCTGGGAGAAATCAGCTGGTTCTTCACGGCTTTCGACACGTTCGAGACCCCCAGCGAATATCACATCGACCTGGGTTACCGCGAGCCCTGGCTGTTCAGCGGCGATTGGGCGGGCCGCGTCAACTATATCAATGAACTCAGCCATCGCGAACGCACCTACAACTACACGATCAACCGCATCATTCTCGGCGGTGAACGTACCCTGGAGCCCCATTGGCGGTTCATCCCGCAGTACAGTTGGGAGAAGGATCGCTTTTTTCACAAGACCGCGCCGGTCGACTGCGACGTCTCGCTTGCCGAAGCGATGCGCTGCCAGAACGTCGACGTGCCGAACATCGACCTGCCGTCGTCGGCAAGCGAACGCATTTTCTATGTCGCCGGGCTCGACAGCTTCGTGATTGCCGACTACCGGAACGATCAGTTCAACCCCACGCGCGGCACCATCGGCACGTATCGCCTGTTTTACGGCGTCCCTCAGATCGGATCTGATTTCCACTTCGTGCGCCAGGACCTGAGCGTCGGGCACTACTTCCGCCTCGCCGACCGCTGGGGGCTCAATGCCGTGGTGCGCACCGGATACATTGCGCTGCTCCCGCCCAGTTCCTACCTCATCAAGACCCACAAGTACGTGCTCGGCGGGGTCAATTCGGTGCGCGGCTACGGTCTCGATCGGATCTACATCCCCGTCGGCGGCGCCCGCATCCCCTCCGGCGAAGACGGCGGGCTGGCCATGCTGAACTACCAGCTCGAGTTCCGCTTTCCGCTGGTCTGGAACCTGGGGGGGGTGCTCTTTCACGACGCGGGGCGCGTATGGTCGGGATTCCAGGACGTCGAGCTGCCGTTGCTCATGACGGCAGGCACGGGGCTGCGCTACGACACGCCGGTGGGTCCGATCCGGCTCGACGTCGGCTGGAAGCTGAACCGCGACCAGGCCGCCGACATTCTCAAGGTGCCCTCGGTCGATCTGCTGAGCCCTTACGAAATCCACTTTGCCATCGGCGCCCCGTTCTAGGGTCGCCCCCAAGGCTCCCGTCGGCGCAGCGCTTCGCGAAAATTTTTGACAATTTCAGGGCTTTCCAGTAATATCTCCACTAAATTCTTGCTTTGTTGAGCGCTCCGGATGGCTCATCGCTTTCTCCTGTGCGCGGCTCTCGTCCTGACGACGGGCTGTGCGACAGGTAAACTACAGCAGCGGACCGACGAACTCGAGAAGTCGCTTTCGGCCATACAGCGTAATCAGGCGCTGTCGGCCGCTCGCCTCGACGAGATCAATCGTCTCAGTCACACCGTCTTTCTCCTGCAGGACCGCGTCGAGCAGATGTCGCTCGATATGGCCGATCTGCGCGCGCAGAACGAGGCGCTGGCCCGTAAGCCCGTATATCCGGCGCCGGCGGCACATGCCGCGCCTGCAAAGAACGTCGCTGTCATCGCAACGCCCCCCGAGACCGGGGCAGACGCGGCGGGCCTGTATCGCGACGCCTACGAGCTCTTGAAAGTAGGCGACTACGCAACATCAGGGCCTAAGTTCCAGTCGCTCATCGATCGCTATCCCGATCACGAACTGAGCGACAACGCACAGTACTGGCTGGGCGAAATCGACTATGCGCGCAGGGACTACCGTGCGGCGTTGACGAGCTTCGGGCATGTGATCACGCGGTATCCGAACGGGAACAAGGTTCCCGACGCACTGCTCAAGATGGCGTTCTGTTACATCGAGCTTGGTGAGCGTGATCGCGCCCGCGAGTCGCTGGAGCGTATCGTGAGGGATTTTTCGTGGAGCGAACCGGCCCGCAAAGCCCGGGAACGGCTGCAAACGCTGGGGTCGTGAGCCCGCGGCGGGCGCCCCGTAAGGAGGAGTCATGAAACGAGTTGCTCTGGGTCTGATTTCGTTGTCGGCCTTGTCGCTGGGTGCGGTCATCGCGTCGGCGCAGCAGGAGGTTCAGCCTGAGTCGGCCCCGCAGACCCGTGTCTACATCATCGAGACCGGCGACACGCTGTGGGACATTTCGGCGACGTATCTGAACAGCCCGTGGTACTGGCCGCGCCTGTGGCATGTGAACCCGGGCATCGTGAATCCGCACCTGATTTTTCCGGGCCAGGAGCTGCGCATCCCCGACCTGAGCGCGCCGCTGGCCCCCGTCGCCGAGGCCGCGACCGCACCCGCGCAGCAGATCGTGGCCGGCCCGACCGAGGCGCCGCAGCAGTTCGCCGAGGCGCCCGCCGAGACGCCCGAGCCCGAAGAGGTTCTCGAGGCGCCTGAAGAGCCGAGCCTCGCGGTCGAGCAGATGGACACCCTGGCTGTCGAGTCAGAACTGCCGACCCTGCCTTCGGAGTCGCGCCTCACCACCGCCATTATCTCGCTTCCGCAGGAAGCGCGTTACTACGTGCGCGTCGGAAGCGAAGGCTTCATTGCGCGCGATGAAGTCAAAGCTGCGGCTTCGGTCGTCGGCTCGCACAGCGAACGCCTGCTCTACGGGCAGGAAGATCTGGTCTTCATCAGCCTGGGAGAATCTTCGGGCGTCGAAGTCGGTCAGCGGTTTCAGGCCTTCGGGACCGAAGAAAAGATCACGCACCCCGAAACCGGAGAAGAAGTCGGCTGGCGCACGGTTCAGCTCGGCATTCTCGAGGTCACGTCGGTGCACCGGCAGACGGCGGCGGCCCGCATTCTCGAAAGCTACGGCGCCATCGAGAAGGGCACGTTGCTGCGCAAGTTCGAGCCCTTCGAGAAGCGCATCTTCCCCCAGCCGTCCGAAAAGCTGCGCGGCTATGTCGTTTCGCTCGCCAACGACCTGCTGCTCGCCGGCGAACACTCGATCATTTATGTGGACAAGGGCAAGCGCAATGGCGTCGAAATCGGCCAGACCTTCCAGATTTACCGCGAGGCCGAACCTGAGCTCGACGTCGTGACCGGACGCATGGTGAAACTGCCGCCGAAGATTCTCGGCGCCGGCATCATCGTCGACACCCGGCCCCGTACGGCGACGGCGCTCGTCTGGGACTCCCAGGACGCCATTCAGCGCGGTGACCGCATCCGGACCTTCCCGCAGCCTTGAGCCGCGGCGCGAAGCGCCATGAATTCAACGGAGAGGACGGCCGCGGCCGTCCTCTTTTTTTTTCGGCCCCCGTGGATGCCTCGGCCGGACGAGAGTATAGTGGTGCCCGGAAGGGGGCCATGCATCCGCATCCGCAGACCCATATCGACGCCTTGCGCCTGACGACGGTGCCGGGGCTGGGGGGCACAGGCCTCGCGCGGCTTTCAAAGGCGTTTCCGAGTGCCTCGGGGCTGCTGCACGCCCCGGACGAGGCCTGGGCCAGGGCCGGCATCCCCCGCCGGCTTCATGGGCCCCTGCGGGCGGCCGCCGGGGGCGACGTGGGCCCGCAGTGTGAAGCGATCGAGCGTGCCGGCGTGTGGACGCTGAGTCTCTTCGATGAAGGGTATCCGCCGCTGCTGCGTGAGATTCACGATCCGCCTTTCATCTTATATGGGCTCGGCGATCCCGCCGTGCTCGGAGAACCAGCCGTGGCCATGGTCGGCTCGCGCCACGCGACGAGCTACGGCCTGTTTCACGCCGAACGCATCGCGCGGGGGCTCGCCCAGGCCGGCCTCGTCGTCGTCAGCGGTCTCGCCCACGGCATCGACGGCGCTTCGCACAAGGCCGTGCTGCAGGCGGGCGGGCTCACGGTGGCGGTGCTCGGCACGGCGCCCACCCATATCTATCCTGCCGAGCACAAGGGGCTGGCCGCCCGCGTCACCGAACGGGGGGCGCTCGTGAGCGAATGGCCGCCGGGTACTCCGGTCGAACGGGCGTTTTTTGCGCGCCGCAACCGGATGATCAGCGGCCTCGTGCGCGCGGTGGTCATCCTCGAGGCGGGCGAGAAGAGCGGGGCGCTCATCACGGCCCGCCAGGCCCTGGATCAGGGGCGCGAGGTGCTCGTGGTGCCCGGGCCGGCCGGAGGACCGAATCGCGGCGGGCACGTGCTGCTCACCGAAGGGGCCGGGCTGATCGAAGAGGCTGCCGACGTGATCGCCGCCTGTTCTCCCGCTTTTTCGGCGGCGGATGCAGGCGCGCGGCAAGTCCTTGAGGTTCCACCGGAATTTCAAGCTGTCTGGGACGCGCTGGGGAACGAACCGGTGCACGTCGACACGGTGATTTCACGATCCCGGTTGCGTTCTTCTGAGGTTTTAGGCATCTTGTTGCAAATGGAACTGCACGGATGGGCCCGCCCGATGGGGGGCAAAACTTATATCCGCGGCAGCCGGGAGTTTGGTGAAACATGAGCAAAACGTTGGTGGTCGTCGAGTCCCCCGCGAAGGCAAAAACCATTCAGAAGTACCTGGGGCGCGGCTATGACGTCAAGGCCAGCGTAGGGCACATTAAGGATCTGCCTTCGAAGAAGCTGGGCGTCGATGTCGAGCACGATTTCAAGCCCCAGTACGAGGTCATGAAGGGCAAGCAGAAGGTCGTGACCGAGCTGCGCAAGGCGGCCGAGAAGGCCGACCAGGTCGTGCTGGCCCCCGACCCCGACCGCGAAGGGGAGGCGATCGCCTGGCACATCGCCGAAGAACTCAGCCCGGCGACCAAGGGCAAACGCGTCTTTCGCGCCCGCTTCAACGAAATTACGAAGAAGGCCATCGTCGAGGCCATCCAGCATCCGCTCGAGCTCAACGAGAACCTCTATAATGCACAGCAGGCCCGGCGTATTCTCGACCGCATCGTCGGTTACGAGATCTCACCGCTGCTGTGGAACAAGGTGCGCCGCGGGCTGAGCGCCGGCCGCGTGCAGAGCGTGGCCGTGCGCCTTGTGGTCGAGCGCGAACGCGAAATCGAGAAGTTCGTCGCCGAAGAGTACTGGACGATTGACGCCCGCTTCGAAGCCGATCAGCCCCCGCCGTTCGCGGCCAAACTTTTCCGCATCGACGGCGAGAAGGCGAAGGTCGATAACGGCGAGAAGGCCCACGGTATCGTCGAGTCCCTGCGCAAGGGGGCCTTCACCGTCACGGCGGCCGAACGCAAGGAGCGCCAGCGCAAGCCTACCCCGCCGTTCATCACGTCGAAGCTGCAGCAGGACGCCGCCCGCAAGCACGGCTTCACGGCCAAGAAGACGATGACCCTGGCCCAGCGTCTCTACGAAGGGATTGAGCTGGGAGACGAGGGCACGGTCGGCCTCATCACTTATATGCGTACCGACTCGGTGCGCGTGAGCAACGACGCCATCGCCGAGGTGCGCGACTACATTGCAACCCGCTACGGCAAGGAGTTCGTGCCCGCGAAACCGAACGAGTACAAGGCGAAAGCCTCGGCCCAGGAGGCCCACGAAGCCATCCGGCCGACCTCGCTCGCGAATCCGCCCGAGAAGGTCAAGGCGTATCTCGACAAGGATATGCTGAACCTGTACACGCTCGTCTGGAACCGCTTCGTGGCTTCGCAGATGCCCCCCGCCGTCTACGACCAGACGGCCGTGGATCTGACGAACGGCCCCCACGTGTTCCGCGCCAACGGCAACGTCCTCAAGTTCAAGGGCTTCATGGAGGTCTACCTCGAGGGGACCGATGCGCCCGACGCCGAGAACGAAGAGGGGGTGCTGCCGCCGCTGCAGGAGGGGGACCGCCCGAAGCTCATCGAGCTGACCCCGAACCAGCACTTCACGCAGCCGCCGGCGCGATTCACCGAAAGCACGCTCGTCAAGGAGCTC
The DNA here is from genome assembly GCA_041690355.1 of bacterium. GTDB lineage: Bacteria > J088 > JAWLBW01 > JAWLBW01 > JAWLBW01 > JAWLHK01. Next base: position 74,361 of record JAWLHK010000016.1, on the reverse strand, counting down.
GAAGAGCGCGAAATCGGCCGCCCGAGCACGTATGCCAGCATCCTGCAGACGATTCAGGACAAGGAGTATGTCGAGCGGCGTGAGGGCAAGTTCTATCCGACCGAAATGGGCCTGCTGGTGACCGATCTGCTCGTCGAGAACTTCAAGGAGATTCTCGACCCCGGCTTCACGGCACAGATGGAAAAACGCCTCGACCTCATCGAAGAGGGCAAGCATGACTGGCTGAAGGAGCTGCATGACTTCTACGGCCCCTTCGAAACGACGCTCAAGCTCGCCAAGAAGCACATGCGCGACGTCAAGCGCCAGAACATCGAGACCGATCTGAAGTGCGAGAAGTGCGGCAGCACGATGGTCATCAAGTGGGGGCGGCGCGGAGAGTTTCTCGCCTGCAGTGGCTATCCCGAGTGCAAGAACACGATGGAGTTCAAGCGCGAAGACGGCAGGATCGTGCCGGTCACCGCCGCCGAGACCGCAGAGGCGGCCGAGGGGCAGACCTGCGAGCGCTGCAACTCGGCCCTGGTGCTGCGCAAGGGGCGCTTCGGTGAGTTCCTGGCCTGCAGCGCCTATCCCGAGTGCAAGTTCACGAAGCCGCTCAAGTCTCAGGGCCAGCCTGAAGTCGTACTCGGCGAGGCTGGAGGCGTCTGCGAAACCTGCGGCACGAAGCTCATGGTGCGCCGCGCCCGCAAGGGAAATCGGTACATCGCCTGCGAGAACTATCCGACGTGCAAGAGCGCGCGGCCGTTTCCCGTCGGCGTGAAATGCCCCAAGGACGGCGGCGAACTCATCGAGCGCGCCGGCACGCGCAAGATCTTCTACGGCTGCGACAAGTATCCCGATTGCGATTACGTGAGCTGGGATCCGCCGGTCGACGAGCCGTGCCCCGATTGCGGCTGGTCGCATCTCGTTCAGAAGACGACCAAGCGCAAAGGAACGGTCATCAAGTGTCCGCAGAAGGAATGCGCCTACGAGCGCGTGGTCGAGCCGCCGGCGCCGGCCGGCGCCTGACGGCTTCCCCTTCGAAATTCCAGGGCCGCCCCGCAAGGGCGGCCCTTTGTTTTTCCGTCTGTTTCAATCCTGGTCTGCGGCCGGTGCGGGCGCGCGCGCCGGCTCGAGCACGCGCAGGGTCCAGCGCGGCCCCAGACCGGTCTCGAGAAGCAGTAGCGCCGCCGTCAGGGCCGGCGCGGCGAGCAGCACGCCGAGAACGCCCAGGATGCGCGCCATGCCGATGATGAGGATGAGCAGCAGCGGCGCGGGCAGGTTCAGATGCCAGCGCAGCACGCGGGGGATCAGCAGGCGGTCCTGCAGGCCGAGAATCAGAAGGTAGAGCATGGTAACCGGCAGCGCGCGGCCCGGAGCGACCGCCAGCGCGGTCACGAGCGGCCCGACAAGGCCCAGGAGGGGACCCAGAAACGGCACGATCTGGAGCACGGCCGCCGCGAGCCCGAAGAACAGCGCGAACTCGAAGCCGAGCAGCAGGAGGATCGCCGTGAACAGCGTGCCGGTGACGGCGAGCCGCAGCGCGGTCTGATGCGTCCACGTCAGCAGGCCGCGTTGTGCGCGCGCGAGCATCTGCGCCGCCTTTCGCTGCCGGGGCTGCGGCAGCAGCGCAACAAGCCCGTCGCGGTACCGTTCGGGTTCGAGCGCCAGAAAGAGAGCGACAAAGAACAGGGTGACGCCCATCAGGCTCCAGCTGACCCCCGTGGTCACGACCCCCAGGCCTGACGTGAAAAACTCCCGCGTGACCGTGTCGAGCTGTATGGCCGCGGGGTCGAACTCAGCCATACCGGGCAGACTGCGCAGCTCGGGCTGCACCCGCATCCAGAGATCACGAAGAAACGTGGGGAGCAGCGAGGCGAACTGCCGGGCCTGCATCACAGCGGGCCCGAGCAGAAGCACGAAGAGGGCGGCGGTGAAGGCCATGCTTGCGAAGACGACAAAGAAGACTGTCATCCAGCGCGGGACGATCCGCAGGCGGCCGGGCCGGCGCAGGCGCGCTGCCGCATCGCTCCAGAACACAGCCATGACGACGGCCAGAAAAGTCAGGGCAAACAGCTCGACCAGAAGCCACGCTGCGGTCACCGCACCGGCGATCACCGTGAGCCCGAACAGGCGCAGCAGAAAGCGATGGGTATCGAGGGCGCTCACTGCGGGTCGACCGTGTCGGCTTCGCCGCCGTTCCAGGTGGCGTAGGCGAAGCGGATGAGGGTAAGCAGGCAGGCGAGAATCGGTACGGCCAGCAGAATGCCCAGAAAGCCGAAGAGTTCGGCCATGGCGTAGAGCCCGAAGATCGTGAGGGCCGGCGGGATGTAGGCCATGCGCGACATGAAATAGGGCACGATGACGTTGCTCTCGAGATTCTGGGCGACGATGTAGGCGACCAGAATGGCGGCGAATTTCGCGGGCGACACCGAAAGGGCAATCACCGAGGGGCCGATGAAGGCGAGAACGGGGCCCAGGTACGGCACGATGTTGAAGACGCCGGCCATGATGCCGAAGAGCAGATAATACTCGAGGCCGGCGATGCGCAGAATCAAGGTGACCATGAGGCCGACGGCGAGCATGGCGAGGCCCGAGCCCTTCATCCAGGCCAGCAGCGTGCGCGTAAGGGCGTCGATGAGGCGGCGGGCGCCTGGCGCCAGCTCCCGCGGCAGCAGGGCGAGCAGCGCGTCGCGGTAGCGTTCGGGCGTCCAGGCGAGAAAGACCCCGATGAGGACGGCGGCCCCCGCTTCGGCGAGCCCGACGACGCCGCTGCGCACGATCGCGAGCCCCGACGAAACGATGCGGGTGGCCAGGGCGGCCGTGTCGATCTGCGCCGGCTCCCAGCGCGGCCCACCGGGTACCGCCTCGAGAAGCGGCGCCAGACGCCGCGAGGTGGCGCTCAAGAGACCGGGGAGTGCCGCCATGAACGAGTGGAACTGGTGCAGCACCGGTTCGGCGGTAAAGCGAAGCAGGCCGGCGACGAGCAGAAGGCTGGCGGCGACGACGAGCCCTACGGCCGGCGCATGCCGAATCCGGCCGCGCGTGAGCCGCACGAGGCCCAGGGCGAGCGCGTGCCAGAGAAGCCCGAGCAGGATGCCCAGGAATCCGAGCAGGAGCACCCCGCGCAGGACGTAGAGAAGATAGAGGACGAGGATGTAGACGGCCAGGATCGCGAAGCGGCGGAAAAATTCCCAGTCCTCCTGCCACGCGGAGTTCATGCGCTTCGGGTTTCGGCCATGGGGTTCCGCTCCAGATTAGCATGGGCACGTCTTGGCGAGCGGCTACCCGAGCGCCTTCTATGTGTGCTATACTATTGGCCTTTTAGCGCCAACCCGGAGAAACGCCGATGAACCGCCTCGCCAGGGTATCCGCCGCCGCCCTTCTCGTGACCGCCGCCGCCGGCTGCAACGCAAAAGAGACCGCCGGGGTCCACGAGCCTTTCTTCCCGTCCATCGCCGCCGAACAGACCGTGACCGCGTCTGCGCTTCGGGATCGGGTTGAAATCCTCGTCGACGACCAGGGGGTTCCGCACATCTACGCGACCCATGAGCACGACGCCGCCTTCGTGCAGGGCTACGTCTCGGCCCGCGACCGCTTTTTCCAGATGGACCTGCTGCGCCGCGTTTCGACCGGCCGTGTCTCGGAGCTGTTCGGCCGCCTCGACGCCGAGAGCACGCTCGAAGCCGACCTCGAGATGCGCCGGATCATGATGACCGGCCGCGGCACGATGATCTTCGACGAGCAGCTCGCAGCCCTGGAGCCCGATGAGCAGGCGCTCATTCTGCGCTATACCGACGGCATCAATACGTGGCTTGCGGACGCGAAGGCCGGGCGCAACGGCGTGAAGCCGCCCGCCGAGTATGACGGCAATCCGTTTCTCAAGAGCCAGCAGGTCTTCTTCGCCGACGTACCGGAGTGGACCGCGGGCGATACCTTCGCCATCGGCCGTTTTCAGCAGTGGAATCTGGCGGGAACGCTCGGCGACGAACTGAAGGGGGCGCGGCTGCGCGACGAACTCGACCCTGAACTCTTCGAAAAGACCTGGCTGTTCGAGCCCGCCGACCCCACGCTCAGCGTCGACGACTTCTTTACGACCGAAGCCCCCTTCAAGGGCCTGACCGACCTGCTGCGCTTCGACGAACCGACGCCGGCAGAGCTCCGCCAGTTCCGCACGCATCTGCGCGGGCAGATCAAGGAGTGGCGCTACGGCGGACGCGAGTACCTGAAGGGCGACATTCCGGGAAGCAATAACTGGGTCGTCGGCCCGTCGCTCACGGGCGGCAACGCGATGCTGGCGAACGATCCCCATCTGACGCTGCTGAACCCGCCCCTGTTCTATCACACGCATGTGAATACGACGCGCTTCGGCGGCGGCAACTGGAACACCATTGGCGTCACCTTTCCGGGAATTCCCGGGCTGCTGGCCGGGCACAACGAGAACGTCGCGTGGGGCGTCACCACGCTCGGCTATGACGTGACCGATCTGTATCGGGAGGAACTGAGCGGAACCGATGCCGTCAAGTTCAACGGCTCGACCGTCCCCGTGGCCTGGTCGGAACAGACGTTTGTGTTCGGTACCGGCGAGAACGCCCGCGAAGAGGTCGTGCGCATGCCCTACGTGCCGCACCACGGACCGGTCGTTTCCGGTGAGGAAGCGCTCTCCGGCAAGGATGCCGACCTGATCACCATGCGCTGGACGGGAGCCGAGCAGACCACCGACTTCCGCGCGTTCTTCGGCCTGCTTTCGGCGGCGAGTATGGACGACTTTTTCCGCGCCGTCGCCTGGTTCGACGTGGGCGCGCAGAGTTTCGTCGGCGCCGACGTCGACGGCAACATCGGCTACTTCGGCCACGCGCTCGTGCCCGTTCGTCCGTGGCTGCAGAAAGAGCAGAAGGCCGGCGGCGTGGTTCACTTTCCCGACGCACCGCTGCCGGGCGCGGGCGGTTTCGAGTGGGATGGCTGGCTCGAAGACGAAGACCTCGTGCAGGCGAAGAACCCCGCCAAGGGCTACATCGTCACCGCCAACAATGACATCGTGGGCACGACGCTCGACAACGATCCGTTCAACGATCCGCAGTATTACTGGTACTGGCAGGATCTGGGCTTCCGCGTGGCGCGCATCAGCCGGCTCATCGAGGAGTTCAGCGCCGATCACCCGCTCACCCTCGAAGACATGATTCGCATCCAGGACGATACGTTCAGCATGGAGGCCGAGCGGGCCGTTCCGCGCATTCTCGCCGCGCTCGAAGCCGTGACCGCGTCGACGCTGGCCGGGCGCCGTCAGGAAGCGATCGATTATCTGAAGATCTACAAGTTCGGTTCGCCGACGGGGGTGAAGAGCGAGTTTCGAACCGACGAGCCGACGGCCGAGGAGAAGACCGAAGCGATCGGCACCTCGATCTACTTCACGCTTCAGCGCATCCTGGCGCCGAAGATTCTCGAAGACGAGTACGAAGCCGCCGATGCGTCGCATCTGCGTCCCGGGAGCCAGACCATTCTCAAATTCATGCTCAAGGCGCTCGAGAATCCCGACTACGCAGTCTGGTTCGACGACGTCCGCACGGTTCCGGTCGAAACGGCCGCGGATATCATTCTTCTCGCTCTCGACGAAACCCTCGCCCGGCTCGATGATGTTTTCGACACGACCGACATGTCGCAGTGGCAGTGGGGAAAAATCCACGTGGCCCAGTCTGCCGACCTGGTCGGCATGGTGACGGGGCAGAGCATGGAGCCGCTGGGTCCGGTGGCCAACGACGGAACCCAGCACACCGTCGACGTCGCCAACTTCAACGGCGACTACGTGCAGGGCGCGGGTTCGCAGATCCGCATGGTCGTCGAGATGAAGAAGGGGGCCGTCGAAAGCTGGTCGCAGATTCCGGGGGGACAGGTCGCTGATCGGAATTCCCCGCACTACGACGACCAGTACGGTGGCTGGATTACGAATCAGCGGGTGCCCTACCGGTTTTACGACAAGGATGTCGAGGCCAACGCGAAGTCGCGCTGGGTGTTCGTTCCCCGTTGACTCCGCTCGGCCTCCGCTTTCGGACCCTCGCGGGCGTCAGTGGGGAATTTCTACCGTCGGCTCGGTCGGCTGATCGAGCACGATGAGAAACGCCGTGTCTTCGGTCGCCACAATCGAGTGTTCGACCTGACCCGGAAAGGTCAGCAGATCCTGCTCGCGCAGGAGTGTCGACTCTGAATCGCCCCAATCGACCTGAATGCTCCCCTCGACCACCTGAAGCGTGAAAGGGCCGCCGGTATGGTGCGGCTCCATCTCGCGCCCCTGAGCCAGGGTCGTCAGCACGACCCGGAGGTGCCCCTTGCGGGCGAGAATGATGGACGATTTGCCGGTCTCGAGATAGCTCGAATCGGTGCGCAGGCGCCCGATCTGGTCGATGACCCTGAACACCTGAGGGCTTTCGCTCAGCCGCTCATCCCGATCGCGATCCCGTTCACTGCTCGCTGACTGCTCGCGCATGTGCTTTCCTCTCTACTTGAGCGGGCCCGTTTCCTGCCCCTTGCGATACGCCCGTTCGGCGCTCCGCCGCGTGGTCTCCTTCGCCTTGCCCTTGCGGGGCGGGGGCAGGTCGACGCCGGCCCGCCGCGCCTTCTGCAGGCCGATGGCGACGGCCTGCCGCGCATTCTTCGCGCCGTGTTTCCCCTCTTTGATGTGCTCCATCTCTTCGCGCACGAATTCGCCCGCTACAGTGCTGGGGCTGTCTCCCGCCTCCTGTTTGTGGCGTGCGCGTTCGATGGTTTTCTTCTCGGGCATGACTCCATTCTCCGTTCCTTACCAGGCGGTTACCTTTCCTCCGGTGAGGGCGATCACCTCACCGCTCATGTAGCTGGCATCGTTCGAGGCCAGAAAAACGTAGCTCGGCGCTATCTGTTCGGGCCGGGCAACGCCGAGCGGATACTTGTCGCCCCCCTGATTCTCGAGGGCCTGCGGCGTCTGGTCGCGCAGCATCGGCGTATCGACCGGCCCCGGCGCGACGGCGTTGACGAGGATGCCGCGATCGACAAGGTACTTCGCCAGGCTCTTCGTCATCGCGTGAATGCCCCCTTTGGTCGTGGCATAGGCCGGGTCGGTGGCGCTCCCCTCGAGCCCCTGAATCGAGCCGGTGTTGATGATGCGGGCTCCTTCGCGCAGGTAGTTCCCGCGCAGTCCCTCGCGAACCATGAGAAAGTAGCCGACGAGGTTCGTGCGCAGAATGCGTTCGAAATCGGCCAGCTCGAATTCCTCCCACTTGCCGCGCTGCTCGACGGCCGCGTTGTTGACGAGAATGTCGACGCCCCCCAGCTCGGCCGCCGTGCGTTCGTAGAGATTTCGCACCTGCGCTTCATCGGCGACGTCGGCCTGCAGGGCGAGACACCGGCGGCCGGTTTCGCCTGCCAGCCTGCAGGTCTCTTCGGCCCCGTCGCGATCCGTGTGGTAGACGATCGATACGTCGGCCCCTTCGCGCGCGTAGGCGAGGGCAACGGCTCGCCCGATGCCGCTGTCGCCGCCGGTGATGATCGCCCGTTTGCCCTCGAGTCGCGCCATGCGGTAGCTCACGCGGGGCGGCGCCAGAGCGCCTGCAGGTCTGCGGGAAGCTGGCTGGCGACGTCGTCGGCCTCGCCCTCGGTGATCTGCACACGCACGGCTTCGAAGACGGCCCGCGTCAGCGATTCGGCCTCGTTGACGTTGGTCTCGAGATCATCGGCGACCATCTGAAGAAATTCCTGCAGGCCGAAGCGCTCGGGACGCGAGCCTTCATGCCGTTCGCACCGGTGGAGCAGCTCCTGGAGCTTGCGCGGCAGCTGAGCGTTCAGGTCGTCAGACTCCTCGACGGTGATGCGCTGCTCGAGCGCGCAGAGTACCGAAGAGGCTGCGCGCTCTGCCCGATCGCGCCCTTCGTCGCCGCTCAGCCGCGCGCTTTCAGAGACGGAATTGAGAAAGGTCAGGTAGGTCTGGCGCTGGCGCGTTTCCTGGCGCTGGCGGCGTCGTTCTTCGAGGGACGGTGTGGCATTCGCTTCAGCCATGGCTGCCTCCGCTGGCGTGGAATGAAATGATGCGGAAAAACTGGGAACAGGGGTGTCCGGCGGGAGTCCCTTCCGAATCCGCATGCGGCCATCATGCGTGACGGGCACCGCCCGGGCGACAGTTGCGGCTCTGGAGGCGGGCGCTGTCGATAAGGCTCGGACGAACGGCACAAGGTAGAAGCTTGACGGAAGGTCCTTGCCGGCAAATCGTCAATCGTCAATTGTAAATCGTCAATTCCCCGTAATTCGTCACTCGTAACTCGTCACGCCCTTTGTTACCATGCGGAACCATGGATTCACCCTTCGTCCCACCGCAGCCCCTGAAGGCCGTCCTGTTCGATCTGGACGGCACCCTCATCGACAGCCTGCCCGGGATCTCGGCCCTTTTCCGGAAAGTCCTCGATGACCTCGGCCGCCCCGACGTGAGCGATGAAGAGGTGCGCGCCCTCATCGGCATTCCGCTCGCCGACTGCTTCGCGCGCTATCTCCCCGCCGAGCGCGTCGAAGAGGCCGTGCTCGGATACCGCGCAATCTACGAGCGCACGATGCACGACATCTCGCCCCCCTTTCCCGAATCGGCCCGCCTGCTCGACGGCCTGCATGCGCGGGGCATCCGCACGGGGGTCGTGTCGAACAAGCGCGCCCAGGCCGTGCGCGAACTGCTCGAACGCAAAGGCTGGCCGCTGGACGTGATCGTCGGCGAAGGGGAGGGGATTGCCCCCAAGCCGGCCCCGGACATGCTCCTGCACGCCCTGGAGCGGATCGACGTGCGGCCGGAAGAGGCGCTTTACGTGGGCGACAGCGAACTCGACGCCTTGGCGGCCGCGGCCGCCGGCATGCCGTTCATCGCCCTGACGACGGGGCACACCCCCGCGGCCGCCTTCGGCCGGGTCGGCGCCGCGGCCGTGCACGCGTCGCTGGCCGAACTCGAAAAGCTGATTGCCACCCGTTGACCGTTTACGCGTCTGCTGGCGGCGTGACGTGAAAAACTGGTAGCATGTACGGTTACGATGACCAAGCTTCGCCGCCAGCCATATCTGTACGAAGTCTTCAAGGAAGCCCGCATTTCCGGCGCTCACCGCCTGCGGGATTACAAGGGCCCGTGCGAGAATCTGCACGGCCACAACTGGCGCGTGCGCCTGTACGTCGGGGCTTACGAGCTCAATGGCGTGGGCATGGTCATTGACTTCAAGGTGCTCAAGGATGCGCTCAACGAGGTCTGCGATCGCTTCGATCACACCTACCTCAACGAGATCAGCCCCTTCGACGATCTGAATCCGACGGCCGAGAACATCTGCCGCTACATCTTCGAAGAGGTCGACCAACGCATCCGCGACGAACGGGTCCGCGTCACGCGCGCCATGGTCTGGGAAACCGACAACAGCTGCGCCGTCGTCACCGATCCTTCGCTGTATGCTTTTCCGCTCGAAACGGACGAGGTGTGAACGTGGACCAGAAGCGTCGATCCCTGCGAATCCCCGTGCAGGTCTGGGTGAAGAACCTGACCAAGAACGAAATGCGCGTGTGGCTGGATGATGAGACCCTCGGGGGCGACTTCACGTTCTGCTACACGACGCAGGATCTGAGCGAAGGGGGCCTGTTTCTCGAGACCGATGCCCCTCTCACCGTAGGCGAAGTGCTCGACATCGAACTTGCGTTGCCGGGCGAAGAAGGTTCTTTCGAAGTGCGCGGCCGCGTGCGCTGGGTGCGCGACACCGAGTCGGCTGTCGAGCACAGCAACAAGCCGGGGATGGGGGTCGAGTTTCTTGACCCCGCGCCGGAACTGGCCGCCGCCATCCAGCGCTTTCTGACCGCCCGCGCCTGACCGGGTCAGGTCCCGGCCGGCGCTTCGATGCTCTCGACCTCGAAAGTGCTCTCTCCCTCGTCATTCATGCCCCGCAGCAGCCCCGCCCGCTTGAGGATCTTGCGGAAGTTGCTGCGATCCATGCCGGCCATCTCGGCGGCCAGGGTCACGTTGCCCTTCGCGCGTTCGAGCAGCAGGGCTCCGTAGGCGCGATCGAACTGCTGCAGGAACGTCTGCTTCGCGTCACGGTAAGGCCCTTCGAGGGGAAGTTGCCCCTTGATCCCCCCGAGATCGATTTCGCGCACGAGATGGGCGGGCAGGGCCTGCAGGCCGATGCTGTCGCCTTCGGCGAGCACGACGGCACGTTCGACCACGTTCTCGAGTTCGCGGATGTTACCCGGCCAGGCGTATTCTTCGAGCGCCTGCAGCGCGTCGGGGGTGATGCTGCGCCCCGTACCCGCATACTTGTTCAGAAAGTGATGGACGAGCAGGGGGATGTCTTCGCGACGCTCGCGCAGCGGCGGCAGCTGCACGTTGATGACGTTGAGCCGGTAATAGAGATCTTCGCGGAACGTGCCCTCGGCGACCATGGCGGCGACGTCACGGTTCGTGGCCGCGATGACGCGCACGTCGACGCGGATGACATCGGTTCCGCCCACGCGCCGGATTTCGCCCTCCTGCAGCACGCGCAGCAGCTTGGGCTGAATGGAGAGGGGTACCTCGCCGATCTCGTCCAGAAAGATGGTGCCCGTATGGGCTTCTTCGAAGAGGCCGCGCTTGCGCTGGATGGCGCCGGTGAAGGCCCCCTTCTCGTGACCGAAGAGTTCGCTCTCGAAGAGTGACTCGGTGATGGCGCTGCAGTTGACGGTTACGAGCGACCGGTCGCGGCGCAGGCTGTTGAAGTGGATGCCCCGCGCGATGAGCTCCTTGCCGGTGCCGCTTTCGCCCTGAATCAGTACGTTCGAGCTGCTCGGCGCGACCTTGGCGACCAGCCGGTACACTTCGCGGATGCGTGACGATTCGCCGACGATGTTGTCGAAGTTATACCGCTCGCCGACCTCGGCCTCGAGCCGCCGGGTCTTCTCGAGCAGCCGCCGGTGCGCAACGGCCTTCTCGAGGCGCATGACGAGTTCGTCACCCGATTCGAACGGTTTCGTGAGAAAGTCGAACGCCCCCTGCTTGACGGCCGTGACGGCCGTATCGATGTCTGCGTAGCCGGTCATGAGGATGACGGGCAGATCGGGGCGCCGCCGCTGCAGGTGCTGCATGAGCTTGAGGCCGTCGCAGACGGGCATGCGCAGATCGACGAGCGCGACGTCGAACGATTCGCTGTCGGCCAGCTCGGCAGCGCGTTCGGGCTCGCCCGTCGCGATCGTGTCGAATCCTTCCTGCCCGAGCATGCGTTCGCACGCGCGCAGCATGGATGGATCGTCGTCGACGATCAGCAGCCGGCCGCGCTCGGGGGGGCCTTCGGATGGAGAAGGGGTCTGATCCTCGGCGGGCCCGATGAGCGCGTCGAGGGAAAAATTTGTGCCGTCAAATGCCATGGATCTCTGCCTGGGTGTTCAAGGAGTGCGATTGCGCCGAAGCGCAGCGGGGGAGGCGGATGCAGAAGCGTGCGCCCCCCTCGGGAAGATTCTCTGCCGTGATCTCGCCGCCGTGGTCGCGCACGATGCCGTAGACGAGGGCCAGACCGAGGCCCGTGCCCTTGCCCGGCGCGCGTGTCGTGAAGAAGGGTTCGAAGACATGCGCGAGGTGCTCCGGCGCGATGCCCGGGCCGTCGTCTTCGACGCTGATTTCGATCTGCTCTCCCGTTTCACGCAGCGCGAGGCGCACGGTGCCTTCGCCCTGCATGGCCTGGTCGGCGTTGGCGAGCAGGTTCAGCAGTACCTGCTCGAATTGATGGACATGAAGGCGCACGTACAGCTCTCCCCCGCTCTGCACCGCGAGGCGCGGGGCGGCCGAGCGAAGCAGGGTTTCGCGGCTTCGCACGAACGCAGCCAGGTCGGTTTCTTCGCGTTCTTCGGGCCGGGCGCGGCGTGAGAACGAGAGCAGGCCTTCGACGATCCGTTTTCCCCGGCGCGCCGCCGACTCGATCTCTGCGAGGTCGCGCGCCGCGGCGTGCGTGTCGGCGAGTTCGCGACGGGCCGCCTGGGCGAAGAGCAGGATTGACCCGAGCGGATTGTTGATTTCGTGCGCCACCCCGCCGGCCAGCTGGCCCAGGGCGGCCAGCTTTTCGGATTGTGCGCGGCGTTCTTCGGATTCGCGCAGCTCGCGGGTGCGGGTCTCGACGCGCGCTTCGAGCGTCTCGGCCCACTGCCGCAGCGCCTCGTTCTGCAGGCGCGTCACGTGGTGCAGACGGTGTATCTCGTCCTGCATGCGCAGCTGTTCGCGCGCCTGGTGAAACGAAGCGCGCACGTCGTCAAAGTTCCACGGCAGCACGAAGAAGCGGAACACGCCCCCCTGGTTCACCGCCCGTTCGGCCAGCGGTACGTGGCGCGGCTCGGCCGCCGCGATGCGGATGCTCGCCGGCAGCGCCGCCGCGGCAGCTTCGAGCAGGGCGGGGCCGCCGCCGCCGAAAGTAGCGCCCAGGCTCACGACGAGCACGTCAAAGGTGCCGCGCTGCAGGGCGCGTTCGTACGCGGCGGTTTCGGTGCACACTTCGATACTCCACGGTTTTCCGTGCAGAGCGCGCTCGAGCGTTTCGGCCAGCGCCGGGGTGTCGTCGATGACGAGGCATCGGTTTGGTAGATTCATACCCGCCTGCGAGTAGAAAAAGACTCGATTGCTTGCATGCGTGAGTCTACCAATCGCCTGCGGTCGTCCGAAAGCCACGGGGCCTCTGCGGGGCGGCGCGCCGAGGGGTGCGGGGTTACCGGGTGACCGCCCTCGTTCGCGCGGTATTTGCGCCGGTCTCTACACTGCGGGCATGCGCATTCAGCAAGCCGTGCACCTGGAGGTAGAGGCCGAGCCGGATCGGCGCCGCTTGTGCGCGCCGCCGCATGCGTGGCTGCGACCGTGGGTCGAGTGGCTGTCGCACAGGATGAATCGCACGGCGAACCGGCGGCGACGTCCGCCGTCGCGATGCACCTGGTTCGTCATTCCGGTCTCCGACGGCGTCGTCGTCGTGCTCACCGTGACCTTCAGCCGCCCCATGGCCGTGCTGAGCGAGCGCCTTCTGGGGACGAGAACACGCGACCTGCAGCAGGGCCTTCTGCTGCTCAAGATGCGCATGCGGGCCGAGTTCGGGGCCCGCGCGGCGGGTCGGAACGGAGAAACAAAAAAGGGGGAGCCGAAGCTCCCCCGCGTGCAAACAGGATTGGGGCGCGTTATTCCTGCGCCCAGAGAATCAGCGCATTGAGTCCCGCGTTCACCTGGCGATTGTCCGGATCGGCGAACTCGTCGACCGCCAGGGTCGAGAGGACCCCGTAATCGATGAGCGGCGTCAGGTTCAGCTTCAACAGGCCGGCAAAGGCCGGATCCTGCCAGAGCACGTAGGGGAGCTCAGTCGCGGCGGTTTCCGTAGAAACGCCGTCGGCGGCGAATCCGCCCGGCGCGTCGCCGAATTCGAGCCAGTCGAGGGTGATGTCGCCCGTCCACTGAAAGTGGGCCTCGTCGATCCAGCCTTCACCTTCGTAGGCGATGTAGTAGCCGCCCGTCGTGTAATTGCTGGCATTGTCGAAGTAGTCGGGGTTCGAGCCGCTGCCGCCCCCGTCGTAGTACCAGAAAGGGAGCAACCGGCGGACGCCGTCGAAATCGGTGTAGAAATCGAGCAGATCGATGGCCACGGCGTCAGGCATCGATTTCGTGCCCGCGAAGGCCAGGATGGCGAATTCACGGAATGCCGAGTTCACGAGCGGCGCGACGTGAACCGCCGGGCCGCCGTCGAAGTTGTCGGCATGCCCCTTCAGAAAGGCGAAGATTTCCTGGGTCAGCGTGGCGCTGAGCGGATACGGAAAGGCGAGGTCGACATCCTTGTCGTTCACGAGCAGCGTGAGCTTCATGGCGTCACCGCGGCTGAGCGTCCCGTCGCCGTCGATGTCCGAGACCTGGAAAAGGTTCCCCTCGCGCACGGACTCGGCTGCGAAGTCCCGTTCCAGCGCCGCGAGCAGACCTGCGTAGGCGGGCACGACGTCGTCACCGATGGCGCGACCGGCGAGCAGCGCGAAGAACGCGTGGAGCTGATCGCGCGACAGCTCGTGCGTGACCGGGTCCTGCAGCAGCAGAAATTCGCGGCTGTCATCGAGAATCTGTACGGCGGTGCTGAGCAGAACGGCAAGGCCCCCGCTGAATTCGGCGCTGGGGGGGATGTTGACGTTCAGGTTGTGGGCATACAGGAAGTCGACGACGGCGAGCCCGAGATTGGCGGCGGCGCCGAGGGCGGCCATGTCGCTCTCTCTCCAGTATCCCTTCAGCGCGAAGCTGTCGGGACGATCGTAAATGAAGGCCACGAGCCCGGTATCGAGAGGCAGCTTCTCAATCTCGATGTCGGGGGCCTGGCCCGTCGCGCCCGTCGGTGCGTTGAGGTAGCCGTGCACCCCTTCGCGAATGCCGCGCAGGTCGTCGACGATGGCGGCGATGTACGGTTCGATGAACTGGCCGACGTCGATGTTCGGCTGCAGGCGCCGCGCCGCTTCGAGTTCGCTCGAGGCGGTCTGCAGGGCGAAATCGGCCGGGCTCTGGCTGGGCTTCAGCAGGCTTGCGTACTTGCCCACTTCCTTACCGATGTCCTGCACGTAGGCGAGGGCCATGGCGCCGCAGGCCACGCGATTGGGCTTCTTGGCCTTGCAGAGCGCCTCGCACTCCCGCGCGACGATGAGCGGTTTCTCGCCGGCTTCGACGCCATCCAGACAGGCGTTGAAAGCCTTGGTCTCTTCCGAGAGCACGACGGGTGTTTCTTCTTCGTCCGACAGACAGCCGGCGGCGAGGAAGAGCGAAAGAAAAAGAGCGTATTGGAAGCGCATGGGGAGCTCCTGACCGAAGGGTAGGCAAACGTCGGTTTATTTAAGCATGTAAAGCGCCCGCCGGGCAAGGCGTCTTGCCGCTGGGTCCTACCCCCTTGAAATGCTTCGTCGGCTGCCGGTTGGGGCATTTTTTACCATATTGACAAGCAGGGGGGCTCGTGCTATCTATGGGTGCATGCCAGCGAAACCACTGTCTCTTTTTGCCATCGACCTTTACCGCATGACCCCGGCCGGCTATGACGCGCTGTGTCGGCAGATCGAGCTTAAGTTGCGGGAACAAGGACTCTTTGACGATCTGGATAGCGCGTCACGACGATCGGCTCTGCGCGACGCGGCTCAGCGCACCTATCCGTGGGAGGCGCAGCGGATCGGGCAGGTTCAAATCACGTTTGACAGCCAGATTTTCTCCGCGCGGGTCCTGCTCGCCGAAACCCCCGGCTCCGATGCCGTCCGCGAGGCCCCGCCCCTGAGCGAAGTCGCGCGGCGCGAGTTGGGGAACCTTCAGGGCGATCTGCAGGCCCTTCGTGAGGCGCTCCTGGCCCTGCCCGACTGGGTCGAGGGATTTCTGCCCGGGTTCGTGCACGTCGACGCGGGGGACTACGAAGTCATCATCGAGCGCTTCAACTTCAAACAGTTCCGCGCCGATTTCGCCTCGGTCCCGACGGGCACCGTCACCGAACGCGCGCGCAAGTGGAACTGAGGCGGGGCTGAGGCGGAACCGGAGGGGCGGAGGACTTTCCACCGCACGCTGCCGGTTCTCGCTGCGCGCAGACTGTCGTCGCCAACCGGATCACGCTCAGGCAAGAGTCGCGAGTTCACGATCTACATGCTGCCGGGCCTCTTTGGGGAAGCAGGCATAAGTTTTCGCGACCGCCTTGCGGGCGACGCCGCTCATCATGTCAGAGACTTCTGAAAGCCTGCGCAGCCCCCCGTCGAGCACGATCCAGATTTCTTCCGTCGACGGCACGCCTTTCGTGGTCTGATAGGGGCTGTCTTTGTACGGGATGTCCAGGGCGTGGTCCATGAGCGCGTAATACTCCGTATCGAAGCCTGCCGCCGCCACCGCGCGGCTGACGGCCGCGAAGCGTGCCTCGCGGTCGGCCTGGGGGAGGCCGCTCCAGTCGACGACATCGAACAGGCGCCGCTCGACCAGGCGTCCCGAGAGATCGCGCAGGATCGGATCGGCCGCCTTGCGCCCCCACTCCTTGAACAGACCCAGCACGACGAAGTCATCCAACTCCAGATAGTCGCGGAGGTCGGGCGTCCTGCCCGCCGCCGCGTCGGCCAGACCGGGGGGAACGCCGGCGGGAAGTTCGATCTGCGTGAGGCGGTGGAAAATGGAGCGGGCCAGCATGTCGGCTCCGCGGCAAGTCGGGTGAAAGTAGACCTGCTTGTACATGAAGTGGCGCCCGAGCAGATGCTGTTCCACCGAATGAAGGCCCCGAGTGGCGTCGATCGCGAGGGAGCGCTCGGTTTTTCCGTCGACGGGAATGTCGGCGAGCACCATGGCGTTGATGATCCACTCTATGTCGAAGAGCCCGTACTGGGCACCCGTCATGCGGCTGTCGCGCAGAAGGTAGTCGAAGCGGTCGACGTCGAGCTGGCTCGAAACGAGCTGGCTGACGAACAACGGGCGGTAGGTCTTCTGCAGCACGGCCGCCACGCGATCGGGAAGCGTCGGGTCCCAGGCCGCCAGTACGCGGTGCACGTCCGACTCCGGATGCGTGATGATGTCGACGCTCCACGCCTCGTGCGATCGGGCGTTGGGGAACACGCTCTCATAAAGATGCGAGAACGGGCCGTGGCCGACGTCGTGCAGCAGGGCGGCCACGAGGGCCACCATGCGGTCGAGCGGCTCAATGCGCCAGGACTGTCCGAGATGCGTAAGGACCCGGTTCGCGAGGTGGCAGGCGCCCAGGGCATGCGTGAAGCGGCTGTGCTCGGCGCCGGGAAAAGCGACCCAGCTCAACCCGAGCTGCCGGATGTTGCGCAGGCGCTGAAAGCCGGGCGCGTTGATGAGCTCGAGAATCAGGCCGTCGCGCCGGGCGTCGAAGGCGATGATGTCGTGCACCGGGTCGCGAATGATTTTGAAGGCTGACATGACGCTTGGGGGTAAACTAGCATCTTACCCGAGGCGGCAGGCCGGCGCCCGGCCAATCACCCGGGGGCATGCCGGAAGCCGCTGCGGCGGGTATAATGTACCTTTTATGTCGAATCCCCGCGCTCCCCTGCAGGAAGTCCGCCGGCTGGTGGTCAAGGTCGGCAGCAGCCTGCTGACCGATAACGGCAGAGGTCTGGATACTGCGTTCATCGATCGGCTCGCCGCCGAAATCGAGGCCGTGCGCAAGACCGGCTGCGAAGTCACGCTCGTGACGTCGGGGGCCGTTGCGGCCGGCGTCAATTCGCTCGGCATTCCGAAGCCGCGGGAAATCCGCATGAAGCAGGCGGCCGCCGCCATCGGCCAGAGCCGGCTCATGCACGCCTACGAAGCGGGGTTCCAGCCGCTCGGCGTGCGGGTGGCGCAGCTGCTCGTCACGCATGACGACCTGGCGAACCGGAGGCGGTTTCTCAACGCCCGCAATACGCTCTCGGCCCTGTTCGAGCTCGGCGTACTGCCGATTCTCAACGAGAACGACTCGGTCGTCGTCGAGGAGATCAAGGTCGGCGACAACGACAATCTTTCGGCGCTCGTGGCCTCGCTCGTCGACGCCGAGCTGCTCGTCATCCTCTCGGACATCTCGGGCCTTTTCAACCGCGACCCGCGCCGCGACGCCACGGCGGAGCGGATTCCCGTCGTCGACCGTATCGACGCCGACGTCTTCGCGGCGGCCGGCGGCGAAGGCTCTTCCGTGGGGACGGGTGGCATGGTGACCAAGCTCGAAGCCGCCCGCAAAGCCGGCGCGGTCGGGATCCCCACCGTGATTGCCGACGGGCGAGAACCCGGCGCTCTCGGGCGCATTCTCGGCGGCGAAGATGTCGGCACCCTGTTTCGCCCCGCGGCCGATCGGCTCGCAAGCCGCAAGCACTGGATCGCCTTCACGCTGAAGCCCGCCGGCCGCATCCGGGTTGACTCAGGGGCGGCGGCCGCCATCCGCAGAGGAGGCAAGAGCCTGCTGCCCAAGGGGGTCGTGGCGGCCGAGGGGGCGTTCGGGCGCGGCGACTCGGTGTCGGTCTGCGATACCGACGGTGTGGAGTTTGCGCGCGGCCTGACGGAATACAGCGCCGACGAGACGCGCCGGATTCTGGGGCGCAACTCCAGTGACATCGATTCCGTTCTCGGTTACAAGTATACGGACGTGATCATCCACCGCGACGATCTCGTTCTGCTCGATCGCGCCTGACCGGGCGCGCCTGAATGGGCGCGGCCTGAATCGGCGCCCGTTCAAAGAAGGAAGGCTGGCCAATGGCGACAACCGAACTGAATATTCCCGACGCGCTGCTCGAAATCGGCAAGCGTGCGCGCAAGGCCGCCCGCGAAGTGGCCCGCCTCGACACCGCCCGCAAGAACGCTGCGCTCGAACGCATCGCGCAGTCGCTGCTGGAAAAGAAGGATGACATCCTGCGTGCGAACGCCGAGGATCTCAAGGACGGCGAAGCCAAGGGGCTGAGCGGCGCGATGCTCGACCGGCTCAAACTCGACGAAAAGCGGCTGGCGGGCATCGCCGGCGCCGTGCGCGAAATCATCGCCCTGCCCGATCCCGTCGGCGAGGTGACCGGCATGAGCCGCCGCCCGAACGATCTGCTCGTCGGCCGCGTGCGCATCCCGCTCGGGGTCATCGCCATGGTCTACGAGGCGCGCCCCAACGTCACCATCGACGCGGCCGCGCTCTGCCTGAAGTCGGGCAACGCCTGCATTCTGCGCGGAGGTTCGGAAGCGCACCGCTCGAACCTGGCGCTCGCGGCCGTCGTCCAGGACGCGCTCGCCGCGGCGGGGATCGTGCGCGACGCCGTTCAGGTCGTCCCGTTCACCGATCGGCAGGGAATTCTCGAACTGCTCAAGCTCGAAAGCTACGTCGATCTGGCCATCCCGCGCGGGGGCGAGGGGCTCATCCGCTTCGTGGCCGAGAATGCGCGCGTTCCCGTCATCAAGCATTACAACGGCATCTGCCACGCTTTCGTCGACGCCTCGGGCGATCTCGACATGGCCTGCCGCATCGTCGAGAACGCGAAGACGCAGCGCCCCGGGGTCTGCAATGCGCTCGAGACGCTGCTCGTGCACCGCGACGCCGCCGAGGCCTTTCTCCCGCTGCTGGACAAAGCTGTTCCCCAGGTCGAGCTGCGCGGCGACGAAACGGTCTGCCGGCTGATTTCCCGCGCGAAGCCGGCGACCGAGGAGGACTGGAAGACCGAGTATCTGGACCTGATCCTCTCCGTGCGCGTCGTCGACGGCCTCGATGCCGCACTCGACCACATCGCGCAGTACGGGTCGCAGCACACCGAGACAATCATCACGCGCGACTACGAGAACAGCCAGCGCTTTCTGCGCGAGGTCGACTCGAGCTGCGTGCTCATCAACGCCTCGACCCGCTTCAACGATGGCGGTCAACTCGGCCTGGGCGCCGAGATGGGGATCAGCACGACCAAACTGCACGCCTTCGGACCGATGGGCCTGCGCGAGCTGACGACCCAGAAGTTCATCGTCTATGGCAACGGGCAGGTCCGGGGCTGACGCCGCGTGGGCAGACGGGTCGGCATTCTCGGCGGCAGCTTCGATCCGATCCACTACGGACACCTGCGCCTCGCCGAAGAGGCGCGTGAGGCCTGGCCGCTCGACGAGCTGCTGTTCGCGCCTGCCGGGGTTTCTCCGTTCAAGGTCGGCGTGACGTCGACCGCGGCAGAAGACCGGCTCGCCATGCTGCGTCTTGCGCTCGAGGATCGCACCGACGTCGCCGTCGAGATGTTCGAACTTGAACGCAAGGGGCCCTCGTTCACCGTCGACACCCTCGAGTACCTGCGCGGCCGCCGCCCGGGAGACGAATTCGTGCTCATTCTCGGGCATGATGCGTGGGTGGGTTTTCCCAAGTGGAAGCGGTGGCGCGACATCGCGCGCACGGCGCATCTCTTCGTGGGCCGCCGACAGGGTGGACAAGTATCCGATTTGCCTGCGGTTTTTGGAATTGATGCCCCCGAGCCGATTTGCTATGATCGATCAGGGGAGCGATTCCGGTTCCCGAGCGGCCGCGAAGTCTTTCTCGCCAGCACGCCGGTGCTCGATATTTCGAGCACGATCCTGCGTGAGCGAGCGGCTGCGGGGCGGTCGCTGCGGTACCTCATGCCGCCGTCCGTAGCCGAATATATTCATGCGCGGGGGCTGTACCGGAACCCGCCTCCCGAACAGGAGTAATCCGCACTTGGAGTCGCAGGAAAAAGTCCGTCATCTGGTTCGCGCCGCCTTGGACAAGAAGGCGCTCGATCCCGTCATCTTTCAGACCGAAGCTCTCACCGATCTGGCCGACTACGTGGTCATTCTCAGCGGGTCCTCAGACCGGCATGTGAAGTCGGTCGCCGACGCGATCGACGAAGCGCTGCGCAAGGCCGGCGAGAAGCCGCTCGGCATGGAGGGGGCCAACGAAGGGCGCTGGGTGCTCATCGACGCCGGCGACGTCGTCGTGCACGTCTTTCACAAGCCGGTGCGCGAATACTACGATCTGGAACGCCTGTGGCTCGACGCCCCGCGCTACATCCCCGATCTTCCCGAATTCACCGCGACCGCGGTCGACCGTGCGCCTGAGGCTGGTTACCGTCGGTAAGCTGCGCGATCAGGCCTTGCGCGCCAACGTCGAAGAGTACCTGGGCCGCCTGCGGCGCCGCTATGAGGT
Source organism: bacterium (assembly GCA_041690355.1). Taxonomy (GTDB): domain Bacteria; phylum J088; class JAWLBW01; order JAWLBW01; family JAWLBW01; genus JAWLHK01. Next base: position 53,773 of record JAWLHK010000016.1, on the reverse strand, counting down.
AAGCTGGACCGAGGTGCGCAAGGAGACCGGTTCGCGCCCGCCGGCAGAGCTGTCTGCGCGCGAGGGGGCGCGCATCCTCGAGCAGAGTGCCGGCACTTTTCTGGTCGCCCTCGACGAACATGGCCGGCAGGTGACCAGCCGGCAGTTGTCCGATCGGCTGCGCAAGTGGGTCGACGGCGGCGTGCGTGACGTCGTCTTCGCCGTGGGCGGCCCCTACGGGCACAGCGAAGCGGTGCTCGCGGCGGCGCAGTGGACCTGGAGCCTCTCGCCGCTTACGTTCGCCCACCCGCTGGTTCCCCTGCTCGTGGCCGAACAACTCTACCGTGCAGACTCGATTCTGCACGGCGAACCTTATCACAATGATTGAGAACGGTGCGTAGTATGTCGACGAAGAAGCCGATCGTCCTGTGTGTGCTCGACGGGTGGGGCATCTCCAACACGAAGGAGGGGAATGCGGTTGCCTTGGCGAAAACGCCGGTGACCGACATGCTTCTGCGCGATTTCCCGCACAGCCGCCTTGACGGATCGGGCGAAGCGGTCGGCCTGCCCGGGGGCCAGATGGGTAACTCCGAGGTAGGGCACACCAACCTCGGCGCCGGCCGCATCGTCTACCAGGACTTCACGCGGATCTCGAAGGCCATCCGCGAGGGCGATTTCTTCGACAATCCGGCGCTGGTGCAGGCCATGGAAGCCGGGCGCGAATCCGCCGTCCACCTCATGGGCCTCGTCTCCGACGGCGGCGTGCACAGCCATGTCGAGCACGTGCGCGCACTCATCGAACTGGCGCGGCGCCAGGGGGTCGAACGCGTCTACGTCCACGCCTTCACCGACGGCCGCGACACGCCGCCGACCTCGGGCAAGGGCTACCTGGCCGCGCTGGTCGAGGACATGCGGAAGCTTGGCCTCGGCGAAATCGCATCCATTACCGGTCGCTATTTTGCCATGGACCGCGACAGGCGCTGGGACCGCGTCGAGAAAGCCTTCCGCGCCTTGACCCAAGGCGAAGGCAAGGCCGTGAGCGATCCGGTGGCGGCCACGGACGAGGCCTACGCCGCCGGCGAGACCGACGAGTTCATCCAGCCGCGCATCCTCGTCCGCGAGGGCAAACCGGTCGGCGTCATCGGCCCGCGCGACTCGGTCATCTGCTTCAACTTCCGCCCCGACCGCGCCCGCGAAATCACGCTGGCCGTCGGCTCGCCGGACTTCGACGGCTTCCCACGTCCGCACTACACGCCGCCGGCGCGATATACGATGATGACCGCCTACGACAAGAACTATCCGTTTCCGGTTGCGTATCCGCCGCAGGGCCTGACGAACATCCTCCCGGAAATTCTGGCGCAGCATCAGCTGACCCAGTTCCGCATCGCCGAGACCGAGAAGTATGCGCACATCACCTTCTTCTTCAACGGCGGCCGCGAGATTGAGTATCCGGGAGAGGACCGCTGTCTCGTGCCGTCGCCGAAGGAGGTCGCGACCTACGACCAGAAGCCCGAGATGAGCGCCTACGAGGTGACCGACAAGCTCGTCGACGCCGTGCGCAGCGGCCGCTACGACTTCGTCCTCGTCAACTATGCGAACCACGACATGGTGGGCCATACGGGGAACCTCGAAGCCGCCATCCAGGCTGCCGAAGCGGTCGATCGCTGCATGGGGCGGCTGTGGGAAGCGGTTTGCGATCAGGACGGGGTGCTGCTCGTCACCGCCGATCACGGCAACTCCGAGCAGATGGTCGATCCGCATACTCACGGTCCGTTCACGGCGCACACGACGAATCTGGTCCACTTCATCCTGGCCGGAGAACGGGTGCGGCAGACCGGCCTGAGGGATGGCATTCTCGCCGACGTGGCGCCCACCGTGCTCGATCTGCTCGGGATTCCGGCCCCATCGGAAATGACGGGCCGATCGCTGCTCGTGCACGCCGAATCCGGCCGCTGAGGCCGGCGGCGGTCAGCCTTTGGCGGGGGCTTCAGGGGGGAAAAAGCCGCAGAGCAGTTCGTCCAGGTCGGCGCCGCTGAAGGGCTTGGCGAGATACCCATCGAACCCGTGGGCCAGCAGGCGCTCGCGATCGCCCTTCATGGCGAAGGCGGTCACGGCGAAGACGATCGGCAGGGGGCTCGCCTTCTTCAATGCCTGCATGGCCTCGATGCCGTTCATCCGGCTGCCCGCCAGGTGAATGTCCATCAGGACCGCGTCGTAGGGCTTTACAGCCGCCTTGTCGAGCGCTTCGTCGGCCGTGGCCGCCGTTTCGACTTCGGCCAGGCCGTCGAGCAGCCCGGGCACCAGCTTCTCGCTTTCAGCGTCGTCGTCGACCACGAGCACCTGCAGCCCCGCGCGAAAGGTCGAGCGGGGACGCGGCTGGCGCAGCTCGTCTCCTTCGGGAGCCGCGGCGGCGTTCGCGCGAGCAGCCGGAAACCGGATGCGCACGGTCGTACCCTCGCCCTGCCGGCTCTCGATGACGATCTCGCCGTCCATCATCTCGGCCAGACGGCGGCTGATCGACAGGCCCAGCCCGCTCCCCTCGTACTTGCGGTTGAAGCCCTGCGACTCCTGGCGAAACTCCTCGAAGACGTGCGGAAGAAACTCGGCGCTGATGCCGGGGCCCGTGTCCTGCACGGTGAACTGCACGGCCGGGCCGCCGCGCCACATCAAGGATTCGAGCCGCACCGAAATGCGGCCCGTTTCGGTGAAGCGGATCGCGTTGTTGACGATGTTCGTCAGAATCTGTTCTTCTCTACGCGGATCGGTTTCGACGCGCAGCCGCTCGGCCGATTCCAGTTCGAGCGTCAATCCCTTCTTCTGCGCCGTCGCCCGCATCAGATCGACCACCCGGCTGGCCGACGTGATCGGGTCGTGCGCTTCGGGCTGCAGCACCATGCGGTTGGCCTCGATGCGCGCCAGGTCGATAATGCTGTCGAGCAGATGCAGCAGGCGGCTGCCGCCGTCGTGAATGATCTGGGCGTAGCGCAGCTCATCTCCCTGCAGGCGGTTGGTCAGGATCTCGGCGAAACCGAGCACGGCCGTCATCGGCGTGCGTATCTCGTGACTCATGTTGGCCAGGATGGCGTCCTTGAGCCGGTTGGCGTCTTCGGCGCGATCTCTCGCTTCTACCAGCTTCTGCTCGATTCTTTTGCGCTCGGTGATATCCTGGCAGATTCCCAGCAACTGAATGGCCTGGCCCGCGGCATCCCGCACGACCCGCCCCTGGCCGCGTACCCAGTGAGTCGTGCCGTCGGGCCAGAGGACCCGATGTTCGACGACAAACGGCTCTCGCTCATCGATGGCGGCGTTTAGGGCCTGTTCCATGCGCGCCTGATCCTCAGGATGGATGAACGTCCCGAAATGTTCGAAAGTTCCCTGAAAGTCGGCGAGCGCGACGCCGAACAGCTCTGCGACCTGCTCGTCCCAGACGACGCGGCCGGTGCGCATGTCCCACTCCCAGTGCCCCATGCGCGCGCCCGTGAGGGCCATGGCCAACTGTTCGCGGCTCTGCAGAAGCTCCCGCCGCGCCCGCTGCTGTTCCGTAATATCGCGGCTGATCCCTTCCACGGCGACCATCTCGCCGTGCTCGTCCATCAAGGGCACGGTGCGCTGTTCGAGCCAGCGGATGGAACCGTCGCGCGCGCGGCAGCGCAGGATAGCCACCTGTCCCTTCAGGTAACTGCCCGAGTGGTTGATGAAATCCTGCATGTCCTGCTCTTCGACGACCCGGAAGCCGAGGTCGGGGTCGGCGTAGAATTCCTCCGGAGCGTAGCCGAGAATGTCCTGCACCGCCGCGCTGATGTACTCGTGGCCGGCGACGGGCTTTACGCGGTAGCGGAAAACGATGTCGGGAATGTTCTCGCTCATGCGGCGGAAGCTTTCTTCCGTGTTCCGCAGATTGCGCTCGAGGCGCAGATTGAGCGCAACCGCCTCCTGATAGACGCGCTCCTGGCGGGCGAACAGCTCCCGGCGCGTGCTGAGCACGATACCTCCGAGAAGCGCGGTCTGAAGGATGCCGAGGCCGTACTCGATCCAGGGACCGAACGCGCGGTCGCCCGCGGCGGCGAGCCAGGCGGCGCCGGTGATCACGGCCAGCAGGCCGTACCAGCGAATCGTGTGCAGAAGCATCGCCCCGGCGAGCAGCACGAGAATGAGAAAGACGCTTTCCTGGGCGCGGCCTTCGAGCGAAAGACGCAGCGCCGTGTCGGCGATGGTCAGGCTCGCGACGAGTACCGCCGCGGGCTCGGCAAGATGGGCCGGAACCGGCCTCCGGCGCAGGAGAAATCCCGCCGCGAGCAGTCCGAGCAGGCTCGCCAGGGCGAAGGCCGTCGCCAGCGTCGAGGTGCGCGTACCGGCGAGCACCAGGCCACCCATGTAGAGTACGAACATGGCCGCGACGCCGAAGCAGATCAGCGGCAGTCTCTCGCTCAGCATGGAGCCCGGCGAAAGGGGCGGCTGGTTTGAGGCGGGAAGTTGCGCGGGCGTCATGGCAGCATCGGCGCTGGCATCATAAAAAAAGGAGCGGTACGTGCCGCTCCTTCCAAGGCTTGGTAGGGCATAGGGGAGTCGAACCCCTGTTTGAGCGCTGAGAACGCCCCGTCCTAGGCCACTAGACGAATGCCCCGTGAAAAACCATAGTCTACCCGGCTCCCCGGCGCGGCGTCAAGCGGCGAAGTCCTCCGCATGCGCGCGCACCGGCTAGTGCAGCGGCGGTGAGCCGTCGTCAGGCGGTAATTCTGCTTTCGGGCGGCTGGCCTTCACGCGTTCCCACATGGCAAAGGTCAGCTCGCGCATCCCCATCCGGGCGGCGGCCGAAATCCGGTAGATTTCATGCCCCTCGCCGGCCAGCTCGTCGGCCACCGAGTCGGCGGTCAGGTCGGCGCCGGTCACGTCCATCTTGTTGAGCCCCACGAGCTGCGGCCGGTCGGCGAGCGCGGGGTTGAACTTCGCGAGTTCGCGGTTGACGATGCGGAACTTGCGGAGGACTTCGGCCGGCTCCTCGGCGCAGTCGAGCAGGTGCACGAGCACATGCGTCCGCTCGATGTGCTTGAGGAACTGCAGGCCCAGCCCGGCCCCCTCGCTGGCGCCTTCGATGAGTCCCGGGATGTCGGCAACCACGAAGCTCTCCATCGGCCCGATGTCGACGACGCCGAGATTCGGCACGAGGGTCGTGAAGGGATAATCGGCGATCTTCGGTCGCGCGGCGCTGATGCTGCTGATGAGCGTGCTCTTACCGGCGTTCGGAAATCCGATGATCCCCACGTCGGCGAGCAGCTTGAGTTCGAGCCTGAGCTTATGCTCTTCACCGGGTAGCCCCGGGTTCGTACGGCGGGGTGCGCGGTTGACCGACGTCGCAAAGCGGGCGTTGCCCCAGCCGCCGTTACCCCCTTTGGCGATGATGACACGCTGGCCGCGCTCCGTGAGATCGGCGACGAGATTGCCGCTCTCGGCGTCGAAGACCAGCGTGCCCATGGGCAGGAGGATGGTCAGATCTTCGCCGTCGCGACCGGTGCACTTCTGCGCCATGCCGTTCTGGCCGCGCTCGGCCTCGAACAGGCGCTTGAAGCGGAAATCCGCCAGCGTGTTAAGGTTGTTCGTGGCTTCGAGCACGACGTCGCCGCCCCGGCCGCCGTCACCGCCGTCGGGCCCGCCCTTCGGGACGTACTTCTCGCGCCAGAAACTGCAGGCGCCGTTGCCTCCGTCTCCCGCCTTGACCTGAATTTCTGCTTCGTCGATAAACCGTACAGCCAAGTAGCACTTCTCTTCCTGTCGCAGAGCGATCTCTTCAGCATAGCGCGTCCGGGGGCAGATTTTCCATGGCAGATGCCATCTGCTATCCTGATGGAACCCGATGAAGAAGGCGCTTGCCACATATGCGAACGAGGCCCGTCCGATTATCCGGATGGAGACGGCGCTGGTCAACGACCTCGCCGCGGGCAAGTCGCCCCTTCACCGCGCCGAGAGCGACGCCCTCCTGTATGCCCTCTCGCTCGCGCGTCTGCGCACGCTGCGGGCCCAGGGTCGCGACGTCGAAATCTTCGAGGGTATCGGCTACTTCCGCGAGCGGCTCGTCGACGCCTTCCGTCCGCTCGTGCTCGAACACCACGGCAGCATCGAATACGAAGAGTTGCGCCGCCTGATTCCCGCCCTGACCGAAGAGATCGCGCGGCTGGAAGATCGGCTGCTCACCGTGCATGCAAACGATTTCACGCGGGCCGACCTCGAAGCCGAACTCACGCAGAAGGAACTCGTGCTCGTTCTCGGCGGCGGGGGGGGCGCCGGGTACGTTTACCTGGGCGCCTTCGCCGCGCTGCAGGAAGCAGGCATCCGCCCGAGCTACATGATTGGCTCGAGCATGGGCGCCATCATGTCGGTCATCCGCGGGCTCAGCCTCGACTTCTCGGCTGAATTCGCGCTCGATCTGCTGCGCGACCTGCGCTGGCGCGAACTGTTCCGCCTGTTGCGGGTCGAAAGCCGCTACGGCCTGCCGGCTGCGCTGCGCCTGCATCTGCATGACGTGCTCGGACCCCGGTTTCAGATCGACGGCGCATCGATGCGCCTCGATCAGCTCGCGATTCCGACCGAAGTCATCGTGGCGGGGATCAAGAAGGGCGGCCTGCCGCACGAAATCGGCTACTACGAAAAGATGCTCGACATGTCGGGGCAGAGCCCGGCGCGGCAGCTGCTCACCTTTCGCAAGCGCCTGGGCCGCGTTTACGACGGGCTGCGCGAACTGCTCACCAATCCGAGCATCCTGCACGAAATCGTTGTCGGGCGCGACCCGCATACGAGCGCCTTCGACGCCATCGACGCCGTCGGCTTCTCGAGCGCCATCCCCGGCGTCATCCACTACGACGTCGTGCGCGAGGATCCGCACATGCACACGCTGCTCGGCGATCTCATGGAGCGCCTGAGCCTGCTCAGGCTCGTCGACGGCGGGGTCGTGTCGAATGTGCCGGCCCGCAGCGCCTGGATGGGGGTGCAGGAAGGCAAGATCGGGCGCCGCAACGCGTTCATCCTCGCCCTCGACTGCTTCGCGCCGAGCTTCAACGCGAACCTCATGTTTGCGCCCATTCAGCACCTCGTGCAGCAGAACGTCAAGCGTGACCGCCCGTACGCTCACTTCGTCAAGGCGTTCCACGACGTGCTGAGCCCGCTGAACCTGCTCCCGCGCTATGAGAAGGTCATTCAGGCGACCGTCAAGGGTAAACGCGCCATGGAGCGCGACATGCCTTTCGTGCAGAAGATGCTCGAGCCCATCCGCACGCCCGCCTGGTACCGCGCGCAGGGGCACGACTACGGCGGCTCGGCGCTCACCGCCTGATTATTCCGCTTCCCGCCCGTATTACCAGTCGATCGCCCAGCCGCCGTCGAGCATGCGCATGGCGAGCGGATTATCCTGTTTACGCTCCGTCAGCGGATGCGCCGGATGGCCCGGGAGCGCCAGCGTGATCGGGTCGCCCCCCGCCAGATGCGGCTCCAGCGGCCCGACGTCGCGCGTGCCGAGGCCTTGCAGCGCTTCGCCGGCCGAGGCATAGGCCCGCAGGCGCATGAGGGTCACGAGCGTCGGCGGGGCCAGGGCGATGTGTCCCGCTTCCATTTCGGCCAGGGCGGCGGCCGGCGTGAAGAAATCCCAGGCGATTGCCTCGGCGTTCGGTTCCGGACGGACTTCAGAGGGAACCCGGGCCGCGAAGAACCGGGTGTCGAAGCGCTTGGGTTCGATGCGCGGCGTAATCCAGTGGTCGAAATAAACGAGCGAAATTTCCTCGTCGAGCGCCGACCCTTCCCACGCGGTCCACTGAAGTTCTCCGCCGGCGAGGGCGGCCCGCGCCCTGGCGGAATCCAAAGGGGGAACACGCTCGCCGAGCAGAACCCCCATCTCTTCGAACGTCTCGCGCAGCGCCGCGCTGACGTAGGCCCGGGCTTCGTTCTCGGCGAGCCCCATGCGGGCGGCGAGCTGCGCGGGGAGGCGGCCGGGGCAGGCCGCATCCTCGGGTTCGACCCGGCCGCCGGGGAACACGTGGACGCCTGCCATGAAGGAGCTGCGCGAGGGGCGCTTCATGAGCAGGACGGAGAATCCTTCCGGTTCGTCACGCAGGAGAACGAGCGTCGAAGCGGGTCGGGGAGCCGGAGTTTCGGTCGTGTCCATGGTAGGTCCTCGGTCGGCAGAAAAGAGGACGGCGGCCCGGAGGCCGCCGTCGAAACACACTATGCGCTCGTTCAGCGCGAAAGTACCTTGGTCATGAAGCCCATCATGTTGCGGACTTTTTCGGTGTACGGCGGGTAGAACATCTTCGCCAGGGCCGGCTTCTTCTGGATGAGCGTCGAGCGCTCGTGCGAGAAGGTGATGAAGCCATGCCGGCCGTGATAGTTTCCCAGGCCGCTCTTGCCGATGCCGCCGAAGGGAAGGTCGCCGTTGGCCAGGTGCAGCAGGACGTTGTTGATGACGCCGCCGCCGGCCGAGGTGTTCTTGAGCAGCTTTTCGATGTTCGCCGGGTTGTTGCTGAAGATGTACATCGCCAGCGGCTTGCCGCGCGAGTGGATGGCGGCGAGCACCTCGTCGAGGCTGCGGTAGGCGAGAATCGGCAGAATGGGGCCGAAGATTTCGTCGGCCATGGCCGGGTTGGTCTCGGTCACGTTCGTGAGCAGGGTCGGCGCCAGGTAACGCTCGCCGGCCTCGCTCTTGCCGCCGGTTTCGACTTTCGCCCCGGCCTGCACGGCGTCTTCGAGCAGCTTCGTCAGGCGCTTGTGGCTGCCCGTATCGACGATGCGGCAGAAGTCGGGGCTCTGCTGGCGGGCCTCGTCGCTCTCGCCGTAGCTGCGGGCGACGGCCTGGCGGGCCGCCTCGACGAACTCGGCGAGCCGGCTTTCATGGACGTAGACATGATTGGGCGCGATGCAGGTCTGACCGGCATTCACGAACTTGCCCCACACGATGCGATCGGCCGCGTCGCGCACGTTTGCGGTTTCATCGACGATCGTCGGTGACTGCCCGCCCAGTTCGAGGGTCACCGAGGCGTGATGCTGGGCCGCGGCTGCCATGACCGACTTGCCGACGTTGGGGCTGCCGGTGAAGAAGACGTGGTCGAACGGCAGCTCGAGCATGATGTTCGCGACCGACGAGGGCCCCGTGAAGACGGCCACTTCGTCGGCGGGAAAAACCTCTTCGACGAGGCTCTTCATGAACACGGCCGTGTGCTTGACCTTGTCTGAGGGGCGCATGATCGCGCAGTTGCCCGCGGCCACCGCGGCGACGAGCGGGTTGATGAAGAGATTGAACGGATAGTTCCACGGCGCCAGGATCAGAACGACCCCCTTCGGCTCGTAGCGGATCATGCCCTTCGTGCCGAGCAGCCACGGCGGCGTCGAAACGACGGTGGGCTTCATCCACTTGCGCACGTGCTTGATGGCGTGCTGGATTTCGGTGAGCACCGTCTGCAGTTCGGTAAGTTCGACCTCGGCGGCCGGCTTGTGAAAGTCGGCCCACATGGCCTGGAACAGCTCATCCTTGCGCCGGAGAATGACTTCGCGCAGGCGCTTCAGCTTTTCGATGCGTTGGGTGGGCGTCGTGTTCGCAACGCGCCAGCGGTTGGCCTGCTGGCGCTGGAATGCGGCGACAATCGCCTCGCGAATCTGGCCATCATCGGTTCTGGGCTCGGCAACGCGTACGGCGACGTTGGTTTCCATGCGGTTCCTCCGGGATCTGGAATCTGGACAATGGCTCTGATTCTACCATGCGGCAGGGAGCAAGGGGCAGACTTTTTCGTGGGCCCGGGCGCCGTTTCAGGGGTCGGCTTGAGGATGCCTTCGCATGTCGTTACAATCCATTTCGTTGCGCGTCGCTGCCCGCAATCCGCAGCGGGGGTGCGCGCTTGACAACGTCGTTTTCAGCAAGCGAAACTAAGTCAGGGTTTGTGCGGGGTTCGCTGGAGTCCCCGCTCTTTTTTTCTTCGTGTTCTGAAGGCAAATGAAAGCAGCAATCATCGGCGCAGGCCTCGCGGGTTCCGAGGCCGCATGGCAGCTCGCGCGGCGCGGCGTACAGGTGACCGTTCACGAACAGCGGCCTGTTCGCCTGACCCCCGCGCACAAGA
>JAWLHK010000016.1:0-43693 GCA_041690355.1 bacterium | reverse complement strand
AGCGGTGCGTGCGCCGAACTCGTCTGCTCGAATTCCTTCCGCGGCGACGAGCCGACGCAGGCCATCGGACTGCTCAAGCGCGAGATGGAGCGGCTCGAGAGTCTGATCATCGCCCAGGGGCGCGGCGCCGCCGTGCCCGCCGGCGGCGCGCTTGCCGTCGACCGCAACGTTTTCAGCGCGGCCGTGACCCAGGCCCTCGAAACGCATCCCAACGTCACCTTCGTTCGCGGTGAAGTGACGGCGCTCCCCGAAGACCGGCCGCTCATCGTGGCCACGGGTCCGCTCACGTCCGATGCGCTCGCCGGCGATCTGCAGCGCCACTTCGGCTCTGACGAGACGCTCGCGTTTTATGACGCCATCGCGCCCATCATCGACGGCGAAAGCATCGACCGCAACATCGTGTTCGCGGCGAGCCGCTACGGAAAAGGGGGCGGAGACGATTACCTCAACTGCCCGATGGACCAGGCGCAGTACGAGGCATTCGTCGCGGAGCTGCTCGCCGGGCAGAAGGTCGCCTACAAGGAATTCGAAAATCTGCGCCCGTTCGAAGGCTGCATGCCCATCGAAGACATGGCCGAACGGGGTCCGTTGACGCTCGCCTTCGGGCCGATGAAGCCCGTGGGGCTCGAGGATCCGCGCACGGGCAAGCGTCCCTATGCGGTCGTCCAGCTGCGGCGCGAAGACAAGCACGGGCAGCTGTGGAATCTGGTGGGCTTTCAGACGAAGCTCACCTATCCCGAGCAGAAACGGATCTTCCGCATGATTCCGGGGCTCGAAAATGCGGAATTCGTGCGGCTGGGGAGCCTGCACCGCAATACGTTTCTGAACGCGCCCCGCCTGCTGACGCCGGCGCAGGAGCTGAAGGGCGCGGAAGGGATCTTCTTTGCCGGCCAGGTCACCGGCGTCGAGGGGTATGTGGAATCGGCGGCAAGCGGATTGCTGGCTGCGCTGGCCGTCTGGGCCCGGCTGCGCGGCGAAGACTATGCGCCCCCGCCGGCGACCACCGCGCTCGGCGGTCTGATTCGACACCTGACAGAAAGCGACCCCCGGTATTTTCAGCCCATGAACGCAAATTTCGGAATCATGGAACCGCTCTCGGTTCGACTCCCCCGCGACCGCCGCAAACAGGCGCTGGCCGACCGCGCGATGCAGGACCTTTCTGCCTGGCTCATGAGGAAAGCAGCATGACGCAGCCCTCGATTACCGCCGCCGTGCTGGCCGGCGGACCCACGCGCCGCGCCGGCGGCAAGGACAAGGCCCTGCTGCCCATCGGCGATCGTCCGATGGTCATGCACGTCATCGATCGCGCCCGCGAGCTGACGAACGACGTGCAGATCGTGGCGCCGGTGCTCAAGGACTACAAGCATCTTGGTGTGCCGCTCGACGTGGACCAGCGGTCTGACGTCGGCCCGATTGCCGGGTTCGAGACGGCGCTGCTGGGGCTGCGGCAAGAGGGGCTGCTGCTGCTGGCCTGCGACATGCCGTTCATCAAACCGGCGGTCATCCAGCTGCTGCTCGAGAACTGGGATCCGAAAGTCCAGGCGGTCGCATTCCGCATCGACGGCACGCTGGTGCCGATGCCCGCCCTGTTCCGCCGCGACGTGCTGCGCGCGGTCGATCGCCTGCTGGCGCGCAAGGAATACGACCTTGCCAAGCTGTTCCCCGAGATCCGGGTCAAGGAAGTCAGCGAAGACAAGGTGCTGCGCGTCGACCCCGATCTGAAGACCTTCGTCAACCTGAACACCCTCGACGCCTACCGCCGGTACGCGCTCGAAGCCGAAGGCAAGCCCCCCCTGAGCTTCACGTGAGGCACGGTTGAGCGGGTCATTCCTGATTCTTGATACCTGATTCCTGAGTCGGCAAGGACATAGGCACGGGTATCCGCCCGGCTGTTCTTTTTTGTTGAGAATCAGGAATCAGGTATGCGCGCGCCAGCGCGCTAGGCGACCATCCGCGCGAGATTGCGCGTGAGCCAGCGCTCGGCCAGCGTGAAATGCTCATAGGTGCGCTCGAGTTCGAGAAACTCGGGGCCGTGCAGGCAGCGGCGTTCTCCCGTTGCCGTCCGGCGGTCGAGCACGTGGTGCAGCATCTCGTGGAAGACGACCTTCTCGACGACATGCCGGGGCACGTGGGGCTGATCCAGGACCGGATGGATGCGAATCAGGCGCTGGGCGCGGTCGTAGACGCCGAGCTGGATGCTCTTGCGCCCTCGCGTCGAACGCCGCGGACCCCAGGAGATGTGCGCCCGCACCGCGCGGCCGAAATAGCGCCGGTTGAGGTCCTTGAAGATGCGTTCCAGATCGTGCGTCTCGCCCTGTGTCTGCACCGCAAGCCCGCGGGCCGCGCGGCGGCGCAGGACGCGCTCGTTCTCGCGGTCGACATAGCGCTGCAGAATGAGATGCGCCGCGCGGCTTCCCAGCAGAAACGCGGCGAGCGCGCGCAGAATCTCGTCGTCGGCCCGCAGAAAGAAGCGGCTGAGGCGCAGTTCGTCAGGAACGTTCCGGTGCCGGCGGTACGTCAGGACATGGTGCCGGTTGTTCGTCAGCACGATACGGATGCGTCGCCCCGTTCTCCGCGAAAGGCGCCGCTCGAGATCGGTCACAGTCATCTTGGCACGGCCATCTTGGGGTCCTGCCGCCGCGGCTGTTAAAATATGTGTTCGTTACGCCGCCGGCGAAGAGATTATTCTACTCCCGGACGCCGCTTGCGCAAAGGGAATTCGCGCCGGCTTCCGGCTACTGTTGGAGAGCGCTTGTGACCCCCGTGTCCGACCTGGAATCGAGGCTGCAGAGCCTGTTTCGCGCGACTGTCGCCGACGTTGCCGACGTGGCGGTAATCCGCCTGCCCGGCGACGCCTCGAACCGCTCCTACTACCGTATCCAGGGGGGCGGCAACAGCGCCATCGCCATGGTGCTCGCCGACAACGATCCGCACCGGTCGGCTGAGGAAATCGGCAGTGATATCGATGAGATACGTGAGTTGCCGTTCCTCAACGTCCTGCGTTTTCTGGAGCGGAACGAGCTCCCTGCGCCGAAGCTGTTTTACGACGGGGTGCGCGAGGGTATCCTGCTGCTTTCAGACCTCGGGGATGAGACCCTGCTCGACCGGGCAACGCCGCTCGATGAGGCGGGGCGGGAGAAGCTTTACACCGAGGCGGTCGATACGCTGCTCGCGTTCCAGCGGGCCGGGCTGCGCGAGACGGGGGCCGGGGACTTTCTCGGGTTCCGACGCCGCTTCGACGCCGACCTGTTCCACTGGGAATTCCACCACTTTCTCGAATACGCCATCGAGAAGAAGGGGATCGTCGTAGACCCCGCCGACCGGGAACGCCTCGATGCCGCATTCCGCCGGCTGAGCGAGCGCATCGCAACCATGACCCCCGTGCTCGTGCATCGCGACTATCACAGCCGGAACCTGATGCTGCAGGACGACCGGTTGTACCTGATTGACTTCCAGGACGCCTTGACGGGGGCCGCCCCGTACGACCTGGCCTCGCTGCTGCGCGACAGCTACATCGCGGTGGGCGATCCCATCGTCGACCGCCTTGTCGAGCGCTACCGGCTGGGGGCCGTCGATGCCGGCATCGGCACGTGGGGGGCCGACGAGTTCCGCGAGATGTTCGATCTGGTGAGCGTGCAGCGCAACCTGAAGGCGGCCGGCCGCTTCGATTACATCGACCAGGTCAAGGGCAACCCCAAGTTCCTGGCCGACATTCCCCGCACGCTCGGCTACGTGCGCGAGAACCTGCAAAGGCACGCCTCGCTCGCCGACCTGCGCCTGTTCGGCCGGTACGTCCCCGCGCTGGCCTGAGGCGCTTCGGGCGCGCCTGGGGGAAGTCCGGCGACGGGCGCCGGTCAGCCGGCGGCCGGCTCGGCCAGGTGGTGCTTCGCGAACGCCTGGTAGAAGGCCGATTCCGGTTCCGCATAGACGTAAATCGTCTGGGGATCCATCTTCTCGAACCCCTTGAAGACCATCGAGCCCAGGGCGACGAAGACGTCGGCGGGCTGGCCCGCTTCGGGGGCATTGAGAATCACGAACTCGTAGGCCGGCTTCGGGAAGGCGAAGCGGCGCCCGATTTCGGGGTGAAACTCCTCGACCTTGAGCGTGCGGCGCTGGACCGCCCGCGACCCCTCGACCGCCTTGCACAGGGCATCGACGGCATCGCCGCTCAGCGCGAGCCCGAGGTTGTAGATGCCGTTGCCGAGCCGCAGCGTGCGGAATTCGGGCGGATTCTTCTTGAGGCCGGGCACGAGGTCGTTGACGAGCCGCTGGCTCAGGCTCTGCACCATGCGCTTCACGCCGTCGGCGTCCTTGGCGGCGATCGCTTTGCGCAGCAGGTCCTCGAGGTCAGGCTCCAGATCCAGCTGCACGCTGTCATCGACATAGGCGCTGAACGGGTACGCGAGCGAGGGATTCTTCTTCTCGACGCGCTGGCGCGCGAGTACGTGTTCGAGCTGGCTGCGCACGCCGCCGTCGCGGGCCGTGCCGCGGGCGCTCTCGTTGATCTTCTCGCCGATGGCGACCTTGAGCGGCCCGAAGACCTCGTCGCGGAAGACGATCATTTCGGCGGCCGTGCCCCACGCAATGTAGGCGCCGGCTTCGAGGCCGGTTCCCTCGAGCAGCCCCTTCTCATCCGCGAATTCCAGTTGGAGTTCTCGGACCTGCCGGTCGACCGTGGCGAAGCTTTCCTGATAGCCGCGCAGCTGGGCCCCCGTGGCCGCGCGCTTCGGATCCTGCGCCGGCATGGCCTTGTAGTCGGCCGTCAGCTTCTGAATGGTCGTGAGCAGCCGGTTGCGCTCGGCCAGCAGCGCGGCGCGCTGCGTGTCATGCCGCTTCTGCAGCGCCGCAACCTTCTCGCGCACGAGCGCCTCGGGAATGCGGGCGCGCAGCTTTTCGCGGTAGCCGCGGATAATGGCGAAGAGTTCTTTTGAAAAGTTGAACAGCGAGAGCATGTCGCCGCTCGCCGAGACCGCATCGCCGAGCAGGTTGTTGATCGAGATGCCCGACCGATCGATGTGCCGCATGCCAACCTGGTATTCCTTGGCGACGGCGAGAATCGGCTCGTAAAACTCGTGCTTCATGAAGTCGGCCATGGCGACTTCCTTGCTGCTGTAGGTGCGCTTGGTGAAGTCCTTCAGGTCGATGAAGAACTGTCCCTCCGAGGCGACGAAGGAGTCCTGCAGGAGCGGCTTCTCGTCGTAGCCCAGCCGGTAGGCGCGCCCCTGCGCCCAGGCCTCGGCCAGCGCGCCTGAATCGAGAAGCTGAAAGGCCGTGCCGGTACCGGCGAGGGCCTCGTTCCACGCTTCGGAATGCCGCAGCAGCACGAAGCGTTTCGCGTGCTCGGCGAAGGCAGCCTCGAGCGCCTTTTTGTCGCTGAGCAGCCCCGGTGACAGCTTGACGAGCGCGGCGGCCAGATCGTGAAAGGCGTCGAGCTGCGGGCGCAGCGCCGCGACGGTGCTCATTCGCTTCCACTTCTCCGACCAGTCCTTGAACTGCTTCTTGTCGTCGAGCGCGGGCAGAAAGCCATCCGGGTTCGTGCGGATGGCGTGCAGCTCCTCGAGAATCTTTGCTTCGGGGGTCTCCTTGTCGGCCGCCTTGATGGCCGTAACGAGCTGGAGGATGCCCTCCAGAATTCGCTGGCGGCGCACTTCCGCAAGAATCAGGCCCGGGGCCTGTTTGTCGCCCGCGATCTTCGCGGCGATCTGACGCTGGATTTCGTCGACGGGGGTGCTGCGCTCGATCATGCGCGGAAAGAAGCGTTCCAGCGTGTCGGCCGTGCGGTTCGAGATGCCGAACGGGTTCACGGCGTCACCGGTGATCTTCAGGGACGCCGTTGCGATGGCAAGCGGCGAGAAGGGGACCATGAAGCCCTGATACGAGACCGCCGCGTCGTCTCCCATCGGCCGGTCCTTGATGCCGAGCGCTCCATAATGGTCCTCCAGCACGGCGCGCAGCGTTTCGTAGAGGACGACGGCAGTGGCCGAGTAGGCCTGCTGGATCAGCGGCCCGGTCGTCTTCTCGCTGATCGGGCTCTTGAAGGCGTGCCAGCGCAGCATCACGGCCGTCATGCCGAGACGCACGGTCTCTTCGCCGTTGCCGCGCTCCTTCTCTTCGTGGGCGAGCTTCTGCAGAAACAGCTTGAGGTCGTTCAGCAGCTGGCGGCCCGGGCGATCCTTGGCGAACCACCAGAAGAGCAGGGCGGCGTCGAGCAGACGGTTCTGCCGCATCGTGCGCGTGAAGATCCGGTAGAAGACCGAGTCGTGCGGCACGTCGCCCAGATACCAGCTCTCGGGAGGCAGATCCTGGACGGCCATGCTCGAGGTGTCGAGCAGTACGGCGTCGAGATCGGCCGGGCTCAGTTCATTGCGGTGGCGCATGAGGACGGCCGTGTACAGCGAACGCGGCGCCAGGTCGAGGGTCTTCTCGAGCTCGGCCGAGAACCCGAGCGGCACCCGGGTTTCGGCAAGGCTTGTGCCCAGTTTGAAACGGAGCTTCGCGTAATCCGGCGCGACAAAGGCGGCGCGGTCGGTCTGGCGTTTGCGCAGGGTCTGCTGCAGGTCGAGAAGCTGTTCAAAGGTTTCGATCATGGGAATCGATCTCCATGGGGCGGGGGCGAGAGCGGCCGGCAATGAGCGAGCCGAAGAAGCTGACGATGCTGACGATGAGCGCGGTCCAGAAGGCGTCCCAGAAGCCGTGCAGGTTGAAGCCGGGCACGAGCCCGTCGATCAGCCAGACCATGAGGGCGTTGAGCACGAGCGTGAACAGGCCCAGCGTGAGGATGGTCAGCGGCAGGGTCAGAAAGAAGAGCACCGGGCGGATCAGGGCGTTCACGACGCCGAGTCCGAAGGCGGCCAGCCCCACCGAGACTGGAGACTCGAAGCTCACGGAGGAGACGAGGGTCGCGGCGATGACCAGGCCGAGCGCATTCCAGAAGACGCGGAAGAGAAACGACATGCGCCTGACATCCTACCAAACGGGCGGTTTCCAGTCAGCAGTCTTCAGTCTTCAGTCATCAGTCGGCAGTCCTCAGTCATGAGTCGAGAGTCGGGAGTCGAGAGTCATCAGCCGGGAGCCGGAAGTCCATTTCCATTCGTGTCGAGCCGACGGCCGGCAGCAGCGCAAACGGCGACGGCGAGACTGCGCCCGGATACCCGTGCGTATCCCCTCGCTGTCGCGCTCACTCTGTTACGCGCCGTCAGCTCGGGACGAACGCGAGAGGTCGTGACTTGTCTTCGCCATGTCCCCTTGCAACGCGGCGCCGCCATCGCGGACACTGTAGAGTCAGCGTGCGGCCATGAACGAACTTCCCATCGGCATCTTCGACTCCGGCATCGGCGGACTCACCGTCCTGCGCGCCCTCCACGCGCGCCTGCCTGCGGAAAGCTTTCTCTATCTGGGGGATACCGCGCGGGTTCCCTACGGCACCAAGAGCCCCGAGACGGTCATCCGCTATTCGCTGCGCGTGGCCGACCATCTCGTGCGCGGGGGGATCAAGATGCTGGTCGTCGCGTGCAATACGGCGTCGGCCCACGCCATGGACGCCCTGCGCGAGCGGTATCCCGATCTTCCCCTGGTGGGCGTGGTGGAACCGGGGGCCGAGGCCGCGCTGGCGGCGAGCCCGCGGCGGCACATCGCCGTGCTCGCGACCGAGGGTACCATCCGCTCGGGCGCCTACCGCCGCGCCCTCGAGCAGCAGGACGCCGCCCTGACGTCCCCCGCGGCGGGCGCGGGCGCGGAAGTTCCCCCCGGAGTCGTCATCGAGGAGCAGGCGTGCCCGCTCTTCGTTCCGCTCGCGGAAGAGGGGCTGGGGGATGACCCCATCGCCGACCTGGCGGCGCAGCGTTATCTGCAGCGGCTGGCCGGCAGCGGCATCGACACGGCGATTCTCGGGTGCACGCACTATCCGCTGCTGATGCCGGCCATCGCGCGGGTGCTCCCGGGGGTCACGCTGGTCGATTCGGCCCGCACGACGGCTGAAGCGGTGGCCGGATTGCTGACCGGGCGCAAGCTGCTCTCGGCCGGCTCGCCCGCGACGACGCGGTATCTGCTGACCGACGTGTCGCCGCGGTTCGCCGAGGTGGGCGCCCGTTTCCTGGGCCGCCCCGTCGACCCCATTGAGCTGGTGGACGTATGACCGAGGCTCCGCAGCCGCCGTCCGCGCCTGAAGCGGCCGCGGGGAATCCTGAAGTTCCGCCTGCCGGGGGACCCGCGGAGAGCCGCTTGGTGCGCTTCCGCCGGCGCCTCGTTCGCGAGATTCCGTGGATCGTGCTCATGCTGGCGCTCTACTGGGCGCTGAGTGACCGCCAGGCTCCGGAAGCGGAAGTGGGCAAGCCGGCGCCGGCCATGACGGGCGCGTGGCTGGCCGGCGGTTCCCCCTACGTCGCGCCGTCGGACGGAAAGCAGACGCTCTATGTCTTCTGGGCCCCCTGGTGCGGCGTCTGCAAAACCGAGTTCAAGCTCTTCGGAGACCTGCAGGAGAGCCTGGGAGACGGCGTGCGCGTCGTCGGCGTCGGCCTCGCGGGGAGCCGGAGCGAAATGCAGGCCTTCGTCTCTGAAAATCCGACCGATTTCCCCAGTATCATGGGCGACTCGACCGTGCCCCGGCGCTGGGGGCTGCGGGCCTATCCGACGCTCTATCTGGTGGATGGGGACGGCATCCTCAAGAAGACCTGGGTCGGCATCACGACCCCCTGGAGCATCCGCTGGGCGCTTTGAGGCAGGGAAGCGCCCCCCGGACTGGCGTCCGCTCGCCCGGCAGGGTATCCTGAGAGTTTTGAGTTCGAGTTTCCAGTTGACGAAGCGCCGGGCAAGCGCGCTCCCGACGGTTCCGATGAATCGTCAATCGTAAATTGTAAATCGTCAATTGGCTTCCCTTGACCCCCACGCATTCGGCTGGTACCCTGACCGGTGAATGAATCTTCATTCAGTGTCCGGCCCTGACTCCTGAAACCCAGCCCAGGTTCATGCAGAAAGCCGCCCGCGCCGACAACAAACACGATCGAATCCTCAAGGCGGCCATCACGGTCTTCGCCCGCAACGGATTCTTCAACTCGCGCATCTCGGAGATTGCGCGCGAGGCCGACGTCGCCGACGGGACGATCTATCTGTATTTCAAGAACAAAGACGACATCCTCATCTCGATCTTCGAAGAGAGCCTCGCCGAGATTCTCCAGAAGCTCAACGACTACATGGCGGCGCACACGTCGGCGCTCGATCGGCTGCACGCCTTCGTGCAGTTCCATCTCGAGCAGACGATGATCAACCCGCCGCTGGCCGAGGTGCTGCAGGTCGAACTGCGGCAGAGCACGAAGTTCATGAAGGAGTACCAGAAGGTCACCTTCGCCAAGTATCTCGACGTCATTCAGGACATCGTGCTGGCGGGGCAGGCCTCGGGCGAGATCCGCAAGGACGTGCACCCCGGCGTCGTCAAGCGGCTCGTCTTCGGCGCGCTCGACGAGCTGGCCCTGCACTGGGTGCTCTCGCGCAAACGCTACGATTTGAAAGAAAGTGCTGAACAACTGGCGCGCGTTCTTGTCGACGGCCTGCGGGCCGACGCGGCGGGCGCCCACGGAGAAACCGTATGACTACCGCCACCCACGCATCCAACCCGATTGGCTTTTCCCTGACCGACGAGCAGAAGCAGCTGCAGGAGACGGCGCGCAAATTCGCCGCCGAAGTCATCCGCCCTGTCGCTCCCCATCATGACCGCACCGAGGAATTCCCCGAAAAGGTTCTTCGCAAGGCCCATGAGCTCGGTCTCATCAACCTGATCATCCCCGAACAATACGGCGGACTCGGCCTGAGCGCCGTCGACGGCGTCGTCATGACCGAAGAGGCGGCCTGGGGCTGCGCCGGCATGGCGACCAGCATCATGGCGAACGACCTGGCTCTCTCGCCCATCGTGCTCGACGCGTCGGAAGAGCAGAAGGAAGAGTGGCTGCCCAAGTTCACGAAGGAATACCGGCTGGCCAGCTTCTGCCTGTCGGAACCGGGCGCGGGCAGCGACGTCGCCGGCATGACCACGACGGCCCGCCGCGACGGCGACTACTACATCCTGAACGGCGCCAAGCAGTGGATCACCAACGCCACCTACGCCGACCAGTTCACCGTCTTCGCGACGCTCGACAAGAGCCAGCGCCACAAGGCCCTCGCCGCCTTCATCGTGCCGCGCGACACGCCGGGCATCACGGTGGGCAAGCCCGAAGATAAGATGGGGCAGCGCGCCTCGAACACGGCCCCGGTCATCTTTGAGGACGTCAAGGTGCCCGTGCGCAACCGCATCGGCGAAGAGGGGCAGGGGTTCATGATCGCCATGCGCACGCTCGACAAGAGCCGTCCCATGGTGGCCGCCCTCTGCGTCGGTCTCGCCCGCGCCGCCATGGAATACGCCATGGACTACGCAAACGAGCGCAAGCAGTTCAACCAGCCCATCGCCAACTTCCAGGCCATTCAGTTTCTCATCGCCAACATGGCCATGAAGACCGAAGCTTCGCGGCTGCTCACCTGGCAGGCCGCCTGGGCGCTCGACGCCGGCATCCGCTCGACGCTGTACTCGAGCTACGCCAAGAGCTTCGCCGCCGACACGTGCATGGAAGTCACGACCGACGCCGTGCAGGTCTACGGCGGCTACGGCTACACGAAGGAATACCCGGTCGAGAAGCTGATGCGCGACGCGAAGCTCATGCAGATCTACGAAGGCACCGCCCAGGTGCAGCGCATGGTCATCGCCCGCGAGCTGCTCTCGAAACGTTGATTCGCAGTCCCCGAATTCGAAACAGTACTTCAAGGAGGCATACGTGAAAATCCTGGTCACCGCCAAGCGGTTGATGGATCCCGAAACGAAGATCAAGCTGAAGAAGGATAACTCCGGCGTCGATCTCGAAGGGGTCAAGTTCGTCGTCAATCCGTTCGACGAGAACGCGATTGAAGAGGCCCTGCGTCTGAAAGAGAAGCATGGCGGCGAAGTCGTCGTCGTCAGCATCGGCAAGCCCGAAGTGGTCGAACAGATCCGCACGGGCCTGGCCATGGGCGGCGACCGCGGCATCCACGTGAATGCCGACGGCGAAATCGACAGCGACGCCGTGGCGCGCATTCTCGCCAAGCTCGTCGAAGAAGAGAAGCCCGACCTGGTGCTCATGGGCAAGCAGGCCGTCGACGACGACTCGAGCCAGGCCGGTCAGCTGCTTGCGGAATACCTCGGCTGGGGCCAGGCCTGCTTCGCTTCGAAGGTCGAAGTGAATGGCACGACGGCCACCGTGACCCGCGAAGTCGACGGCGGCCTCGAGACCCTCGAGCTGCAGCTGCCCGCCCTCGTGACGGCCGACCTGCGCCTGAACGAGCCGCGCTACGCGAGCCTCCCGGGCATCATGAAGGCCAAGAAGAAGGAAGTCAAAGAAGTTACCCCCGCCTCGCTGGGCGTCGACGTGGCGCCGAAGGTCAAGGTTACGGGCGTCACCGTTCCCCCCGCTCGTTCGGCCGGTAAGAAGGTCGAATCGGTGCAGGAACTGGTTCAGATGCTCAAGACCGAAGCCAAGGTCCTCTAATTCGGCGTTAAGGAGAAATCACCATGGCAAAGATTCTTGTTGTTGCAGAGCAGTACCTGGGACAGCTCCGTTCGGCGACCCTGTCGGCGGTGAGCGCCGCCCGCGCGGCGGCCGAAAAGACGGGCGGCGACTACGCCATCCTCGTCCTGGGTTCGAACGTCGGCGAAGTGGCCGACAAACTGACCGGCTACGGCGCCTCGAAGGTGCTGGTGGCCGATAACCCGGTTCTCGAGCGCTACCTGGCCGAATCGTACGGCAAGGTCGTGGCCGACGTCGCCAAGGCCGAAGGGGCCGAGCTGGTGCTCATGACCAGCACGACGACGGGCAAGGACCTGCTGCCCCGCGTCGCCGCCCGCCTGGGTGCCGGCATGGCCAGCGACATTACGGAAGTGCTGGGCGCCAAGGCGTTCAAGCGTCCGATGTTCGCCGGCAACGTCATCGCTTCGGTCGAAGTGACGACGCCGGTCGTGGTCGCCTCGGTGCGCGGCACGGCCTACAGCCCGGCAGAAGCCACCGGCGGCGCCTCGGCCAAGGAAACGGTCAGCGCCGATCCGGGCACGCCGAAGACCAAGTTCGTCAGCTTCGACGAAACCAAGAGCGATCGTCCGGGCCTGACCGAAGCGCGCATCGTCGTTTCGGGCGGCCGCGGCACGAAGGGCGACTTCAAGCCCATCGAGCAGCTCGCCGACGCCCTCGGCGCCGCCATGGGCGCGAGCCGCGCGGCGGTCGACGCCGGCTGGGTGCCCAACGACATGCAGGTCGGGCAGACCGGTAAGGTCGTCGCCCCCGAGCTGTACATCGCCGTCGGCATCTCCGGCGCGATTCAGCACTGGGCCGGCATGAAGGACTCGAAGGTCATCGTCGCCATCAACAAGGACGGCGAGGCCCCGATCTTCCAGGGTGCGGACTACGGTCTCATCGGCGACCTGTTCAAGGTCGTTCCCGAACTCGTCGACGAGTTCAAGAAGGCGGGCGTCGGCGCCTGAGGTTCGCGCGGGGGCCGGCCCGGCGCCGGCCCCCGCTTTTTGTTTTTTCCGCCTTCCGGGAGAAGCATGGACTTCGAAACGATGACCGCCCGGTTGGCCGCCCTGCGGGTCCATCCCCTCACGATGGAAATTCCGTTTCCGCAGGCGGGACGGCACGTCCATTTCTATTTCGTCGAAGATTCCCTCCCGACCCTGATCGATACGGGCATCCACGCCCCGGCGAGCCGACGGTGGCTCGAGAAGGCGTTGCGGAAGCTCGGCTATGCGCTCGGCGACATCCGCCGCGTGCTGCTCACGCACGGGCACATCGATCACTACGGCAATGCGCGGCTCTTTCAGGAGCTGGGCGCCGAGATTTTTCTCCACCGGGGTGACTGGAACAAGGTGCAGGAGCAGGATGCCGAGGAATCGGAGTTCGTGCGCCGGCTCTACCGCCGCGAATTCATCCGGCACGGCTTTCCCGAGTCGCTCGTCGAGCACCTGGGCGTGGTCATGGCGGGGAACCGCGAACATGCGCAGCCGCTTCACGACGGCATCCGCGAGGTGCGCCACGACGACCGGATCCCCTTCGACCGCTTCGAAGCGCGCGTCGTCGAAGTGCCCGGCCACACGCCGGGGTGCGTCGCCTATTTTCTGGGGAACGACGGGGTCGCGGTGACGGGCGATCACCTGCTCAAGACCATCTCGCCGAATCCGCTGTTCGAGCTGAACGCGCAGGCCGAGAAGTTTCCGAGCCTCGTCACCTACTTCGATTCCCTCTCGAAGATCCTGCGCGAGCCGCTGTCGCTCGCGCTCCCCGCCCATGGTCCCTTCGTGACCGATGCGCGCGCGCTGGCCGAGTCGCTCGCCGCGTTCTACGCGCGCCGGCAGGGCAAACTGTTTCGCATGCTCGAACAGCCGGCCCAGGCCTTCGAGCTCTGCCAGACCTACTACCGTCGCCTGAAGGACTTCGAGGTCTTTCTGGGATTCAGCGAGATCCTGGGGAACCTCGAGATGATGGCGGTGCGGGGCGAAATCCGCCTCGAGCAGCAGGGAGAAGCGTATCGTTATGCCCGGATCAGCGACGAACCGGTGGCCTTTGCGCTCGCTTCGTGAGGCCGCGGCCATGACGCGGGCTGGCATGAAAGCGGCCGATCGCGCTATACTGTTCCGTTACGGTGCGGTGCGCAGGCATTGCGGGGTGGCGTGTGCGAACTGATCTGCTCGCCGATCTGGGCGACCTGCAGGACGGGCGCCCGGTCTTCGTTTACCTGCACGGCGCGGGGGGCAACCGGAACCACTGGCTTCCCCAGTTCCGCGCGCTGCGCGGCGAGGTGCACCAGCTGCTCTTCAGCCTGCCCGGTCACGGCCGCAGCGAAGGGGAGCTGAGAGACTCGGTCGACGGGTGGGCGCAGTGGCTCGCGGAGTACCTTGCGGAATTCCGCCCGGCGCTGCCGCTCGACCGGATCGTTCCCGTCGGGCACAGCATGGGGGGCGCCATCGCCCTCGAATATGCGCTGGCGGGGCATCGTCCGGGTGCTCTGGCCCTTGTCAGCACGGGGGCGCGGCTGCGGGTGATGCCGGCGCTCTTCGAGCTGATGGAGTACGCCGACGGCGCAACGTGGGCGGGGGTGGCGGGCACCTTGTACGCCCCCGGAACGCCGGAAGAGACGCTCGAGATGGCGCGCCGGGAGCTGATGGAGACGCCGCGCGAGCTGTTCCTCCGCGATTTCCGTGCGGCCGACCGGTGGGATGCGCTCGACCGCGTGAAGGCGATCATGTGTCCGGCCCTGGTCGTGGGGGGAACGAAGGACTCGCTGACGCGCGAGCAGTATGCCCGCTTTCTGGCCGCCGAGATATCCGGCGCCGAGCTGGTGCTGCTCAAGGATGTTGGACACATGCCGATGCTCGAAGCGCCCGCAGCGCTCGCGTCGGCGCTGAAGAATTTCGCGCTTCGCCTGACCCGGGAGTGGTCGGGCGGGGCGCAGACGATATCTGAAACCTGACGCAAGGTTCTTGAAGGAGGCCACCGCATGATCCGGCCAATCATCGTTGCACTGATTCTCATCGTCGCTCTGGGCGCCTTCGCCTGGACGGCACTCGGCCGTACGCGGCTCGCGCTGCGCACGACGAAGAAGTCGAACCGGCTCGACCGCATTCCCGAGCGTGTCCTCGCCGTGCTGCGCTACGCCCTCGCGCAGCAGCGGATGTTCAAGGACCCGTACGCGGGCATGTTTCACCTCATGATCTTCGCCGGGTTCTCGGTGCTGGCCATCCGCACGGTTTCGCTCTACGTGCTGGCCTTCGCCCCCGACCTATTCTACACGATCTTCGCCTCGCCGCCGGGGCTGGTCTACATCGCCGCCAAGGACATCATCGAGCCCATCGTGCTCGTCGGCGTGACCATGGCGCTCTACCGCCGGCTGGTGTCGAAGCCCGACCGCCTGACCTACTCGGGCGAAGCGGTCTTCATTCTCGGCATGATCGGCACCCTGATGCTGACCGACCTGTTCTATGACGCGGCCGAGTACGTGCTCGCGAAGCGCGGCCTGACGGGTCACGACGAGGCGCTCATCGCCCTCATGAACTGGTCGCCGGCCTCGGGCTGGATTCTGACGCCGCTCTTCGAGAACATTGGAAGCCAGGCGTTTCTCGAGGGCTTCGGCGCGCTGAACTACTACATTCACGTCGCGACCGTCGTCGTCTTCCTCAACTTCCTCCCCTACGGCAAGCACTTCCACGTCATCACGGCCGTCGGCAACGTCTTCTTCCGCAACCTGCAGCCGTCGGGGGCCCTGTCGTTCATCGACGACCTCGAGGGGCGCGTCGAGCGCGAAGAGAACATCGGCGCCGGCCGCATCGAGGATTACTCGTGGAAGGACGTGCTCGACATGTACACCTGCACCGAGTGCGGACGCTGTCAGCAGTCCTGCCCGGCGTGGGCCACCGACAAGCCGCTGTCGCCGAAGAAGCTCATCAACGACCAGCGCGACCACCTGTACGCCAAGGCCCAGCACATGCTGGCCGGCGGAACGGAAGAGAACTGGGACGGCCCGGCGCTCATCGGTCCGGTCATCAGCGAAGAGGTCATCTGGTCGTGCACGACCTGCCGCAACTGCGAAACGGCCTGCCCGGTCATGATCGACCACGTCGACCGCATCGTGGCCATGCGCCGCTACCTGGTGACCAACCTCAACGAGTTCCCCAAGGAACTCACCCGCACCTTCCAGGGCATGGAGCGTAACGGCAACCCGTGGAACCTGGGCGCCGATCAGCGTTTCGACTGGGCCGAAGGGCTCGACGTGCGCTTCCTCGACGAGAATGAGTCGGCGGAATACGTGTACTGGGTCGGCTGCGCGGCCAGCTACGACGACCGCAACAAGAAGATCGCCCAGTCGATGGTCAACATCTTCAAGGAAGCCGGCATCGACTACGGCGTCATGATGGAAGAATCGTGCTCGGGCGACACTGCCCGCCGCGCCGGCAACGAGTATCTGTGGCAGATCATGGCCCAGATGAACATCGAGAGCCTGAACTCGCACAAGGCGAAGAAGGTCGTCGCCCACTGTCCGCACTGCCTGAACACGATCGGCAACGAGTATCCGCAGCTCGGCGCCAAGTTCGAGGTCGTGCACTCGACGCAACTCATCGGCGACCTGGTGGCCCAGGGCAAGATCAAGCTCGACCCGATGAAGACCGAAGGGGATGTCACCTACCACGACCCCTGCTACCTCGGGCGCTACAACGGCCACTACGACAGTCCGCGCAACCTCATCGAGAAGGCGACCGGCAAGAGCGTCAAGGAAGCCGGCCGCCACAAGGAAAACAGCATGTGCTGCGGCGCCGGCGGCGCCCGCATGTGGATGGAAGAGGATGCGCCGCGCGTCAACTCGGCCCGCTACGATCAGCTCATGGAAACGGGAGCGAAGACGGTGGCCGTCTCCTGCCCGTTCTGCATGACGATGATCGACGATGCGAACAAGCAGAAGGGCGCCGAAGAGACCGTCAAGGTGCTCGACGTCATCGAGCTGGTCGACAAGGCCATGGTGCGCAAGCAGCCCGCCCAGGCCTGACGCGGAATCTTCCGCACGGAATTGAACGGGGGGAACCGGATTGCCGGTTCCCCCCGTTTTCTTTGCCCGCCCCAAGAGTGAAGGCAGATGCGCTATTCTCCCTTGCCGGCCTGTTCAATCTTCTTCAGCAAGGCCAACGCGCGCTTCGGTGACCCGCGCTGCGCCCTGGTGAGAAAACGGGTGGCGACATCCTGTTCGACGAGCGCCTGCGTCGCCAGCTCATCGATCAGCTTGTTGAGGCTGATACCCCGGGCTTTGGCAAGGTTGCGCAGGCGATCGTGCTTCTCTTCGGGCAGCCGTATGGTGAGGGTGGGCATCCTATTTCTCCTGGATAAACTGCTCGGGCGTCAAGATGCGAAGCGGAAACCGCAGTTCGGAAACCCGGAAGTGCCGTACGTTTTTGGTAACGACGGCTTCCGCACCACCGGCGATGGCCAATTCGAGCAGATGATTGTCGCCCTCGTCCGGCAGGTTCGGTCGCCATCCAAAATATATTTTCGTCCATGCGCAGACCGAGAGAAAGGCGTCGAGAACCTCCGTGCGTTCCTGGATGGAGAGGACGCTTCCGCGAAAAGGTTCGGTTCGTGCAAATACGCTTTCGTATTCGAGGAAGAGGGCGGTACCCACGAGTGGCTGTGCCTGACCCGTCAGGCACCGGCGCAGGACTTCGACACTCGCGCTCGGACCGCGATGGCGAAGCGCGGCCAGCAGCACATTCGTATCGACGACAATCTTCATGTTTTCCCGTCGATCCCATGATAGCACATACGCTGTCATGGGGGCATGAAAGCATAGGAGCGCAATGGCCCGTTGTCGCTTGCGGGCGGGCCGTGTCGAGGACCCGTGGTTTGTATCCGAAGGCGTGCATCGCAGCACGTGGAATCAGCCGGGAAGGCGATATCCGGGTAGCACGGATCGGACGGCCACGGGCATGCCGGAGTAGTTCTTTTATCCACGCAAAAACGCCCACGGAACCGTGGGCGTTTTTTTACATCTGCATGGAGCTGTTGGTGAATCGTCAGCGAATCAGGATGAAATAATTCCCCGACTCCTTACCGTGGCGGTAGGCGCGGCCGATGATGAAGAGGTCGTGGATGCGCCGCAGGTAGTCGTGCATGTTGCCGTAGACGAACTGCGAGAGCCCCTCGGTGTTCTCCTTGATGGGCGGCCACGAGGCGGGCTTCTCCTTGGGGATCTGCGTATAGTCGACGAACATCCCCTTGTCGTTCTCGTTCATGATGTAGTAGCCGGGGCCCGCGAACCAGGCGGCGTCGGAGTTGTTGTAGCCGGCGATCTTGCCGTCGGGCGTGCGGTACATGACCTTCTGGAAGTAGCGGTAGATCGGCTGGTTGTTCAGCCCCTCGAAGGGGACCGGCTCGAGCGGCTTCGAATCCGGCGGCACGATCTCGTCCATGCGCAGGCGCTCGCTGTTCTCCGTGAGCGTCCACAGCAGCTTCATCTGGCCGCGCTTGAGGTCGAGGGCCTGGCGGATACGCTCCTCGCGCGGGAGCGGCGTCAGGTGGTCGCGAATCTGTTGCAGCGTGACGTTCTTCTGGTCGAGCAGCGTCCGAAGATCCATGGAGGTATCCTTCCGTTCTTGAGCGTTGCCGGTCGCGCACGAGGCCAGCAGAACCATGGTTGCCAGGATGGGTGCAAGCAGGATCCGCCGGTACATGATGCGCTCCGCAGAGAGGTGGAACCGGTGATCATACCACCCGCGTGAAGGCTTGCCAAACAGCGTTCGCACCCGCTTGCCATCGAATTCCGCGGCGATCCGGCGACTCCCTTCACCGCCGCTGCCGATGCGCCTATACTGAGGCCGTGGAGCAGGGTGGCATCGAGATCGGCTATTGCGTTCGCTGGCTTGCCGGCGACATCGTCGAAGTGGATATCCGGGAGCACGACGACGTCTACCGGCGTTCGGTGCATCGGCTGTTCGGCGCGAATACGCCCGAACCTTCGGGCTGGACGCAGACCATCGCCGAACACGCGCGTCAGCAGGCGCTGGAGCTCACCGAGGGCAAGACGTTGCGCTTCTGCTTTCTCGACCTTCCCGCGCACTTCATGATACCCCCCCGCTTCAAACCGTATGGGCGGCGCATGGTGCGGGTCTTCTTTCCGGATGGAGCCGAGCTTGCGGATCGGCTGATCGAGGCGGGGGTGGCGGTGCCCCACTACATGGGGATGGGGCCGCAGCCCAATCCGTTCCGCCCTGACTTCCCCCCCCGGCGGGGCCGGCGCAAGGTTCCCCTGGCGACCCGCCTGCGCTCTTCGGGGCGGTGAGAAAGCGCGCCCCCTCGCTTTCGACTCTGGGACGAGGCGCGGATGAAGCGCCAAGCGCCAAGCACTAAGCACTGACGAACCAAGGGCGAGATACTTCAGGGTCCTTGCTGGAATTCGTCACTCGTCACTTTCCGCAAATCGTCAATTGTAAATCGTCAATCGTCAATTGAATATGACGCGCTGCGTGATTGACCGCTCGGGGAGCGGCGTGTAAACTTGTCGGGTGTCATCTCCCACGAGTTCCCAGGCGGGTCTCCTGCAGGTATTCGAGCGCTTTTTTGAAGTGTTCGGTCGGGTCAGCGAATTCTTTCTTGTTGCGACCCGCGGGTTCGTGCATGGGCGCGAATACCTGCTGCAGACGGTTCCGCTTACGCTGCACCTGATCGGCCGCTGTGTGATTCCGGTCATGGCCGTCAACTTCGGCCTCGGCGTGGCCATCTCCATTCAGGCCGGCAGCGTCTTCGCCATCTTCAGCGCCGACACGCTGCTCGGCGGCCTCACCGGACTGATGATCTTCCGCGAGCTCGGCCCCGTCATCGCCGCCGTGCTCATCTCGGCGCAGGGGGGCACCTCGACCGCGACCGAACTCGGCGCCATGCGCATCAAGGAAGAGATTGACGCCCTCGAGCTCATCGCCATCGACCCGATGCACATGCTCGTGCTGCCGCGCATTCTCGCCTTCGTCATCGCCGCGCCGATTCTCAATTTCATCGCCTGCATCCTCGGCATGACCGGCGGCTATGGGGCGGCCATGGTCCAGGATCTCGTCAGCAGCGGCGCCTATAGCGAATCGTTTTTCACCTTCATGACGCAGATGGACCTGTGGAACGGGACGCTGAAGACGACCATCTTCGGCTTCATCATCGGCGTGCTGGGCACCTACTACGGCTTCTACGCCACCGGCGGTGCAGAAGGGGTCGGCCGGTCGGCCAACCAGGCGGTCGTCCAGTCGATCGTCGCCGTTCTGATCGCCAATTATTTCATCACGACGCTCTTCTTCGGAGCGGTGGGGTCCTGATGAGCGCCGCCGTCGCAATCGTATCCCCGTTTTTCTTCGAGGTGGGCAACCTCTCGGTCTTCTATGCGCGCACCTACAGCGCGTTCACGGGCCGCATGTTCTGGGGCGAGGTCATCAAGATGATGATGCGCATCGGTATCGAGAGCCTGCCCATCGTGATCAGCGTGACCGCTTTTGTGGGCCTGAACATCGTCGTGCAGGGCTACCAGATGATGCGCCTGCTGGGCGCGCAGGACATGGTCGGCATGTTTCTGGCCATGGCGGCGGTGCGCGAGCTGGCGCCGATTCTTGCCGCGGCCCTGGTGGGCGCGAAGGCGGGCTGCGGCATGGCCAGCGAGCTGGGCACCATGCGCATCCGCGAGCAGATTGACGCGCTCGAGGTCATGTCGGTCGACCCCTACCGGTTTCTGATTGCCCCCCGGGTCATTGCCGCGATTGCCATGGGGCCGCTCATCACGATCGTGGCGCTCTGGTCCTGCATTGCCGCGGGCTACCTGGCCGCGGTCTACCAGTTCGACCTGAACGGAAGCCTGTTTCTCAGTGAAGTGTTCCGGTTCATCACGCCGCGCGACCTGCTGAACGTTCTGTTGAAAAGCGGGGCCTTTGCGGCCGTCTGTTTCCCGATCGTCTGTTACGCCGGCTTCTATGCCGAGGGCGGGGCGCGCGGGGTGGGCGATGCTACCAATCGGGCCATCGTCTGGGGCGCGATCGGCATTGTGACCATCAACGCCGTTCTCACAGCGATCATGTACTAGGAGCCGTCCATGGCAGATCAAAGAAACCGTCTGGTTCTTCTCGGAGTCTTCGTCACCGTTGTCCTGATTCTCTTCGGCTATCTGGCCATGCGGGTCGGCAGCGTGCGCACCGGCGGCGGCATCGAGGTCGAGACCGTCTTTGACGACGCGCAGGGGCTGGTCGAGAACGGCAGCGTGCGCATCGCCGGCATCCAGGTCGGCAGCATCGGCAAGCTGCGGGTCGACAACGGCAAGGCGCGCATCACGCTCTATCTGAACCCCGACGTGGGCATGAAGCGCAACGTGGCGGCGACCATCAAGGCGAAGAGCCTGCTCGGCGAGAAGTTCATCGAGCTGATTCCGCAGCCCGGCGATGCCCCCGCGCTCCAGGACGGCGATGTCATCGAGAACACCTACGTGCAGGCCGAGCTGCCCGACCTCGCCAGCCAGATCGGACCGCTGCTCGCCAAGATCAATCCCGACGACGTCGGCCGGCTCGTCAGGGTCATCTCGACGATTCTCGAGCAGAACGAGAAAGACATCCCGAAGGTGGTCGAGTCGCTCGGAAATCTGACGGTGAACCTGGACCGGATGATCGAGCGCAACGGTCCCAAGATCGACCAGATCGTCGACGCGGCCTTCGATGCGACGACGAAGGCCGGCCCGAAGGTCGAGCGGCTGATCGATACGACCCAGCATACGCTCGACAACGCCAACAAGCTCATCGAGGCCAACGGCCCGCGCATCGAACAGTTCGCCGTGCAGCTCTCCAAGTTCGATCTGGAGCGCATCAACCGCATGATCGGCGAGGTCGACACGGCCATGCAGGGGATGCCTGAGACCATGAAGGACGCGCGCCAGCTGCTGACGCGCACGAATGCGCTCATGGGCGGCTTCGAAGGGCTCACCTGGTTTGACCTCAAGCACCTCATTCGCGATGAGGGTGTCGTCGTGCGCATGATGGCCCGCGGCGACGACGACATCGAAGCCGAGCGCGCCCAGTGGAAGCCGCCGCTCAAGATGCCCGAGGCGACGCCGGTGAGCGCCACCGAGTAATCCTTCCCTCCCTCTCCAAAGAAAAAGGCGGCCCCACAGGGCCGCCTTTTTTAGTCCGCGTTCAGAAGGGGACGTTGCCTTCAGGTCGACGGGGCAGAGCGTGACGGTTCAATTCAACTCCCGTCACCGCCCCGTTGAGCATCGCTCATTGGCCTGGGCCATTGCCGAAGGCCCGCTGGGCACTGGCATTGGTCAAAGCCCATGGCCAAGGGCCTGGGCATCCTCAGGGAATATACATTCCCACGGTCGATTGACCGCCGTACCAGTTATACCCGCCGAAGGTCAGCATCTCTTCGCCCGTCCAGACGGCGTCGCCGTAGGCCGGATAGATGGGCTGGTTGACCGTCGAGAGGGGAATCCAGGTATCCGTCTGCACGTTGTACTTCTTGGGTGCGATGCCGACGACGTCGCCGCTCCAGAAGAGGATGTCCTCTCCGGTCCAGAGCGTAACGGGATACTCGATCTGGCTCGGCGCGCCGGTCGTCGACATGACGGCCCAGGTGTTGCCGTTCGGGTAGTAGATGGCGCCGTCGGACGGGCAGCAGTAGCTCTCGCCCCGGCCGCTCCAGACGGCCATGCCGAGGCCGGTCCACACGGCGCCATGGCGGTAGCGGTCGTCGAGGGGCGAGTTCGAAATCGCGGTCCACGTATCGGTGGTGTTTTCGTAGGCGTATCCCTGGTCGAGCTCGTTTCCACTGTCGTAGCCCCCCCAGACAATCATGTGGGTGCCCGTCCAGACCGCCGTGTGGTTCTGGCGGGGATAGAAGACCCCCGTCGTGCTGACCGTGTCCCACGTATTGTCCTGTGGGTAGTAGCGGCTGCCGGTCACGGTCTCGTTGCACGAGAAACCGGGCGGGCAGGCCCATCCGCCCCAGATGATCATCTGGTCGCCCGTCCATACCGCCGTATGCCCGGTTCGTGGCGAGGGAGCATTCGTCAGGGCAGTGGGGAACCAGGTGTCGAGCGCGGGGTCGTACATACCGCCCGTATCGGTGCGGCCGCTGTCGATCCATCCGCCCCAGACAATCATGTGCGTACCCGTCCAGATTGCCGTGTGACCCTCGCGCCCCGCGGGGGCGTCCGTCAGCGACGTCGGGCGCCAGGTGTCCATGGCCGGATTGTAAATCGAGCCCGTGTTGACGTAGTCCCAATATTGGTCATCATAACCGCCCCACGAAATCATCTCCGAGCCGGTCCAGACCACCTTGTTGTACTTCACCCCCGGAGGAGGCGAGGAGAAAAGCGGCCCCGTCTGCAGCCACGTGTCGGTCGCGGGGCTGTAGCGGCCCCCCTCGTGCGGGTGAAAGTCATAATCTTCGTCGGTTCCCCCCCAGATCAGCATTTCGGTGCCGGTCCAGACGACCACCGGATTGGTTCGACCGCGCGGGGCCGAGAAACCGCTCGTCGGCGTCCACGTATCGGCGACGGGATCATAGCGGCCGCCGATGGGGTCGAAGGTCCAGAAATCCCAGTTCACGCCGCCCCAGATGATCATCTCGGTACCCGTCCAGATGGCGCGATGCTCGGATCGGGGCGAAGGGACTCCGGTAATGGAGGTCGGGAGCCAGCGGTCGTTGACGGGGTTGTAGCGACCGCCGCTCTGCAGATCCCACGGCGCATCGTCCGAGTAACCGCCCCAGATGATCATCTCGGTTCCGGTCCAGACCGCCGAGTGATTGTACCGGTGCTGCGGCCGTCCGAACTCCGACATGGCCGACCAGCTGTCGGTACGGGGATTGTACCGCGCGCCGTCGCTCAGGCTCGTCCCGATGACGCCGCCCCAGATAATCATTTCGGAGGCAGTCCACACGGCGGAATGCAGGGAGCGTGCATACAGGGGCGCCTGTGCAACCGGCGTCCAGGTGTCGGTCTGCGGATTGTAGCGGGCCCCGTCGCTGCGGTAGGAGGGGTCTTCGCCGCCCCAGACGATCATCTCCTCGCCGGTCCAGACCGCCGTATGGCGGCGCCGTCCAACCGGCGCGTCGGTGGTGGAAACCGGCGTCCAGGTGTCGGTCGTCGGATTGTACCGCGCTCCGTTGCCATAGTACATGGCACCCTGTCCGCCCCAGACGATTGCTTCCTTGCCGGTCCAAACGATGGTGTGGTACTGCCGGCCTTCCGGTGCCCCGACGTTCGACATCGGCAGCCAGGAGTCGGTGAGCGGATTATAGCGGTACCCGGTGCCTTGATAGCCGACCCCCAGGATACTTCCGCCCCAGAGCAGAAGTTCCTTGCCGGTCCAGACCCCTTCGGTCGTACGCGGCTCAGGACGATCGTCGGGGACCCACATATCGTTGCCCCTGACCAGGAACGGGACTGTGTTGCTCGTGATTGCGGTCGCCGTCGTCAGCGTGACCGGATTGCCCCCTGCGGGCAGAACCGCGGGGATGCGCACCGAAACGAGGGCGTCCGTCCAGGAGAGCACGGTCGCGTCAGCGTTTCCTACGGCCACCGTTCCGCTCACGGCGCCGAAGTAGTCACCCACCAGCCAGAGCACCGTGTTCGCCGTTCCCGCGCGCGGATAACGATGATCGATCCAAGGCTGCGTGTGCTCGAAGTACACGGGGCTGCTCGTGAGCCCCGATACCTGAACCATGACGGGAATCACGCCGGAGATGACCCCCTCGGGTACCCGGACGACGACCTGCGTGTTCGACCAGCTGTCGATGATTGCGGGAAAGCCGCCGATGAGCACACGGCTGGTGCCCTGGTTGAAGCCGAAGTTTGTGCCCGTCAAGGTGATCACCGTGCCCGTGCCGCCCGAAACAGGCGTCATGCCCGAAATGTTCGGAATGACCACGAATGTCTCCGGCGAGCCGGCGATGCCGTCGACGGTGAGCTCGATGAGCTGCGTCTTGCCGCCGATGCCCGCGGGGACGACAAAGCGGATTTCGGTCATCGACCACAGGTTGATCGTCGGGGTGATTCCGCCGATCGTCAGGGTCGAACCGCCCTGGCTGTCGCCGAATCCGCCGCCGACGAGCTTGACCTCGATGCCGACGGGGCCCGCCGGCGGGAGCACTGAGACGATACCCGGCTCGACGAGGAAGGGGAAGGCCGGGCTGGGGACCCCCTCGACCGAGACGACCACGTTGGTGTTGCCCACGGGAGCCGTCGGCGGCACGATGACCCGGATCTCGGTATCGGACCAGCTGAGAATCTGTGCGGCGACCCCGTCGAAGGCGACGACGCCCACCGACTGGCCGATGTTGGTGCCGTAGATCGTGACGACGTCGCCTGCGCCGCCACGGTTCGGGCTGATGCCCGTGATGTTGGCGAGCGACGAGTCGAGCATGAGGTCTTCGGTGATGCAGAGCGTCTGGTGGTTGACGTGGTCTCGGTACTGGACCGCGACGGTCTTCATCTCGTTGACGCCGCTCGCAAACGTGTATTCGTAGACCGGCTGGAAGGGGACCCACGCGCCGCCGCAGGTGCCCTCGGCGATGCGCATTTCATAGGCGCCGGTCGTCGTCGAGCGGATGTGAATCTTCGTCGACGGCGAGATGGGCGCTTCGTCCACGGTGAAGCCGACATTCTGCGGCGGGGTCGTGTCGAGGACAACCGTGGCCGTAACCGTCGGCTCGTAGCTGCCGCCCGAGAAGAAGCGGCCGTAAAGGGTGCGCAGGCCGTCGCCGGGGGTGAAGGTGTAGTCGGTCGTCGCCCGCATGCTGAACTGGACGGGAATCGTGAAGAGCGGATCTTCGGCCAGCTCGGCCCCTTCGGCCGTGACCGAGAACAGGTTCACCGTCACGGTCGCGTCGGAAACCACAGACGGGCTGATGGTGATTCGCGAAGCTTCCTGGGTGACGCCGACGTTGTCGACGAGCACGATGACGGGGCCGGCGTACGAAACGTTACCGGCACGGTCGACGATGCGCACGTAAGTGGAACGTTCTTCGCCGTCGGGATCCGTCGCGGGCTGGGCATCCCAGGCGCGCAGGGGCTGGAAATCTTCCTGAATGATGCCGATGAAATTATTCGTCGGGCTGTACTGCACCAGCACCGGACTCAGGTCGCTCACTTCCATGCGGATGTAGTAGCGGGTCTGCTGCGAGTACGTGATGGGCGTGCCGAAGGAGTCCTGGGCTTCGAGCAGCGTCACGTTGGGCGCGACCCGGTCGAGCGTGATCGTGTCCGAAACGATGTTGCTCTCGTTGCCATACCCGTCGCGGATCTTGACGTAGACGTGCTTGAGCCCGTCGCTTCCGCTGAGCGTGAAGGGGAGCACGGGCTCGTAGGCCTGCCAGACGCCGTCGGAGAGATCGGACTGGGTGCCCAGCATGACGAAGGCAGCGTTACTGGCCAGCACCTGCACCTGCACGGTCGTGTATCGCGTGTAATCGCCGTCGATGATGCTCGCGTTGATGGCCGGGGTCAGCGGCAGGAGGTAAACGGTATCGGTGCGCTCGGCCGTCTCGTTGCCCGCGGCGTCGCGGAACTTGACGTAGAGCGTCTTCTCCTCGAAGCCCGGACTGAGCGCCCAGCTGTAGGTCGGCGCGAACGGCACCCAGTTGGCTTCGATGAACGAGGGGTGCTCGCTGATGATCATTTCGGTGGCGCCGCTCACGGCGAAGGCCATGCTGATCGTGCGCTCGGTTGTCGTGGTGGCGCCATTGTTGATCTGGACCACCGGGGTGGCCGTGAAGATCGGTGCGGTGCGGTCCACCAGGATCTGCCGGGGGAGGCAGGCCGTCGGGTTGCCGGCGCGGTCGCGGTAGCGCACGCGGATCTGTTTCAAGCCCTCGCTTGCCGATGTGAAAGTATGCGCATAGCCGGACTCGAAGGGGCGCCACAGCCCGCCGCACGCGTTCTCGGCGATCTGCATCTCCCAGGCGTCGATGGCCGAGAGCGACAGGTTGATGATGCTCAGGTTCGTGATCGCGCCCTGTTCGATCGTGAAGCCCGCGAGCTGCGGCTCGGTGGTGTCGAGCACGGTGCTGGCGGCCACGATCTGGGTGGCGTTGCCGTGGAGGTCCAGATAGCGGGCGTACACCGTCTTCAGGCCGTCGCCGGCGGGAAGCGTATAGTCCGTATCGGCGCGCATGGCGAACGTGCTCGGCAGAAGAAAGCTGATGTCGTCGGACAGCTCGATGGCGTCGGCGTTGAAGGCGCCGAAGTTCAGCTTCACGGTCGCGTCGGAAACGAGGCTTGACGCGAACGCGAGCGAAGGACTCGTCGGCGCGATCGTGTCGACGAGCACCGGGAGGGGGGCCGCGTCGATGGTGTTGCCCGCCGCGTCGGTCAGACGTACGTGGATCGAACGGTTATCTC
The DNA here is from genome assembly GCA_041690355.1 of bacterium. Taxonomy (GTDB): domain Bacteria; phylum J088; class JAWLBW01; order JAWLBW01; family JAWLBW01; genus JAWLHK01. Next base: position 16,750 of record JAWLHK010000016.1, on the reverse strand, counting down.
CGAGCGGATTCGTGGGCGGCGCCAGATCCCAGGCGCGAAGCGTCTGCAACGGCTCGACCGCCGAGGCGGAGAAGACCCCCGTCGCCGACATCTGCATGGTGACGGGGGTGGCGTCGGTGACGTTCAGGGCGACATAGACACGCAGCTGATTGGTGCTCGTGATCGTGGTGCCGGCGCCATCGCGGATCTCATGCAGCGTGATCTGGGGCGGCGTCTGATCGAGAACGATGGTGGCGCTCGCGGGGGGCGTGCTCACGTTGCCCGCGGCGTCGCGGGCGCGTACCCAGACGGTCTTCGCGCCCTCGCCGCCGAGCAGCGCCACCGATTTCAGGCTGGCATACGAGGTCCACGATGCGCCGCTGAACCCGGGGTCCTGGCTGATCTGCAGCTCGGTCGTATCGCTGGCGATCACCTGCAGGGTCACCGTCTCGTTGCGCGTGTACATTCCGCCGGTGAACGACAGGGTCGGCGGTTCCGGAGCCGTCCGGTCGATCAGAACCTCGACCGAGCGGACGAGCGATTCGTTACCGGCCGGATCGGCAAGCTGAATGTAGATCGTGCGCTGACCCTCAGTGAGGCCCGCGTAGAAGGTGGCGTCGGCGGCGAACGGCGCCCAGTCGCTGACATCCGAGAAGTCGGCGGCGGTGGAGAGCCGCATGGCGGTGGCGCCGTTGGCGGTGAGCGTGATGGGTACGATGACCGCGCTGGTCACGGCCGGTGCGACAGCGGCGTTGAAGGTCGGCGGAACGGTGTCGAGTGCGACATCGGCCGACTGGGTGATCGTCACGTTACCCGCCGCGTCGCGGAAGCGCGCGTAGATCGTCTTGTCTCCGTCGCCGGCGCTCAGGTTCCACGTCGGCGTAGGATTGAAGGGCACCCAGGCGGCCCCCACGAACGCCATGTTCTCGCTGACCTGCATTTCGGTCGCGCCCGTGACCGCCAGGGTCAGCGGAACGGCGCGGTCGATGACGTGCGAGGCGCCGGTGCCGACGGTGACGACGGGGCTGGCCGTGAACTCGGGGGGCGTGGCATCGTAGGTCACCGTGCGCTTGAGGCAGCTCGAAAGGTTGCCGGCCTCGTCGCCGTACCGTAGGGCGATGGTCTTCAGGCCTTCGCCGGGTGACGTGAAGGCGAACGCGGTCGAGGTGGTGAACGGCTGCCAGGCGCCGGCGCAGCTTCCTTCTGCCGCCTGGTAGACGTCGGCGTCGAGCGCGGTCAGGAGCAGCGTGACCGACGGAAGCCGCGTGTAGGCGCCGTCGGCGATCGTGAGGTCGGCGTAGCGCGGCGGGGTCGTGTCGAGAAGAATCTGATCCGAGACGGTGACCGACGTGTTCCCGGCATCGTCGAGAAAGCGCGCGTACAGGTACTTGACGCCGTCTCCGGCCGGGAGCGTATACGTGGTCGACGATCGGGCGGCGAAGGACAGCGGCGCCTGAAAGCCGACGGTGTCGGACAGTTCGATGCGCGTTGCGTCGGCCGGTTCGAAGTAGACGGTTACGTCGCGGCTCTTCGTGGCCGCGCCCGCGACGCTCATCGTGACGCCGCTCGGCGCCAGGGTGTCGACGGTGAACGTATAGCTGACCGGTCCGACGGTGTGCCCGGCGGCGTCGCGCGCCTTGAACCAGACGGTGCGCAGGTTGCCCGCCGGCGATGTCGGGAGCGGAACGTCCCAGTACACGGTCTCCTGCCAGGGGGTCCAGGAGCTGCCGGCAAAGGTGTTCCCGTTCGAAAGCTGCATCTGCAGGGGGTGTGCGTCGGCGGCCAGCATGCGCAGGAGAACCCGGCTCGAAGCCGAAAACATCAGGGGGTTGCCGTTCGCGTCTTCGGCTTGGAAGAGCGAAATCGTCGGCGCCGTGCGGTCGACGACGATGCTCGCCGAAACCGGGGCCGAGAAATTGCCGGCCCGGTCGCCGAAACGGGCATACACCGTGCGCAGTCCTTCGCCGGGGGACAGCGAAATCACCTTTGAGAGCATGTAGGGTTCGACCACCGCGCCGGTCAGTGCCGGATTCTCGCTGAGGAGCAGGCTCTGGAGTCCCGACGTCGCGTCAGAACCGCTCAGCGACAGGGTGACCTGCGACGTGGTGGCATACGGCGCGCCCGCATTCAGGCTGATCGACGCGAAATCAGGGGGCGTGCGGTCGAGCACGTAGCTGTCGGTGACGACACTCGATTCGGCGCCGGTGCCCGACTTGCGGAACTTGACGTAGATGCGCTTCGTGCCGTCTGCCCCGGTGAAGGTGAACGGGCGGAAGGGGACGTAACTTTCCCAGCCCGCGCCGTCGGAGAAATCGGAGGTCTGCGAGAGCATCATCTGGTCGACGAGCGGATCGCCGCGGCCGAGCTGCAGCGTCAGCGTCGTTTCGCTCGTCACGTCGGCCGGGATGTTCACGTAGGCATACGTGACCGGCGTGGTGTCCAGCTGAATCGAGTCCGAGAGGGTTTCGGAGACATTGCCCGCAGCGTCGCGGAACTGGGCATACACGGTCTTCTCGCCATTGCGCGGGGTCAGCAGGAAGGTCCGTTCGGCCGAAGCGGGAAACGGTCCCCACACGGCATCGGAGAACCCCTGGTCTTCGCTGAGGCGCACCTCGGTGGCATCCGTGACGTTGAGGGAAACGATGACGAAGGGCGAGCTGGTGAAGGGGTCGCCGTAGTTGAGGCTGACGCTTCCGCTCGGGATCGTCTGATCGAGCGTGATGGCGCGCTCGGCCGGACCCGCCGTGTTGCCGGCCAGATCGCTGAATTCCGCGTAGACGGTCTGGACGCCGTCGGTGCTCACGGGCAGGGTGTACGAACGGGTGGCGGCGAACGGCTGCCAGGCGGCTGTCCCGAGTGCGGCGATGCTCTCGGCAAAACGCATGCGGTCGGCGCCCGTGGCCGTGAAGCGCAGCGTGGTCAGCCGCGACTTCGTGAAGGACCCTTCGGCAAAGGTGACGTCGATGTCGGCAGGGGCCGCGCGGTCGAGCGTGACGGTTTTGCGGTAGTCGGCCGTCTCGCGCCCCGCCTGATCGCGGTAGCGCACGCAGACGGTGTGCAGACCATCCTGGTCGCTTAAGGTGAGGGTGGCCTGGAACGAGTAGGTGACGTATCCGCCCGGATACGTGCAGCCCGCGCCCTGGTCTTCGCCGATCTGCACCTCGTCGGCATTGAAGCCGAACAACTGCAGGGTAATCGTGCGCTGATTCGTCCAGGCGCCCGTCAGGATGCTGAAGTCGCCCGTCAGGGGGAGCAGTTCGAGCGGCTCGACGGTGAGCACGGGTTCGCCGCTGACGCGCACGGCCAGGGGCGCGCTGCCGGCGTTATCCTTGCTGGCCGAAAGAGAGTACAGGCCGGCGGGAATGCCCTCGAAGCCGAAGGTGCCGTCGCTCTGGGCCACGACCGAGTAGCTGTACTGAGGGGCGACGCTGTCGGTCGCGTCGGCTGCGCCCACGGCGGGCGAGCCGATGGAGCCGGTGAAGGTCAGATTGACGAGGGCGCCGCCGGGGCTCGGGGCCGATCCGTTTTCAGGCGTGGCGACCGTGAGCGAACCGAGAACGGCCGATTGCACCAGCCGGAGATCGAAGGTCCCGAGGTCAATCCGTTCCCCCAGCGTAACCGTCAGGCTCAGCTGCTCAGTCACGAAGAAGGGGGCCTCGAGGGTCACCGTCCAGCGTCCCGGCGGAATTCCCTCGAGCAGGAAGTTACCCTCGGCGTCGGGGGTCACTTGCTGCTGGCCGCCTTCGTAACGGACAAGCACGGTCGCTTCGCGCGGGTCGCGCGACTGTTCGAGAGACAGCCGGCCCGACAGCGAGGTCCGGGCCTGCAGCGAAACGGGAGAATCGGGATCGTAGGGCCCGGCGTGCTCCAGCTCGGTGGTGCAGGAGGCGAAAACAAGCAGGACGGCGGCACACAACGCGCGGCGAATCGACATGAAAGCTCCGTGGGCGGCCGGGCTGAACCCGGCCGGGGAGGGGGGCAGGAAATGCCAACAGTCTAGCGCTCGATGGCGCGGTGCGGTGTGATCCGGATCACAGAGCCGAGAAAGAGAGGGTTCCGCTTCGGGCCGCTGGGAACCCTACAGGCGGGTGGCCGGAGCGGGCGTGATGACGAAACGCCGGCCAACCCGTTCGACGTCGACGGGTAACCCATAGGCGCGACTCAGTTTTTCTGAGGTCAGCATGGTTTCGGGGGGACCCTGTTCGGCGCCCCCGGCGTAGACGAGGGTCACCCGGTCGGCCTCGCTGGCGGCCTGCAGATCGTGGGTGACGGCGAGGATGGAAAAGCCTTCGTCATGAAGTTCGTTCAGCAGTCCGATAAGTTCGAATTCGGCCCGCAGGTCGAGAAAGTTCGTGGGCTCGTCGAGCAGCAGCCATTCAGGTTCCTGGGCCAGGGCGCGGGCAATGAGCACCCGCTGCCGCTCGCCGCCGCTGAGCCCCCAGATACTGCGATCGGCCAGGTGCATGGCGCCCGCGCGCCGAAGCGCCCGTTCGACGGCGGCATCCTCTTCGCCGGCAAAGTAGCCCTCCTGGCGGCAGAAGCGACCCGTGGCCACGAGCTGCCGCACCGAAAGCTCGAAGACATTGGTCTCGTACTGCGGAACGACCGCGATTCGCTGCGCGCGCTCGCGAGGAGCCATGGAGGCGACCGGCGTGTCGCCGAGTGCGACTTGTCCCGCCTGGGGGCGGACCAGCCCGGTCGCGAGCTTGAAGAGCGTCGTCTTGCCCGCCGCATTCGGGCCGATGAGCGCGTGGCGCAGGCCTGCCTCGAACGTGAGATTCAGATCGGCAAACAGCGGCGCGCTGCCGTAGCCGAAGCTGACCGAAGAAAAGTGGAGGGCCGCCTTCATCCGCGCCTCCGCAACAAATAGATGAAGAAGGGGCCGCCGAGCATGGCCGTGAGCACCCCCACGGGGAGTTCGGCGGGCGCGATGGCCGTGCGGGCGATGCCGTCCGAAACGACGAGCAGCAGGGCGCCCCCGAGAAGCGACAGGGGAAAGAGGACGCGGAAGTCGGTGCCGAAGACCCGCCGCAGAATGTGGGGAACAATCAGGCCCACGAAGCCGATGAGCCCCGACAGGGTGACGGCGGCGGCGGTCAGCAGCGAGGCGGCGATGTACATGCGGCGCTCGGTGCGCCGGACGTCGATGCCGAGGTGCCAGGCCGTCTCGGCGCCGAGCTGGAGCACGTGGATGCTGCGGGCGTCGCGCAGAACCACCGCGGCGGCCACGGCGGCGACAGGACCGAGCAGCTGCAGATCCTCCAGCCGCGACGAACGCAGGTTCCCCATCATCCAATAGGTCGCGCGCACGATACCCTCGTCGCTGGCCAGGGATTGCAGAAAGAGGAGCAGGGCGTTGAAGAAGGCGTTGGCGATGACCCCGACGAGCAGCAGCGTTTCGGTATTCACGCGTCCCTGCCGGCGGGCGGCGCCGTAGACGATGAGCATGGCGAAGACTGAACCGGCGAATGCGGCCGAGGCGACCGAGAGGCTGCCCTGGGCCCCCAGCGTGAGCGCGAAGACGGCCCCGACGGCGGCGCCGCCCGAGATGCCGAGGATGTAGGGATCGGCGAGCGGGTTGCGCAGGAGCGACTGGTAGACCGCTCCGCTGCCTGCGAGGGCCGCGCCGACGAAGGCCGACGCCAATGTGCGGGGCAGGCGCAGCTCGAGCAGGATGAAGCGTACCTGTGTTTCGCCGTTGCCGGCCAGCGCGGCAAACATGTCGCCGAAGCCGAACGCCGCTGCGCCGAAGCTGAGCGAGAGCACGCCGACAAGCAGCAGCAGCAGGCCCAGGATCAGCAGGCCGGTGAACAATGAGCGGGTTACGGTGCGCACGGGAATGGGTTCAGGATACCGGATGCCGGCGGTGAACTTCACGCCGGAGGGCAATGGCCGGCCCCGCGGAGAGCGGGGCCGGCCCGGGAGTTGTCAGGGGACGACTTCGGTCGTGGATACCGGATAGAACACCACGCCGACGGGGGGGAGGCTGGTGGTCAGGGGCTTCGTCGTTACTTCCTGGTGGCTCGCGGTGTCGAAGATGCGCAGGCCCGGTTTGGTGACCCGGTAGCCGGGGCCGGCGCAGGCCACGACCAGATTGCGCGGCGAAACCTCGAGGCAGCTCAGGGCGAAGTACCCCTCGGGCGAACGGGTCACCTCGGTGACGGCGCCCGTGGCGCGATCGACGGCGGCGAGCACCGCAATGTCGTTCGCCCAGTCGACGTCTCCATTCTCGAGGGTCGGGTATTCCCCGGTGATGACGAAGACCTGGTCGGTCGTCATGGCTGAGAAGAAGATCCCGTTCGCAATGGACCAGGGCTCGATGAGCCACCCTTCGCTGGCGGCCGTCTGGGGGTTGATCAGCTCGATGCCGCTCATCATTTCCACGGCGATCCATCCGGTTTTCGGATCGATGCGCAGCCCCGTCGGGTTCGTGTCGCCGAGCAGGATGCGGTCGGCGATGGCGTCGGTTTCCGGATCGATGGAAACCACGTAGGAGCCGGTGGGCTCGGTCGAGGCGTTCCACCAGGCGGGCGGCGGCTGACGGTCCATGCGCTGCACGGCGACCCAGACTTTGCCGGCGGCGGTAACGGCGGCCGACATTTCGGAATAAGGGTCGACCGAGGTCGCGAACTCCGAAAAGTCGATGGTCGCCAGCTCGGCGCCGGTCTCCGGATCGGCGACGAGCAGGTGCGTGCTGTCGTAACGCGGAATGTAGGCTTTACCGTTCGCCAGCACGATGCTCTCGGGGTTGGTGCCGGCCCCGGCCGAGAACTGGCGCACCGGCGTCTCGGGCTGTTGCGGGTCGATGACGGTGATGGCCGCCGTGGTTTTGTCGATGATGTAGAGTTCGCTGCCGATCGCGAAGGCCGCCGTGTTGTTGCCGATCCAGTCGCCCAGGCCGAGGTCGTCGGCCAGCACGCTCTGCTGATCGAGATGGACCATGGCGCCGCTGCCGGTCGTGTTGTCGAGGTCGCGCGTAAGGACGAAGGCGTGGTCTTCGTCGATGACCACGCGGATGTCGGGTTCGTCGGTTTCGACGAACGATTCGGGGGTTTGGACGCAGGCGGGCAGCAGGAGGCCGGCCGCGAGCAGAAGACGCAGTTTCATGGAATCCTCAGAGTCTGTTCGGGGTTGAGAATTGGAGTACCAGGCCGAACCTCCGGCCCGGGAGCGGATAGCCGAGAAAGTCGTAGGACCGTTCATCGGTAAGATTGTCGACGCTCGCGGTCAGCTGCAGCCCGCGGCTCGGGCGCCACGTGAGGGCGAGATCGTGATAGCGGCGGACGGGGATGCGCCGCGCTTCGGTATTCACGGGGTCGAGAAAAATATCCCCCTGCGCGCTGAAGCGCCAGGCCGGTGTCCAGTCGTCAAGGTCCCAGCGGGCCTCGGCAAGCCCTTCCCAGACGGGGCGCCCGGGGAGCTGCTTGCCGGCGTAATAGGCCACGCTGCTCTGATTGAGAATCCCCTGATAGACCCCGTTGCCGCGCAGAGAGAAGCCGCCGCGCCGTACCTGGATGTCGGCTTCGTATCCGTTGGCGAGCGCGGCCTCGAAGTTGACGGCGCGCGTCGTTTTCGGGGTCGTCTGGTAGGTCGCGATCAGGTCCTCGATTTCCTGGCGGAACCAGCGCAGATCGGCCATCCAGCCCCATGCGCCGCGCCGGCCGATCCACTGCACGCCCGCGTCGACGAAGCGGCCCCGCTCCGACCGCAGTCCCGGATTGGGAAGCTGCGTACCGCCCAGACCGAAGAGCTCCACGGCCGTCGGGCTGCGGTATCCGGTTCCGGCATTGCCGAGAAAAGTCAGTCCGCGGGGCAGGGGGACGGCGGCGCCGGCGCGCAGACCGTGCAGAAACTGCGCAGATTCCACGCCGGCGTCCGAAGAGGAAACGTCCCGAAATTCCCCCTGCGCGGCGCCGAGCAGCCGCAGCCAGGGCCTGTCCCACGTCAGGCCCCCGGTCGCCGCCGTCCGACGGACGTCATGGCGTGGCGAAGGTACCTCGCGCTGCGTCTTGAGCGTGAGCGCTTCGGCCTCGACGGCCCACTCCGGCGTGAAGTCGCCGACGGAGACCTCGCCGGCGTTGCGCGCGCCGTACTGAAGAACGGTCGTCAGTGAATGGCTGGCGGCGAAGACCAGCTCACCGAGCGGATCGTGGAAGTGATCGCGAAGGGTGCCCCCGAAGAGGGCCGTGCGGGTCGCGAGGTTGCCGCTGCGGAACTCGTGCTCCGCGCCCGCGATGCCGAGGCGGGAATCGAGCCGCGCGGCCGTCGCCGGTGCGAAGCCGTAACCCGGAAGCCCCTGGTTGCGTCCGGTCGCGAGCAGGTGCCCGCGCAGCCGGTGCCGATCGTCCCCCGCGGCGAGGAGAAGAAACCCGGTGCCCCCCGTGCGATCGTTGTTCCCCCGCGTCCGAACCTGGTCGTCGGAGGCGCTCCACGGCGTTCCCCCGTCGTCTCTGTAGCGGAAGTCGCCGGCGGTGCGATCGAGGGCCCCGCCGATCAGCAGGGTGCTCGAGCCCGCGCGGTAGGCGGTGTGGAGCGCGGTTTCGGCGCTTCCGAAGCTGCCGATGGCGACGCGTCCGCCCGTGGGTACCGCGGCGGGGTCGCGGGTCACGATGTCGACGGCGCCGCCGAGCGGGCTGCGGCTGAACGCCGGCGGTGCGGATCCGCGGTAGATATCGATACGTTCCAGCGCCTCGAGCGGAAGGAGGCCCGGGGACACGAGTCCGTTCAGATCGGAGGGGAGGGGGACGCCGTTGATGTGCCAGGTGACGTGCTGGGCGCCGCTGCCGCGGATGGAGACCGTCTGGTGGCCGCCGCCGCTCTGGCGCACGGTCACGCTGGTTTCGGCGGCGAGCAGTTCGCCGGTATCCTGCAGGCGATGACGCGCGGCCGCGACCGGGATTGAGCTTCCGGCGCCGGTGCGCGGATCGAAGCCCCGGCGCTCGACGACCTCGACGGCCGGCAGCAGGGGAAATTCGGCTTCGGCTGCGGTGACCGGTGCGGTTGCCGGCAGTGCGGCAACGGATTTGGTGGCTGCAAACGGTGCGGGCCCGGGCCCCGGGGCAACGGGTTCGGTGGCTGCGCGTGTCGCGGGTGCGGTCCATGCGGCCGCGGCTCCGGCAGTGGACACCGGTTCGGGCGCCGGTGCGGTCACGGCGGCCGCGAAGGTGATGATGCCGATCAGCGGATGCACCGCGGCCGTCTCCTCATGCGGACATGAGGAGGCTGCGCGCCGGCAGGCCGGAATGGAAGCGAAAGACGTCGAGTCGAGCGCACCCCTCTTCTCCTCGGAAGAAAGCGGTTGACGGATACGCCCGGGCAGGTCTCCTGACTCATGCGTCATCGCGTTGCGGCCGCCTTCCCATCCGCTTCGGGACAGTGGCTTCGTGGCCGCACGCTCGGCATTTACAGTGGCGGGACCGTGCCGGATTTTCACCGGCTTCCCTTTTCACCCCCGCGGGGGACCCCTGGCGCTGAACGGCTCCATTGAAGCAGGAAGCGGCGGCGCCGTCAACGGCCGGCAGGCGGGCTGGCGGCGGGGGTCGGCTGAACTGTCGATTTTCATTGACTTTGTCGTGCAGGGAACCCTAGGGTGGGGGTATGGTCCATGCGGCGCCCGAACGGTACCCCGACATCAACATCCGGCCGATGACCTCCGATGACATCGCGGCGGCCGCCGCGCTCATCGGCGAGACCCCCTTCTGGCGCGAGCGGTTCGGCATCAACACGCTGCGCGCAGAGGCGTTGCTCGTCGGCGCCATCGAGCGCAACGAGGGGCTCATCGTGGGCGAGGCCGATGGCGGCATCATCGGTTTTTCGTGGTTCCTCACGCGCGGCGGCTTCGGGCGCAGCGGCTATCTGCGCGCGCTGGGCGTGCGGTCAGACCGGCGCAACGAGCATGCGGGGTCGGCTCTGCTGCAGGCGACCGAGAGCGCCGTGGGCGACGATCTGTTCGTGCTCGTGCCCGAGTTCAACACCGGCGCGCGGCGCTTCTACGAGCGCCACAGCTATCGCATGGTGGGCCGGCTTCCCGGCTATCTGCTCCCCGATTCGGTGGAGCTGCTGTTCTGGCGCCGCAAGCTCGGCGCCTTCTGAAGCCACCCGCTTCAAGAGCCCCACAGAATAGAGGCTCCTGCATTACGGTCTGCTTCCCTGGGGAGAGCCCGAAACCGCGGATTCCCCAGGTGGGGGCCGTGCCGGCGGTCAGTGCGGCTCGCCGATCCAGTTGCGCCGCAAGGCGATCCGCCGCAGCTTGTAGATCAGGAAGGCATGGTCGCCGTATTGCGCATAGTGCGCGGCGATAGCGGCCGGCTCTGCCGGCAGGCCCTGTTCGCGGTGAAAAGCGACGACTTCGCTGTCGATGGGCAGGCGATGATAGTGTCCGAGCTGTACGAGCAGGTGGGCCGTGGCGTAGGGGCCGAACCCGCGCCAGGCGCCGATTTCGGCCTCGAGCGCGTCCCGTTCTGGCGGATTCGACTTCCACGCTTCCAGATCGAGCCCGGCGATCACCCGCTCAGCCAGCTCGCGCAGGGCTTCGACCCGATAGCCCAGCCCCGCGTCGCGCCGCAGGCGGTCGCCCGGTAGATGGAGAATCTGCCTCGGCGTGGGGAAGCGCCCGCCGCCGAGGGCCACGAGCCCGGTCATCATGCGGATCGTTCCCGACCAGCTGATGTTCGTCGTGCACAGGACGCGCACCGCTTCTTCCCAGACCGAAGGGGCGCGCAGCAGGCGTCCGGCGCCCCGGCGGCGGGCGGCGCGCACGAGCGTATCCATGCGGGCGATCCGGTCGAGCGCCGCGAAGTCTTCGTCGACCCGCAGCATCCAGCGGACGGCCGCTTCGGTTGCGGCTCGCGGGGTTCGGGCCGGCCCGTGCACGCGCAGTCTGCGGCCGGAAACGCTTTCGATACGGACGGTCGCACTGCCCCGGGCCGTTTCGTCTGCTTCCAGGGGAACCTGCAGGGTCGTGCCGTCCCATGCGAACGGCGGGAGAAAGACCCACCCATGTGAAAGCACGGTCGCTTCGAACGAGAACTTCGGCGGCAGAGCGAGCAGAAACGCCATGTTGACAGGCTACCGGTTCTGCGTGGGGAATTCACGAAGGGCGAAGGCGCTGCCGCATCCCGCGCACCCGGGAGAGGGCCGTGCCGCCGCGCGTCAGGACATTCGGCGCTCATGCTGGTACCATAATCGGCGCTTCTATGCCTCAGCTTCTCGGTGACATACTCGTTCGCGCGCGCGCCATCACGCCGCGCCAGCTCGACGACGCCATCAGCAATCAGGTCATCTACGGCGGCCGCCTCGGCACCAACCTCATGGACCTCGGCTACATCAACGAGTCGGTCCTGGGGAACTACCTGAGTGTGCAGCACGGCGTGTCGACCGTGGCGCCGCAGGCCTACGCCAAAATGCATGTTTCGGTCGCCAAGCTGCTCCCGAAGGCGCTGGCCGAGCGGCTGCTTGCCGTGCCGATGGTCAAGAAGGACAAGGTTCTGCACGTCGTCATGGCCAATCCGGGCGACGTGGCGGCTCAGGACGAGCTCGCCTTCGCCTCGGGATGCCGCCTGCAGGTCTATGTGGCTCCCGAAGTCCGCATCTACTTTCTGCTGAACCGCCTGTATGGCACGAAGCGCGACGTGCGCTACGTGACCCTCAGCCGCACCGATCAGATGGCCCTGCGGGCCGGTTCGACTCCCGCGGCAGGTGGCGGCGCCGCCGTCGTGCCCGAGGCGCCGCGCAAGGTGCTTTCGGCATCCGGCGTCGCAGAGAAGGGGGCCGAAGACGCGGGCGGCGGCGATCTGATGGACGAGGCGGAATTCACGCGCCTCACCCAGGGCTTCGGCATGACCGAGAGCGAGGCGTCGGGTGAGGACGAGGTCGTGCTCCTCGGTGACGTGCAGGAAGATGAGAGCGAGCTCATCGTTCTCGGCGAAGCCGAGGACGCGCCCGCGCCCGCCCCCGCTGCCGAACCCGAGGCTCCCGCACAGACGGCGGCCCCCGCGCAGGCACAGGTGGAATCGCCGAAGCTCGACGATGCGCCGCCGCCGCCGCGCCAGCTCACGCTTCAGCAGGCCACCAAAGCGCTCCAGCATGTGGAAGATCGCGATCAGATCGCCCGCGTCGTGCTCGGGTTCGCCTCGGCCACCTTCAAGCGCAACGTGCTCTTCGCCGTGCGCACTGACATGGTCATGGGGTGGGACGGTTTCGGGGGCAACATCCGCCGCGAAAACATCGAGCAGCTCATGATTCCGCTCGGGGCCCCGTCGGTGTTCAAGACCGTCTGCGAGATGCGCGCGCACTTTCTCGGCGCCATCCCCAAGACCCCCATCAACAACCGCTTTCTCAAGCTGCTCGGCGGCAAGGAGCCCCGCAGCGGCTTCGTCATCCCCATCGTCTTCAAGGGCAAGGTCGTCAACATCCTCTACGGCGACAACGGGCCGGGCACCGATGCGACCTTCGACATCGGCGAGCTGCTCATCCTGGCAATGAAGGTTCCGCAGAGCTTCGAAGATCTCGTGCGGCGCCGCAAGGGCGGCTGAAAACCCGTTCCGCCGTCGGACACGCCGTGCGCTCCGCCGGGTTTGCAGTCCGGGGAGCGAGCCGGTAGAATGTGCCCGTTTCTGGTGGCCGTTCCGCATCGCGCAGATGCGACCCCGGGGAGTCTCCCGGCGCGGCCGGATTGTCAACCTCCGTCTTCTTACCGGCATGACATCTCCGCTTCAAAAGGCTGCAACGGCCGCAGCGCTGCTCTTCGTGTTCCTGATCGCCTTTCCGCTCCCTGCCGCAGGGCAGAACAACCAGCCGCGCATGGTCTTCTTCGACGTATTCGTGAGCGAAGAGCTCCCCGATCTGCGGAAATCTTCGGCGCTGCTCACCCGGGCCATGTCGGCCGAACTTGCGGCGCTCCCCGAAGTGCAGATGCTCGACCAGGGCACGCGCGACACGCTGCTGCTGCAGCGCAAGTTCAAGCTCGAAGACTGCGGCAAGGCCGAGTGCCGCTTCGCGATGGCGAAGGCGCTCCCCGGGGTCGACTACATGCTCGAAGCCGAAGTGGAACCGTTCGGCAGGCAGTGCACCCTCAGCATGCGCGTAAAGGACGTGCGCAAGGGAACGATTGCTAGTTCCCTGTTCGAAACGATGGACTGCGCACCCGAGAACGTGCTGTCCACGCTGCGCGCGACCAGCCGGCGGATCTGGCCCCCCGCGCGCCGCAAGCCGGTCGCCGCGCCGGCCGCGCCCGCTCCGGCGAAGAGGCGGACCGTGGAGGTGCCCGGCGGCTCACCTGGCGGAAGTCTTCTTGCCGCGCGTGCAAACCTGGCCACGCTGCAGGTCGAGAGCACGCCCCCGGCCTGGGTCTACGTCGACGGCGAGCGCCTGGGGCGCACGAGCGAGCCGCTGCGCATCGGCGAGGGCGAACGCCGGATTTCGATCCGCAAGCGCGACCACGTCGCCGAGGAGTTCTCGCTCGCGGTGAAGCCGGGCGAATCGCTGCGCCGGGAGGTTTCGCTGAATCCCGGACCGCGCGACTTCTGGTTCACGCTGGGTTCGGGGCTCCTGTACGTCGTCAGCCGAGAAGAAACCGGGTACTACATTGCGGAATCGGATTCTTCATCGGAATCATTTCCGACCGACCTTTCTGTTTTCGGCGCCGGGAGTTCGCCGTTCCACGGGTTCGATTTCCGCTTGGAGTTTGGAAAGGCCTGGTGGTTTTCCGGTGCATGGTTCCGCTACTTCCAGATCTGGCCCGATCATGACCGCGAGGGCTACTATCTGGACAACGACTTCGAGGCCTATCAGTTCGGGGGCCGCTTCGGAACGAACTGGTTCTGGGGTCCCGCCCGCTTCGCGGCCAGCCTCGACACGGGGTTGGAAATCTTCGAGGCAGACGATGACGATGAGCGCCTGATGCTCGGCGGGACATTGGGCATGGGTCTGCAGGCCTACGGCAACCTCGGCCTCGAGGTGGCGGCGTACATCGATACGAGCGGGACGCCTGCCGTCTACGGCACGATCGTGGCCGGCCTTGAGCCGATGTCTTGGTTCAGCCTCGCCGGCTGGGCCGACTGAGTGTCGAATCTTCCCTGCATGGACGCTGAAGCCTTGTCACGGAACCGGCCATGAAATTCCCGCTTCGGATCGTTGCCGTCACGGCAGCATTGCTTCTCCTTTCCCTGGCTTCCTTTCCGCTCTCGGCCACGGCGCAGAACAACGTCCCGCGCATGGTCTTCTTCGACGTCTTCGTGAGCGAAGAGCTACCGGATCTGCGGAAATCTGCGGCGCTTTTGACCCGGGCCATGTCGGCGGAACTTGCGGCGCTCCCCGAGGTCCAGATGCTCGATCAGGGAACGCGTGACACGCTTCTGCTGCAGCGCAAATTCAAGCTCGAAGATTGCTCCAAGGCCGAGTGCCGCTTCGCGATGGCCAAGGCGCTCCCCGGGGTCGACTACATGCTCGAGGCCGAAGTGGAACCGTTCGGGAAGCAGTGCACGTTGAGCATGCGCGTCAAGGAAGTGCGCAAGGGAACCATTGCGAGTTCGCTCTTCGAGACGATGGCCTGTGATCCCGAAGCGGTACTCGCCTCGCTGCAGTCGATCAGCGGCCGCATCTGGCCGCCCGGAACGAAGACCAAGGCCAATCGCAGCGCCGATTCGGGCGCGCGCCGCGAGGCGCCGCAGGCCGTGGCGACCGACGGCGTGACCCGGCTCGTGCTGACGACGGAACCGAGCGCCTCGATTTTCATCAACGGCAGCCGCGTGGGCTCGGGCCGCCTCGAGCGCGAGGTCCAGGCGGGGGAATATCAGGTGCGGATCGTCGCCCGCGATTACACGCCGCAGGAGTTCACGCTGAACGTGTCCGAAGGGGAATCGATTCGCCGCACGGTCACCCTCGAGCGCGGACCCAAGCAGTGGTGGGCGACGATCGGCGCCGAAGGGCTGTTTGCGCTTTCGCGCGCCTATGTACCGCAAGAGGAGTCGGTCGGCGACTTTGAATTGGATCGCGGCGACCTGGACGGTTTCGGGATCGGCGGCCGGCTCGAATTCGGCAGGAGCGCTTTTTCCGGCGCGCTCTGGGGCCGTTACGCAGAGTACCGCTATGCTGGCTACAGCTATGACGACGACACTGCGACGCCCATGGCCTGGCTCGATAGTTTCCAGATGGGGCTGCGCCCGACATACAACTGGTTCCCCGGCAGTCTACGCGTCTACGTCGGGCCTGAGCTCGGGATGGAGTTCGGCTCGAGCCGCATGGACCTCGATGATGACGGGGCGGTCGACAATGGGCATCTCGAAGCCGATCACTCTTTTCTGCTTTACGGGGGAACGGTGGGGGTCGCCTGGCAGCGTTACGCCGTATTCGGCCTCGAGCTGACGGCGCTGGCGGCCACAGGCGGCGACGGACTGGTGGAATCGGCGTCGCCGCAAGTTCACCTCGTCAGCACGCTGGCCTTCGAGCCCACGGCATTCTTCGATTGAGCGGACCCGGCGAACGGATCTGCGCGCCGGCGTGCGGCTCTCCCGTACGTTTCCGTCGGTTGGGGAAGGGTGTTCTCAGGCCGTCACGGTCTGAAGGAATGCGGCGAGCAGATCGCGCCCGTCCTTCTCAAACTGCGTGAAGGCCACGCCCACCTGGTACGACATCTCGTGCATGGCGACGCGCTTGACTTCGGCACGCACGATGATCGGCCGATCGGCCGTGTGCGGATGAAGGCGCACGAACAGGGTGTCGCCCGACCGGATTTCGACGCCGGTGAGCTCGAGCAGCGCGCCGCCCATCGAGACGTTGCGCGTGAGCCCCTGCAGCGTGCCCAGCGCAGTTTCGCCGAGAATTCGGATCTCTGCCGGAACGCGGATCTCCTGGCGCATCGGGGCTTCGAGCATTCGCGCGACCAGCGGCGTGAGCGCCTCGGACGAGGCCGGCTGCATGATCACTTCGTCGGCGCCGACCGCCGTCAGCGCGCGCGCCCGGGCCGGATCGTCGGCCGGCAGCATGACGACGACCGTGACCTTCTTCTCCATCTCCGCGCGCAGCCACTTGCAGAACGCTTCGACTTCGGCCGACCCGGCATCGGCCAATACGATGGCCAGATCGGGAGGCGCGAAGCGCGCTTTCTGGCGGGCTTCGGTGAAATTGCCTGCCTGCACGATGCGCATTCCTTCGCGGGCGAACAGCGTCTGGCGCAGGTGCAGGGTCCAGTCTTCGGGGGCGACAAGAAGAAGGGTACAGCTCGACATAGGCGAACATTGTAGCGCTCGGGAGGCCGACGGCCAAATTCTGGACGGTTATTGTGGTTTTTCGCGTATGCATCCTTGACATCACACACAAGGCAAGGTAATGTATTCGGATACGTAACGCTTGTTCTGGTTACGTCTTCGTTCTCGCCCGGTGTCTCCGGGTGGGATTCCCCCGAAGAGTCCAGCCCCGCGGTTTTCGAATCCCAGGCTCTGTCTTGAGAAGCGAAGCCGTTTTGGAAAGCGTACCGCGCCACGCGGACACAGGTGCTTCACGGCCGTTGTGCTCCGGATGGCGGTCTGCCCTTCGGTTTCCGTTGCGCAGACGGGCCCGCTCGGGACGAGATGTCCCCGGCACGGCGCGGTACCCCTTGGCTGGCACCGATTGTCCTTGACTTCGGTTACCAGAACGTGTTAAAGTAAAAAACTCAGCTGCTGCACAAGCAGCGCGCTCTTTGACAACTGAATAGGAATCGTGCAAGGGCCTCGAAACGTTCTTTTGAACGGGTCGAGTACTTCAATAAATTAATCTGACCGGGTTTCGGCCT
>JAWLHK010000015.1:0-97841 GCA_041690355.1 bacterium | reverse complement strand
GGCTGCGCCGCCGGCGGAAATCCGACGGCCGACCTGCGCTGGATGTGGTTCCTGCTGCCGCTGGCCTGGTTCCGCCTCCGCCGCAGCCTGCGCGGCTGATACTTCACGGGGCGGGGAGCACTGGCTCCCCGCCCCGCTCTTTTTTCGGTTCGTGATCCCCCTGTCTTCTCTGCCTGCCGGGAAAGCCAGCGGCATCTCGAGCTGAACTGCTCCTCCCTGCCCGGGATCGGCGAATGAGAATCGTATCGCCGCTTCCTGATACACTTACAGGTCAAGATTCCACCTCACGCTCATCGAGTTACCATGCCTGTCCTGCGTATTTTTCTTCTTGCCCTCCCGATTCTTCTCTCGGCCTGCGGTTGGGACGGTTGCTCCGGTGACCGCATCTACGTGCGCTATCGGGGCCAGGCCGAAATCGGCGAACAGGCTCCCGTTTCGCGACTCGGCGCCGACGTCGGTTACGTGGCCGCCATCAAGCAGATGGACGGGTATCGGCTTCTGACCCTGCGCGTGCAGGAGGCGTCGGTTTTCCGCCGAGCGGACTTCTTCGAACCATTGCGCGGGAGCGACGGCAAGGTCGGCCTGCGCGTACGGGCGGGCGCCGGCGAGCCCCTGTTCGACGGGGCCGAGGTCGAGGCCGACCCGTCGTTCAAGGGTCGCGATCCGCGCGGTGACGCCTTTCCCGGCGCGATGACCGCCGATCCGAAGAAGGAACCGGCGTTTTTCAATCGTCCGGCCACCGAGATCGCGAACCGCGCCGCAGAGCGCCGCGAACAGATGCACGTGCGCGACGCCGAACGCCTCGAGCGGCGCATCGGGCGCGCGATGGAGGTGCCCGATGCGGCCATGCGGCATGCGAGCCCCGAGCTGCGCGCGCGATGGCAGACCCTGCATGACACGCTGACCGGCAGGAGTACGGCCGAGGCGCTTGCGATTCTCGAAGCCGAGCAGACATTCGTCGAGGAACTGGAGCAGACCCACAACCAGCTGCGCATGGAAGGGAATCATGACGCGGCCCGGCCGGCCAAGTTGATGGCCTCGCGGCTCGAGCACCTGCGCGACCAGCTCGAGCGGGAGCAGCGGCGTGAAGAACGCATCGGGCGCAACATCGATCCCTCGCTCGCCCCCGAACGCCGCGAACGTCGCGAACGCCCGGAACGCCCGCGCGGCGAGCGCCCCCAACCCGGCGGCCGGTAACCCGGCTGCTCAGATCGACTGCGCGCCCTTGGGCGGCCGCCCGCGCGGCAGACGCAGCGTGAACGTCGTCCCCTGGCCGGCGTCGGAAACCGCCGAGATACTCCCGCCGTGTGACACGGCGATGCTCTGCGCAATGAACAGCCCCAGGCCCAGGCCGCGGTGCTGCGCGGCCTCGTCGCCCACCTGAAACGGTTCGAAGATGACGGGCAGCCGGTCGGGGGGGATCGGCGCGCCGCCGTTGTTGACCGAAAATTCCACCTCCTCCCGCTCGCCGTCCAGGTCGATGACGACCGGGCGGTTTTCAGGGCTGTGGGTGAGCGCGTTACCCAGCAGATTCGCGAGCACCTGCATGAGCCGATCGGGATCCCAGCAACCCGAGACGTCGCCGCGCCGGCGGAACTCGACGTGCCGATCGGGAAAGGCCGCCGCCATCTCTTCGAGCACCGTGCGCGTAAGATGCCCCAGGTCGGTCTCCTGCCGCTGCACCGGTATCCCCCCGCCGAGCCGCGCCCGCGTGAAGTCGAGCAGATCCCTGATCATGCGTTCCATGCGGCCGCTCGCCGATCGGATGCGCTCCAGCGCGCGCGTGGCCGTGAGTTGAAACGCAGACGGGTCGTCGGCATCGCGCATCAGCGCCATGTCGGCAGACATCCGGATGGCCGTCAACGGTCCGCGCAGATCGTGTCCGACCATGCCGACAAACCGCTCGCGGAACTGGGCGGCCTGCTGGCGGTACTCCTCATCCTCGAATTCCCGCGTGCGGTCGCGGAAGAGGAGCGCGGCGCCGATGATGTCGCCGTCTTCGGCCCGCAGCGGCGTCGACGAATACTCGACGCGGATCAGGCTGCCGTCGGGCCGGCGCACGCGCGCCTTGCCCTGGTGTTCCCGTTCGCCGCGCAGCGCGCGCGTCAAGGGCATCGCCTCGAGATCCAGCGCCGCGCCCGAATCGTCAAGCAGCGCGAGCCGGCCGGCCGGAAGCCCCGGCGCCACGTGGTCGTTGGCCAGAAGTTGCCGCGCCGTCTCATTGACGATGCGATAGCGGAATGTCGTATCGACGACCACGATCCCCTCGCCGCTCTGCGTGACGACCGACTGCACCAGCTGGCGTTCCCAGCGCACGGATTCCTGGGCCGACTGCGACATGACCTGATCGATGACTGCGTGCAGCAGGAGCAGCTCGGCGCCGCCGATCTCGAAGCGTTCGCGCTCG
Organism: bacterium; assembly: GCA_041690355.1. Taxonomy (GTDB): domain Bacteria; phylum J088; class JAWLBW01; order JAWLBW01; family JAWLBW01; genus JAWLHK01. The sequence continues at coordinate 95,434 of JAWLHK010000015.1, read as the reverse complement.
ATGGTTTCGAGCACGGCCGCTCGCAGGTGCCCGAACTCTCGCAGCACCGCCAGCAGATCGTACCCGGCCATGTAACGCAGGTGCGCGTGATCATGAGGCTGCATGCGCTCGGTGACCGCGTTCACGTTGGCGGGGTCCTGCGACAGCTCACCGCGGCGCAGCTGCAGCGTGAAGGCGGCCAGGAGATCAGGAATATGATTGTTGAGAACGGGCGTGGGCTGCTCGTTCGCCCGCGGGATGAGCGGATCTTCGAGGACGCGGCTGCGCCAGCGCTCGAGAATCTCTCCCCCGTGCCTTTCGATGAAATCGGCTACGGTTCGCGTTCGGGCCCCGCCCATGACTCGAAGCCTACCAGAACGGCCCGCATCATCGGAGGGCGGCCGTGCAGGCCGTGCGGGGCTGCAGAGCAGGGGGCGGGACGTCCGGCGGGGGTGGTTACGCGCCCCTCAGCGCCGCCCGACGCGCAGGCGGAAAACGCGCGATCCCAGGAGCTCGGTGCCATACAGCGAGCAGGGATCGAATGCGCCCCGGCCGAAGGCGAGGCTGGCCGGCGTCGCCAGCCCGGTTGCGACCTCCTCGACCGAACCCGAGCGCGGGTCGACCCGCACGACTTTACCGCTCAGATTGAGCGCCACGTACACCGTGTCATCGGCGCCGACGGCCAGGCCGTCGGGCGTGTCGATGGCGCGGAACCCGGTCACCCGGCGTGGCGTTCCCGCCTTCCCGTCTTTCACGGGAAACTCGTACAGGCCGGGATCCTTGAAGGTCGTCGCGGCCCAGAGCCTCGTGCCGTCGGCCGAAAAGCCCATGCCGTTCGGCGAGGCCACGGCATCGCTCCAGAGCGCCGGTGCGCTCCTGCCATCCACTTCGTGAATGGTGTTCTCGAAATCGTTCGACACCAGCGCCGTCGCCCACGGGGTCGCCACCACGAAATTCGCGTCGCTCACCGGGGCCGCGAACTCGCGCACGCTCCCCTGCCCGTCCACGGCATAGACGGTGTGCGTGCTCAGGCCGGCGACAAGCAGCGTGTCGCCGAGAAAGGCGAGACCGAGCGCGCCCGGCAGGTCGGCCAGGCGCGTAGACGTACCGTCGGCGGCGATTTTCCACACTGCGGCCGGGTCCTGGGTCGAGACGAAAAGCTCGCCGGCGGACGAAAAGGCGATCCCTTCATTGCCCATGCCGAGATCGGCCAGGACTTCAAACTCGCCGGGCGCCAGATCCGATGCCGGACATTCGATGGTCGTCTGGTCGCCGGTTCGGTCGGTCGGCCCGGCGCCGCAGCCGGCCAGGGACAGCAGAACGATCAGCGAGGCCGCAGTGAACAGGTACCGTGTTGACATCGAAGGATGCTCCCGTCTGAAGGAAACGCGCGCCGGATTTCTGCTAGAGCATCAGGCGCACGTGGCTTCGATCGCGCAACTCCTGAAGCCAGCGCAGAAACTGGCGTTGCGATTCTTCCTGGTTCAGCCGCTGCTCGATCTGATCCTTGACCTCGCTGAACGGCTTGACCCGCTCTTCGAGCCGCTCGACGAGCTGCACGAGGTGCACCCCGTCGCCGAGCACCAGCGGGGGGCTCCACTCGCCCGGCTGAAGATTGCCGGCCGCCTCGAGGTAGTCGGCGCGAACGTCGGTCGGCGGCAGAAAGCCGAAGTCGACGGCGTCACCGCCGGCTTCGGCAATGGCCGTCACGAGCGCGGGAAACGGCTGTTCGGCAAGCCGGGCCCGCAGTTGCCCGGCAACGGCCGTGTCGTTCTGTCCGGGGAAAAATATCCGGCGCAGCCGAATCTGCGGGTCGTCGAGAAACAGTTCCCGGTTCGCGGAATAGTACGCCTGCATCCGGCTCTGATCGATGGAAACCCGATCGCGCACGACCCGGCTGGTCAGCTTCAGGCGGCGGATCTGTTCGCCGATCGTCTTCCGGTATTCCTCGAGATCGACCCCCTCCGTCGCCAGATTCGCCTTCAACTGCTCGAAGGTGAGGCGGTTCGCCTTCATGACGTCGGCGATGGCGTTGTCGATCTCTTTCTCGGTCACATCGATGTTCAGCCGGCGCGACTCCTGACGCACCAGGCGTTCGTCGATCAGCCGCTGCAGCAGATCTTCGTCGGCGAGCGTCATGTCGGGCTGCCCCATCAGGCGCGCCTCCTGCTCGACGTCGCGCCGCGCCTTCTCGAGATCGGACAGAAGAACGACGTCTTCATTGACGACGGCGACTACCCGGTCGACCACCTCGGCCCGGGCGTCCGGCGCCGAAGCCAGGGTCAGCCCTGCGCCAAGGGCACCGGACAGGAGAACTCCGGCCGTCAGCCTGCGCAGCGAATCATTCAACATCTTCAATCACGTCCTGAAAAATGCGGATGTCTGCTTCGTCGCGCAGCTGCTGAATCCAGTGCTGGTATGCGCTCTCCATCCGGTCGCGGATGAGCAGCGTGCGCAGTTCGTCTCGAACCTCTTCGAACGGCCGGATGCGGGCCGGAAGCTGATCGACGACCATCAGGATATGATACCCGTATTGCGACCGGATGACAGTGCTCACCTTGCCTTTCGGCAGCGTGAACGCAAGGTCGAACTCGGGGGGCATCTCGCCGCGGGCGAACACGCCCACGTCGCCCCCTTCGCGGGCGTCGGGTGTCAGCGAATGCTGTTTCGCCAGCTCCACGAAGCTCTCTCCCTGCAGGATACGGGCGCGCAGGGCCTCGCCCTCTTCGCGGTTGCGTACGACAATCTGGCGCACCTGCACCCGCTCGGGAAGCGAGAAATCGGCGGCCCGGCGCTGATAGTAGCGCAGAAGCTCTTCGTCGTCGGGCTCGAGCCCTTTTCCGACGGCTTCGTGCACGGTTTTTTCCTGCAGGACACTCTGCCGGAGCCGATCGCGCAGGTCGCTGACATTCACGAAATTCTCGCGCAGGGCCTGGTCGAAGCCCCCCTCGGCGTAGTCGGCCCGGATGGCCAGGAGACGCTGGTCGACCTCGGCCTCGCTGACGCCGATCCCGTAGCGAGCCGCTTCGCGGGTCACCAGGCGGTTTTCGATGAGCTGGTTGAGTACGCTCATGCGCAGGGCCGAGAGCACTTCGCCCTGGAGCACGAGGTCGCCGGTCTCGCCCCGCACGCGGCGCAGCTCGGCCTCGAAGGCGTCACGGCGGATCGGCTCGCCGTCGACCGAGGCCACGGGCCGCGACCCGGCCGGCTTGCACCCGGCCTGCCCCCCGCCGATGAGCGCCGCCAGGGCGATCGCGACGGCGGCCGTGCCTCTGAAAAAAAGGAAGGGGAAGGCATGCGCCTTCCCCCCTCCGAATCGTCTCGCAGACGAGGTCATTCAGCCTTGGCGCCTTCGGCCTCGGCAGCGGCCGGTTCGGCCTTGGGGGCCTCGGCGCTCTTGTCACCACCCATGGAGGCGAGCACGTCGTCGTGGACGACGATCTTGCGCTTGTCCTTGATGTTCGTGATGAACGTCTGGTAGCTGTCGCGCTGGCGCTGGGGAGCGAGGCGGCGGCGAATCTGCTCCTTGGCCTCGTCGAAGGTCTTTTCCTTCGGTTCCTGGCGGTCGACGTACTGAATGACGTGATAGCCGAACTGGGTCTCGACCACATCGCTGATTTCGTTGGGCTTGCTCAGCGCGAACGCCGTGTCTTCAAACGGCTTGGCCATGCGGCCGCGCGGGAAGAACCCGAGGTCGCCGCCGCGGTTCTTGCTGCCCACGTCTTCGCTGTACTGCTTGGCCAGCTTCTCGAAGTCCTCACCGCCCCGGGCTCGCTTGCGCACCTGCTCGGCCTTACGGCGCGCTTCCTGCTTCTTGGCGTCGGGATCGCCGGGTTCGGACTTGATGAGCACGTGGCGCACGCGAACCTGGGCGCCTTCCTTGAACTCGTCGGTATGTTCGTCGAAGTACTTGCGGATTTCTTCGTCAGACAGCTGCGGGTCCTTGGGAATGTTGTCCTGCATGAGCTTCTGCAGCACGAGACGTTCCTTGTACTCGGCAATCTGGCGCGAAATCTGCGGATCGTTTTCGATGCCCAGGGTATCGGCCTCGAGCATGAGCGCCTTGCGGGTCAGCAGGTTGTCGAGAAACTCCCGGCGCCCTTCTGCGGTCGCGACGCGCCCTTTCAGGTACGGGGGGAGCTTGTCCAGTTCTTCCTGCAGCTCGCCGGTGGTAATCGTGACGTCATCGACCTGGGCGACGACCTTGCCCTCTTTCTTGACGGCATCGGTACCCTTGCTCGAGCACGCAGCCCCCATCAACACCACACCGGTCACGGTGGCCGTGACAAAGACATTCCGCAACGTTGCCATGAATCCCAATCTCCTGAAGAGTGAAGGTTCGGGCCGGCCCCTGGACGAGCAAGCAGGCACCGATAAAAAGCTAAATCTTAACAAAGCCTTGGAGCTCCCGCAAGCGGATCATGAGCTCTTTCAGCGAATCGAGCGGGGTCCGTTCGTCCAGTCTGTAAACCAGCTTGTCGCCGCCGGCCAGTTTCACCCGGTCGTTCTGCCGGGCGACCAGGTCGAGCACGCGGGCCGGATCGACCGGCGTCGCGGCGTCGAGGCGCAGCACCGCCCGGCCGGCCGTGAGGTCGAGCGCGCGCACCCGCAGGGCGCGCAGGAGCACCTTGGCCCGCGAGACTTCGAGAAAGTGCTCGGCTTCGACCGGAAGTTCCCCGTAGCGGTCTTCCATCTCGGCCCGCAGCATGTCGGTGTCGTCTTCGTGCAGCAGGCGGCTCAGGCGCTGGTAGAAGTCGAGGCGCTGCCCGACGTCGGGCATGTATTTTTCGGGGATGTAGGCGGGCAGGTGCACGTTCAGTTCGGGCTCGCGCCGCTCGACCACCGGTTCGCCGCGGATCTCCTGCACCGCCTGCTCGAGCAGCGACGTGTAGAGATCGAAGCCGACGGCCGCGATCTGCCCCGACTGGTTCTGCCCCAGGATGTCGCCCGCCCCGCGGATCTCGAGGTCGTGAGCGGCCACCTTGAAGCCGGCCCCCAGATCGGCGAAGCTCTGGATGACGTCGAGCCGCTGGCGCGCCTCGCCCGAAAGCTGCTTTTCGGAATCGATGACCAGGTAGGCATAGGCGCGCTGATTCGAGCGCCCGACGCGTCCGCGCAGCTGGTAGAGTTCGGCCAGCCCGAAACGGTCGGCCCGGTTGATGACGATGGTGTTGGCGGTGGGCACGTCGATGCCGCTTTCGACGATGGTCGTGCAGAGCAGCAGGTCGAAGTCGCGGCGCACGAAGGCGAGCATGAGCTTCTCGAGCTCGTCTTCCTTCATGCGCCCATGGCCCACGGCCAGGCGCACCTCGGGCACGAGGCGGCGGATCTCGTCGGCCATGCCGTGGATGGAATCGATGCGGTTGTGAATGAAGAAGATCTGCCCCTGCCGGCGCAGCTCGCGCCGGATGGCTTCGGCAAGCACCCCTTCTTCGAACGGCGTCACGTAGGTACGGATGGCGAGCCGGTCGCGCGGCGGAGTAGCGATGATCGACAGATCGCGCAGCCCGAGAATCGACAGGTGCAGCGTACGCGGAATCGGAGTGGCCGTCAGCGTCAGCACGTGCACGGTCTTCTTGAGCTGCTTGATCTTCTCCTTGTGCTTGACGCCGAACCGGTGTTCCTCGTCGATGACGAGCAGGCCCAGATCCTTGAAGTCCAGGTCGCTCTGCAGAATGCGGTGCGTGCCGATGACGATGTCGACTTCGCCTTTTCGCAGTCGCGCGAGGATGTCTTTCTGCTCCTTCGGCGACACGAACCGCGAGAGCATCTCAATCTTCACGGGGAACGCCTCGAAGCGTTCGCGGAAGGTCTGCAGGTGCTGGAAGGCCAGAATCGTGGTCGGAACGAGGACGGCGGCCTGCTTCCCCTCCTCCACCGCTTTGAACGCCGCGCGCATGGCGACTTCGGTTTTTCCGTAGCCGACGTCGCCGCAGACGAGCCGATCCATGGGGCGCGGGCGCTGCAGATCGGCGATCACTTCGCGAATGGCCTGCGCCTGGTCGGGCGTCTCCTCGTATTCGAAGCTCGCGGCGAACTCCTCGTAGAGGTGCCCGGGCTTCGCGAACGCCTGCCCCGGCATGACTTCGCGGGCGGCGTAAAGCTCGAGCAGTTCGGCGGCCATGGCGAGCACGGCCTCCTTGACGCGCTTCTTGGTTTTCTCCCACCCCTGCGTCCCGAGTTTGTCGAGCCGCGGCTCGCTCCCCTCCGAACCGACGTACTTCTGCACCCCCTCGAGCCGGTAGACGGGCAGAAAGAGGCGGTCGCCGCCGGAGTATTCGACGGCGAAGAAATCGCCGGTCTCGCCCGCCACGGTGCGCGTCTGCAGGCCGAGATACCGGCCGACGCCGTAGTCGACGTGCACGATGAAATCGCCGTGCTTGAGCTCGCGCAGCTCGGCGACGAACTTCTCCTTCTTCACCCGTGTCGGGGGCGCGTGGCGCACCGTGCGCGCGCCGAAGATGTCTTCTTCGGTCAGCAACGTGAGGCGCTCGGCGGCGACGCGGAAACCGCGCATCAACGGCGACTGCCCGATGTCGAGCGTGGCCGGCCTGTCTTCGCCCTCGGTCAACGGCAGGTTGTGGGCCGCGAGCAGCTCGCGCATGCGGTCGACTCCGCCGCGCGTGCGGGCCGAGAGGCGCACGCGGTGCCCCTCGTCGAGCCAGTGGCGCAGGCGCGTCACCAGGGGGCCCAGCTGCCCCGCCTGCTGCAGCTCCTTGGCCAGGCCGTCGTGCGTGCGCGACTCCAGGCGCAGCGTGTCGCCGAGCACGGCCAGCGACTCGAGGCGTCCGGTGTGAAACTGCCCGATCCCCCGGCGCAGGGTCGATTCGTCGGCGAAGACCGCCTCGGGGGGGGCCAGGAGCTTTTCTTCGTCGAGCAGAGTGCGGTAGCGGCCCGCCGCCTCGCGCAGCGTATCGTCGACCGAACGAAACCCTTCGTCCTGTTCCACGCTCCAGATGCGCGTGCCGGCGGGAAGATGCTCCCAGAACCAGGCGCTCGGGAGCAAGGCGGGAAGCGTGTAGTCCTGGAGGGGAAACGAGCCGCGCTCGCGCAGCGACTGCAGGGCCGCATCGAGGCTCGTGCGCTTGAGCTCGACGGCGGCGCCGAGGTCGCGCAGCCCCGCCGCCACGCGCTCGGCCTCGTCGGGAACCCAGAAGGACTCGCGCGCGGGGAGCACGAGCACGCTTTCGTCGGCGTTCAGCGAGCGCAGGCTCACCTGCGAAACCGGATCGAAGCGCCGGAGCTCGTCGATGACGTCGCCCCAGTACTCAAGCCGCACGGGTTGCTGCGCCCCGAGCGGGAATATATCCACGATACCGCCGCGCACCGCGAATTCTCCCGGGTCTTCGACCTGATCGGCGCGCGTGTATCCCGCTTGCAGCAGGCGGGCGCTCAGGGCCGCCGGCGCCAGCTCGGTCCCCTTCGCCAACCGGAGCGTCGCCGCCGCGAGCCGGTCGGCGGCGACGGTCCGCAACTGCATGGCCTCCCAGGTCGTGACGATCATGGGCCGCTCGTCTTCGCGCAGCGACGCCAGGGCGCCCAGCCGTTCGCCGACGAGCTCGGGATGCGGCACGACATCGTCGTAAGGGAGCAGCTGCCAGCCCGGGAAGGCGCGGATGCGCACCGCCTCGACCGCCGGATACGGGAGCGAACGATCGGCCAGAAACCAGGCGAGCTCTGCCCGCATGCGCTCGATGTCGCCCTGGGTCGGCACGATGACCACCGTCGGGCTCGGATTCGCGCGATAGAGGGCCGCGGCAAGCCAACTCCGTGCGGCACCCCGGATTCCGGCAAGGCGCACGCCCGCGCGCGCGTGAAGGGCCTCTACGGCCTCGCGCAGGGTGGTCTCGGCGGCGGCTGAATCAGGGGGGATGGAAGGGGGCTGCGTCACGGTTACGGCAAACGGTACGAATCAGACCTGCAGAGTAATCCTGCATTGTACCGCACGCGGGCCGTCGGCCGCAGCGGCTTGCCCGGCCCCGCCCGGGGAATCCACCGGATGAAGAAAAAGCCCGCCGGAGGCGGGCTTTTTCAAGAACGGAGGGGAAACCGCAAGGTAGCGGCCGACGCCGGGGACCCAAGCCTCGGGAGGAGCAGCCCTTGGGGAGGATCCAGGCGGACGTTCGGGGTTGCCGCTCCCCTCCTTTCACACGAAAACGGATTGGTCAGCTGATGTTCAACTCGTCCATCGCTTCTTTCATGACGTTGATGGCGTGCACGCCATGGGGACCTTCGGCGATATCAAAGGTGACCGGCTGACCCTCGTGCAGGGTGCGGAAGCCTTTTTCCTGGATGGCCGAGTAGTGGACGAAGACGTCGCGGGCGTTTTCCCGCGCGATGAAGCCGAAGCCTTTCTTCTCGTCGAACCAGCGCACTTTCCCGTTGTACATGGATCAAATCTCCTTTTCGTTCACGTGCAAGGCAGAGGGACAAGGGCTCTGCTTGGAAAAAGGTATATCACGGCTTACAAAATCTCGTCAACAGAAAAGTTGTAGCCGCTTCGGCAAGACGGGGTGCAAACGACTACCCCGGCGTCCATGCGACCCAATGGCGACGATAAGGAGTTATTGTGACTGGGTTTTTCGCGGCGGAGAGAGAAACAGCGCCCGCAGCGGCACCGCGCGCACCCCCGCAGCCCGGAACAGGTCGGGCGCCTGTTCGAGCACCCTGACCGTGGCCCGGTTGGGGTGGCCGATGGCCAGCGCCGCCCCGTGCCGCCGCGCATGGGCGACGGCTTCGCGCAGGCGCGCCGAGACCGCTTCGTCGGTGGCCGTCTCGTCGAGAAAGTGCGTGCGTCCCAACGCGGGAACGCCGTGCAGCAGCATGCGCCCCTGCGCCTGGGAACGGGGCACCGTGCGGCTGTCGACGAAGAGCGCCCCCCGCCCGGCGACGGCCCCCGCGAGCCAGCCCATGGCCTCGCCGTCGGCGGTAAAGCGCGATCCCATGTGATTGTTGAGTCCCAGGGCGCCCGGCACGTCGCGCCAGGCAGCGGCGAAGCGCGCCGCGCGCGCCGCGGTCGGCATCGTCACGAAGAGCGCGCCGGCCCCCGGGTCGTCCTGCGGAAACCCGATGGGCTCGAGCGGCAGGTGCAGCAGGACGTCGCCCCCCGTAACGGCCACGGCCTTTGCCGCCCGCTTCACGAGAGGGGTATGGGGCAGAATCGCACCGTTGACCGGATACGGCAGCTGCGCGAGGCGGCGCAGGGCCCAGCCCGCATTGCCCAGGTCGTCGATGAGAATGACGACGACCGGCGCGGTGACCGGGTCGATCGACAGGGGAACCGGATGGCCACCGGCATCGGGCCACTCCTTCGGGCGCTCACGGCGCAGTCCGGCCGCCAGTCGCCATTCCTGATAGTGATAGGGGGTCGGAAAATGCCAGCCGCCGTCCGAACCCGGGCGGGCGAAGTAAGGGAGAATGGCTCCGGCATCGGGGCGCGTGCGGGCTTCTCTGCTCGCGCGCGGCACCGGGGGCCCTGGGAAATCCGCCACGGGTTCTGCCGCCGACGCAGCTGTTGCGGGCCGCGGGGCTTCGGCCCCGGTCGTTACGGCGGCGGGGGACGGCGCCGTCGCCCGCGCAGGCAGGGGCGCCTGCCGCTCGCAGGCTGCGAGCAATCCGAAAAAAAGGGCGGTGATGATCCACCGCCCTTTCCGATTCCCCCCGAGTTCCAGCACGGTCAGCCGTTACTTCTGTACGGACACTTCCGTGGGGGCCGCACCCGGGGCGGCAACGCGCGTGAAGATGCCGTAGCCGCGAATCAGGTCGAGGGCGCGCTGGAGCTGGTAATCCTTCTCGTCGTCGCTGAGCTTGCGCTTTGCGCCGGCGGCGGCGTCCTGCGGCGCCTTCTGGCCGGCCTCGGGCTCGAAGTGGCGGTCGAGATCCTTTTCGCGCACGCGCGCCCCCTGTTCGGCGAGTTCGCCCACGAGGCTCTGCTGCACTTCGATGTCGGGATGGATGCCGGTGGCCTGAATCGAACGGCCGCTGGGCGTATAGTACTTGGCCGTCGTGATGCGCATGGCCGAGTCGTCGCGCAGCGGGATGATCGTCTGTACGCTCCCCTTGCCGAACGATGTGACCCCCATGATGACGGCCCGTTTGTGATCCTGCAGGGCCCCGGCGACGATTTCGCTCGCGCTGGCCGAGCCGCCGTTCATGAGCACCACGATGGGATAGTGACGCTGCTCGGCCCCCTTCGTGGCCCGGAACTCCTGGCGCGAATTCGGCAGCCGCCCCTTCGTGTAGACGATGAGACCGTCGTCGAGAAACAGGTCGCTGATCTCGATGGCCTGGTCGAGCAGGCCGCCCGGATTGTTCCGCATGTCGAGGATGAGCCCCTTCAGCGGCTTCTTCTCGAGCTCTTTCAGCGCCTTCGCCAGATCGGCGCCGCTGCGCTCCTGAAACTGCGTGAGGCGGACGTAGCCGATCTCGCCGCCGTCGTAGGCCTTGCTGCGGACGCTCTTGAAGCTGATGATTTCGCGCTTGAGCACGAAGTCTTTCGGCTCGGTCCAGCCTTTGCGCAGGACCGAAATCTTCACGCTCGATCCGCGGGGTCCCCGCATGCGCTTGACGGCGTCGAGCAGGCTCATTTCCTGCGTCTCGTCGCCGTCGATGGCGACGATACGGTCGTCGGCGAGCAAGCCGGCGCGGCTGGCGGGCGTATCTTCGATGGGCGAGACGATCGTGAGCACGCCGTCCTTGAAGCTGATCTCGATGCCGACGCCGCCGAACTGGCCGCTCGTGTCGACTTGAAGCTCGCGATACTCGTCGGGGTCCATGAACGAGGAGTGCGGGTCGAGCGTCGTCAGCATGCCGCGGATGGCGCCGTAGACGAGCTCGTCGGGGTCGGTTTCGTCGACGTAGACGTTCTGTATCGTCGAGAGCACGTCGCTGAAAACGTCGAGCTTCGCATACGTGTTCTGCGCGAGGGCGGCAAGCCCCGAGCCGAACAGGGTCCCGAGGACGATACCGATGACAAGCCCCGCCGCCAGACGACCCGGAAACCGGATCCGTTTCTCCCCACGCATGTTACCTCTCGCGTTGTCGGTCATGACCGATGATGATATCGCAATCTTCTCGTCTATTCAATGGGTTAGCGGCCAAACGACGGAGTTCCACCGGACGCCCCCCGCGAGTTCGGCACGGATTCACCCCCGCGCATCGGCCGGGGCCGAGCCCGGGGGCGACCTACGGAAGCAGGCGGGCCGCAACGGCGCGCAGCCACGCGCCCGGATCAATGGGCTTGCCCTGCCGGCGCACTTCGAAATACATGCCGGGCTCGAAGACGCTGCCGCTGGTTCCCGCCGTTCCCAGCAGGGTCGCGCCGTCGACCGCTTCGCCGACCGCCGTGTCGATGCGGTCGAGATGCGCGTAGAGCGTCACAACGCCGCCGCCGTGGTCGACCAGCACCAGAAAGCCGTAGCCCTGGAACCAGTCGGCATAGGTCACGGTACCGGGGGCCACCGCATACACGGCCGTACCCGCCGGGGCCTGGTAGCGCCAGCCGCGGCTCGTGAGCACGGCGCCCGCCACCGGATCGGGATCGCCGAAGTTCACCGTGCGCAGCCCCGCCACCGGCTCGCGCACGCTGTCGAGGGGGCGGGCGGCGGCGCCGGTCGCCATCGACTCGAGCAGCACTCCCATGGCCGCCGCCGAGTCGCGCATCGACTCGATCCACGCTCGCCGCTCACCCACCCGCTCGTGCAGACGGGCCGCCTGCGTGCGCCGCAGCTGTTCGAGCGCCGCGAGGCGCCGCACCTCGGCCTGCGCGTCGGCCTGCAGGCGTTCGACCTCGGCCTTACGGCGCTCCATCTCGGCGCGCGCGGCGGCCATCAGATCCTGCCGCGTCTGCAACTCCTCGAGCAGGGCCCGATCGGCGGTGGAAATGAAGCGCAGGGCGTGGTACCGGTAGACAAAATCCGACGGGCCCTCCGACGACAGGAGCACCTCGGCCGAGCCCGCGCCGGCGCGCCGCGAGAGCAGCCGCATGCGGCGCGCCGCCTGCACCAGCAGCCCGTCCCACTCTTCGGCCAGGCCCTGCTCGCGCACCTCGAGCGTGCGCAGATGCAGTTCCAGATCGGCCTGCTGCAGGCGCAGGCGCGAAAGATTCTTCTCTGCCGCGGCCTTGTCGACGGCAAGGCGGCGCAGGTTCTCGGCGACATGACCGACCTCGGCCTGTTCGATCTCCAGGCGGCGAGTGACTTCGAGCACCTCGCGCCGCAGCGTCTCCGCCGTCGCAGGCACCGAAGCCCCGCTGACGAGTAGAAACAGGAGAAGCGCGTTCACGCGGGCCCCCTGCGGGACAGGCCCAGCCATGCGCCGGCGACGCCGACACAGAAACCGGCGGCGAGCAGCACGCCGGCTTCCACGCCGCTGAAAAAGACCAGTTCGTGCACGGGAACCGGCCATTCGCCCGGCCGGGGCCGGGGGATCAGCCGGAAGCCGCCCGCCAGCCCGGCAAGGCTCACGCCGATGCCCGCCAGGCCGATCCAGCCGCCCGACAGCAGGTACGGCGCGCGGACGAAGGCCTCCGAGGCGCCCACCAGGCGCTGGATTTCGCTCTCGGCGGCGTGGCTGGCGGCGACCAGGCGCACGGTCAGACCCACCGAGCCGACGGCGGCCAGGAGCAGAAGAAGGAGCAGGCCGGCCCCGACACGGTCGACCGCGCGCCGCAGGCGGTGAAAGCGGGAACTCCACTGACTGGCGTCGTCAACCTCGGTCACGCCGGGCCAGCGCAGCATGGCCGCCAGACGTTCGGGCGGCGGCGGCTCGGCATAGGCGAGCTCGAGCATGGGCGGAATCGGGTTTTCGCGGAAACCGCTCAGCAGATCCCGGGTCCCGAGCGCGGCTTCGAGGCGCCGGCGCCCCTGCTCGGGGGTCACCAGATCGACCCGCACGGCCCCTTCGGCCTGCGCGCGCCTTATCAGCGCCTGCACCTGCACCTGCGGCAGCGCCGGGTCGAGCATGACGGTTACCGGCACCGAAGACGCCCACAACTGCGTCGTGAGCGCCAGATTGCGGTGCACGAGAAAGAACGCGCCGCTCAACCCGAAGGCGATCGAGGCAATGACGATGCCGAGCACGTACATGCGCCAGCCCGATCGCAGGTTGCGCATGAGGTTGTCGAAGACGTACCGGTTCACGACGTCGCCCCCGCGACGATGCGTCCCGCTTCGATTTGGAGCACGCGGCGGCTGTACCGCTCGACGAGCGCCAGGTCGTGCGTGGCGACGAGCACCGTGACGCCGCGGGCGTGGGCGTCGTCGAAGAGTCGCATCGTCTCGCGCGCCCGCTCGCCGTCCAGGTTTCCCGTCGGCTCATCGGCCAGCAGTAGCGCCGGATCGGCGGCCAGGGCGCGGGCTATCGCGACGCGCTGCTGCTCACCCCCCGAGAGCCGCTCGGGAAGCTGACGGGCTTTGTGCTCGAGGCCGACCCATTCGAGCAGCGCGGCCACGCGCCGGCGCACGGCCTCGCGCCGGTAGGCGCGCGCTTCGAGGGGAAAGGCGACATTCTCGGCGACGGTGCGGGTCGGCAGCAGCTTGTAATCCTGAAAGACAAAGCCGATGCTCTGCCGGTAGCGTAGAAACTGGCGGGTGGAATAGTCCGACAGCGAGCGGCCGTTGAAGAACATCTGCCCCCGGCTCAGGCGCTCGAGGCCGGCGAGCAGGCGCAGCAGCGACGACTTGCCGGCGCCGCTGGGGCCGGTGAGAAACAGAAATTCCCCTTTTTCGATCGTGACGTTCAGGTCGTCGAGCGCCGTCTCGCGGCCATAGGCCATCGACACGTGATACAGCTCGATCATGGACGCTCGACGCAGAACCAACGCAACCGCCCGGTCAGAGTAAGGGGGTCATGGCAAGCGGTCCGCTCCGGTGGGGAACGGACTACTCGTCTTCGGCGAGGTAATTGAGGATGACCTCGTCGAGGCTGACGTCGCCGTCGAGCTTGTTGAGCGAGGCCGCGACCGGCTCGGCCGCAGCGCCCACCGCAGCCGCCGCCCGCTCTTCGGGCGGATCGAACACGCCGCGCTTCAGCTCGCGCAGCATGGACTTGTGCTGCTCTTCCATGATCTCGCGAACGACCTCTTCGAGGTGATCGGAGTGCAGGATGTCGGCGTACGACGTCTTCTTCGTCGAGAGGATGTTACCCCCGACGAAAAGATGCGTGATGATGTGCGGATTCTTGAGGCCCGAATCCTCGGTCTGGATGTGGAACATCCGACCTTTGTGCATCACATTGTGGTTGAAGCCAGGAACCATGCTTTAGACAGAAATGGTGAGAAATCAGCCGGTTGCCGGGTAACCGTTCTCGTATTCTTTGTACACCGTCTCTGCCGCCGTTGCAAGTCGGCGGCGGCAGGCGGCTCCGTTTCCCGCTAGCCGACGAGCCCGCGAACGGCCGCCGCGATCCCTTCGACTCCGATTCCGTGCTTGTCGTACAGTTCGTCGGCGGTATAGGCCGACTGCCCGAATTCACCCTCGACCGCCAGCACCTTGACCTGAAGCGCGACGCCGGCCATCACGAGTCCGGTCACGAGCGTCGCGCCGGCGCCGCCGATGCGCTGATGCTCTTCGACGGTCACGAGACGCCCCCCCGCGCGGGCCAGCGCGTCGCGGTGCCCCTGGATGTCGGGCCGGTTGGCGATGGCGTTGTTGAGGACGACGACGCCGACCCCCTCGGCCGCCAGCTTCTCGACGGCCCGCAGGGCCACCGAAACCATGCTCCCGTTGGCGCTCACGACCGCCGTCTTCGACTTGCCGGCCGTCGTATCGGCGACGACCATGGCCTTGCCCCAGGCATAGGCCGCCCCCTCGGGCTTCACGCTGACGGGAAAATTTTCGCGTCCGCAGAAAAAGAGTACCGAGTCGGGGGTACGGCCGGCCTTACGGTCTGCCGCGAACCGCTCGATGGCCTCGCCCATCGCCCATTCGGCCTCTTCGGCCGAGGCGGGGGCATAGACCTGGACGTGCGGAATGGCGCCCGACATCGCATAGTACATGAGCGCCTGGTGCGAAGCGCCGTCGGCCGCATCCTGAAAACCGATGTGGCTGAAGACGGCCAGTACCGGGCTCTGGCTCAGCGTGGCCATGCACAGCGGCAGCGCCCCCTTGGTAACGCCGAACTGGGCGAAGGTGTCGACGACCGGGATATAGCCCTGCTTCGAAAAGCCGCCGCCCACCGAAATCATGTTGGCCTCGGCGACCCCGACCTCGTAGGACTGCTGGGGGAATTCCTTGTGGAACGGCGCGACGCCCGTCGACCCCTGCAGGTCGGCGCTCACGCTCACCACGGGGAGCCCCTTCTTCGCCGCGGCGATCATGGCGCGCGCGAAGCCGGCCTGGATCTTGTCCTTCTTGACCGCGGGCTTCGCGGCGGGCGCGGCTGCCGACGCCTTCGCGGCCTTGGCGGCCGCCTCGGCTTCCATCTGCTCGAGCCATTCGCGGAACGGGGATTCGAGCGGACCGCCGTTGATCTCTTCGACGAACGCGCGCAGCTGATCGACCTTCGAGAGCGGATAGCCGTGACCGCCCGAAGCGCTCTTCTCGGTCGCTTCGACGCCGATACCCTTGATCGTCTTCGCCCAGACGGCGACCGGTTTCTTCGGGTTGCGCCGGGCGCTCTCGACGGCCGTCTCGATGACCGTGAAGACTTCCTGCAGCTCGTTGCCGTTCGGGCAGCGCAGCACCTCCCAGCCGAGCGCGTCGAGCGCTTCAAAGCTGGGATTCATGCTGAAGGCGTCCTGGTCGATACGGCCCGACAGCTTCGTATTGTTGTCGCTGATGACGAGCACGAACGGAGCCACCATGCCCCGCGCCGCGAAGCCGGGGATGGCGGCGACCGCCTCGCGGGCTTCACCCTCCATCATGCCGCCGTCGCTGATGGCGCACACGGTGACCCGCTCCTTGCGGGCAAGCGCGTCGGCCATGGCGACGCCCTGCGCGATGGAGATCGAAGAGCCGAGCGGGCCGTT
Organism: bacterium; assembly: GCA_041690355.1. Taxonomy (GTDB): domain Bacteria; phylum J088; class JAWLBW01; order JAWLBW01; family JAWLBW01; genus JAWLHK01. The sequence continues at coordinate 79,488 of JAWLHK010000015.1, read as the reverse complement.
CGAGACCATGACCCCTTCGGGAAAGAGGTGGCTTTCACCGTGGCCGGTGAGCTTGCTCTTGATCGAGCGGAAATGTTTGAGGTCTTCGAGCGTGAGCCCCGCGAAGCCGTAGTTGGCTTTCAGGGCATAGATGCCGTTTTCGGTGTGCCCGGCGTCATTGACGAAGTTGAAGGCTTCGCGCCAGTCGGCGCTGCTGAACATGAGGCCGTGAATGGCCGACATGATCTCTGCGAACGCCGAAGGCCCCCCCCAGTGCGCGGCCGCGCCGCCGAGAACGGCGTGCATGTTCATCATGGCGACCATGATGCGCGTGGCCCGGGGCGAGGCGACATCGAGCGTCGCGCCGTCGAGGCGCCGGACCTGAACGGCAAACTGCGGCCTTCCCGGCGGGTTTCCCGCCAGCGGCGACTTCATCTCGAGCCCTTTGCAGAATCGGTCTTCACCTGCCACGACTACGCCTGCGACGTCAGAACCCATCGTTACATTCCTCAACGCGTTTCGTAAAGAGAAGGAAACCAAAAGAGTAACACGCCCGGCAGGTCGATGTAAAAGGACGCGCGCACGCCGCCGCCGCGCCGCCGCGGCCGAAACGGCCGGAATGGATAGAAGGAGCGCCGCGGTCTGCGTGTTTTTGCAGCGCTCTGCCGCGCGGTGCCGCAGCGCAAAGGACCCGCCGCGCCCTGATCGACTGCGCCGACGGGTCCGGCACGGCTTTCGCTCCTTGCTCCAGCGTAACCGGGCCCGCGCTCCATGCGGCCCAGTCCGATTTCACGATTCAGGAGAAGACCATCATGTCCCGCTGCAGTTTCATCGTTCACGCCCGCCCCGGCTCGCGCGCCGATCTCCACCGCATGCTCGGCGATGTGCCCGGGTGCAGCGTCACGCCAGCCGATCGCGGCGATCGCTGGCTGGTCGTCACAGATCCGTCCTGCATCGAAGACTCGACCCGCATCCGGGCCCGTCTCGTCGCTTCGGGCACCGTGCAGGCGCTCATCGATCGCCACGAGCGGTAAGACGGTTCACACGCGGAATGCGCCCGGGCAAGCGGCTTTGCACCAGAGCCGCCATGCCGCCGAAGAGGGCAAGGTCCTCAAGTACGCCGGCCACGGGCGCCGCCCTGGAGCGCCCGAAGCGCCGGCGGAAGCGGTTGCCCGCCCAGGCGCCGAGCAGGGCCCCGCCCGAGCCGAGGGCCGCGAACCCCGCCGCGTGCTTCTCGCACGTGACACCGCCCACGAGCGCGCCGCCGGCCATGCGCGCGGCCAGCGACGGCAGCCTGGTGCGATCGGGAATCGGCAGCTTGTCGACGAACAGCTCGCCCGCAAGCACGGTCGTGGCCGCGGCCCGCGCAGACCTCGATCCGAGCAGCCCCGGTTCGGCGCGCGCCCCGCGGTAGCGGCTGGCCAGCCAGAGCCCTGCTCCCGTCCGGATTCCGCAGAGAAATCCGCCTGCGAGCGCCTGTTGCCAGGGAGACAGCATGAGCGCAGGATGCAGCGCGGCGCGCCATCGCAGAAGGGCGAGCCGCCGATGCGCCTGCGTTCGCAGGTCGGCGAAGCCTTTCCCGCTCGAAAGTGGCGTGGCTGTCTGCCCGCTCGAAAGTGGCGTGGCTGTCTGATTGAAGACCGGATGACCGCCGCGGAATTCGCTCCCCGGTCGTTTTCACCACTAGGAAATGGTCATGTTACACAAAAAGATACCCTAAAAGGACCTTTAAGGGGTTCCGCTTGGCGATTGTCCGCGCTATAATGGGCCCCTTTCAGATATCGAAACGTGTAACATGACTGAAACACTGGGAATTCGAATCGGGCGTACTCTCCGCGAACGGCGCATCGCACTCGGCATCAGCCAACAGCAGCTGGCAGAGCGGGCAGGCCTCAGCGCCAAGCATCTGGGGCGTCTCGAACGGGGCGAAGCCGACCGGGCCAGTATCGCCACGCTGGCCGCGCTGGCCACCGCCCTCGGCTGCCCGCTCTGCCTTCTGGTCGACGAACCCCCCACCACCGCTCAGGCAAGCGGCGCCGCCCGCGCCCGGCTCGATGCGCTCGTGATGCGCCTGTCCAATCCCCACGTCGACGCGCTGGCCAAAACGGCCGAGCTGTTTCTCTCCATGCCGCGCTGAGGCGCGGCCTTCCGTGGCCCTCACGGGGGAACCGTCGTTGGCGGCTTCCCCTTTTTACTTTTGCGACAGGCGCGAACTCCACGTGCACATCCCGGTTTGAATCGCCGTGCGCAGAAGGCTACGGTAAAGGGATGCTTCACCGACTGCTTCTCCTTCTCGTGGGCGGCCTGCTGCTCAGTCCCCTCGCCGCGGCGGCCGACCTGCCCGACATGGTCCGGCGCGTCAAGCCCTCGGTCGTCGTCGTCGTGACCCGCAATGCCGCCGGCCAGGAGACGGGCCTCGGCACCGGATTCTTCGTCGCAGCCGACCGGGTCGTCACCAACGGGCATGTCGTGCAGAACGCAGCTGCCGTCGAGCTGCGGCTTGCCGACGGTCGCCGCGTCACCGCCGATGGATACGCAGCCGCCGACCCGAAGCGCGATCTGGTCGTGCTCGCCCTGGCAGCGCCGGTCACTTCACCCCCGTCGCCGCTGCCGCTCGCCGTGACCCTGCCCGCCGAGGGCGAACGGGTCTTCGTGCTGGGCACGCCGCTGGGGTTGCAGTTCTCCGTTTCGGACGGCATCGTGTCTTCGGTGCGCGACATCCCCGGGGTCGGGCCGATCCTGCAGATATCGGCCCCGATATCGCCCGGCAGCAGCGGCAGCCCCGTTCTCAATACGAGCGGCGAGGTGGTCGGCGTGGCCACGCTGCAGCTCATCAAGGGGCAGAACCTCAATTTCGCGGTTCCGGCCTCGGCCCTCCAGCGACTGCTCGCCGCGATGCACCCGAGGCGCCCGCTCCGCGCGCTGCGCACCGAAGGGCGCGCCGACGACGACGAGCGCCTGCGCCCGGGTATGGCCCTCTACCTCGACAACCGGCTTGAAGAGGCCGTGCGCGCCTTCGATAAAGTCGCCCACGAACATCCGGCGCTCGAAGACGCCTGGCTTCTCGCCGGCACGCTGCGCATTCAACTCGGAGAATTCGACGACGCAGCGGCCGTCTTTGCCCGCGCGGCCACCCGCCATACGGACGCGCCGCGCATCCGCTATGCCTGGGGGCTCGCCGAACGCGGCCGCGGGCGCGACGACGAGGCGCGCCGGCTTTTCGAAAGCGCCGTCGCCCTGCAGCCCGATCACGCCGACGCGTGGAACCAGCTGGGCATTCTGGCCGAAGACCGCGGCGAATTACCGGCCGCGCAGGACGCGTACCGCAAGGCAATCCGGGCCGACGGCGGCAAGGCCGAGCCGCTGATCAACCTCGGGCGCGTGCTGCGAGAAGCGGGACAGACCGCCGAAGCCCGCCGCCTGCTCGACCGCGCCGCCGCCCTGGCCCCGACCCGCGCCGACGCCCACTACGAGCTGGGCGCGCTGCTCGTCGCGGGCGGTCAGGACCTCGACGCCGGCAAGGCGTTCGCGCGCGCCCTCCGCGTCAACCCGCAGTACACGCAGGCCTACTGGCAGCTCGGCGACCTCTTCGCCCGGCATGAGCAGTGGCCCAAGGCTGCCGAGATGTACCGTGAGGTCATCCGGCGCGCCCCACGGGCCTTTCACGCCCACCACGACCTCGGGGTCGCCTACGAGCATCTGGAGCTCTACGAGCAGGCGCTGGACGCCTTTGCCCAAGTGGCGCGGCTCGCTCCCGACGACCCCCTGGGCCCAGCCGGACGCGGCCGCGTGTACTACCGGATGGGCCGCTGGGACCAGGCTGCCGAAGCGTTCGCCGAGGCGCTGCGGCGAGGTCCGGACGCCCCCCTCTGGACTTCGCTCGGTCTGACCGAAATGCAGCGCGAAGACTTGCCGCAGGCCGAGCGCGCCTTTCTGGCGGCGATCGACCTCGCACCCGGTTCCGTTGAAGCGTGGAGCCGGCTCTGCCAGCTCTATAACGATGCACGGCGTACCGAACGCGCCGTCGAGGTCTGCGGGCGCGCGGTCGCTCTGGCTCCAGACGCGGCCGAGCCCTATCTGCACCTCGGCGTGGCGGCCCGCGACGACGGGCGCCCTCGCGATGCAGAGCTGGCTTTTCGCGACGCGGTCGCCCGCGACCCGGATCTGCACGTGGCCCGATTCCAGCTCGGCAACGCGCTTGTGCAGCAGGAGCGCCTCGATGCCGCCGCCCAGGTCTTTCGCGAAGGGATACGCCGCGACCCCGAGCAGCCCCTCTTTCACTTCGGCATGGGGTTGGTCTATGTCGCCCGCGGGCAGCGCGCCGAGGCGCTGTCAGAGTACAAGATGCTCCAGGGGCAGAACGCCGACCTCGCGCGCCGCCTCTTCGACCTGATCTATCGCTGAGATTCGGCCTGGAGTCGAGGGCCGCTCAACGATACTGCTCGGCGGCGCCCTGCAGACGCGCCGCAACCGAGCGGCGGAGCTTCTCGGGGCCCTCGACAACCACCTCGTCGCCGAAGGCGCAGATCCACGCACGCAGCTCTTCGAGACCCGACACCGACATGGTCATGCGCACGCTGCCGTCGCGCAGCTTTTTCAGCTTCTGCGTGGGGTGGAACGTGCGGCTCCGCAGGTACTCGTACAGATGGGGCCGGAAGCGTAACGAAACGTCCATGACCTCGCCCGGGAGCATGCCGAAGTTCTGCCCGCGGAACTGCTCGGGCGACCAGTCATCGGGATACGCAAACCGCTCGGTCAGGAAGTCGGCCCGGCGGATGCGCTCGACGGCCAGCACGTAGAGTTTCTGGTTCTTCGGCGCCCGCGTCACCAGATAAAGCCCTTCTTTGAAGACGATCAGGCTCAACGGTTCGAGTACGGCGGGCGCCTTCCACCCTTCGTACTGAATCCGCAGCCGACGCTCCTGGACGACGGCCGAAAACACGTCGGAGAAGACGTCGCCGTCGGGGATGCTGCGGGCGCCGTGGTGAAAGACGTGAAACTTGCGCGCCATCCGCCGGAGGGCAGACTGCGCTTCGGCGGGGAGCAGCGGCGCCAGCCCCTGCTCGATGCGCGCGAGCCCCGCCTGAAGCTCGGTGCCCTCGGCGAAGTTCAGCATCTGCATGGCCAGAAACAGCGAGGCGTAGTCGTAGACCCAGGGGTTGAGCGCCAGCACGGGGCGCGAGACGACGAGGCGCGGATTCCGGTTCCCCTCGTGTTCGATGGTGAGCAGCGGCCGCCCTTCGTCGTCCTGAAAGACGTCGGCGAGGGCTTCGACGTAGCGCTTGATCGTGCGCGCGCTGCAGCCGATCTCCTCGGCGGCCTCGGCGAGCGGCCAGGGCGTGCGCCGGGGAAAAGCGCGCATCGCCAGCTGAATGATCTGCAGGGCGGTGTCGTAATTCGGTTTGCGGTTCGACACGAACGGGAGGAGATGGAGAGTCAGTGCCGTTCAGAGCGAACGAGGTCGGCAATCAGCTCGAGGCAGCCGCCGATGACGCAGGCCTCTTCGAGGTTGCAGTCGAGTTCGACGCCGTAATCGGCATTGTGATAGGCGCGTCGCACGCGGCGCCCGAAGAGGGTGCCGTCAGCGCCCTCTGCAAACGGAGCCAGCAGCTCGTTGCGGGCGCTGCGTTGGCGGGGGATGACGAACCAGCGACCGTTTTTGCCGTAAATATCCATCCAGGAGCCTCGCGTATCGCTTACAGTATACCCGATGGGTATCTCCGGCGCCCGTGATATCGAGCCCGGCCGACGCTACCTTCTCCCCGAAAACCGGACGCAATGTCGTGCCGCCCCCGGCCCCGGGAGGTACACTGGATGCGCATGTGGCTCCCCCGCGCTCTGACTCGCCGGCTGCACCGCGATCGCCCGTTTCCGCCCGAGTGGAACGAGGTTCTCACGGCCCGCGTCCCCTTCTTTGCCGCCCTGCCTTCGGCGGACCAGGACACTCTGCGCACGCTCGCGAAACTGTTCGTCTGGGAGAAGATCTGGATCCCGGCCGGCGGCATCGAGATGACCGACGAGCTGCGCGTGACCATCGCGGCGGCGGCCTGCCGTCCGATCCTGCGCCTGGGGCTCAGCTACTACAACCGGCTGACCGAGATCGTCGTGTACCCCGGCGGCTTCCGGCACCCCGAATACCAGGACGTCAACATGGGCGAGGCGCACGACTGGGGGGTGGTCGTGCTCGCCTGGGATGACGTGCTCGAGGGGCTTGCCGATCCGCGGGATGGCTACAACACGGTCTTCCACGAGTTCGCCCACGTGCTCGATCGGGCCACCGGCGACTTCGACGGAACCCCGCGCCTGCACCGCGAATCCGATTATCGGATCTGGGGCGAAGTCATGGAGCGCAATTTTCTCGAGCTCGAGGTCGGCAATCCGCGCCACCTGAGCGTGCTCGACGACTACGGCGCCGAGAACGAGGCTGAATTCTTCGCGGTGGCGACGGAATCGTTCTTTGAGACCCCGCGCGAGCTTCGCGACGCCCTTCCCGACCTGTACGCCGAGCTGGCGAAATTCTACCGCGACGACCCTGCAGAAGTGACGAGTGACGAGTGACGAGTGACGAGTGAGGAATGACGAATTTCGGCATGGCGTGGGATCCTTCTTCAGTGCTTAGCGCTCGGCGCTTGGCGCTCGGCCTTGCATCCCCTCGCTGACGTGGGATAAATTGACGGAGCGCTCCGGCTGGGACCTCCAGGCCAAGATGAGCGCGGGAGGATGCGCATGCGGACGTGGATGCACGAGAATCTGGTCTACCTGGTCCATGGCGAATATACCAGCGCGGCGAACGGCAAGGCGCTGGCCGAAGAAGTCGAAAAATCGTTCGCCTACCTCGCGTCGAAGTACACGCGCATCGGCCTGTACAGCGACTCGACGCTGACGAAGAAATCCGAGACCGATTACCTGGCCCTCTGGGGCGAAATCGGAAAGCGGCACCAGGATAAACTGTACATCGCCGCCCTGGTGCCGAGCCTCTGGCTGCGGGCGATGGCCAAGACGGTGGCCATGCTGTCGGGCATCGACATCAAGGTCGTGGGCACCCATGCCGATGCCGTGACCTGGCTGAAAAGCAAGGGGTTCGTGGTCGACCTCCCCACGAACCCCGCCTCTGCGCCCGAAACTCCGCAGACCTGACTCAGGCCCCCGCGGGCCAGCTTCGTCAGAAGATAGCTGAAGCGGTGAGCGCTCGGTGCGTTGGCCCTCACCACACTGCTTTGCGGAAATGTTCGCGCAGCAGCTCATCTTTGGTGAGGAGGGCGGCAGACGCGCAGGCCGCCTCGGCTACGATGAGCCGATCGAACGGATCGCGTGACCAGGCGAGCTCTTCGGCGTGGGTGACGACGTCTGCGAAAGGGATCTGCCCCAGCTCCGCATCCAGCCTGCGAAGCAGCTCGGGCAGCCAGTGCCGGGGCGGCAGCTTGAGGCGCCCGATCTCGAACAGATAGCGCAGTTCAAGCGAGACCATCGGTGAGATCCGGAGAGCGCTGCGCTCGATCAGTCGCCGGCCGGTCGTCGAGAGCCGCTGGGGCTCGTTCTGGGCCAGCCAGACGACGACGTGCGTATCCAGGTAGAGCAGCGACGTCTTCACGGCCGCCAGGTGCCCGACCAGTCGAGATGAACAAGGTCTTCAGGATCGCCGCTCACGAGATCGAACGCAGGCAGATTGGCCAGCCTGGCATGCCGCTTTCGCCCCCCTGCCCTGTCTGCCGGCACGATGCGCAGGACTTCGCCGTACCGCTCGATTTCGACGGCTTCGCCCGTGGCGAGCACTTCGTCGAGCACCTTGTAGATGTTCGCCCGCAGGGCCGACGCGGTCAGCCGCTTCCCGCCGTATCCTTCTTTCTCATTACCCATGCCCCGAGCCTAGCACGAACGTACGATCGATGTCAACGCACGTACGGGGTCATGAGTCATGTGTCTTGAGTCGGTTCAAAGTCGGGAGTCGTCCCTGGCCCCCTCGACGCTCAGAGCTCAGCGCTTGGCGCTTGCCCAGCGTCCAGCGTCCAGCGTCCAGCGACTCAGTACGCCTAGAAGTCCCTTCCCTTCACCATCACGTTCCAGTACATGCGCGGGAGAATGTGCTTCTTGAGCTGGTACATGCTCCAGCGCTCCTTCGTCGTGTCGATGGGGAACGAGGGGGCCGGCTTGCCGGCGTAATCGAATTCCGCCAGCACCAGGCTGCCGAAACCCGTGATCAGCGGGCACGAAGCGTAGCCGTCGTACGTCTTCCACACGGGGCCGCGCTCGATGCGGCGCGCGTGGGCAATCAGGTTGTGCACGAGCACCGGCGCCTGCTTGCGGATGGCCGCCCCGGTGCGGGACGTGGGCGCGCTGCTCGCGTCGCCCAGACTGAACACATCGGGGTACCGGTTGTGCTGCAGCGTCCCCCGATCGACGTCGACCCAGCCGAGCGGTTCGTTCGGAACCGCCAACGGGGAATTCCGGATGAAATCGGGGGCGCTCATGGGGGGCACGACGTGCAGCAGATCGTAGGCCACCTCTTCTTCGCGCGTGCCGGTGACCTTGTCCCCTTCGCACTCGGTCACGCGGAAACGGGCGCGCCGGGCCGCCGCGTCGACCGCGATCAGGTCGTGGCGATAACGGGTCTCGATGTTGCGGCGGGCGATGACCTTGTCGAGCGTCGCGGCGAACTCCTTGACGCCGAAGATCTTCGCGCCGGCCGAGGCGAAGACCACGTCGGCCTTCACGCCGTTGCGGCGAAAGATGTCATCAGCCAGATACATGATCTTCTGCGGGGCGCCGGCGCACTTGATCGGCGTGCCGGGCATGGTGAAAATCGCCTTGCCGCCGCGGAACGATTCGAGGGCGCTCGCCGTCTTTTCGGCGTGCTCGTAGCCGTAGATCGAAACGATGCCGTGACGGCCGACATTGCCCGCGAGCCCTTCGATGCGATCCCAGTTCATCTGGATGCCGGGGGCGACGACGAGAAAATCATACGCGAGATGACGTCCGCTCTTCGTCACGACCTCTTTGCGCTCGGGATCGATCGTTTCGGCGGCGTCCTGAATCCACTCGACACCCTTCGGGATGACCGACGCCTGCGGGCGCACGGTGGATTCCTTCGCCGTATCGCCGGCGCCGACCAGCGTCCACAGGGGCTGGTAGTAGTGATGCTCCGAGGGCTCCAGAACGGTGACGTGAAACTCGGGCGCCTTGCGGCGCAGCTGCGCGGCGACCGTGATGCCACCGGTTCCGCCGCCGAGGATGAGAATGTTCTGTCGCTTGCTCATAAGACCCACACGTGAAAGAAATTGAAATATATGGATTTCTATATCTTTCTCTTTTTACCAGACGCGTCTCACCGTTCGTAAGGTTCGGCCGGTTTTCAGGCAGAGCGATAGCGGGGTCAGTCGACAGTCTTCAGTCTTCAGTCGAAAGCCTTGAGGCGGATATCTTCAGGCGGGAGTCTTCGGGCGGAAGCCTTCAGGCGGCAGTCCCTGGGTCGACGGTCGTCCGTCGCCACGGACGAGCGTGCGGGGGGGAAAGGGGCGGGGTCAGGCGCGGGGGCGCTTGAGCATGCGGTTCATGAAGAACCGGCCGATCGCGCTCGGGCGCTTGTACCCCATCTTCGCGAGAAATTTTCCGCTTTCCGCATAGAAAGAAACGTCGTCGGGAACCTTGGTTCCCAGGCCGTCGACGCAGCGGTTGAAGAAGCAGAACGCGGCGGCCACAAGCACGGTGTCGTGAATTTCTTCGTCGGTGGCCCCCTGCGCCTTCGCGGCCCCCACATCTTCGGGCAGCACGGCGCGGCCGCTCTGCTGCACCTTTTCGGCGATGCGCAGCAGGCTCTGCAGCTTCGGCGAGACCGCCGCCGACGCATCCCCCTGCACGATGGGGAGCAGTCCGTCGCCGAGCTGCGGATTCAGCTCCGACGCGGCGGCCGCGTGCGACGTCCAGCAGAATTCACACTGGTTCAGCTTCGAGACCCGGGCGGCAATGATCTCCCGCTCGCCCGGCGTGAGCGACGACGGCCCGCGCAGCACCGCCTGCGCCAGATCGGCCATGGCCTTTCCCGTCGACGCCTTGTAGTACATGAGGCCGACGATACCGGGAAACTCGTTCTTGAGGTCGATGTGCGCCATGGTGCTCCTCCCCTGTCCCCGAGTTATACCATAGCGCCGGGGGGGCGGCCAGTCACGCCAAGGGGACCATTCGGGAGCTGCGAATTCTGCGGTCGCGTGCGAGCAGCAGCGTGAACAGCCGCGTGTACAGCGGCGATGACTTCGTTCTCAGAAGGGAAGCTTGTCGCGGACCCCTTCGAGCGCCTCTTCCTGCGCCTCCTTTTCGGCTTCTTCCCGGGCTCCCTTTTCCATCCCCTTCATCATCTGGCTCATCGAGGGGAGCTCCATTTCGGTGTAGCCGGCCGGCAGCGTGAAGAGATCGGCGGGCACGCTGTCGGTACTCGGATTTTCGATGACCGTGGTCGTCGTCAGCCCTTCTTGCGTGCGCACTTCACTCTTGATGGGCTCGTTCTTCAAGTCGGGGGCCAGATAGACTCTGACAGTTCCCACCTGCTTTTCTCCTTCGCGGATCGGAGCTTCCTTGACGACCGTTTCGCGTCCGTTGACCCGCTCGGTGCCGACGTCCTTGAAGTCCTCGGGCGACATGCCCCCGCCCGGAGGCGTCGGGGCCTTTTCGCGCCCTTCTTCGACGCTCATCTTCATGTACGTTCTCGAAGACGGCATGATCATGTAGACCGCCTCGTCCTGCGGGCGCGTCAGAAAGACCATCTTCTCGGGGGCCCCCTCGGGCTGCAGTTCCATGCGCATCGCGCGCCGGGGCGAATCGGGCTCCCCATCGAGGTAGATTCTACCTGTCTGGGTCATGGTCTTACCCTCGGGGTCCCGCGTGGTGACCCGCAGGTCGCCCGACAAGTCAGCGGCGGCAGAAAGGGGAAACAATACTACGGCGGCCAGCGCTATCCAGAACTTTTGCATGTCGGCACCTCTCGGCCTCCATGCTCCGACGCCGGACGAAAATCGTCATCCCAGAACGCCCGCAGGGCGCGGGGCGACCCCGTGGGCTGCCGCGATCAGGGCGTGGTCGACGTCGCCGCCGTCGCAGCGCCCGGGCGGCGGGCGTGCTTGTCGAAGAAGGCCCACATCAGACGCGTGGCGTCGATTTCCTGCGTGGTATGCCCCGCGATGAAGACGGGCAGTTCTTCGCCGCCCGGCCAGGTGTGGCCGCCGTCTTCAATGGTGTACAGCATCACCTCGGAGCGGTCTGCGCACGGCCCGTAGCGCAGCGCACGGACGTTCGCGGATACGGCAGCCGTCACCGGCTCGGGCGCGCATCCGTTGCGGCCGCCCCAGGCGGCGACCCAGTCTTCGATGCGCGGAAAGGCAAAGGGCGCCAGCGGAAACGATCCCCCCTCGTACGGAACGATGCGATCGGCCCGGCCGTGGAAGGCGATGACCGGCATCGGTCGCGCGGGACGGCAGCCCCCCGGCGGCTCGCTGAATCCGCCCCCGACCACGCCGATGGCGGCGATGTGCTCGGCCAGCTCGCAGGCGAGGAGGTAGCTCATCCCCCCGCCGTTCGAGAGACCGTTCACGTAGATGCGCGTGGCGTCCACCCGATGATTCCGCGCGATCTCGGCGATCATGTGCCGCAGGAACGCCACGTCGGGCGCGGGATCGTAGCGCATCGTCCACCGCTTGGGCAGCCCGGTGCCCGACGGATACGCGGCGATGAACCCCTTCGCTTCGGCCAACCGGTTCCACCGGCTGAGCCAGAGCTGGTGCGCCGGCCACTGCGAGAAGCCGTGGATCGTGATGACGAGCGGCGCGGGCTTCTCGCCCGTGACCGAAGGGGGAACATAGAGCAGGTATTCGCGGGCCTTGCCGCCCGACTCCGTGACGACGGTCTGCGTGCCGGCGGGCGTAAAGAGGTACGGCAGGCAGCCGCTCAGGAGCGACGCCGGCAGGAAAGCCGCGAGCGCAATCTGCAGGAGAAATCTCATCCGTATGTTGTAGCAGCGATGCCCCGAAGACTCCAGCGGCCTCCCCGGGGCCCCTGCCCCCCCGACCCATTGCGCATTTTTCTTCTCGAAAAGCGAGCGGCCGTGCTATCATCGCCGGCGGAGTCCACGTGAACTTCCGATCGCACTGCTAGACTGGAGCCAGGCATGTCGTCATCCCTGTACGATTCGCGCGCCTTCGTCAGACGGCTGACCGAGGCAGGCATGCCAGAAGGGCAGGCAGACACGTTGGCGAACGAAAATCTGCTTCTCATCGCTGAACACCTGGCCACCAAAGACGACTTGAAGGCCCTGGGTTCGGCGCTGGAAGCCAAGATGGATCTGCTGCGTACCGAGCTCCGGAGCGAGATGTCCGAGTTGCGTACCGAGCTCCGGAGCGAGATGTCCGAGCTGCGCACGGAACTCCGCAGCGAGATGCGCCTGTTCGAGTCGCGCCTCGAATCGCGCCTTCTGGTGAGGCTGGGCGGCCTCATGACGGCCCTGGCCGGGGCAATCGCCGCCCTCGTGACCATCTTCTGAGCGCGCATTCCGTCCAACAATGCCCTCACCGGGCGAGTGCCCGTCTTGCTAGCCCGCGGCCCGCCCGGTTACACTCTGGGCGTCATGCGGATAAAGCAACCAGTACTCAGCACGCTCCTCGCCCTCCTCCCCTTCGTTCTCCACGGCTGCAGCAAGACCGATACGCCCGGCCCCACAGACCCGGTGTACGAGCTGGCCGGCGGGTGCTTTGCCGTCGTGCTCGAAGACGGCCGCTACCTGCGCGGCGCCGACGACGGCTATACCTTCGCGGCCGGGAGTTCGGCGCGGGCGGCGGCATTCCGCCTGCAGCCGAGCGACCTCGGCCACTACCTGCTGTACGATCAGGACCGGCATTACGTGACGGCCGCCGACGCTTCGGACGAGACGTGGACGCTGCGGCGCACCCACCGGAAGTCCGACATCCGCATCCCTTATCATCACCGCTACTCAGATGCCGAGTGGGCTCTCGAAAGGCCTTCTGGAAAAACGGCACCTTACCTCCTGCGCCACCTGAACTCCAGTCTTTATCTGGGCGCGGAGGGTCTCGTTTCTGCCGAGGAGGCCCCGCCGCTGCGCCTTGTGGCCCGCGCCGATTGCAGCGTCTATCCCGAACTGGCGCTGAATGCCAGCGGCACCGTGCGCAGCGAGCCGTGGCCCGACGGCGACGTCTACGGCTTCGCCGACGCCCACTCGCATCTGTTTACCAACCTGGGGTTCGGCGGCGGCGGCGTCTTTCACGGGGCCCCGTTTCACCGCCTCGGCGTCGAGCACGCCCTGGGGGATTGCGACGAAGAGCACGGCACCTACGGCATGAGGGACATCGTCGGCTTCTTCTACGGTGGCGACCGGGAGCTCGATCCCCTGAAGCTTCCGCGGATTCTCGTCGAGGGCTCGGTCGGCGCATTCAACCACGCAACGGACGGTTATCCGACATTTTCTTCGTGGCCGAACTCCCGCAAGATTCCCACGCACCAGACGCAGTACTACCGGTGGCTCGAGCGCTCCTATATGGCGGGCCTGCGGCTCATCTTTCAGCACGCGACGGGCAACTCGGCCCTCTGCGAGCTCATGGTCGGCCTCGGCTCTCAGGAAGCGCCTTATGGCTGCAACGACATGGTCAGCGTCGATCTGCAGATTGACGCGGCTCATGCCATGGAACGCTATATCGACGCGCTCTCGGGCGGACCCGGGCTCGGCTGGTTCCGCATCGTCAAGACGCCGGAAGAGGCGCGCCGCCAGATCAACCAGGGGAAACTCGCCGTCGTGCTCGGCATCGAGATCTCGAACGTCTTCGACTGCTTTCTGACGCCGCCCCCGGGGATGCCGGCGTGCACCCTGGAACACGTCAAGGATCAGGTCAAGCGCTATTACGAAAAAGGCGTACGCGTCGTCTTTCCGGTACACAAGTTCGACAACGGCTTCTCGGCCGGCGACGGCATGCGCGGCGCGCTCGAAATCGGCAACGTCATCAACAGCGGGCACTACTCTTCGTTCACGCTCGACTGTCCAGGAATCCGGACGAGCTTCGATCGCGGCGGCGTGACCATGGGCGGCCTGAACAAGCCGCGCGGGGAATTTTTCTCGCGCGCGCCGGTCAACATCTCGCAGCTCTCCGAGGATCCCGTGTTCACCATGCTGCCGATTCTGCCCGACCTGGCCGGGGGCTCGCTCGAGGGCGACTATTGCCAGACGTTCGGCCTCACCGACCTGGGACGCGCCCTGTTCGACGAGCTCATGGCGTACGGGATGGTCATTGACGTCGCGCATCTGCCGCAATGGTCGGTGGTCGAGGCGCTCGAAATTCTCGACCGCAACAAGTATCCGGCCATCTCGACTCACGGCAGCAAGTTCGACGGCATGATTTACCGTCACGGCGGCAGCGGCGACACGAACCTCGGCCGCTGCGGCGATCCCGCGCAACCCGGCAGAATGGCCGAGGGCTTTCTCGCGATGGCCGCGGAGATCAAAGCGGCCAACGGTAATCCCGCGCAGCCGCTCGCCTTCGACTTCAACGGATTCGCCGGGGGGCCGGGTCCGCGCTTCGGTCCCGAAGGCTGCTCGACGCCCCAGGTAAACCCGATCACGTATCCGTTCAAGTCCTACGACGGCGGAGTCACGTTCGAGCAGCCCACGCTGGGCGAGCGCGTCGTCGACTTCAACGAAGAGGGCATGGTGCACATCGGCCTGCTGCCGGAATACGTCGAAGACGTACGCCGCGACGGCACCACCGATGCCGATCTCGAGCCGCTGTTCCGCTCGGCCGAAGCCCTCATCCGGGTCTGGGAAGCCGCCGAAGCGGCGGCGAAGTAAGCCTGCTCTGCCCTGCTCTGTTCCGTTCGTCCCGAGCTGACCAACCGTAGTGGAGCGGAGGTCGACGGCGAGGGAGCGCCATTCGATTGACGATTTTCAATCATTGCTGTCCAAGAAGCGTAACGGCGGCAAGCTGAAGCCGTGAGATTCCGCCAGGTTCGCTGTCGGACTCGTCCCTTCCATGAAGCAGGTTGGCACCTCCATAAACTTGCGGATATCCGTTCGCCCCGAGGTGGTCGAGGGGCCAGAGTGTCTGCGCGACCTTGCTCGAAGACATAGTCAATGGCGGGTTTTCAAGCTCCTGAACACGCTGTTCATGCGGTGCTGGGCCTTCGAGACGCCGGCGACGTCGCCCTTGCGAGACCATGCAGCCAAATCGAATTTCGGTTCCCAAGGCCCGGCTCCTCAGGCCGAACGGTCACCCGCTGAACCTATTTTGGACACGACTGATTTTCAATTGACGATTTGCCGGTCCAATAACCGTTCGTTCCGAGCTGAGCGAACGGAGTGGCGCGGAGGTCGACAGCGAGGGGCGCGCCTCGACGCCCTAAAGCAACCCGAGGTGCGTCTTGAGCGCCAGCTCGACGCCGGCCATATCGGTTGCAGAGAGGACACCGGCCCTTCGGACGAGCCGCGATTTGCTTGCGGTCGCAATCTGATCGGCCATCGCCTTACTGCGTTTCCCGCCTAACTCCACGAAAGCTTCACTCGGAAAGAGCCGGGCAACGTTACTCGTCAGAGGAACGACCTGTACACGGTTCAGGTGTTCATTGGCTGCGTCAGTGCTGACAATCACCGCAGGCCGCTGCTTCTGAATCTCACCGCCGACAGAGGGACCGAAATTAACCCACCAGACCTCACCGCGTCTCATCGGCGACATCCTCGATCAAGGCATCGCTCCAGTCTTCGGCCACCGTCTCACGCTCTTCGTCAGCGGCCATTTCAGCATAGGCAGACGCCAGGTCTTCGCCGAGCACATGGGGGCGGACGAGCGCCTCAATGAATTGGCTGATTCGCCGCGGACCCACTTTCCGGTAAAGCCCTTCGTAGACCGACTCATCAACTGTTATCGTGAGTTTTTTCTGCACGCGAGCCTATACGTGTATTATACGTGCAGGCGTTTCCAGCTGCAATCCGCCCGAAGCGACGCCTCGCAGGCTCGGGGTTGTTGGAACCTGTCCTGACGAAAGGAGGGGGCGCTGCTTCCAGCCGTCGGCAACACGAATAGAAACGGTCGATCCCGTTCGCCCGAGCCCATCCATGGGTCGGAGCAATTTCGCTCGGCAGGGGGGGTCTCGCGTTCGTGCGTGCTCTGGTTGACATTCTTTATTCGCGAATTTAGAATGACCGCATGAGACAGGAATCAAAAGGACTGGCCCTCAAGTCACAAGACATCTTCGTTCTGTTGAAACTGGTCGTCGAAGAAAATCGAAAGAACTCCTGGAGTTACCAGTCACTAGCCGATGAACTAGGCATCAGCAGTTCAGTTGCTTTTGAAGCGATTTCGCGCGCGAAGGCTGCACGATTAGCCGTTAAAGGTTCGAAAGAAGCTCAGGTAAAGGTTGCTCGGAGGTCGCTGGAAGAGTTTCTGCTTCATGGTATGAAGTATGCTTTCCCTGCATCGATCGGCCCATGTAGACGCGGAATCCCCACGGCACACTCAAGCGCCCCCCTGAATCGAAGCATACTGGCATCCGAAAACTATGTCTGGGAATATTCCGGTGGGCCCGCACAAGGCGATATCCTGATTCCCCTGCATCCCTCTGCGCCACCAGCCGCGCAGAAAGACCCAGAACTACACGAACTGCTTGCCCTTGTCGATGCGCTTCGGATCGGTCGTTCTCGTGAACGCGTGCTGGCCGCTGAAGAACTGCATCAAAGGCTTGCCGCTTCATCATCAATCAATTATGCGTCGTAATTCGGCACTCGATATGCTTGTCGAAGTTGCGAAGGGTCTTGCGGAACTTCGACACCACGCCGCATTTGTTGGTGGTGCAGCCATTGGGGTCTATCTGGACAGCCACGCGCAAGTCGATATCCGCGTGACGGATGACGTTGATTGCGTTATCGAAGCCATGCTTGGGCCGATGCACAACGTGGAAAAGCGCCTGCGAAGCCTCGGCTTTTCCCATGACAACTCTGAAGATGCGCCGATTTGCCGATGGAGATACCGCGGGATTAAGGTCGACATCATGCCTGTGGGACAGGAGTATGGTTTCAGCAATCGCTGGTATGCGGAGGGAATGCGGGAACGGATATCCCGCGTGGTAGACGAAGTTGAAATTCAGGTATTTCCGCTGCCCCTCTTTCTCGCTTGTAAGTTTGAGGCTTTCCTCGATCGCGGCAAAGAGGACTACATGGCCAGTCACGATTGGGAAGACATCGTCACCCTGCTTGCAGAAGCGGAACCTTTCGAAAGCGCAATCGTGGCCTGCTCGAATGAAGTGCGCGATTTCCTTCGTGAGCGCGCCCAGGCCGCCTTGACCCAGCCGTATTGGGAAGAACTCGTTTACGCACAGCTGGATAGAGACGGCCAGGAGGACACCCGCTTTGCGAAAGTCGGCCAGCGTCTCGAAAGGCTATCAAGAATGTAAAAAGGCCACCCGGAAGTAACTCCGAGTGGCCTCAAGATGGCGTCCCCAAGGGGATTCGAACCCCTGTCCTCGCCGTGAAAGGGCGATGTCCTGGGCCTCTAGACGATGGGGACTCGCTTGCGCGAATGCCGCATTGCAGATTGCAAATGACAGAAGGTTCTGTGATTTGCCGAACGTCCCAGGATACGTCCGAAACTATTTCACTTCGCCCGGCCCGCAACTACCGGTCGAAATGCCGCCCGCGAGGGCGAAGGTGGTGAGCCCTGAAGGATTCGAACCTTCGACCCTCTGATTAAAAGTCAGATGCTCTACCGACTGAGCTAAGGGCTCAGACTGCGTCAGCAGTTAAATAAAAGATTATATCGAGCAGACGCTCTCTCGTCAAGGAGAAAAACCGCGACGGCGTTGGATTTCAGCTCCCGAAGCGGTCCCGGTCGTGCGGCGCCGCGAAGTCGAGCTGCGGCCCGAGGGGCACGATGCGATGGGGATTGATCATCGGATGGCTGCGGTAATAGTGCTGCTTGATGTGCTCGAGATTCACCGTGCCGGCCACGCCCGGCTGCTGGTACAGATCGCGCAGGTAATTCGACAGATTCGGATAGTCGGCAATGCGCTTCCAGTTGCACTTGAAGTGCACGTAGTAGACGGCGTCGAACCGCAGCAGCGTCGTGAAGAAGCACCAGTCGGCCTCGCTGATCCGGTTGCCCGTGAGGTAGCGCTGGCGGCCGAGAACCGCATCCCACCCGTCGAGCGCGCGAAAAAGCTCGCCCGCCGCTTCGTCATAGGCCCGCTGGCTCACCGCGAAACCGGCGCGATAGACACCGTTGTTGATCGGTTTGTAGAGCGCCGTGATCGTCGCGTCGATTTCAGCTTCCATCTCGGGCCAGACGTCGTGCACCTCAGGATGTTCGGCGAAAGCGTCGAACGCCACGTCGAGCATGCGCAGGATCTCACGCGACTCGTTGTTGACGATCGTCTCCGTCTCTCGGTCCCAGAGCACCGGAACGGTCACGCGGCCCGTATACTCCGGATCGGCCTTCTGGTAGATCTCGCGCAGGAACCGGGCGTCGTTGACGCTGTCGGAAATGGATCCGGGGAATTCCGAAAAGCTCCAGCCGTCGTCACCCATGAACGGATCGACGATGGAGAGTGAAATGGCCTTCTCGAGCCCTTTCCGGGCGCGCATGATCAGCGTGCGGTGTGCCCACGGGCAGGCGAGCGAAACGTAAAGGTGATAGCGGCCGGCCGCCGCGGGAAAACCGGAGCTTCCGTCGGCCGTCACGCGGTCGCGAAATCGGGTATCGTTGCGCACGAAGTGTCCTTCCTTGTCGGGCTCGTACCACTTCGTGGTCCACTCACCGTTCACGAGCATGCCCATGAGAGCTCCTCCTCACGTCACGTAAATAAAGAGTACCGTATCGAGCGTGACGAGTGACGAGTATCGAGTGACGAATCCACTCAAAGTCGAAGATAGACGGTCGCTGAGTCAGGGATATTCAGGATTGCCGGTGAGCGTTGCTGGCGCGTCCGGTGGCTGCGAGCGACCCTCAACCGCTATGAGCTGCGAGCGACCTCCTCTCCGCGCGCGCGGAAGATTCCTGCCAGATAGGCCGTAATCGCTTCGGGACTCAATTCGACACGCGATGCCCCCAGCCTGCGGGCGGCCTCGGGCATGCCGTTCACCACGCACGTAGACCCCGCCTGCGTAATGGTCATGGCGCCCGCGCGACGCAAGGCGGCGAGGCCGTTCGCGCCGTCGGCCCCCATGCCGGTGAGCAGCACACCGACCGCGTCGCCGCCGACCTGCTCGGCGGCCGCGAAGAACAGGCTGTCGATGGCGTGGAGCCGGTCGGGAACCTGGTCGGGAACGATTTGGAGGAGCCCGCCCGTGATGCGCGCAACCCCTTCTGCCGGAAGCAGCACGATGCGCCCGTTCACAATCGGCGTATCGCGCACCCGGTCGGCGACTTCGACCCGATGGCCCGTCGACGCGAGCCAACGCGCGAGCCCCGCCTCGAACCCGCTGACGATATGCTGCCCGATGATGACCGGACAAGGAAATTCACGTATGCCGCGCAGGATGTCGTATAACACCGGCGGCCCGCCGGTCGAGGCCCCGATCGCAAGCAGCCGGCAGGGTCCGAGGCCCCTGGCGGCCACTTCATCGTTGACCCCGTCGCCCCGCTCCAACGACGGATCCCGTCGGCGTACGACCCGGGCGTGCACCATGGTGCGAATGGCCTGCAGCAGGCGCCCCCGAAAGGTTCGCACCTGCTCGGCCCCCAGGCCGCCGGGTTTGGCGATGACGTCGACGGCGCCGACCTCGAATGCCTCGAAGGTTCGGTTTCGCCCGTCGGCGTTGAGCACGCCGCTGAGAACGATGATCGGCCGGGGCGCGACAGCCATGAGGCTTCGAATGACCTCGATGCCGTCGAGGCCCGGAAGCTCCAGATCCATGAGCACGACCTGCGGATCGGTTTCTGCCACCGCCTCGAGCGCGGCGACACCGTCTCGGGCGACCGGCAGGAGCTCGATGTCGCTCTCGCCGGCGAGGACTGTCGCGATGAAGGTGGCGACCGTCTGTGAATCTTCGACCAGAAGGACGCGAATCATACGCCGGCGGATCGGCCCACCAGGCGGCTGACCTGTTGCAGAAAGCCGTCCTGCGCGAAGTCGCCCTTGATCAGGTAGGCATCTGCGCCGGCCTCGAGCGCCTTTCTGCGTTCGGCCGGGTCACCGACCGACGTGACCATGAGTATCGGCACGTGCGGGCGTGCCGATACGCGCAGCTGGCGGCATAACTCGACGCCGTCCATTCCGGGCATCTCGAGATCGGTAATCACCAGCCGGCATTCGCCCATCCGGGAGAACAACTCGAGCGCCTGCGAAGCCGACGCGGCCGCCGTAACGGCATAGCCTGCCGCAGTCAGAATCCCCTTCTCCATCGTGCGCATCGTGACCGAATCGTCGACGACGAGAACCTCAGGCGCCTCAACATCCTTCGGCGCCGCAATCGACTCTCGAACCTGCCCCCGTTCGGCCAGATCGAGAAGCGCCGCAGCCTCGAGCAGCGGGAGAACGGAATTGTCTGCGTTCACGGCGCCCCCACCGAACAGGCGGCCCCCGGTGAACGCAGACGGCAACGGTTTGATGACCAGCGGCTGATCTCCGAGAATGTCGTCGACCCGAACGGCGAGCCGCCGTTTGCCAACCCGAAGCACGATTGCAGGACGCTTCTCTTCCCACGGCTCCTGGTCCAACCCCAGCATTCCCCCTAGCGGGAGTAACCCGACCAGCTGCCCTGCGACCGGAATGGCCGTCCGCCCTTCGATGACTTGCGCATCCCCGGGCGCAATGCGCAGAACCCGCTCGACAAAACGGACAAGCAGGCAGCAGTGAAATCCGGCGACCTGAAGCACGAGGCCGTGCCCTGTCGAGGATCGGACGGGTACCTTCAGGGTGAACACGCAGCCGGCGCCGGGAAGATTGTCGAGGGTCATCCCGCCGCCCAGCAGGTCGACGGTCGCGGAGACGACGTCGAGCCCGACCCCCCGCCCGGCAAGCTCGTCGGTGGTCGAGGCCGTAGAAAAACCGGGGCTGGTGATGCACTGCAGAAGCTCGTCATCTTCCATCTCGCGCTCGGCGCCTTCGGCGGCGGCACCGGCCACGCGGGCGCACACGGCTTTCGCATCGATGCCGCGGCCGTCATCGGTGATGCGCAGCAGGACTGCGCCTCCTTCGACGGCCCCTTCCAGCCGTATCGTCCCCACCGGATCCTTTCCGACACGGGCGCGCTGCTCGGGAGTCTCGATGCCATGGGCAACCGCGTTTCTGACCAGGTGCAGAAGCGGCTCGGTCAGCCGTTCGAGTACGGCGCGATCAATCTCGACCCCCTCGGCATCGACTTCGAATCGCACTTGTTTTCCGCTTCGTCGCGCCGCATCCCGAACCGAGGCCCCCAGCGCCTCGAGCGCGCCCTGCATGGGCACGAGCCGCAGATCGCGCACCGCCTCATCCAGCGAACCGGTCAGCGCCGTAATCTGCGAGGCAAGAACAGAGGCTTCGCTCGACACCCGCTTTGCGGTGCGTGCGACCTCGCGCAGGTCTGACTCAAAACCGCGGCCGTCCCGGCGGGCCGCGACGGGCAGCTGGCGCCATCCCTCCCAGGCCGCCCCCTGCATGCGAACCAGCATGCGCATTTCCCTGGCCAGCGCCTCCTGACGAAGACGCAGAACGACAAGGTCGTCGACCAGAACCTGAAGTGAATCGACGCGCTCTCTGACGACACGCACCGACTCGCCGGGGTGGGCACGCACCGGTTTTGGCGCAGCATCAGGAGCAGCCCCGATCGGGCGCGGGGCGGCCGCTTCGGCCTCACCGGCGAGACCGGCAAGCGCGGCCAACGCGTCGATACGCTCGAGAAGCCATTCAGGCGCAAGCCCGCCGTCTCGCGACTCACTGGCGCCGATTTCGTCTTCGAAGCCGTGGACGGCCGTGTGCAGATCTTCGTTTCCGACCGCCGCCGCCGCGCCTTTCAACGTATGCAGAATCCGCTGCAATTGCCGCAGCCCGTCGCCGTCGGCCGCGAGCGCCTCCTGCGTCTGAGCGGGAATGGCGTTCGCACGGGCGAGCAGCTCGCGCACCTCCTCGGCAAAGGCAGCGCGAACCCGCTCTGCCATGAGATCGTTCTGAGCGTCCATGTCACGCCATCCGGTATTCCGCCTGTTTTTCGCGCGGCTTCGAGAACGCCTCAATGAGCGCTTCCATTCGGCTTGTGATATTCGCGAGGCTCTGCGCCTGCTCTTCGGTCGCGCGCAGCGCGTCGACGGTCGAGGTGGTCGCATTGTTGATGGACACCATGGCGTCGGCGACCTGCTGAATCCCTGCCCCTTGCTGCCGGGCAGCGTTGGAAATCAGCCTCGCCGAGGCAGTCGCCTCTTCGATGGATACCGTCAGGTCGCTGATGGTCTGTCCGGCAGCGTTGGTAAGCATGACCCCCTGCTCGACCCGCTTGGTGCCTTCTTCGGTCACGACCACCGCCGAGTTGGTGGCGTTCTGGATGTCGCCGAGGATCTTTCTGACCTGGCCGGTCGCCTCCTTCGACTGATCGGCCAGACTGCGAATCTCTGTGGCCACGACCGCAAACCCCTTGCCGTGCTCGCCGGCCCGGGCGGCTTCGATGGCGGCGTTCAGTGCAAGAAGCTTCGACTGCTCGGAGATCTCGTTGACCGACGCGATGATGTCGCCGATCTGCTGCGTCTGTTCGCTGAGCGAAAGAATCTTCGCGGCAATCGACTCGACCTGCCTTCGGATTTCATCCATGCCGGCAATCGCCGATGCGACCGACTTGCTTCCCAGCTGCGAGGCCGCAATGGCCTTCTCGGAGACCGCAATGACCCCCTCGGCCTTCTCGAGCGCCTGGGCAGACGTGTGCCGCAGTTCGCTCAACGTCGTCGTCACCTCGGCGATGGCGGTCGCCTGCTCCTGCGCCGATGCCGACTGCTGCGCGACGGCAGAGGATATGCCCGATGTGGCCCCGCCAAGGTTCTCCGAAAAATCGTTCAGGGCGCCGATGAAGGTACCCACCTGCTTTGCTTCCCTTACGTCAAGCGCCTCGATGTAGGTGTCGATGGCAAGCCCCATGTCGAGAAAGATGACTTTGATGAGGCTCTGAAACACCGCGGCTGCCTTGCCTGGTTTTCCCTTGTAAGCCTCCAGAACGTGCGGCATGACCTCGCACAGGTAGAGGGCATACGCACCGATATACCATTCGGGCCCGAGGCCGATGCGCTCATGGGTGCGTCCGACTCTCAGGCGATCGCGGCCATAGGCCTCGTGCAGGTCTCCGTCGAAAAGGCGTTCAAAGTAAGCCGACTGGGTACGCCGAAGATTGTCGATGTGCCGATCGTTCAGAAGATGCCGGCGGGTACCCTCGTGGCCGCGCAGATGGTCGTAGAACGTGTCGACCACCGATTCCATGCAGGCATGCGCCGAGTCACGAAAGCCAACCAGATTGGCTTCGTCCTTGTCATCTATCCGCAGAAACTTGCGGCGGCGCGCCATTTCATCAACGAGATTCTCTTCAAGCGGGCTTTGGCTACGGTTTTCCATCGATAACTCCTCAGTAAGCGTTCATGAACCCCGCGTTGCGGCACAACAGGGGCGTGTGTAGAATCAGCGTTCCGTCCTGGAGAAGGCCCGTGAGGCACTCGCTCTTTTCGCCCATCGTCACGGGGATGTCCAGCAGGCCGTCGGCCGCATAGGAAACCGTGTCGAGCACCGCATCGGCCAACAGCGCCAGACGCGCCACAGGCGTATCGACGACGACCATCCACGCAGCCGGGTTGCGCGATTCATGGCCGCCGAAATAGGCGCCGAGGTCATGAACGCTCATGAGCTCGCCGCGGTAATGCACCACCCCCGGAACGATGGCAAATGCGCCGGGCAGATGACTCATTCGCGCCATCGGGCGCACTTCTCTGAGGTCGCCGAGCGGCAACGCGTAGACCGACTCGCCGCGCCGAAATCGAATCGCCTCCTGCAAGGCGCCGCTGATGCCCTCGGGTTGCGCCGCGTACCGTGCCGCGCGGCGATGCAGGATGGCTGCGTCGGACTTCTCTTCGCGCCGTTTCATGAAAGACATGCCTCTCTGCGGATCTCAATGAGTCTTTTGAGTTGCCCCACCGTCACCCCCTCGCCGAAACGCACGGCTTCAACATCGTTGCCGGCCGCCACCAGCTCATACGCGTCGGTGAAGCGGTGTCGGGCGAGATGAAGCTCTCCTTCTTCGCACAGGCACCAGGCGAGCAGGTAGTGCGGCAAGGGCGCTTCGGGGACCAGAAAGCAGGCTCTTCGCGCAAACCGCGCCCCGTCGCTCCAGCGCCCGTGCTCCGTTGCAATCAACGCACCGAGAACACACGCCTCTGCTTCGAGCGGCGACTCGGTAACGGCTTCCTGAAGGATGCCCAGGGCTTCGTCGACCAGATGCTGCATCGAAAGTCCGCGCGCGACTTCCATGACGGCATCGATACCGGGGCGCACGTCAGCCACGGCCTGCTCACTCGCGACTGTACGGTCGGCGGCGAAGCACTCGGTGACGTGCGCGGCATCCTCACTGATCCGTGCGGCAAAGGACGCCGGCTTTCGGTAGGCGAGCGTCCCGTCAATCTCAACCGGAACGAGCTCCGAATCCTCCGGAGGCCGCGGATCGGTATAGCCGAGAAACAGGTAACCCCCCGGCACCAGCGATGAGGCCAATCTGCGCAGGACTGAAGCCGCCGCCTCGGCGTCAAAGTAGAGAAGCACGTTACGGCAGAACACGATATGCATGCCGACCGGAAAACGTCCGCCGATGAGGTTCAGGGCCTGAAACGAAACGTTGGGACGCAACGCAGCCTCGACCTCGATGTCAAACCCAGACACGCGAAGCCAGCCACGGATGCACTCCGGAGCCACCCCCCGCAGCGACCAGCGCCGGTACTGCCCTCTGCGGGCGTGCTCGAGAAAGCGAGCGTTGAGGTCGGTGCCGAGAACTGAGTACGGACGTGCGCCCACGACCTGCCGGCAGACTGCGGCGAGGCTCCACGCTTCTTCTCCGGTGGCGCATCCGGCGCTCCAGATTCTCAACGGCGATTCAGAGAAGTGCGGAAGCAGCCGTGCCAGACACTGAAAGTGCTCCAGATGACGCAAAAATGTCGTTTCTCCGATGCTGAACGACAGCACGAGCGAATCAATGGTATCCTTGGTCAGCGCGCCACGGGTGCGCAGACAGCGATCGAGCACGCCGGCGACCAGTCGCTCGGAATACCGTTCGATGGCGAGCCCGAACCGGGTTCGCAGCAAGTCTGAAAGCGCGGCAAGCCTGTCGCCGCTAGACATGAAAATGGCGTTCGACATCGGTCACAGAAAGAAGTTCGTTTCCGATTCGCGCGAGCTGTATCGCGTCGCCGTGATCAAGCTCCCTTCGGATCAGGCCATCCGGCGGCAGTGTGATCAGGTCGTGCACCTCATCGACAACGACGCCGATCGACCGCCCGGCGGCCAGCAGCACGACAATGAACTGGGCGGGGGTGACTGGTGTTTCGTTCTCTGCGAAGCAGAGCACGGGCACGATCTCGCCGCGCAGGTTCATCGCGCCCTGAAAGCGCCCCCGTCTCTCTTCGCGCTGCTGCAGGGCAAGCATGGGCAGAATCTCGCGCACCTGCGTAAGCGGAAGCAGATGGCGGCGATCGGCGGCAGACACGAGGAGGAACGACAAACGCTCGCCGCTCATACGGCAATCCCGGCATGCAGTATCCGCGACACCGACCGCCGTAACACGTCGGTCGTGCACCGCTTGGGAATCCAGGCGACAGCGCCGATTTCACGTGCGGCCTGCTCGAGTTCCTGGTCGCCGACCGAGCTGTACAGAACGAGCGGGATCTCCCGCGGCTGGTATTTCCGGATGTACTGCGCGACCGTTCGCCCGGGAAGCGCGGGCATCTCGAGATCGAGAAGAATGAGCGACGGGCAAGTCTTCAGCGCGCGCGGAAGATCGACAAATTTGTCCAATCGGCGCACCTGGTGTCCGTCGACGCCGAGATCCCTTACGAGCCCCATGAAGGCGGTCAGACTATCATCGATGACGAGAATGTCGGCCATAATGCCTCGCAATTCGGGCTCGATCTTAACCCCCCGCTTGGCGGACCGCCACTTTTCTGCGTGTGCGGCAAACAGACATGCCGCAATTTAAACTGCAAGATAGTTCCTCAGGGCGCGGTAGCTATCTGTGCAGAATTCTCAACGCAGATAGGCTGTAGCCATGCCGTTGTTGCAAGATACCGAGGATCGGGACCTGGCCATGATCACGGTTGGCGAAGTCGCCAAACTGACCGGGCTCTCTCCTTCTTCGATCCGGCAATACGAGTCGCTGGGCCTTGTTCTGCCCAACAAGAGAAGGGGGCGAAGGTTCTATTCCCTGTCGGACATCGAGTGGATTCGCTCCATGCGCGAATATTTTCGAAGCACGCACACGGGGCCGCACGCCCTTGCGCAGTTGCTGCGCTGCCTGCCGGGCATCGAGATCAGGCAATTGTATGCGGGGCTGTCCGACTGCACGATTTTCGGCACCGACGAAGCGATTTGCTGGCAGACGCGGGTGCGAGCGAACCCCGAAGAAGTAAGCGTCTGTCGCAGCTGTCCGACCTATCGGCGAAAGGCGATGGCGATGACGCCGTGCGCCTCCTTTTCGATTCGCCTGCGGGTCGACCGATGACGGGGTTTGTGGTTCACTGAACTGTTTCCGATCACGGGGTTCGAAGCGTTATGACCGAATCCATCCTCTCCGATGTCAATCTCCCCATCCTGCGAATCGGAGAAGCCTCGCGCCTGGCCCGGCTGTCCCAGTCGACCGTGCGCCAGTATGAAGAACTCGGGATCGTGCTGCCCTGCCGCGAGACATCGGGCCTTCGTCTATATTCCATCAGCGACGTTCAGTGGCTGCAGGCCGTTCGCGATTATCTTCGGTCCAATCTCCTTGGTCCGGTGGGGCTGGCCTGGCTGATCAGGATTGCCAACCTTTCGAGGCTTCGCCGCGACGAACTGGGCGAGGCTTGCGGCGATGAGACCCGCGAAGCGATCTGCTGGCTTGCCTGCGCCGACAAAGACGGCGCGCGCAATCGGTGCCGGCTCTGCCCGGCATATCGCAACAAGTCCCTGGTGCTCGACTTCGAAGCGAATTTTGACGTGCGTCTTCGGAAATGGGCGTCGGCATCCTGATACGCAAGTTGACGCTCGGGCGGGGTTCACACGGAAATGCAGAATCGGCTTAGGGGCCTTGGAGCGGATCGGAAAAGTCGTGAGCCGTCCATGCTCTGATTCACTCGTCACGGGCAAAGCGCCAAGGCGCCGAGCGCCAAGCGCCGAGCGCCAAGCACTGAGGAAGGTTCCCACGCCCTTGCCGAAATTCGTCACTCGTCACTCGTCACTCGTCATTTCTAATCGTCCCATCCGCCGCCCCCGCCGCCGTCGGGATACTCGCCCTCGTCGGTGACCCCGATGCCGAGCTGCCCTTCACTGTTCTGTCCGGCGCACCAGATCGTAGCGTCAGACTTGAGCGCGCAGGTGTGCGAGAAGCCGACCGCAACCTGCGCCCATTGCGCAGAGCCCACTTTACGCGGTTCTGAAACAAACGCGTCCTCGGTGCCGCCCCAGCCGAACGCGAGCTGCCCGTCGGTGTTCATCCCCCAGCAGTAGAGCCCGCCGTCGGCGCGGATGCCACAGGCGTGCTGCCAACCGCCGGCGAAGTGGAGCCAGTCGGCGTCGTCGATCTTTTCGGGCAGCGTCTCAAAGTGCTGCGAATACAGATCGTCGTAGTGGAACGGGGTCGCTCCCCAGCACCAGAGTTTGCGATCGAGGTCGACCGCGCAGATGAACTCGCGACCAGCGCCTGCCGAAGACCAGCCCCGTACCGCGGAGGTGACGATGGTCGCGCCGTCGCCGTATACGTCTCCGGAGGACCAGCACTGCATCTGCCGCTCCAGGTCGATGGCGCACGCGAAGCCGCGGCCTGATGCAACCGCCAGGGCGCGCACGAACGCCGGCTCGGGAGCGAGGGCGTCGGCGCGGCTGCCGTTCATCCAGATGCGGCCGCGGCAGAAGACGCCGTTGGCGGTCGTCACGACGCACCAGTGCCCTTCGCCGACGGATACCGCGCTGACGGGTTCGGGAAAGTCTTCGGGCTTCGGCGCGCCGGCGAACTCGCTACCGCCTGGCACCGGCAGATTTCCCCAACAGTACAGCCGGGCGTCGTCGCTCACGCCGCAACCCATGCCGTTGCCGAGGGAGATCTGCGACCATCGGGCCGGCGCGTCGACGCGCACCGGCTTGGTGCGGTACGCCGTGTTGCCGCGGACCACGCCGTAGTCGCCCCAGCACCAGAGGCTCTGGTCGGTCTTCAATCCGCAGGATTGCTCGCCGCCGACCGCCACCGCGGTCCACGGCCCCGGGTCGGCGACTTGAACGAAGGGATCCCGCAGCGGTTCCTCTTCGCAGGCGGCGGTCAGCAACAGGAGGGGCAGAAGCAGGCGACGAAGCATGAGCTCTCCTCGAAGATAGCACAAACAGTATAGCGGAGGCTGAAGGGCTGAAGGACCAAAAACATTCCACGCGGAGGCGCGGAGACGCGGCGAGGAGAAACCAGACGGAATTCCAGCAGATTGGCACTTTCATCTTTGCCGGAGACAAGGACGCTGGACTGAATTTCGATTCTCATGGCCCGGCTCCTCAAGGGGCGAGCGGTCTATTTCGGACCAGCGTAATCTCGAAATAGTTTCATGCCTATCTGGTACTTGTTTCCGAAATTGAATCGGGTTCTTGTTTCTCTCCGCGACTCCGCGCCTCCGCGTGGGAAATGCCCTTCGGCCTTCCCTCCGCGGTTCCAGGGAACCACGGCGGCCAAGCCGTACGCCGTGACCTGCCAGGCTCCCGGCATTCCGCGATGGCGCGGCAGACGCTATCGTGACTGCAGCGAGGTAACCATGGCCAGATTTCTCATCGCCTACGGCACCACCGAGGGGCAGACCCGAAAGATCGTCGCCCGCATTGCAGACCGAATTCGCGAACGGGACGAGGATGCGATCCTCTTCGACAGCAGTAACCGGGATGAAGACGCGTTCGCGGGCGATCCCGATGCCGTGCTCGTCGCCGGCTCGGTGCATCAGGGCAAGCATCAGCCCGCGCTGCGCCAGTTCGTCGAAGACAACCGCCGGAACCTCGACCTGCGTCCGAACGCTTTCCTATCGGTCTCGCTGGCCGCCGCCGGCGACGAAGCCGAAGACCGGGAAGAGGCCGAACGATACATGCGGGAATTCGAGGATGCGACCGGGTGGAAGCCGCAGGAGACCCTCTCGCTGGCGGGCGCCCTGCTCTACACGCAGTACGATTTCTTCAAGCGCTTCATCATGAAGCTGATTACCCGTCGCAAAGGCGGGCCGACGGATACCGACGCAGACTTCGAGTTCACCGACTGGGACGCCGTTGACCGTTTTACGGATTCCTTCGTCGACCGCGTCGCCGCGCGCATCCGAGCGCAGGAGAAACAGCACCCTCCTGCGACGGCCGAAGGAACCGAGGGGCGTCCCTGAAAGTGACGAGTCAGGACAATTGACGATTTACAATTTACGATTGACGATTTGCGGGCGAGTACCCCGTTCGCCTCGAGCGGACAGCGCGAAACAGAGTGGAGGGCGACAGCGAGAGGGCGTCAATTGGCGATCGACGACTTCACCGTTCGTCCCGAGCTGACGGGCCGTAGAGAAGGTCCCTCCGTTCGTCGGGATCAATTCCGGCCGACAGCGAGGGGGCGCACATGGGTATCCACGGGCCTGTCTCGCCGTCGTGTCCGGCGCTGCCGCCCACCGTCGGCTCGACACGAACGGTGGACTGCTGCGCACGGCAGACTGATGACTGCTGACTGACGACTGAAGCGCAGCTTACCGGGCGTTCACGGAATCCGCGAAGGGATTCTCGATGACGATCGTCGCGTCGCGCGCCGGGCCCACGCTGAGGAGAATGATGGGAACGCCGGAAAGGTTGGCGACTGCATCCACATAGGCCCGGGCGTTCTTGGGCAGTTCGTCGAGGCTGCGCACGTTCTCGAGCGATTCGGTCCAGCCTTCGAAATCCTGGTAGACCGGTTCGCAGGCCGCCACGTCGTCGGCCGTCGCCGGCAGATAGTCGATGGTCTCGCCGCGCAGCTTGTAGGCCACCGCCACGCGCACCGGGTTGAGACCCGTCAGCACGTCGAGCTTCGTGAGCGCGACGCCCGTCAGGCCGTTCAAGCGCGCGGCCTGCCGCAGCGCCACCATGTCGAGCCAGCCGCAGCGTCGCGGCCGTCCCGTCGTCGCGCCGAACTCCTGCCCCACGTCGCCCAGGCGCTTGCCCACTTCGTCATGCAGCTCCGTGGGAAACGGGCCGCTCCCCACGCGCGTCGTGTAGGCCTTGCTGATGCCGATGACGCTGTCGATGACGTGCGGCCCCACCCCCGATCCGGTGCAGGCGTTGGCCGCCACCGTGTTCGAGCTCGTCACGAAGGGATACGTGCCGTGGTCGACGTCGAGCAGCGTCCCCTGCGCGCCTTCGAAGAGCACGTTCTTCTTCTCGCCGATGCGGTCCCAAAGGAGCCTGGCGACATCGCGGATCCGCGGACGCAGCGTTTCCCCATACTCCCGATAGGCGCGGAAAATCTCGTCGAAGTCGAGCGCCTGTCCGCCCAGGCTCGTGATGTAGGGATTCTTGAGGGTCAGGTTGTCGCGCAGCTTGGCCGCAAACACTTTCTCGTCGAGCAGATCGATCATGCGGATGCCCAGACGCCCGACCTTGTCTTCATAGGCCGGACCGATCCCGCGCCCCGTCGTGCCGATCTTCATCTCGCCGCGGTGCTCTTCGCGCAGCCGGTCGATGACCTTGTGGTAGGGCATGATGACGTGCGCTTCCTGGCTTACGAGCAGTGAGTCATTCGTCTCGAGCTTGCCCTTCTCGCGCAGCTTGGCCATCTCCTGCAGGAGGATTTCGGGGTCGACGACGACGCCGTTGCCGATCAGGCAGCACTTGCCCGGGTGCAGCACGCCCGAGGGAACCAGGTGCAGCACGGTCTTGTCGCCGTTGACGACGAGCGTGTGCCCCGCATTGTTCCCGCCCTGAAAGCGCACGACCACATCGGCGTCGCGCGTGTACAGGTCGACGATCTTACCCTTTCCCTCATCGCCCCACTGGGCGCCTACGATGACGACATTGGCCATGACTGATGATTCGATCCTGATGACAAAAAGAAACCGGGGAGCTCCGCGCGGGGCCGCCCCGGACAATCCTCGGTTAGCTTACCACAGACCGGGCAGAGCGGCGAATCGGCCGAAGCCGCTCACGCCGACTCCGCGCGCAGGGCCTCGATCCGTTCGCGCACGACGCGCGCCGTGTCGGCCACGGGTATCTTCTCCATCTCGCCCGAACGGCGCAGCTTGAGCTCGGTAATCCCCTCCTTGAGCCCCTTCTCGCCGATGGTCACGCGCAACGGAATGCCGATGAGGTCGGCGTCGTTGAACTTGACCCCCGGACGCTCTTCGCGATCGTCGACCAGACACTCGATGCCCAGGGCGGCAAGTTCCTTCTCGATCTCGACGGCCTTCGCGAGGGCGTCGCCGGTGCCGAGCGGAACCAGCTGGACGGGAAACGGGGCCAGATTGACGGACCAGATGATCCCCTTGTCGTCGTGGTTCTGCTCGATGCTCGCCGCCGCGGTGCGCCCGACGCCGATGCCGTAGGTGCCCATGACCATCGGCTGAAGCTGACCGTCGCGATCGAGAAAGTTGCACTGCAGTTTCTCGCTGTATTTGAGCCCGAGCTTGAAGATGTGGCCGACTTCAACGCCGCGATCCTGGCGCAGCGTACCCTGCTCGCACCGCGGACACGCCTCGCCGACCTGCACGAGGCGAAAGTCGTCGGTCCGCTCGATCGGGAAGTCGCGTCCGGCAACAACGTGCACGAGGTGCTTGTCCTTCTCGTTGGCGCCGGTCACCGCATCGGCGATGGACGACACGCTGTGGTCGGCGACGATGCGCACGTTCTTCAGCCCGACCGGCCCGGCGAAACCGACCGGCGCGCCGGTCACCTCCTCGACGAGCCGATCTGAAGCCATCTCGAGCCGGTTCAGCCCGAGGCGGGCGGCCACCTTGGCCTCGTTCACCGTCTGATCGCCGCGGATGAGCACGACGAGCGGCCCCTGGTCGGTATCGTAGACGAGCGTCTTGATGAAATCCGCAGCCGGACGGGAAAGGAACTTCGCGACGTCCTCAATCGTCCCCACGTTCGGCGTGTCGACCGTCTCCATCGGGGCGGATACGGGGGTGCCAGCCGACCACGCCATCCGGCTCTCGGCCTTTTCAGCGTTCGCGCCGTAACGGCATTCCGCATGCGTGCAGCTGAAAACCGCGTCTTCCCCCGATTCGGCAAGCACCATGAACTCGTGGCTCGACTTGCCCCCGATGGCCCCCGTGTCGGCCTCGACGGCGCGAAAGTCGAGCCCGCAGCGGCGGAAGATGCGGGAGTACGCCTCGTACATCGCATCATAGGATTTATCGAGGCCGGCCTCGTCGACGTCGAACGAGTAGCCGTCTTTCATGAGGAACTCGCGCCCGCGCATGAGCCCGAAGCGCGGGCGGATCTCGTCACGGAACTTGGTCTGAATCTGATAGAGGTTCAGGGGCAGCTGGCGGTAGGAATTGACCTCGCGGCGCACCAGGTCGGTCATGACTTCCTCGTGCGTCGGTCCCAGGCAGTATTCCCGATCGTGCCGATCCTTGAGGCGCAGCAGCTCCTTGCCGTAGAATTCCCAGCGGCCGCTCTCCTGCCAGAGTTCGGCCGGGATGACCATGGGCAGCAGAACCTCCTGGCACCCGGCGCGGTTCAGCTCTTCGCGCAGGATGGTCTCCACATTGCGCAGGACGCGCAGCCCGAGCGGCAGGTATTCATAGATACCCGCGGCGACGCGGCGGATCATGCCGGCGCGCATCATCAGTTGATGGCTGACGATCTCGGCTTCCTTGGGGGTTTCCTTCAGCGTGGGAATGAGCAGACTGGCGTAGCGCATGGCGACGGATTGCCTTGGTAAAGAAAGTGGAAACCTTCAGTGTAGCAACGGATCGCCGGAATGCCCAAGCCTTCGCATCGCACCGCCGTTCAGTCTGCATTCTGAGAACCACAGCCTGGTACGCTTCAAGCTCCCCCGAAGACCCGGATTGACCAGCCGGATATCCCACGAACGGGATAAGCTTGAAATATCCCCGAAAAAGGATAAAATGTAAATATACCGCTGAAGGGATAATGAAAGAGGACCTCAATATACCGATCCGTAGCGCTGGTCAACTCGGAAACGCGCTGCTTCGCTTCCGACGTCAAGCCAACGCGACCCAGGCAGCAATCGGTTCCCGCGCCGGAGTCAAACAGGGCGCCATTTCTACG
This sequence comes from bacterium, assembly GCA_041690355.1. Classification (GTDB taxonomy): domain Bacteria; phylum J088; class JAWLBW01; order JAWLBW01; family JAWLBW01; genus JAWLHK01. Next base: position 46,089 of record JAWLHK010000015.1, on the reverse strand, counting down.
CTCGAAAGAGGGGCATCGGGCGTTCGCTTGGGAACCCTGTTCCGCGTACTCGCGGCTCTGGATCTGGAACTCGTCGTTCGGCGCCGCAAGAAGGGCACCGATGGGCCGACGTCCTAAACGCCGGGCTCTGGGGGTGTTTCTGAACGGCGACCGCGTCGGCCGCCTGGTGCGCGAGACCGCCGGGGCATTGTCGTTTCAGTACGCGTCCGACTGGCTGCAGCGAGACGACGCCGTGCCGGTCTCGCTCTCGCTGCCTCTGCGGGAAGACCCATGGCGGGGAGCGACCGTCTACGCCTTCTTCGACAATCTACTTCCCGACAATGATCGCTTCCGGCGCCGGCTGGCCGAGAAGACGCGGGCCGACGGCACCGGCCCATTCGAGCTCCTGGCCGCTATCGGGCGCGACTGCGTGGGCGCCCTGCAATTCCTGCCGGATGAAATCGAACGAGTCTCCCCGGACGAAGTCGACGCATCACCTCTTTCAGACAAGGAGATCGGTGAGAGGCTGCGCAACCTGCAAACCTCGCCTCTGGGCGTTCGACCTGATGCCGGATTTCGAATTTCACTGGCCGGCGCCCAGGAAAAGACGGCCCTGCTTCGAATGAATGGCGCCTGGCATGAACCGCATGGCACCACACCGACGTCGCACATTCTCAAGCCGGCGATCGGACTTCTGCCTAACGGAATCGACCTTCGACAGAGTCCGGCGAACGAGTGGCTTTGCCTGCGGTTCGCATCCTGGTTCGGTCTGGACGTGGCGACCGCGGAGCTCGCCGAGTTTGACGGGCTTTCGTGCCTGGTGGTCGAACGTTTCGACAGACGGTGGAACGCCGAGGGCACTGTCCTGCACCGCGTTCCCCAGGAGGACCTCTGCCAGGCACTGGGCGAATCGCCGACGCGCAAGTACGAAGCCGAGGGAGGCCCCGGCATTTCCGCCATCCTGGGGTTCCTGGACGCATCCGATTACCGCGATCACGACCGGATATCCTTCCTGCGGGCACAGTTGGTCTTTTACCTGCTTGGCGCCATCGACGGACACGCCAAGAACTTCAGCATCTTTCTTCGCCCGGGCGGCTTCTGCCTGACGCCCCTGTACGACATCATGACCGTGCACCCCGCCCTTGCCGCACGACAGCTGGAGATCAAGGAAGCCAGGCTCGCCATGGCTATCGGCGAGCGGCGCCACTATCGACTCGCAGATATCCAGCGCCGACACTGGACACAGACCGCACGCGCGGCAGGCTTTCCCCTGATAGATTTCGAAGAGCTCCTCCAGGACATCGAGGCTCGGGCGGCAACCCTCCCCGCATTTGCCAAGACGCTGACGGAACAAGTATCCCCTGAACTCGTCGAACCCGTGGTGGATGGGATCCACAAGGGGATGCGCATGCTGCGGGCCACGGGCTGATCTGCCGCCGGGCTTGCACTTTCGCATCTGGGTCGAGCCTTCTCGGGATTTCTCCACCACCTTCACTCTTCACCTATCGATGGGGGTTGTCGGAAATCAACGGGTCGGCCGGTTTCGTTTCTCAACTGCCCCCGAGTCTGCAACCAGGCCGTCCCGGTTCAAGTCCAAAAAAAATGATTGAGAGAGCTTTTCACCCATGACCCGACCTGCTCAGCGAAGGTTTGGCTCACACTGAAACATAAGTGGCTGTTGACATTGCGCGTCAAACCGTCCTATGATCGGCCGATAGGCACCCCCTCAGCAAGCAAGGAGCTGTACCATGCCTGTCATCGAACGAATAGAGCGGGTTACGCTTGCGTTGGAAAAAGAAGGCATCATCGCCAGCATCCGCCTGACCCAGACCGCCCACCTGGTACGGGCCTTCAACAGTATTCTCCTCGGCGGCCTGAACGTCTTTGAGATTCCCATCCAGGCGCCCAAGTGGGAAGAAATCGTCCGCAAGGCGCGGCAGGAGTTCGGCAACGACATCATCCTGGGCGTCTGCGGCATTCTCGATCGCCGCGGCGCGCTCGACGCCATCCAGGCCGGAGCCGACTACGTTTCGAGCCCGCATACCGAGCGCGGGATCGTCGAGCTGTGCAAAGAAGAAACGACCGTCGTCATGCAGGGGGGGATGACCCCGAACGAAGTTTTCCGCGCCTATCAGACGGGGGCCGACTACGTCACCGTCACGCCCGCCAACTTCTACGGGCCGGCTTATCTCGAGTCGCTGCTGTTCACGTATGGGAACATCCGGCTGATTCCCACCGGCGGGATCGACGACCAGATGGCGGGCGCCCTGCTCAAGGCCGGCGCGCGCGCGGTGGGGGTCGACACCTGGCTGGTCAACGACGGACTGGTCAACCGGAGAGAGTTCGACGTCGTGCAGCAGCGTGCGCTGGCGCTCAAGAAAATGGCCGACAAGAGCCGCACGGCCATGCCGGTGGCGGCGCCGAAAGCGAGAAAGCGCGCGGCCAAGCGGTGATTCAGGCCTCTCCCGGGGGCCCGAAGGACGGCTCGCGCGCGCCGTTCCGGTGCTTCCGAGCCCGGGGAATCGCGTCTGCGCCGCGACGTTCCCGGGACTCGCGTCCCGGGCTACCGCAGACCATCCCTCCGGGATGGACGTTCTCCGGCGCCGTGTACCTCGCTGTGGAAGCCGTTCGGCTCACATGGCCTCAGGGATGCCGCGCTTCGCGCACCGGCACCGCTTCGCCGCGGGCCGCGTAGAAGCTTTCGCGGAACTCCGTGAAGCGATCGGCCTCGATGGCGGCGCGGATGTCGCGCATCAGGTCGAGATAGTAGTGAATGTTGTGGATCGTCCCCAGCTGCGCGGCCAGAATCTCACCGGCCATCGTCAGGTGGCGCAGGTAGGCGCGCGAGAAGTTCCGGCAGGTATAGCAGCCGCAGGACGCGTCGACCGGCTCGGTATCTTCCATGTACTGCGCGTTGCGCAGGTTCATCTTGCCCTTGCGCGTGAACAGCTGGCCGTTGCGCGCGTTGCGCGTCGGCAGCACGCAGTCGAACATGTCGACGCCGCGCAAGACCGATTCCACCAGATCTTCCGGCTTGCCCACCCCCATGAGGTAGCGCGGGGCGTCGTGCGGCAGCACGGCGGTCGTCGCCGCGGTCACCCGGTACATGAGCGGCTTCGGCTCGCCCACGCTGAGCCCGCCGATGGCGTAGCCGCGAAACCCGATCGCCTGCAGCTCGCGCGCGTGCGCCTGGCGCAGCTCCTCGTCCATCCCCCCCTGCACGATGGCGAAAAGGGTCTGGTGGTCCTGCAGGGGGTAGGCCTTGCAGCGATGGATCCACGCCGTCGTGCGGCGCACGGCTTCGCGCACATCGGCCGGCTCGGCCGGATACGGCGGGCACTCGTCGAAGGCCATGACGATGTCGCTCCCGAGGGCGCGCTGAATCTCCATGCTCTTCTCCGGCGTGAGCACGTGCTCGCTGCCGTCGATGTAGGAGCGGAACTTGACGCCGTCGTCGCTGATCTTGCGCAGATCGGTGTGGGAGAAGACCTGATAGCCGCCAGAATCGGTGAGTATCGCGCGCGGCCAGCCCATGAACTTGTGCAGGCCGCCCATGCGCGCGATGCGCTCATGGCCGGGCCGCAGGTAGAGATGGTACGTATTGCCCAGAATGATGCGCGCGTCCATCTCGAGCAGATCGCGCGGCGGCAGCGCCTTCACCGTCCCCTGGGTTCCGACCGGCATGAAGACCGGCGTCTCGATGTCGCCATGGGCGGTGCGGATGCGCCCGCGGCGCGCGCCGGTGCCGGCGTCGGTGTGCAGTAACTCGAAAGAGAGCATGAAAATTCCGCAGAAAAGTCGGGGCCGGCCTACAGGTCAGACGGCAAGTGATCGTCGTTGAAGATCGAGCCGGGCATGATTCGCGTGGCGGCGAGAAACTGGCGCAGGATCTTGGCGGTGGCGCCCCAGATGTTGTGCTCGCCGTGCTGGAAGTAATAGATCGGGTACGGCCGGTTCTCGAACAGCACCTCCTGCTCGCGCAGGCGCGCCGGGTCGCCGAGATCGCGCAGCGGCGCTTCGAAGACGTACTCCAACTCGTGCCGACTGATGCGATAGTCCCAGTCGGGGGGAATGCGGCCCACCCACGGGGTCACCACGAAATGGGTGACCGTGATGATGTCGTCGAGCGGTCCGAGAAGCTCGACCTCGGTGCGAGGTACGCCGATTTCCTCTTCGGTTTCGCGCAGTGCCGCACTCCACGCATCGAGGTCTTCGGCATCGATGCTCCCGCCGGGAAACGAGATCTGGCCCTTATGCGTCGAGACGTGCTGCGAGCGCTTCGTGAAGACCACGTGCGGCTCGCCGTCTCGCCAGAAGATGGGCATGAGCACGGCGGCATGCCGGAAATCGGGCCGGCGGATGCGGATGGGTTCCTGCGCGCTCAGGAACTGGCGGATCGCTTCGGGCTGCAGCATAATTGATCCATTATACTGAGGGTTCCCGCACATCGGCCACCGTAAGGCTCCAACCGCCCGCACAGCGAGCCCAAGCGCCAAGCGCTGAGTACCTGCAAACGGGTTCTTCGGCGCTTCATACCGGGACGTTTCACGGCCCATTCCCTTGACCAATCGTCAATCGTCCATCGCCACTCGTCAATTGCAGGAACGCCGCCACCTGGTCATCGCGTTTCTGCTCTTCTTCGGCACGTTCGGCATCTACGTTCCCTATTTTCCCGCCTATCTCAAAGGGCGCGGCATCGACGGGTCGCTCATCGGCCTCCTGCTCGCCGCGGGCCCCCTTCTGCGGGCGGTCATGCCGCCGGTCTGGGGCTATGCCGCCGATCGATGGCGGGGGCCCCGCTTCTGGACCGTGCTGGCGGCCTGGGCCGCCGTGGGGGGGCTCGGCGTGCTCATGGCGACGGAGTCGCGGGCGGGGCTCTTCGCCGGCGGCCTGCTCTACTACGCCGCCATCGCGCCGCTCATTCCCCTGCTCGACGCCGCCACGCTGAGCCACCTGTCGACCTACAGCGGACGCTACGGTCGCATCCGCCTCTGGGGCTCGGTGGGTTTCATCGTCACCAGCTTCGCCCTCGGCACCCTGTTTCCGTCGCTGCCGACCGCGGCCATCGCCGGCGGCCTGCTCGCCGGACACGTCCTTTTCGCCATCTACATGACGGCCGCCGCCGGACCCCAGGGGTCGCTCGCCGGGGCTCCGGCCCCGCGCGAGGTGGGCGCCCTGCTGCGCACCGCGCCCGTCCTGATCCTGCTCGTGGCCCTCTTCTTCAACCGCATGGCCGGGGCGCCGTTCAACGGCTTTTACACGCTCTTCGTGCAGGACCTCGGCTACAGCGGCCGCATCGTGGCCTGGACGTGGGGCATCGCGGTGACCATCGAGGTGCTCGTCATGTACGGTGTCGACCGCTTCATCGAGCGCATCGGCACCCGGCGGGTGCTCGCGGCCGGTTTCCTGCTCGAAACCCTGCGCTGGTTCGCATATGCCACGCAGCCGGGCGCCGCCATGCTGCTCGTGCTAGCGCCGCTGCACGGCATCGCCTTTGCCCTGCTCTACGTGGCCAGCGTGCGGCAGATTGCCGCGCTTGTTCCCGATCGGCTGCGCGCCACCGGTCAGGGTCTGGCGGCGATGGCGACCGGATTCGGCCAGATGACCGGCATGCTGGTCGCCGGCTACGCCTACGATCACTGGGGAAACTCGACCATGTTTCTCATCGGGGGAACCGTGGGGGTGCTGGCGACCGTGGCGGCCGTGCTCTCACAGCCGCGCGCGGTCAATCGATCAGCGTGAGCAGGTCTTCGAGGCGCGCGGCGAGCGACGCGCACGCGGGTCCCCCGGGCACGTCGCCCCAGGCGCACCCGACGAAGTCGACGCCGGCCGCCGCTGCCGCCTGGGCGTCTTTGGGCGTATCGCCGACATAGATGGCCTGTCCCGCGGCGGCGCCGGCAAATTCGATGACACGCCGGATACCGTCGGGCGCCGGCTTGGCGGCGACCTGATCGCCCCAGACGCGCGGCGAGAAGCGATGAGACCAGCCCACGTGGCGCAACCGCAGTTCGCCCAGCGCCGTACCCGCGCCCGAGAAGAGCGCCAGCCGGTGCCCGCGCGCCGCAAGCTGCTCGAGAACGCCTTCGGCGCCCGCATGGGGCCGCAGCCGTCCGGGTTCCCGCAACGCATGCCCGTAGGCCTCGAGCACGCCGGTCAAGGCCTCGGGGGGAACCACGCGTGCGAACACATGGTGCTCGGCGCCGCCGGCCGTCGCGACCAGATCCTCGACCGTCCACGACACGGACACAAAGGGGGCCAGCACCTGGTTCACGGCCGCCAGAAGCCAGGCGGCGCTGTCGAGCAGCGTGCCATCGAGATCGAAGATGACGAGCGGTTTGCGCGGCGCCACCCTTCCCTCATTCCGCCCCGGCGCGGTCACGCAGCCAGGCCAGCAGCTCGGCCGGCGCCTCGGCGATGGCATCCGGCGCTTCGGCGGCGAGCCGCGCCCGGTCGCTGACCCCCCAGAGCACGCCCAGGGCCCGCATGCCGGCCGCACGGGCGGCCTGCACGTCGAGGTGCGAGTCGCCGATGTAGACCGAATGCTCCGGCGCCACGCCCAGCAGGCCGGCCATGTGCAGCAGCCCGTCTGGCGCGGGCTTCGAGCGGGTGACGTCGTCGCCGGTCAGAAAGGCGTCAACGTCGCCGGCGAGCCCCATCCGGCGCAGGCGCGCCGCGCCGCAGCCCCGTCCCGCGCCGGTGTACAGGCCGATGCGCAGGCCGGAGTCCCGGGCCGCCGCGAGCACCTCGCGCATGCCGTCGAAGAGCGCAATCGGCGCGCCCGCTTCCATGGCCGCCACGATTTCAGATTCGCATTCGCCCACGGGCCGGTGCGGAAGCAGGCCGTGCAGTATCTCGGCCTCGGTGGGACCGAGCAGGCTGACCATCGTCGGAAAATCGATGGCCGGCCGGCCGTGCCGCACGAGGATCCGGTTGAACTGGTCGAGAATGTCGGGGAACGTGTCGGCCAGCGTGCCGTCCATGTCAAAGACGGCCGCCCGGATGGGAAGGTTGTGCATGAAGAAAAACCCTGACGATCACTGTACCCCAGCCGGCGGCGCCCTGTCACCCGCCCGGGCCTTCACTCGGGCGCACGGTCAGGCGACCCGCCGCTCGCCGGTTATCCTGAACACAGAGAGGGGCGAAGCATGAACATCGGGCGCATGAACCGGCGGCGCTTTCCGCGCGTCGCCAGCCGGCATTTCATCTGTCTGCAGACCCAGGCCGGCCAGATCGTGCACGGCTGTACGCTCGACCTGAGCCTGACGGGTATCCGCCTCGAGCATGCCGGAGAGGCCCCGCCCGAAGGCCCGGTCGAGGCCTTGCTCATTCTGGCGAGCGAGGTGGTACCCCTGCGCGGGCGCATCGTGCGCGCCGAGTCGCGCGAGGCCGCCGACCCGGCCCGCGAGCGCGGGCTGACGTCGGTCGATCTGTCTCCCGCGAGCCGCCGCTACCTGCTGCGGCTCGCCGAGATTTTCGCCGCCGCGCCGGGGCTCGGCGGACAGGCGTCCTGAAGAGCCGGCAGGCGCGGGGCTCCGGCATGAGGGATGTGGGAAACGTGAGGACCCTGGAAAAGTGACGCGGACGCCGTCACCGGAGAGGCGCCGGAGGCAAGGCCGGTGTGGTATGCGCGCGCCCGGAGAGCGACGCGGAGGGCGCGCGCCGGGGAACCGGCGGCGCCAGCAGCGCGGTGAGGATGAGCATGGCCAGCGACACCTGCAGCGACAGCGCGGCCACCCCGTAGACGAGTTCGCGCCCCATTACTTCGCCGCCCGAGGCGGTCAGCAGCCAGAAGAGGCGCGCGAGCGTCATTGTATGACCCGCAGATCGTTCTTGACTTCGCGCACGCCGCGCACGGCGGTCGCCCGCTCTTCGATTTTTTCGATATCGGCCACGCTGTCGACCGTTCCCGACAAGTAGACGACGCCGTTCTGCGTGCGGACCGAAACCCGGTCGCGGGCATCGGCGATCTGCTCAATCTCGGTGCGCACGCGGGTGTTGATCCAGCCGTCGGAGACTTCGACATCCCCCTGACGCGTACCCGAGCCCGTCGCACACGCCGAGGCCAAGGCGAGCAGCCCCGCGCAGACGACGCCACGAAACTCACGTTGCATAGGTCCCCCCTGGTGGCCGGTTGAAACGGCGCGCCGCCAGACCCGGGCCCGGAAGTCGCGCCGCTTCGGCCCGGCTTACGTCACTCGATGTCTTCGCCGCTTCGCATGCGCAGGAAGCGCACGGTAAGCCCCACGGCAACCCCGAGCCCGAGTGACGCAACGATGATCTTGCCGGGATTCTCGCGCACGAAATCGACGGCGTCGTCCCAGGCGTCGCCGGCCCGCAGCCGCGCATCCCCCAGCCGGTCGCGGGCGGTCAGCATCCCCTCGTTGAAGCGCTGGCGCGCCTGCTCGACCTGCCGGTTCAACCGATCCTGAAACCCGGCCTCTTCTGCTTCGGACTCACCCTGCCTGCCGCGGACGGTATCAGCTGCCATAACGTGCCCTCTTGGTACGGGTAGAAATATATTGCCAGTTTAGCAACGCATCGCGGATTCACACAACGGGGGGGACGACCGGATCGAACGCCCAAGGGGCCGCCGCTTGCCTGCAGGTCAGCGGGCTCCCCGCGATCCCCCGCCAGGCCCACGGTTCACCCCGCGGCGTGGGCGAGCCGTCGGCTTCGGGCATCCGTTCCATCAGGCGTAGAAAGGTTGTCATGCCCTCACCGTCCGGCCCGGGGTGTTCCGGGGGGCATGCGCCGCACCGCCGGATCGGTGCGCAGCCGGTTTTCGACGGCGCGCACGCCGGGGACGCCGCGGGCAAGCAGCCCGGCGCGCCGGCGCTGGGCTTCGTCGGCCACGGCGCCGGCCAGGTGAACGACCCGCGCGCGCGTGGTCACGCTGAGCGGCAGGCCCGCCAGTTCGGGATCGAGCTGCAGGGCGGTCTGCACGGCCGAGGTCAGGCTCATGTCTGCGGCCACGGGATCGGCCGAGCGCAGGCTGCGCTCCCACTCTGCATCCGACGTGGTCCCGGCGCGCTCGCTATCCGAGGTCGCCCAGATGGCCGCCACGCGAAACACGAGGCCGAAGCCGAGAAAGAACATCAGGATATTGATCCAGAGCAGATACCGGCTTCGCAGGTCCACGCTACGCACCCCTCCCCGCCGCACGAACCTGTGCGGCCCTTCCTTCTCAGTCTAGGGGGAAAACTGCGGGCCAGGCCGGGGCGGGCCTTCAGCGAGGCCCCCGGGCTTGACAGGGGGCGGATTCGAGGCGGAACCGTCTATTCGGCGAGCGTTTCGAGCTCGCGCAGCAGCCGGTCGCGATCGTTCAAGGCCGGATCGTCGGTCACCCGCTCGAGCAGCATGCGCAGGACGACGCCGATGCGGGGGCCGGTCGCCCCGGTCACGCGCATGACGTCGTGGCCGTCGACGGGGAGATCGGTGATGCGCAGCGCGCGACGGGCGGCCATCTCCCGCTCGATGCGCCCCCGCAACTCGGCCAGGTTCTGCGCCGCCTCGGCTTCGCCCCCGAGACCGGCCGCCGCGCTGTCGGCCAGGCGCAGGCGGAACTGGGGATCGAGCAGTTCGGGGCTCACACGGCGCAGAAAACGGCGTACGGCCGCGTCGGTCCACGCCGGGTCGTAGTGGAACATGTGGTTCGCGACCAGCGATACGACGCGGTCGCGCAGCCGCTGGGGCAGCCGCCACGCGGTCAGCGTCGCCGAGGCGATCTCGGCGCTGATCCGCTCGTGGTTGTAGAAGGTGTAGTCATTATTCCGCCACTGGCGCACGGCCGGCTTCCCCAGATCGTGAAAGAGGCCGGCCAGACGCACCTCGACGTCGGCGTCGGCGCGGGCTACTGTTTCGACCGTGTGTCCGTAGACGTCGAATCGATGCCAGCGGTTCTGGGCGACCCCGACCGTCACGGCCAGGGGCGGGAGAATCACGGCGGTCACCCCCGTGCGCTCGAGCCAGGCGAAGGCGCGCCGGGTCTCGGGGCCGACAAGCAGTTTCAGCCATTCGTCGCGGATGCGCTCGGGGGCGATCGACTCGAGACGGGCCGCCAGCGCGGCGGCGGCCTGCGTGACGTCCGCATCCGGCTCGAGCCCCAGCTCGGCCAGAAAGCGGGCCGCGCGAAGAATGCGCAGCGGATCGTCAGTGAAGCGATCGAGCGCACTTCCGCAGGCGCGCAGCACCCCGGCCCCGAGGTCGGCCCGTCCGCCGAGCGGATCGATGATCCGGCCGGTTTCGGGATCCAGGGCCATGGCGTTGACGGTGAAGTCGCGCAAGGCCAGATCCCCCTCGAGCGTACGCTGGCGGTCGCGAAAGGTCGTGACCTCGATCCAGCTCTCCTCCTCGAATACCCCGACGGTGTTGTGGCGCAGACCGACCGGATTGACGCGGGGGAAAAGGGACTGCACCTGTTCGCCGGGGGCCGACGTGGCGACGTCCCAGTCGCGCGGGGCGCGCCCGAGCACGACGTCGCGCACCGAGCCCCCCGCGAGCACTGCAGTATGGCCCGCCGCACGGAGCACGTTCATGACCTTCAGGGCCCCTGGGGGTATGGCGAGGTCGTCAGGCATCAGTCAGCGTCCGGAGTCCAGAGTCCAGAGTCAAGAGTCAAGAGTCGAGAGTCGAGAGTCCAGAGTCGGGCGCCCGGCGTCCAGCGTCCAGCGACCAGCAACCAGCGCCCAGCTATCACTGACCTGCGAGCGCCGTCATGCGCACCCGATCCACGGCGATCGTGCTTCCGCAATCGGGGCCGAGAAGTCCGGCCGCAGCGAGCCGCACCTGCGCGACGTCGCCGGCGCGGAATGTTCCGGCCGGAATGACGAGAGTGCTCTCATTCCACCCGGCATCGTCGCCCACGAGACCCACGGTGTCGAGCGGCTGCGGACGGCGATTGAGCGACAGCTCGAACCCGGCCGTCGAATCGGCCGGCAGCTGCCAGACGACGCGCAGCTCGGCCGCCGCGCCCGAGACCGGAACCTCGCGTTCGATCCACGTATTTTCACAGGCGGGGAGGATCAGGACGCCGGGATGCAACGGATCGTCGTTGCGCACGCGTACGCTGTACGTGGAGCTCGATTCGACGACGTGCCACCCGTCGAGGCGCTTCGCATCGAACCAGAGAATGCAGTTTTCCGCGGCTTCGGCGGGCGCCTCGGCGCAGGCATCGACAAAGGCGCTCCCTTCGGGGTCGTAGGGATTGTCGAAGGTCTCCGACGCGCAGGCCGTCATCGCCAGCCAGGCCAGGGAGAGAATCCAAAAGCGGATCATGGCGCCATCCTCCACGTGAGCGTAACGCCGTCGGTGCGAAATCCGATGGCCGCCGGTGCGCTCGGCCAGGCCCACCAGACCCCGGCGGCCCCCAGCGCGGCCAGGCCGCTGCCGACCCAGATGAGCCGGTTGGCCGAGACGATGCGCCCGCGCGCATCGGCAATCTCGGCACGGCGCCAGGCGCTCTCGTAGTCGTCGCGGGCGCCCGAAGCCTGCACGGCCGACACGACGGCGAGGGTCGCCCCCCCCAGGGCCACGGCCGAGCCGCCGGCGACGGCGTACCAGCGCGGATTCAAGGCGGCACGCTCGGGTACGGCGGCGTTGGGGATACGCTGCATCTCGCCTTCCTGCGCGAAGGCGTCGCGCCCCGGCTCGATGACGAGCTGCTGCACCGAGGCGAAACCGCCGCGCACGATGCGCAGCTCATGCGTGCCCGGGCGCACGCGCAAACCGAGAGAGTCGCCCGTCACGTCACCCGCATAGGAGCCGTCGAGGTATACGGCCGAACCCCGCGCGGCCTCGACCCAGAGATAGACCGGCGGTCCCACCAGGCGCACGTCGACCAAGGCGGGCTGGCCCCCCCCGACGTCGATTTCGGAGCGCCAGGGCTCGAACCCTTTCCGCCGCAGTTCGATCCGGTAGCGGCCGGGCGGCATGTCTTCGAAAGCGATCGGCGTCACCCCCACGGCGCGCCCGTCGATGACCACCTCGGCGCGCGGCGGATCGGAGAGGACGACGACGCCGCCCCGCTGCGTCCGCAGCGTCTCGCGCAGAATCGGCCGCTCGTCTGCCGACCAGACCTCACGCCGCGCCACGGGGAGCATCCCCGGCTTGTAGAGGAAGATATCGTGTTCGCCCGCGGGCATCTGCAGCGACGCCGGGGTTTCACCGCGCAGCACGCCGTCGATGTAGACCCGCGCCCCCGGAGGTTCGGTGCCGATGCGCACGGGCACGAGTTCACTCGCCGCGGCCTGCAGCGGGAGTACCGCAAAGAGAAGGGTCAGGATCAGGGGACCAGCCTTGGGCACGCGTTCACCATGGGCAGACAAAAAAAAGCCGACGAAGAGTCTCCCCTCCGTCGGCCGGACCTCGAAAGGTTCGCCTCAGACGGCGGCCTTCATCTGCTTCATGATGGCCGTCTGGGCCGGCGGACGGAGGCGGCGGAAGAGATTGACGATCTCCCGCTCTTCCTTCGACAGCTGCATGTCCTCAGCGCGGCTCTTGCGGCCGCGGCCCGTGCGCAGCCAGTCTTCGTCGATGCCGAAGACCGTCGAGACGGCCAGGAGAACACGGGACGAGGGGATCTTCTTTCCCTTTTCCACTTCGGCCAGATATCCCTGGCTCACCCGGATTTGCTGCGAGAACTGCACCTGCTTCAGCCCGAGGCTGGTGCGCAGTTTCTTGATGCGATCACCGATTTCGTTCATACACTCCCTCAAGTTGGATTCGATGGCAGAACCTCCGTATGCCGACGGGTCCCACACATCGCGCTAAACGGTATCATATTACTGGGCGACTGTAAAGCATTTCCGGACACCGATTGCTTTTCGATACCGGGGGCAACGCACCGGCAGTCCCCCGCCCGCCCCCCCGGAGACGGTCGGCCCACGAAAAAGGCCCCTCCGGATTCCGGAGGGGCCTTGTGATAACAGGCCGTGGCGCGCAGCGGCTCAGACGGCGGCGAGTTCGGTCGGCGCGAGGGTCGCGTCGAGGGCGTTGCGCTCACCGTTGCGAATGATTTCCAGCCGGGCGCGCGACATGGGCAGGTACCGGCCCGCGAAATACTTGGCCGTCTTGATCTTCGTGTCGAAGAAGGCCGCATCGGCGTCGCCGCGCACCCATCCGGCGCGGGCGTCGTCGCTGATCCCCTTGGCCGCCGCCAGCTCGGCCAGCTTCTTTTCGGCGACTTCGGCCTGCCAGAGCAGCAGGTACGAGGCGACGATGTCGCCCATGGCGTCGAGAAACGGCTTTGCGTTGAGCAGCGGAAGGTCGAGATCGCCGCCGCTGAAGCTCATGCCGAGCCCCATGGCGGTTTCGGCCAGGGCCGCCCGCAGTTCGTTCAGCAGGGCCGCTTCGCCCTTCACGTTCGCGCTCTTGGCGAGGCGCTCGGTCAGCTCGTCGATGCGGCTCAGGAAGCTCATGAAGACCATGCCCCCCTGCATGCCCAGCTTGCGGCCGAGAAGGTCCATGGCCTGGATGCCGTTGGTACCTTCGTAGATCGAGCCGATTTTCAGGTCGCGCATGTACTGCTCGACCGGATGGTCGCGCAGGAAGCCGTGCCCGCCGAGCACCTGAATGGCGGTTTCGGTGACGTCGAAGCCGACGTCGGTGCACCAGGCCTTGAGAATCGGGATCAGCAGCTCGACGACCCCCTTGGCCGCCTGCTTCTCGGCGCCGTCCTCAGCGGCGTGCTCGACGTCCATGTTGAAGGCGACGTAGGAGAGCAGCATGCGCATCGCCTCGACCTTGGCCTTCATGTCCATGAGCATGCGGCGCACATCGGGGTGTTCAATGATGGCCACACGCGGCGCGTCGGGGTTCTTGAACTCGCGCACCGATGAACCCTGCTTGCGCTCCATGGCGTATTCGAGAGCGTACTGGAAGGCCGGTTCGCCCATGTTCAGCCCCTGGGCGCCGACGCCGAGGCGGGCTTCGTTCATCATCTTGAACATGATCTTCATGCCCGAGCGCTCTTCGCCGAGCAGCTCGCCGATGCACTCGTCGTTGTCGCCGAAGACCATCGTGCAGGTGGGCGAGCCGTGGATGCCCATCTTGTGTTCGGTGCCGGCGCAGTGCACGTCGTTGCGCTTACCCAGCGAACCGTCTTCGTTCACGCGGTACTTGGTGACGAGGAAAATCGAGATCCCCTTCGTGCCCATCGGATCGCCTTCGATGCGGGCGAGCACCGGGTAGACGATGTTTTCGGTCAGTTCGTGTTCACCCCAGGTGATGAAGATCTTCGTCCCCTTGATGGAGAACGTGCCGTCGGCGTTGCGGCGGGCCGTCGTGTTGATGGCGCCGACGTCGCTGCCGGCGTGCGGCTCGGTGAGACACATCGTGCCCCCCCACTTGCCGGCGTACATCGGATCCATGAAGAGCTTCTTCTGCCGATCGGTGCCGTACTCTTCGACGAGCTTGCCGGCGCCGTGCATCATGCCGACGAGCATCATGAACGAGAAGTTGGCCGAGGCGAACATGCCCGAGCTGGTGTTGACGCCGACGACGAAGGGAATCTGCTGGCCGCCGACCTTCTCGTCGTCCATCAGCGTAATCCAGGAGCCGTCGCGCACGGCTTCGAGCGCCTTGCCGAACGAGTCGGGCACGATGACCTTGCCGTTGTCGTACTTGACCCCGATGCGATCGCCGTCAATGTTCGTCGGCGCGATGACTTCATGCGCCAGCTTGTCGGCGGCGTCGAGAATCATCTCGAAGACCTCAGACGAATGCTCTTTGTAACGGGGGAAACGGGTCAGCTGAGCGACGTTCAGCACGTCGTTCAGAACGAAGTCGAGATCGCGGCGGTCATAGAGTCGTGCCATGCTACACCTGTGATGTTTGCGCAGGGTTGGGTGCGCGAAGTTCGCGGCTGAACGAACACTCATTCAGCACTGAATGGTTGTTCATTCATCATGGCAGATTCCCGACGTTTCCGCTAGGGGACCGAAGCATTCCGCCCTAACCCACTGTTTTCACGACTCTTCTGAGGGATGCGCACTACGACGGGGCATGAACGGCAGCGCCCGGCCGCCCGGCGAACGGACGCAAAAAAAGGCGGTTCCCGCAGGAACCGCCCCGTTGAAATCGCGGCGTTGCGCCTACATCTCCAGGCGGTAGCCCGCCAGGATGTGCGTTCCCGAAATCCGCCCCGTGTACCGGCTCTGGTCGTACATGGCGTCGCGATAGGTATAGCCGCCTTCGACGAAAACGCTTCCCGGCCCCGCAGGAGCGCGCACGCCGCCGTACCCGCGCGGCCCGATGGCGAGCGCCGTATCGTCGAGCGTCGTGGCTTCGCCGAACGCGTCGGTGGAATCGACGCTGAGCAGCGTGACCGCAAACTCGACGGCCGCACCGGCATAGACCGCGATCGGGCCCACCGGCTGTTCAAACTCGGCGCCGAGCGAGATCGGGATGACGCTCAACGTCCAGTCTGAGGTGACGAATCCGGTCGCTTCGCGAACGAGCCGATCACCCGACGCCCCGAACCAGCCGATGCCGCCGGCGAGAATCAGACGGTGCGAGAGGGCCGCCAGCCGATATCCGCCGCGCAGTTCGACCTGCGGGCCGTCGGCTTCGCCCGTAGACAACTGATAGCCGGCCGCGAGCGCCGCCAGCGTCTTGCTGCGGGCCCAGTCGTTTCGCGGCGCGTCATCCGCATCTTCTTCCTCGGCATCGGCCTCGTCTTCGGTGTCGCGGGCGTCTCGCGCCCCGGCCGTTGCGGGTGCGGCCGCGGGGCCCCCTTCAGACCAGCTCCAGAGAAGCGCGCCGCCGGTGGCCGAGCCCTGCGGCTCGAACCGCAGGCGATCACCGTCGCTGACGCTCAGCGCAAACGCGACGGGCTGGCCAATCGTCAAAGCACCCGCCCGCGCGGCGCTCGCACGAACCGGCACGTTGAGAGCAGAGCGCCGCCCCTTGTGCGTCACGATCAGCTTGTACGGGGCATCGGGCCGCGCGGCGTCGAGTAGCGGGTAATAGGAGATGCGCAGCTTACCGGTACCGGCGACCGCGACTTCGAGCGGCTGCGCGGCGGTGGCCCGCCAGGCCTCGCGCTGCCCGATGGCAACCGTTTCCTGTCCCTGCGGAACGGACGTACCCGCGGGCGCGGCGGCAACCACGAGCGCTGCAAGTAGAAGCTGGGTCAACATGAAACCTCCAAACGAGTTCGTGCAAAAGGTTCCCTAAGTTTACCCCCTGTACGCTCCGCTCTCCAGTGCGCACCTTCGGGGGTTGCCTACCGGATGGTTGACCGTTCAGTCGACATCTGGTACTTTTCTTCGGTAACGCGCCGTGTCGCTCTCCATTCCCGCGGGGCGCGCAACGCTGTCTCCGCCGGTTCCCAATGGCGGAATCCAATCGGTTATTCAACCCTTAAGTAAGGACTCAAGCGTATGAGTGAAGTTCGCCTCGATGGACGTGTAGCCCTCATCACCGGTTCCGGCGGCGGTCTCGGCCGTTCGCATGCCCTCGCCTTCGCCAAGCGCGGCGCCAAGGTCGTCATCAACGATCTCGGCGGTTCGTTCAAGGGCGAAGGGGCCGACAAGTCGGCCGCCGACAAGGTCGTCGACGAGATCAAGGCTCTGGGCGGCGAAGCCGTGGCCAACTATGACAGCGTGTCGTCGCCCGAAGGGGCGGCCAACATGATCAAGACGGCCATCGACGCGTTCGGCCAGATCGACATCGTCGTCAACAACGCCGGCATTCTGCGCGACATCTCCTTTCACAAGATGACGCAGGAAGACTGGGACAAGATCATTGCCGTTCACCTGACCGGCTCGTACCTCGTCTCGAAGGCCGCCTATCCCTACATGCAGGAAAAGCAGTACGGACGCTATATCTTCACGACCTCGGCCGCCGGCCTCTACGGCAACTTCGGCCAGGTCAACTACGCCGCCGCCAAGCTGGGCATCGTGGGTATTGCGAACGCCATTAAAATCGAAGGCGAACGCAAGAACATCAAGGTGGCGACCATCGCCCCCCTCGCCGCCAGCCGCATGACCGAGACCGTCATGCCGCCCGACGTGCTCGCCATGCTCAAGCCCGAGTACGTTTCGGCCCTGGTCACCTACCTGGCCAGCGAGCAGTTCAACGACAGCGGCGCTATCTACGAAGTGGGCGGCGGCTACTACAGCCGGGTCCAGATCGAAGAGGGCAAGGGGGTTCGCCTGGATACCTCCAAGGACATCACCCCCGAAGACATCGTGGCCAAGTGGTCCGAAATCAACGACATGTCGCAGGCGCGACCCTTCGGGAGCGCGATGGAAGCCGCCGCGGCACCCTTCGCGAGCTGAGCAGGCTTCACCAGATGCCCCGGGGAAACCCGGGGCTTTTTTTTGCGGGGAATTCCCGCGGGCGCCGGGCCGCCGTACCGGTTCGACTTCTGCCCCGACGGCCGACGCGCCGCCCCCTTCCTTGACGGAAACCCTCGTTTCCGCCAATCATGGATTCAGCACTTGCCCCTGCCCGTCCGCCCCTGCCGCCCGCCCATGACGCACCACCGGAAATCCGGCCGAAACGGCGGGGGAATCCAAAAACACGCGCGGCATATTCCCCAGCCTTTTCAACACGTTATGCGATCTCGACGCGGCGCGGCAAAACACATTGACAAATTATCCAGTCGGTGCTACCGTTGAGTTCAGGTGAAGGCTCGGCCGGCCGGTGGCCGCCGGGCAGGGGGAGGAGGAATTTACGATGACTCTGCCACGCATGCGAAAGCGAACGCTCACGTTCTGGCTGGCTTCCCTTTCGGGGGCCGTCTGGATCATGTCTGCGCTCCAGAACGAGCCTGCCGGCGCCAGCGATGCGGTCGAGATGCCGGCGCCGCTCGTGTCTGAAGACCCGCGCCGCGAGTTCGAGGTTGAAGCGCTGCGTGAAATCATCGGTTCGTACCGCACGTCGCTCACCCCTGAAGAAAAAGGCTCCCTCCCCTACCTCATCGTCGATTTGAGCCGCCAGTACGGGTACGACCCCTTCTTTGTCGCCGGACTCATCGACACCGAGAGCTCGTTCAACAACCGGGCCGTAAGCAGCGTGGGAGCGAGGGGGCTCATGCAGATCATGCCCTTTGTCGGCGAAGCGCTGGCCCGGGATGCGGGCCTCCCCTGGCGCGGGGTCGAGAGCCTGCACCAGCCCGAGCTGAATGTGGAGCTCGGCCTCTTCTACCTGCGCCGGCTCGAAGAGCGCTTCGGCAACCTCGACCTGGCCCTGGCCGCCTACAACATGGGGCCTACCCTGCTCGAAGAGAAGATGTCGCGGGGCTTTCGCCCGTACGGCATCTATTCGGGGCGCGTGAATGCGGCCTACCGGGGCTTTCTCGCCCAGGCCGAATCCTTGCAGGCTCGCGAGACCGATTTCCTCGAAGCGAACCTGTAACCGGCTCCCCGGTCGTCGTAGTCAGGGCACATGCGGCAAGACGGCCGCAACGTCATGAATTGCCGTGCGGGCTCTGGTACCCTGTAGCCCCATGAGTCTCCGGTTCTCTTTTCTGCTCACCCTGGGTCTGGCTTCGGCTGCATGCACGCGGCCGGGGGGCGACTGGACGGTCGCACAGGGATCCGTGTTCCCCGAAACCAAGGTCTCTGCCATCGAGCGGCAGAAGACGACGGCCGGCGAGGTGGTCGCCCTGCTGGGCACACCATACGTTACGAAGCCGGATCTGTTCGTCTACGCGGTGCAGTATACGCGACCGGTCGAGCGCGACTTTCTCCTCTTCCGCCGCCCCTATACCGAGCGGGTCACCCTGCGCGCCGAGATCTATCTCTCGAACGGCGTCGTCATGTACGTCAAGGACGACCGGGTCGAGCAGCTGCTTCCCGTGGAAAACTAGAAAACCCTTTGATTTCAGCAGACTACCAGCTGATATCTCAGGTAAAACTTGGGCACTGGTCGCTGGGGACGCGGAAAATTCCGAGCGCCAGGCACTGAGCGCCAAGCGCCAAGCACCGAGCACCAAGTGCCAAGCGCCGAGCGCCGAGGAGACACGAACCCGCCATCGGTTCCCGTGTCCCTTGCTGAAAAATTCGTCACTCGTCACTCGTCACTCGCCACTCGTAATTCCCCCAGCCGCTCTGGTTGCCGACCGGCCGTTTGACAGAACAATTACAATCCTGATACCCTTAACGTCGAACGAACATCGATTCCCAGTCGGCTGCGGAGGATACCCGCGAGACGAGGTCCAACCGCCGATGGAGCCGCAGGAGTCGATACGATACCGCTTGGAGCTGCCGAGGTGGGCAGACCGGGACGGGTGACGCAAGCCGCAAGCGGTGGCCCCGCCTTGCGTGTGCCGAAAACCCTCCCTTCTCCAGGCGAGGGTTTTTTCGTACCGCAGGGTTGCCATGAGTGCACGTCCGGCCGGTTCGACAGGCGCCAAGCGCACCATCCTCGACTTCGGCGCCATGAAAGAGCGGCGCGAGAAGATCGTCGTGCTCACGGCGTACGACTACACCTTCGCGCGCCTGCTCGATGACGCCGGGGCAGACATGCTGCTCGTTGGCGATTCGCTCGGCACCGTCATCTGCGGCCACGACACGACCCTCACGGTCACCGTCGACATGATGGCCTACCACGTGCAGGCCGTCGCCCGGGGACGCAAGCGCGCGTTTCTCGTCGCCGACATGCCGTTTCTCAGCTACCAGGTCTCGCCCGAAGACGCCCTGCGCAACGCCGGCCGCCTGCTGCAGGCGGGGGCCGAGGCCGTGAAGGTCGAAGGGGCTACCGCGCCCATCCTCGACGCGGTGCGCCGGCTCGTGGGCGCCGACATTCCCGTCATGGGGCATCTGGGACTGACCCCGCAGAGCGTGCACCGCATGGGCGGATACAAGGTGCAGGGGCGCGACCCCGGCCAGGCCTCGCAGCTGCTGCGCGACGCCCGCCTGCTCGAAGAAGCGGGAGTCTTCTCGCTCGTGCTCGAAGGGCTGCCGGCAGAGCTGGCGCGCGAAATCTCGGCGGCCGTCTCGGTGCCCACCATCGGCATCGGCGCCGGGGTCGACTGTGACGGCCAGGTGCTGGTCTGCTACGACCTGCTGGGCCTCTTCGGCGACCTCTCGCCCAGGTTCGTCAAACGGTATGCAGAACTCGGGGTGGCCACCCGCGACGCGACGGCGGCCTTCATCGACGACGTGCGCGCCGGCCGTTTTCCCGACCCTGAGCACAGCTACAAGTAAGCCGATGCACGTTCTGGAAACCATCGCAGAAATGCAGGCCTGGAGCGACGCCGCGCGGCGGGCGGGGCACCGCATCGGCTTCGTGCCGACGATGGGCTTTCTGCACGACGGGCACGCCCAGCTCATGCGCGAAGCCGCCAAGGCATGCGACCGGGTCGTCGTGAGCATCTTCGTCAATCCGACCCAGTTCGGCCCGACCGAAGACTTCGACAAGTATCCGCGCAACCCCGAGGGCGACCGCGCCCTGTGCACCCGCGAGGGGGTGGCCGCCGTCTTCTTTCCCTCCGTCGCCGAGATGTACCCGGCCGGGGCGCAGACCTGGGTCGACGTGAGCGAACTGAGCCAGGATCACTGCGGCGCCGACCGCCCGGGACACTTCCGAGGCGTGGCCACCGTCGTGACGAAGCTCTTTCACGCCGTGCGCCCCGACATGGCCTTCTTCGGCGAGAAAGACTTTCAGCAGCTCGCCGTCATCCGGCAGCTCGAGCGCGATCTGAACTTCGGCATCCGCATCGTGGGCGTGCCCACCGTGCGCGAAGCCGACGGCCTCGCCCTCAGCTCCCGCAACAAATACCTTTCTCCCGGGGAACGGGATCGGGCACTCGCCCTCTCCCGCGGCCTCCGGGAAGCAGAAGCAGCCGTTGCCCGCGGCCTCCGCACGGCGGAGGAGCTCATCGGCATCGTCCTGCACCGCCTGTCCGAAGTCGACGCCCAGGTCGACTACGTTCATCTCGTCGATCCGCGCAGTCTGGCGCGCATCGGCGTTCTCGAGGAGACTGCCGTCATGCTCGTTGCGGCGCGCATCGGCACCACCCGGCTCATCGACAACCTCACGCTGGTTGCCCCGCTTGCCTCCGGGCCGGCAGATCGCAACGAAGGAGTTACCCGTGCAACGTGAACTGCTCAAGAGCAAGATCCACCGTGCCACCGTCACCGACGCCAACCTTCACTATGAAGGGAGCATCACGATCGATCGCAACCTCATGGACGCGGCTGATCTGGTGGAATTCGAGAAGGTGGGCATACTCGACATCAACAATGGCGCCCGCTTCGAGACCTACGTCATCGAAGGGCCGCGCGGCAGCGGCGAGATCTGCCTGAACGGCGCGGCCGCCCGGCTCGTGCACAAGGGCGACCTGGTCATCATCGTCAGCTACTGCCAGCTCGACCAGGCCGAAGTCGAACGCCACAAGCCGCGCATCGTTTTCGTCGACGAAAAGAACGAAATGGTTCCGCTCGGTCATCTGCACGCGGTCGTTTGAACGACCGCTTTTGAGGACTATGGACGCACCGTCTTCCGCCGAAGTTCCCCAGCGCGAAAGCGCCCAGGCCCGGCTCAAGCGCTGGTTTCTGACCGGCCTGCTGGTCATCGTGCCCGCCTTCATCACCATCTGGGTGCTGATGGGGGTGCTCGATTTCGTGGACGGCTTCTTTGCGGGCATTCCCGAGACGTACCGGCCGCAGACCTACGTGCCCATCCCGGGCGTGGGCGCGGTCATCACGTTCGTGCTCGTGCTCGGGGTCGGCGCCTTCATGAGCAACGTCATGGGGCGCTATGCCTACGACGCCGGCGACCGGGCCATGAGCAGCATCCCGGTCGTGCGCGGCCTCTACAAGACGGTCAAGCAGACGCTGCACACGTTCGTCTCGAGCGGCCAGAACTTCCGCAAGGTCGTGCTGATCGAGTATCCGCGCAAGGGGATCTATTCCATCGGCTTTCTGACCGGGGCGGCGCAGGGTGAGATTCAGGATTTCACCCACAAGCGGGTTCTGCACGTCTTCGTGCCGACGTCGCCGAACCCGACGAGCGGCTTTCTGCTCATCGTGCCGGACGACGAGATCGTTCCCCTGCGCATGAGCGTCGAAGACGCCTTCAAGGTCATCATCTCGGGCGGCATCGTGAATCCCGACAACGCCGGCGAAGACACCCTCCTGGGGGGAATCACCCGCCGCGCCCCCCGCAAGCCGGCTCCGGCGGAACCGCCGAAAAAAGACGTCGCGTGAATTGACGATTGACAATTTACGATTGACGATTTGAAACAAGAGCGACGAGCAGGCACGGTACTCACAGGATGCTCCCCTCGGGGAGCCTTGCGCCAATGGTTCCGCAAGGTGGGGGCCGCGACTGCGGGTCAGCAGGCACGGCGTACACTGAGTGCTCCCCCGGGGGAGCCCTGATTCCATCAGGCGCCAAGGTGGGGACCGCGACCCTCGGGGAAATCGTCAATCGTCAATCGTAATTCGTCAATCGTTCAGAGGCGCACCTGGACCACCACGGCGAGCTCTTCGCTGCGGGAGGTCATCGAGTTCCACCCGATGCGGAAACGGCCGCCGGCCGAGAGGGCCGGAAACAGGGTGACCATGCCCAGGGCGTGGCCGAACACGCCCACCGCCTCGTCCGGGTCGGGGCCACCGCGGCGCAGGACGTATTCTACGCCGAATCCGGGCACGATTTCGAGCGGCAGCAGACACCAGCCGCCGAAGTGGTAGTCGGCCCCCGCTTCGATGCGATACTGGGTGTATGCGGGCGCGCCGCCCGAGTCGTCCATCCATGCCCCGCCGAGGCCCACCGAGACCGGCGTGCCCGCGCGGTAGCGGGCATCCAGGCTCACCACCGGCCGGGAGTCGCCGTCGCGATCTTCGTGCGAACCGTAGCCGAAGCGAAACAGGACGTCGGCCCCGGCCGACGAGGCGGAACAAAGCAGGATGGCGAAAAGCAGGGTAACGATGCGCATGGCCCGATACCGCATTGTAAACGGAGCGGCGTGCCGGGCACAACGGGAGCTGGCATGCGCTTGCGCGATCTCGCCTGGGTACTGCACGACGCCGCCCGCGGCTGGCGCCGCGACGACGGCAACGGCCTCGCCTCCGAGGCCGCGTTCAACTTCGCCTTCAGCCTGTTTCCCCTCCTGCTCTTTCTCGTCACCCTGTTCGGCATCATCACGCGCGATCCGGGGTTCCGCGAGCGGCTGGTGCTCTTTCTCGACCCCTTTCTGCCGCTCGAATCGAAGCGCCTCATCACCGACTACATCCGCAACCTCGGCGAAGCGCACCTGGAGCTGCAGCTCATCGCCAGCCTGGCGCTCGTTCTGCTGCCCGCGTCGCGGGTCTTCGCCGCCTTCATCAAGGCGACCATGCGCGCCTATGAGGCCCCCAACCGCCGGCCGTTCTGGAAGAACCGCCTGATCGCCATCGGCCTCGTTCTGCTCACCACCGTGTTCGGCATCCTGGCCTTTCTCGGAGTGATCGTGGCGCCCCTCGCGGCCGAACTGGCCACCGGGCTCGGCCTCAGGCACGTCTGGGTGACCGTGGTCGAGATCCTGCGCTATCCGCTCGCCATTCTGCTCGTCACCCCCCTCTTCGTGCTGGTCTACCGCTTCGGACCCGATTGCCGCGACCATCCCCGCTCGCAGATCGTGCCCGGCGCCATGGTGGCGACCTTTCTCTGGATCACCGTGTCGAGCCTGTTCTCCTACTACCTCAGGGAGTTCGCCAACTACAACAAGACCTACGGCGCCCTCGGCAGCCTGATCATTCTCCTGCTCTGGATGTACCTGACTTCGCTCACCGTCGTGGCCGGGGCCGAGTTCAACGCCTCGTTCGCGCGCTGGCTGCGCCGGACCCGGGGTACAGCCTGACCGACCGGCGTGCGGGCGATAGCGTTGCGAGGCGCTCGATTCGCCGGGGGCGATAGATTTTGTGGAGGAAAACAGGGGTTTGCGATAGATTGGATTTCCGGGCTCTGCTTTGCGTTGCGGCGACCGGATCATCGCAATTCCATGGATCTGCTCGAAGAAGAGACCGTCGTCCGACACTTCCGCACCCGCCGTGCGCGGGCCGCCGTGCGCCTGTTCATTGAGACCGGGCGCGCCCTCTGGCGGCACGACAGTTTTTCGCACGCGGCCGAAGCGGCCTTTTCGTTCGCGCTGGCGCTGTTTCCCGCCCTGCTGCTGCTCGTCATCGCCATGGGGCTGCTCGGGCAGGACCCGACCCTGAGCGGCGGCTTCATCGAGTTTCTCTCGCGGCTCATGCCCGCCGTGACCGTGCAGACGATTCAGGAAGCCCTCGTGCGGCTGCGTCCGCTGAACCCGCACCGCGACATCTCGCTCTCGCTGCTCTTTCTGCTCTGGCCCGCCTCGGGGGTCTTCGCCACCTATGTGAAGGGGACCATTGTTGCCTACGGAGCCCCCGACCGCCGCGGCTGGGTGCGCACCCGCCTGCTCGGGGTGCTGCTCGTGCTCTGCACGGGGGGCGTCATGGTGGCCGCGTTTCTGAGCGTCGCCTTCGCCCCGCTGCTGGCGCGGGTTTTCGACGTCGTCGGCCTGGGCGACGCCTTCGTGCTCCTCTTCCGCGCCATCCGTTTTCCCCTCGGCATCATCATGATCACGCCGGTGCTCGCCCTGCTCTACCGGGTCGGGCCCGACGTGAGCCGCCGCGAGTGGCACTATCCCGTCTGGCCGGGGGCCCTGTTCGCCACCCTCATGTGGCTGACGATGTCGTTCGGCTTCAGCCTCTATGTGGAACGGTTCGGCCAGCTCAACGCCACCTACGGCACGCTGGCCGGCGCCATCCTGCTGCTCATCTGGATGTACCTGACGTCGCTGGCCGTGCTGCTGGGGGCAGAGTTCAACGTGTCGTACGAGCGCTTTCTGCGCCGCTGGCACGGAGAGTCGGCGCCGGCACCCGAGACGGCCCCCGCGGTCGAAACAGCCCTGAGTTGATGGAACCGTCCGGCGCGAGGCCGGAACGACGGGTTCAGCGCACGATGCGCAGGCGCCGCACGCGCCGGCTCGCCGCGTCGGTGCGCACCGGTTCGCCCTCACGCTTGGGGAGCGAAGGGGTGCGGGCTTCGTGGGTCACGGCATATTCCGCCAGGTTCTTGATGTCGTAGCAGATCTGGCGGATATCGTGCCCCATCGTGAGCTCCATGTGCGAGTTGCCGCGCACGGGGCGCCAGAGCAGGTACTCGGAGTTCACGGCCCGATAGATCTGCTGCGTGCTCGCCAGGTTGGCCAGCCGATCTTCGTCGCCGAAAATGATGGCCATGGGCACGTCGATGCGCGAGAAGTTGGTGCTGAACCGGTAGCCGGTGCGGTAACAGATCAGCGCCCCCTCGCGAATCCAGCGCGCGAACTGCCGCGTCACCTTGAGCGGCTCTTTCTCGCCGCCCCACGTGAGCAGCCAGAAGATCGCCTCCGACGGCGTACGGTCGGGATTGTAGAGAAAACGCAGGCGCGCGTTCACCCAGTTCATCCCCATGCGCCCTTCGCCCGAAAACAGATTTCCCCAGACGCGCAGCAGGAAGTCGAACGGCAGGTAGCGAATCTTGAGTGCCTCGGTCTTGCGCCGCTTACGGTTGCCGAGCGCCTGGCGCACGCGGTCGGCCACGGCGAGCCCCTCGAGGGCGACCGGGGTGAGCCGGTCGGCTTCGGCCACGAGGCGAATCGGGAGAAATCCCTTGCCGAGCTGACTGGGCGAACCGATCGTGATGATCCCCTTGAAGTCGTCGTGCAGCCCCGCGTAGCCGTAGGCCAGCATGCCCCCCATGCTGTGGCCGCAGTAGAAGACCTTCTCGAATCCGGTCGTCTTCTTGACCGCGGCCACGGTCGCCGGCAGGTCGTAGAGGAAATAGGAATCGAGGTCCCAGTCAAAGTCGATGTCGGCCGGCAGGGGTCGCCCCTCGCGTTTCTGCAGGTCGAACTGCAGCTTGCGCGAGCTGCGGCCATGCCCGCGCAGTTCCACGATGTGCACGTCGAAGCCGAAGTAGAGCAGGTTCTTGACGAACTCGCCCGCGCTCCAGCAGTGACGGTTCTGGGTGAAGCCGTGCACGAGCATGATCGGCTGCATGAACAGCGGCTGGTCGAAGGACTGGCGCACCGGTTCGTAGCGGGTGATCATGAGCCGCCAGCCGTCGCCGGTGTCGACCGGATACTCCGATTTGCGGTAGAGCGCGGCGAACGAGACTTCGTCGACGGTGGGGCGGCGGGTGCTGGATTCGGTCGGCGTCATGGATAACCCCTGCATGCGCGTGCGACAGCCTGCGCCGGGCAGGCGCCGCGCGAACTGCCGTCATGGTAACAGTTCGACCGACCGGGCGGTAGACCGGGCTCGGCCCCCGTCCGATTGAAAGCAGTCGCCTGCATTGCTATAGTAGTACCCTTTACGGTGATCGCGTGCAGGAGTACGTTTTCTTCAACGGCGGTCTTCTCGAATCGGCCCAGTGCAAGGTCAGCCACCACGACCGCGGCCTGCTCTATGGCTTCGGGCTATTCGAGACGATGCGCGGCGTCAACGGACAGGTGATCCGCCTCGAGCGGCATCTCGAGCGGCTCTTTCTGGGAGCCGACTTTCTCGGGATCCAGGTCGAGATGGATTTCGCCTTCTGGACCGACGCAATCGCGAGCCTGCTCGAGCAGAACGGGCTCACGTATACCGACAGCTACATCCGCATCACGCTGACGGGGGGCCTGGCCGCCATGAGCCTGCGCAACCAGCCGGGCAACACGCTCATCGTGGCGCGCCCGCTCCCCGAGACGGTGAACCGGCGGCGCCGGGGCATGAAGGCGTTCACCCTCTCGCCCGAGATCCGGCGCACGTTTCCGCATCTGAAGACGCTGAACTACCTTCCTTCGCTCTGGGGCATTCAGGAAGCCGAGCGGCGCGGCTACGACGAAGCCCTCTTCGTCGACATGATCGGCAACATCCGTGAGGGGGCGACGACGAACATCTTCGCGTTCCGGGACGGAAAACTGATCACGCCGCCGCTCGAGATGGGGATCCTGCCCGGCACGGCCCGGGACGCGGTCATCCGGCTGGCGGGCAAAATCGGCGTGCCCGTGGAGTATGGCGTCTTCAACGTCGACGACCTGCAGAACCACTGCGAAGGGGCCTTCGTCACGAACTCGCTCATCGACGCCGCCCCGATCACGCACCTGAACGGCAAGCAGCTCCCCTTCGGCTCGCAGGCCGAGAGCATCATCCAGACGATCCGCCTGTCGCTCGCGACGACGGTCTGAATTCCGTCAGCTTCCCAATCCTTCTGCCATGCGTGGCGCAAGAGGTGGGGGCGGTGCACGCTGCTCGCCGGCGCTCGCGGGAAGAGCAAAAGAAAGGAATCGGGAATTCCTGCCGCTACCCAGGGCCCTGCCCTGGGCAGACAGCCGTCGCCCCTTCAGGGCTCCAGGAAGACGGGCAGTCCATCCACGGCCGGCATTCCAAAGCTCGGGAAAGGGGTCCCCGGGCTGCGATCCATGATTCGGCCGCGTAAGCGGGCAAGAGGACACCGGGATGGGATTGCTGGGGGCCCGAAGGACGGCTCGCGCGCGCCGTGCCGGCGCTTCCGAGCCCGGGGGAACGCGTCTACGCCGCGATGATCCTGGGACTCACGTCCCGGGCCAGCGAGGAGCTTCCCTCCGGAATGCATGGGCCCCCGCGTGACCCGAGGGAACATCGTAGGCAACTGCGTCCCAGAGCTCACGCTTCAGCTCCCGTTTGCTCCCCTCGGGGAGCCATGCTTCACAAGGTGCACCGGGTGGGGGCCGCGACAGCGGTGCACGCTGCTCGCCGGCGCTCGCGGGAAGAGCAAAAAGAAAAAAAATCGGGAATTCCTGCCGCTACCCAGGGCCCTGCCCTGGGCAGACAGCCGTCGCCCCTTCAGGGCTCCAGGGAAACGGGAAGTCTATCCACGGCCTGCAATCCATGATCGGGAAGTGGTCCACGGGCTACCCGGCAGGGCTCAGGTGAAACCGGGTACTTGCCGGAATCTGCCATCTGCGATCTGCCATTTGTCATCGCGAGGAGCCATCTGCGATCTGTCATTTGTCATCGCGAAGCGCCGGTTTGCTCCCCTCGGGGAGCCATGGTTCACGATGTGCACTGAGTGGGGGCCGCGACAGCGGGTCCTTCCGCACGGCAATCACAAGTTGCTCCCCTCGGGGAGCCATGCTTCACAAGGTGCACCGGGTGGGGGCCGCGACAGCGGGTCCTTCCGCACGGCAATCACAATTTGCTCCCCTCGGGGAGCCATGCTTCACAAGGTGCACCGGGTGGGGGCCGCGACAGCGGGCCCTTCCGCACGGCAATCACAAGTTGCTCCCCTCGGGGAGCCATGGTTCACGATGTGCACCAGGTGGGGGCCGCGACAGCGGGCCCTTCCGCACGGCAATCACAAGTTGCTCCCCTCGGGGAGCCATGCTTCACAAGGTGCACCAGGTGGGGGCCGCGACAGCGGTGTACGCTGCTCGCCGGCGCTCGCGGGAAGAGCAAAAAGAAAAAAAATCGCGAATTCCTGCCGCCACCCAGGGCCCTGCCCTGGGCAGACAGCCGTCGCCCCTTCAGGGCTCAGAGCTCACGCTTCAGCTCCCGTTTGCTCCCCTCGGGGAGCCATGGTTCACGATGTGCACCAGGTGGGGGCCGCTACAGCGGTTCGGGGTCAGCGCGGAACCCAGCACGGGGGCTTGTTGTCGAGGCCGTCCTGCGTGATGCGGGTGACGTAGGAGTTGCGCGGATCGACCGTCAGGATGTCGCCCTTCGTCATGATGGGAAACAGGTTGAACGTGTCGAACAGCTGCTTGACCGGACCGACGGCCATGGCCACGCGCTTGCCGTCGGGCGACACGGTCGGGCTGAAGAGAAACTCGTCGCCCGAGCCCTGATAGAGAACGCTGCCGCGCTCGTCACCGGGGGCGTCGGCCGCGATGCGGCGCAGCGTCTGCACCTCGAACGGATTCTGCGTCAGCGTGAGCGCGGGCACGTAGCTCGAGCGATCGTCGTACCAGAACGGCTGGTCGAAGCCGTATTCCCAGACGCCGTTGCCGTTCAGGTCGAAGTAGTACGCCGTCGGCCGGCCGGTCTTGGGGTTCAGAAGCGGCGACGCGGCCGCGTCGGTCACCGGGGCCAGGGCATTCGTGATTGGCATCGTGAGCTCGCGCTGCACGCGCGGCAGGCTGTCATACCGATCCACGTAGACGAGCGATTTTCCATCCGGGAGCCAGCTCAGGTCGCGCAGCGTCGCCAGATCGAGCATCTGCAGCAGAAAGGCGAGCACGTTGAAGTCGATGCCGTCGGGCTGCTCGCCTTCGAGATAATCGAGCAGGAGCGCCTTCAACTGCGCCTCGGTCGAAATGCCGCTCAGACTGAGCGGCTGCGACCAGTCGACCCCCGCGAACATGGGCGGAATCCAACCGCGGAAGTACCCCTGCAGCAGGACGCCGAACTTCTCGAGGTCGTCGTTGCCGTTGCCGTCAATGTCGAAGTATCCCTTGTCCGAGAGATCCTCGAGCAGGGTCGAAAGGGCGACGGAAAATACGGCTTTACCCTCGGCGCTGCGATCGTCGACGACAATCTCGAAAAGGGGCGTATCGCCGCTGCCCGAGAGCTCGCGCGAGCGCAGAAAGGCGAGCCGGCCGTCGGGGCTCACGGTCGGGCTGTACTCCTTCTGCGACGGACCGGGGGCGCCCAGCGGCGTCGCGCCGTCGAGGCGGATGCGGAACTCTTCGAGGCTGTCGAGCGTCGCGGCCCGCAGAACCGAGCGCGGCGGAATGCGGGCAAGGTAGACGTCTTCGCCCTCGTGCACCTCGACGATCAGGTCGCCGTCGGGCATCAGCGCCGGGCGATCGAGCTTGTCGCCCGATTCGATCAGGGTCACCGGTTTGAGTTCCGGATACTGAAACACGGCCACGCCCGAAGCTTCGCGGTAGCCGTCTTCGTCCTTGTAGGCAAAGTACGAGCTGCGCACGGCGAGCAGGCCGCGTTCGCCCACCTGCATGTAGCGGCACGCGTCCATGACGAACGGGAGCGGCGTCAGCGATTCGATGCGCGTGCCGCCGGCGTCGGCGCGGAACACGCCGGGGAACCCGCTGCGCCGGCTGCCGAACAGAAGATCGCCCTCGATATCCTCCTGCAAGCGCACGGGGGCCTCGACTTGTGTCCTGCGGTCGGCCAGGACGACGACGGCGTTGACGGCGGCCGACACGTAGCCGGGGGCAGTGATCGAGAGCGACCAGGAACCGGTGGGGACATCGGTCAGGACGAACCCGCCGTCGGCGCTCGAGGTCGTGACCAGCTCGGGCATCTCGCTCACGCGGATGAAGGCGCCGCCATAGTCGACCGTGATGCGGCCGTCGGCGACGGTCACCGCGGCGCCGCTCAACAGTTCCACCCTTCCGCCGACGTGGCCGCGCGGGCCCTGGTACTCGGGGTCGAGCGGATTGTCGCGATCGGCCACCGAACAGGAAGCGAGGAACAGGAACACGACTGTCCACAAGAGGAAACCGGCACGAGATCCGTTCGCCCCGAGCTTGTCGAGGGGCCAGAACGTCTGCAAGAACTTGCTCACAGCCTGAGCCGATTGCGTGTTTTCAAGCCCCGAACGCGCCGTTCGAGCGGTTCCGGCCCTTCGAGACGCCGGATTGGAGCTCCTTGCGATACCATGGCGCTGCATCGGGCTTCGATTCCCAAGGCCCGGCTCCTCAGGGCGAACGGTCACCCGGTGAACCCGGTCTGGACAGGACTGGCCCATAAGCGAAAGTCCGAGGAAGCCCCGGCGGAGGCACAAGCCCGCATTCCGCAAGCCATCAGAAACGATACGCAAGCCTCACCTCCCCCGACAGGTCGTCGAGGCCGGGGCCGAACGCCACCGACCATTCTTCGCCGGCCGGTCCGCTGATGCCGGCATCGAGCACATTGACGGTCCAGATGAGCGCGCCGAGGCCGAGCAGCAGGTTCGTGCGCCGCACCGCCTGCTGATAATCACCGTAGCGCGCCGCGGCTTCGTCGCGTCCGGCCAGCCGGTAGTCTGCAAGGCGGGCGTCGGCGGCGAAGGCTGAATAGCCGGCCCCCGCGAACAGGGCGACGGCGCCGGTGAGATAAAACGATCCCCGCACCGGCCGCTCGTTGTAGAAGTGGCCCCACCCCGGCACGAGCAGCGAGCGCATGGGCGCTTCGTACCAGCCCTGGTGCAGGTTGTAGATGTCACGCGTCAAGGCGATCATGAGCCGGCGCGGCATCTCGACCGTCGTGGCGCCCAGCGTGCGCCCGGTGGCGACGTCGTTCAGGCGGATGGCGATCTGGTACGATTCGCCGACCGGCACGACCGTGCCCGAGACCATGATGCGCGCCCCGACCAGCTTGCCCACCTCGACGGCCGAGGCCGAGTCGACGAGCCCCAGCTTGCCGAGCTTGATCTGCTCGAGAATGCGGTCGATGTCCTCGATTTCGGCAAGCTGCACCTGCTTGCTCGCCGCGAGGCGCTGCTGCAGAAAGGCGCTCACGGTCTCGCCGATGCGCAGCTTGCGGGCCTCGTCGCCCAGATTGGCGAATCGGGCGATGCCCACGGGCACATCGGCCTTGCCCACGGCCCGCACGACGTAGGCCGCCAGCATATCGATGCTTTTCACGAGCGCGGGGTCGAGCCCGCTCAGGCTGGGGACCGGCTCGGCAGGTTTGTCTGCGGCAGACGCGGGCTCGGCGGCCGCCAGGCAGATCAGGAGGACAGCAAGCGCTTTCCAAGGCATGCCAGAGTCTATCAGACCCGGCGGCAGGATGAAAAGCGGCGCGGTTACTCTTCGCCGAGGATGGCTTCGACGTAGGCGCGCGGGTCGAAGGGGCGCAGGTCGTCGATCGTCTCGCCCACGCCGATGAAGCGCACGGGCACGTCGAGCTCGCGCACCATGCCGACGAGCGTGCCCCCTTTGGCGGTGCCGTCGAGCTTGGTCATGACCAGGCCGGTCAGGCCGACGGCTTCGTGGAAAAGGCGGGCCTGCTGCATGGCGTTCTGGCCGGTCGTGGCGTCGACGACGAGCCAGATCTCATGGGGCGCTTCGGGCAGCGCCTTGGCCATGACCCGCTTGACCTTCTTGAGCTCTTCCATGAGGTTGCTCTTCGTGTGCAGGCGGCCGGCGGTGTCGCAGATCACCAGATCGACCCCGCGGGCCTGGCCGGCCTTCACGGCGTCGAAGCAGACGGCCGCCGGGTCACCCTCAGGCTGGCCCTTCACGATGTCGCTCCCCGAGCGCTCGGCCCAGATGCCCAGCTGCTCGATGGCGGCGGCTCGAAAGGTATCGCCCGCCCCCAGCAGCACGGTGCGCCCCTGGCGGCTGAAGTGGGCGGCCACCTTGCCGATGCTGGTCGTCTTGCCGACCCCGTTGATCCCCACGACCATGATGACCGTCGGCTTGGCGGTGGGCTCGAAGGGGCGCTGCACCCGGTCGAAGATCTCGAGGATGGCCTCGCGCAGGGCTTCGTCGACGTGCTCGGCGCCCGCATCCTTCTCCTTGACCTTCTTGAGCAGGGCCGAGGTGGTGTCGAGGCCGAAATCGGCCGTGACCAGAACTTCTTCGAGGTTGGAGAACAGTTCCGCCCCTGAGGCTCCGCTGACGGCCTCGCGCAGGCGCCCGAGCAGTCCCTCCCGCGCCCGCGCGAGCTGCAGGTCGAGCCCCTTGCGCGCCACGGCGGGCTCGCCCGGGCGGGTGCGCGCCGACGCCCTGACCCAGAGGGCGATGGCGATGAGCACGACGAGCGCGATGGCGATGACGAGGGCCCAGGCGAGGGCCGGAGATCCGGTGGCGTCAATGAGGAACTGCATGGCGTCTTCCTGAAGGCAAACCTTTATTATAGCAAAGGCCTTGGCGGTTTGAACCTTGGTGTTCCCTTGGGTAAACTAAGACAGCCCCGCTCACGGGCTGCTTCCGAAGGATATCCATGCGTGGGAACTCCCTGAAGGTCCGCTTTCTCCGATCCATGGCGATCGCGTTGACGCTCGTCTTCGCGCTCATCATGGTCTTCTTCTACCTGATCCTGCGCTCCGAGTTCCGCGAAGGGGTGCGCGAGAAGGGCGAAGCCCTGGCGGTCATGGTGCGGGAGCGCGCGCAGAGCAGCCTGCAGATGTTCGGGGCCGAAGATTCGAGCCTCGAAGTTCTCTCGCTCGATTTGAAGAAGCTCGCCAACGGCAATCAGAACGTGCGCCACGCCCGCGTTATCCGCCCGAACGGCCTGATCGTGGCTTCGCACCTGGTCGATGAGGTGGGCAAACGGGTCGCGCCCACCGAGGCCGGAGGGTCGGAGAGTTTTCTCGTCGACGCCGGCGAGAACGTCGAGGTCTACACGCAGATCCCCGGCAGCGAGTATCTGGTCCAGATCGCCTTCGACAACACGCGGTTCGCCCGCAAGATGATGCGCACCCTGCTCACGCTCATCTTCGTGGGGCTGGGGGCCCTCGTCATCCTTTATCTGCTCACGAATTACATCGTGCACGAGGGCATCGAGCTCCCCCTGCAGACGTTGGGGCGCGACGCGTCGCGCGTCGCCTCGGGCGATCTGACGGTCGGTTTTCAGCACGCCGGCAGCGGCGGCGGCGTCCGCGACGAGATGGGCAAGCTTTCTGAAGCCTTCGCCAACATGACCGACGGCGTGCGCGGCATCGTGAGCCGCATCGACGAGATGGCGGGCAGCGTCTCGGGGCACACCGAGCGGCTGCGCAAGGAGTCGACCGCCCTCGCCCAGACGATTCGCGCCCAGAACGAGGCCATGCTGCGCAGCATCCGCAGCATGGAGACGATTGACGCCGGCACGGCCGACATTCAGCACCGTGTGGAAGAGTTGTTCGTCATCGCCCAGGAGACCAGCTCGTCGGTTCTCCAGATTGGCGGCGCCATCGAAGAAGTCGAGCAGCACATCGCGCGCCTGAACGAATCGGTGGCCGAGACCTCGAGCTCGGTGCTCGAGATCAGCCGCTCGATTACGGAAGTCGCCGACCGCTCGCGTGACCTGGCGCGCAACACCGACGACATGAGCCAGGCCCTGCAGGAAATCTCGACGACCGTCAACGACGTCGAGGGGAATGCGCAGCTCAGCACCGAACTCTCCAAGGAAGTCAGCAAGAGCGCCCGCGAGGGGCTCGAGGCGGTGCAGAAGAACGGCGACGTCATGGGGCGCATCAAGTCGGCCGTGCGCGAGACGGCCGACGTCATCAGCGAGCTCGGCAACCGCAGCCAGGAGATCGGCGAGATCGTCACCGTCATCAACCAGGTCACCGAGAAGACGAACCTGCTCGCGCTCAACGCGGCCATCATCGCGGCGGCGGCGGGTGAATCGGGGGCGAGCTTCGCGGTCGTCGCCGACGGCATCCGTGATCTGGCCCGCCAGGTGGCGGCCAAGACGCGCGAAATCGAGGGGCTCGTCCAGGGCGTGCAGAAAGAGACCCGGCGTGCGGAAGAGCGGGTCGGCAACGGCCTGGCCATCGTCGACGAGGGCGAAAAGCAGAGCGCCTCGGCCCGCGAGAAGCTCAAGCAGATCTTCGACACGAGCGTGCGCAGCGAAGAGATGGCCCAGCTCATCGCCACGGCCATGTCAGAGCAGAAGAAGAGCACGCAGGCGCTGGCGGAATCGAGCACGCGCGTCGCCAACATCAGCCACCAGATCGCCTCGGCGACGCAGCAGGAAGCCTCGGCCTCGAACCAGATTCAGCGCGCCATTGCGAACATGGAAGAGCTGGCCGCCAACGTCCTGCGCCGCTCTGAGGAGCAGGGCGAAGGCAACCGCCGCATCAACGACGGCATGCAGCGCCTTTCCTCTGCCGTGACGGCCATCAGCGACAGCGCGGCCCGCTTCAAGAACGAAGGCGAAGCCGTTCTGGGTTCCATCCAGGACAACCAGTCGCTGCTCCACGAGAACGAGCGCCGCCTGGCGGCCCTCGACGAGCTGCTGCGCGAAGTCAACAACGCCGTCGCCCACCTCTCCGAAGCCGTCGACGGATTCAAGCTCTCCTGAGCCCCCTCCCGGCCTCTGCCAGACCGGCGCCACCGTTCGCCCTGTGCTGGCCTGTCCTGAGCTTGCCGAAGGGTCGAAGGGCCAGCGCCCCGTGCGCTCCCGTTTCATGGGCAGTGGCGCTTAAAAACGATTCCACGCGGAGGCGCGGAGCCGCGGAGAGAACCAACAGCCGGCGGTCTGCAACCCTGGCTTTTGTCTAGGTTCTTGCCTGTCCCTTGTTTCGTCCCCCCAGTCCCCCATAAGCGCTAACTTAGCAAAGCGGATGCCATTTGAGGACGTCTTTTGCGAGGCCTTTCAGCGAGCATGTTCGGAAGGCAGTGGCCAAGCCGAACATATCTAGAGGGCTTGATTGGGAAAGATATGACGGAAAGAAACGAATCTCTCGCTTCTACAAACTCTCTCCAGGGACTACGCCAAGGGGAGTGAGTAGCCCCAGGGGGAAAAATGAGCAGCTTCCTGCTCTAATCGTTCGATCATCAGTGCGGCCAGAAGCTTGGCTTGGATCCAAGCTCGTGCCGATTCCGGGTCGTATTTTGGCACATGCCCGGCTCCGAAGAGTGACTTCAGTCGCTTGAATGCCAGCTCGATCTGCCAGCGCGCCCGATAAAGATTGAGCACATCGCTTGCCGAAAACTCTCGGGTTGGCAAGGTCGTGAATACAAAGATGAACGCTGCGGCATCTAGCGTCCCCTGGCTCGGGGTTTTCCCCTTTCTGCCTGCCTCTCGAATGATTTCCCTTCGGCTGCGCTCTGTTGCCGCCACACTCTTGCGTATGGCGCAGATCCGCCCTGCGTAGCGCTTTCCCTCGGCTTCAAAAGCAACATCCCATTCTCCGGGCCTGAAGTCTTTCAGTCGAGCAAGCCGGCTCAGAATCGGAAACTTTTTCCCTGACGAGTCCAGAAGCGGAAAATTCTGATAATTCAAACGAACGATCACGTGAGCGCCACGCTCGATGATGTCCGACGCACCGGGGCGATGGCAATATCCGCGGTCTGCCAGCACGATGTCGCCGTGCTTGGCCGGAAACCGTCGGAAGGTCTCACCGCCCTTAACGTCAGTGACCTCAAAAAAGTCGCATTCCAACGACGGTAGGCTGATGCTGTAATGGAGCCGCCAACTTGTGCCGGTGGCGCCGGGCTCATCCACTGTTGTCGCATCAATGGCCCGTAGGCGATAGCCAACGATTTTCTCG
Source organism: bacterium (assembly GCA_041690355.1). Classification (GTDB taxonomy): domain Bacteria; phylum J088; class JAWLBW01; order JAWLBW01; family JAWLBW01; genus JAWLHK01. The sequence goes on along the minus strand of JAWLHK010000015.1, from coordinate 9,999 downwards.
GGAAGAGTTAACGTAAGGGGAGAGGATTCCAATAGGCCTTGCGAAAGGTGCCGAAGCCATCTCTCCGAAGACCGGAGTCTCTTGAACAGAGCGACGTCTGAAACCTTGGCAAGGCCAGCCAATTCGGCTCGGGCCACAGTCTGCCTAAGTGAGAGCCCTGCCGCTGCATGCAGCAAAATCAAGCGGAGGAGTGTATCTGGAGAATCTATCTCTCTTGCACGAACGAGTGCGCCATCCGTGCGTGCGGCTTCTCGCCAGCCCGGCGGCAACATGCTGGCCAAGATAGCCCATTCTTGCTCGAGGTCCGAACCCTCCATGGCCTAAAGCGTATCGGAACCCGGGTGCTCAGTCAATACTTAAGTTAGCGCTTATGCCCCAGTCCCCCCTCTCCCCAGTCCCCCCAGTCCGCGTGAAAGCTACGTGGGTACCCAAAGTGCTTTGCCTTTCTCAGCGGTCTCCCGGTATAGTATTTGGACTAGAACCGCCTAACGCCCTGCATAGGTGATGGAAGGGTTCAGCCTAGTTCGCAAGGCGAACAGATGCTACCGCATGTAAGGCATGCGCAATGCCGGAGAGCGAAGGCAGCGAGGGGTCGTTTAATAGGGGTTATGCGTTATATACATTGGGATATATGAAGGCGTACAAATTCCGGGCTTCAAGCCAAATACCGTTTGCATTAGATATTATTTTCAACAATCGGTTGTATTGTTCGGACTGGCGAACCTTGAACGACCCGATGGAAGGGATGTTCGTCTACTCCTACCGCTCATCAGACGAGCACGATTATATAAAGGACGTTGACGAAATTGTTCGACAGAAGAAGCGCTTGAAAGTTTGCTCCCTTTCAAAGACTTTCGATTGTCACTTGCTTTGGGCGCATTACGCATCCGGTTTCGATGGGTTAGCCATCGAAGTCGAGCTTCCAGAAGAATCACCGTTTGTGAAACATGTCGAGTACCGTGGAGTTTTTGGCTACGTTGCGTTTGATGGGACACTCTCCCCCTCTCAGGCGGCGGAGCAAGTTCTGTCTTCCAAATACAACGAGTGGCAATACGAACAAGAAGTGCGAATTCTTCAGGAAAATGAGTGGTATCGCCTGGAGTCTCCTGTTTCACGCGTCATCGCGGGACACCGAATGAATCCAGCATTATTTGAGGCGCTGCGCATTATATGCGGCCACAAAGGAATCGAATTATGTAGAACCGGGATAGGTGACGAAGGAATAGACGCAGACCATGTTCCTCCTCTCGCTTCGCCCAACCAGGCACCCCAGGGAGTTCGCTAAAGCGAGCCCCCGATATCAAACCGCGTCCTCAGGTCCGGCGGAGAGGGGGTTCCATGCATATCGAGGACAGGATGCCAGACCAAACTATACTTCGAATCGCATCTGGTGGATCGTACGTGCGCAGAGCCGCCAGTATTGCCCACCGCATTAGAAGCGCGATGGAGTCCCGGCGGGAACGTACCTACCCAGCATTGATTCAGCTCCCCGCGATGAAGGTCTCGAGGGGCTGATTATATGGAAAAACTCATCCTCATACACCTTTCGGACATCCATTTCACCGGCTCGTCGGGGAACGTTCACGACGTCGATCAGAACGTTCGTGACGAATTGCTCCGGGACGTCACCGAGTTGACCAAGCGGCTGGGTTCTGCCACCGGCGTGTTGGTCACCGGCGACATCGCCTTTTCGGGGAAGAAGGAGGAGTATCAGCACGCAGCCGAGTGGCTGCGCAAGGTCTGCGATGCCGTCGGATGCGAGGAACAACACGTCTCCGTCGTTCCGGGCAATCACGACGTTAACCGGAAGCTCGCTAATGGCATGTTCACGAAGATGCTTCACCAGAGCATCCGTGTCCTCGCTGGCCCCGCCATCGATTTGAAGCTGCGCGAGTATTTCTCCGACGTCCAGTCGGCGAACGCGCTCCTTGCGCCATTGGCGGAGTACAACGTGTTCGCTCAACCCTACGGGTGTGAGATCTCTGCCAAGGCGCCTTACTGGCAGCGCGATCTCCGTCTCTCGTGTGGTACGACGATCCGCATGCGCGGTCTCTGCAGTGCCTACGTGTCGAATGCTGAGGACGAGAAGGGGAAGATGATCCTCGGGACCGCCTACGCTGGTGTGCAGCGTGAAAACGGCGTCCTGCACCTGACGCTATGTCACCACCCGCCTGAGTGGCTCCTCGACCAAGATCCCGTGGAGGACCACCTGAAGTCCATGGTTCACATCCAGCTCTTCGGGCACAAGCACGCCCAGCGGGTGGACGCGATCAATGGCAAGGTTCGTGTTGTCGCGGGCGCCATGCATCCCGAGCGCCGCGACCTCGCCTGGGTCCCCACCTACAATGTTCTGGAGATCCAACGTCGCGACGAGGAGCACATCGGTCTGCGATTGTATCAGCGCCGATGGAACCAGCCTGAGACGAGCTTCACCGCAGAACGCGATCCAAACACCGACGAGGAGTATCGCGACTACAAGTGGCCTGGATTTCCTCGCCGCATTCCCGCAACGGCGAGTCCGCCGTCTCTTGCGTCCAAGGTTGTCCAGGTCGCTCGGCCTGTTTCCACTCCGCTGGAAGTCACAGCAACATCGAGTGCCGTCGCAAGCCCAAGTGCGGAGGACCACAAGCAGAGACTCACGTTCCGTTTCCTCAGGCTATCGACGCTTGATCGGTACCAAATCGCGCTGAAACTTGGGCTGATGCGCGAGGGCGATGATGCCTTACCTCCCAACACCGTCTTCCTCGAGGTTTTTCAGCGGGCGGTGGAGGCACGGCGTCTCGCAGAGCTGTGGGACGAGACCGAACTGCACCATGACGACCGGACGCACTTTAACCCTTTTCGTAACTCGCAGGTCGGAGAGTAGCGCCCATGCATAAGAACTTCGCAGAGTGGTATCGGCTGGTCCGCATTGAACCGAACGGTGACGTACTCAAAAGCCGCTGGGCCGGAGTCGAGGAGTGGAGCGCGACCCTCCACGACGAGGCCGATGCGGTTCTCGAGACGGTTCGCGTCTTTCAGGGACTGCCTGAGGTTGCGTCGCGCGAGCCCTTCTTGGCGGCGTTTCGCAAGCACGATCCTGCCTTCCAGCAGCGCAACAACGAACTTGAGCAGCAGGTGCTCGCTGGAGCCACACTGGTCCACATTGTTACATGCAATGAAGAGGACGACGACCTGCACACGGCAATTCTCGCAGGTGCTGCTATCGCCGCTTCACGCCTCCGCATAGAGGAAGGCCCTCTGGAGGAGATCAGCCAGGAGGTGCTCGCCGCTATCGAGGATCTGGCGAGGCGTCAGCGACGCCGAAAGGGCTTCGACTCGCTCCTCCTGACCGCCGAGGAAGAGAAAGCCTTCGCGAAGACGATCGAGACCAACATGCCCGATCATAATCAACTGCGCCAAAGTTTCGCGACCGCCTTTCAAACCATATTGAAAGCCGTGCATCGTTCGGAGGACGCACTCGCCGACGCTGCTCACGACCTTCGGTGCGCCGATGAGGAGACCAACATCCTGTGGTGGCTGGAGGGCGGATGCAGTCGGGACCTACACAAGCCGTGGCATGCGCTGAAAGACGAGGTGCCCCTCACTGCTGGGTGGGAGCTGGCCGACCTCACTGACGCCGCCTTAGGGCCGCGTGAGGTCGATGCGTTCTTGGAGAGGGTCGTAAGCTTGACCAAGGGGAGAAACAAGGACCAGCCGCTCAACGTGTACGTGAATGCCGTCTCCGACGAATGGGCGAAGACACGGACCGCTGACCTACCCGAGCACGCGTTGGACCTCACGCCATTGTCGCTCGCTCTATTGCAGCGGGCAAAGAGTGGTACGGCGAACTGGCAGCAGTACTTCGAGAAGACCGGCGGCGTTGCTGCCACGAAACCGCTCTCACCGAAGGTCGTTGCAAAGCAGGCGTACGTAGAAGCCGTCTTGCTGCGCGCCCTCACAGTCACAGAGGACTGATATGGCTGGTGCCCCTCCCGCAGAGTCTGCTGCCAACGCCCAGGTAGATGAGCCCACGCCGGCCTTCATCGATGTTTACGCGGGCAAGGAGCTTAGCATCGAGGATGCCGATGCGGTTACCCTGCGATCGCCGGCTCATCTCGTTGTCTTCGCAGGGGCTTCAGAGAGTGGAAAGACGACGGTCCTTGCCTCACTCTACGAGCGATTTTGCGACGGTCCGTTCGCTGGATTCCAGTTCGCAGGGTCGCGCTCGCTGCTTGGCTTCGAACAAATCTGCTACCTCAACCGCCTCGCGTCCGGCCGCGAATACCCTGATACGCCTCATACCCGGGTTTCCGACGAAGCCGCCTACTACCACCTCGCTTTGCGCGGCACCGATCCCACTGCGAAGCGGCGCCATGTCCTACTCTCGGCGATCTCAGGGGAATTCTTTCGACTGGCGAAGTATTCACGAGAGGAATGCGAGCGACTGACCTTCCTCCATCGCGCCAACACTGTCGTCGTACTCGTGGACGGTGCGCGGCTCGCCATCAACGCGCAGAGGACGAACGCACAGTCGGATGCATCAAGCATCTTAGAGAGCTTCCTCGACGCGAAGATGATCGGGAGCCGCTGCCGGGTAGAGTTTGTCTTCTCGAAACTCGATCGCGTTATCGAGGCAGGTGAAGCAGCCGTCGAGTTCCTGAACAGGACCGAAAAGAAACTTAGAGCGAAGTTCGGGGGTCGAGTCCCCCACCTTGGATTCCGGCGTATCGCCGCACGACCCGAAGTCGACCAGAGGCAGGCTTCCCTCAACGACGGCTTGGAAGACGCCTTCATTTCTTGGACGACGCCCGTCGCTGTGGGCGCAGACGCGGCGCTCCAAAACGACCCTCCGATCGACGGCCGTGAGTTCGCAAAGTATGGTTGGCGGCACGCCGTAAGGAGGGAGTCTTGAGCGCTGAAGCAAATCTACTCTTCATGGGTCTGCCGGGCTCGGGGAAAACGACCTTCCTAGCAGCGCTCTGGCATGTACTGGATGACCGCAGCAGTGAGACGCGCCTGAAGCTCAAGGGGCTTAGCATCGATCGGACGTACCTCCACCAGATCGCAACGGACTGGCGGGCGTGTTCCCAAGTCCAGCGCACAAAGCTTGAACACGAGCAGTCAGTGGTTCTTAGCCTTGCGAGCGGCAATTCCGACTTCGAACTAACCGTCCCGGACCTCTCGGGTGAGGGGTTCGAGCAGCAACTCAGTGACCGGAAAATCGCCGTTGGCCACCACGAGATCATCCAGCGAGCGACGGGATTCGTGCTGTTTGTCCACCCTCGGATGAAGGAGGGCACAAGGCTCACGTACTCGCGGCAACTTAGAACCATACTCAACGATGCTTCCCAGCCCGCTATGGCAGGTAGCGCGCCGCTTAGCGCCAGCGAGCCGTGGTCGATCGAGAAGCTGCCGACGCAGGTGGCTCTCGTCGAACTGCTGCAGTTTGCCCTCGATTGCGCCGTGAGCAAGGTGCGGGTCGCGGTAATATTCTCGGCATGGGATCTCGTCGAGCACGCATCGTTCAAGGGAACGCCGCACGAGTACATGGCACGCGAATTGCCGCTGCTGCGTCAGTTCCTAGAATCGAACAATGACCGCCTTGATCACACGGTTTTCGGCGTGAGTGCGCAAGGCGGTGACATTATGGTGGGGGAGCAAAAAAAGGCGCTGCTCGATCTGGACGACGCACTAAAACGAATCAAGGTACTGCACGGCAACGAGGCCAGTCAGGACATCACCATGCCGATCGCCTGGCTCTTGGAGCAGATGTAGGCTATGCCTCCCATGAGCATCCACCAGGCGATTCACGGCTACCGCGATGGACATCGCCTGCTGAGCAGTTCGTTGTCGCCCAGCGCCGACACTGCAAGGACGATGCTGATTTTGAGCGACATGTCCGGTCCCGCCATGTATCCGGGCTTCGACGAATACATCACTGGATATCCGTTGCCGGAGAGTGAGTTCTTCGTCTTCGCCAAGACTTGGTCCGCACCTGAGATGCAGCGGCCTGGCTGCGTATGGACCCACTCCCTCTTGCTGTCTCGTGAGCAGATATCGCAGACGTCCGCATCGGCCCTCCTCTCGAAGTTCCGACGGCCTCAACGCGAGGGCGTGGAAAGCGCAGCCAGAATGCCGATTGAGATCGACGAAGCGGCCGGTAGCGGCAAGATCGACGGATTCGCGGATCCGGCGGTGGCCGCCACTCTTGTTGGAGCTGTGCTTGGACAGGCGCGCCCGGTGATCGTAACCGTGGAGAATGCTGGTCAGCTCGAACTCTCGATCCTGCGGTTGTGGGAGGAGCTTTGGCCGACGGCCAAGGCCCGCTTCTCGTTCTGCACAGGTGCGCTGATGCCCCGCTCTGTGGCCGGTGCGCTGATGGACCTTCAGGCTGTCCCGCGAGCGGTCCCGACGTCGCAGTTTCGCAAGAGCGCAGGCGCGGCGCTCGTGCTCGATCTTCGAACCCCCGGAACCATTGAGAATTGGGTCGAGCTCTTTGTTGAAGGCGCCAGGCGAGGCGACTCGACGTTTCGCTCATGGCTTGATGCCGCTGCTGGCACCTGCGCGCCAAGAGGCGTGGTGCCGAGTCTCGCTCCGGTTTTCTGCGCATGGAACGCACCAGGCTCGTCGGCGCAGACTGCTCTCGCGAGCGTCCTCGCCGCGAACGACCTCGACCCCGTCGTGCGTAATCGACTCGTCGGCATGGTCTTCGACCGGGCGAACGCGGAGTTCGGCGCCCCTGCGCGAAGTGCGCTTCTTCGAGACCTCAGTGGACATCGAGAGAACGACCTCGCCCCGTTCGCTACGACCCTCGAGGAACAGGCGCGGCAGCTCTTTGAGGACTCTCGAAAGGACGCTGTGATTTTTGTCCAATCGCTCTTGGGCGGGCCCCTGACGGAGGTTGGAGAACGCATACTTCACGCCACCGTGCTCCTACTCACGCCGACCGACCTCGAATCCTTCGGCGATACGCAGGCACCGTATCTGCCGACCATCGTTGGTGCGAACCACCAACTCGCATCATCGCCCATTTTGTGGAAAAGAGTGGGCGCTCGAAGTAGGGAGGTTCTCTCGCAGCTTGGTGGCATGAACCTCGCCGACGAAGAACGCGCATCGATCATAGACGCCATAATTTCCGCGGGGTGCGATGTGTCGGTGGACGGGCTCATCCGCTTCGGAGGAAAGGCGGCTGTCTTTCGATGCCTCACCGCGATCGCGTCGGGGAAGCTCCACCTCTCGTGGCCCTGGCGGTACGCTCTCGGTGGTCAACGCGACGCCGTGCTCGAGTGGCTTGAGAGTTTCTCTGCTCCATCGCTCGCCGAGCTCGCGCTCGGCAGCCGATTCTTGAGCCCAAAGTACACCCAGTCGCGGCTAGTGACGGTGTGGAAGGCCGGCACCGCCGCCGCCATGGAACTCCCGTCGCGGGTGGCTGCATTCGGTCTGACGCTGGCGTTCTGGGAAGGCAAATTGGAGTCGCCACTCTTCGCATCGTGCTTCCAGCCCACCTACGACGCCGCTGGGAACTCGCGCCTCGAGTACGACGAATGGGAGTGGCTGCTGGAGTACGCTCCCTCGTCGTCGTACTGGAGGGATTGGGACAAGTGCGAGCGTCTGGCCAAGGCGATGGCCCGCCTGCTTGAGAACCAGAACGCGTCGCTGGAGACGCTCTTCTCGATCCTTCACAGCCCCCCGGCGATCAGGAAGGTCGCTGCCGTCCTTGAGAACGACAGCGACACGCGGCCGTACCTGAACTCGCTCCGGCACGCGGTCGAAGTGTCGTCGATCGGCTCCCGCGAGCAGCGCGATGCGCTCCTGGAGGACTGGTGATCGGCCGACGCCCACTCACTAGTTCCGTACTGTGTGTTGCGACGACGGCCCGAGCCACCCAGCAGAGCACACGTGAGACAACACTTGAAGTGTGTTCCTGGATTGCTGGCAGGACACGACGACACCAGGATGTGAGACGCCTAGCAGAGAGTTCTCACGCGGACGGCTCCCACCCGGTGTTGCGTGCTAAGCTATCAAATTAAACTGAAGCCTCGCCGGTGAAAGCTGGCCGTTAGATTTCGCAAAGTACTGCCCAACTCCCGGCTCTTTTAAGAGATGGTCCTCACCGCAGCCGCGCCTTAGTATCAGCGTGCTTCTGAGATAGGAGAACGAAGTGACCTTGAATGAAATACTATCGATCCTTGCGATTTTGCTTGCGCCATTAGTTGCCGTACAGGTGCAGAGGTGGCTAGAGGTGTTTCGTGAGGAGCGCGGGAGGAGACTACATGTCTTCAAGACACTGATGGCAACTCGAGCTGCGACGGTATCGCCTGAACACGTACAGGCTCTGAACATGATTGATCTTGAATTTCACGGGAAGCGGTACAAGTCCGTCACTGATGCCTGGAAGGCTTACTTGGACCACCTCGCTAGTTTTCCGAAGGAAGCAGGAGAACCTGCCCAACAACAGTGGGCAGATAGGCGGGTTGACCGCCTCACAACGCTGTTGATGGAAATGGGAAAATGTCTTGGTTACGAGTTCGATGAGGTGCACGTAAAAAAAGGCGTTTACGCACCAGAAGCACATGGACAGATAGAGAACGAGAACATGCTTTTGCGACGCGGGTTGCTTCAGCTACTATATGGTGACTCAGCGTTGAAAATGGAGTTAGCAAGTTTTTCTACCGGCAAGCAAGATAACCCGGTTCCCAAAAACTAGCTCGGCCTGCAAACAAACTTGGTTCTCCTACCTTTACCGGAAGGCGGATTGGGCTGCTCCCGGTTCCGTGGACAAGCCGAAAACATGAGAAAGCACTACGACTTTCAGAGGCGCGGAAGAATCCGTACGCCAGGCGGCTGAAGAAGCAGGTCACCATACGTATCGACGAAGATACGTTGACCTACTTCAAGAATCTCGCCGAAGAGGTGGAGATTCCGTACCAGACCCTCAACAGCTTCTATCTGAAAGATTGCGCGGCGCACGGGAAAGCCCGCGGATCGACTGGAAGCCTCGCTCCGCAGCCGGAACGGGGAAGTAGCCCCCCAAAAACAAAAAGCGCTGCTCGAAAGCAGCGCTTTTTGACACGTGGCCGCACGGGAGCACGCGAAAGTCGTAAGAAGTTGTGAGAGGGCTCCCCCCCTCCCCTCACTTCACCTCGAGCAGCTCCACCTCGAACACCAGCGTCGCATTGGGCGGAATCACGCCGCCCGCGCCACGGGCGCCGTAGCCCAGGTGCGGGGGGATGGTGAGCTTGCGGATTTCGCCGACCTTCATGCCGTTGACGCCCGCGTCAGAGCCTTTGATAACCGGGCCGGCGCCGAGCAGAAACGTGAAGGGGTTGCGGCCGCGCGAGCTGTCGAACTTGCGGCCGTTCGTGAGCCAGCCGGTATAGTGCACCACGGCCTGGCGCCCCTTGCGGGCCATCGGCCCGGAACCGGCCGGACCGCCGTGCTGCTCGCCTTAAAGACCTTTCAGCGCGGAGCCGCGGAGAGCACCAAGAGCAACCTCGCAGCCCTTGTCTGGCTCTTGTTTCGCCCTTGCTTTGTCTCCCACTCCCTGCCGCGCCCCCAGCCTCTCCTTTTCCCAGCCCTAGTCCTCTGGAAGGCCGCTCGAATATCTAAGGGCTTTGCCTTCCCAGCGGCCTCCCAGTATAGTAATTGCAACAAAGCCGTCTAACGCCCTGCGTAAGCGATGAACAGGCCAAGCATAGGTCGATTCTAGAACATATACCCTCCGTGAAGGGGCGATATTGGGCTGGAGGAGGCCGCAGTTCAAACCAGAGGACTTGGTGTAAAAAATGGTTCTGCCAAGAAAAACAAAAACTAGCGGCTGAAATCAATGAGCTAGTGGTTACTGGCTAGAGAATCCAAGTCTTAAAGAATAGTTCCAGGCCCTCGCTTTTGCCTAACCTTAGTTTCAAGGCAGGGCACATATACTGTCGACCGAATTCTAGAGCTTCCGTCAAATTGTGTGTAAATTCGATCAGGCGGCGACCTTCTCCTCTCCCGTCGTGACCTGCACGCCATCGC
>JAWLHK010000014.1:0-110192 GCA_041690355.1 bacterium | reverse complement strand
TCAGCCGCGCAGGCTGCGGCGGAGGCGGAACCAGGCCAGCGGCAGCAGGAACCACATCCAGCGCAGGTCGGCCGTCGGATTTCCGCCGGCGGCGCAGCCCGTGTCTTCGGCCGCCGGGTTGCGGATGACCGTGATGGCCTGCGGCAGGGCGCCTTCGCCCAGATCGGCGTTGATGACGACGACCGGGTAGAGGCCCGGCTTGAGCGCCTTCGTCGTCTTCGCCTTGATCATCGTCGGGGTGACCTCGATGACCTCGAGCGTCACCGCGCCGGCATAGGCCGTGACCCCTTCGGCGAAGCCGGTGCCGAGAATCGTGATCTCGGTGGGGCGGGCGTAGACGCGGTGCGGATTCACGCCGTGAACCTCCGGCTCCGACTGCGGGGTGACCGCCGCGGGATAGGGGGTCACGACGATGGCCTCGCTGCGGATGCCCGTGCCGTTGGCGTTATAGGCCGCGACGGCGAAGTAGTAGGGCATCTCGGCAAGTCCGCTGATGGTGGCGACCCGTTCGCGGCCCAGGTTGAGCTGCTGCGGGTAGCTGCCGGCCGACGAGCCCCAGTACACGCGGTAGCCCGAGGCGCCGCCGACTTCGTTGAACGTGACGCGCACGGCGCCGTCGAGCGGTTCGCCCGCGAGCCCGGTGGGGGCGGCGGGTTTCGCCGACGAACCGATGCCCATCTCGGCCACCGGCGAACCGCTCAGGAGCGAGAAGTCGCCGGCGTCGGGGTTGCGGAACTTCGGATCGGCGTAGATGTTGCCGTCGCGCACGTCGACGTAGTAGTACGGGCCGTAGCCGTTGTTGTAGAGCACGTTCTGGCTCGCCCAGGTGAGCGGGTAGCAGTCGCCCGAGCAATTGTCCATGTAGTTCTCGATGCCGTAGCCGCCGTTATCGGAGATGACGTTGCCGATGAAAGCGACTTCGTTATTATCGGAGCCGTCGATGTAGGCGCCGGGATAACCGTTGCCCACGCCCCAGCCGCGGATGATGTTGTTCTTGATCTCGGCCGACGCGTAGTTCGAGTCGATACCGGTCCAGGTCTGCCAGATCCACCGGGTATCGTTGGCGAGCAGGTTGTCGTGAATCTGCACGATGCCGTAGTAGATGTAGTCGAGCTCGATGCCGTAGTAATAGGCATTGAGAATCTGGTTGCGGGCGATGACCCACGGCCCCGCCGAGGCATACCCGTCATACAGATAGATGACTTCGGAGCTGGTCTGCTTCATGTCGAAGGTGTTGTCGGTGATCGTGAAACGATCGTAGCCGCAGGTGTTGTAGTAGCCGTAGAGGGCGTACTCGTAGATCGCCGTGAACTCGTTGCCGGTGACGTTGTAGACGCCGCAGTTATCGAGCCCGACCGGTTCGTACAGCCACTCAAACCGGCTGTTGCGCACGTCGACGTTCGCGAACGAGCTGTAGACGCCGTAGCCGCCCCAGGGGTCGAGCCCTTTATTCGAGACGGCGATGTTGTCGATCACGATATCCGACGAATCCCAGATGTCGGCGGCATAGTACCAGCAGTCGTCGGCATCGACGAACGCCATGTCGCGGATCGTGATGTTGTTCGAACCGCCGATCTCGAAGCCGTCGTAGTTGCAGCGCAGACCGATGAGCGTGCCGTTGCTGCCGCTGCCGGCCCCCTGAATCGTCAGGTTCGACTTGCCGTAGACCTCAGCCCGGTCTTCCCAGTCGTCGCCCATGAGCCAGTAACCGGCGGGGAACTGGATGGTGTCGCCGCTCTGGGCTGCGTCGATGGCGCGCTGGATGGTCGTGTAGGTGCCGCGCGTCGTGCCGTTGCTGCGCAGCACGGTGATGCGCGCGTTCACCGTCACGCGCACCGTGTCGGTTGCGGTCTGGCCGTTCTTGTCGGTAACGGTCAGGCGGAAGGTGTACAGACCGGCCGTGGCCGGGATGAACGTGCGTTCGTAGTCGTTACCCGTCGTGTCGAGGGTGACGGTGGCGCCGCCGATCTGCGTCCAGGTGTAGGTCAGCGGGCCGCCGGCCATGGCGAGGCTGTCGTCGCCGCGCAGCCAGACGTCCATGCCCGGATGAACGCTGATGTCCTTGCGGTCGGTCGAGCCCGTCTGGTCTTCGGCATAGGCATAGGCGACCGGCTTGGTGGCGATGCTGGTCGTCGTGCCGGCCCCCTTGTTGGTGCAGGCCGCGCCGCCGAGGGTCGCCGGCGGGGTCGCCAGGGCCGCATTGCCCGAGAAATTCGCCGGATTGATCGACTGCAGGTCGGCAATGCTCGAGGCAAAGCGCTCCTGGCCCATGTACGAGTAAAGATAGAACGGGCCGTCGTCCATGCAGTTGTTCTGGATGAACGTGCGGTCATACGGGTGCTGTTCGATCTCGATGAACCCGTACTGCGTCCCCGTGTTGTTCCATACCACGTTGTTGCGGAAGTAGACGTAGTTCAGCCCTTCTTCGTTATAGGCTTCGGACTCGAACGCATTGTAGAAGCCCGTGATGTTGTTGTATTCGACGACAACATGTCCGTCCTGCGCTTCGATGGCCGCTCCGTTCTTGTCACCGCCATAGCCGTTGAAGACGTTCTTGTAGACGTGGCCGTGGGCGTTGTTGAAATAGACGTAGGTATCCCAGCTGTCATCATCGACGTTGAATGTGTTGCCCGACAGGATGGCATGCCCGTTGTTCAGGTAGAACTTGCGGTTGCAGAGGGACTGCGCGTTGACCGTGTTGTTGCGGAAGGTCACATGATAGCTGCCGCCGCTCATGTAGAGGGTGTAGCCGCAGCCGTTCGTCGTGATCGTCGAGGTCTCGACGGTGACGCCGGTCGCCTGGACGCGGAAAACGTACTCCGACGGGTCGCTGATGATCGCATTGCGCACGATCGCGCCCGAGCCGTTCAGGTAGATTAGGTATGCGCTCGACGACGAATTGATCGTGACCCCTTCGACCACCGACTTGCGGCTCAGGTAGAATGCGGTGCCGTTGTAGGTGATGGTCGTCGTGTTGACGGCCGGATCGTCGGTACCGTCGGCCCAGCCGCCGGCTCCGCCGCCGACGTAGCCGCCGCGCACCGTGACCCCGACGGGAATCGTGCGGGTCGCGCTCAGGGTATAGCTGCCGTCGGCAACGCGGATTTCGTCACCGTCGGCGATGCCCGCGTGGGCGATGGCCGAATCGATGGTGCGGTAGGGGTCGACTTCGGTGCCTGTGCCCGGCGTATTCGGGCTGCTGGCGTCGACGTAGATATTGGCCGCCTCGGCCGCCGAGGTCATCCCCAGCGTCAAGATGGCTGCAAGAAGGTACGAACGCATGGACTCTCCGTTTCAGAGGACGTGTGGTAATTGCGGAATACGACAACTGTAGTTTTTTGAAAGCGACATTGTAGCCGAGAGCCCGGCAGAACGCCCGTGACGTGTATCACACTGTCGGAGAAAGGCCTGAAAGCGGCCGGCCCGGGCAAGGGAAGGGTCGAGGAGCGGGCCCCCCGGGCACAAAAAAACCCGGAAGGGGTGATTTCCCCTCCCGGGTCGGGATTGGTGGAGCTAGTCGGGATCGAACCGACGACCTCCTCATTGCGAACGAGGCGCTCTCCCAGCTGAGCTATAGCCCCAATCCGGACTGCGGTCCCTTTCGCCCAAAGGGGCAAAGAATGGGAACCGCCGTAAAGTCTTTTAGCTTATCGCAGTCCCTGCTTTCCGTCAAATGCCGGACGGGGCCGCCGGCGCCCGCGTCCGGCCGATCGCGACGCAAGGGGTGCTGTGGACCGCACCGTTGACGCAGCCCCCGGCTTGCATGGCGCGATTTGACGCGGTGTGGTAAACCTAGAGAGCAAAAATGCGCACCTCGATGTGACCACCGCTCCCTTCGCCGCGTTTTCTCCCTGCCATTCGAATCGATATTGTCACTCCGTTTTTGAGGAGAGAAGCATGCTTGTCCGACGTATGCTCCGGGGTCTCGTTCTTCCCCTGCTCAGTGTTCTGTTTGTCGCCGGTTGCGGCGATTCCCGTGAATTCACCGTTGGGGTCGTTCGGCCGCTGACCGTGATCTCGCTCAGCCCGTCCGGCGATTTCCCCTCCGGGGGCGCCGACAACGTGGCGCGCGACACGGTGCTCGTCGTGCAGTTCTCCGATCATGTGCGCGAGGCGACGCTGACGGGCGATAACCTGAAGCTGCGGCAGGGTGAGACCGAAATCGATGTCGAGATCGCCTACGACGCCGAGACCTTCACGGCGACCCTCACCCCCGCGTCGCACCTCGCGTTCTCGACGGAATACGAAGTGCAGGTGCTCAAGGGGATCAAGCGGGTGAGCGACGATGCGATCCTGGCGCAGGAGATCCACCAGGCGTTCAAAACCGAAGATCCGCCGGCGCTCTCCATCACCTCGATTTCGCCCGGCCCCGGCAGCATCGCCGCGGGCACCTACACCGACGAGGCAGGCGAGCCCGAACCCTACGGCGCGTTCGTGACCCTTGACGTCGTGCTCACGTTCAGCGAAGGGGTGAGCGAAGAGTCGGTCACCGTCGACACGCTCAAGCTGGTGCGCCTCTCCGACGACGTCGAGCTCGCCGGCACGTTCACGCTTGCCAGCTCGGACGAGCAATTCCGCAACGACTTCGACGAGCCGCTGCGGACCAACGATATCGTCATCTTTACTCCCGATGAGCCGCTCGCTCTCAGCGAGAAGTTCGAGGTGCGCGTCGTCAGCGGCGTCGACGGTCTTCGCAGCGCCCGGGCGACCGCCGAAGGGGGCTGGATCGAACCGGCCGAGCAGGCCTTCGGCTTTGAAACGGCCCATCCGGCCACACTTTCGCTGGTTCAGGCCTCGCCGTCGGATCTCGGCATCGACATCGGCAAGGTGGTCGTCGACGTCGCCGGCGTCTGGCTGCCCGATTACTACGGCGGCGGCGTCAGCACCCCCATCGTGCTGCGGTTCAGCGAATCGGTCAGCACGGTTACCTTCGAAAGTCTGGTCAAGGTCTACGAAGCCGACGCCCTCGGCGACTCCACCGGCGTTGAAGTCCCGGGCACCTGGAGCGCCTCGTCGGCGACCGGCGGCACGCTCCCGTGGGCGGTCTCGGACATCATGACCTTCGTGCCTGACGCCCCCTGGCAGCTCTCGCGGAACTACGTCGTCGAAATTCCGGCTGGTGTGGAATCCTACCGCGCCACGGGCCTCGCCGGGCAGATCGGCCGCGACCTGCTCGTGCGCTGGGATGCCAGCGACGCGCTGCCGCTCTTCGTCGACCAGGCGTTCCCCGGCGCGGGCGCGAAGCTCGGCCGCACCTACGTCGACGATTCCGCGTTCGGCGGCACGGATAACGGCAACACTGCGTCCACCGAAATCAAGCTCTGGTTCAGCGAAGCCATCTCGACGCCGACGCTCGAAGCCAACTTCACGCTGCGCAAGTTCGGTTCGAGCGTGCCCATCGCCGGCGCGTTCGCCTACGACATGGCCGGCACCGAGGTGACCTTCACGCCTTCGGTCGGCCTCGACCTTTCTTCGGTCTACGTGGTCGAAGTGGCCGGCGGATCGCAGCTCGATCCCTTCGCGGGGGTCGTCAGCCTGCGCGGCGCCGCCACCGAGACCCATTACAGTGCTGACGACGACTTCGGCGGCTATCTGGAAGACGGTTTCAGCTTCCACTTCGCGACGCCTGCTCCCGACGCGCTGACCGTGCTGTCCGTCACGCCGACGCACGGCGCCGACAACGTGGCCCGGGACAGCAACCTGCGCATCACGCTGAGCGAGCGTCTCGACGCCGCCGTGGCCGCGAGCATCGGTTCCTACATCGGTCTCGCGGGTCCCTCGGGCGCCGTGGCCTTCAGCGCCTCGGTGACGAGCTACTCGACCGTCAGCGTCGTCACCGTCGATCCGACGGCGGAGTTCGACTACTCGGCCGGGTACACGCTGACCCTCGCGGGCGGCAGCTCGGGCATTCGCAGCTGGCGCGCGACCGCCGAGGCGGGCTGGCTGCTGCCGGCGACCCCGACGTTCACGTTCAAGACCGTCGATCCGAAAACGCTGTCGATCATCGCCATGAGCCCCACCGCGCAGCAGATGAGCGTGGGCACGGCCATCGACGATCTGTCGGCCGATTTCACGGTCCAGATCGCCTTCAGCGAACGGATCCAGCAGGCGGGTCTGGAGTCGCTGCTGCGCCTGGAGGAATGCACGGACGCGAACTGCACGACGATCGCGTCGACGCTGGCGGGAACCTTCTCGTACGCGCCCGACACGGCCGTCGAGGGCGGCCCGCAGATCGCCTACTTCTTCCCCGCGACCGGCACGGTCAAGTACGAGACGTATTACCGCGTGACCCTCCCGGGGGGCACGCCGCTGTCGGCGGGCACGAGCATCTGCGCCGTGAACGCGACGGAGGAGGGCGGTTGCCTCGAGACCACGTGGACCTCGACGTTCCAGACGCGTAAGGCGCCGCCGCTCGAAGTCATCGCTACCGAGCCGGTGAACGGCGCTTTCCCGGTGTCCATCCTCCGGAAGGAATTCAGCTTCCGCTTCTCGCTGCCGGTCAGCGTGCCGACGCTCGGGGCCATTTCGGTGACCAACACGACCACGGGCGCCGTCATGACCTACGGCGACAATGGCGACCCGTCGCTGAACAGCGTGACTTTCCCCGACTGCTCGAACCCGCCGACGCCCGACCCGACGTACGACCACTACGACTGCGCCACGCAGACGGCCGTCATCGTGCGCGAAGTGGCGCTGGGTGATCTGGACCCCGACACGACGTACCGCATGCAGGTCGACCTGTCGATCCGCTCGACCGACGATCGCACGCTGCAGCAGGAGTTCGCCGCCTCGTTCCGCACGCAGCCGGCAACCCTCGTGTGGGCGACCGACCCCGAAAGCGACGAAACCGACGTCGAGGTCACGCTCGCGAAACGGGCCAGTACGGGGGCGATCACGGTCGTCTTCAATGAACTCATGGATACGGCCACGATCAACACGGCCACCGTCGGCGTGACCTACAGCACCGCCCGCGGCGACGTCCGGCTCTTCGCCGTCGACGTCACGACCTACACCACGAGCGGCGGGGCGCGCACGGCCGCCGTGTTCACGCCTGATCTGACCTCGTGTGAGCCGTCGGCGCAGCCGCTGCTGTACTCCACCACCTACTGGATCACGCTGGATTCGACCATCGCGAACCAGGCCGCGACGAAGACCCTCGGCGCCGACCTGACGTTCGCGTTCGACACCGTATCCGATCCGGTCGTTTCGAGCGTGGAGTCGATTGCGCTGCGCTACGACGGCAGCGAGATCGTGACCGACCTGCTCGCGGGCGCCGATCGGGGCGACGTGTCCATCACGACCGCCATCCGCGTCGGATTCGGCGCCGTCATCGACCCGGCCACCATCGTCGTTTCCACTCCGGCCGATCCGGCAGGCGATACCGTGCTCGTGCGCAACATCGATCTCGGCACCTATGTTGATCTCGGCGTGCCGGCGCAGACGGGGCCGACCACCTGGGAGTTCACGCCGCTGGCGAACCTCGCCTACGGCACGAACTATGAAATCGAGCTGCGCGCGCGCGACACGTTCGCGGGCACGCCGGGCATCGTCGACGAAGACGGCAACCCGCTCTCGGTCGACGTGGTCGGCACGCTGAAGACCAGCCCCGAAACGATTATCGCCATCCGGCCGAACGGCGGCACGGGTACGAACGAACCGCCCACGGTGCTGCCGATCGTCACCTTCAGCCGGCCGATGGACGGCGACTCGCTCAACGGCACGACCGTCAAGCTGTACCGCGACTCCGACAGCAAGGATCACCCGTCGCTCTACCTGCCCGACGAAGCGGCGCGCGGCGTGACGCTGTTGCCGGTGCCCGAAACGACCGGCGGCGACGCCTATTACGTCCAGGTGCGCGTGGGCGCCGCCGGTATCCTCGACAGCCGGGGCAACCCGGTGGCGACGGCGTCGGGGGTCTGCAAGATTGCCGGCAATTACGTCTGCGCCGCCTTCGGCACGTCGAACGCGGGCTCGCGCCCGGCCGCCAACTACAGCACCGACACGTTCCTGGCATCGGGATCGACCGTGGTGAGCGGCAAGCAGGCGATCTACGTTGAATTCGTGAGTCCGCACATCATCCCGAACACGCTGACGGCCCAGTCGTTCCGCATCGTCGACAACACGGCCAGCGAAGTGCCGGGAACCCGCTACTATGACGAATCCACCTTCCGCGCGTATTTCGTCCCGAGCGGATACTGGGAGGTCGGCCAGACCTACACGCTGTCGCTGAACGACGACATCACGTCGATCTACCGGCAGGGGTGCGGCGACTGCGCGACCCGTGGCGGCGCGGGCGCGACGGTCAACTTCACGGCCGAGAACGTGGCTCCGTCGGTCATGATGGCGGCGCCCTGGGGGGCGACCGGCATCGGCTACGAAATGCCGATTACAATCACCTTCTCCGAGGCCATGCGCAGCGAATCGGTCGATGCCTCGACCTTCGTTGTGACCTATGCCAACGGGGGAACCCAGGTGACTGGTACGTATACCGTGAGCGGAACCGTGGCCACGTTCACCCCCGACAAGCCGTGGCGCAACGCCACGGATTACAACTGGTCGCTCACGACCGGCGTCACCGACCTGGCCGGTAACCCGCTGACCCTGAACGCGCTCTCCACGGGCACCTTCACGACCGAGAGCTCGGCGCTCACGCTGTCGTCGGTGACGCCGGCGACGGTGAACCCGGCCACGTCGCTGGTCTTCACCTTCAACAAGAGCATCGATGCTGCGTCGGCGTATCCGTCGCGGCTCGGCTGGAGCGGTGCGGCGCACGAAATCGTCCCGGGCAGCCTGCGCGTTTACGAAGACACGGCCAATCCGGCGGATCTGACCGACGTCTCCAAGGAGGTCATGGGCTGCGTGTGGGTCAACGGCGCCGTGGCGACCTTCGAGCCGCTCGGCGTCTACGGCAACGACGGTTCGCTCCTCTACACCGACCTGAACGTCGGCACCGGGTACCTGGCCCGAGTGTATGAAGACGTCAACGGCTTCACCGGGGTCACCGACCTTGGCCTTCTGCCGCTCGACCCGGTCTCGGCGGCGAATCCGACGGCCTTCACGGTGGTTCCGTAAGGTGCATGTCATGAAACGTGTTGTCATGCGTTCGCTGTTCGTCGTGCTGGCCATGGTCGCCATGGCCGGCGCGGCGCGCGCCGAAGACCCGTTCACGCTGGCCGGGTCGGCGTCGCGCATCAACATCGGCGAGAACCAGGCCTGGACGGCGTGGTATGCGGTCAATCCCGGCAAGCAGGCCGAGATCCGCTTCACGGCACCGGGGCAGGCGACCTTCCGCATCCGCAAGCTCCTTTCCGCATCGGATCCCAAGTGGAACCAGGCGGTTCCGGTGGTCATCCGCTTCGGATCCACGGTCGAGAAGGTGACCGTCGAAGGCGCGCAGGCGAAGGCCATCGTCCACAAGTCGCAGTACAAGGTGGGCGAGCCGACGACCGTGACCCGCACGGTCGCCGCCGGCGAGGCCTGGCGCATCGCGGGTCCCGACGGCGCGGCCCCCGTCGCGTTTCTCGTCGACGTGCAGCCGCTGACGGAATCGACGCCGGCGGTAGCTGCCGCCGAGGCGCCGGAAACGGAGGCCCCTGCCGACGAGGAAGGTGAGGAAGAAGATGAAGGCACGGGGACATCCGGCCCCGCCACGCGGTTCTTCGCGGGCGCCGACGTCGGCTACCTGTACGGCATCGGCGACGTGCGCAGCCCGAACGCCGAGGTGAAATTCGGGTACCGCACGCCGTGGCTCAACAATGCGCTCGCGTTTTCGGCGACGGGCGGCTGGTATGCGACCTCCGAGATCGAGCAGAAGCGCGACGTCCTCATCGGGGCCTACGAAAACGAGTGGCACCTGACGGCCATTCCGATTTCGCTGAACGCGGAGTACTGGCTGCCGCTGCCGAGCATGATCGTCTACGGAGGCCTCGGCTTCGAGTACGTGTCGGCGAGCTTCACGTTCGAGTCACGCAGCGACCTCGGGGTCATCGATCCGCTCGACACGACGTCGGGCAATGCGTTCGGCACCCGTTTCTTCGGCGGCGTGCGCCGGACGATGGGCCCCGGCGATCTGGTCGGCACCCTGAAGTACAGCACGACGAACATCAGCAACGACTTCTCGGAGCTGACCGGCGACCTGGGCGGCTTCAGCCTGCTCGTGGGGTACGCGTTCAACTTCTAGGACGGGTTGACCCCATCCCCCGGGCGGCCTGGTGCCGCCCGGACCCTTGCCCTTGCTAACGGGGAAGGGTGCCGAACCCATTCATGTTCATCCGTTTTCCCATCCCCTCTCCTTACCAAGGAGAGGGGCCGACGGCGCCGGCGCGCCGACGGGGGTGAGGTTTCCTGCGGCCGGTTCTGCGCACGCGGAACCGGCCATTTCATTTCCCGGCCTGCCGCTCCCGCCGCCCGTCATCCCGTTTGATGCCGGTTCGACGCCGGTTTGACGGCTGAAGCGCACTGCATTATGATGCCCTCTGTCAACCGCCGGTGTTCCCCTTCGACGATGAGGCCCTCATGTGCACGCTCCGGAAATTCACCCTTCCAGCCCTGGCCCTTTTCGCACTCGCCTGCGACGGCCCGTCGCCCGTAACGACCGCAGAAACGATCGAGCAGCGGCTCGAAACCATCCGGGCCCAGGCCGAGGCCGATGGGGGCGGCGCCGTGATCGTGAGTGTCGACGAAGACACGGAACTGTTCATTGCGGATGCCGGAAGTCCGCTCTACGGCACGCAGGTCTCGATTCCCGCCGGCGCGCTTCCTGAAGGGGTCGACCAGGCCGTCTTCTCACTCGTTCCCATTCTGCCGTCCTCGGCGGCCCCCGCCGTGCTCGCCGAGACCGCCGCTGCTCCGGCTACCGATACGGAGCGCCCCTCGATGCGCCTTCGTATGGAGACGAAGGCCGGAAAACCGCTGGGCGAGCTGCGCAAGCCGGTGACGGTGTCCGAGCCGTTGCCGCCATCCCGGAGCCAGACGTTGCTCGGCGCCATGAAAACGGCCGGCGATCGGGAAGGCATGTGCGCCGTTCTGCAGGAAGAAGAGAAGTTCCGCCAGAAATGGGGCGGAGTTGATGTGCCCGACCAGACGAAGAAGAAGGAGCTTCAGAAGGACTCGAAGACGCTGCTCCAGAAGTCGCGCGAGCTGCTGACGACGCTGCCCACGAAGAAAGAGGTCAAGAAGGACATCGACCTGCTTGACGGCACGCGCAAGGAACTGAGTGATGGGCAGAGCGAGCTCACCCTGGACGAGGCTCTGCAGAAACAGCAGCAGACCTTTCAGATGCTGACGAACATCACGAAGATGCTCCATAG
Organism: bacterium; assembly: GCA_041690355.1. Classification (GTDB taxonomy): domain Bacteria; phylum J088; class JAWLBW01; order JAWLBW01; family JAWLBW01; genus JAWLHK01. Next base: position 98,883 of record JAWLHK010000014.1, on the reverse strand, counting down.
CACGGCCATGGAGATCATCCGGAAGATGGGCACGGCTCCCGGACTCGCGTCACCGTCTGTCGCCTGCAGCGAGTCAGAGGAGACCGCAGCCGTCGCCGAACGGCTTCTCAAGGTGTTCCCACCCGTCTATGTGGTCGAAACGCGCTGGATGGGCGCCCTGCGTCCCCTGGCGCGCGAAGTGAAGTTCGCTCCGGAATTCGAGCTGCAGGTCGTCGTCGACGGCGTCGAGCAGTGCGCGACGACCACGGTGGCGAACGCAGACGCGTCGTTTTCTGCGCCGTTCACGGAATATCGCTCCATCGATGTCCTGGTGAACCAGGGGACCGAACATCCGGCGCTCGAGATGATGGTCATGCACGATCCGGCTTCGCCGCCGGCCGCGGGTGAAAGCCTGCTTCTGCAGGGAGGACCGGGCCTTGAAGCGTCGGCAGGGATTGCCTGCGGCGCCGAGGTCTACGGAGTCGACTGGATGAACGCAGAGCTGCTCCTGCGCATCTCGGAGTGGGCGGCATCCGGCGCGCCGACGCAGGCCGCCTGCACGAGCGGATCAGGCACCTGCACGACGACCACGGGTTCTGCCCGCGTCGAGTTGACGCTCGAGGCGCCGCTGTTGCTCGAGGTAGGAGAGGGGAGCGTCTTCGTGCTTTTCCGGAAGACGATCGACGGGTTCACCTGGGAGAACTAGCCGGACGGCGCGGCGCGAACTGATGCGCGAGGTACCCGAGGATCCACACGGTGGAGACGCCCACGTGCGTCCAGACCCAGACTGTGCGCCAGAACTCCTCGACTGAAATCTGGAGCAGATAACCCGAGGCGATCATCGGCGCGGCTGTGAAGATGAGGGTCGCGCCGCTGCGGCGGCCGTCCCGCCTGCCCGCCTTCAACCGCGCCCACGCATGCCGCTGCCAGAGCCAGCCGACGGCGAAGACGAGCGCCGGCGCGAAGAGCACGTGCAGATGCTGCGCGTGCGGCTGCCAGGGATGGTTCACGACGGCGAATGGATCGTCGCTCGTCGTCAGATACTTGAAGACGAAATAGACGACTCCGGTTCCCCCGACGAGCAGGTTGGCCAGGTGCTGCAGGCGGGCCTGGAGACGGGTCACGGCTGTTTCGCCCCTTCGGCCAGGACCTTGTGAAGGGCGAGCACGCGGCGCACGGCCGCGGTCGTGGCGCGCGCGGTCAGCGTGGCGCCGGCGATGTTCCGGATATCCTGCTTGATGCGCAGCCCGTCGCGCAGCGGCTTGCCGACGAACTGCCCGTACCAGGCGGCGCGCGGCAGATAATCTTCGGGCTCATAGAAGGAGACGACCTCGATGCGCCGCACGGCGCCGTCGGGACCCACGACGACGAGCAGCGTTTCGGGGAGCGTGCGCACGCGATGGGTGTCGAAATAGGCGGTTCCCCCCGGCTTGCCGTCGCAGACGGCGCGGTAGGGATGCACGAGGGCGCTCTCGATGGGCTCGCCCGCCAGCGCGCCCGCTTTCTTCTGCTGATCAGCGCTCAGGAATACGGTGTCCTTCTCGACCTTGCAGCCGGGAAAGGCGAGGGCGAGCGCCTCATCGGTCTTCAGAAAGACCTTGGCGCCGGCGGGGCCGGGCAGCGCGAGAAAGACAAAAAGGAAGAGGAGGACGGCAAAACGATACATGGAATTCCTCATCGGTCTCCGGGCGCTGCGGGACGGAAGGCGGCAGACTCGCGCAAACGGCCGGCGTGCGGCCCGAAGGAGCGGATGCGGACCCCGTCGGCAACGGGTTCCAGAAAGAGAACGTGAACGTCGGGCATGCGGACGAGAAGGCGCTGCGTCGCCGCGGGCCCATGCACGAAAAAGGCGGTCGCCAGGCAGTCGGCGCGCAGGGCCGCCGCGGTGCCGCCGGGAACCCACACGGCGACGCTCCCCGTGAACGGCGCGGGCATGCCCGTGCGCGGATCGAGGATGTGGCCGACGGCGCGGCCGTCGACCCGCAGGCCGCGTTCGCTGTTGCCCGAGACGGCGAGCGAGCCGCCGTCGATGCTGAAGGTCGCGACCGCGACCTCCCGTTGCGCAGGGTGGGCCAGGGGGACGTCGACGGCGGTGCCCATCGCGAGCACCTGACCGCCGAGGTCCAAGACCGCGCTGTCTGCATCGCCGGCGCGCAGGGCATCCCGGGCGGCATCGAGCGCAGCCCCCTTGCCGAAGCCCCCCTCCTCGAGCTGCACGGCGCCATGATTCCGCACGACGCCGGCCTGCACGAGGCGCCACCCGTCGGCGCCGACGCCGGCACGCGCCTCGCGCAGCACATCAGCGGGGGGTACTCGCCCCGCGCCGCGCAGGTCCCAGGCGGCGACGAGGGGACCCACCGAGGCCTCGAAGGCCCCCTCGGTATCAGCGGCGCAGGCGCGGGCCGCCGCCAGCTCGCGGCGCAGGGCCGGCGAGACGGGGAAGGCAACCCCCGGCACCGCCGCGTTCACGGCGGCCAGCTCGCTGTCTGACTTCCACGTCGAGAGGCGCCGCTCAGCCGCCTCGACCGCGCGCACGGCGGCTTCGGAGGCGGCCAGCGCGCGGGCGCGGTCCGGCGCAGCGACCTCGACGGTCAGCGAGGTCCCCATGACGCCGATGCGGCGCTCGAGCGTTTCGCCGGCGACGGCCGCGGCCGGCGCGGCCGTCAGCAGGACGGCGACAAGCAAGCGGAACAGGAGGGGCGTGGGGTTCATGGCAGAAAAACAGGAACGGGGGAACCTTGTATTTTGAAGGTTCCCCCCGGGAAGTGCAAGCGGGAGGCCGGCCGGAATGCCGGCCCCGCCGCGCGGGAAACGAGTCCTCAGAAGATATACCCCAGCGCGACGTTCCACTGGTCTGCAGCCTTGCGGGCCGGATCGAGGCGCTCGGCCTGCGTGGTGATGTCCTGGTAGTCGGCCTTGAGCACGATCTGGGGAATCGGCAGATACGACGCGCCGAACGTGAGCAGGGTGCGATCGTTGGCATCCGAGGCGTTGAAGCGGTCGGCCACGTCGAACTGCGTGTCGACCCGCTCGTAGCGCACGAAGGGGACGAGCGACTGCTTCGTTTCCACAGAAGCCAGAACGTCATAGCCCGCGGTCAGGTAGTAGCCCTGCATGGCGTCGCCGATGGGGGCGACGGGGCTCCCCGCAGCGGCCGACAGGGCGTCGGTCAGCAGGTCGGCATTGCGCAGCTGGGCGCGCGCGAAGACGCCGCGCAGCGAGAAACCGCGCCAGGCCCAGTCGGCGTGCGCCTCGTAGAGGAACGTCGGCACGTTGAAGTCGCCCCCCTGGGCGGTCGTGAGGCTGTTCTGGTCCGACTCGCCGAAGTAGGCCGACCCGCCGACGGTCAGGCCCGGGAGACCCGTGTAGTCGAGGCGGGCGACGCCGGCGAAGTCTTCGGCCACGGCGCGGCTCCCCTTGGTACGGCCGCCGCGAACGCCGTCGCCGGACGAGAATCCGGCGGCGTTCAGCCCGTTGATCGCGTAGAGCTTGTAGGAGAGGGAGCCGGCGCTGCCGAAGACGCCGCCGCCGATTTCACGCCAGGTCGTGGGAATGATTTTCTGCTCGGTCTCGGGGCGCAGGGAGCCGAGGTACGTCGTGGGCTCGTGCAGTTCGTTCAGAATGCCCATGGGCACGAGCACGAGACCGCCGCGCAGGTTGAAGGCGTCGCTGCGCAGGTAGTCGAGGTAGGCGAACTCGAGAAAGATTTCGTCGACGTGCTCAATCTCGATCTCGGAGTTGAAGACGAACGTGTCGTCGAACTTGTAGCCGATGTAGAAAATGGCGCGGTGAAAGTCGAGCAGGTCGGTACGGTCGCCGGTCTGGTAATTGCGGTACTCGACTTCGCCGTAGCCGCCGATGGAGAGCCCTTCGTTCACGCGGTAGATTTTGGAGGCGGCGGGCCCGAGGCCGTAGACGCTCTCTTCGGCGCGGTTGGCGGCTTCGCCGATGCGCAGCTTTTCGATTTCGCCGGCGAGCACGTCGATGCGCCGTTCCAGCTCCTCGTTCGAGGCCGCGTCGGGTGCGGCTGCGGGCGTCTCGGCCTCGGCCCCTGCGTCTTCTCCGCCGGCGTCGGCCGGGGCCTCGGGCGCGGCTTCGGTTTCGGCCTGCGCGGGGGCGGTTACGGTTTCAGGGGCCTCCTGAGCCTGGGCTGAGGCGGCGGCCAGCAGCATCACCATGGTTACGGCGGGAAGAGAGGCGCGCGAGCGGGGCATGGAAAATCCTGTAATCGGAAATGGGTTCGAAGACAGAAACGTGAACGTGCAGAAGGTCGCAGGGCGACCCCCGATGATTCAATAGTAACGATTATGAGAATCATTGTCAAATAAAAAACACATCGGCTTCCGGGTCCGCCATCCGAAGGCGCCCTCTGCTGCCACGAATTCGAGGGGAGAGCGGCGGAGGCCGGGGGCTTAATACCCGATGCCGAGGCCCACGTAGGCGCGCCAGCGGCGGCCCGGGTCGGGCTCGTGAAACCCGTAGGCCACGCGCGCGAACGAGTTCCACGGAAATGCCTCGAAGAGCAGCGTCTTGAGGCGCAGCTCGGCCCCCGCGTCGGCGAGCAGACCCGTGCGCACCCCCTCGCCGAGCAGACACGGGCGCGCCGTGGGGCAGGCGAGGGTGGAGGCGCCGAGAAAGTCGCGCCACGACTGGCCGTGCGCGAGCACATTGCCCGCGTCGGCGAAGAACTGGCCGAAGAGGCTGTCGAGTTTCAACGGCCCGACCGGCTGCTGCCCCTGCCAGAGGGGGAAACGCCAGGCCGCCGAGAGCAGGCCGAGCTTCTCGCCCGCAATGGCGAACCCCTCGTACCCGGGGAAACTCTTTTCCGTCTGGAATTCCCCCTGGCGCAGGAAAAAGATGCGTCCGCCCAGATACATCTGGTCGAAGAGGCTCACCGGCTGCGAAATCGCCCCCAGGCGCAGTCCCAGTTCGAGCGTGTGATCGGCCGGAAGCGAGAGATACTCCGTGTAGTCGAGCGAACCCGACCAGAAGCGCTGGCGCACTTCGCGGCCGTCGAGCACCGAGCCGAACGGGGGAATCTCGAAGACGCGCATCCAGGAGTTCGAACCGCGCAGGACGATGGAGCGCCCGCCGGTCGGATTGATGTCGCCGTCGGCGTTGGGCGCGAGGTCGTAGTACATCCACTGCGCCATGTGCTCGAAGCCGCGCTCGAGCATGCGATCGACCGGATAGCCAAAATCGATCTGCTTGGCGACCTCGGCCAGCATGACGGCCTGGGTGCGCCCGAGCGGCATCACGGCGGCGAGCATGGCCACGTCGAAGGTGAAGTCCATCTTGCCGGCGCCGAAGCCTGTCACGTATTCGCTGCGCCGCACGTAGCGCGAGACGTCGATCTGGAAATCGGGGTACCACTGCCGGTTCACGTATCCGAGGTGGTAATCCTGGTCGCGGCCGAAGAGCGCTTCGACCTCGAACTCGTGCTTCGAGAGCACGTCGCTGAGCGCCACCGTGGCCCCCACGCGCACCGAACGATCGTCGAGCAGGAACTCGGGATAGGCCTTGACGGGCAGCGGATCGAAGACGTAGCGCCGGCCGGTCTGCGCGAAGGCATAGCGGCGCGAAGCCGTGCTCACGGCCTGCGCGAAGGCCGCGGCGTCGGGTGGCGCGAGCGGGCCGACCTCGGTCGCCAGCGTCACCGGCCGCGCGTCGCGGTGCACGGCGAAGCCGCCGTCGTGATAGACCGCGTAGTACCAGCCGCCGGGCGCGGGGGCCGGATCGAAGACGCCGCCGACGGTCGTGGTCAAACGTCTGCGGCTGCGGTCGGCCAGGTCGAGCACGTAGAGATCGAATGCGCCCCGCTCGTCGCTCACGTAGGCAATCCGGCGCTCGTCGAGAAACACGGGCTGCACGTCGTCGGCGGGCCCTTGCGTGATCGGCGTGAGCGTGCCCGTCGTCACCTCGACCGTCCACAGATCGGAGGATTGGCCCACGTTCAGCCCGAAGACGATGCGCGACCCGTCGGGCGAGAAGCGGGGGCGGCGCACCTCGATGCCCGGGGCGAACCGGGTGAGCGCACGCGGCGCGCCGAGCGTGCCGTCGGCCTGCAGGGGCCACAGGTGCAGATCCATGCGCCCATCACGCCCGGCCGCCGCCGCCAGCCACCGGCCGTCGGCTGAAATCGCCGGATCGTCGGCGCGGGCGCGGTGCGTGAGGCGCGTGACCTGGCCGCCGGGGATCGAGATGCGATAGAGATCGCGCACGGCGTAGCCGTCCCACGTGAGCTCGCGGTCGGCGCTCACGACGACGGCCGATCCGTCGGGCACCCAGGCGGCGGGGGCCCCCACGTCGCCGAAAATCACGCGCGGTTCGCCGCCGGTCACCTCGCGCACGTACAGATCGCCGGTGGGAAAATCGGCCCCCTCGTTGCCCGTGTAGGCCACCCGGCGGCCGTCGGGCGAGACCGAGACGTTGCGCGTGAGAAAGCCGGCCTGCGCAAACGGTTCGCCTTCGTAGAGCTGTTCGGCCCACTGTTCAAGCCAGGCCGTGTAGCGGGCGCTCCGATCGGCCTTCCACGCGGCGACCACGGTTTCGGCCGTGACCCCGAGGGCGCTTTCGATGGCGGCCTCGAAGTTCCACGTGATGCGCGTGCCCGCTGCCGTCGCCACGCGCGCGGCCGCGTCGGGGCCGTAGGCCTCGGTCACGTAGCGCAGCAGATCGAAGCCCTGGTTGTAGACCTTCTCGGCGCCGAGGTAATTCTTGTCCGAGAGCGAGCTCATGGCCGCGAAGGTGAAGAGCCCCCCTTCGAGGTGGGCCGTGCGCAGGAGCATGTCGCGGTAACCGTCCCACCGATCGAAGCCGAGGGCCACCGAGTCGATCTGCGCGATACCCTCGGCGAACCAGCGGGGCGAGAGCTCCGAGGGGAGAAAGAAGGTGGTCGCGATCTGAAAGGGGCGCTCGGCGGGGCCGTCGAGCGCGCTCACGACCATGCCGGGCACCAGGCCGCCAAGCATGCGGGTCTGGCGCAGCGAGAACAGGTGAGCCAGTTCGTGGGTGAGCACGTCGCGCACCCAGTCGTGCGCCCCGCGAAACTCGCTGAACGACGAGATGCCCTCGAGCTGCACGAGGCCGAAGTCATGATAGGCCGCGCCGTTGAGCGGGTCGAAGCTGTCGTCGAAGACGATGCGCACGCGGGTCGGCAGTTCGCGCCCGTAGCGTTGCGCGAGGCGCGGGTAGACGTCTTCGACCGCCTCGGCGATGAGCGCGGCGGTCTCGGTCACGCCGTCATAGTAATAGACGGAGACGTGTGTGGTGTCGAGCACGCGCCAGGAACGCTCGGGGTGATTGAAGGCAGATGCTGGACCCGGCACGACGAGCAGGAGGACGAGGAGAACCAGGCTGATTGACAATCTACGATTGACGATTGACGATTGCAGCAAGTACCGAACCCCGCCCACCGTTCGCCTCGAGCTGACCGACGAAGGCAGAGCCGGAGTCGACAGCGAGAGGTCGCGCACGGGCATCCCTCGCCGTCGAGCGTCACGCTGTTCCGCTCCGTCTGCTCGGGACGAACGGATGAGAGTCGACAGCGAGAGGTCACGGGCAATTGACGATTTACAATTGCCAATTGACGATTTGGACACCGTTCGCCTCGAGCTGACGGACGAAGGCAGAGCCGAAGTCGACAGCGAGAGGTCGCGCACGGGCATCCCTCGCCGTCGAGCGTCACGCTGTTCCGCTCCGTCTGCTCGGGACGAACGGACCTGCTCATGGGGTCGACGAAAGTCCATCAATCGCGAAACCGGTAGTGAAGGGAGGCGCCCGCCGTGGGGCCGAGCAGGGGATACGGATCGGCCAGCTGGGCGGGGAACAGGGCAGGGTAATCCTTGCCGTACACCGGATAGCCGGCCGTCGCGCGAAACTGCCATGTGGAACCGAGGTCGACCCACACGGGAATCTGCAGTGCGAGCACCGACACGCTGTTCGGCGCCGCCTGGTGCATGTAGTCGACCACCGTGCCCACCGCGAGCCCTGCCAGCGGCGCCGTCATCCACTGCAGCTTGAGAACGAGCTCATCCGGCGGATTGAACCGATCCAGGTACACGTTGGAGACCCCGGGGAGGCGCAGGCGGTACCCGGCTTCCCAGCGGAACCGGTTACGCGCGCTCCGGTAATCCCCCAGAGCCGTGAGGGCGACATCGGTCTGTCCGCTGCCGAGGTACTGCTCGGGGCGCGACTCGGGCATGCGCGTCGGGTGAAAGTTATCCGCCCCCGAAGCGGTCTTCAGGTCCACGCGCAACCCGTACGATTCCCACGGCGCGAAGGTCGAGTAGAAGCGCGCGTCGCCCAGCCCCTGCGGGCGTTCTGACGGATAGTGGGTAATCAGGTTGCCCGACGTGTCGTAGTGCGGATCGGAGTCGAAGCGGAACCGTCGCGCCAGCCACGGAATCTCGAAGCCGAGCTCCCAGCCGTCGGCGAGGCCGTAGGCGCCTGAGAGAGCGATGGTGTGATCGGTGTATTCCTCGATCGGAACGAGCAGCTCGCCCCGGATGCGGCTGCCGTCGAGGTTGAAGCTCATGTCGCCATGGGCATACTGGTAGCCGAGCCCCACCTCGCCCGCGCCCCGCGGCAGCACGATCCCGCGCAGGTCTGCCCGTGCGGAAACCGCGGGAATCAACAGAAGTAGAAGGACGAGAAGAATCGGCAACGCGAGCCCAATACAGATGGTCGATGGTCAATGGTCGATGATCGAAGAAGACCCGCTCGCGCTCCGCCGACCGATTCCTGAACCTCAAAAACTGCAGACTGACGACTGCAGACTGATGACTGAAGACTTTCCTCAATACATCGGCGCGCCCGCCTCGAACGGGCCGGCGTCCCAGTACCCTGGCTGGAAACTTGTTCCCGTGACGCCGTTCAAGCCTTTGCCGTCGACCCACCAGTTTGCCACCGAGACATCGTCGACGGCGCCGTAACGGCCGTCGAAATCCCACCAGCTCTCCGCCGGGATCTCCGCGCTCTGCGTAAGATAGCGCCAGTCGAGCTGCCCGAAGTCGACCCAGCCTACATCGGCCAGGCGCCAGGATTGCGAACCGGCGGCAGTCGTGTCGGCAGTCGCGTAGGCAGCATTGAAGTTGCCAAGATTTGTGGACGCCTGCGCGGTGTTGCATGTCCCACCTGTTGCCCAAAGGAAACCGGGAAGCCTCAAGGTGCTCGACATATAGGCTGCACATACATAGCTCGTTCCTGTATAGTCGACCCCGGTGAGAAGCCATGTGTAGTCCGCGTTATAGTCGGGGAAGCGGTTCAGCGTCAGGTTCGTGTATGGCGCGGTACCCCCCCCATTGTGCGCGTGGACGAAAACGAACTTCTTCGGCCCAACCGGTACAAAGACGTTGCCGTTTCCGCGGAGACCACCTTCGCCGGCGTCGAGCATGATATTCTTGCAGCCGGCTCCGCAGTTGGCCGTGTTGTCGAGCGCGCGGATGTGAAAAAGGTTTCGCATGGCGTAGTTCGACTGGCTGAGGGCCGTGGTGCCGCCGCTCGAGCGGGTCAGGCAGACGGCGAAAAGCATCCCCGAATCTTCGTTGCAGGTGTAGGCGGCCCCCGTCGTGAACCCGATTTCGGCGCTGACGACGTTGCTGAGGAACCAGGCCTGCGGTCCGTTGAAGGTCGCATCGCCGACGCGCGGCGCGAGCCACGCCTGGAAGCGGCTGCCGTCGTCGGCCGTGTCCACCGAGAAGAGATTGCGCTGGATCCAGACCTGTCCGCCCACGGAACTGGTTCCGCCCTGCTGGATGTAGAGCCCGCCGGGAACGTCCCAGGCATTCGTCGCCTGCGTGGCGGTACCCACGAACTCGCTGTTGCGGATGGTGAGCGTGTACGTCGCATTGTTCGGCAGCGTGACGTTCACGCCGTAACGGTTGTCGTCGAGGTTGAACGACAGACCGTCGATGAGCAGGCTTCCGGTGCCCGTCGGCGTTCCGTCGGTCGAGAGCAGGGCGCGCAGGCCGGGGCTCTGAATGCGCGTCCACGCGGCGAAGCGGGTGCTGCCGTCGGTATTCATGTCATTCTGGCGATCGGCCGGCTCACTGCGGCGGCGCCACTGGGCCGAGGGGTCGAAGAGGCCGTAGAGGGCCACGCCGTCGAAGCCGACGCGCACCTCGTCACCCTCGTCGCAGACCCCCTGTGCGATGTAGACGTCCTTCTTGTCGGCCGAGGCGACGGCGGCCTGGTATCCGGCGCCGACGGTCGAGAAGGGGTGCTCGAGCGTGCCGTCCTGGGCGAAGTCGGCGATGTTGTCGCAGTCGACGAAGATCGCCTGCGCGCGCCCGTCGGCCGCTTTGGGCACATAGCGCACGGTTACCGTGACCTTCTTCACCACGCCGCCGTTGCCGTCATCGACCCAGAACTGCCCCGAGCCGCTCGCGAAGCCGTCGGTGTCGCGCGTGACATCCGAGGGGGCGCGCGCCGGAATCGTGTAGTTGGCGCCGCTCATGTGCTGTACGAGGCCGCTCTGGCCGTAGTCGGTGATGACGTCGTCTTCGGGGTCGGCCACGAGCAGCTGAAAGTCGAGGCCGGTCTCGCCGGCGACGAACAGGGTCAGCGCCGTCTTGCCCGACAGGTCGACGAAACGGCTCCCCACGACGGCCCCCGTGACGGCCGGCGGGTAGTTGACCGGGTTTTCTTCATCCTGCGTGACCGTGATCGTGAACTCGGCCGTGTCTTCAAGCTGCTCAGCCTGGTTGTCACGGGTGTCGCGCACGCGCACGGTGAACGTGTAGGTGCCCACCTGATCGGGCGTGAAGGTGATCGTGTCGGCGTTCAGGACCACGCCGTCGAGAAAGTTGTTGATCGGGTTGCCCTCGGCCTCGCCCCACAGGTACGTGAGCGCGTCGCCGTCGGCATCGGTGCTGGCCGTCGCCGCGAGCGAAATCTCCTGGCCCACGAGCACGTCGCCGGTCGGGCCCGTGATGACCGCCACGGGTGCCTGGTTGGCGGGGGCATCGCAGGGGGGCGTCGCGCAGGTATCGGTGTCGCGCCGGGGGGGCGGGGCATCGTTGTCGCAGGCGGTCACGAGAACGCCAAGCGCCAGAAGCGGAATCCAATGAGTGAGACGCATACCCGAAACTCCTCCCTGAAGGGACGAAAAACCCAGCCGGCGGACGGCAGAGGGGCCGTTCGCGCGCGTACCTATATTCTAGTCGGCCCCACGCCGAAAAACCAATCGGAAAGGAGAGGAATATCAACGCGTTGCGTCAGCCATTCGGGGCCGGTCCCGACGCCCCTCGCCCGGAGGAGCGAAATATCGCAAGGAAATTTCGAGTCCAGGGTCGCGTACGAATTTTGTTGCCGCAGGGTTAGCTCTGTATGTGCTTGATTTTGTTCCTGGTTTTTCTGTGTGTAATTTTTTGTATTGCGCTTTGTTAACAAAAACGCTTGCAGGCCCCGCGCTCGCGGACTACACTGGAATTCTTTCGTTCGCACCCCGATTTTCAACCCGAGAGGTCCGCATCCATGCGTCGTCTGGTTCTCTTCTCCGGAATTCTGCTTGCCGCTGCCTGTGCGAGTGCCGAACCGCGCCCCGGGGCGCCCGCGCAGGCGTCTTCGTCTGAAGCCACGTCTGCGCTGCGTGACCAGGCCAAGTCGATTCTGGGGGTCGTGCCCGCGACGATGGAGTCTCCGACCTACAACCCGGCGACGCCTGAGAAGGTCGAGCTGGGCAAGATGCTCTACTTCGAGCCGCGCCTTTCGCTGAGCCAGGCGGTCAGCTGCAACAGCTGCCACAATCTGGCGGCCGGCGGCACCGACAACCTGCCGCGCTCCCTGGGGCACGGCGCCCTGCAGGGGGGGCGCAACTCGCCGACGGTCTACAACGCCGGGCTGCACGTCGCTCAGTTCTGGGACGGACGGGCCATTACCCTCGAAGATCAGGCCGCGGGTCCGATCACGAACCCGGTCGAGATGGCCATGCCGGCCGACGACCGCGCCCATGCGCGCCTGATGGCCGTGCTCAAGTCGATGCCCGAGTACCGCGCCCGCTTCGAGACGGTGTACGGCAAGGCCGGCGATCCGATCAACATGCGCAACATTACGTATGCCATTGCCGCGTTCGAGCGCACGCTGGGCACGCCGGGCCGCTTCGACCGCTGGCTCGAAGGCGACGACTCGGCTTTGACCGAGCTCGAGACGCAGGGTCTGCAGACGTTCATGGAAGTCGGCTGCACGGCCTGCCACAACGGCCCGGCCGTGGGGGGCCAGATGTTTCAGAAGCTCGGCGTCGTCAAGCCGTGGCCGAACCAGGACGATGCGGGCCGCTTCGCCGTTACGGGCGACGAGCCCGATCGCATGGTCTTCAAGGTCATGGGGCTGCGCAACATCGAGCTGACGGCGCCGTATTTTCACGACTCCAGCACGTGGTCGCTCGATGAAGCCGTGCGCATGATGGGCTCGCACCAGCTTGGCCAGGAGCTTTCGCAGGAGCAGGTGATGCAGATCAGCGCCTTTCTGCGCGCGCTGACGGGCAACCGGCCGAAGATTGAGCTCCCGCTGCTGCCCCCGAGCACGCCCGAAACGCCGACTCCGGTTCTGCCGGCGGCGGCCGCGGCGGCCACGGGCAAAGCGCAATAACAGAATTCAACGTTTCTCCTCCAATAGGGCACACAAAGCCGTGGAGATCTTCGGATCGCCACGGCTTTCTTATTGGCATCCGGGGGCGCAGAGGCGTTTTTCGTTCTGCGTTTCTTTCTTCTTGCTTCGGGTCCCCCTGACGGGGGACAACAGGGGGGCCGGCTCTGATACACTAAGAAAACCGTGAAAACCCTCCTGATCTCCGACGCCCATCTGCGCGATGCAGCGGATGACAACTACCGGCGCGTCGTCGAATTCCTGCGCAGCTGCCCGACCGACCTGCAGCGGCTGATCGTCAATGGCGACTTCTTCGACGCCTGGATCGGCGACAACCGCGTCGCGGCCCGCATCTACGAGCCCGTGCTGCGCGAGGTCGACCGCTTCCGTGACGCCGGGGTCGAGGTCGTCTTCGTCGAGGGGAACCACGATTTTCACCTGCGCAACGCCCTCGGCCGCCGCGGCTACACCGTGCGCACCGGCGTCTGGGAGCTCGAGCTGCACGGGCTGCGCGCGCGCATCGAGCACGGTGATCTGGTCACCGGCGATCTCTTCTACCGCCTCTTTCACCTCGGCGTGCACAGCCCGCTCGCGGCCGGCGTGAACGCGCTGATTCCCGACGGCCTCGCGCAGAAGTTCGCCTTCGGCCTCAGCCACCAGAGCCGCGGCATGCTGCGCGACGACGTGCCCCTCATCACCGAGAAGCTGCGCGCCTTCGCCCGCGGCCTGCGCGACACCGACGTCTTCATCACCGGACACACGCACGTGCCCATGGACGAAACCGTCGTCGGCGAGGCCGGGCCCGTACGGGTCATCAACCTGGGCGACTGGGTCGAAAACTTCACCTATCTGTGGATTGAACATGACACCTGGGAACTCCGGCGGTACGAAGGGTAAGCTGCTCGGCCGTCTGCTGCCCGTGGCCGCCGTCGCGGTCTTTCTGGTTCTGTTCGGAACCTATCTGACGCAGCGCAACGCCGCGGCGCGCCCGGCCCTCACGGCAGCGTCGGTCGAGGCCGCCGAGAGCATCGACGGCTCTGCCTGGATGGCCATTCTCTACCAGGGGAAGCGCATCGGCTGGTCGCATACGACCCGGGCGCGCCATCCCGAGGGCGAGACGGTCGACGAAGAGGTCACCCTGCGCATGACCCTGATGGGGCAGGCGCGCGACGTGCAGACGCGGCAGCGTCTCGAGCTCGACCGCGAGGGTACGCTGAAGACCTTCGAGTTCCGCATGCAGTCGAAGCCGACCGAGATCCGCGTCCAGGGACGCCAGGAGAAGGGCGCGCTCGCGATCACGCTCTACTCCGCCGGCGTCACCGAGACCCTGCGCTTCGATACGCCCGAGCCGATCGTCATGTCGGGTGCCCTGCCGCGCAGCCTCGTGCGTGGCGGACTCGCCGTCGGCAAGACGTTCACCCGTTCGTTCTTCGACCCCTCGATCATGCGCCCCTCGACGATGACCGTGAAGGTCGAAGCGAAGGAGGAGTGGAAAATCGGCGCGCGTACCCTCGACGTCTACAAGCTCGCCCAGACCTTCAACGGCCTCGAGAGCACGACGTGGATCGACGCCGACGGCACGATCTATCGGGAAGAGAGCCCGACCGGATTCTCCTCCTTCCGCACGACGCGCGAAGACGCCATGAAGCTCGGCGACGGCCCGTCGCTCGATCTGATTGCCGCGGCCAGCGTCCCCGTCGAGAACCCGATTGCGAATCCCCGCGAGGTGCGCAAGGTCGTGCTGCGGCTCGAGGGGGTCGAGCTCGACGGCTTCGACCTGGACGGAGGCGAGCAGACGCTCGAGGGGAACCGGCTGACCATCGACCGCAACGCGAAGGTGCCCGCCTCCATCGCGCCCGAAGCGTGGCTGAAGAGCGAACCGCTGCTGCAGGTCGACGATCCGCAGATTCGCGCCGCCATGCGCGAAGCGACCGGCGGCCTGGCCGACAAGGCCGAAGCGAGCCGCCGCCTGCTCAGGTGGGTCTACGCGAATCTCGAGAAGACCTCGACGGTGAGCCTCCCGTCGGCCCTCGAGGTGCTGCGCACCCGGCAGGGTGACTGCAACGAGCACGCGATTCTCTACACGGCGCTCGCGCGCGCGTCGCAGATCCCCTCGCGCATCGCCAGCGGCGTCGTGGCCCTCGACGAACGTTTCTACTATCACGCGTGGACGGAGATCCATCTGGACGGCCGCTGGCAGGCGGTCGATCCGGTGTTCGGCCAGTATCCGGCCGACGCGACGCACATCCGCTTCGTGGTGGGCGGCCTCGATCGCCAGGCAGAACTGATGCGGGTAATCGGGCGCCTGAAGATCAAGGTGGAAAAGGCGGAGTAGGGGAATTTACGATTGACGATTTACGATTGACGATTTGCGGAGCCCCCTCCGTGCTGATCGTGGAATAACGCTCGCATTCACGCCGTCGTTTCCGGCGCTGCCTCCAACCGTCGGCTCAATGCGGGAAGACCCTGGGTATCGGAGTCCTGGTTGGTTGGCGCTCGGCGCTCGGCGCTTGGCGCTTTCTCCGGGGCCCTTGCTTCTCAAGAATCAAGAATCAGGAATCAGGAATGGCTAAAAGGTGACCGTGACCTTGCCCAGCACGCCCGGGGCCGCCGCCAGGTGGGCGGTGTCGAGCGTGGTCTCGATCTGGAAGAGCAGGTTCGACGACGGGGCCGCCTCGAGCAGGGCCAGCAGGAGCGGCATGTCGCTGATCCCCGTCTTCAGGCGGAACCCCGGCGTGATCGACCAGCGGTCGAGCAGCCCCCAATGGCTGATCTCATAATCGAAGCCCGCCTCGAAGCGCAGCCGGCGCAGGCTCTCACCCATCCGGCGCAGATTGAACCCGCCCCCCGAGATGCGCGCCGCCGCCCGCCACCGGGTGCACGTGCTGCGCGGCGCGCTGGCCCGATCGGGAGCATTGGCCGCGACGGGTGAGATATACTGTAGGCCCACCCCCTGGCGCACCTGCAGATCGAGCGACGAGGCAGGCTCGGCGAAATCGAGCATGCACTCGGGGGGCAGGGGGAGACGGGTCGGGAGAAACCGGCCGAAGCTGTCCTCGAGGCCGCCGCCCGTGAATCCGGGGGGCAGATCGGGGAAGCCGGGGGGAAACGAGGGGAGCGGGACGGGCCGCGGGCGGAAGGCCGCCAGCGGGTCTTCCGGCGATCCGGCAAAGGGGAACGCGGGCGCCGCGTCGCCGTTGTCCGGCGTCGGTTCCCGTAACCCCTCTCGCAGCTTCTCCTGCAGGTCGTCGATGCGATCGCGAACCCAGTCGGCCCGGGCGGGAGGGGGCCCGCTCAGGACGAACAGCAGGAGAAGCCCGAACAGCCTCCCCACACGCAGCGCCACCCTTTCATTCTCCGATGAGTTGACGCCATGCCGAATACCCCCCCACCATCCCCGGACGCCGTAACGGTGCCCCGCCTTGACATTCGCAACGTTTCGAAGCATTATGGGCGCCACCCGGCCGTCCAGAACGTGAGCCTGCGGGTCGCCCCGGGCGAAACCGTCGCCTTTCTGGGCCCCAACGGCGCCGGCAAGACGACCACCCTCAAAATGATCGCCGGCCTGCTGCTCGCCGACGAAGGGGATATCCTGGTCGACGGCCGCTCGGTCTTCTCCGACCCGCTGGCCGCACGGCAGAACATGGGGTATATCCCCGACCGTCCCTTCGTCTACGAACGGCTCACCGGCCGCGAGTTTCTCGCCTTCATCGCCGATCTGTACGAACTCGACCCGGGCGCCGCCCTGACCGAGGCCGAGCGCTGGCTGGGCAAGCTGGGGCTGGGGGCGTTTCTCGACGAACGCATCGAACAGTACTCCCACGGCATGAAGCAGCGCCTCGTCATGGCCGCCGCCCTGTTTCGCAAGCCGTCGCTCCTGTGCATCGACGAGCCCATGGTCGGCCTCGACCCGCACGGGGCGAAGCTCGTGAAGGACCTGTTTCGCGAGGCGGCGGCCACGGGGGCGGGGCTGCTGCTGTCGACCCACAGCCTGAGCGTGGCCGAGCAGGTCTGCGACCGGGCCGTCATTCTGCACCGCGGGCGGATTCTGGCCGAAGGGACCGTCGACGACCTGCGCGGGCGGGCCGGGCTCGCCACCGGCGCCCTCGAAGACGTGTTTCTCGCCTTGACCGACGTCGACGACGCCCCCGTGGGCGCCCGGTAAGGGGAGGGGAATCATGATCGGACTGCTCCTTCGTCCCGGCCGCATTGCCGCCGGGCGGTTCGTGGCCGACCGGGAACGGATCTACTGGGGGCGCCTGCTCGGCGCGCTTCTCTTCGGCGCCCTGGTGCTCGCCCTGGTTTTCCTGGCCACGGCGCGGGGCATCCGCTTCGTTTCGGGGGTCGAGGTCATCGGCGCGCTGCTCGCCTCGCGTCTGCTCGAGCTCACGCTGCTCAGCGTGACCGCCTTCGTGCTCATGAGCGCGCTCGCGGCCGCCCTGGCCACCTTTTACCTGGCCGACGACCTGTCGCTCGTGCGCGCCGTCCCAGTACGCGAACGCGACTTCTTTCTGGCCCGCTGGGTGCAGACCGCCCTGCTGGCCGGGTGGATGGCCGTCGGGTTCAGTCTGCCGGTGCTCGGGGCCTACGGGTATACGCTGGGGGGCGGCTGGCGGTTCGGCGCCCTGCTGGCCGCCGTGCTCCCGCCGCTGGTCATGCTGCCGACGGCGCTGGCGGTGCTCGTCATTACGCTGCTCGTCTGTATCTTTCCGGCCCGGCGCGTGAAGGAGCTCTTTCTCGTGCTGGGCGTGCTGGGGGCCGCGCTGCTGCTCCTCCTGTTTCGCATGGCGCGCCCCGAGACGCTCGTGCGCCCCGAGGTCTTCGGCAGCGTGGCCAATTACGTCACCGCCTTCGAGATTCCGCAGAACGGCTGGCTCCCGAGCACCTGGGCGGCCGAGGTTCTGCAGGCCACGATCCTGGGCGATCGAATTCCCTGGCTCTCGCTGGCGCTGCTCTGGAGCGCCCTCTGGGCGGTGGGGGCGGTGACCTACGCCGCGCACGGCCGGCTCTACCGGCTCGCCTACACGCGGGCCCAGGAAGGGGGGGCGAGCGTCACGAACCAGGGGCGCCGTATCGACGCGCTCATCGATTTCTTCACCGCGCGCCGTCGCGGCCCCCTGCGCGCGTTCTCGCGCAAGGACACGCGCGTCTTCGCCCGCGAGCCGGCCCAGTGGTCGCAGCTGCTGCTGCTCGGCATTCTGATCGTCGCCTACGTCTACAACTACGCCGTTTTTCCCGGCGCGACCGTCAAGCTGGCCGGCATGCCCGTGAACCATCTGCTCGGGGTGCTGAATCTCATGCTCGCCGGCTTCGTGCTGTCGGCCCTGGTGGCGCGCTTTGCATTTCCGGCCGTGAGCACCGAGGGGCGGGCCTTCTGGCTGGTGCGTACGGCGCCGGTCGACCCGGGGCGCTTTCTGCGCATCAAGCTGCGGCTGGCCGCGCCGCCGCTCGTGCTGCTGGCGATCGTGCTGGCGGGGCTCACGGCCTACTGGCTGCTGTTGCCGTGGACGCTGATCGCGGCTTCGGTCGTGCACATCGCCGTCTCGACCTTCGTCCTCACGGCCATGGGGATCGGCTTCGGGGCGATCTACCCGCGCTTCAAGTTCGAGAACCCGGCTCAGGTGCCCATGAGCTTCGGCGGCATCCTCTTCATGCTGACGGCCATTCTCTATGCGTTTCTGGGGGCGCTGCTGACGGCGTGGATTCTGGTGCCCCTGGCCGTGCCGCGGTTCTCGCGTCCGCCTGCCATGCAGGGTATCTGGCTTTCAGTCTGGTTGACATTTCACATTCTGCACGCTATCATACCCCTTCGCCTCGGTATCCGAGCGCTGCGTAAGAAGGAATACAGCTGAGCCATGGCCGCCGAAACCGCACGCCCCACGCTTGATCGCCGTGAACTCTACCGCCGTCTGATCGGCCGCAAGGTTGAGCTTTCGACCGTATGCGGAACTTTTTCGAAGGCGAACGGCACCATCAAGGAAGTCTTCGAAGATTTCCTCATGTTCATCACGACGCAGGAAATCGGGGCGACGCAGGAACAGCTGCGCAACTGGGTGCTTTTCGACGCCGTCACCGTCGTGACCGAATCGCCCAAGGCGGTCGTCACCGAAGAAATCGAGATCACGCGTTGAGATGCGGTTTCTTGCCGCCGCGCTGATCGCGCTTCCGCTTCTCCTCTTCCTCTTTCTCCACCCCGACGAACCCTGGGCGCCGACCGCCGCCGGCGAGCGCTTCGCCGTGTCGACGACCCATCCGCTCGCCACGCGGGTCGGCATGGACGTCCTGCGGCGCGGCGGAACCGCGGCCGACGCCGCCGTGGCCGTGAGTTTCGCGCTCGCCGTCGTCTACCCTGAAGCCGGGAACCTCGGCGGCGGCTTCTTCGCCGTCGGCCATCAGGAGGCGAAGGGAGAAACGTGGATGCTCGATGCCCGCGAAACGGCGCCGGCAGCCGTCACGCGCGATACCTACCGCAATCTTCCATCCGGCGCCTCGCTGCGGGGCCCCTGGGCGGCCGGCGTTCCGGGCACCCCGGCCGGCCTGGCCGCTCTGCACGCGCGCTATGGCAAGCTCTCCTGGCGCGAACTGGTGGCGCCGGCCGAGCGGCTGGCCCGCGAAGGGTTCCCCCTGACGGCCAGGGCCACCGACCGGCTGCTGGGCATGAAAAGGCGGCTTGCGGCCGATCCCGAGACCCGGCGGATCTTCTACACGCCCGAACCGGCCACGGGGGGAACGCTGCGGCAACCCGACCTGGCCGCCACCCTGCGGCGTCTCACCGGGGATCCGCGTGACTTCTACGACGGCGAGACGGCGGCGCTGATCGTGGCCGACATGCAGACCGAAGGGGGCCCGATTACGGCGGCCGATCTGGATGCCTATGCGCCGCAGTGGCGTGAGCCGGTGCGGTGCCGGTACCGCGATTTCGATCTCGTTTCCTCGGCGCCGCCGAGCTCGGGGGGCACCATTCTCTGTCAGACGGCGCAGATTCTGCAGCCGTTCGAGATGGAGGCCCTGGACCCGCGGGGGGCGCGCTTTCTGCACCTGACCATGCAGGCCTGGGGGTTCGCCTTTGCCGACCGGGCGGCTCTGGGCGACCCCGACGTCGTCGACCTGTCGGGGCTCGGGCACCTGATCACCGAGGAGTACGGGCTTCTGCTCGCCGATCGCATCGACCCCGGCGCGCCGCTCCCCTTCACGGCGCCGGCCCTGCGCCCCGAGTCCATGCAGACGACCCACTTCTCGGTCGTCGACGGCGAGGGAAATGCGGTGTCGCTCACGACGACCCTGAACGGCGCCTTCGGCAACGGCCACGTCGTGCGCGGGGCCGGGTTCCTGCTCAACAACGAGATGGACGATTTCAACACGCGCCCGGGAGAGCCGAATCTGTACGGCCTTGTGCAGGGGGAGGCCAACGTGCCCGGGCCGGGCAAGCGCATGCTTTCATCCATGAGCCCCACGCTCGTCTTCCGCGACGGGCGGCTGGTCATGGTGCTCGGCACGCCGGGGGGCTCGACGATCCCCACGACGGTCTGGCAGATCTTCTCGCGCCAGGTCGACGCCGGGTGGAGCCTCGACCGCGCCGTCGCCTTTCCGCGCATGCACTACCAGGGCGTGCCCGACGCCGTCATGGCCGAGCCGGCCTGGATGGGGACCGATACCGCGAAGCTGCTCGAGCGCATCGGCTACACGGTCATGACCCGCGGCCGCCGCTACGGCGACGTGAACGCCATCCGGCGCGCGGCCGATGGAGAAGGGTGGATTGCGGTGGCCGACCCGCGCGGCGACGGATATCCGCTCGCCGAGTAGCGCGAAGCGCTACTCGGCAATGCCCGATTGTCAATGGTCAATGGCCGAGGAGGCAAGGGCGCGCATCGACCCCGGCGGGGGCGTACGCCTGAGCATTCCGCACGCCCCCCCAAGGCATTTCCGACCCCGGCGGGGTCGTAGTCTTGAGCATACGGAACGCCCGACGCCGATCCGACCCCGTAGGCGTCGCACACCCGGGCGCCGACCGGAAGCCGCGCTTCAACCGCCCGGAGTGGTTACGCCGCCATCGCTTCGGCGCGTAACAGGTGCCGTTCTTCGACCAGCCGATGCACGATGCGCAGCAGGTCGAGCTCGTCGATCCCGGCCGTTACAATCACGTCGGCCAGCGTACTGATCCCGTCGAACAGCGAGCGCACATACTCGTCTCCGGGACGCAGCGGCGTGCGCGGCTTGTGCTCTGACGGGCGGTACCGCATGTCGTCTGGATACCGCTCTCGAAGCATGATGAGAATCTCGCCGCGCAGCGAGCTGCGGAAGCGCGCGCAGGTCGTGCGGTCGCTCACGGCATGCTTCAGGTTGTTCATCAGATCGTAGGCTTCGTCGAGACGGCCGCTCAGGGCCAGGCGCTCTGCCGCCTGCAGGGTCAGGTGGCTCAGTCGGTTCCCCATGAATCCTCCCCGCCCGGCATCCACGCCGGGCCTGATTTCAGTCTAGATCGAACCGCCGCGGTGCGACAGGAGGCATGCAGAACGGCGTGCCTCTCTGCTATCGTGTTCCGATGCCTCTTACCGCTATCCCCCCGGCTGCCGAGCCGCGCCAGGACGGCCACGATCGGGTCGCGCTCCGGCGACCGCTGACGCTTTTCGCTGTCGCCGTACTCACGGCCGCGGTCTCGCCGCTGCTGCTCACCGTAAGCCGTTTTCTCGACGGCGTCCTCTATGCCGCCATGGCGCGCAACATGGCCGAGGGGGTGGGCGACCTATGGCATCCCCATTGGATCGGCGCTGCCGGCCGGGTCTACCACGAACAGCCGCCGCTGGCGATCTGGATCGCTTCGCACCTTTATCGGGTGGCCGGCGACATCCCCGGGCTCGATCCGCTGTGGAGTCTGGTTCAGACCATCGGTCTCATGCTTCTGCTCGCAGTCATCTGGTGCCGGACCACCGCCATGGCTCCTCCCGTTGCTGCCCAAGCGGGCGCATGGTGGCCGATCCTCCTGTTCGCCGCACTTCCGCTCACCCAGTGGATGGCCCGCAGCCACATGCTCGAGTCGACGATGGCCCTGTTCGTCGCCGGGGCGATTCTCGCCGCACTGATCGGGGTGCGCGCGAAGAATCCGATTTCCGGTTGGGGCTGGGGAGCCGCCGGTGGCGCGATGGTTACCCTGGCCGTGCTGAGCAAGGGGCCGGCCGGAGCATTCCCGCTTGCCGTGCCTCTGATCGCGGCCGCGACGCTCGAACGCCGACGTTTCGCGCACGCACTCGGGGTCACGCTGGCCATGCTCGCCGGCGCGGCGGCGGCCGCCGGGGTTCTCGTCGTACGGGATCCGGAGGCGATGGCTTTCGTTCGCCAGTATCTCGACCAGCAGGTTCTGGCGCGCTTCGAGGGGCGGCGGGTCGCCGGCGGCAGCCATTTTCACCTGCTCAAGGTACTGGCGGGCGAAATGGGGGTCGCCGCGGGAATCGCGCTCGCGGCCGGATTGGTTTTGCGCAGATGGCCCCTGCGTCAGGAAGGCCCCGCCTTGATCGCGGGGGGTGGCGTGCCGCTCTTCTTTCTTGTCGTCGGTCTCGCGGGCACGCTTCCCATTCTGCTCAGCGACAAGCAATCGCGCTGGTACCTTTTTCCCGCGCTCCCTTTCTTCGTGTTGGCCTTTGCCGCACTGACGGCGCCGATCGCACACCGCATCGAACTCCGGCTGGCCGGCCATGCAAGGCGTGTCGCCCTCGCCGCCGCGGCGCTGCTGCTGCTTGCCGGTGCCGTCACCGGAATTCGCGCGGGAACCCCCGTGCGCCATCGCGAATTCGTCGCAGCCTTCGTATACGGCAATCTCGCGCTGCCGCCGCGCGCCATGGTGACGGCGTGTCCCGAGTCGTTGTCGCGCGACTGGCAGCTGGTGGCCGATCTCCAGCGGTACCGGCGGGCGAGTCTCGTGGCCGCGCCCGATCAGCCGTTTCTGCTGGCTCGGGGCGATGCATGCACCGTTCCGCCGACGTGTTCGGCGCATGCGGCGAGCGGTCCCTACCGGATCTACCGCTGCGCACCCTGAGCCGAGCTGCCGGGAGCGGGAGTCGGCCGACACTTTCGCCCCCGGGCGTACCTTGTTACAGTGTAGGAATTCAGCTTTGGGGAGAATTGCGTTGTTCGCCAGTATTGAAGAAGTCATTGAGAAGCTGCGCCTGCAGAACTACATCGCCGACCGCAACATTGCGACTGTCGTGTTTCTCGCCGCCCGCCTGAACAAGCCCATTCTGGTCGAAGGCCCTGCCGGCGTCGGCAAGACCGAACTCGCGAAAGCGACCGCCGCCGCACTCGATCGCGAGCTCGTGCGGCTGCAGTGCTACGAAGGGCTCGATGAGACGAAGGCGCTGTATGAGTGGGAATACGGGAAGCAGCTGCTCTACACCCAGATTCTCAAGGACAAGATCTCGGTCATCACCGAGTCGGCCAAAACGCTCCCCGAGGCGGTCGACCTGATCGCGTCGCAGGAAAGCGCCTTCTTTTCTGAACGCTTCATTCTGCCGCGCCCGCTGCTGCGCGCCATCACGAACGAGGCGCCGGTGGCCCTGCTCATCGACGAGGTCGACAAGAGCGACCCCGAGTTCGAGGCGTTTCTGCTCGAGGTGTTGAGCGACTTCCAGGTGACGGTGCCCGAGCTGGGGACGGTCAAGGCCAAGCATGCGCCCATCGTCTTTCTGACCTCGAACAACGCCCGCGAAATGAGCGACGCCCTCAAGCGCCGCTGCCTGCACCTGTTCATCGACTTTCCGGGCGTCGAGCGCGAAATCGACATCGTGCGCCTTAAGGTACCCGAAGCCGGCCCGCGGCTGGTCGAAGAGGTGGTGCGCCTGGTCAATCACATCCGCACGCTGGATCTGAAGAAGCTCCCGAGCATCAGCGAGACGCTCGACTGGGCGAAGAGCCTCGTGCTGCTGAACGCCGGCGATCTCGATCCGAAGCTGGTCGAGACCACCCTGAACGTCGTGCTCAAGTTCGAGCAGGATATTCAGAAGGCCAAAGACGATGTGCGGAACTATGTCGTCGCCCGCGCCAACCAGGCCGCGGGGGGACGCATCCCGCACTGATTCGCGAAGCGGCGCTTCGCCGTATTCGCCCTCGGGGGCCGTATGGACCAACAGATCGTCCGCTTCATCGACCTGCTGCGCCAGAATGAAGTGCGCGTCGGCATGAGCGAGGCCCTCGACGCCTTCCGGGCGGCCGAGCTCGTGGGCCTCAACGATCGGGAGGCCTTCCGCGCCGCCCTGAAGACGACCCTCATCAAGGGCGACCGCGACGGCAAGACGTTCGATTCGGTTTTCGACCTCTACTTCCGCGGCATGGGCGAGAAGATCCGCGCCGCGCTCGAGAATCCCGACGACAAGCGCCGCGCCGAAGAGTCGCAGCTGTGGGACGAGATGGCCCAGGCGCTCGACGATCAGGAGATGAGTCCCCTCATGGAGGCGCTCCTGCGCAACGACACGGCGCGCCTCGAGCAGATGCTGCAGCAGGCCGCGCAGAAGACCGGCGCCGATCAGATCGCGAGCCCCTTTCAGGAGGGCTACTACAGCTACCGCATGAGCGAAGAGCTCGACTGGTACAACCTGCGCTTCCAGATGCAGCAGAACGTGGCCCGCCTGCGCGGCAAGGGCTACCGGCAGCTCGCCGAGAAGCTCGAGCGGGTGGGCGATCAGCGCATGCGCATGTTTCAGGAGGTCATCAAGGAGTACGTGCGGCGCGAGTTCGAGAAGACGCACCACGACTTCCGCAAGCGCTTCCAGGAGAAGAGCATCCTCGACAAGAGCTTCTTCTCGGTGAACCCCGACGAGCTGCGGCGCATGGAAGACGTCGTGCGCACCCTGGCCGAGAAGCTGAAGGCCCGCGTGACGATGCGCCGCAAGCGTACGAAACGCAGGGGCACGCTGAACGTGCAGGCGACCATCCGCAAGAACATCGGCCTGGGGGGCGTGCCGTTCCACATCGAATTCCGCCGCAAGAAGAAAGAGCGTCCCGAGCTCGTCGTGCTCTGCGACGTGAGCGACTCGGTGCGCCAGGCGAGCGCCTTCATGCTGCGCTTCGTCTACAGCGTGCAGGAGCTGTTTTCGCGCGTGCGCTCTTTCATCTTCGTGAGCGACATCGGCGAGGTCACCGAGCTGTTCAAGGAGCAGAAGGATCCGGGCAAGGCGCTCGAGCAGGCCTTCAACGGCGCGGTCATCAACGTCTGGCAGAATTCGAACTTCGGCAAGGCGTTCGCCGACTTTCACCGCGACCAGCTGCACACGATCAATAAGCGCACGACCGTCATCATCCTGGGCGACGGGCGCAACAACTACAATCCGCCCAACGACTGGGTGCTGCGCGACATTCAGCAGAAGGCCAAGAAGCTCATCTGGCTGAATCCCGAGGGCAAGCGCAGCTGGGGCGTCGGCGACAGCGAGATGCCGCGCTACCTGCGCTGGTGCGACATGGCCGAAGAGGTGCGCACCCTGAACCAGCTGCGGCGGGTCATCGACAGCATCGTCCTATGAGCGCCGACGCCTCGATTCGCGCCCTGGCCGGCGGGGTCATGAACCGCTTCCGGCGGCTGCGGGGCCCCAATTCCTATGCCACGGAGCTCGGCGCCGACGTTCTCGCCCGCATTCCCCCCGGCGGCCGCTGGCTCGATCTGGGGTGCGGCGTGGGGGTGGCCGTGCGCGAAGCGGCCCGCGAGCGCCCCGACGTCACGATCGTGGCCGTCGACCTGCACGCCGGTTTCGTCGACGGCAGTGCGCTCCCCCCGAACCTGCGCTTCGTGCAGGCCGACGCCACCGCCTTGCCCTTCGGCGGAAGCTTTGATCTGGTCACGGCCGTGCACGTCCTGCACTTTCTCGCGGATAAGGCCCGGGCCGTGGGCGACTGGGCCGAACGCCTTGTGGCGGGTGGATCGCTGCTCGCCAACTTCGACCCTGCCGACATCCGGATCGGAACGGATTGGGAAACCGCCGTGCCCCTGCCGGGCGAGCCCCGCCTGCTCGATCACACCGCCCTTGGATTGGCGGAAGCGGCGGGGTGGGGTGCCTTTGCCGGGGCGCGCCCGGGCCCCGCGGCCAACCGCTGCGGCGTGCGCAGCGTGCAGTCGCTTTACGCGCCGCGCAAAGCCTGAATCACCCGCCAGAATCGGCACTTATCATGTATTTCCGAGAAAGCGCTTGACGAGTGGAGCGCCCCCGTTTATGATATGGCATCCACGATGAAACTGGCGGAATTCGATCTTCTCGAGTCCAAGGTTGCCGGGCTGTTGCGCCTGCACCGGGAGCTCATTGCCGAGAATCGCCGGCTGCGTACGAAGCTCGAAGAGAGCGTGCGCGAGCTGCAGGCGATACGGGCCGAACGCGAGCAGACCGACCTGCTCAAGGGGGCGCTGCTCGAGCGCCTCGATCGGGCCCTGAAGGAGCTCGATGAGTGAGTCGCGCTCCACGACGTCGGGCGCGCCGGCCATTCCGGTCGACCTGCTGGGGGTCAGGCTGCACATCCGCACCGAGCAGCCGGCGGCCGAAGTCGAGCAGGTCGTCGCCGACCTGCGGGCGCGCGTCGAGCGCATCCGCCAGCGCAGCGGCGCCGTCGACACCATCCGGCTGGCCATTCTGGTCGCCCTCGAGGTGAACCGGGAGCTGCTCGACTGCCGGGTCGAGCTCGAAGCGTTGCGCGAAGCGACCACCGAGCGTACCCTGGCGCTCGTGGAGCGGCTCGAAGCCGAAACCGGCGCCGAGCCGGGCGTCGAGCTCGAAAAGCTGCTCGGTTGAGTGCCCCTGCGCGTCCGCATTCCGGATTCCGGATTCTGAATACCTAAGAAAAACACTGGCTTGGCTCCCGCGAAACCCCAGAGGACCCCGGGGTTCCCGCATCCACAGGTCCCCCGAAAATCACCGCCCCCCTGAGTTCCGCCCCAGGAAGATTCAGACGGACCGATGACGGACGACTGAGGAGTGGAGACTGCGGCCCCGCCCCCTCGGATGTGCTAAAATATCACCTCAATCGGTCCCCTGCAGTCGACCTGCACGGGGCCGCGAAATTGCCCCTGCAGTGTTCGCTTTTGAGAGGTTATCCTCCGAACCCAAATAGTCCTCTCGGGAGCTGTCCCTTGCGGCCTATGGCATGCCCTCCCTGGCGGGGGGAAGTCAGACGGCCGTAAAACGGCACCCACCTTACCGTCAGGTTCGAGACGGCTCCATCTCAGGCGGCACAGGCGGGGGCATCCTTTTCATTGACGATTGACAATTGACGATTGACGATTTTCAGAAGCCAGAGCACAAGCCTCGCGTCCTTGAATTGACGATTGACGATTGACGATTGACAATTTTCAGAAGCCAGAGCACAAGCCTCGCGTCCTTGAATTGACGATTGACGATTGACGATTGACAATTTTCAGAAGCAAGAGCACAAGCCTCGCGTCTTTGAATTGACGATTGACAATTGACGATTGACAATTTCACAAGCCGAAGCGCCGTTTTTACTTCGCCTGGTCTTTTGGTCTTTTGTCCGGAAAAATCGTCAATCGTCAATCGTAAATTGTAAATTGACCAAGGTACACCTTCGTGACCATTTGCTGACGTTGCGGCGCGCGCTCGCGCCCGAGGACGTGGCCGTGCGCTCGGCGCGCGTGCTGCGGCGGCTGGCCGAGGTTCCGCAATTCCGCAACGCCGCCCGCATCGGGCTCTACCTGCCCCTGTGGAACGAGGTCGACGTCACGCCGCTCCTCGACTCCGCAGGATCAGGCCCGGCGCCGTTTCTGCCCCGGCTGCTGCCCGACGGCACGCTGGAGTTCGCCGCCTACGATCCGGCGCGCATCGGCGCCGGCCCGCGTGGCGTGCGCCAGCCCGAGCCGGACGTGCCCGCCATCCCGATGGACGAACTCGACGCCGTGCTCGTGCCCGGGCTCGCATTCGATCGCACGCGGAACCGCCTGGGCCTGGGGGCCGGCTACTACGACAAGACCCTCGCCGACTGCCGCCGCAAGCCGTTCACGATCGGCATCGCCTACGCATTCCAGCTGGTCGACGCGCTCCCCACCGATCCGTGGGATGTGCCGCTGGATTGCGTGGTGAGCGAGACGGTGACGATCTGAGGGCGCCTCAGCCCCGTTGCGCCTCCGCATCGCTTCGGCGGACCCTCGGCGGATGGTGAATCCAGCGGCGCCGTCGGCCCCTCGAAGGGCCACCTCACCCCCGTCGGCGCACAGGCGCCGTCGGCCCCTCGAAGGGCCACCTCACCCCCGTCGGCGCACGGGCGCCGTCGGCCCCTCTCCTTCGTAAGGAGAGGGGAAAGGGGTGCCATCCCGTTTCCATTTGGAGCGGAGAATCCTTTCCCGTTGCCTAGCGCAAAGCTGCGAGCGGCCTCAAGCCGGCCCGGGGACGGAGTCGCCGAACCGGTAGCTCGAGACGGTCACATTCCCGAAGAACGTGCTCTCGTGGTAGACCACGGTCGCCGGCTCCTGCTCGGCGGCGCCGACGGCCACCATGAGGGGGAGCAGGTGATCTTCTTGCGGGTGCGCTTCGCGCGCCGCCGGCGCGGCCGACCACCGCCGCAGCCGTTCGGACCGCTGATCCGGGGCGAAATCGACGAGGGTTTCGCGCAGCCAGGCGTCGAAGGCGGCCGAAGCCTGCGCCGCAGCCGCGCGGCCCATCTGGCGCAGGTTGTGATAGCTCAGGCCGCTGCCGATGATGAGGATACCCTCGCTGCGCAGCGTCGCCAGGGCGCGCCCCATGGCCAGGTGGAATTCGGGGTCGTAGCCGCTGCGCAGCGAGAGCTGCACGGTCGGCACGTCGGCGGCGGGATAGAGTACCGCCATCGGGGCGAACATGCCGTGATCGAAGCCCCGAGTCCCATCCAGTTCGGCCCCGAGACCTGCTTCGTCGAGCAGGGCCTTCACGCGCGCCGCGAGCACCGGCGACCCCGGAGCCGCGTACCGGATCTGATAGGTGTGCGGGGGAAATCCGGAGTAGTCATAGACCATCGGCGGCTGCGGATGGGCCATGACGGCCGGCGTCGGCGCCTCCCAGTGCCCCGAAATCATGAGCACGGCCTCGGGTTTGCCGCCAATCTGGCGGGGAATGTCCTGCAGCGACGCCTCGAGCCGGTCCATGAGGCCCGGCATCTGGTCCTTCATCCAGGGCCAGGGGCCGCCGCCGTGGGAGATGAAATAGGTGGGGAGCATGCAGTCACCAGTCGCCAGTCCTCAGTCCTCAGTCGTCAGACAGTACGGTCACCCGGTTGCCATCGTAAGGGTCCCCTTCGAGGGACGACAGGGGGCCGGCGAAAGGGCAAAAAGAAAGCCGGTCGTGCAGGGCAGCGACCGGCTTTCTGAACTTGGAGCGGGAAACGGGACTCGAACCCGCGACATCAACCTTGGCAAGGTTGCACTCTACCAACTGAGTTATTCCCGCAGAGCGTCTTATACCATACCATCCTGAATGCCCCGAGTCAAGAAACAAATGCACACGGGTCCTGCCGTAAGCCGCTGCAAACAAACGCGGTTTTACTCTGTTGCCCCCCTGAAACCGGCCCGTTACAATATCAGGGCATTCTGCCCCCGGCTCCGCACCCCGTTTCTGCACGTTCTGAACATGGCATTTTCTTCGCATCCTTGGCCCCGCCTTCTTTTTGTCTCTGTTTTTCTCTTTTCGGCTTCACCCGCGCTGGCGCAGCTGACGGCGGAGGATGAACCCGGGGCCGTAGCCCTGGCCGAACAGCTGCTCGACCGCCGCCAGCCCTGGGAGGCTCGCGATCTGCTCGAGCGCGAGCGGGTGCGCAATCCGAATGATCCGCGCATCCGCAAGCTGCTCGGCAAGGCCTACGGCCAGCTGGCGCTGCAGGCCATGGACAAGCGCAATGCCACCGAGGCGCTTACGTATGCAGAGCAGGCGCTGGCCATCGTGCCGAACCAGATTGAACTGGTCTACACCCGCGCGCTCGCCCACGAGCTGCTGAGTGACTACGATCGGGCCATCGAGGGCTATGAGCAGACCGTGGCGCTCGAGGCCGGCTACAAGGATGCGTCGGTGCGGGTCGTGCACCTCTACAAGCGCCGCGGCCGTGATCATCTCCAGAAGGGCGACCTGGCGGCTTCGGAGCGGGACTACGCCGCCATCCTGCGCTTCGTGCCCGGCGACACCGAGGCGAACTATTTCCTGGGCTACCTCACGCTGAAGACGCGCCGGTACGACCTCTCGAAGAAGTACCTGCTGGTCTCGACCGAAGACCCCGACTACCACCGCATCAGCCAGCTCTACCTGGGCATGGGTGCCGCCGAGACCCGCGACTGGACCGAGACCGTGCGCTGGATGGAAGAGGCCCGTAAAGACGAGTCGCTGCGCGCCCAGAGTGATCCCTACCTGCTCACCGCCTACTACAATCTCGGCGTACAGGCGATGGGTGAGGCCAGGCACGACGACGCCGACCGGCTCTTCAACGACGTTCTGCGCCTCGACGCCAACTTCAAGGACGCCCACTTCAACCTCGGCATGGTCTGGGACGCCAAGGGCGACCTGCCCAAGGCCAAGGGCTACTACGAGAAGGTGCGCTCGCTGCAGCGCGGGCACCGCCAGGTCGAGATCGCGCTCGCCGACGTGGACTACCGCATCGCCGTGGGGCTCTATGAGAAGGGGGTGCTCGAGAAGGCCCAGGCGCTGCTGCGCGAGGCCATCGCGCTCGACGCGCAGCCGGGCAATCCCTATTACTACATGGGCATGATTCACCGGCGCTTTCAGGATGACGACCAGGCGCTGCCGTTCTTCGAGGCCGCCATTCAGAAGGCGGCCTTCGTGCTCGCCTCGAGCTTCGAGGCCGGCGAAATCAACTTCGGACGCAAGGACTGGCCCAACACCATTCGCTACATGGACTCGGTGCGCGCCCAGGACGGCGTCTACCGCGCCGACAAGGTTACGAGCTACCTGCGCGAAGCCTGGTGGCAGCTCGCCATGGCCGACATCCGCGAACGGCGCTGGGCCGATGCCGAAAAGAAGCTCCGCGAAGTGCTCAAGCATCCCCCCGATCTCCCCCCGACCCACTACTACATCGGCTTGGCGGCGCTGCGGCAGAACCATCTCGACACCGCCGTCGAAGAGCTCGAGTCTGCCTTCTCGAAACAGCCGCGCGACGCCGACACGCGCACGCACCTGAGCGAGGCCCGCCAGAAACGGGGGCAGAATGCCTTCGACGCCGGACGCTTCGCCGATGCGGAACCGGACCTGCGGCGCGCCGTCGAGATCGTTCCCGGCAACCGCGACGCGGCCTACACGCTCGCGCTCACCGAGTTCCAGCTCAAGAAGTACCCGGTTTCGATCCAGCGACTCGAGAAGCTGGCCGGCGAGAAGCCCCCCTTCCGCGACAGCGTCGATCATCTTGCGCTCGCCTACGGCACGCATGGCGAACAGCTGCTCGACGAAAAGAAGAAGCCGCAGGCGCGCGCGCTCTTTCAGAAAGCCCTCAAGCTCAATCCGGTGCAGAAGGGGGCCCTCTACGGCATGGGCCTCATCGCCTTTGAAGAGCGCCGCTATGCCGAGGCGGCCCGCAACCTGCAGCAGGTGCACGATCGGGATCCGGGCTACCGCCGGGCCTACGCCGTACTCATCGACGCCTACTGGAACCTGGGCTACATCGCCTTCAACGCGAAGAAGAAAGACCGGGCCGCCGCCGAAGAGAACTTCAAGAAGGTCATCGGCCTCGATCCGAACCACGCCCAGGCGCTCTACCACCTGGCCGATCTCGCCGCCGACGACAAGTCGTATGCGTTGGCGAAGCGCTATTTCGAACGGGTCATTGCGCTGAAGCAGCTTCTGAGGGAGGCGCACTACGGTCTGGGCGCCGTGCTCTACGAGGAGAAGGACTTCGGCAACGCCGCCGACGAATTCGACGCCGCCTACAGACTCGACGCGAACTTCAAGAACGTCGGCAGCTACCTGCGCCGTTCGCTGCGCAACCACGCAGACGATCTGTTCACGCAGGGCAGGGGGGGCGACGCGGTTCCCTACTATGAACGGTTTCTCGTGCTCGAGCCGCGCGATCTGGGCGTTCATCTGCGCCTCGGCGAAATCGCCGAGCGGGCCGGATTCGTCGAGCTGGCCATCGGCTGGTACGAGAAATCCATTCCCCTCATGCGCAAGGGGGTCGAAGAGCACCGCTACCGCATCGCCATGCTCGCCTACCGCAACGAGATGTACGACAAGGCGCTCGAGCACGTGAAGATGCTCAAGGCCCCCGAAGCCCGCGAGCTCACGGGCACGATCCATCTGGCCATGGGCAAGCGCGATCGCAAGCTGGCGCGCAACGAAGACGCCCGCCGGCACCTCGAAGCGGCCCTGAAGGTCATTCCGAAGAACATCGAGGTGCTCAGCGAATACGGCCTCCTGCTCGTGACCCTCGAGGAGTATGAAAAGGCCATCGTACCGTTGCGCAAGGCCGTCGACACCGACCCCAACGTGGCCGGCGGTCAGAAACTCGTCGCCGAGGTCTACCGCAAGATCGGCGCGCGCGCCATGGCGGCGGGCAGGCTGAAAGACGCCGACGCCGCCTACAAGAACTCGCAGCAGTACGATCCGAGCAACGAAGCCGAGTTCACGATCGGCGTCCTCGCGTTCAAGCGCAAGGAGCTGCGCACGGCCCTGCAGCACTTCGAGGTGGTCGAGTCCGACAACCCGAAATATCCGGAGCTGCGCACGTACGTGAAAGACACCGTCTGCGCCCTGGGCGACCAGGCCTACACGGCCGATCGCGGTGACGAGGCGCTTCCGTATCTGACCCGCTGCGCCGAGCTCGACAGCGGCGACCGCCAGCGGCAGTACCAGATCGGCATGATCCTCTATCGCAAGGGAGACTTCGAGGGGGCGCGCGAGCGGTTCCGCGACACGATGCTGAACGCGGGGGCGAGGTTTCCCGAAGCGAAAGGGAACTTCGTCGCGGCCACCTTTACCCTCACGCAGCGGGCTTTCGAGGCAGGCGAGGCGGCGCGTACCGTGAGCCTGGCCGAGGAGATCCTGCGCTATGACTCACAGAACCACCGGGCGCGTATCCTGCTGGCCCGGGCCCTCGAGGCGCAGGGGAAACTGGCCGACGCCGAAACCGCTTTCCGCAAAGTCATGGATGCGCGCCCCGATCTGACCGAGGCTTCTGACGGCGTGCGGCGGGTCATGGCGCTGCGCAAGGCCGAAGCGGCGCGCCGGGCGGCCGAAGAGGCTCTGAAGCAGAAGAAATAGGGAATTAAACAGACGTTTGACCGGTCCGGGAACGGACGATTATACTGTACGCACTTTTCAAAGACGAGGTTCCGTTGCGTATCCGCCTGCTGCCTGTCGCGATCGCCCTGCTTGCCGCCGCCTGCGCGCGTGATGGCGAAACGGGGCTCGAGGCCGAAGCCGTCATCGATCGCGGGCTCCCCTTTGCGGGGGCCGGACTCCACTCGAGCCTGGCCCTCGACAGCGCCGGAAAACCCCACGTCGCCTACTACCATGCCGACTCTACCGATCTGCGGGTGGCGCGCTGGGCGGGAACCCGGTGGGAAAAGGAAACCGTCGACGGCGGCGGCGAGACCGATCGCGGCCGCGGCGCTCGTCTTCTGTTCGGTCCCGACGACACGGCGTATCTGGCCTACCAGGATTCTGACGAGCAGTCGGTGCTCTTTGCCTCGCGCCGCCCCGGAGCCGGCTGGGTCACGGCGGCGGTCGATGCCTCGTTTTTTCAGCTCGGCGACTTTCTCGATCTGACCCTGACGCCGTTCGGGCCGGCGGTCGCCTATTATGACGCGACGAACGGCGACCTCATGTATGCCCAGCGCGATCCGCAGGGGGGGTGGGCCCGCAGGCTCGTCGACGACTTCGGCGACGTGGGGCGCCATGTTTCGCTGACCTCCGATTCCGCCGGCGGGGTGCACTTCGCCTACTACGACGCGAGCCGCGGCGGGCTGCGCTACGCCCGCATGATCACCGACGGTACCTTCAGCTCCGAAGCGGTCGCGGGCTATGCTCCGCCGGCCGAAGAGGGAGAAGACGCGAAAGACCCGGGTGACACCGGCGTCTGGAGCCGCCTGCTCGTGCAGCCCCAGGGGGCCATCGCCACGACGCCGGTGACGCCGCGCATCGTCTATGCCGATCGCCTTCAGCACAGGCTCTGGCTGGCCGAGAAGACCGACGCCGGATGGACGTCGACGCTCATCGACGACAGTCCCTCGGTCGGCAGCGACGCCGCGTTTCTGTGGCTCCCCTCGGGCGACCTCTTCGTGGCCTACTTCGACGGCGCCAACCTCGACCTGAAGGTCGCCCGCCGCTACGGCGGACGCTGGAGCCGTCAGAGCGTGCTGAACGAAGGGGCCGTGGGGCTGTACAACAGCGCCGCGCTGCTGCCCGCGGGCGACCGCATCGCCATCACGACCTACGACCTCTCGCATGGCTCGCTCCTCTACCTCGTTCTCCCGGTGAGGCCGTAATGCGCAATTCCGCCTGGCTTGTCGCCCTTCTGGTGCTCCTGGCCGCCTGCAGCCGTCCCTCCGAGGATGTCCCCGCCAGCAATCTCAACATCCGCCTGTCGTTCACGCCGTATCCGGTCGCGGCCGATCAGGGGACGACCGTGCTGTCGATTGACGTCGACAACTTTTCGGGGCGGCGCATCCTGGTCGACGACATCCGCATCGCGACGAGCGCCGGCGCCGACAAGGTCGTCGGCATCGTCGCCAAGGGTAATGACCGGTTCACGGCCACGCTCCAGGGGTTGACCGATACCTCGTTCAGCCCGGTGCTCGTCACCGTCAGCATCGGCGGGGTCTACCAGACCGCCTATCTGCCCATCGTGTCGGGCGCGCCTTCGGGCATCACGCTGGAACCGTCGAGCACTTTCGTCAATGCCGATGACGGCTTCGTCGATCTCGTCGTCACGGCCGTCGATGAGGCGGGAAATCCGGCGACGGCGCCGATTTCCATCCGCACGACGGCAGGATGGCTCGAAAACCTTCGTGAGCGTTCGCCCGGGGTGTACGATGCGCGCATCGCCGGTCTCGTCCATACCGAAGACTCCCCCGTGCTGATCACGGCCGCGCTGTCGGACGCGATCAGGCAGGAGGCCCCCATCCAGATTCTGGCCGGCGTACTCGACCACTTCTCCATTGCCCCTGTCGACGCGCAGCAGGTGGCCAACGAGCCTTTCGCCCTGCGCATCAGCGCGCGCGATCGCAACGGGAATCTGGTGACCGGTTTCGAAAAACTCGTGCACCTGAGCACGACTGTCGGCACCGGCGTCATCGGACCCAAGGCGTTCACGAATCTCTTCACGCTCGGCGAAATTGAAGAAGATTTCCTCATCCGCACGGACCTGGCTTCGACCCGGATTCTCGTCTCCGACGGGGCCGGTCACACAGGTGAGTCGAACACGTTTCAAGTGCTGCCCAGCCCGCCGAATCAGCTGCTCATGCAGACGGCGACCGGTTTCGACGGCATCATTTCCGCCGACGGCTGCGATCGGCCGGGGCGCGGCGGCAGTTACGACGCCCCATGCGCCATCGACAGTCAGTTCACGACGCGGCTCGAACTGCGCCTGCGCCGTTACGTGAACGACCCGAATGAGCCCGACCAGGACGCCGCCCTCATCGGGGGCAAGGCCGACGACTTCACGGTGTCGCTGCGCGACGCCGGCGGTGTGAGCTTTACCGAGACCCGGGGCACCGCGGCCTGCTCGGGTCCCTGTCTGGGGCCGGTCGTCGAAGACGCGGGCAAGGCCGGATACTACTACGTCGACGTCTACAACCTGCGCGATCAGGGCCGGAGCCCGTACACCGTGCGCGCGCGCATCGGTTCACTCCTGGCAGAGATGGACGTTTCGGTCGTTCCGGGCGAGCTCGCGCAGTTCGGGTTCTCGCCTGTCCCGGCCCAGCGCTACAATCCCGAAGACGTGAACATCTTCAACTTTCTCCTGACCGTGACGGCCCTGGACGCCTGGGGCAACCGGGTGCTGTGGTTCGGCGACAGCGTCGCCATCTCGCAGGAAGTAGACGGGGTGACGCGCCGGGTTCAGCAGACCCCGCCCATGGTACTCGGGCAGACGACCTTTTTCTCGTACATCATGGCCGATACGGGGTTTACGGAGTCCATCACTCCGGTTCGACTGGTTGCCGAGTACGGGGCGGTACGTACGTACTCTGACTGGTTCAAGGTCGTGCCGCATGCCCTCGACTTCAACCTCGACAACACGAATCTGATCTCCGACTTTACGGTCTTTCTGCCCGGGCAGTACGGCACGGTGCCGGAGCTGGGCGTCTACACGAGCACCGATCCGGCGACAGAGCAGGAGGTCGGCATTCCCTTTCAGGTGCTCGTACTCGCGCGCACGCGAACGGCCAACCCGATCAACTCGCCTGCCTACGCCGGCGTGACAGATTTCTCAGGACGGGTCCTGCTCCAAGGCAACAATACCGAACTCGAAGTCGTCGACTCGAACTGCTCCACCGCCGCTTCGGGTGCCTCGGCGCAGCCGGCCGGACTCACGCCCGACTTCGTGACGGGCAATCTGGGGACGTACTCCTACACCTTCGTCGACCCGATTTTCGGCACGACCATCCAGATCCCCGGCGAAGAAAGCCACTGCTTCGTCACCGTGCGGGCGACCCGGCCGTCGGGAAATGCGCGGGTGGCCGCGAATCCGCTGGCCACCAGCAGCATCTCTCCGCAAGGCAATCTGAGCAGCCCCTTCGTCGTACGCAGCGCGCACGCCGAGTCGCTGCGCATCAACCCCCTCGGTACGCCGCAGCGGCTGACCCTGAACCCAGCGAGCCCGAACTTGATTCGTGTACGCGTGGAACCAATCGACGAGTTCGGGAACGTTACCGACAACATCCTCTGCAACAATCTCGCGTTGACCTCGGGCAGCGCGCTCGCTACGCTTCACGTCGAAGGGGCGCCCCTGAGTCTGACCGACAAGCCCGGCCTCGAAGTCGACGTCTGGTTCACCGCCGATGCCTATCCGGTGCGCACATCCATCGTGGCCGACTGCGGCACGGTGGGTCTCCAGGACGAAACCAACGCGTTTGATCTGGTGCCGCCCGATGTCGTCAAGTTCCAGGTGACCGTGCCGTCGACGCAGGTCCGCGCTCACGTGCCGTTCACCTTCTCGGCGGTGGCCTGTGCCGACGATCCCGTCTCGGGCCCCTGTGCTCCGGCCACGACCTTCAACTACCGGGCCAGCATCAGCGATACGACGGGCACGATGTATCCGGCCCTGACCACGGCCCCGTTCCTGAACGGCGCCCTCATGGGGCAGGAGGCCTACATCGACCGGATTACGGATTCTGCGCGCGTGTGCGTATCCGGGGCGGGGGCGATCGGCTGCTCCGATCCGTTTCCCGTCTTCTCGGGACAGTTGGCCAAGTTCAGTCTCGGCATGGACCTCTTTCCGAACGTGCTTCATGTAAGCGAAGCGCACGATCTGGAGGTTACGGCCCTCGATGCGGGGGGCAACCTCTTCACCGGCGAGACGCTGGGCTGGATCTATCTGAATTCCGGAACGGGGTCGGGGCGCTTCGTGCTGCCCGATGGCGCCTGGTCGACCGCCGCGCGCGTGCTCAGCGACGAGCAGGGCGAGCTGCGGTATTGCCTCGAACAGGCCAACATCGCCAACTGCACGAACACCTATCTGCCCCTGCGGATCGGTTTCACGTCGCAGGCCCAGGCCGAATATCTCTACCTGCATGACGGGCGCGGACACAGCGGCTATTCGCTCCCCGCGACGTTCGCCGTCGTCTATGGTCCGGTGGCCGCCGTCGAGTATACCGGCGGCCCCTGCGGCGACGCGCTGCCCGGCGCCGTGCGCGTCTTCAATTTCTTCAACTTCTGCGCCGTGGCCCGCGATGCCTACGGTAACATCAAGCGTGACTTCAACGAAGCGGGCGTGCCCCTGGCGGATGTCTTCGGAAATCCGCTCGACCCGAACGGCGTCGATTTCGTCGAAGGGGTTGCCCGGACGCAGCTGCGCTTCGCTTTCGGCGGCGGCGACACGACGCGTCTGCGGTACCGCACGACCTGGAATTCAGTCTTTTACGACGCCGTAACCGACGTGGCCACGCTGAGCAGCGTTGCGCACACGGTTTCGACGGCAAGCACCTGGCCCACCATTGTTCAGGTCGGCGAGCGCTTCGCGCTCGACCTCGCCGTGACGACGGGCGGGGTGCCCGACGCCGACTTTGAAGGCTCGCTGCAGGTCACCAGCACGACGGGCGCGGTGCGCACGGTCTGCGCCGACGGTTCGACTGCGTACTCGTGCGGATTTCTCAGTGACAACGGCGTCGCGGTCACGGGCGCGTTTGCGGCCGGTACGCGCACGCAGTCCCTGCTGTTCGAGAGCGAGGCCCCGCAGGAATACGTCTTCATCGACAACGGCTACGGTTCGCGCGTTACCGTCGGCCCCATTGTCGTCGAAGGATCGCTGCACCATTTCGATGTCGCGGTCGAAGAGGTGATTCCCGGCAAGGTCCCGGCCGACTCGTTCGTCAACGTGACCATCACCGCGAGAGACGTGGATGGCGGCGTCGTTGACGGTTTTGACGGCGTGGTCAAGGTGACGAACCGGTTCGATACGCTCTCGACGAACCCGACGCTGCTTGCCGGCTTCTCGGGCGGCGTGCTCGAGGCCCAGATCACCTTTACCCAGGGCAACGCCGCGCTCGACCGGCTGACCGTCGACTTTTTCGGCAAGCAGGGCGTTTCGCAGGAATTCACGGTCGAAGACCGCGCCCTCACCGCCATGGAGTGGGGCACGATACCTGCCCAGTGGCCCGGCTACGTCGACCGGGCCATCACGATTACTGCACGGGATCAGTTCGGCGATGTGTTGACGTCGTTCAACGACAAGGTGCGCTTCACGTCGAGCGTGCTCGGGTACGCCGTTCGGCCGACCACGAGCGTAAACTTCAGCTCGGGCGTCCTGTCGCAGAAGGTCGCCGTCGAGGGCCCCGCGAACGGAACGATCCAGATTATCTCGAGCCAGGTGGGCACCGGCGGCGCCCTGACCGAGCGCGGGCGTTCGTCGGCCATTCAGGTGCAGGCGTCGACGATTACCGGCTTCGCCTTCGCCTTTCAACCTGCGCGCACCGCCGTGGGACTCAACTGCACGTACGCGGTGAAGGTCGACGCGTTGGGGGTCGACGCCGCCAACTTCTCGGGTCAGGTGCGGGTGCGTTGGGGCGACAGCACCCAGCCGACGTGGAACCTGTTTGCGCGGTACGAGAACGTAAATCCTTCGGTCCTTCGGGTCGTGGGGCAGACGCCGACTGACACGACGGCCTATTTCAGCGGGGGTACGTTGACCTTCGATCTGCTGATTCCGCAGATGAGCGCCAACGCGAACCAGAAGTACGTCAACGTCTGGATCAACGGCACCGCCATCGAGGGCTGGTCTGCGGCGCTCTCGAACACCGAAACGGCGTGCCCGTAAGGGCGTGAGTAGCCGCTGCGGGAGAAGGGAACTTAATCCCGATCGACCAGTTGCCGGAGCGCGGCCGGCTCGAACGGCTTGGCCAGATAATCGCTGAAGCCCTGTTCGAGAAACATCTCTCGATCGCCCTTCATGGCGTAGGCGGTCAGCGCGACGATTCGTGACTCTGCGTACGCCGGCATGTCGCGCAGTTGCCGCATGGCCTCGATGCCGTCCATCTCGCCTTTGCGCAGGTGGATATCCATCAGCACGATATCGAAGCGGGTCTGCGCGGCTAGCGCGAGTGCCGCCTCGGCGGTTTCGCACCAGATGACCCGGTGGCCGTCGAGGGCCGCTTCGACCAACGACCCGCAGGAGGGGTCGTCGTCGACGGCCAGCACGCTGCGGGCCAAGGCGGCTGCCGACGGCGCGCCGGCCGAGTCGACGGCTCCTTCGGGAACGTCGTCGGCGTTCCGGGCCAGGGGAAACGTGATGGTTACCGTGGTGCCCGCCCCTTTCTCGCTGCGCACCTCGATGGTGCCGGCGAGCCGATCGATGAGCTTGCGCGTGATGGCGAGCCCGAGCCCGCTCCCTTCGTACCGCCGGCCCATCCCTTCGGACTCCTGGCGGAATTCATCGAAGAGATAGGGGAGAAACTCGGCTGTAATGCCGATTCCCGTGTCGGCGACCCGCACCACGCCCCGTTCGCCCTGGCGGCAGGCCCCAACCGTCACGTGCCCCCGTTCGGTAAACTGTATCGCGTTGCTGACGAGGTTCGTGACGATCTGCTCGACGGCGCTGCTGTCGGTGAAGACCATGGTTCCCGCCTCGGCGGCCAGCCGCAGGTCGATCCCTTTTTCGGCGGCGCGCTGGCCGAACAGGCCGATGACCCGTTGCACCGTCTGCGCCAGATCATGGCGGGTCGGCTCGAAGGGCATGCGTCCGGCCTCGATGCGCGCCAGGTCGATGATGCTGTTGAGCAGGTGCAGCAGCCGTTTTCCGCCGTTGCGGATGATGCGCGCGTCCCCCTGCAGCGACGAGCCGGCCAGCTTGTGCTCGAGCAGCTCGGCAAATCCGAGAATGGCCGTCATCGGCGTGCGGATCTCGTGGCTGAGGTTGGCCAGGATCGAAGATTTCAGCCGGCTGGCCTCCTCGGCGGCCTCCTTGGCGGCGAGCAGCTCGCGCTCGTGCTCCTTCTGGTGCGTGATGTCGAGCGTATAGCCGAGCACACGCACGGGGGTACCCTCGGGCGTGCGAAAGATGCGGCCGTGCGTGCGCACCCAGCGGTTGCCCACCTGCAGGCGGTATTCGGTCTCGAGCACGCCGGCGCCGCCGAGTATGATCTGCGTAACCTCGCGCACGACGCGACGGCGATCTTCTGGCGCGATGAACTCCATGAAACGATCGTTATCCATCCCCTCGAGGGTCTTGCCGAAGATCAGTTCGGCCCCCAGCGAGACATCGACGCGCCCGGTCTTGAGATTCCAGTCCCAGAGGGCGATGCCGGTCGCGTCGATGGCGAGCCGCAGCCGGGCGTCACTTTCGGCCAGCGCGTTCTGTTCTTGCTTGCGCCGCGTGACGTCGCGGATGTAGCCCAGCATGCGCACGGGGGCGCCCTTGGCATCGCGCAGGACGTTCCCTTTGGAGTGCACCCAATGGATGGATCCGTCGGCCCAGACCGAACGGAACTCGATATCGTAGGCCACCCCGGTCTGTACGGCGGCCTCGATGGCTTCGCGCACGCGATCGCGATCTTTCGCGTGGATGACGTTCAGAAAGGTTTCGAACGTGCCGGTCGCCTCGGCGGGACGCCCGTACCGCGCCGCCTCGCCGCCCCAGCGCCGGATGGTGTTGTCGCGAATGTTCCAGTCCCAGATGCCGATGTCTGCGGCCTGCAGCGCGAGCCGGAGCCGCTCTTCACGTTCGCGCAGGTCGGTGTCGGCATGGTGACGCTCCGTTGGGACCTGCATCGGCGCCGGGTCCTGTGCGAGCAGAGTAAGCAGCGAGCGCACGCCGTCAAGGGGCGTGATGACGACTTCAAACGCCGGCGCGGTGTCCTTGAGCCAGCCGACGGGGGTCGTAAAGCGCACTTCGGCGGGCGTCCCCTGAAGAGCCTCGAGTCGTGCCGCATCGGCGGGCGCGAGCCCTTTCGTGAACGGGAGCCCGAGCGCCTCGGCGAAAGACAGCCCCGCCAGAGAGAGAAAACGCTCGTTCGCGAACTCGATCAACCGCCCGCGAAGAACGACGCACGGCACGGGCAGCCGGGCGAAAGCTTCATGAAGCGGAAAGGCGGATAACGCAGAGGTCGACATGGGGTTTTGCGAAAAGGTCCCATATCATAGCCCGCCCGTAAAGCGGTCTGCAATGCCGCCCGAAGTCTAGAGTCCAGAGTCGAGCGTCGAGCGTCCAGAGTCGCAGTCGAGACAAGCGTGCCGCGATATCCGGTCGTCACAATGGGCGAAGCGCAAACCGCGGATGCACCGGATATCCGTGCCGCAATCCTGGCGTCCTGAAGGGACGCGGCACGTTTCCGCTTGTCACCATCGGGAGCGCAAACCGCGGATGCACCGGATAACCGTGCGGCAACCTTGGCGTCCTGAAGGGACGCCGGGCTTTCAGCCCGGGGCAGGGCCCCGGGGATCGGGGATGGGTATGGGAATGGGGAAATCGGGCAACGGAATGATCGGCCATCGGCCATCGGCCATGGCCGCGCGGCGGCTACGGCAAATGCCGGAATCCCGCCGCCGACAACGGCGCGAGATGGGCGTCGACGACGGCGGCCCCCGCGTCGTGTTTCGCCCGTTCATTGTATTGGGAGACCAGGGCGGCCGAGCGGGAGATGCCGCCGAAATAGACCGCCGCCACCGGCAGCAGCCAGAACTCGAACCGGCCGTCGTTGCGCCAGCTGTTGTAGGCGCCGTAGACGAAGAGCGAAGTCAACGCGAAGTTTCCCAGCCCTTCCCAGGTTCGCCCGCCGTAGATCTGTCCGGCGCCGGGGATGGCGATGGCCAGCAGTCCGGCCACGATCTGGGACTTCTCGGGAACCTCGGCGGGAATCGCCGCCTGCATGGACGCGGCCGTGTTGCCAAGCGCGGTTCCCGGGGCCGTCCGGGACGCGCGGCCGAGCCAGCTCGCCGCTTCGGGAAGCGCGCCGTGCCGCAGGGTGAGCACGCCGCGTGCGAGCAGCGCCTGGGCGGCAGTGGTGGTGACGGGCGAGGTGGCGAGTAGCCGCCACTGACGGTCGGCCTCGGTCTGCAGGCCGTCGGCGGCCAGGGCCAGCCACTCCACATACCCCATTTCGTCGGCGATCGCCGGATTCAGGGTGGCGGCCGATCGCGCGTGCACCCGGGCGTGACGGAAGTCACCCGAACGCAGCGACGCATGCGCCAGGCCGCGCTCGGCCGCGGTCGCCAGTGCGGGATAGAAGAAGCGCGCGCGCCGGAACTCCGTGATCGCGCTGAAGTCGTCGCCCCGGGCAGACAGGTCCTCGGCGAATTCGAGCTGTCGCACCGCGAGGTTTGTCGGTGCAGGGGCGCCGGCCGGCCCCTGCGCCACGAGGGCCAGAGCGAGAAGGACGGTGCTCACCATGGCAGCGGCACGTCGAAGGAGGCGCCGATGGAGCGCGGGAACAGGGCCCGATCGGCCCGCTCGACGGTCTCGGTGCGCCAGCGCTCTTCGGCCCGCTTGGCGGCGTTCACCGACCCGTAGATGTTGCCGCCGTAGAAGAGCGCGCCGATGCTCCCCACGGCGATGGCGCCGCCGGTTGAGCCGCGCGAGGCCAGATACCAGGTGCCGCCGAAAAAGGCGGCGTTGAGCAGAAACGTATAGACGGCGTCGCCCGGCGAACCGGCATACAGGTGGCCGCTGCCCGGAACAACGGCCGCGAGCAGGCCGGCGACCACCGGCGACGGCGCGCGGGGCGGAACCCGCTCTTCAAGCAGGAGCGGAAATCCGCCGGAAACCGCCACCGGGTCGTCTCCGGCCAGGCGCAGCGCCTCGCCCGCATCATCTTCGGCGACGGCGACGAGCGCGCCCATCCGGCGCGCGGCCGAGCCCAGAACGGCATCGCCGGCGAGGGCGGTGCTCGCCATACGCGCGTCATCGAGACGCCCTGCTTCATACCAGGCACGGGCCTCGAGCCAGCGCGCGCGGGCGCGGCCGGTTTCATCGCCCAGCGTCGAGCCCGACTCCCGCAGCCAGCCCGCAGCTTCGGCCGGCCGGCCGGCTTTCAGCAGCGACTGGCCCACGCGCAGGACCGGATAGCTCTGCTCGGTGGGAGTCTTCGCGAACCAGGCGAGCCGCTTGTACTCACCGATGGCGCGAAAGTAGTCGCCGTCGGCAAAAAGCTGATCGGCAAAGGCGCGGGTTCCCTCGAATGAGCACGAGGGGCAGGCGACGGCCGGCGTTTCGGCGGCCGGCTGCGCATGCGCACGTGCAGAAAGCAACAGGAACAGAAGGGCCGCAACCGGCACGGTCCGGAACAGGCGCATCGGTAACTCAGCGGAAAAGGGCGTTCTCGTCGACGTCGTCGTGCAGATAGCCGTCGGGGTCGACGGGGTAGTGCGCCATGTGATTGTAGGGATTGCAGCGTTCGAGCCGATCGGCGGCCATCAGCGAACCGACGAGAAAGCCGTGCTCGCGAACGGCCTCCCGGGCGTAGGCAGAACACACGGGGCGAAACCCGCAGGTGTCGCCGTCGAGCGGCGAGATGACCTGCTGGTAAAAACGGATGAGGGTGACGCCGAACGCCGAAAACGGCGAACTGCTCCCTGTCGTCGAGGCTTGACGCGCCTCGGGCTTGAGTTCAGGCCAGCCCTCGGCCTGCGCCGCGGCCGGCGCGAGCAAGGTCGCGGCGATCAGGACGGCGGCCGCCAGACGGCGCGTCGAGTCGGACGAGGCGCCGGCGGGGCGCACATCCGCTTGGCGAGCGGCAGAGAAGAAGAAACGCATCGGGCTCAGGGTACCTGCTTCAAGGGATGACCGCAAGCGAAACGGGCCGCTGCGGCAGTCCGAACGGTTCGGCCGGAACGAGACGGGCCTCGAGCTCTTCGCCTTGCAGGCGGGGGTCGCGCGGCTGGTCGGGCCATTTCTCCAGATTACGCTGTGCAATCGTGTAGGCGCGAAGGCCGTCGAAAATCCCCAGGCAGCAGTGGATGGCGACCGCGGTCAGCAGCGCGAGCCACGAGAGTGAAATGAGCGACAGCATCAGGGTGGCGATGACAAAGACCCCGATGCAGTTGGCGGAACAGATGAGGAAGAGGAGAATGCCCGTTCCCGGCCGCCCGACGTAGGCGTGGCCGCATCCCGGCAACATGAGGCCGAGCAGAAGGGCCGTCGCGGGGGTTGGTCCGCGTGCTCCGGGTTTGGCGGCGGTGTCTTCGAGCCGCGGCCGCAGGGGCTCGCCGGCCGAGGCGGGGCGGGGCGCCGCGAGCGCAAGGCAGACGAGAAGCAGCAGGGCCTGCGGCAGAGACAGGAGGCGGAAAGGTAGCATCGCTCGGTACAGTCTAGCAACCCGCAGGGCAGGGGGCTACCGGTCAGAGACGGTAATCAGACGGAAGTTGAGGGTCGGCGAGCGTTCGATGCGCAGCGGCTGGGCCACGGCGATCCAGACGCGCAGCACGCGGATGTCGACCTCGATGCCGAGCGAGGCCTCGACGAGCGGATCTCCGGGGTATGCGCCCGACCAGGCGTCGCCCGCTTCGATGCCGAGCCACCCGTTGATCCCTTTCGGCCCGAACTGGGGCAACCACCGCGCGCC
Organism: bacterium; assembly: GCA_041690355.1. Taxonomy (GTDB): domain Bacteria; phylum J088; class JAWLBW01; order JAWLBW01; family JAWLBW01; genus JAWLHK01. Next base: position 54,161 of record JAWLHK010000014.1, on the reverse strand, counting down.
GCCGGTGAAAAAGCGGCGGCCGAAGCGGTACTGCTCGGGATAGGCCGGCAGGGTGTCGAGACCGCCGACGCTGAATTCGCGCAGGAACACGGGCGAACCGTCGAGCCAGCCGGCTTCGGCAAAAACCTGCACCTCCTGCCGGCCAATCGGGTTCCACTTGCGCGAGAACGCGCCGGTGGCCCGCCAATAGGGCTCGTCTCCCTGAAAGACGGCGATCGCCTCGATCCCCACGGCAGGCGCCGGTGCGCCTCCGGTGCGGGCCGCGATACCGGGCGGCGGGTCACCCAGGCTGAAGCGCCCGGCCAGGTGATTGACGGTCTCCGGTCCGGCGAGCGCGTCGCCGGTAAAGACGGTCCACTCGTAGTACGGTGAGAACTCGGCGCGCCAGGCGTCGGCGCCGAGGCGAAAGGGGATGAACACAGACAGCGAGCGCACGTCATAGCGGCGCCCGATGTCACGGCGCGGGAGGCGCCAGCCGGCGTCGATGGCCGTGCCGAGGCCGGTCTCGAGCAACGGAATCGGATCGACGCCGCCGCTCTTGCCGAAGAACTGTTCGGTGCGCACGAAGAAGCCGGGGGTCAGGTCGGGCGACGGGATGCGGATGATCTGCACGCCGAGTTCGTTCTGCACGCCGATCCAGGGGCGCAGCGTACCGATCTGGCTGTAGTCCTGCTCGAACCCGGCGCCGACCGAGTCGACCCAGAAATCGATGAGGTTGGCGGCCTCGATGCGCTCGACGGTCACGTTCAAGGCGATGCGGGCTGCCTGGCCGCGCTGCTGTTCGATTTCCGGTGCAATCCGCGCGTCTTTCACGAAGGGGAGGGCGCGCAGCGTGCGCAGCGCTTCGGCCACGACCTGCTGACGGACGGGTTCGCCGACGGCCAGCTGCGCGGGCATGCGCGCCTCGAGCCAGCCGATCCACCCATCGGGAAGCCCCTGCCAGTTGAGCGCCGCGATGGTGCCTTCCGACGCGTAGAGACGCAGGGCGCCGCCGGTGAACGCGGCGCCGTAGACGTGGGCCATCGGAAAGTCGGCCCGCGCATACCACTCGACGAGCTTCTGCGTCGCCGCGGTCAGATCAGCCGGACTCTCAAGGGCCTCTGCAACGACGGCGGTGGCGGCGGTGGCGCGCTCGGGCGCGGCGCCGTGCACGACGACATCCGGCGCGGCGAGCAGGGCGTAAAGGGCGAGAGCGGTGAGCATCAAGGGATAAAACACAGAAAAAGGGCAAAAAAGAGCCCGCCACGTGGGCGGGCTCTCGAGTCTTCAGGCTGAAATCGTCTTAGAAGACGACGGCGGCCGGACGGACGAACGGGTTGTGGAGCATACCCTCTTCGTCTTCGTCTTCCAGAGCGCGCTTGGTCTTGCGCTCGACGTCTTCGAGGTCACCCGCACCGCCCTTTTTCTTGGCGATGTTGTAGGAGCCCCAGGCGTCCCAGATCACGAGGATGAGGTGGAAAATCGGGGCAACGCAGCCGCCGACGCCACCGGCCCAGATCGTCAGAACCGCGAGCACCCAGTAAATGAGGCACCAGTTGACGACGCAGAGGGCGAGGATCAGGATGCCCGTGCCGGCCTTGCCGACATACAGGTGGCCCGCGCCGGGCAGGATGATGGCCAGGATGATGGCAATCACCGGGCTCGGAGCGTCATCGCTCTGCACGTTGACGACGCTGGCCTTGTTGAGCTCAGCCTGGGCGACAGGCAGAGCAACCGTCTGAACCGCGAAAAGAACGCCGACTACGATGGCGAACGTAGCGGCAAAACGCCGGAACAAATTCATCGTTTTCTCCTTACATGGCACTTGTTAGAGGTACAACAGGCACCCCTGCCGGGGGTGCAAATCGGAATTCCCGATCATCAACCGGCTGGTTGATCTTGATATCGGCATACCGCACCTGGATGGACACCTTGTAGCGCGGTACTTCGATCAAGACGTTGGTGGGGACCGAAACCTGGTTCACGAGCTCGTAATCTTCGAAGGTCTGACGCAGCGTGACTTCGCCCTTGTCATCCCGAATTTCAATCACCAGCGGCAGACCGCTCTTGCGATCCAGCCAGAACGTTCCGCGCATGCCCTGCGCCGAACCGGTCCCCTCAAATTCAATTTTCCACTTGCCCCTCAGCTGCGAGAGAAGGCTGTCTTCGAGCTTGTAGACGACGTCAGACTGCGGGGCGAGGTCGATGTTCTCGAACCCCAGGGAGCCGAAGGTCTGTCCCCCCATCGCTTCGGGGGAATTCGTCAGACTCGTCACGCCGTTCGAAAACCAGACTTTCTTGCTCTGCGGAATATACCACCAGAGTTCGTTTCCGTTGCTCACCACCTGCTGCCGGTACGGATACTGATATTCGATGTGGAAACGCGCCGGCGCCGCCGCGACGTAAACTCCTTGAAAGCGCTGTCCGCCGCCGCGGGCCGACAGCACCTGATCGATGGAGGCGCGAATGGTCTGAATCCGGTCGAAGTTGGCCGCGGCCTTCTCCATGAGGGCGGTCGCACGCGAGGTCGCCTCGTCGGCGGCCGCGGCGGAACCCGCAACACTCGTCACGAAAAGGGAGAAAAGAAAGGCGGCGAGAATACGCTTACGGTAAACCATCAGGCGTGCACAGGTTAGGGGGCATACTAGCACTTCGCTTGGCGCTCTGTCAAGAAAAGGGCAGTGGGCCCAATACGGCTCAAGTATGCGGCGACAATGTGGTTTTGGTTGATGGGGCGGCCCCCTCGTTACTAGAATGTAACGATGGCGTTCCTCCTCAAACCCGGTTCCGCTCTCGCCGGCCGCCTCCCGGCCGCCCTGCTGCTCCTTGCACTGGCTGCTTCGGACGCACGCGCCGAAGACCCATGGGAATACGAGAATCCGCCTTCCATGCGGCTGCGCGCGGGTCGGCCCGGCGACGACATCCACGCACGCCCGGACGCGCTGCGTCAGGGATTCGGCTTTCTCCTCGATGTCTTCCGCGACGTTCTATCGCCGATCGACGGTCCGAAATGTCCGCACTACCCGACTTGTTCGCAGTTTGCGCGCGAGGCCGTGAACCGGTACGGCCCCGGCTGGGGCGTGCTCATGACGGCCTCGCGGTTGACCCGCGAGTATCCGGGGATTCTCGAGAGCGGACATTTCCGTCTGATCCGTGTTGGCGCCCTGCGCGCCTGGGATCCGCCCGAGGACAACTGGTTATTCGGTGAGGAACCGCGCGAGACCGCCGTTCCGCGCGACGCGGAGGGGATGCTGCTTGCACAGGCGTCCCCGATGCCGCCTTCGGCCCGCCCGCAGACGGATCCGGACATTCCCTCCGCAGCAGGGGAAACCGTGGAACGCCGCATGGCGCTCGGCGAGGCGCTCCTGGCACGGGAAGAGTGGTATCGCGCGGCCACGCTCTTCATGGAGGCGGCCCTGCTTGCGACCGGACCGACGGCCCTGCGCGCATGGCTGCGGGCCGGAGACGCGCATGCCGGGGCGCGCCAGTGGGACACGGCCATTCTCAGTTATCAGGAGGCGGTCGACGGCGCCGGCCTTCTCTCCGAGCTTGCCGCCCTGCGCATCGGCGAGGCGCACTACCTCGCCGGCCGCTACGCGCTGGCCGCCGAGGCGCTTACGCCGCGCCGGCCGGGAATCCACGCGGGCATCGCCGCCGAGCGGGATCTGTATCGCGCGCTTGCGCTCCTTCATACGGCGCGATATTCCGACGCGGCCGCTATCTTTGGGGGAATCGCGGCTGACGAATCGCTCGCGCCGGAGACCCGCACCATTCTGACGGAACTCGCGGAGAAGGCCGGGCAGGGGGGCGACATCCCCCGCAGAAGCCGCTCGGCGGCCGCGCTCCTCAGTGCTGTATTGCCGGGCGCGGGGCAGGCCTACACGGGCCACTGGGGCGAGGCGGCGGCTTCGCTCGGTGTGAACGCGCTGTTCGGGCTGCTGACCTGGGACGCGTGGCTCAAGGGGCGCGATCTGGCTTCACGCCCGCATCGCGGCTGGGCCTACACGACCACGGCCCTTTACGCGACGATCGGCTCGAGCTTTTATCTGGGCAATGTCTACGGGGCCGCCGTCTCGGCCGACCGCTTCAACGCGCGCCGGCTTGGCCGGTTCCGCCAGTCTCTCGAGGACGCGACCCTGCGCCTGCCGCTGCTCGAATGGTCGCTGGAGGAGTAACCACCGAGAACTCATGCTGCCCACCGGTGGACGTTCTCCAGAAGGCCCAGGAGGCAACGGGCCAAGGAATTACCGCCACGATCCGTACAGGACTCGAGATCCTCGGCGCGAGCCATGGGTATGATATCTTGCGCAGTTACAGAGGGCGTTACCGACTGAGTACGGGATGAAGCGGCTGCGGGATGACGGATGATCAGCGTGCCGGCGCCGAGACGGGGCGCGGGGCCTCGCTCTTCACCCGTTTGCGCACCTGCTTGAGGAAGAAATTGTCGGGATCGGCGGCGAGTGCGGCGTCGAGCTCTTCTTCTGCCTTGAGGGGATTCGTGCGCACGTTCGTGTATTCGGGGTCGTCGTCACGCAGATCCAGGTACATGAAGAGCGATTCTCGATAGGCGCCCTGGCGGAACCGGGAAACGGCCAGATTGTAGCGCGCCTTTGAGTAGCGCTTGTCGATCTCGAGCGCCCGGCGAAAGCAGATCTCGGCTTCCTCATATTTCTTCTGCCGCATGAGGAGGACGCCCAGATTGTTCCACGCCACGGCGAACCGGGGGCGGGCCTTGATCGCGGCGCGGTAGGCGCGGTAGGCGACGTCGGTGACGCCCGCGCGGAAGTGCAGGTATCCGCTCAGGTTGAGGAGATCGGGGTCGGCCGGGCGTGTCGTCAGTTGCGCGTGGGCGGCCTTGGCGAGCGCCGTCCAATCCTTGTCCTCCTCATCCTCGGCAAGCGCTGAGGCGGGCAGGGCAAGGGTAAGCCACACGAGACCGAAGAGGAATGCCGGAAGCCGGCCGGACGGAAAACGCATCCGTGAGATTGTACCCTACTGCAATTCCTAATTCCTGATTCCTGATTCCTGAGCGGCAAGGGACCTGCGCTTGTATTCGTCACCCGTCGCGGGTGAAGCGCCAAGCACCGAGCGCCAAGCGCTGAAGAAGAAAGGGCACAGGTTCCAGCCCCTGCCGAAATTCGTCACTCGTCACTCGTCACTCGTCACTTCGAGAACCAAGTGCCAAGCACCAACGCAGCAAGGACAGGCGCCCCCAAGTCCTTTCCGGCAAATCGTCAATCGTCAATCGTAAATCGTCAATTGGGATAAGGCGTTGACTTTGCTTGAAGTCCTCACTAGAATGATTGTTTTTCCCCTGGTTGCTGCATGAGCGAAAAACGACTGACCCGCCACGACATCAAGAAGCCCGATACGTTTCAGACGACCATGAACCGCGTGTTCGACTGGGTTCGCGGGCACGCCTCTTCGGTCGTGGGCATCGTGCTCATCGTCGTGCTCGTGGCCGCGGGTGGCCTGGGCTACGGCTACTACGCCGAATCCAAGCAGGAAGAGGCCCGCTATCAGTACGCCCGACTGGCCGAGACGCTCGACCAGGCCGTGCAGGCCCCCGAAGCCGAGCGCGCCGAACGGTTGAAGAAGGTCGTCGGCGAGCTCGAGGCCTATTTTGAGAATTACCGCAACACCGACGCCGCGTCGCTCGCGCTCGTGTCGGTCGGCGACGCCTACTACCGCCTGAACCGCTTCGAAGAGGCGGCCAACGCGTTTCAGAAAGCGGCCGAGCGTTTCGAGTCGCAGCCTTCGTTCAAGAGCATGGCGCTGATGCAGGCCGGCAAGGCGTGGGAGGCGATGCGCAATTACGAACGCGCCCTCGACTACTATCAGCGCGCCAACGCCGTCGACGTCAGCCCGTATGCCTCGGTGCTCGCGAGCGACATCGGCCGCGTGCAGGTCTATCTCGAACGCAACCGCGTGGTGCGTGAAGCGACGGCGGCTGCCGTTTCCGAAACGACCAGGCCCTGAAAAAGCTGAATCCCGTGCGGCGCACCTCTCTGGCCATCCTGGCGTTTCTCCTGCTCGGTGGAGCGATCGCCTTTGCGGCCGAATTCCCCCGGTATGCCATCCATTGGGTGCGGCCGCTCGATTTCGACCGCATCATGCTTCCCTGGAATCCGGTGCAGCGGTCGGCGCCCGTCAGCGGCGGCGATCGGATTTACGTGGGCACGCGCGAAGGGACGGCCTTCGCCTACGACCTGCACGGCAATCGGGTCTGGAGCCGCGCCCTGGGCGGGGCCGTCGAGGCCGATGCGCTGCTCGTGGGCGATACGCTTTACCTGGGTACCGTCACCGGTTCGGTCTTCGCGCTCGATGCGCAGAACGGCGACGTGCGGTGGCGGTATTTCACGGGCCACGAGGTGCTCGGACGCCCGGCCGCCCACGAAGACCGCCTTTTCGTGACGACGGGCAACAATCAGGTCTATGCGCTCGACCGGAACTCAGGCGAATGGCGCTGGCAGTATGCGCGCGGCGACGATCCGCAGTTGAGCATCCGCGGCGCGGCCGGCGCCACCGTCTTCGAGGGTGACGTGCTGACCGGCTTCTCCGACGGCGCGGTGGTGCGCCTCGACGGGGCGACGGGGCAGGTCGAGTGGAGCCAGCGCTGGACGGGTGAGGCCGCGCGCTTCACCGACATCGATTCCACCCCGGTCATCCTGGGCAACCGGGTCTACGTCGTCGTCTACGGCTCGCGGCTGCTCTGCATGGACGCCGCCTCGGGCAACATGATCTGGTCGGAACCGGTCGTTTCACACGAGGCGCCGGCCGTCGCCGGAGACCGGCTCGTCGTGGGCACGTTGAGCGGCGAGCTCAAGGCCTTCGATCCGGCTACGGGTCGCAATCTGTGGACCGTGCCGGTGACACGTACGTGGATCAATCGTCCGATCATGGAGGGGAGCCGCGTCTTCTTTACCGACGCCGCCGGCGGAGTCGGCGAGGTCGACGGCAGAGCGGGAACGCTCCGGTGGCGTTATGACCGGGCCGTCTCGGGCTTCTCGGCGGCACCGGAACGTCGCGGCGCAGGGCTCTTCGCGTTGACGAACCTCGGCAGTCTCTACCGGATTCACGTTCCCTGAGGGTACCCGAAGGGGACGCCGGAACTTCAGGACCAGGAAAATGAGGGGAAACCGCGCCGGCCGGAATCAGGCCGGAAAAGGCGCGCCTTCCGGTTCCGGTAAAGTTGACATAATATACATTATGCGCCAATTGTACCGAGGCGTCCCGTGACCGTCGCGCGGATGCCGCCGGGTTCCATCGCTTCGAGCTGAAGGCTCCCCCCCAGCTGCAGTACCGCCCAGGTAACCCGGCTGAGCCCCATGCCGGCCCCCGGCGATCCTTCGCGGCGCCGGGTCGGCTCCAGAACCCGTTCGACGTCCATGGCCCCCATGCCGGGACCCTGATCGACGATCGCCACGCGCAGTTGTCCGTCGCCAACCGGCTCGGCAAGAATCCCGGCGCGGGCGTTGCCATGTTCGCGTACGTTTTCGAGCAGCCCCCCGAGAGCCGTCTCCCACAGGCCGGTATCCAGCTCCACCGTCTTGACGCCGGTCACCGCGAGCCCTTCGAGGGCCACGCCGTGGCGCCCGGCCAGCGCGCCGAGCCACGCGGCCAGATCGACCGCGCGCACCTCGCCTGCTTTCGCATGGGATACCTGCTCGACTGCCCGGCAGAGCTTGAGCGCCTCGTCGAGCGACCGATCGGCCAGCTCGATCATCATCCGGCGACGTTCGGGGGCCATGTCCGGCGACTCCTTGAGCATGCGGACATAGGTGAACGCCGGGGTCAGCCGGTTGCGGAGCCCGTGGGCCACGAACCGGGCGAACCCGTTCACGAACTCGCCCCAGCCGGTCTGGTTCATGGGTGGAACCCGGGGATCAGGTCAGCTGCACGTTGACGACGCGTGAGACGCCGCTTTCCTGCATGGTAACGCCATAGAGCTCGTCGGCGATCTCCATGGTGTGCTTGTTGTGCGTGATCATGAGAATCTGGCTGAGTTTGTTCATCTCTTCGAGCAAGGCGTTGAACCGATCGATATTGGCGTCATCGAGCGGCGCGTCGACTTCGTCGAGGATGCAGAACGGGCTCGGCTTGAGCAGGAAGATGGCGAAAATGAGCGAGACGGCCGTCAGAGCCTTTTCGCCGCCAGAGAGCAGGTTCACGCGGCCGAGCTTCTTGCCCGGCGGCTGCGCGATGATTTCGACCCCCGATTCCAGCAGATCGTCCCCCTCGGTCAGGCGCAGCTCGGCATGCCCGCCGTTGAACAGGCGCGGAAAAACCATCTTGAACTTCTCGTTCACGATGTCGAAGGTCGCCTGGAAACGGTCGCGGCTCGTCTTCTGAATCTTGTTGATGGCCTTGCGCAGGGCGTCGAGCGACTCGAGCAGGTCGTTCTGCTGCGATTCGATGAACTTATAGCGGTCCTCGATTTCCTTGTACTCGTTCATGGCGGCGAGGTTGACCTCGCCCATGTCTTCCATCTTGCGCTTGAGGTCGCTCAGGCGGCGCTGGCGGGCGTCGGCATCCCCCTCGACGTCCATGTCGTCGGGCTGCACCTGCTCGGCCGAAACCTTGAACCGTTCCTGGAACTGCTCGAGGATGAAGGTGGATTCCTTCTGCAATTCCGCAATCTTGAGCGCATCTTTTGAAGCGTTTTCTCGAATCTGCTCGTAGGTCCGGCGGGCGTCGCGCATGCCCCCTTCCCGCCCGTCCAACTCGGCCTTGACCTCGTTGAGGCGGTCCATGGCGGCGGCGCCGCGCGACTCGATCTCGGCCTTGCGGGCGAGCAGCGCGTCGGTGCCCCCGGAGGCTTCGGCGAGCAGCTTCTCCAGCTCGGCCTTGCGTTTCTCGCCTTCTTCGAGCTCCAGGTCGGCCCGGCGGCCGCGTTCGTCCATCCCCTGCCGGTCGCGCACGAGGCGGTTCAGCAGGTCGCGGCGGTTTTGCAGGGCGCTGCGGGAGTCGGCCGCCTGCACGCGCAGGTCCGAGATGGCCTGCGAGACGTCGTCGAGGGCCTGCCGGGCTTCGCCATGCCGGCGCGTCGTCTCGTCGCGGCGCTGCACCGCTTCTTCGCGGGCCGTGTTGATGGCGAGCAGTTCCTTTTCGCCCTCGCTGATGCGCTCGAAGATTGCATCCATGTCGTCCTGGAAGGCCGTCGCCTCGTCCTGCAGCTCTTCGAGCTCGCGGGTGACGCGGTCGCGTTCCCGTTCGGCAGCAGCCAGATCCTTGAGCACCTCGGCCAGCTGCAGCTCGTTGCGGTGCAGGTCGGCGCGAATCCCGTCGAGCTCTTCGACGAGAAAGGTCTCGCGCCGCTTCATTTCCTGAACGTCTTCTTCGAGGGTCTTCATGCCCAGGCGGCGCTTTTCGATGTCTTCTTCGAGCTCGATGGCCTCGCGCTTCTGGCGCAGCAGGGCCGTGCCGCGCTCTTCGCCGCCGCCGGTGACGGCCCCGTCGGCCGCGAGCAGGACGCCGTTGCGCGAGACGACCGTGAAGCCGGCGTTCTCGTTCCAGATGCGCACGGCCTCGGCATCGCTGTCGGCCAGCAGCACGTTCTCGAGCAGGGCGCGCACGAGCATGCCGTGGGCCCCCTTGAAGCGGATTTCGTCGGCCAGGCGGCGCGCCGTCGGGTTGCCCTTCTCGGCCTGGCGCATGCCGGCCGGCAGAAACTGGGCGCGCCCCTTGCCGTCACCTTCCCTTAGAAAGGCCACGGCCTCGAGGGCGCGGGCGTGGTCGGATACGAGCAGGGCTTCGAGGCGGTCGCCGAGGGCCGCGGCCAGCGCGGCTTCGAGGCCGGCCGCCGGCTCCATGGCGTCGGCGACGACGCCGAGAATGCCCAGTTCGGGCTTCGTGCGGGCCTGGTCGAGCAGGTCGCGCACCCCCTCGCGCATCCCTTCGTGGGCCGCTTCGAGCTCGCGCAGGCTCTGCAGGCGGCTTTCGCGCTCCTGCAGGGCGCGGCGCTCGATTTCGAGGCGCGGCAGCGCTTCGGCCAGCTCCTTGCGCAGTTCTTCGAGTTCGGCCGCCAGCCGGTCGCGCCGCTCGGCGAGCTCCTTGCGGTCTGCCTCGGCCTCTTCGCGGGTGCGCGTCAGTTCGGCGGCCTTGCCCGCGGCGTCTTCGAGCACCGAGCGGCGCTCGCTGACCTCAGACTGCGTGTCTTCGAAGCGGCGGATCAGGTCGTCGCGCCGCGAACGGGCGTTTTCGACGGCCGCCTTCTTCTCGGTCATGCGCTGCAGCAGCTCCATGACCTCGTGGTTCGCCTTGTCGAAGGCGGCGGCGAGATCCTGGACCTCTTTCTGGCGCGACGCCAGCTCGGCTTCGCGGGTCCGCAGCACCTCTTCCCGTTCCGCCAGATCCCCTTCGAGGGTCTCGAGGGCCCCCTCGGTGGTGCGGATTTCGTTTTCCAGGTCTGACCGCCGGCGATCCGCGTTCTCGAGCTCCAGGGTCAGCGAACGGATCTGGCTGATGGTCAGCTCGAGCCGGTTGCGGTTGATCTCGAGGTCGCGCTCGTGGTTGGCGACCCGTTCGGCTGCCGCATAAGCTTCGTCGCGCAGGGAGACGACTTCCTTCTCCAGTTCCGCAATCTGCAGCTTCAGGGTCTGGGCGTCGGCCTCCTGCTCGCTGAAGGCGGCCGCATAGCGGGTCTCCTCTTCCTGCAGGCGTTCGAGGCGCGTCTGGGTTTCGGCCAGCTCGGTCGTCAGGCGCACGTGACGCTCGTGCAGCAGCCCGAGATCGATCCGGCGCGCGGCCACCTGCAGCTCACGGTACTTCTCGGCCTTTTTGGCCTGCCGATCGAGCGAATTCAGCTGCCGGCGCAGCTCCTTGGCCAGATCGCCGATGCGCAGCAGGTTCTGCTCGGTCGCCTCCATCTTGCGAATGGCTTCCTGCTTGCGCTTCTTGAACTTGGTGATGCCGGCCGCCTCTTCGATGAGCACGCGCCGGTCTTCGGGCTTTGCGTTGACGAGGGCGCCGATCTGGCCCTGTTCGATGATGGAGTAGGCGCGCGCGCCGACCCCCGTATCCATGAACAGTTCCTGAATGTCGCGCAGGCGGGCCTGGGCCTTGTTGATGCGGTATTCAGACTCGCCGCTGCGGTAGAGCCGGCGCGTGATTTCGATTTCAGAGTACTGTTCGTAGCCGACCGGCCGCGTGGGGCCTTCGTTCTCGAAGACGATGCTCACTTCGGCCATGCCGAGCGGTTTGCGCGACTCCGATCCGCCGAAGATGACGTCGTCCATCGACTGGCCGCGCAGCAGCTTGGCGCTCTGCTCGCCCATGACCCACTTGATGGCGTCGATGACGTTACTCTTGCCGCAGCCGTTCGGGCCGACGACCGACGTGATGCCGGGTCCGAGCAAGATATCCGTGGGGTCGGCGAAGGACTTGAAACCCTGAATGTGCAGCTTCTTGATCTTCATCGTCGTCGCCGGCCGATTTTCGGCGGGCGCTCTTCAAAAACCAGCGATCCTGGCGGGGAGTTTCTCGTCGGAACGGGCGCGGACGGCGGATGCCATACCGCTCGCGAGGCGGCTCATAGCATACCAGAAGCGGCCCCGGCCGACCAATGGAAACCGGATATCAGGCACTTGCAAATGCGGTGCGCAGGGTGAACTTCAGAAGCGCCCCCCGGCCCCGGTCGTCGGCTCCGGGTCAGACGGCGATCGGCTGGATGGCGGCCCGGTCCATCTTGAGCTCCGGCTCGGTCTTCGCGACCACCTCTTCGACCGTCGCCCCCGCCGCGATCTCGCGCAGCCAGAGGCCGTCTTTCTCGACGTCGATGACGGCCAGATCGGTCACGATGCGGTTGACGACGCCGACGCCGGTCAGCGGAAGCGTGCACTGCCTGAGGATCTTCGGATCGCCCCCCTTGGCCACGTGCTCCATGACGACGACGATGCGTTTTGCGCCGTACACGAGATCCATGGCGCCGCCCGGTCCCTTGACCATCTTGCCGGGAATCGTCCAGTTGGCGATATCGCCCTTCTCGCTCACCTGCATGGAGCCGAGAATGGCCAGGTCGATGTGCCCGCCGCGGATCATGCCGAAGGAGTCGGCGCTCGAGAAGTAGCTGCTGCCGGGCATGGCCGTCACGGTCTGCTTGCCCGCGTTGATCAGGTCGGCGTCGACCTGCTCGCGCACGGGGAACGGTCCGATACCCAGCAGCCCGTTCTCGCTCTGCAGCTTGATGTTGATGCCGGGGGGGATGTAGTTGGCGACGAGCGTCGGGATGCCGATGCCGAGGTTGACATAGAATCCGTCGCGCAGCTCCTGCGCCGCGCGCATGGCCAGTTGTTCGCGTGTCAGCATGCTGCCCTCTCAGACCGGCTCGGTGACGGTGATTTTTTCGATGCGCTTCTCGTACCCCTGCCCCTGCAGGATCCGGTTCACGAAGATGCCCGGCGTGTGAATCTGGTCGGGGTCGAGGTCGCCGGTGGGAACGAGAAACTCGACTTCGGCGACGGTCGTCGTGCCGGCCGTGGCCATCATCGGGTTGAAGTTGCGGGCCGTCTTGCGGTACACCAGGTTGCCCTCGAGATCGCCAGTGAAAGCCTTGACCAGCGAGAGGTCAGCCTTGAGCGGGCGCTCGAGCACGTAGAGATGGCCGTCGAACTCGCGAATCTCCTTGCCCTCGGCCATCGGCGTGCCCACCGACGTGCGCGTGTAGAAGCCGGCGATGCCCGCCCCGCCCGCCCGGATGCGTTCGGCAAGCGTACCCTGGGGGAGCAGCTCGACTTCGAGGGAACCGTCGAGGTACTGGCGCTCGAAGGTCTTGTTCTCGCCCACGTAGGAGGCGATCATCCTGCGAATCTGGCGCGTCTGCAGCAGCAGCCCGAGCCCGAAATCGTCGACGCCGGCGTTGTTCGAGATGACCGTCAGGTCTTTCACGCCGCTGTCGCGCAGGGCGAAAATCAGGTTTTCGGGAATGCCGCAGAGCCCGAACCCGCCGACCATGAGGGTCATCCCGTCGTGGAGCAGGCCGTCCAGGGCCGCCGCGGCGTTGGCGTAGCGTTTGTTCACGGTGTACCTCGCTGAACTGCGCGCGTGGCAGGTCGTAGAAAAGGATCAAGCGTAATGGAACGGGGCGCTTCTGTCAAGCGAGCGGACCCTCGCCCGGAGCGGCCTGCGAAGCGGATTTGGAAGGCTCGGCCGTCTGCGCGGCCTCAGACCCGGCCACCCCGTCGCGCTCGTAGCGGCGCACCTGTTTGTGCGTGCGCCGCAGCTCGGCCTGCAGCGCGAACACGTCCCAGCGGCCGAGCAGCCAGGCGACGAGAAAGCCGAGCGCGAAGGCCGAAAGCAGCAGGGCCCAGATCGGCACCTCCTGCATGGAGAGCAGCGTCCAGGAAAAGAACCGGTACTCGATGGTGTGACTGTTCCAGAGCCACTGGTTTTCGAAGACGAAGACGAGCGCCACGATGAGCAGCGCGACGCCGATCAGCGGCCGGACGTATCTCATCGCGGGCCACCGAAGAGAAAGTAGAGGCGCGGGACCGCCATCTCGGTGGCGGCCTTGCGGACGCTGGACGCCCCCTGGTCGACGAGAAAGTCGAAGAACGATTCCTTCTCTTCGGGCGGATAAACGACCTTCGGTTCCCCCTCGATTTCACCCAGCTCGGCGGCCAGGTCGACGGCGTCCTTCAGCGTACCCAGCGAGTCGACGAGCCCGAGCGTGAGCCCCTGCTCGCCCGAGTAGATGCGTCCGTCGGCCACGGCGAGCACGGCGTCGGTGGTCATGTTCGGGCGCCCCTCGACGACGGCCGAGACGAACTGCCCGTAGACGCTGTCGATGAGCGCCTGCAGGCTCGCCTGCTCTGCGGGGCGCAAGGGCCGGGTGGGGCTGCCGATGTCCTTGAAGGGACCGCTCTGGACGGTTTCGAAGCGCAGTTTCGCCCAATCGGCCAGGCGGCTGGCGTCGACGAACTCCATGATGACGCCGATGCTGCCGACGATCGAGCCGGGATTGGCCATGATGTGGCGCGTGCCCACGGCCGCGTAATAGCCCCCCGAGGCGCACAGCGAGCCCACGCTGGTCACGACCGGCTTTTCGGCGTCGGCCTCGCGAATCGCCTGGTAGAGCTCCTGACTGGGGGCCACGGCGCCCCCCGGGCTGTCGACGCGCAGCACGATGGCCTTCACCGAAGCGTCGTCGACGAAGGCGTCGAGCTGCTCGATGGTCTCGCGCACGTCGAGGATGACCCCTTCCAGGGGGAGCACGGCTATCTTGGCCCCCGCCCCGCGAAATCCGGAGAGGCCGTCGGCCTGCCGATCCATGCGCAGCGCCAGGATGAAAAAGCCGACGAACAGAACGATGAGGGCGACGGCGACCAGGGTGCCGGTTCGCGATGAACGCTTCAAGGGGGACCTCCGCGTGGTTTCTCTATTGTAACAAGCCCGGCGGGGTCTCGCAGGGAGAACGGCGGGCCTGGGGCATCTGCCTGGAGAAATCAGTCTTGTCCAAAATCGGTTCAGCGTGTGACCGTTTCGGCTGAGGAGCCGGGCCTTGGGAACCGGTTTCAATTCGGCGGCATGGTCTCGCCAGGGTGACGTAGCCGGCGTCTCGAAGGCCCAGCGCCGCATGAACACCGTGTTCATGAGCTTCAGGAGCGAACGGGCTTCCGGCAAATGATGAATGTGCCAACCTGCTTCACCGAAGCGAGGCTGTCGAGAATGAAAGCAGCGAAATCTCACAATTCCAGCTGGCACCTGTCCCCTGTTTTGGACAGCGCTGTGGAGAAATAAAGAAAGGGCCGGAGAGGAAGTCCCCTCCGGCCCTTTCGGGATTCAAGCGGAAAACCCTCAGCTCTTGCTTTCGAGCTTTTCCTTGAGCTTTTCGCCGAGCGCGGTGCGCATGCCGCTTTCCGAGCCGTACTCGCGCACGTTCTCGCCCTCTTCGCGGTCTTCGGCCGCCTTGATCGAGAGCGAAATCTTGCGTTCGTGCGGGTCGATGTTCAGGACGACGGCCTTGACTTCGTCGCCGCCGTTGAACTTTTTCTGCGGCGCTTCGTCGGCCTTGTCGCGGGTGATTTCATTCGCCCGGACCAGCCCTTCGATGCCCGGCTCCAGCTCGACGAACAGACCGAAGTCGGTGACGTTCGTGACCTTGCCCTTGATGACCGAGCCGACCGGGAAGCGCTTGCCGATCGTCAGCCACGGATCTTCCGTCAGCTGCTTGACGCCCAGCGAGAAACGCTCGTTGTCGCGATCGACGTGCAGCACGACGGCTTCGACGACGTCGGCTTTCTTGTAGATTTCGGCGGGGTTGTTGATCCGCTGCGTCCACGAGATGTCAGACACGTGAATGAGGCCGTCGATGCCCTCTTCGATGCCCACGAAGACGCCGAAGTCGGTGATGTTCTTGATCTGGCCCTGGATGCGCGTACCCGGGGGGTACTTGTCGGCGACCGCGTCCCACGGATTCGGTTCCGTCGCCTTGTAGGAGAGCGAGATGCGGCGGTTTTCGACGTCGACGTCCTGCACGATCGCTTCGACGCGCTGGCCGACTTCGAAGAACTTGCTCGGATGCTTCGGCTTCTTGCTCCAGCTCATCTCCGAGACGTGGATCAGGCCTTCGACGCCCGGCTCGATTTCGACGAAGGCGCCGTAATCGGTGATCGAGACGACCTTGCCCGTGACGCGCTCGCCCGAGGGGAACCGCTGCGGGACGCTCGTCCACGGGTCCTGGCTCATCTGCTTCAGGCCCAGGCTGACGCGTTCTTTTTCCTTGTCGTAGTGGAGCACGACGACCTTGGCTTCGTCACCGACCTTGAAGAGCTCGCTCGGGTGACCGACGCGGCCCCAGCTCATATCGGTGATGTGCAGCAGGCCGTCGACGCCGCCCAGATCGATGAAGGCTCCGTAGTCGGTGATGTTCTTGACGACACCCTCGACCATCTTGCCCTCTTCGAGGTCGCGAAGCGTGGTGCTGCGCAGCTTCTCGCGTTCTTTCTCGAGCAGGGCCCGGCGCGAAAGCACGATGTTGTTGCGCTGCTTGTTGAACTTGAGAATCTTGAATTCGAACTTCTGACCCATGAGCGAGTCGAGGTCGCGCACCGGGCGCAGGTCGATCTGCGAACCGGGCAGAAACGCCTTGACGCCGATGTCGACGGCCAGGCCGCCCTTGACGCGGCCGAGCACGCGGCCGAAGATCGTTCCGTCTTCTTCGGCGATCGCGCTGATCTTGTCCCAGACGCGCAGGCGGTCGGCCTTGTCCTTGCTCAGGACGATGGCGCCGTTTTCGTCTTCGCTCTTCTCGAAGAGCACTTCTACTTCATCACCGGCCTGCAGCTCGGTCGGCTCGGGGCCGCGCTGGAACTCGGACAGCGAAATCAGACCTTCGCTCTTCGAACCGATGTCGACGACGGCATAGTCGCCTTCGAGGCGCACGACGTGCCCTTTGACGATGGTCCCCTCTTCGGGGAGGGCGGTGCTCTGTTCGAAAAGCTCTGCGAAACTTTGTTCAGCCATTGGAAAATTTGGTTTCTTCGGTCAACCGGACCGAAACGGAAAAGGGTTGGACATGGAAACGTAGACTACCCCTGTTTCAGGGCATCCATATATGATACCAAACGGGAGATTACGGCGCCAGTATCCATCCCCGTGGTGTCGATGAGGATCGCCCCCGGGGCGATGCGCAGCGGCGCGATCGGGCGCTCGATGTCGCGGCGGTCGCGATCTTCAACTTCGGCCCGGACGCTGTCGAGGTCGGCAGGCTTGCCCAGCGCGGCCAGCTCGCCCAGGCGGCGGCGGGCCCGCTCCTCTGTAGAGGCCGTCAGAAAAAACTTGACGGGGGCGTCGGGAAAGACCACCGTGCCGATGTCGCGCCCCTCCATGACCCCGCCGTGCGCCCGCCCGTAGGCCTGCTGAATGGCGACCATGGCCTCGCGCACCCGGGGAAACACCGAGAGGCGGCTCGCGCGTTCTCCGATTTCGGGGCTGCGCACGGCGTCGGTGACGTCACGGTCGCCCAGAAAGACATGGGTCGTGGCATCCACGGCCCGCAGGGCCATGCGGGTTGCGGGCATGGCGGCCACGAGCGGCGCCTCTTCGATGGGGATGCCCTGCTCACCCGCGTAGAGACCGAGCGCCCGGTACATGGCGCCGGTGTTGATGTAGGCGACGCCGAGGTGCGCCGCCAGCATGCGGGCGATGGTGCTCTTGCCGGCTCCGGCGGGTCCGTCGATGGCGACGAGCCGCGGCGGGCTCATCGGCCGACCGCGACGGTCTGAAGATAGTTCCACAGGTTCTGCTGGCCGTCTTCTTCGAACCGGTCGAAGCGTACGCCGATGCCGCGCGGGCCTGCGGCGGGGGTGCCGTCGCTCCGGTGCACGACCGTGCCCGCCACGCGCACCTCGGGCATTGCGGGGGCGTCGGGGATTGCGAAGCGCATGTCGAGCGGCGACCCGAGCGGCAGGTCCGCATCCGCCAGAAAAAGGCCGTTGGCGCCCAGGTTCGAGGTGTGAAAGGTCCCCTGCTCGGTCGCCACGGGGATGCGGATGGGGTGGCGGATGCCGCGGCGATCGACGAGGACCTCCCGGTTGCTCGACAGCGTGCTCAAATAGGCGTCGATCTCGGCCTGCAGTTCCGTGCCGGGCGTGTCGAAGGCGATCCCCATCCCGCCGGTCCCTTCCCTGTCGCGCACCGAGCGGCGTACCTCGCCGTTGACGACCAGGGGCTCGGCGCGGTTCGGCAGGCTGACCCAGAGTTCGACCCGCTCGCCCACCGGCAGCGGCGACTCGCTGCTGAGATAGAGGCCGCCCTGGGAAATGTCGCGGGCGAAGTCGAGCGCGAAGTCGGCGCCGTGGCGGTATTTGACCTCGATGACGGTCGCGATGCGGGGGTGTTCACGTCGTTCCATGGTGCACTCAAGGGTAACCGGCTCGGGACGAGCGCTCAAAAGGGCTCATTATATAACGCATGGCGTCGCGTCTGCCACCTGGAAACCGGCCGATGGGTCAGCGCGCGGCCCGGGCGACCGTTGACCGGCGGCTTCCTTTGCGGCACTCTCTAACCTGCCGCACCACCAGGCATGCCAAGGAGATCCGATGGACGCGCTCCCCGTCCCGCCGCACACTACCGAAGGCCTGCCCGGCCTCGGGCCGCTCCTCGAATTCTCGACCAACCTGCTGGGGACCCTCGAGAAATTCCACGCCCGCTACGGCAAAGTCTTCCGCACCACTTTTCTGGGCCAGGAGGCGGTCATTCTGCTCGGCCCCGACGCCGTGAACTTCGTGCTGCAGGACCGGGAGGGTAACTTTTCGGCCCGCGAAGGGTGGAAGTTCTACATCGACCGCGTCTTTCCGGGTGCCATCATGGCCATGGACGGGGCCGAGCATCTGCGTCAGCGGCGGATCATGCAGGGGGCCTTCGGGCGCGACGCCATGGTGGGTTATCTCGACGGCATGCACCCGACCATCGCGCGGGGGCTCGAGAAGCTCGCCGCCGACAGCCGCCGGCCCGACTTCCGCTTCTTTCCCTTCATCAAGCAGCTCACCCTCGATGTCGCCACGAGCACGTTCGCGGGCATGGAGCTGGGCGACGACGCCGATACGCTCAATACCGCGTTCGTCGACGCGGTCGAGGCCTCGCTGGCCTGGGTGCGCTGGGCCGTGCCCGGCGGCAAGATGTGGCGCGGCGTGCGCGGCCGCCGCAAGCTCGAGCGCGCCTACACCGCGGCCCTCCCCGCGAAGCGCGCCGCGGCCACCCCGGACCTGTTCAGCCGGCTCTGCCACACCCGCAGCGACGACGGCGCGGCGTTTACGGACCAGGAAATCATCAACCAGATGATCTTCGTCATGATGGCCGCCCACGACACCAGCACGAGCACGCTCACGACCATGACCTACCTGCTCGCCCGGCATCCCGAGTGGCAGGAACGCCTGCGCGAAAAGGCCCTGGCCTACGGCAGCGACGAGCTGCGCTACGACGACATGGAAGCGCAGGAAGAGCTCAACTGGGTCATCCGCGAGACCCTGCGCCTGTATCCGCCCCTGACGAGCATTCCCCGCAAGACGGTGCGCGAGGTGAGCTTCGGCGGCTTCCGCATTCCGCAGGATACCCTCGTGGGGGTCTATCCGGTCTTCAACCACCGGCTACCGGAGATCTGGCGGAATCCGGACGCCTTCGAGCCCGACCGCTTCGGACCCGAGCGCCGAGAGGATAAGGCGCACCGCTACGCGTGGACCCCCTTCGGCGCCGGCGCGCACACGTGCATCGGCCAGCACTTCGGCATGATGGAGATTCGCGCCATTCTGCACCGGATGCTGCACCACTACCGCTGGACCATCCCGGCTGGCTACCGCATGCCCGAGCAGCTGGTGCCGATCATCAAGCCGAAAGACGGTCTGCGGGTCCTGGTCGAACCGCTGGAGACGCGGGCTTCGGTGTCGGCTTGATCAGCGACGCGGTGATCGCGGCTTCAATGTCCTGAGGATTCAGAGGTCCGCCGCTCCAGGCTCCTGCAGCTACCATCACTCCCGCAACAGCGCCTTCATCTGTTTCGCGATGAAGCCGGCCGCCCGCTCGGGGTTCAGCCGGTAGAGCCAGTCCATGAACCTGGAATCCTTGCCGACGAGCACGCGGTAGCGGTTCGCCTCCATGCCGTCGAGGATGAGCCGGGCCGCTTCGCGCGGCGGCAGCAGCTTCACGGCCGTTGGAGAGCGCCAAGCGCTGACGAAGGACGAGTTGGTGGGCGCACTTGCCGAGCATTCGTCACTCGTCACTCGTAACTCGTCACTTGGAGAAGCGCCAAGCGCCGACGAAGGACGTCTTGGTCCGCGCACTTGCCGAGCACTCGTCACTCGTTACTCGTAACTCGTCACTCACAGGTGCTGCCTGTGATCCCGCCCGCCCGATCTGCTACAGTAACCCCACCGTCTCCTTACCGGATTGTTTTATGTCCTATTGGCTGGTCTCCGCTCTGAGCGTCGTTGGTTTCGTGCTTGTCGGGCTGACCCTGTCCCGCGTCTATTTCGCGTGGCTGCACCGGAACCACCACGAGGCCGACGCGTCCGACGAAATCCACTTCGTGCGCACCGAAGACGGTGCCCGCCTCGCCCTCTACCGGTACCGCCCCAAGGGCGACCAGCGGCGCCGCGAACCGGTCTTCTTCGTGCACGGCCTGGGCGCGAACAAGTACAACCTCGACTTCGACGAAGCCTACAGCTGGGCGCGCGGGTTCGCCCGGGCCGGATTTGACGCGTGGATCGTCGACCTGCGCGGCGCCGGCATGTCGGTGCCTCCGAAGCCGGATTGGAACTGGAACTTCGACGACTACGCCCGCCAGGACGTCACGGCCGCGGTGGCCCACATCCGCCAGGCGACCGGCGCCGAACGGGTGCACTGGGTCGGTCACTCCATGGGCGGCATGCTGCTGTATTCGTACCTGGGCATCGGGAAGCCCGAATGGATCCGCTCGGGGGTCGCCATGGGGTCGCCCGTGCGCTTTGCCTCGCGGCATGGCCTCGGCGCCGCGCTCAAGCTCGCCTTTCTGCTCGATCACATCAAGTACGTGCCGATCCGCACGGCCATCCACCTGGCCCTGCCGCTGATTCCGCTCATCCGCAATTCCGCGCCGGTCCGCTCGCAGATGAACCCCGACAACATCGATCTCGGCTTCATCCAGCGCGTGGCCTACAACGCCGTCCATCACCTGCCCCCCGCGCTTCTCAAGCAGTTCAGCGACTGGGTGGTGAACGACTGCTTCCGCTCTGCTGACCACCAGGTCGATTACCAGGCGGCACTGCGGGAGTCGACGGTGCCGGTCTTCGTCATTTCGGGCGCCGGCGACATTCTCGTGCAGCCCGTCAACGCGAAACACGCCTACGATCTCATGCCCGACTCGTCGGGAAAGCAGTACCTCGAGGTCGGCCGCGCCACCGGCTTCGGACACGACTACGGCCACATCGATTTCGTGTTCGGCAGGGACGCGGCAAAAGAGCTGTTTCCGCGCGTGCTGGAGTGGGTCATCGCCCATGACTCAGGATCGGCCCAGGCGCCGGAAGCGCCTGTGGTCACGGCGTAAAGGTTCGCCGAACTCTTGCCCTGCTCTGAATCCAGGGTCCGCCGTCCGCCCCGCAGCCTAGTCGGCCAGCGGCAGCAGGACGACGGCTTCGGTCCCCTCGTCTTTCCGGCTCCGGATGCGTATCTCGCCCCCCATGGCCTCGACGAGGCGGCGCGCAATGGACAGCCCCAGGCCGCTCCCCTCCTGCTGGCCACTGAGCCCTTCACTTTCACGGCGGAATTCGTCGAAGACGTATGGAAGAAAAGCTTCCGAAATTCCAACGCCCGTGTCGCGCACCGTCAGCTCGGCGTACGGCGGCGCATGGCGCACCGTGATCCCTATGCTCCCCTGCTCTGTATAGCGGATCGCATTGCCGATCAGGTTCAGCAGAATCTGCTCTTCGGCCTGGCGGTCGGTCATCACCAGCGCCTCTTCGAGCGGACCCACGTCGAGACGCAGGCCTTTTCCGCGGGCGAGGATGCCGAGCAGCGACGCCGCCCGCTCGACTGTCTCAGACAGGGCGTGCGCCTCCGGGCTGATCTCGACTCGGTTCGACTCGAGCCGCGCCATGTCGATGACCCCGTTCAGCAGCGTGAGCAGCCGCTGTGCCGAACGCAGGATGATCTCGGCTTTGTGGCGCTGGTCGTTGTCGGCGGCGGTGCGGAAAAGGAGTTCTGAAAACCCGATGATCCCCGTGAGGGGCGTGCGAATTTCGTGACTGACGTTCGCGAAGATGGCGTTCTTGACCCGCACGGCCTCTTCGGCGCGCTCCTTGGCTTCGCGCACGGCCAGCTCGGCCTCTTTGCGACCGGTGACGTCGTGGGCGATGCCGATCATGCGCGTCGGGCGCCCGTCTGCGGTGCGCAACAGGCTCCCCTTGATGTGCACCCAGCGCAGCTCGCCGTCGTCGCGGGCGACGCGGAACTGGAGGTCGAGCGCGTCTTCGCCCTTGAGCGCCGCGCGTACCGCGGCGTTCAGCGACGCCGCGTCTTCGCCGTAGACCCGCTCCATCAGCATGTCACGGTCGAAGCGGGCCGGAAACGCCCTGTGTTCGTCGCTTCTCGTCGTGCCCGACCAGAGTACCTTGTCGCCGGCGAGATCCCACTCCCAGACCCCCATGCCGGCCACTTCGAGGGCGAGCTCGAGGCGCCGGCGGCTCGCGACGAGCTCCTGTTCGGCCGCGACGCGGGCCGTGATGTCGCTCAGGTGCCCTTCGAGCAGCAGCCCGCCCGGCAGTGCCTTGCCCTGCTCGAGAACCCACCGTACGGCCCCTGACCGCGTCAGAATCCGGTATTCGAGCCGATACGTGCGATCGCCGGCAACCGCTTCGGTGACGACCTCACGCACCCGGTCGCGATCTTCGGGATGGATGAGCGCCTCGAAGGTGATCGACCGGTTGTGCAGCAGATCTTCGGTCGGATAGCCAGTAAGCTCGAAACAGCCCTCGCTGACGAACTCCATCGTCCAGGACGCGTCGTTGCGGCAGGTGTAGACCATGCCGGGCAGATTGGCCATGAGCCCGCGCAACCGCTCCTGTTGTTCGGCCCGTTCGAGCTCGTAGCGCACCTGCTTCGTGACATCGCGGTAGCTGACGACCCGCCCTACTGCCCTGCCCTCGCGGAGCAGCGGGCGCACGCGGCGTTCGAACACCCGCCCGTCAAGAAAGGGAATGACTTCGAAGTGCTCCTCTTCGGGGGCCTGGTCGCGAGCGGCGAGTCCCGCTTGAAAACCTGGCGTATCCGCTGCCAGGGCGGCCATGTGCTCGCGAAGGGCAAGCCAGTTTCCCGCGGCTTCGTGGATTTCGGGCGGGATGACGAAGTCCCGGATGGCCTGACGGTTGCAGCGCATGGTGCCGCTGAGGAAGTCGATCACGAAGATCGAATCCACCGCCGCATCCAGAATGGCCTGGATCAAGACCTCCGACTCGGCGTCGGGGCGAAAGGGAAGCGCGCTGTCCATCGGGAATGACAATCAGCTAAACAAAAACGAGCGCGTGCCCGCAACCTTTTCGGCGAGCATTCAGAACCCCTTGACCTGCCGCAGCGCCTCGTAGGCGACGATACCGACGGCCGTGCTGAGGTTGAGGCTGCGGACGGGCCCGAACATGGGGATTGTATAGCAGGCGTCTGCGTTCGCAAGCAGGATCTCTTCGGGCAGCCCCCGGCTTTCGGGGCCGAAGACGAGAAAATCCCCTTCCCGATAGCCTGCGGTGGTATAGGGCCGCGTCGCTTTGGTCGACAGGTAGAAGAAGCGGCTTTCGGGAAATCGGACGTACAGGTGCTCGAGCGATGGCACGTGCTCCCACTGCACGTGGGGCCAGTAATCGAGCCCCGCCCGCTTCAGATAGCGATCGGAGAGTTCGAAACCGAGTTTACCCACGAGGTGCAACCGGATGCCGGTGCCGGCGCAGAGACGCGCAATATTTCCCGTATTGGGCGGAATCTCGGGTTCGTACAGAACGATGTGCAACATGTTCGTTTTCCGCGTCGGCCCTCGCCGGGCCGTCCCGCATGGTCTCGGCATTCGCCTTTGCCGGCTTGCCCCGTTCGAATGGATGATGAGCGGGAAGCCGAGGCAGAACTCGGGTTTCGATTAGATCGTCAATCGTCAATCGTAGATCGTCAATTCATGAAAGCCAATCGCGCCTTCTTTTCCGGACTGCTCGCCGGTGTCGCCATCACGGTGCTGCTCGCCTTCGCGCGCTGGCTCGGTTTCGGCCAGCTCAACCTCGAGATGCTCCTGGGCACGTTCGGCACCTTGCCGGGACTGAACGCGTGGATTCTGGGCTTTCACCTGCACCTGCTCTTCGCGGGCATCTTCGGTCTTTTTTACGGCCTGCTCTTCGAAGCCTTCGACCGCTCGGGCCCGGCCGCGGGGCTCGTGCTCGGGCTGGCGCACGCCTTCGTCGTGGGCATCCTGCTCGGGGTGCTGTCGGCGTTTCACCCGGTCATGGGCGACGAGCTCCCGGGGCCGGGGTGGTTCGCCGCGTCGTACGGGTTTGACGACGTCATCCTTCTCTTCGCCGTGCACGCGGTGTTCGGCGCCATCGTCGGCGAGCTGTACGAAGAGCCCTTGCGGTCCGGCCACGGCAATTACGTCGAGACCTGAATTCCCCTTGCCTTAGCGGACTGCCGGGCGTGCCCCCATTGCTGATGCCCTTGTTCCGATAGGAGGTTGGGCATCGGGCGTTTCTAGTGTGCGTGCCCATGGTGATCGGATTCCGCTTCGCCTCCCTCTTCGACAATTTCCTTGAACCCGTAGTGGACGGTGATGTTGTCGATCTCCTGCGGAAGCGCATCGACGAACGCAAACTGGAGCGGCAGATCGGCCGTCTCGCCCGGCGCAAGGTGCTGCTCCTTGAAGCAGAAGCACTCGATTTTCTTGTAGAAGCCGCCGGCCTGTTCGGGCGTGAGCGCGTGGTCGGCCATGACCGTCAGCGAACGATCCGACAGATTCGTGATCCGGTAGGCGAGCTGCTTCGGCTCGTTCGGGTGGGTCTGCAGCTTCGGCCGCAGGACCTCGACCTTGAGGGGAAGGCCCTCGGCGACCCCTGCCGTGAACTCCACCTGCAGCGTGCGCGTGTGGATGACGGGATACCCGTTGACGCCGGCCTGCGGAACGACCGGCTGCAGGTAATCGGCCAGGAGCACCCGGTCGAAGACCATGGCCGCGAAGATGAGCGCAAGGTAGACGAGGCTGTTGGCGAAAAGGCGCTTGGCGTCGACATCGGTGCGCGTGCGGGCGAGACGCACGGCATACCAGGCAAAAACGCCGCCGAGGATGAGTGCCGCCAGCACGTAGAAGATGGTCATGGGGTGAAAGAGGGCCAGCAGCAGCGAGCTGGGCACGAGCAGCGCCGTGTAGAGCAGAATCTGGCGCACGGTGGCGTCATTGCCGTGCACGACCGGCAGCATCGGCACCCCGGCCGCGCGGTAGTCGTCGTTCTTGTAGAACGCGAGCGCCCAGAAGTGCGGCGGCGTCCAGAGAAAGATGATGAGAAACATGATGACGGCCGCCAGATCGAGGTTACCCGTGACGGCCACCCAGCCGACCATCGGGGGCACCGCGCCGGCCGCGCCGCCGATGACGATGTTCTGAACCGACGTGCGCTTGAGCCACATCGTGTAGACGAAGACGTAGAACAGGTTTCCCGCGACGGCCAGCGCCGAGGCGAGCGGATTCACCTTGAACCACAGCACGGCGGCCCCGAGCAGACCGAGGACGATCGCGAAGATGAGGGCCGGCGCGGGCGACAGGCGGCCGCTGGGGAGCGGGCGGCGCCGCGTGCGCTTCATGATGGCGTCGATGTCGCGGTCATAGACCATGTTGATGGCGTTGGCCGAACCGGAGGTCAGCGTTCCGCCGAGCAGCGTGAAAAGCACGAGCGGCCAGGTCACGGCTTCGGGATCGGCGATGAGCATGGCGGCATAGGTCGTGACCAGCAGCAACAGAATGATGCGCGGCTTGGTCAGGGCGATCAGGTCCCGCGCGACCGAAAACGGAGTGCGCGGCGCAGAAGAGTCGACGGCGACGGACATCAGGAATTCCTCGAGGGCGACGGTTCCGGACGGATCCCGGCGGACCAGTGAAAGCTGAGCAGGAAGATGAGCACGGCCAGCCCCAGGTGGGCCGCCGTGACGGCGACGGGTACGCGCCAGATCACGTTCAAGGTGCCGACCGCGATCTGGGCGACGATGAGCCCGAGTCCCGCCAGGCCCCAGGCGCGGGCGGCTCCGCGCGCGGCCCCGGCCCCCCAGAGGATGGCGAAGAGGATCAGGAACCCGAGCACGCGGTGGGTCATCTGCATCCCCACCAGGTGGCCGACGGCGTAGTAGTCGTCACGCCCGCAGTGGGGAAAGGTCGGACACACCAGGTCGGCCCCCGGCGTCTTGGCGATGAGGGCCCCCAGCATCATCTGCGCGAAGACCAGTCCGGCCGTGACGGCAAGGCCGAGGCGCAGCCCCCGGGTTCCGGGCAGCGCAGACGGCGCGGCGCGGCTCAACCGGTAAATCCACGAAAGGGTCGTCAGAAAGGCCGTCGCGACCCCCAGGTGCAGGGCGACCGAATACGGCACATTGTTCAGAAAGACGGTGGCGGCCCCCAGGCCGATCTGGATGACGAGCAACGCGGCGGCGAGCGCGGCCCAGCGGCGCAGACGGCGGTCACCCGTGCGCCAGACGGCGCCGGCGAGGCCCAGCGAGAGCAGCCCCACGAGCGAGGCGACGAGCCGGTGCAGCCACTCGGCGTTCATCTGCCCGGGCGTGGGCACGTCGGTCCCCTGCCAGAGAACGGGCTCGAACGGCGGCAGATACTGACCGTGGCAGAGCGGCCAGTCGGGGCATGCGAGCCCGGCATCCATGCCGCGCACGGTGGCGCCGAGCACCATGAGGGCGAAGGTCAGCACGGCGATGGCCAGCGCCAGCCGGTTCGTGAGCCGGACCGCCGCCCCTCGTTCCGGAAACTCCGCGGTCGAAGTCAGGGTACGCATGTTGGCATTCCTAACGATGGGTAACCGACTATTGTAACAGAGCTCATGCGTGATGGGAGGCGGGGTGGGCCGAAGATCCGACCCCCTGCCCTGCCGGCCGCACACGGCCTCAGGCCTGTGACGGGCGCGCGCTGCCGGCGAGATCGCGGCCGCTCTGGAACCAGCGGAAGAAGATCGTCGTGATGGCCACCCAGGGCATCATGGCGCCGGGCACCCACATGATCAGGCCGCCGATGATCTGATCGGTCAGCGGGTCGAGGTCGAAGACGCGCGGCGCGAAGGCGTAGAACGGATAGATGACCTTCGACGACATCGTGATGAACGCCCCCACGATGACCATGGGCAGGGTCGTGAGAAACAGGTAGATCATCTGGAAGATCGGCGGGGCCGACGTCACGTGCCGCGGCGCCAGGTTGATCACCGGCCACCAGTAGATGACGGCGGCCGAAATGAACGTGATGTGCTCGAAGATGTGCACCTCGTGGTCGCGCATGGTCAGCTCGTACCACTCGGGGATATGCCAGAAGACGAGAATGGCGCTCGTGATCAGAAAGGCGTAGAGCGGGCGCACGACCACGCGGGTGAAGGCCGCCAGCGGGGGCACCCGGTCGAAGAGCGCATCGATGAGCCAGCCCGGGATGGCGAGCATGACCATCGGCGGCACGACCTGCATGAGCAGCAGGTGCTGCACCATGTGCGCCGAAAACAGGTAGTAGTCGCTCAGGTGATGCAGGGGCCCCTGCAGCGAGAAGAAGAGAACGACCATCGCGGCCGAAAACAGGCCGATGCGCCATCCTTCTGCGGGGGTGTCGGAGAGCCTGTAGCGCCTGCGGGCGGGACCGATGCCCCAGAAGAAGAGGCCGGTGAGCAGAGCGATGCCGAGCAGAACGCTCCAGTGGGCGTCCAGATCCGACCACCGGAAGGTGGCCGGATCCGGATACGGAAAGTCGGGCGGCAGGTTCAGCCCGGGATGGGCTGTTACGAGCCAGTGCCAGCTCATCACTGGTAGTACTTCACCCCGTGATAGGCGAAGAGCAGCACGAGGGCCAGGAAGAGACCGCCCATGGCCGCCAGGGGTCCGAGAAAGAGGCGGCGGAAGATGCGGTGGTCATACTTCAGGTGCATGAAGTAGCCCACGACGATGAAGAACTTCGCCGCCGAGAGCACGATCAGCGTGACCATGAGCCAGAAGTGCGGGATCTGGTTCAGCGGTTCGTAGTAGGTCGCTACCTCGACGATCGTGATGACCGTGAGAATGGCCGCAACGATCAGGTAATCCTTGACCGAGGCGTGTTCGCCGTGCGTTTCGTTATGCGCAGACATGGATCAATGCCTCACGGAATGAGGTAAATGAGCGTGAAAATGACAATCCACACGACGTCGACGAAGTGCCAGTAGAGACCGGCCGTCTCGACGTTCAAAGCCTTCTCGGGGGGAATCTTGCCGCGCTGGGCCAGAATCCCGAGCGTCGTCAGCCAGATGACCCCGACCGTCACGTGCGCGCCGTGAAAGCCGGTGAGCACGAAGAAGGTCGCCCCGAACAGATTCGTCTGCAGGGTCAGGCCCGAGTGGTAGAAGTGCGTGAACTCATAGGCCTGGAAGCCGAGGAAGATGGCGCCCAGAAAGGCCGTGCCGAACAGCCACAGCACGCTCTGCTTCTTGTCGCCGCGCTGCACGGCCGCGAGGGCCAGCACCATGGCGAGCGAGCTCATCAGCAGCACGAACGTGCTGGCCGACGTGAGCGGAATGTCGAGAATGCCCTTCACGACGTTGCCCGCCGCGTCGGTCGTGGCGTGGGGAAACGGACCGACGAGGCTCTTGCCCTTGTACACCATGTACGTGGCGATGAGCGAGCCGAAAAGCATGCACTCGGAGCCGATGACGGTCCACCAGAGCAGCTTGCGGTTGTCGAGGCCCAGGCTCGTGTAGTGATGCCCGGCCGAAGAGGAATGGATGCTGTTGTCAGACATGCTGAAACCCTTGAAAAATCACTCGGCCGGCTCGAAAGACCAGCGGAAGAAGCCGTACACGGTAATCGCGAACCCGGCGATGATGACGTACCAGTTGTGCAGCAGCAGGCCGGTGGCGATGGTCACCGGGCCGGCGGCCGACACGAGCGGCCAGTACGACGGATTCGGCATGTGAATCGGGTCTTCGCTGCGCTTGTTGACGTGCGTGACCAGTTCAATGTCGCCGAGCTTTCTGCCGGCGACGGTCACTTCGAGGTGCGAATCATCGCCGTGCGTCGGCATGCCGTACTTGGCGTCCCACAGCGGGCGCGAGCTCGTCACGTTGGGCAGCTGCGCGAAGTTGTACTCCGGCGGCGGCGAGGGAATGGCCCACTCCAGTGTGGCCGCATCCCACGGGTCGTTGCCGGCGATCTCGCCCCCCTTCCAGCTCTTCCACGCATTCCACACGAAGATGAGCATCGAGGCGCCCAGCACGAACGAGCCCAGCGTCGCCACCAGGTTCCACAGCTCGAAGCCGAGGCCGGCATCATAGGTGTAGATGCGGCGCGGCATGCCGTGGATGCCCAGGAAGTGCATCGGGAAGAAGGTGAAGTTCATGGCGATGAGCATCGTCCAGAAGTGCAGCTTGCCGAGCTTCTCGTCGAGCATGCGTCCCGTGAACTTGGGGAACCAGAAGTAGATGCCCGAGAACAGCCCCATGATGGCGCCGCCGAAGAGCACGTAGTGGATGTGGGCGACGATGAAGTAGCTGTCGGTCTGCTGCAGGTCGATCGGGGGCGAAGCGTGCATGACGCCCGAGAGGCCGCCGATGGTGAACATGGCCACGAACGCCAGCGCGAAGTACATCGGCGTCTTGAGAATGAGGTGGCCGTTCCAGATCGTAGCCAGCCAGTTGAAAATCTTGACCCCGGTCGGGATGGCGATCATCATCGTCGTGGCCGCGAAGGCCG
The DNA here is from genome assembly GCA_041690355.1 of bacterium. Classification (GTDB taxonomy): domain Bacteria; phylum J088; class JAWLBW01; order JAWLBW01; family JAWLBW01; genus JAWLHK01. The sequence goes on along the minus strand of JAWLHK010000014.1, from coordinate 24,779 downwards.
AGTCGGCGATGGGACCCATGCCCGAGGCGAACATGTGGTGCGACCAGACGCCGAAGCCGAGAAAGCCGATGGCGATACCCGAGAACACCACGAACGGGGCGCCGAAGAGCGGCTTGCGCGAGAAGGTGGGCAGCACTTCAGACACGATGCCCATGGCCGGCAGAATCAGAATGTACACTTCCGGATGCCCGAACAGCCAGAACAGGTGCTGCCACAGGAGCGGATCGCCGCCGGCGGCCACCACGTAGAAGTTGGTGCCGAAGGTGCGGTCGAACATGAGAAACAGCAGGCCGACGGTGATGATCGGGAAGGACAGGATGATGAGGAACTGAACGACCAGCGTCATCCACACGAAGACCGGCATGCGCATCATGGTCATGCCCGGGGCGCGCATGTTGAAGATGGTCACGATGAAGTTGAAACCGGCGACGAGCGAAGCGACGCCCAGGATCTGGAGCCCGAGGTTCCAGAAATCCATGTTCATGCCCGGCGAGAAGGCGCGATTCGTGAGCGGCGCATAGCCGAACCAGCCGCCGTCGGGGGGCGCGCCCACCAGGAAGCTCACGTTGATGAACAGGCCGCCCAGCAGAAAGACCCAGTAGCTGAAGGCGTTCAGCCGCGGGAAGGCCACGTCGCGGGCGCCGATCATGAGCGGCACGAGATAGTTGAAGAACGCGGCGCTCATCGGCATGATCGCGAGGAACACCATCGTCGTGGCGTGCATCGTGAAGAGCGCGTTGAATGTGTCGGCGCCGATGGCCGTGCTCTCGGGCACGATGAGCTGATAGCGAATCAGCAGCGCTTCGAGACCGCCGATGAGAAAGAAGATGAAGGCGCTGACGCCGTACATGAGGCCGATCCGTTTGTGGTCGACCGTCGTGATCCAGCTCCAGAGGCCGGTCTTTTCGGCGTGCGCGGGGGCCGCCGCATGCTCCAGTGTTGCTTCGCGAGCCATGGAATAAACCTCAGATCACTTCAATGCTTGCAGGAAATCGACCAGCGTCTTGACCGTCGCGTCGTCGAGCTTCTCGGGAAGAACCATCTTCGAGCCGGGCTTCATCCCCTGGGGGTCTTTCAGCCACTTGCTCAGGTTCTCGTCGTTCGTCTCGTACATGCCGGACCCGAAGGTGTCACGGCTGGCGACGTGGGTGAGGTCGGGGCCCAGGCGGCCGAATTCGGCAACCCCGCGCACGGCATGGCAGGCCGCGCAGTTCGCCATGAAGAGCCCGCGAGCCTCTTCGAATTCGGGGGCCGACACGGCGGCCGGAACCGCCTTCTGCTGGGCGACCCACGCGTTGAACTCGCTCTCGGTCTGCACGTAGAGCGTCATCTTCATGTTCGCGTGCGACGTGCCGCAGTACTCGGCGCACTGCCCCAGGTAGATACCCGGCTGGCGCGGCGTGAAGTACATGTGGTTCACGTGCCCCGGCGTGGCGTCGCGCTTGCCCCCCATGTTGGGGAACCAGAACGAGTGGATGACGTCGTCCGACTCGACGTTGAACACCGCGCGCTTGCCCACCGGCAGATGCAGCTGGTTGGCCGTCACGATCCCCAGGTCGGGATAGTTGTACTCCCACCACCACTGCTTACCGAGCACGTTGACGCGCACGACTTCGGCGCCGTCCTGCGGGGCCTCGGCCAGCTTGAAGATCGTCTTGATGCTGGGGATGGTGATGAAAAGCACGATGATGGCCGGCGCGATCGTCCAGGCGATCTCGACCCGCGTGTTGCCGTGGGTCTGCTCGGGAATCCCCTTCTCGTCGCCCTTCGCGCGGAAGCGGAGAATGGCGTACACGAGCAGGACCTCGACGATCACGAAAATGATGGCCGCGATCCACGTGAAGGTCGAATACAGGCTCCAGATATCGGGGCCCAGATCGGTCGACTTGATGACCAGGGTCGACTGCTTATACCCATCGGCCAGCCAGGCCATGATGGATTCCTCGGCGCATCCTGTGAAGAGGAACGCGAGCGCAGCCAGGCTCGCCAGACGGAGCCAGGACTGTTTGCTGAAGAACGCTGACATTACGGTTGGGGGTAGAAAGGTTAGCTATCGTAACTCGATCGGACCATAAAAAGGCACATTGTATACCTCACCCCGAAATTGTCAACTTTCCTCCCTCTGCAGTTGTAGGGGCCACGGGTTGGCGGCCGGAGCGCCCCGGGGTACACTGCAGTCAATTCCCCGGTTTACGGCAGTCATGCCCCCCGTTTTCCCCCAGTCGAGGAGAAAGTATGAAATTCAACATCAGCCACGAGCTGAACGTTCCCGCCGAGGCCCTCTGGAAGCATCACTTCAACCCCGAACTCGAGGCGGTTGTCCAGAAAGAGATCCGCCTGCAGGAGTACAGGGTCGAAGCATCGAAACAGGGAGATACGACGGTACGCCGCGTGCGCGTCATCCCCACGGTCGACATGCCGGGCCCCCTGCGCAAGATCATGGGCGACACGATAGGGTACTGGGAAGAGCAGCGGGTATCGGCAAGCGCCCTGCGCTACGACTTCAAGGTGACCCCCGACAAGATGCCCGACAAGATTGACGTGCACGGCACCTTCAGCATCGAGCCGCTGGGCCCCGACCGCTGCCGCCGCACGATGGCGGGTGAAGCGACCGTCAAGATCTTCGGTGTCGGCGGCCTGGCCGAGAAGTTTCTCGTCGGCGAGCTCGAGCGCCAGTACGGCGACGTCGCCCGCGTCCAGGAACAGTGGATCCGCACCCACGAAAAATGACAATTGCCGATTGACGATTGACGATTTTCGGAGCGAGCGTCATCCCGGCAGCTCAAATTGTAAATTGTCAATTGTCAATCGTAAATCGCCAGACAGCGTCTGTCCTTCGGCTCAGGTATCCTGAAGACCGTCAACACGAGGAATTATGGATATCGTCGCCGCCCTGCTCTTTCTCGGTCTCGGCCTGGCCCTCGGCTCGGCTGGCATCTTTCTCCTGTTCCGCGCGCGGCTCCAGGCTGAGTTCGCGCGCGGGCGCGGCGAAGCCGAGGTCGAGCTGGCGACCCTGCACGAACGACTCCGGGCCGCCGACGCCCGCCATGCGGGGGCCGAGCGGGAGATCCACGACGCCGGCCTCCGGGTCGAGCGGCTGCAGGCCGACCTGCGCGCCGCCGGCGAGGCCCGGTCGACGGCCGAAGAAAAGGCCAACCGGATTCCCGCCCTCGAAGAGCGCATCCGCGAACTCGAGGCCGCGCTCGACGCCCAGCGCACCGAGGCCGGGCGCGGAGCGGCAGAGGTGGCCAGGCTGCGTACCCAGCTCGACGAAGAGCGCAAACAGACCGAAGAAAAACTCCGTCTGCTCAACGACGCCCGGGAGCAGCTTTCCATCCAGTTCAAGAACCTGGCCAACGAAATCTTCGAGGCCAAGAGCCAGAAGTTCACCGAGCAGAACAAGACCAATCTGGCGACCTTGCTCGACCCCCTGCGCGAGCGCATCGGCGAATTCCAGAAAAAGGTCGACGACGTCTACGGCAAGGAGGCCATCGAGCGCTCGGCCCTCAAGAAAGAGATCCAGATGCTCAAGGATCTCAACGAAACGATGAGCAAGGAGGCCGTCAACCTCACCCGGGCCTTGAAGGGGGAATCGAAGACCCAGGGCAACTGGGGCGAGGTCATTCTCGAGCGGGTCCTCGAGTCCTCGGGCCTCGTCAGGAAACGGGAGTACGAGACCCAGGTGAGCATGACGAACGCCGAGGGGCGCCGCCTGCAACCCGACGTCATCATCCGTCTGCCCGAGGGCAAGAGCGTCGTCGTCGACTCCAAGGTCTCACTGGTCGCCTACGAGCGCTACTGCAGCGCCGAGACCGACGACGAGCGCAAAGCGGCCCTGGCAGAACATGTGGCCTCGCTGCGCGGCCACATCAAAGGGCTGAGCGAAAAGAATTATCAGGACCTCTACGGGCTGCAAAGCCTCGACTTCGTACTTCTCTTCGTGCCGGTCGAGCCCTCCTTCACCCTGGCCGTGCAGCACGACCTGACCCTGTTTCAGGACGCCTTCGATCGCAAGATCGTCATCGTCAGCCCGACGACCCTGCTCGCGACCCTCAAGACGATTGCCAGCATCTGGCGCTACGAGAATCAGAACAAGAATGCGCTCAAGATTGCAGAAGAAAGCGGCCGGCTCTACGACAAATTCGTCGGATTCGTGAAAGATCTTGAGGAGCTCGGGAAAGCTCTCGGAAAGAGCCGCGATACCTACGACGCCGCCATGGCCAAGCTGGTAACCGGCCGCGGCAACCTCGTGACTCGAGCCGAAAACATCAAGAAGCTCGGCGCAAAGGCAAACAAGGCCCTTCCGGCCGCCGTACTCGACGATGTCGCCGGCGAGGCGGGAGACGACGATGAGCTTGACGCTTTGCCTATGGCTTGAGCAGACAGTTCCCGATCATGTCGTCCTGGCGGCCTGACCGAACCCGTACAGCGACATCGGGGCGGCTTTTCCCCGAAGTTCGAGGGCGCCAAGAGGCGAAAAGCGCTCCTGCTCTTCCTTCGGCAGCCGCCTGTAGACCTCTTCGGAGACCACGATGTCGGCGCCGACCGATTTCGTCATCGCCTCCAGACGGTTGGTCGTATTGACGGTATCGCCGAAAATCGTGAACGTGCGTTGCTTGCGCCCGACGCTGCCTGCGATCAAGGGTCCGAAATGGATGCCGATGCCCATTCGTATCGTGACGCCGGACGCGGGCGGGCATTCGCGGTTCAGGTCGTCGAGCGCGGTCTGCATCCGCAGGGCCGAACGCCATGCACGTTCACAGGGGCCGGCAACTTCATAGGGAACGCCGAAGACGGCCAGAATCGCGTCTCCGATCAGCTTGTCGACCATGCCGTCTTCTTCAAGAATGATTTCGGTCATCTTGCCGAAGTACCGATCGATCCATTGCACCAGCGCGGCCGGCTCGATATGTTCGCTCAGGGTGGTGAATCCGCGGATGTCGGTAAAAAGAACCGCTGCCTCCATACGCCGCGCCCCTGAAGTGCCTTCCCCTTCGGCCAGAATGTGCTGCACCGCGGTCGCAGGCAGATAGGCCGCAAGCGTTTCGCGCTCTGCTTTCAGACGCTTGGCCGTCGCAATGCGACGCTGCAGAAACGTCCACAGTACGAAAACAAAGGGAAGACTGAGAACCGGTGCAAGACGCGGCCAGTAAGACGCTCCGCCCAGCCAGGGCATGATGTTCGCGAAGAAAACGGCGGCAAGCATGGTCGCGAAGATGAGCGCGAGCAGGCGAGCCTCACCCCCGGTGGTGCGATCGGAAGCCCGCGATGCGTAGCGCAGATAGGCCCCGATACTCACCAGGGTGAAGATGAGCCACTGCAGCGAATGTCCGGTCTGCAGGAGCCCGAAGCCTCGTCCATACAACTCGACAAACAGTGCACTCGGACTTTCGCCGGTCATCAGGAAGGCTTGCAGACCCTCCCGCAGACGCGTCAGTTCGCCGTCCGTCATGGCTTTCGTCAAGATCCGCAGAAAGCCGACGGTGCCAAAGGCGCCGGGCAGCAGAATCCAGAAGTAGCGCGCACGCCACTGCGTCAGGACCCCCAGATAGGCCAACGTGAAGAGCAGGAGCAAGGGGCCGTTGAAGCCGGAGAGCAGCTGCGAAAGGAAAAGCAGACGCGGATGAGCGAGTGCGACCCCTGAATACACCAGTGCGATGGTAAACGCCGACCAGGCCGAAAGGAGGGCCATGGCCACAAAGATCCGGGTCGCAAGAAGTGAGCGATCTTCCCACCAGGCAATGACCCCGAGGTAAATCAGGTTGAGCGAGGCAAAGAAGCCAAGGAGGGAAATGACATCGATGGTCAGAAGCACCCTGCGAGTATATCCCTTTGTCACCCGATGGGGCAACGATGAGGATGCACGCCGCGTGACCGATCGTTCCGGCGAGCTTGCGCATGACCGCTCACAGTGGTTTGGTATAGAAACGAAGGGTATCCAATGCGTGCGGAAGCCAAAAAAATGCGCAGCATGATGTTTGACGGCAGTAGCCACGGCAGGCTCGAATACCGGGAGCGCACCGTTCCGCAAGCGAGCGGCAGCCGGATCGTCGTCCGGATCCGCGCCAGCAGCCTGAACCCGCACGACTGGAAGTATTACGATACGCTGAAGCGGATCTACAGGCTTCCGGTTCCGCTGCCGGCGCTCACGCTCGGCCACGACCTCTCGGGCACCGTGGTCGAAGCGGGGCCCCGGGCGACCCGGTTCAAGGCCGGCGACGATGTGTACGCCATGAGCATGAAAACGGGCGCCTTCGGCGAGTATCTTGCCCTCGACCACCGGATGGCGGCTCGCAAACCGCGGAACGTCAGTCACCAGGAAGCGGCGAGCCTGCCGATGGCCGCACTGACGGCCTGGCAGTTTCTCAAGGTGAGCAGGCTCGGCGCAGGCCGGCACGTACTCATCGTCGGCGGCTCGGGGGGCGTGGGCTCGCAGGCCGTGCAGATCGCGCGCGCCTGGGGCGCACACGTGACGGCAGTGTGCAGCACGAAGAACATCGAGCTCGTCGCGTCGCTGGGCGCGGAAACGATCCTCGACTATACCCGCGAGAATGTGCTCGCCACCGGAGCGCGTTTCGACGTCGTCTTCGACACCATCGGCACCCTGACCCCTTGGTCGGTCCGGCAGATTCTCAAACCCGGCGGGCAATTCCTGAGCACGGTGAACAGTACTCCGATCCTCCTGAGTACGCTTGTTTCGAGAATCCCCGGCGTGCCGCTCACCCCGACGACGACATTTGTCGCGCTCCCCCTGGGACGGCAACTGGAGGAGATCGGTCGGCTGGTGGAATCGGGCGCCATCCGGCCGGTCGTCGATCGGGTGTTCCCCCTCGAAGACATCGAGGCCGCCATGGCCTACAGCAAGACCGGCCACGCCCGCGGAAAGATCGTGCTCTCGGTTGCCTAGGTACTCGTCACTCGTAACTCGGCACTGCTGAGCGACGGCGAGACAGATTCTTGGACGCTCCTGTGAGCCCTCTCGCTGTCGACCTCCGCCCTGCTCCGGTCGGTCAGCTCGAGGCGAACGGATGGTTCCTCGCCGGGTCCTTGCCGGCAATCGTCAATCGTAAATTGTAGATTGTCAATGGTTCGAGTCTGTGTACCGAGGTGACCAAGCCGGTTCCCGGCATTCGTCACTCGTCACTCGTAACTCGTCACTTCCTCGTCATCCGCTGCGCAACCCGATCGATCCCTCCAGACCCGGAACCAGCGCCTGGATGAATGCATTCCGCAGCGCCGACCCGATGGCCCCCCAGACGTCGACGTCCGGATCCTCAAAGGTCCCCTCGAGGGGAATGCGGGCGGCCTGCCCGCGCTCTCCCTGAAGCAGGTCGGCCCCGACGCCGACGAGTGATTCGTACAACGTCTGTAGCAGGCCCTTCTCTTCGACGTCCTCCTGCCAGCGTACGACATCGACGTCGGTGAGAAACGGCTTGACGTACCCCTTGAATTCCCCCTCGGCAGAAGCGACTTCGGCATAGGCGTCGAGCCTGCCGCGGTGCACGTCGAAATTCGCCGCATCTCGCAGATAGGGGTTGAGCTCCGTCAGGTCGAGCCCCTGAAGCCGGGCGGCCAGATCGAACGTCGGGCGCTCGGCGAAAGGGTCGAGCTGCAGGTCGAGGCGCAGCCGCCCCTGTTCCATGGCGGTCGCCCGGGCCTGCAGCCGGGCGGGGAGATCGTCAGCAAGGTCTTCGCTGTTGGTCAGATTCGCCGCCTCGGCTTCGAGGTTGCCAAGATAAATATCAATCTCGGGGTCGGCTTTCAGGTTCCGATAGTGAATCTCACCGCCATGAACGGCAAAACGGTTCAGGCGAAGGGGGAAAAGCTGCTGTACGGCATCGAACCAGTTGCCGGGCGGCTTGGTCTGGCTTTCTTCGGGGGTGCGCCCCTCGACGAAATTCAGCGCCGGCTCGTGCAGAACGAGTTCACCCACCGCGGCGCCGTCAATCAGCGCATTCCACTGCACGGAGATATCGGTTTTCGGCACGAAGAGAAACGGCACGGGTACCCGGCCGTCGGTCTTCACGATGCGCAGCCCCTCAATTTCATACGCGCCGCGCCACAGGTTGAGATCGACGTCCTCCACTTCGCCGTCGTAGTCTTCGAGCGCCGCGAGTTTCTGCTCGATCACGTGTTCGAGATAGAACGGCAGGGCGGCGCGCGCGGCCAGCAGCACCAGCACGACGCCGAGGGCGATCTTCCACCCGCGGCGCGACAGGCGCCTGCGCCAGCGTTCGCGCCGGGTCACGGCTTCAGAACCGGAGGCAGCCATGAACACCATTGTGGGCGGCGCGGCCCCCCGCGGCGAAGCTCGGCGCAGAGAGAGCGGGCGCGCTGCTCTGCGAAACGGTCCTCCGGCGCGACGGGGCGGACGAATTCTTTCCCCGCCCCGGCGCAGCCAGTATAATAATCTTCTTTCCTTCAGCACGGATTCAGCACGGACCGGACGGAGATTTCCATGCCCGCATATCGTTCCCGCACGACGACCCACGGACGCAACATGGCCGGTGCCCGCGCGCTGTGGCGCGCCACCGGCGTCAAAGACGAAGACTTCGGCAAGCCCATCATCGCCGTCGCCAACTCGTTCACGCAGTTCGTGCCCGGCCACGTGCACCTCAAGGACCTGGGCCAGCTCGTGGCGCGCGAGGTCGAAGCCGCCGGCGGCATCGCCAAGGAGTTCAATACGATCGCCATCGACGACGGCATCGCCATGGGGCACGGCGGCATGCTCTACTCCCTCCCCTCGCGCGAGCTCATCGCCGACTCGGTGGAGTACATGGTGAATGCCCACCAGGCCGACGCCATCGTCTGCATCTCGAATTGCGACAAGATCACGCCGGGCATGCTGCTCGCCGCAATGCGCCTGAACATCCCCGTCGTGTTCGTCTCGGGGGGGCCGATGGAAGCCGGCAAGACCCGCCTGGCCGACAAGGGAGACGTGAAGCTCGATCTGGTCGACGCCATGGTCATGGCCGCCGACGATCGCATCAGCGACGAGGTCGTCGCGCAGGTTGAACGCTCGGCCTGTCCGACGTGCGGCTCCTGTTCGGGCATGTTCACGGCCAACTCCATGAACTGCCTGACCGAAGCGCTCGGCCTTTCCCTTCCCGGCAACGGGTCGACCCTGGCCACGCACGCCGACCGCAAGGAGCTCTTTCTGCGCGCAGGCCGGCTGATCGTCGAACTGGCCCGCCGCTACTACGAGATGGACGACGAGTCGGTCCTGCCCCGCAACATCGCCGGCGTCAAGGCGTTCGAGAACGCCATGAGCCTCGACATCGCCATGGGCGGCTCGACGAATACCGTGCTGCACCTGCTCGCCGCGGCCCAGGAGGGAAACATTCCGTTCACGGTGGCCGAGATCGACCGCCTGTCGCGCAAGGTCCCCAACCTGTGCAAGGTCGCCCCGTCGACCCAGCGCTATCACATGGAAGACGTGCACCGCGCCGGCGGCGTCTTCGGGATCCTGGGCGAACTGGCCCGCGGCGGCCTGCTGCACACCGACGTCAGGATGGTGCACAGCCCGAGCCTCGCCGCCGCCCTCGAAGCCTGGGACGTCAAGGTGACGAAGGCCAACGAAGTCGTCGAGTTCTTCCGCGCCGGCCCGGCCGGGATTCCGACGCAGGATCCGTTCAGCCAGGCGACCCGGTGGCCCGACCTCGATCTGGACCGCGAAAACGGCTGCATCCGCGACGTCGCCCACGCCTACAGCAAGGACGGCGGCCTCTGCGTGCTCTTCGGCAACCTGGCCGAAGACGGCTGCATCGTGAAGACGGCCGGCGTCGACGAGAGCATCCTCAAGTTCTCGGGCCCCGCGCGCATCATGGAGAGCCAGGAAGACGCCGTCCAGGCCATCCTGCTCGGGAAGATCAAAGAGGGTGACGTCGTGCTCATCCGCTACGAAGGGCCGCGCGGCGGCCCCGGCATGCAGGAGATGCTCTACCCCACGAGCTACCTGAAATCCAAGGGGCTCGGCAAGGCGTGCGCGCTGATTACCGACGGACGCTTTTCGGGCGGCACGAGCGGTCTGTCCATCGGGCACGTTTCTCCCGAAGCGGCCGAAGGGGGCGCCATCGGCCTCGTCGAAGAGGGTGACATGATCGATATCGATATCCCCGGCCGCCGCATCGCCGTGCGCGTCAGCGAAGACGAGCTGGCCCGCCGCCGCAAGGCCATGGAGGCGAAAGGCGCCGCCGCATGGAAACCGGCGGCCCGCGAACGCCAGGTCTCGCCGGCCCTGCGCGCGTATGCCGCCATGACCACGAGCGCGTCGCGCGGCGCCGTGCGCGATGTGAGCAAGATCGATTCCTGACGTCTCCTTTCGCGCTTACGAGAGCGCGAACAGCGACAGAACGGCGGCCAGTCCGCCGAAAAACCAGAGGGCGGCCACGACCGGGCGCGGCAGGCGCGGCCTTGCAGGCACGGTGGCCGGCTGGTCGACGATCAGCGCCAGCGCGCCCTTGAACTGCCGCAGGGCCTCATCGGTGCCCCGCACATCGACCACGAACAGCGATTGCTGACGGCCGCGCTCTTCGCGTACCCGCTGGCGAACCTTCTGGCGCGCGGCCAGAGAGGCAAGATTCGAAGCGAACGACGCTCGCGCGGGATCCCTCACGACGAGCGTCAGCCGTTCGTCGCGCTGCGCCGTTTCACCGGCCGCCGGCGCGCCCGGCCCGGCAGAGGGATCACTCACGCGTTCCCCGCTTCAGCCCTGAGGGGTTGCGGCTGCACATCCGTCCATTCTACCGCACCCGCCCCGTTCAGCGGATACGTCGCTTCCCGCACCCGAGGCATCCCGGCGGGCGGAATGTCCACGTCCACGAAATAGCCGCGGCCTTCGCGGTGGCGCGGTACGCGCGCGGCGTTGACCATCAGCGCGCCCCCTTCGACGACCGCGACAGGCCGCCGCGCGCGCTGCCCCCTGACGCGGTGATGCATGTGTCCGGCGACCACCAGACGCACCCGGCCGCCGGCATGATGGAGAAGCGCCCGCAGATCCGCGTCGCCGTTGTCTCCCTCGTCGGCGCGAAAGTCGACGCCGAAGATATCCCCGCGGCGCGCCCCGAGCCCGGCGGGTCCGTTGTGCGCGAGCACGATCAGCTCGCCGGGGGTTCCGTCGGCCAGGTCACAGAGCTTCTGCGCGGATTGTTCGAGGGAATGCACGCCGAACAGGCGCTCGAGCGCCGGGGCGAAGCTGAGCCGACGGCCGTCCATGGCAAAGGGGCGGGCCCCGAGAACCGCCAGATCGCCCACGCGCGCCGCGCTGTAGCCGACGAGGCGGTCGCCGAGAATCGATCGCAGGCGAAGGTAGCGGCGCGCCATGGCCCCCGCCGATATCCGGGACGGAAAGTCGCGGCCCAGCAGCTCTCCGCCGAAGGCGACCGCCGTCGCGCAATCGTGATTCCCCGCGATGACGGCCGTGGGGAGCCGGAGGGCGGCCAGATGTTCGGCTACGCGGAAAGCCTCGTTGCCGATCGTTCTCGGCAGGTCGCCCGTGAAGAGCACGCCGTCGAGGTCGCTTCCGTTGAACCAGTCGGTATCCCGTTCGTCCCAGGAGCCGTGGATGTCGCCGATGAGCGCAAGTCGCATAAGCCTACTCCTTCAGGCGTGGTTGTGGGCGGCTTTCCCGGGGAAACCGCGGCGTCGCCGGACCAGCTTCAAGCCTTCGAACCAGAACACGCTGAACCACCCGGCGGCGGCGGCCAGCAGAACCGCCCCCGGAGCGACCGGCGCGAAATCGAACAGTTCGTCCCGCACGTAAGGGATCGCCCAGATCGCCGCCAGAATGCCTGTGGCGCCGCCGAATACCGCCCACAACGCCCGATTGGGCGTGCGCAGCCCGGCAACAATCGATTCCACATGCGAGCGGTTGATCAGGATCAGCCCGAGATTGCCGGTGATGAGCGCCGTGTAGGTGAGCCCGCGGGCCCCCCCCTCGCCATAGCCGAGCCGGTCGGCCTGCAGATGGATCAGCAACGCAACGCCGAGCATGACGAGCCCCTGGAGCAGGCTGGTCAGCAGCAGCGGGCGGCCGAAGAGCGGCTCGCGGGGGTCTCGGGGCCCGCGGCGCATGAGGTCCCTTTCACCGGGCTCGGCCTCGAAAACCAGGGAACAGGCCGGGTCGATGATGAGCTGGAGAAAGACGATGTGCACCGGGAGAAGCACGAGCGGCCATCCCAGCAGTACCGGGATGAGCGCCATGCCGGCAATGGGTACGTGAACGGCGATGATGTAGGCCATCGCCTTGCGGATGTTCTGAAAAATGCGCCGGCCCAGCCGAATCGTGGCCACGATGGAACCGAAGTCGTCGCCGAGCAGGACCAGCGAGGCCGCCTCACGCGCGACGTCGGTGCCCCGCTGTCCCATGGCGATGCCGATGTGGGCGGCCTTCAGGGCCGGTGCATCGTTGACCCCGTCGCCGGTCATGGCCACGACGTCTCCCCGCGCCTGCAGCGCCCGAACGAGGCGCAGCTTACCCTCGGGCGTGCTGCGGGCGAAGATATCGGTGTCGCCGACGCGCTGCACGAGGGTACTCTCGGGCATGGCATCGACTTCTGCGCCGGTCAGCACGGCGTTCGGATCGGGAAGTCTGATAGCGGCGCCGATACTGGTGGCCGTCGCGGGATGGTCGCCGGTAATCATGACCACGCGAATGCCCGCCTGATAGCACTCGCCGATGGCATCGGGCACCTCGGGGCGCACCGGATCTTCAAAGGCGATCAGGCCCACGAAGTCGAAGGTGAAATCATGCTGCCCTGAAGGCAGCGCGCCGTCGGGATGCCGTCCGCGGGCGACCCCGAGTACGCGCAGTCCGCGCGCGGCCAGGGCGTCGACCCGCGAGGAGAGCGCCGCGATGCGTTCCGGCGCAAGATGGCAGAGGTCGAAGATAGACTCCGGCGCCCCCTTGGAAGCGACGATGAAGGCCGTGTCGTCGCGGGCCTTCCACACCAGCGAGAGAGCCAGCAGCTCACGCGACAGCGGATATTCGCGCACGGCGGCCCAGTCGTCGTGCAGATGTTCGGCCAGCTCGCGGCAGCGGTCGCCCAGCGAACGCAAGGCCTTCTCCATCGGATCGACCGGGTCGCGCTGTCCGGCCAGGATCGCGAACTCGACCAGCCTGTGAAACTCCTCGGGTATCGGACCTTGTTCCGCAGTCAGATTCCAGACGGCGTCGCCGGTATCGAGCGCACGCACGGCCATGCGGTTTTCCGTGAGGGTGCCCGTCTTATCGACGCACAGCACCGTCGCTTCGCCGAGCGTCTCGATGGCCGCCACCCGGCGCGTGAGCACGTTCGACCGCGAGATGCGCCAGGCCCCCAGCGCAAGAAACACCGTCAGGACAACGGGGAACTCTTCGGGGAGCATCGACATGGCCAGCGCGATGCCCGCGAGCACCGCTTCGAGCCAGTCGCCGCGCAGCACACCCATGAACAGGACAACGGTCGAGCACAGCAGGAGGCCAAGCACGGCAAGCAGGCGCACCATGCGTCCGGTTTCCTTCTGCAGCGGACTGCGTTCTTCGCCGACGGTCTGCAGGGCGCGTCCGATGCGGCCCAGTTCCGATTCGGCCCCGACCCCCTGGGCGCGAAACATGCCCTGCCCGCGCACGACCAGGGTTCCGGAATAGACGAAAGGGGTTTCGGCGCCGCCGGGACGCTCCATCCCGGGTCGTTCGGCCGTGGGGGTCTTGCGCACCGAGACCGATTCTCCGGTGAGCAGCGACTCATCGACCTCGAGCGACATGGCCCAGAAGAGCACGCCGTCGGCGGGTACGCGGTCTCCCTCGCTCACGACGACGACGTCACCGCGCACCACTTCACGTCCCGGAACCCGGCGTGCCTCGCCATCGCGGATAACGAGAGCGCGGGGGCTCGACAGATCACGCAGCGCCTCGAGCACCCGCTCGGTCTTCCGTTCCTGATAAAACGTGATTCCCAGGATGGCGAGGATCGCGGCGAGCAGCAGCAGCGCCTCCTGCAGGTCACCGAGAAGAAGGTATGCGCCGCCGGCGACCAGCAGCAGAAAGAGCATCGGTTCGCGCAGGATATCCTTCGCCATTGCCCAGGCGCTGCGCGGCTTTTCAGAGGGAAGCTCATTGTATCCCTCGGCGCGCAGGCGCTGCCCGGCCTCTTCGGCCGATAGTCCGGATACGGGCCCGATATCGGCAAGCTGGTTCATGAGAGAAGCGAAGGCCTCAGCGTACGATATCCAGATCGAGCAGCACCCAGGTGTTGGCGCCGTGGTTGTGGAGGTGAAAGTAAACCGGCGTCGAGCGCGGCGCCTCGAACGGCAGTTCAACCTCTTCGACGACCACGCCCGCATCGGCGGGAATGTCGACCGTGGCTTCGAACACGGTGTGCGATCCGATGCGGATGGCCGCATGAGCCTTGCCGGGAGACGACGCGAGAAGGCGGTTGTGCCAGAGGCGCAGGCGCAGCCGGTCGCCCGCGAGAACCGCGCTCGCAGAGGGCTGTGCCGCGGTCACGTAGGGACACAGGCCGGTGTCGACCTCGAAGCCAAGCTCGCCGCTCCAGTCTTCGACCCCGTACCCGTCGGGGTTGCAGGTGGCGGCTTCGGGACGGTGGGCGGCGAAGGGGTCCTCAGCGGCCCCGACGGGAAGAAATCCGGAAAACGGCGCCAGCGGGCGGACGCTCTCTTCTTCTGCCGGCGTGCCGCAGCCGACGCAGAGGGAGACGAAAAGGGCCGCCCAGGCCGGCGACTGACGGCCGATCACGGGAGCGAGCACTCTCCGCCGGCGAACCGGATCGATGTGGTGCACTTGCCGTCGCGGTGCGCCTGCACGCGGTGCATGGAGCAGGTCTGGTGAACGGCGTTCAGCAGAACCATGTCGCACCGCTCGACGTCTGCCTCCAGGTCGACATCGCTCCCCTCGAGGGTCTCGTCGGCCTCGATCCGGTAGTCGGCTGCGCCGGGGATGCCCGCGATATCCCGATGGAGCATCTGCCCGTGCGCGGCGAAGTTGTCCGGGCCCGGTCCGGCGGCGGGCATCTGCTGCGAGGCGTTGAAGAAGCTCATGTAGATGGCGAGGGCCCCCGCGATGACCAGACTGAGAATCAGAAAAGATTTGGCGGCGCTCCCGTCCTGCCCGTTCCGTTTCATACGGTCACCTCCTACCCCCACAGCGTACCCGTAGCCTGCGGGGCATGCAAACGATTGATTCCGGAAAGCGGCCGTGCAGAAAGCGCCTTGCAACCGGCCTGAGCGGCTGCTTTACTGTGCGTCATGCTTCTTACCGCCGTATCTATCAGCGCCGCCGCTCTTCTGTCCTTCGCAGACCCCGCATCGGCCGCCGTCGAGCCCTCGCCCGCCGCCGCGACCGCCGCGACGTCCTTGACCGCCGCGACGGCTACGACCGATCCGCTGGCCGGGATCATTGCGGCACAGGTTACCACGAGTACGGCGCCCGAACCGGCTTCTACCTCTGCCGCCCAGGCCGCAGGCAGATTCGAGCCGCCGTCTATGCCGGGTCTCGAGAACAAACCGGTTCTCGACCAGGGCGACCTGCTTCGGAAGCGGCCCGGGCGCTACGTATCGGCCCTGCCCCTTGTGAACCTGAGTTCCGACACCGGGTTCGGGTACGGCGTCGGCGGCTATTACTATGACACCGGAGCCCCGTCCGATCCCCTCTGGCGCTATACGCAGTACCGGCATCGCATCTACGCGCAGTACTTTACGACCACCTTCGGCCTCGACCGCCACAAGCTCACGTGGGACGCCCCGTATCTGGGCGGCTCCCTCTACCGCGTCCAGGGCAAGGCGATGTACGAGCGCAACATTGCGACCCCGTATTATGGCGTAGGCGAAGCCGGGTTGGGCCTGACGCGCGGCGGCGTCACCTATGCCGACACGGCGGCGCTCGAGGCGGCGAACCGGACGGTTGAAAACGGAGTCGCCTTCACCAAGTACAATCTCATCGATCTTTTCCGTCCGTATGCGGAACTGACGGTGGAGCGGGACCTGCTCGGCGGCGTCCTGCGCCCCCTGCTCGGGTATCGCTTCACGAAAGTCACCGTCCGCGACTACACGGGCTCGACGGTGAACGGTGAGACGGCGTCGGGCGCCGAGGTGCGCGCCTTCCAGGGGCCGACCCGGCTGTACGAAGACTGCGCCGACGGCCGCATTCTCGGCTGCAACGGCGGCAACGACAGCTTTCTCAAGATCGGTCTCGCCTACGACACCCGCGACTACGCGCCGAATCCGAACGACGGCATCTTTGCCGATGCCGTCGCCGAGTTGTCCTATCCCTGGCTCGGCTCCGACTTCGCTTACACGCGCTACACGGTCACCCCGCGCGGATACTTCCGCCTGTGGAACGGGGGGACCGAAGCGGTACTCGCGGGGCGCGCGGTCTACACGTGGACCGACGGGGATGCCCCCTTCTTCGCCTACAGCCGCATGGGGTATACCGAGGGTGACGAAGACGGTCTGGGGGGATTCCGGGGGCTGCGCGGGTTCAAACTGGCACGCTTTCAGGGACCCGTCGCCGCCATGGCCAACCTCGAGCTGCGCTGGACCTTTCTCGACCTGAAGGTGTGGACCGAAGACTTCACGCTCATGCTGGTACCTTTCGTCGACAGCGGGCGCGTCTGGGATCGCGTGGCCGACACATCGTTCCGCGACTGGCGCACGTCGCCCGGCGCCGGCCTGCGGTTTACGTGGAATACGGCCACCGTCCTCTTCATCGACTATTCGGTGAGCGCCGAGGGCTCGGGGCTGCACATGGACTTCGCGCACAGCTTCTAGCCTCGGCAAAGAGACCGCCAAGGGGGTTTGCGCGGATCGGCGGCGCCGATTACCCTGTAGCATTCGACAATACGACAGCCTGAAAAGGAGACGAACATGGAACTGCCCAAGAAAGGCGCGAGCCGCGAAAACCTGCTGCAGCAGCTCGATCAGATCAGCGCGCAGGACACGAACTGGCGCACCGCCCACATGTTCGCCTACATCTATCGCGTCGACGACGAGGTCATCAATTTCGGCAAGGAAGCCTACGCGAAGTTTCAGACCGAAAACGGCCTGAGCCCGTTCGCCTTTCCCAGCCTGCGCAAGTTCGAGACCGAGGTCGTCGCCATGACCGCCTCGATGCTCAACGGCGGAACCGAGGCGGCCGGCTGCATGACCTCGGGGGGCACCGAGAGCATCCTCATGGCGATGAAGGCCGTGCGCGACTGGGCCCGCGACAAATTTCCGCACATCCAGGTTCCCGAAGTCATCGCGCCCACGTCGGCCCACCCGGCGTGGGACAAGGCCTGCCACTACCTGGGGCTCAAGATGGTGCACACGCCGGTCGACGACGGATTCCGCGCCGACGTCGACGCCATGCGCGCCGCCATGACGCCGAACACCGTGCTGCTCATCGGCTCGGCGCCGACCTATCCGCACGGCATGGTCGATCCGATCGACAAGATGGGCGAGCTGGCGCAGGAGAAAGGGATCTGGCTGCACGTCGACGCCTGCGTGGGCGGCTTCGTTCTCCCCTTCCAGCGGGCCGGAGGCTACCCGACGCCGCCGTTCGACTTCGCCGTGCCGGGCGTACTCTCCATGTCGGCCGACGTTCACAAGTACGGGTATGCGCCCAAAGGGGCCTCCATCGTGCTCTACCGTAATGCCGACCTGCGCAAATACCAGTTCTATGCCTACACCGAATGGAGCGGCGGCGTTTATGCGACCCCCGCGCTCGCCGGCGGCCGTACCGGGGGCGCCGTGGCGGCGGCCTGGTCGGTCATGAAGTTCCTGGGCGAAGAGGGCTATGTGAAGCAGGTGTCGCGCATGATGGAGACTACGCGCCGGATGATTGACCGCATCAACGAGTTCCCCGAGCTGCGCGTGCTCGGCAAGCCCGACAGCACGTTGTTCGCCATCGCCAGCGACGAGCTGAACATCTTCGCGCTGGGCGACGAGCTGAAGAAGCTCGGCTGGATCATCGAGCCGATGCACATGCCGGCCGCCCTGCACGTCACCGTCTCGCCGAAGCACGACGAAGTCATGGACGCGCTCATGAAGGACATGCGCACGGCCATCGACAAGGTCAAGACGATGCCCGAGACCGACGTCTCCGAGGCCGCGGCGCTCTATGGCATGATGGGCACCCTGCCCGACCGCAAGATGGCCCACGACCTTGTGCTCGAATACCTGAACGGCCTGTACCAGGTCGAGACGACCTGACCGCGGTTTTTCCCTCCCGGAAAGCCGCCGCACCGCCAAGCCTCACCGGTCTGCGAATGGTTGCCGTATATGCCTGACTGGACCCTCTGGGCGCTGCTGGCGCTGGTCGTCGTACTTTCGCACCTGATTGAAACGGTGCTCGGCTTCGGCGCGACCCTCGTGGCGCTCGCGCTCGGCGTGCACCTGCTGCCGCTCGATCAGCTGCTGGTCCTGCTCGTGCTGCTGGGGATGGTGCAGAGCGTCTGGCTTCTCGTCACCGGACGGCGGCACGTCGACTGGAATACCATCCTGTTCTTCATCCTTCCCGCGGCGACGCTCGGGCTGTTCGCCGGCATGCTCTATCGGGACCTGGCCCCCGAACGCGAGATGAAGGTGGTGCTCGGCCTGTTCGTCATCGGCGTGGCGATGGCCGAGCTCTACAAGTGGAAACGGAGCGGGCACCGGGCCGAGCCCCCGATGACCCGCACGGCGGGCATTCCGGTTCTTTTCGGCGGCGGCGTATTTCATGGCCTCTTTGCGAGCGGCGGCCCGCTCATCGTGTACTATGCAAGCCGCGCGCTGCCCTCGCGAAAAGTGTTTCGCGCCAGTCTGGCCGTGCTCTGGCTGCTGCTGAACCTCATGCTCGTCGCGCAATTATGGGGCACGGGTAACGTGACGATGCAGAGCGGCAAGGGGTTTCTCATTCTGCTGCCCGCGGCGTTTGTCGGCATCGCGATCGGTGAACGCGTCCGCATCAGCGAGCGCGTTTTCCGCCTCTTCACGTATCTGCTGCTGCTCGTCGCCGGGGTTCTGCTGGTCGCCTGAACTCAGGCGGGACCCTGGGAATCCATGCCGCGGATGCGCCGGTAGAACGCATCCAGCTCACGCGATATCTTCTCCCGCACGGGAGGCGCGATATCGCGAAGCGCAAGCTCGGCATCGAGCAGCCCAAGCGTCGTCCCGATGATGGCGTAGCGGATTTCGAGGGGCGTCTCGGGGGACGGCAGGCCGGCCAGACCGTGCATGCGGGAACCCTGAATGGAACCGCGCAACAGCATGGCGCGGCTTTCGGCGATGCCAAGCCCGCTCTCCATGGCGATGATTTCACCCCCGGCTTCGACGAGCCGTTCGGCAAACGTGATGCCGTTCGAAGAAGGTTCCATCCGGCCTTTATATCGCATCCGGAGTACGCGGGCCACCCACGCGGCTTTCTTTCGGGAGGGAGCGCGCTGGGCAGCCCTCGCAATTCGTGGTAGATTTTCAGTTGCCTTTCCCCCTGGTCCATCATGCTGCAAACCATCGAAGAGTTTCTCCCCCTCAACACGAGCCGGCTCGCCGAACGGCTGGCCCAGGGGTATCCCATCGATTCGGCGGCTCTCGACGACACCGAGTATCGCGGCATCAGCCTGGGTCTGCATCCGCTTCTCGAAAAACTGTCGTGGAAGACCTTCAAGAAGACCTTCCACCGCGATCCGAAGACCGGTGTGCTGCGCGGGTGGAACGTGCGCATCGAGCAGGACGGTATCGACGCGGCCGAATACCGCTACAAAATGAAGAAGGGGGCGCCCTTCACGTTCGGGCATTACCAGGTGGTCTCAAACGCAGACCGCCCCTGCCCGCTTCCGGTGTCGCAGGGGCTGCTGATCGATTATGGTCTGGGGGGGAATCCCTTCTTCGATTTTTCGCGCCTGGCACGTGACCCGCTCGTCGCCCTCCACAAGGATTCCGCCGAGTTTCTGCTCGGCTGGAGCTACCTGCAGGTCGGGCCCTGGCAGGTGAAGACCCCGTCGTACTTCCTCCTGATTCGCGACGGGGCGCTGCGCCACATGGCACACCCGTAATCCGGCCGTCTTTTCAGGCCTCCTCTGTCGCCCAGAGCCGCGAGCCGGGTCACCCCGTTTGCGGTGGCAGACACAACGGCCGGCCGGGCGCGGCCGAACCGCCTACCCTCCATCATACGAAGCCAGTAAGCATTTGAAAATATTACGCTTTGCGGAAGCGAATTCTTCTTGCCCGTCATATGATGGTCATCATACAATGTGAATCAAACCACAGGAGCACCGATGTCCAGCCGCGCCGAAAAGAAAGAAGCGACCCGCCGCAAGCTGCTGCAGGCGGCCGCCCGCCGAATGAAGGTCCACGGCATCGAGGGTACCTCGGTTCAGGCGGTCATGGCCGATGCGGGTTTAACGCACGGGAGCTTCTACGCCTACTTCGAGGACAAGAATCACATGGTGGCCGACGCCCTGCTCGCGGCGATGAACCTGTCGCACGAGCGCGTCGCCGCGCAGTTGTCCCCCGAGCTCCGCGGGCGCGATCGCCTGCGTGCCTTTCTCGATTTCTACCTGAGCCCGGGACACCGGTCGGCGGTCGCAGACGGCTGCCCCGTGGCGAGCCTCTCCCGCGACTTTTCGCAGAGCGGCCCGGCCTTGCGCCATGTGTTCGCACGCGGCCTGCTGGAAACCATCGACCACCGGCGCCGGCTTTTCTCGTTCGGGGGCAAAGTGATTTCCCGGGAAGAGTGGATGGGCCTCATGGCCTGCTACGTGGGCGCGCTGATCCTGAGCCGCGCATGCGAAGGCGATCCGCTTTCCGATCAGTTTCTGCACGCGGGCCGCGCCCTGCTTGACCGAACAATTCACCCTGGAGCCAAACCATGACCACCTTGCTACTTCTAATCGCCGTAACCCTGGTCGGACTTTTCTGGATCGGCGGTATCGCCTCGGCGGCTTCCCATGAACTCTCCGATCCCGCCAGGAGACGCGCCTGGATTGCCGCGGCAGTGACACTTTTTCTTGCGCTCGTCGGCGTGAATCTGGCGCTGGCGGCATCGGGCATCGTCGCCCGTTTCGACCGTTTTCCGCCGCCGATGGTCTTTTACTTCCTGGGCATGATCGCTGTCGCCTTCGCCGTGGCCTTCTCACGCTTCGGCACCCTGCTGGCGCGCCAGACGCCGCTCAGCTGGCTCGTCGGCTTCCAATCGTTCCGCATCCTGGCCGAGGCGGTGCTCTTTACCGCGCACCGAGCGGGCATGGCGCCGGTTCAGATGACGTTCGAGGGGTACAATTTCGACATCGTAACCGGCGTGACCGCCATCGCCGTGGGGCTCTGGCTGCACCGGCGGCCCAGCGTGCGGCTCGCGCAGGCGTGGAACTGGATGGGACTCGCATTTCTCCTGGTGATCGCCTTTCTCGCGAACACGTCGATGCCGACACCACTCCGTATTTTTCCCGAAGATCAGAGCAACGTGTGGGTGACGGGGTTCCCCTACCTTCTGTTACCGGGGGTACTCGTGGTCGCAGCGCTCTCGGGACACCTGGTGACCTTTCGCAAGCTTGCGATGCTGAGGCAGACCGGCGAACGTCCGATTCAGCCCGTGCGGAGCTGAGCTACCAGGCGTCGACCCGGCGCTGCGCTTCGCGGCCGATTTCGTCGATGGCGTCGCGCATCTCTTCGAGCGAGCGGTGCGCATGATCGCGCGGGTGCTGAGGCGGTCCGAACACGACCCGCACCCGCGAGAACGGCAGCGGCAGCATGAAGCGGTCCCAGGTGCCGAAGCGCACGGCGCGGCGAGCACTCGCGCTCACCCAGAGCAGAGGGATGTCGAGGGAACGTGAAAGGGAAACCGCCCCCATTTTGGAGACCTGCGGCGGCCCGTGGGGGCCGTCCGGAGTCAACGCGAGGGTTTCGGCCCCTCCGTGACGCACGGCCTCGGCCATCATCCGCCGCGCCGCCTCGCCTCCCGAGCGGCTCCCGCCGCGAATCGCGTCCATGCGGAACCGGGCGACGATGCGCGTGATCAACTCGCCGTTGCGGTTACGCCCCATGAGCACATGGGCGCGGCCGCGGCCGTGGCGCTGCCAGGCATGCGGGATCATGAGGAGACGCCCATGCCAGCAGCAGACGATGACTGGACGGCCTTCGCCCCAGAAGGGCTGCAGGTTTTCGAGGCCGCGGATATCCCAGCGCAGCGTAGCGCAGAGGCCGTGAAGAAGAGCCGCCAGAAGCGGGGCAAGAACCTGCGCGAAGAGCCAGTCGAGGCCGTCCTGAACCATCCGCTTCCACAGCGGGCGGGTGTCGATCGGAAGTGCGGTATCCATGGTAACGCTTCTGCAAGCCGCAAACGGAAACTCGCCGGCGGGGACCCAGCCGACTCAGGGTGCACCAAACGGGCAAGAATGGCAAATGACAGATTGCAGATGGCAGATTGCAGATGGCAGATCTGACGCGGGAAATGCTTACGGGCGGCGGGCTTCGGCCGTGCCCGTGTCGAGGCCCGTACGGAAGAAATGCTCAATCTGCCGCAGGCCGGGATCGTGATCGGCGAGGTAGCCATGCCGCTTCAGGCCGCGCACGTCGCCGGGATCGGGGTTGTACTGATAAGCAACCCCCGTGCGCGCCATGCCGTCGATGACGAAGTTTCCCGAGATCGCCTCGCGGTCGACCACGGGCATTCCGAACGGATTCTGATAAATGGGGGTCAGCCACTCGAGCCCCGCCGCCCAGGCCCAGGTTTCGTTCGCGCGGTTGGGAACGAGCGGGTCGCCGATGACTTCGAGAAAGAGTACGTTGCGCGGCGTGTGGCCGGGCAGCGGCTCGCGGATGGCATGCCGCAGATAATTGACCCCGTCGGCTCGATCGAACAGCATCTGCACGAGCGCGAAGAACATCGCCCGCTCGACCGGCGTGTGCGCGAAGGTCACGTTCGGCGCCGCCAGCTTGAAGAGACCGTCCTGGAAGGCGGCTGACAGCCCGGCCCCGCCGACGACGACGATGGCGTGGTCGATTTCGGGGGCGAGCGGAATGATCGAACCGCCGACGATGCCCCCCAGGGAACCGCCAAGAAAGACGAATCCGTCGGTGCGCAACAGGGCTCCGCCCCCGAGCGCCGCTCGCAGCTGCCCGTCCAGGGTGGGAAGCAGGTGGGCCAGGCTCAGGTTGTCGAGGGTCGTCTGGCGGTAGTTGTCGCGCGTCTTGCGGATCTGCTGGAAGTTGTTGAACTCAAAGGCCACGAGATCGCGGCTGGGCGACTGCATGCGGAAGCCGTGTTCGACGGCGTCGATGGCGATGACCGCCGCGTCGTCGACATTCGGGATGCTGAAGCGGTCGCCCGTGAGCCCGTGCGCCCAGATGGCCAGCGGAAACGGCCGCGGCGCCGTCAGATGGTTCCGCGGCAGCTTGAGGTAGAACGGGATGCGCGTCCACCCGCGCGGCTCCGGATTCGCGCCGGGGGGAATGATGTCGCCGGAACGGAAGTCGGGGGCCAGAAAGGTTCCCTCGATTTCACGGGCGCTCGTCTGTACGACGTCGGTCACGGCCGCCGGCAGCGCCGTCTGGATCCACCGGGCCGCCGCCAGCATCTCGCCCGTCGTGTCCTGCACGGTAAAGGCGAACACGCCCAGCAGGTCCCGCGACGACCAGCCGGCCGCCTTCAGGGCGAGCGCCCGCTCGGGAAGCGGCAGCGGCTGCGCGGCGGGCGCCGCAAGCGGATTCCCCTCGAGGTCGCGCAGGCCGGCGCCGACGAGCACGGCGTGGCGATGGGCCGGCCGCAGGACTTCGCGCGGATGCAGCAGCACCCACCCGGCGCGTCCGGGTTCCGGCTGGTAGACGGCCGCGACGGGAACGGTGACGCCGGCGGTCAGGTCGACCAGGCGGAATGCGTCCGCGGTCACCGAATCCGGGTGCAGCGAACCCGAGAACGGCACGAAGATCGGCGCGAAGCCCGAAAACCCATCGAGCGACTCGAGGGCGTCGCGCACCTTGGTGAGGCCGTCGCCATCCCACGCGTGAATGGCCCGCGCGGGGAGCGAATCCGCGTCCAGCCTCGACAGGTCGACGCGGCGGCCGGTGGCGCTTGCAGCGTCGGCGACGGTCCACGCGTCGCTGGGGAACGGGGTCTCGGGGTCGGCGGCGTCGAGCCAGACGGTGACGGCCCGCTGCGAATCGGAAGTTTCATCGGCAGTGCATCCGGCAATCGCGAGTAGGAGGGAAACAAGGAGAATACGGTTCGCCATGGGGTAACATGGTACCAGAGGGGGACCCTGGTTGCTGGATGCTGGGCGCTGGGCGTAATCCGTAGGAACCGTGAGATTCCGCTCAGTGTGTCTTCGTCCTCAGCTTCTCGAAAGCAGGTTGGCTCATTCATTGTCGACAGGCGACATGACTGAGCCGTGGCAGTCGGGACCGGTGACGTGAGGCGGCCCACGATACCCGCCTACAGCTCACGATCCGAAATGGTTACGCCATTTTTCCAGTCGTACTCCAACAGACGAGTTCTGAAGCGTTGTTGCCGGCACGTCACGCCAGGCTCACACTCCACGTCTTGCTGCGTCTGCGTCGTATAGGCAAGCAAGATCCTGTCGCCATCAGACATCGCGACCGCACCTACGTTATTGTAAGTCGGCTTGACGAACCTGACCGGAATGTCCGTGGAACTGCCGCCCGGAATGCGGACCAGCTTTGCTGTACCGGGCTCCTGCAGCAATAGAATGAGTTCTTCATCGATACACTCGATGGAGGTAGCCTCAAAAGGTGTGTAAAAACGAAAAAGGCGGTGTATCCTTTCGATAACCAAACCAAACCTCCGGGTTGCCGCCCGGTGAAAGGAATACACC
>JAWLHK010000013.1:0-114146 GCA_041690355.1 bacterium | reverse complement strand
GCCTGGCATGATAGCCCCGTGCAAGCGCAAAGACCGGATTGTCGGGCACGGAATTGAGGAAGTAGTTACGCGTCACGAAGGGCCGGTAGATCTCGCCGGCCAGGCGGGGCATGGCGAAAGCCCCGGCAACCGCGAGAAAGAGCGCAAGTGCGGTCCCCAATCGGCCGGCATGCCACTTGGGGGTGCCGAGGCGAAGCACGAACACGACAAGCGTGCCGGCAACTGCCGTCGCCAGGAACAGTGCACCGAGGGGCACTTCGTCGGCCAGGCTCAAGACGACGATGCGCAGACTCTCACGGTCGAGAAAGGCATCCCACACGACGCTGTTGAACCGGTTGCCGTAGTAGCCGAAATAGCCGATCTCGGCGGTCGCCAGGAAGACGAAGACGATGGCCAGCGCGTCACGCCACACCAACGCAAACGGCTCCAAGCGATCCAGGCGGAACGCGGCCACCATCGCGAGCGGCGCCGCCGCCGCCAACGCATAAGCGGCATCGAACGACAGCGCGACGGCCGTCAGGTGCGCGAGCGTCGCGAACGATGGCACACCATCAGGAAGGTGCGCACGGAAGGCTGCGACGAAGACCAACCGGGCACAAACTGCACAGAGAAAGACCGCCAGAAAACCGGTGACCGCCGTCTGGGAGCGGGAGGTGACCGAAGCCGTCACTGCACAATGCACACACAGAGATGGTTGGTATCATGAGCGCAGATCTCCGCGGCGCCATCATCACGAAGAAAAAAGCCGTCGAGCGCGGTCGGACTTCCCTTCACACTTGTAACCGGAATGTCCGGGCCTGAACAATAGGGTTCGAGGGGGTGGCAATAGCCGGCAGGTATCGAGGAAGGGCATGTGTTGGTGTCGTATTCGCCGGTTGCAAGCGAGAACGTCCAATACCGTGTCGAGGCGATTCCCGCCGCGTCAATCGTAGACTGGAGGTTGGATGAGAACAGGGCGCTCCAGGAGGTCGCGACCACAACACCGCTCGAACTCGTCACCGGCACATTGCCCGGGTAGCCGTACATCGCAGCCATGCCTCGGACGGTATCCTCGACACTGTCGCTGATAAAACCGCGTGTCGTCCCACTCATGCATCCCGCGGGAGCTTGTGCGAAATAATAGGGATCGAGGCCGCACAGGTTATCGAGATCCATCCGCGAGCGCCGCAGGCCCCCTTCGACAGTGGCTACGCCGGCCGTGAGCTTGTAGAGCATAATCGACGTCGCCGAACTCAAGGTCGCTGATTGCACGCCGTACGCAGAAACGTTTCCGGCGGCGTCACGCACGAAAACATTGGCGTAGTAGGTCTGGCCGGCAAAGAGGGACTTGACGTCATCCGCCTGCGCCATCAGCCATCCCGAGGAGCCGGCGATGGCGTCCGAGCCCACGGGCCAGGAGGCGACCGTGCCGCTTTCTGTTGAAACCATGACGGCATACTCGAGGTCGATCGTGACGTTGTCCGTGGCCGGCACCCACTCGACTTTCAGCCAACCCGGCGTCACCTCGGTGAGCGTGAGGGTCGCATCCGTAACGGTCGGGGGTGAAAGGTCGAGCGTGCCCGCGACGATCGCGTTGTAAGCGGCCATTTCGTCGGCGCCGCTCTTGAGGAGCACGTTGATCCGATAGGTAGCGCCGCTATCAAGGCCAGAAATTTCAGCCGACGTCACATCCAGGGACCAGTCGGTCGCCGGCGTTCCGTTTTCAAGCACATCGGCGACGGTGTCCATGGGCACGGTTGAGCCGGCCGCATAATACACGCGATACCGGTTCCCAAGGACATCGTCGCCCGGGGCCGCGGCGGCGAAGGTGACCGACAAGGAGTAGCTCGCCGCCTCGACCAGCCACACGGTGCCGCCGGCGCCCGGGGTGGGTGCCTCGAGAGAAAGGGTGGTCGCCGACACGGCCGTGGCCGCGGCAACAAGACCCGCCGCATCGCGCGCGAAGACGTTGAAGAAGTACGTGACTTCAGACGAGAGTCCGAAAGCCGTCGCCTCGGCGATGGACGTCGTCCATCCGGCCGTGATTTCGCGGCCGTTCGTCTGGGCCGCGGCAAGGCTGGAGAGATCATCCCGGTCAGACACGAAGGCACGGTATGCAAGTTCGTTCGCAGGCGTTCCGTTATCGGTGGCCGCCGGCCAGGTCAACGTGACCTGCCGTGACCGCACGTTCCTGAACCCCAGCGGCGTCGCGGAGAAGGACGGCGGCGTGACATCGGGCGTCGACCCGGCCTTGTAACGGTAGGCTGCAATGTTCCCCGTCGCATCGCGAACGAGTACGTTCACGGCATACGCCTGCGCTTCGCCCAGGCCGCCGACGGTGTACGAAGTCGTGTTCGGCGTCCAATCCAGGACCGGATCGCCGTTGGCCAGGGCGTGCTCCACGGTATCGACGGCTCCCGTCGTCGAGAGAACCACCGAGTATTCCAGATCGGCCGCAGGCGTTTCGCCGTCGGAGGCCGCCTGCCAATCGAGCTGAAAGCCGCTCGCCGTTCCGGCGGAGATCGTGAGGACGCCGTCACCACCCACGCGCGGCGCGTCGTCGGCGAGCATGAACACGGTCACGGGCCGGTAGCTCGCCAGATTGTCGTCTTCGTCCCGAACGACGACGTTGAAGGTATAGCTCGCCAGCGGAGTCAGTCCGCCGATCTCCGCGCCGGTAACTGCGGCGGTCCACTCGGTGACGGGTTCGCCATCCTCAAGCAGTTGCTCGGCCGTGAGGGCGGTCGCGTTCGACGCCTGGACAACCCGGTATTCCAGTCTCTCGCGAGGCGTACGATCATCGTCGGCCGCAGCCCACTCGAGGGTGACGTTCGACGAGGTGACGAGCACGGCGGCCGCGAATCCGTCGCCGCCGGGCGTGAGCTTCAGCTCACCCGTAGTGGGAGCGGCAGGATCCTCGCCGGCACAGGTAACCGTCGCGCAGAAAAGACCCAGGAATAGAAATGCGCGACCGCGCAGGAAATGTTTCATCGTGCTACCTCAAAAATCGGACGGGCCGCAATGCGGCGCCGGTATTTGGGCCGAATGGTACCGATTTCTCCAAGAGCTCTTCAAGATAGCCGTTCGGCTACCTCACACTTAATACTTTGTAATTACCGACACTTACACATCAATGAGGCCGCCGGAAGGACGCCGCGACACGTCATGCGATTGGCTCTGCCCGCCGGAATATGCGAAACTTTCGCGAAGACCGAATTCCCCCGATGCGCAGCGAACGATACATTTCCGAAGTGGTCGATAACGCCACGCAATCCGCCACGCGCGACGAGTTTCACGCAGAACTCCTGCGCGGCCTGCAGGCACTTGTCGGATGCGACAGCGCGGCCATCCGTCCCGGCGGACGGTGGACCGGCGGCGCACCAGCTTATTTTCTCAATGAGGACCAGGCCTTCACGGACGAGTACACTCGCCGGTCCGATTTCTACCGTCCCGACATCACCACCTGGTGCCAGCTTTCGCATGGCGACAGGGCCGTTATCGACACCGACGTCTACTCCACGACCGAGCGTCGCGCGAAGGCGTTCTATGCCGACCTGGTCTTCCCCGAGAATATCAACGGGGTCATGGGATGCCCGCTGTCGATAAATGGCGAAGTCGTCGCGCTCATCCTGCTGTTTCGCCGCGGCCTCGATCGCCCCTTCACCAGTGATCATGCGCGGATGCTCGACCCGATGTTGAAGAGCCTGGCCCTCGCAGAAAAGGCGATCCTGAGCCAAGCGCAGGACGAATACCGGGGCGCGCAGACGCTGCCGAAGCACCTCGACGACGTGTTGCGCCAGTTGCTGACGGGGAAGACGGAGCGGGCCATCGCTCAGGCGCTCGAACTGAGCCCCCGCACGGTGCACAAGTACACGGAAAAAATCTACCGCCGTTTCCGGGTCAAGAGCCGCGCCGAGCTGATGGCCTGCTTCATGACTCAGCGCGGCGGGTGAGACGGCGGATCTCCGCATGTCCCCAAATGTAAATAGCCCGCCCGGGAAACTCCCGGGCGGGTTGTCATACCTCTAGTTTTGCTCCCGCTCAGAACTGATAGATCAGTTCCGCGGCGGCCGACATCGAACCCTTCTCGGCGTTGCCGTCGATCGTGAACAGCGGCTCGCTGGCCATGTCGTAGCGCACTTCCGTGAAGACGTCCCAGCCGTCGGCCAGGTGGAAGTTCGGGCCCACCGTGATCGAACTCAACGTCACGTCGGTCTGGCCGTCACCCGCATAGTCGAACGCGAGGAACTGCACGCCGCCGTCGTCGAAGGCCGCATCCTTCACCATGTCGTAGCGCAGGGTGAGGTTGAAGAGGTCGGTGAAGGCGATGTTGGTCATGACCAGGAAGCCGAGGGGCATGGCGAAGCCGGTGGCGGGGGCGCCGGCCGCATCCACGTAGCGCCCTTCGACCATGTTCAGGTTCGCTTCGGCGCCGATGAGCACCTTGTCAGTGGCCTGGATGGCCGCATCCAGGTCATAGGCGATGCGCAGCAGGCCTTCGTCGACCTGCGGTCCGCCGACGGCGCTCAGGCCGATGCCGCCCAGATCGCCGAGCGAGATGCCCAGGCGTCCGCCGAAGTTCTTCGTGCCCATCGTGAGCGCGCCGAGATCGTTGTCCCACGGGCCCGAGGTGTAGAGCTTGAAGTCGCCGAAGTCGCCGAGGCCGAACACCGCCATGGCCCCGACCAGCTCGGTGGGAATCAGGTTGGTGAACACGAGGCTGTTCGAGAACTGGTACAGATCCGGCGGATCGGCCAGTTCGAACCCGATGGGCGCGTAGTACTTGCCGGCAAGCAGCTTGAATCCGCCTTCATCGGTCTGATAGTAGCCGTAGGCTTCGCGGGCGCGCACCGTCAGGTCATTTCCCGTGCTGAAGCCGTTGAGCTGCACGAAGCCGCCATAGTTTTCGCTGATGCGGTGTCCCATGCGCAGGCCGACCTGGGCCATCTGGTAGCCGATGACGTTGCTCTGCTGGTCGTAGACGAACGAGGTGTCGACCCAGCCGTTGAACTCGTGTTCGGGGAACTTCGGTTCTTCGGCCGGGGCCGCTTCGGGGGCGGCAACGGGGGTTTCGGTCTGGCCGCCCATGGTTTCGGCGGGCAGCTCTTCGGCTGTCTTCGGGCTTTCGGCATCGTCCCGGATCCCTTCGTCCTGCGCGAAGGCGAGTGTGGGCGATCCGGCAAGCACGGTCACGGCGAGAAGCGCGAATAGGTTTCGCATGGGCACTCCAGTCTTTCGGTTGGTGATCAAACCCGTCCAGTTCATGGGTAACTCCTGTGGATGGTTTGCATCAGCTCCCCTCACAACAATCGTGCCAACCCGGCGGAGCCGCGGGCGACACGTGCCCCGCCAGGCCGAACGCGCTTTTGCGACGCAATTGTTCTCTCGCGTGCACGAAAGTGCGGCAGGCGCGCGCCAATCGATCCGCACAAAAATGTAGGAAGATACCGGACGGCAGCGTCAGGGGCGCACACCCGCCGTTGTGCACCCGGTAGAGTGCGGTCTCAGCGAAACCCGCCGACCTTCACCGTCGCGTCGGTGCGCACCGGAACGCCGAACGCCCCCTCGAGATACTTGCGGCCCGCTTCGTCGCGCATGGGACGCAGGGGATTGTTCTCGATGTACCCTTCTTCGCCCAGCATCTTCGCCAGCGTCCCCAGCTCGCCGGGGTGCAGGACGAGTTCCGCCGGTTCCCGTTCGCGGCTGTCGCGGAAGAAGGTGCGCTCCTGTTCCAGATCCACGAGCGTCTCCAGGGCGAGGCCGAGCCCCTCGATCCCCTTCTCGAGGTCGGCGGGGAGAAACTCGTCCTCCAGGAGAGCACGAATGCCGTCGGGGTCGCCGCCCCAGAATTCCAGAAAGCGGCGCAGGTCCTCGACCTGATCGATCGGCTTGCGGAAAAGCTCCCGCGCAAGCGCCATGGGCATCTGAAAGGCGACCCCCCCGGCGTTCGTGAGCATGATGGTTCCCTGGGCGTTGACGATGCGAATCATGCGGTCTCCGAAGATAGCAGATCCCGGGCGGCCTGCACGCCGGCGAGCAGGCGGTCGCCAAGCGCGATGCCGCCGGTGTAATTTCCGCGCAGGAAGAGTCCGCGAAGGCGCTCCTCCGTGTTCCGTGCGGCCTGGCGAACGCCGCCGTGCCCCAGGTTGTACTGCGGTATGGCCCGTTCGACGCGGATGACGCGCGTCCACGCGGGCGGACTTCCAATGCCGAACAGGCACGCGTTCTCGGCGAGGACGATGCTGAGCACGTCCGCGTCAGAAGCGGAAAGGATGTCGCGATCGAGCGCGCCGCCGATGTACGACGTGAGCAGGACGTGGCCGGCGGGGGTGCGCCCGGCGAACATGCTCGAGGGGAACAGCGTGCCCAGCGTGCGGATCCCCTCGCGGCGGGGAATCAGGACGCCGAATCCGTTCAGCGGATGCGCAACGTGGTCGCGTGCGTAGCCGTGATGCACGACCACCATGGGCGGATAATCGACGGCCTCGAGTCGCGCCGCCAGTTCCGCATCGAGTGGGCGGATCAGGGCGGCGGCCGGATGGGCGGGAACGGTCAGCACGATCTGATCGAAAGAGTCCTCCTCGCCCGCGACCGTGCGCACGCGCCAGGCGGAACCGGAGCGTTTGAGCGCGGCGAGGGGCGAACCGAAGCGCATCTCGGGGAGCGGCGCAGCAAGCGCGGTCATGAGCGAACCGATTCCGCCGGGCGCGTTCAGCATGCGCCGGAGGGCGCCGGTGCGCCCGAGCTTCACGGCCCCCTTGATGAGGCTCCCGTAGGTCTGCTCCAGGGCCTGCATGCGGGGGAACGCTTCGGGGAGGCTCAGCTTCTCGGGATCGCCGGCGTAGACCCCGGACACGAAGGGGCCGACGGCCTGCTGCAGCCACTCGTCATTCAGCCGGCGGCGCACGAAGTCGGCCACGGTCTCTTCCGGCGCCTCGGCGGAACGCGGCCGCCGCCACGGCTCGGTCACGAGGGCCAGCTTGGCCCCCAGCGGGAACAATGAGGACGCTAGCAGCTTCGGCGGCTTGGTGGGGACTTCCCGGGGAAGGCCCTTCCGCACGAGAAAGCGCCGGGTCGCATCCGGCGCGGCGTCGACGAGCAGCTCGGCGACGCCGAAGCCGCGCAGCAGTTCGACCACGTCGTCGCCGGCTGCCAGGGTGTTCGGGCCCCACTCGGCCTGCCAGCCGCCGTCGCGGATCGTCCACGCCGTGCCGCCGACGCGCTCCTGGGCGTCATAGACGACGACGGAAATGCCGCGCGCGTGCAGCTCGCGGGCGGCGGCGAGCCCGGTGGCCCCGGCTCCGATGACGGCGACGCGCATCAGGGGTTCCTCCGGTGCTCGCGCGGAACACGCCGACCCCGGGACTTCCGTCCCGGGAAACCCAGAGCCGTCCCTCCGGGACTCGATTCCAACGGGAACCCGAGGTCGGCTACGGATCGCATCCGGAATTCGGACGGCATGCCGAATACGGAAAGGCGCATCAGGATTCCTCCGGGGCGCACACGACGCCGGCGAGGAAATCGAGGAATTCCGGGCGTTCGCCCAGCGCGGGAACGCGAACGTAGTCGAGCCCGCGTTCGCGCGCAAGGTCGCCATAGAGAATGTCGAGTTCGAACAGGGTCTCGATGTGCTCTGAGACGAAGCTGACCGGATAGAGAAGCACCGTCTTTCGCTCCGGGAGCGCGGCCAGGCGCTCCAGCTCGTCGGCGATGTCGGGCTGCAGCCACTTCACGGGACCCACGCGCGACTGATAGCACAGCGAATGCTCGAGCGCGGGCGGAAGCAGGGCCATCACGGCCCGCACGGTCTCTTCCACATGCTGCTGGTAGGGATCCCCGTACTTCGTCACGTAGGAGACGGGCACGCCGTGGGCGCTGAAGAGCAGGTGGGCGCCGGCGGGATCGCGATCGCCCAGCGACTCGCGGATGGTCGCGGCCACATTTTCCGCGAAGCCTGGCCGGTCATGCCAGTGGTGAATCAGGCGGCGCCGTGGATTCCAGTCCATCTCCGCCAGAATTTTTTCCACCTCGTTCACGCTCGCCGCCGTGGTGCTGATCGAGTACTGGGGATAGAGCGGAAGGAAGATCAGCTCTTCCGGATCCGCCACGCGGATCTGCTCGAGCACCTCGGCCGCACGCGGGTGCCAGTAGCGCATGATGATGTAGACGCGGTATTCGGATCCGAGCCGTTGCTCGAGCCCGCGCGCCTGCGCTTCGGTATTCGGCAGCAGCGGACTGCGCCCGCCGATCTTCGCGTAGTTCCCGGCCGACTCGGGGGCGCGCTTTCTGGCGATGCGGCGCGCGAAGGTCGGCTGCAGCCAGCGCAGCCACGCGGGAAAGCGGATGACGTCGGGATCGCCGAAGAGATTCGCAAGAAACGGCTCGACCGCTTCCGGCGCATCGGGTCCCCCGAGGTTGAAGAGCACGACCGCTTTCATGGTTCGCTCTTATCCGCGCGTGCCGAATTCGTGCACGGCCTCGATCATCGCCTTCGCGTGCGCAGGCGGCACCTCGGGGGTGATGCCGTGGCCGAGGTTGAAGATGTGGCCGGGTGCGTCGCCGTAGGAATCGAGCACGCGCCGGACTTCACGCCGGATGACTTCGGGCGGCGCGAGCAGCGTGGCCGGATCGAGATTCCCCTGCAGCGCCACCCGCTCGCCGACGATGGTTCGGGCGTGGCCGAGATCGAGCGTCCAGTCGACGCCGAGCACGTCGGCCCCCGCACCAACGACTTTCGAGAACCACTGCCCCGCCCCTTTGGCGAAGTAAATGGTCGCGATCCGCTCTCCATTCCGCTCGCGCGTGAGGGCGGCGAAAATGCGCTGGACGTGGGGGAACACGCGTTCCAGATACAGCCACTCGGGAAGCGCGCCCGCCCAGGTGTCGAAGAGCTGTACGGCCTGCGCGCCGGCTTCAATCTGCGCGTTGAGGTAGGCGATGGTCGCGTCGGTGACCTTGGTCATGAGCCGGTCGAAGGTTTCGGGCTCGGCGAGCGCCATCGTCTTGATGTTCCGATAGTCCTTGCTGCCGCCCCCTTCGACCATGTAGCTCGCGACCGTGAACGGAGCGCCGGCGAAGCCGATGAGGGGAACGCGTCCGCGCAGCCCGTCCTGGATCCGGCGGATGGCCTCGAGCACGAAGGGAACGTCCTTACGCGGATCGGGGACGTGCAGGCGTTCGACGTCGGCGGCCGTGCGCACGGGGGTGGGGAACTCGGGGCCGTGGTCGGGGCGGAAGCGAAGCTCGATTCCCATCGCTTCGGGCAGGATGAGGATGTCACTGAAGAGGATGGCCGCGTCGACGCCGAGGATGTCGATGGGCTGCAGGGTCACCTCGGTGGCGATTTCGGGCTTCTTGCACATCTCGAGAAAGGTGTGCTGCGCGCGTACGGCGCGGTACTCCGGCAGGTAGCGGCCGGCCTGGCGCATCATCCACACGGGGACGCGGTCGACGGGCTGGCGGAAACAGGCCTGAAGGAAGCGATGGGCCATCGGGAAACCTCGCGGACAAAAGGGTTATTGTAGCGGAAAGGCCTTGGGTCGTCCGCTCAAAGGCCCCCCTGTCGTCCCCCGGCCGGGGGACCCAAAACCAGAGTGCACCGTCGGTCGCGTGGACGCCGCCGGTTTACCCTCGATTCCCAGGGCGTGCGGCGAGCTCGGAGCGCTCCGGCACTCAGGGGGCCAATTCCGGCGAGCGGTGCAACGGTGCACGAGGATAGCCCCCTCGCGCTGCTTCGGGGGGACGTGCGCCCGGGTTTCCCAGGGCCTCCGGCGGCGGGTCTTTCAGGGAATGCAGGGTCGCAGGTCGCGGACAGCCCTTGTCCGATTTACGCGCTATGCTGTCCCTGCTTCCCCGGAGGTCGCGCATGTTATTCGTGTTCCACCTGGCCCGCATCTATCTGTATCCGCTGCACGTCTGGCGCATGGCGCGGAGCGGACTTGCCGCCGCGCTGCACGGTCCGGCCGTCCCCCTTCGCGTGCAGCAGCTGCGCAGACTGTATCTGCTCGAAACCGTGCTCCTGGCGACGCGAATGGTGGCCCGGTGGTCCGATCCGGGAGCGATCAGCGAGTTGTACCGGGAGGTGCTGCAGGAGTATCTGGAGCTGCGGGAGGCGGTGGAGGGGGCGTGAGTCAGTCGTCAGTCTGCAGTCAGCAGTCGTCAGTCTTGTCCAAAATAGATTCAGGTGGTGACCGTTCGGCCTGAGGAGCCGGGCCTTGAGAATCAGGAGTCAATTCGGCGGCATGGTATCCCAAGGGTAACGTCACCGGCGTCTCGAAGGCCCAGCGTCGCGTGAACACCGTGTTCGAGGACAATTGACTCATGCCACGAGCAAGGTCGCGCAGACACTCTGGCCCCTCGACCTGCTCGGGGCGAACGGTTTCCGGCAGACCATAAAAGTGCCAACCTAATTGCTATGAATGAAGACCGGAAGCGAAGTCTCACGGCTCCCAACAGCTCGTGTGCCCGATCTTGGACAGTAATTGAGTCGTAAAGGAAAAAAGAAAAAGGCGAGGTGATTCCCTCGCCCTTCGGTGAATGCACAGCCCTTGCCGGTCAGCGCTCAGTGCTCAGCGCTTGGCGATCGGCCCCCTACCCGAGGACCAGCTCGGCTTCGATCTCCACGTGCAGGCTCGGATCGATGAGCTTCGAGACCTCGACGATGACCGTCGCCGGGCGGATCTCCCCGAACACTGCGCCGTGGGCGCGGGCCACTTCCTGCCACTGCGAAATGTCGGTCATGTAGATGCGCGTGCGCACCACATGTTCCGCGCGGCCCCCTTCAGGCGCCACGGCCGAGAGGATCGTGTCGATGGCCCCCTTCGCCTGGCCATACACGTCGCTCGCGCCGCCGTAGGTCGTGCCCGAAACGTGAATGACGTTCCCCACGCGCACGGCACGCGAGTAGCCCAGCTTCGGCTCCCACGCGGAACCGGACGAAATCAGCTTGCGCACGATCTTCGCCGGTTTCGCTTTCGCGAAAGCCTTCTTCTTGGCCGCAGGTTTCACGGCGGTCTTCTTCGCCGGCTTCGTCACCGGTTTCTGCACCGGTTTCCTTGGGGCCGCCTTGGCCTTCGGGGCCGGCCTGGCGGCTTTGCGCGCAGCGGGTTTCGCGGTCTTCACGGACTTCTTCACTAATTTCTTCTTGGCCACAGCCATGATCTCCTCCAGGAGGGAAAAGCTTGAGTGTAGCAGGGAGCGGCCTGAGGGAGGTAGGGGTGGGATTGGTGCTATGCCACTTCGGCGATGGCACCCGCCCGGTCTCCCCGCAGAACACGTGGAAGAATAGGCTATTCTGCTTGTATGAAAACCTGTTCCCTCACCGATTTTCGCCGTCACATGTCCAGCATTCTCCGGCAGGTCGAGCAAGGCGAGACGCTCGCCCTTCAACGCCACGGGAAAGTGATCGCGTATATTGGTCCGCCAAGGACGCCGGCATGGAAACAGCCGGGTCCAAAACTGATTGGCAAGGGACCTTCGCTGTCCGATGCCATCCTGGAGGAGCGCCGTTCACGAGAGCCGGCGCCTGCGAAAAAACGAAAGCCCCAGAATCAGGTCTCCTGAGGCTTTCAAGAGGGTCGGGGCGGCGGGATTTGAACCTCAATCAGTCGGAAAGCGCCGTACTCACGCCTGAAGCTGGCAAACGCCCGACGTGGCACAATAAGTTGACGGTTCAGCCCGTGTGCCCACCGCGAGTTTTCCGTTTCTCCATGGAGTCGCGCGTGTCGTGCCGTTGAAAGAGGAACAGCGAACATGGCGTCAGGCCGTACGGACGAGATCAACCTCATTATCGGGGCTACTACATAAGTCGTGCACGACTGTCCAAGTGCCCAGCCCTTGGACATGGGACGCCGCTTTCCTGAAGAACGATCGGTTAACCAGAGAGAACCTATGCAGAAGTCGAATCAAGTGGAAGTGAAAGGCAGCTGGGTACTGAAGGCGAAGCGGGAAGACGTCTACGCAATCGTTTCAGATTGGGAGCGATTTCCGGAGCGGTTTCCCAAAGTTGCCCGGGACATCAAGATCGTAAAGCGGGACGGAAACCGGCTGACGATCGAGGCGTTGGCTGCGTCGTTCGGAAAAATATTTCCCGATGTCAGGGTGAACATCGAAGCTGAGCTCCTGCCCGGACAGGGGTACCGATGCGCCACGCACAATATCACGTTCAACACAACCGGCGAAGAGGAGCTCCTGCTTCTTGATGATCCCGAAGGCACGCGCGTTCAATATACATACATCGTCACGGTGCGGTACACCAAATTGAAACCGCTCTATGCCTGGCTCACGAAGACCTTTGGAATCCCATACTGGAAGCGGGCGTTCTTTGATCGATTGGAGGAACTTCTCTCCCTTCCCCAAGACGCCAAACCGGTATAGCGACGCCTGCGGCTGCGACTATCGTCCGCATACGCCTCGAGCGCCGGTTTGTGACGCTTGTTATCCACGGAGAAACCGTCGCGAGTCTGCACCGAGAACACGGTCGGCCAGCCGACAAAACAAAAGCCCCAGGAGAACCAGGTCTCCTGAGGCTTTCAAGATGGTCGGGGCGGCGGGATTTGAACCCACGACCACACGCCCCCCAGACGTGTGCGCTACCAGACTGCGCTACGCCCCGACTGAATCACGCAAGAATCCATCAGTGTAGCAGGAACCCGGGGTTCTGTCACGGGAAAACCGGCGGTCATCAGTCGACAGTCATCCGTCCGCAGTCGCCTGTCCGCCTGCAAGGAGAAGATTCACAGATCCCCCTCTCCTTGCGAAGGAGAGGGGCCGACGACGCAAAGCGTCGACGGGGGTGAGGTCTCAGAACGCGGGTGAGGTCAGAGCCGCGTCACCAGCTCGCGAATGGCCAGCAGCTCGCTGCGCAAGCGGGCCTTGCGCTGCGGGTCCATCGATGCGGCCGGGCCGACCGCGGTCGGCGTGGGAACGGGCGCTGCGGGGGCGGCCGCGACGGGCGGCGCAGGGGCGACGACGGGTTCGACCTCGTCGGGACCATGGCGCAGCACCTGCTTGGCGCCCGCGATGGTGAACTTCTCTTCGTACAGCAGCTGCTTGATGCGCAGGATGTCTTCGACGTCGCGGCGGCGGTAGAGGCGATGCTGCGAGCGCCCCTTGCTCGGCTTCAGGTGCGGAAACTCGGTTTCCCAGTAGCGAAGAATATACGGCTTGACGCCGGTGATCTTCGCCACCTCGCCGATTTTAAAGAACATTTTGTCGGGGATCGCCGGCTTCGACATGCGGCGGCTCAGGCGACCGGCTCAACCTTGATGTCGGTGTCGGTGGCTTCGGTATCGTCACCGAGGTCGCCGTCGACGTCGCGCCCGCCGTTCATGAGCTTCTTGATGACCTGGCTGGGCTTGAAGGTGAGCACGCGGCGGGCCGAGATCTCAATTTCTTCTTTGGTCTGCGGGTTGCGGCCGATGCGCGGATTCTTGGATCGGACCTCGAAGTTGCCAAACCCCGAGATTTTCACCTTTTCTCCGCGTCCCAGGCAGTCCTTGATCGACTCCAGCAAGGCTTCGACGATTTCGGCCGACTCTTTCTTCGAGTAACCGATTCGCTGATTGATGGCTTCGATGATGTCTGCTTTGGTAACCGTGTTTCCCATGGGCAGGCCTTCTAACTGACAGCTCAAGGGGAGTTTACCCCAGAAACCGGAAAAAGGCAAACAAAATCAAAAGCTTCGTCACGGGGACCGACCCCTGGACCCGCCAAAGAGGCGACGTCCGCTCTCCGGAGGGCCTGAGGCTACCCCGCGGTCAGGCGCGCAGCTCGGCCCCGGTCTTCCGGGTGCAGGCGTCGACCATGGCCTGGACGGCTCCGTCGACCTCCTCATCCCGCAGCGTTCCCGTAACCGACTGGAAATGCAGGTGAAACGCGAGATTCCGCCGGTCGCCGAGGGCTTCACTCTCGTACACGTCGAAAAGGGCAACGTCGATCAGCCACGCGGGCGCGGCCGAACGGAGGGCCGCCTCGAGCCCGGCGGCCGGCACCTTGCGGTCGACGAGGAACGCCACGTCGCGCATGACCGCGGGAAACCGGCTGGGCGCTTCGATGGCCTTGCGCGCGCGGACCGGCAGCTTGTCGACGTTCAGCTCTAAGGCCACCGCATCGGGAAGGTCGAAGTGCCGAAGCACCCGCGGATGAAGCACGCCGACCCATCCAACCTTCTCATCGCCGAGGTAGACATCGGCCGACATGCCCGGGTGCAGAAACGGTTCGGTGCTGCGCTCCCAGCGCGCGCGGGCGCCGAACGACGCAATCAGCTCCTCGGCGATCCCCTTGAGATCGAAGAAGTCGGCCTTGCGGTCGCGCGCGCCCCAGAGAGAGGCGTCCCACTCACCGACGGCGATGGCGCCGGCGTGCACCGGTTCAGCGTGCGGATCGCCGGCGAGAAAGACGCGGCTCACGTCGAAGAGACGCAGGCGAGTGTTGCCGCGGCGGTGGTTCAGCGAGGCCGCCTCGAGCAGGCTCACGGCCAGCGTCGTGCGCATGACCGACTGTTCGACCGTCAGCGGCTTGTCGAGCTCGATGGGCGTCGCGCGGTGATCGCTCAGGCCCAGCGACGCCAGGTTCTGCGGCGACGTGAAGCTGTAGGCGATGACTTCGCCGAAGCCCGCATCGCGCAGCAGGTCGCGCACGCGATCGGCCGGTGTGATCGGCGACGCGGGAACGTGCGAGAGGGGCGTCGCGCCCGCGCCAGCCGGGAGCTTGTCGTAGCCGTAGAGGCGCACGACCTCTTCAATGAAGTCTTCTTCGATGTGCAGGTCCTGACGCCACGTCGGCGGCGTGACCGAAAGCTCTCCTGCCCCGCCCTCGCCGACGGCGCAGCCGAGTCCCCGAAGGAGTTCCGCTGCCCGCTCGGGCGACACGGCGATCCCGAGGATGCGTTCGAGGCGCGCGAGCCGCAGGGTCACCGGCCCGTGCGTGGGGACGCCGGGGCCCGCCTCGGCAATCGCCTGATCCGCCTCGCCGCCCGCCCACGCGAGAATCAGCTCGGCACAGCGATCGCTGGCGCGACGCACCATGGCCGGATCGACGCCGCGCTCGAAGCGGTGCGACGCCTCGGTGTGCATACCGTGGCGCTTGGCCCCCTTGCGCACGACGACGGGGTTGAACCACGCGCTCTCGAGCAGAATATCGACGGTCTCTTCGCTCACTTCCGAGTCACCGCCCCCCATGACCCCGGCCAGCGCCACCGGCCGTTCGGCATCGGCGATGATCAGATCCTCGCCGGTCAGTTTGCGCTCCACGTCATCCAGCGTGCGCAGGATCTCGCCCGCTTTCGCGCGGCGCACGACGATGCGGCCGCCGGCGAGTTTGCGCAGGTCGAAGGCGTGCAGGGGCTGCCCGAGCTCGAGCAGGACGATGTTCGTCGCGTCGACCACGTTGTTGATGGCGCGCACACCGCAGCGCTCGAGCCGCATGCGCACGGCGAGCGGGCTCGGGCCGATCTTCACGCCGCGCAGGATGCGCGCCGTGTAGCGCGGGCAGGCATCGGCATCCTCGAGGGTCACCGACGGCGCCTCGGCCTTGCCGGTGGCCACGAGTTCCAGCGGGGGAAGCGTAGCTTCGCGCTCGAAAATGGCGGCGAGCTCGCGGGCCACGCCCCACTGCGAAAGGCAGTCGGCGCGGTTCGGCGTAATGTTCAGCTCCCAGATCTCGTCCTGCAGATCAATGAGCTTCTCGAAGGGCGTTCCCGGCTCGGCCTCGACACGCAGCACGGCGTCGCTCTTGTCGACGAGACCGGTATCCTCGAGGCTGCAGAGCATGCCGGCGCTCTCGATGTCGCCGAACTTGCGGCGGCCGATGTCGCGGCTGTTCACGAAGCTCCCCGGCGGCGCGTAGAGCACCCGTTCGCCCGCGCGGATGGTCGTGTCGCCGCAGATGACCTCCTGCTCGGCGGC
Source organism: bacterium (assembly GCA_041690355.1). GTDB lineage: Bacteria > J088 > JAWLBW01 > JAWLBW01 > JAWLBW01 > JAWLHK01. The sequence goes on along the minus strand of JAWLHK010000013.1, from coordinate 98,262 downwards.
GCCGTCGAAGACGCGGCAGAAGAGCAGCGACTTTCCGGCTACCGGTTCCGCATTGCGGACCTCGGCAATCACGAGGCGCTCGTTGCCGGCGCCCGGTTTCTCGATGCCCTCGACCTCGATGCCGGCCATGGTGAGCCGGTGCGCCAGGTTGCCGGCGCCGGCGAGGTCGATGAACTCACGAATCCATTTCAGACTTGCACGCATATTGCTAAACCGTCAGGGCGGCTGAACCACGGGAAGGCGCGATTCCATCCGCCGGAAAAGAAAAAAAGCAGACCATCAGGGGAACTGGCGCAGAAAGCGAATGTCGTTGTCGAAGAACAGCCGCAGGTCGTTCACGCCGTGCAGCAGCATGGCGATGCGCTCGACCCCCATGCCGAAGGCGAACCCCTGGTACTTCTCGGGATCGACCCCCGAGGCCTTCAGGACGTTCGGGTGAATCATGCCGGCGCCCAACACCTCGAGCCAGCCGGTCTGCTTGCACACCCGGCACCCTTTGCCGCTGCACTGCACGCACTGCACGTCGACTTCGGCACCCGGTTCGACGAAGGGGAAGAAGCTGGGGCGCAGGCGCACGTCGACCTCGCGCTCGAACAGGGCGCGCAGAAAGGCCGTGAGCACCCCCTTCAGATCGGCGAAGCTGGTCGACTCGTCGACGACAAAGCCTTCGATCTGGTGGAACATGGGAGAGTGCGTGATGTCGGAGTCGCGGCGGTAGGTGCGCCCGGGAGCAACGATGCGCATGGGCGGCTTGCGCGACATCATCGTGCGCACCTGCACCGGGCTCGTGTGCGTGCGCAGCAGCATGCCCCCCTTCGTATAGAAGGTGTCCTGCATGTCGCGCGCCGGATGCTCGGGCGGAAAGTTGAGGGCCTCGAAGTTGTGGAAGTCGGTCTCGATCTCGGGCCCCTCGGCCGTCTCGAACCCGAGGCCGTGAAAGATCTCGACCATGCGCCGGATCGTCCCGGTAATCGGGTGGATGCTCCCCACCGGATGCGGCCGCCCGGGCAGCGTGATGTCGACCGTCTCGGCGGCCAGGCGGCGCGCTTCTTCTTCGGCGGCCAGCCGGGTCTCCAGTTCCCCCAGCCGCGCCTCGATCATCTGCTTGACCGAGTTGGCGAGCTGCCCCGCGCGGGGGCGCTCTTCACCCGGCAGCTCGCGCAGCGTCTTCATGAAGTCGGCAATCGGGCCCGACTTGCCCAGATACCGCACCCGCAGTTCGCGCGCCTGCTTCAGTTCGGTCACGCCGGCAAGCTCGGTTTCGGCCTGCGCCCGCAGCTCGGCGACGCGTTCTTCGATCGTTTTCATGACCCTGTTTCCACAAAAAAAACAAATAGCCCCCCGGGACGGGAAGTCCTGGGGGGCTCGAATTTCACACATCATCCCCCCCGGGGGGGAATGCGGTTACGCGCCGGCCTTGACTCCCGCTTCAGCCGCAATCTTCGTAAATGCGTCGCCGTCGGTGAGGGCGATGTACGCGAGCGACTTGCGGTCGAGGCCGATGTTGGCGGTCTTCAGCGCGTGGATGAACCTGCTGTAGCTGATGCCGTTTTCGCGGCAGGCAGCATTGATGCGGATAATCCAAAGCGAACGGAAGTCGCGCTTGCGGCGCTTGCGGCCGATATAGGCGTGCTGGAGCGCGCGCTCGACCGTTTCCTTGGCGTTCTTGAACAGTTTACGGCGCGGGCCGCGGTAGCCCTTCGCCATCTTCAGCATCTTGCGGCGCCGAGCCCGGCTCGGCACGCTGCGTTTGACACGCATGATCGTTCCTCAGTTTCTTTTACGCGAGAGGTCGGTTCGTTCCGCCTCTACTTCAGGTGCGCGACGGCCTGCAGCCGTCCAGTGAATGGCGCCCCGCAGGGCACCGGATATCAATTTTCAGGCGCCGTACGGAAGCATCCGATCGATGTTCGGCTGATCGGCCTTCGAGATGATGCCGTCCTGGCGCAGGTGGCGCTTGCGCTTCTGCGCCTTCTTGGTCAGGATGTGCCGGCGGTTCATCTTCTTGTACTTCGCCTTGCCGCTGGCCGTCATGGTGAAACGCTTGGCGGCGCCGCGGTTGCTCTTCATCTTGGGCATGTCTACGACTCCTGGGCGGCCTGCGGGCCCCCCGTCCTGTGTCAGTGCTTCGACGACTTCGATGCCACGATGGCGATCATCGCCTTCCCCTCCATCTTGGGGGGGCTTTCGACGATGCCGTAGGGTTCGAGCGCCTTGACCATCTTGCTCATCTGTTCCCGGCCGACGTCGACGTGAACAATTTCACGGCCGCGGAACCGGATTTCAATCTTGACCTTGTCGCCTTCTTCGAGAAACCGTTGTGCGTGCTTGAACTTGAAGTCGAAATCGTGCTGGTCAGTCGCCGGACGCAGTTTGATTTCCTTCACGACAACGATCGTCTGCTTCTTCTTGGCTTCCTGCTGCTTTTTCTTCAGCTGGTACTTGTACTTGCCGTAATCGAGAATTCTCGCTACGGGCGGGGTCGAGTTGGACGCCACTTCCACCAGATCGAGCCCGCGCTCACGCGCAAGGTCGAGCGCCTGCGCCGTCAGCATGATGCCAAGCTGGTTGCCTTCATCGTCGACGACCCGGACCTCCCGGGAACGAATGCGTTCGTTGACGGGTGTACGGTCGGTTTCGCGCTGTCGCGGATCACGTCGAGCTCTCGGTGGTAGGGCCATTGACCTCCTCGGATTTACAATAAAACCGCCGAACGGGTCCGCGTAATTTCGGAGACCCGTTCGATGAACTGTTCTACCGGGCCGGGCGGCATCTGCTCGCCGGTCCGGGTGCGCACCGCCACGGTCTGGTCGGTCGCCTCGCGCTCACCGAGCACGAGCATATACGGAATCTTCTGCAGCTGGGCGCGGCGGATCTTGGCGCCGATCTTCTCGTCGCCCTGGTCGAATTCGACCCGGATCCCCGCAGCACGCAGTTGCGCGGTCACTCGCTCGCCGTAGGCCACGCTCTTTTCGCTCACCGTCAACACGGCGGCCTGCACGGGCGCAAGCCAGACGGGAAACGCGCCGGCGCAGTGTTCGATGAGGATTCCCATGAACCGCTCAATCGATCCGAGCATGGCACGGTGCAGCATGACCGGCACCGCCTCGGTCCCCTCGCTGGTGCGGTAAGAGAGCCCGAAACGGGTCGGCATAGAATAGTCTACCTGAATCGTGCCAAGTTGCCACGGGCGGCGCAAGGCGTCCAGGACCTGAAACTCGATTTTGGGCCCGTAGAAGGCCCCTTCGCCGGGATTGAGGTGAAAGGCGATGTTGCGGCGGCGCAGGGCGCTCTCGAGCGCGTCTTCGGCCAGCTTCCACTGTTCGTCGGTCCCCTGCGAGCGGGCCGGCCGGGTGGCGATGGCGACCCGGACGTCGCCGAAGCCGAACACGCCGTAAACTTCGTAGAGCAGGTCGATGAACTTGAGGATCTCGTCCTCCATCTGCTCGGGGGCGCAGAAGATGTGCGCGTCGTCCTGCGAGAAGGAGCGCACCCGGGTAAGCCCCTGGGTCACGCCCGAACGCTCGAAGCGGTGCAGCCGGCCGAAGTCGGCCATGCGCACGGGCAGATCGCGGTAGGACCAGGCCTGCGCGCCAAACATGACGCAGTGGCCCGGGCAGTTCATCGGCTTGACCGAAAAATCGCGCTCCTCCACCTTCGTGAAGTACATGCTTTCGGCGAAATTGTCGTAGTGCCCCGATTTCTTCCACAACTCGAGATCGGCGACCATCGGGGTGATCACCTCGTCGTAGCCGTGCTTGAAATACAGCGCGCGGATATACTCGACGAGCAGATTGTAGACGGTCGCCCCCTTCGGGTGGAAGAAGGGGCTCGCGGGCGCGACGGGGTGAAAGGTGAACAGATTCAGTTCGCGGCCGAGCTTGCGGTGATCGCGCTTCTTGGCCTCCTCGATCTGATCGAGGTAGGCCTTGAGTTCCTTCTTGCTGGCCCAGGCCGTACCGTAGATGCGCTGCAGCTGCGGATTGCGCTCGTCGCCCCGCCAGTATGCGCCGGCGACGCTGAGCAGCTTGAAGGCCCCCAGGCGGCCGGTCGACGGCACGTGGGGGCCGCGGCACAGATCGAACCAGTCGCCGTGGCCGTAGACGGTAATCGGCCCGTCGGGCAACTCGCGGATGATCTCGACCTTGAAGTGTTCGCCCAGCTTCTCGAAGCGGCGCACGGCTTCGTCGCGGGCAACGACTTCGCGGTAGACGGGCAGATCGCGCTTGACGATCTCGGCCATGCGGGCTTCGATGCTTGCCAGATCTTCGTCGCTGAACGGGGTCGGCCGCTCGAAGTCGTAGTAGAAGCCGTTCTCGATGACCGGGCCGATGGTGACCTTGGCCTCGGGATACAGCTCCTGCACGGCCATGGCGAGCAGGTGCGCGGTGGAGTGGCGCAGAACGTCGAGCCCCGCGTCGCTGTCGGGCATGACGAACTCGACCCGCGCATCGCCGTCGAGGGTACGCGACAGGTCGTACACGGAATCGCCGATCTTCATCGCCAGCGCTTCGCGGGCAAGCCGCGGACCGATCTGCGCCGCGAGGTCGGCTCCGGTGGAACCGGCCGGGATCTCGCGCTGCGACCCGTCGGGGAGCGTGACAGTGATGTGGCCTTCCTTCAGCACGACTGCGTACCAACGGACACACCGGCTCTATGGCTCCCCTGTTTCCGGGGAACGACGAACCGGCGCATCCTACAAAAAAAAGGCACCCGCGGGGATGCCCGAACAAAAATGGTAGGCGCGATTGGGATTGAACCAACGACCCCCACCGTGTCAAGGTGGTGCTCTCCCACTGAGCTACGCGCCTGCGTAATCAAAGTATATCCATACTTGATACCAAATCCCTGAGGCTATGTCAAGGAAAACATAGCGAGGGGTCGCCGCAAAGCCGCGTGGGAAGCGGCTTTCGGGGCAGTTACGATATCAGCGTACGCGCACGACGATGCGGTCACCTTCGCGGTCGACCTCGTAGGCGGGGGCGGCGCCCTTGGCTTTCTTGAGGTCGAGCACGAAGCGGATTTTGCCCTTGTGCTCGCCGGTGCGCACCTTGGCGACGGCGCCTGAACCGCTGAAGTTCAGGCCGCTGTAGGCGCGCTTGACGCCGTAGGCATCGATGATGATGCGGTTCGGCTTGCCCATCGTAAAGTACTTGACGCGCTCGAACGCGCCGTCGCCGCGGATGACGACGCCGTCGGCGGTCGTCTCGACCGCGAGCACGCGCGAGGCGGGCCCGCTGGGGGCCGGCTCAGACGCGGGGGCAGCTTTCTGCGCGACCGGCTTCGGCGCCGGCGCAGGCACGGGGGCCGGCGGCGGGGCCGTCTCGACCTGCGGCTCGGGTTGCGTCGCGGCGGGTTCGGCCACGGGCTCCGCGGCGGCCGCATCTGCCGCTACCTCCGCGGTTGCGGGCTCGGCAGCTGCCGTAGCGCCTGCCGCCTCGGCGGCCCCGGTTGCCGGCGCGGGCGCGGGTTGGAGCTGCGCGGCCACGGGCGCCGGCTCGATGGGCTCTGACCCGGGCATCCCGAAGAGGAAGAATGCGCCGGCGGCGCCGGCAACCACGACGACGGCGCCGAGGCCAACCCACAGCCCCTTGCGGCCGCCGGTCTCGGCGGTCTTGAACGTCATGGCGCGCGACGGGGTCGAAGGCACGGCGGCCGCTTCGGGCAGCTCCATGGCCTCGGCCGCTTCGACTTCTTCTCCGAACAGCGATTCGGGATTCGGCGGCGAAGTGGCCTCGCCCGGCTCCATGGCGTCGAAGGCGGGCGCGTCCTCGACCTCGGCGGCTTCGGGCGCAAAATCATCGAACATGCCGGGCGCCTGCGCCGGAGCCGCAACGTCCTCGTCCGAGGCGTCGAAGGCTTCGAACGCGTCGCCCGCCGCGTCGGCCGCGGGGTCGGCAGGCGCGTCGAAATCCGCCATGTCAAAGCTCTCCGGCTCGCCGGGCGCGGCGGGGGCCGGCGGGTTCGATTCAGCGAAGCTTGCGAAGACATCGCTGAAGGAGCCGACGTCCTCGCTCGCGGGCTCAGCAGGGTCTATCTCTTCAATGACGTCGTCATCGGCCAGTTCGAAGGTTTCTGCGGTATCGTCAGCTTCGGGAAGTTCCCAGATATCAGACGATTCCCCACCCTTCTTGGACTTGTCGTTCGAACTCATCGACTCTTGCTGCTTGGTTCGTAGTTTTCAACTGCGCACGGCCAGGCGGCCGACGCCCCATCGAGCGGGCTTCAGCCTATCATACCCACCGCTTCGCTTGCAAGGCAACCCCTTGAACGCGCAAGGGTTTTTCGACGCCCCGCCGCCGCAGGAACGGCGGCGGGGCCGCAGAAGCTCACTCTTCAGCTTCGCCGTGGCCGGCCTCGGAGTCCCCCTCATCGGCTTCGCCGCCTCCGGCCTCGGATCCGCCGGCCGCACCCGGACGGCGCCGGCTGCGTCCGCCGCGGCGGCGACGGCGCCGCTTGGCGACGAAGGCGAGCTCGCTCTCATGCTCCTCGCCGGTCGGCTCACCGGCCTCGGCGCTCACAGTGCCGTCGGATTCGGCGGCCGTCTGCGCGGAACCTTCTGAAACCGCTGACGCGGTGGCTTCGGACGGCGCCGGTGTGGCGGCTTCGCGCGCAGGCGTCTCAGACTGCGCTTCGCCCTCGGTATCCCCTTCGGGCCGACGGCCGCGACCGCGGCGGGGGCGGGGCTCCCGGCGACCGCGCACCGGCGCTTCACCCTCGAGCGCGGGCTCGGCTGTGGGCGCTTCGGCGGCCGCCAGGGCAGGTTCGCCCTCGGCGCCTTCAAGAGGCGCAGGCCGCGCTGCGTTTTCGCCTTCCTCCTCCGATTCTTCCCCTTCGAATTCGCCTTCAGCGCCCTGCCCGTCGGCGCTCACGCCGTCTTCGGCGCCCCGGCGGCGTCGACCCCGGCCACCCCGGCGGCGACGGCGGCGGCGGCCCGCCGCTTCATCCGCGCCGCCCTCTTCGGCGGCGGGCGGCGTGAGGAACGATTCGGGATGCTCTGCCATCGGTGGCGGCACCGTGGGGCTCTCTTCGTTCACGGGAGGCGCTTCGAGTTCGGGCGCGGCAGGACGCACGGCGGCGCGCTCACGCCGCTCGGGCTTCGCACGTGGCTCGCGCGCTTCGCGCCCTTCGGCACGGGCCTCCTCCTGACCGCGGCGCGGCTCGACCGCGCGCTCCTTGCGGCCGCGTGCCCGCCGGCGCCGATCTTCATCGGGCGACTCTTCGGGGCGCGCCGTGCGCACAATGCCGCTGCGCGGCACCGGCGCCTGTCGCCGGCCGCGTCCGCGGCCGTCCCCCGTTTCGGGATGGGCGGGTTCGGCGGCGACCTGCGGCACGGGACGTCCGCGCTGCGCGACGGCCTCTTCCTGGACGAGGGCCTCGCGAAAGACTTCGCTGACGAGTTCGAAATCGATGTGCCGCTTTTCGACGTCGACCCGGGCCACGCGCACGCGCACCCGGTCGGCCAGCTGAAACCGGCGCCCGGTGGCGGTGCCGACGAGCGAATGTTCGCGGTCGCGGAACTCGTAGTAGTCGTCCCCGAGGTTCGAGACGTGCACCAGGCCGTCGACGAACAGGTCGCGCAGCTCTACGAAGAAGCCGAACGACGTGACGCCCGAAATGTAGCCGTCGAACTCTTCGCCGGCGAAGCGGCGCATGAACTCGACTTTCTTGGCGGCCAGAACTTCGCGCTCGGCACGCTCGGCGTTCTTCTCGCGTTCGGAGCAGTGCAAAGCGGTTTCGCCGAGCGTCGCGCGCAGTTCTTCGCGCTGACGCTCGCTCATGCCCCCGCGCTCGAGCACCGCTTTCAGGCTGCGGTGCGTGACCAGATCGGGATAGCGCCGGATCGGGCTCGTGAAGTGCAGGTACGTTTCGCTGGCCAGGCCGAAGTGCCCGGTGTTGCGCGGCGAATAGTAGGCATGCTTCATCGTGCGCAGCACGACTTCATTCACGAGCTTCTCGAGCGGCTTACCCTGCACCTGGCGCAGGATACGCTGCAGGGCCTTCGGCGTAATGCGCTGATCGACGCGCACGTTGAGGTTGTGCAGGAACTGGCGGAGGTCTTCGATCTTGGCCGGATCGGGCTCGTCGTGGCAGCGGTAGAGGCCCGGGACGTTTTCTTTCTGCAGAAAATCGGCCACGGCTTCGTTGGCCGCCAGCATGAACTCTTCGATGATGCGGTGGGCGATGTTGCGCTCGGCGCGCACGATCGATTCGATGTTTCCCTCGAGGTCGAGCAGCAGATCGGGCTCGGGGAGGTCGAAGTCGAGCGATCCGCGCTCATCGCGCCGTGACTTGAGCTTGAGGGCCAGCTCCTGCATGGCGCGCAGGTCGTCTTCGAGATAGCGGTAGCGGCCCAGCAGGTCCTCGTTCCGATCGGTCAGGATCTGCTTGACCTGCGTGTAGGTCAGGCGCTCCTTCGAGACGATGACGCTGTCATAGAACTGGCTGCGAACCAGCTTGCCTTCGCTGTCGTACTCGAGTTCGGCCGTCATGGTCAGGCGCGGCTGATGCGGCACGAGTGAGCAGATGTTGTTCGAGATCTCTTCGGGAAGCATCGGGATGACGCTGTCGGCGAAGTAGACGCTCGTCGCGCGCGCCCGCGCTTCCTTGTCGAGATCGGTTCCCGGCTTCACGTAGTGGGCCACGTCGGCGATGCTCACCCACAGGCGGAAACGCCCGTCGGTCAGCCGCTGAATGGCCACGGCGTCGTCGAAATCCTTCGCCTTCTCGCCGTCGATGGTGAAGACCTTGAGGCCGCGAAGATCGACCCGCAGGCCGAGTTCGACCGTATCGATTTCCGTCGGAACCCGCTTGGCCTCGGTCAGCACCTCGGTGGGAAACCGGCTCGACAGCCCGTGGCGCTCGACGACGACTTCGCGGTCGACGCCGGGATCCTTGCGGCTGCCGATGACGCGCATGACTTCGCCTTCGGGGTCGCGGTTGCCCTCGGGATACTTGCGGATCTCAGCGACCACAATCTGGCCGGCGAGGGCGCGCTTGTCGCGTCCGCGGGGGATGTAGATGTGATGCAGGTGGCGCCCTTCTTCGGGAACGACATAGCCGAAGCCGGTCCCCTGCTGAAATTCGCCGACGACCCGCCGCACGCGCCGCTCGAGCACGCGGATGACGCGCCCCTCGGGACGTCCGGAGCGGCCCATGCGCTCGATGCGCACAACCACCTTGTCGCCGTGCATGGCGTCGCCGGTGTCGTTGCGACCGATGAAGACATCGGCGGCACGCTCGCCCGGCTTGTCGGGGACGAGAAAGGCGAACCCGTTCGGATGCGCCTGGAGCACGCCCGTCAGGAGGTTCATTTTGTTGGGAAGACCGATGCGGTCGCCGCGCAAGGCTACGATCTGACCCGCGTGGATCAACTCGTCGAGATGCGTTGAAAAGGCTGCCCGGTCTGCTTCAGGGACGGAAAGACGCGATTCCAGCTCGGATCGCGTCAAAGGGCGGTAGGTCTTCTCGGTGAGAAGACGCATGACCGCGTCTTTGTCGACGGCCACGAATTGTAACTCCTCGGTCGCTGCAACCGCGCGCGCACGACTCAAAACGCAGCGGCGACGCGGGAGCTGACCGCGAAAAGGTTGAAAAAACTTTTTGCGAGCCCGAAGGATTCGGTACGGGCGATCCGATTTTACGTCCCCCCGAACGAGCGCTACCTGCAGTGCAGTCGCTATCCGGGAAGCCAGTAAAGCTTCACCTGCCTGAAGCGAGGCGAAGCTACAGTATACAGGAAGTCAACGGGAAGCAAAAGAAATTTGTAAGGATTTCTGAAACAGCCCCGCAGGGTCACTGAATCTGCACCGTGAACTCCACGGTTCCGCTCGCGCCGGGCCCCAGCGCGCCGAGCGACCAGTTGAGCACGCCCGCCGAAAGCGTGGGCGCGCCGCTCGCGCTCACGAATGTGGTCGCGGGTGGGATGGGATCGCTTACGACCAGGTTCTGAAAGGTGAGCGCGCTCGGATTCGTATAGGTCACCCGGTAGGTCACCAGATCGCCGGGAACGGCGCCGAGCGGGCTCGACGTGAACGCCCCGCCGTTGATCGACATCTCCTTGACGAGATCGAGCGACGGCGCGACGGCGGTCGTATCGAGTACCGCGTGCGACTCCACCACCGCCGTCCCCGCGTAGGTCAGCGCGGCCGTCCACGTGGCGACATCCACGCTGCCGGCGGCCGTGGCCGCGGGGACGGACACTTCGAGCAGCAGGCGATAGACGTTTCCGCCCACGACCGCCAGCGAACCGCCGAGGGCCGTATCGCCGGCGGTGAGCGTCCCCGAGGCGTCGGCGTCGAGATACACCGTGGCCGGCCAGGCCGACGCGACCGCGAAAGCCAGATCGCCCGCGGTGCCCGCCGTGAACGACGCGGCGTAAACGATGGTTCCCCCCGCGAGAACGGTCCCCGCGCGTGAAGGTGAGAACTCGCTCTCGGGCACGTCGCCGAACGTAACCCCCGTATATGCGTTGCCGGCGGCGACGACGAAGGTCAGCTCGTCGGTTCCCGGATCGTAGCTGCCGCCGGTCGTTCCCGGGCTGCCCGAGGCCGAGCGGAATCCGAAGCCGTCGCTCGCGCGGATGCGTACCGTCTGTCCGGCCAGGGAAGCGGGAAGCCAGAACCCGAATGCCCCCGCGCCGTCGGTGGCCGTCGCCTGCAGCACGGTCGTCCCGCCGGCGTCGGTCAATTCGATCGACACGCCTGCTCGCGCGGCTTCTGCGCCGTTCTGAACACCGTCGTGCGCGACGCCGCCGCCCGCGCCATCGTCGAAGAAGACAAGCCCGTCGACGCGGCTTCCGCTGAACAATCCGAAGTCGACCCCCGACACGTTCGCGCCCGCCATGACGGCGAACTGAGAAAGCGATGCAGGACTGACGGCGATCCACCCTGCCGGCGGCGTCGGCGACGCATCGGCGAGGCTGCCGTTGTCGTCGAGGAAGACCGTGTACGACCCGTCGAGCACCCCGCGCAGCACGTAGGCCCCGGTGACCGGGTCGACCAGGACGCTCTGCGTGACGACGGCCCCCGAGACGAGCTTGGCGTAGACGGGAACCCCCGGGCCGGCTTCGCCGCCGTCGCGCGTTCCCGAGTGATCGGCGTCGGCATACACCGTGCCGCTGATCCGGCGCCCGACCAGGACGGGAATCGTCGACGTATCGTTGGCGCCGTCGGGATCCGGGGTCGCGCCGCCCAGCGACGCCGTGTTCGTGACCCAGGCCCCAGCGGCGGCCTCGGCCGGCAGCACCGTGAGCGTTATGGCCGGCAGCATCGTCGCCGGCGGCACCGTGCCGGCGCGCGTGCAGGTGACGGTCGCGCCCGAAACCGAACAGGTCCATCCGGCGCCGGCGGCCCCGACGTAGGCAAGCTCCGAGGCGAGCGTATCGGTCACCGTGATGGTGCCGTTGGAATCCGAGGGGCCCAGGTTCTCGACCTGAATCGTAAAAGTTCCGCTTTCGCCCACCGTGAAGGAGCCGTCCTGCGTTTTCGCGATCGCCAGATCGGCCTGCGGCGTCAGCGTATCCGTATCCGAAGCGGAGTCATTTCCCGCCGCGGGATCGATCCACGTGGGCGGGGGCGTGACGCTCACCGTGTTCGTGAGCGTTCCGGTCGCCGCCGGGTCGAGAGTTGCCGTCAGCGTGAGCGTCGCCGACTGGCCCGCCGCCAGGGCAAGGCCGGTCCACTGGCCGCTCCCCGCGTCGTAGGCGCCGGCAGACGGCGCAAAGAGGGGACCCAGCAGCGCGGCCGGAAGCGTGTCGCTCACCGTGGCCGCGGTCACGCTCGTCGGGCCGAGATTGGTGAGCGTAATCGTGTAGGCGATGGCAGATCCGGGGATGGCCGTGGCCTGCCCGTCGGTCTTCGCGATGGCCAGATCGCTGCGGCGTTCGACCGTGGTGAAGTCTGACGCGGTGTTGTTGGTCAGGTCTTCATCGGTCGTGTTCGCGCTCGCCGAGGCGGTGTTCGTAACCGAGGGCCAGGCAGCCGCGTCGACGGTCACCGTAAGGGTGATCGGGGGAAGGCTCGCGCCCGAAAGGAGCAGGCCGGGGTGGGTGCACGTGACATCCTGCCCGGCCGCCGCGCAGTTCCAGTTACTCCCCGTGGCCGACACGAAGGTCAGCCCTGCGGGCAGGCTGTCGGTCACCGTAATCGGACCGGCAATGTTCGACGGGCCGGCGTTCGAGACGGTGAGCGTATAGACGCCCGTGTCTTCGACGGCGAAGTTTGCGGCGTGCGATTTCGTCAACGACATGTCGGCGACGCTGGGATAAACGGGGTCGCCGCCCCCCTGCCCCATGTCCAGGTTCGTACTGCCGCTGATGTCGCTGCCCAGGGTCGTGCCGTTGTTGGATGTCCCGAACACGAAAGACAGCGCGCTCGCTTCATTCAGGCCCGAGGCCGCCATGAAGGTCGCCCACGAGACCTGGAAGTCCACATAGTAATCTGGCGTGCCGTTGAAACTCGAGTCGGCAAGCGAGACCCTGGCGTTCGTGGCCGTGTCGTATACGGCCAGCGTTACCTCGGGCGGATCGCTCGCATCGTACGCCGTGTTCTGCGACGTGTTCTGGTAGAACGTGACGCTCTCGTCAATGCCGTTGGCGATGACCGAAAACTCGTAGTCGCTCCAGTCGCCGTCGGTATCGATGAGCACGCCCCAGCCGAACGGCTTGAGCAGGTTCTGCCCGCCGCCCCCCTGCGGACTGCCGTCGAGCCGCATGCGGAAGGAGAGGTGGACCCCGTCGTTGTACCAGTAGGTCGCCGGGTAGGATGCATCGCCGACGACGTTGCGGTAATCCGTATTCTCGTCGAGCGTGCCGTCAGCCTGCGAAGAACCCCCTTGATTGACTGCGATCCAGTCGGCATCAGCCGGCCACGCGGCGAGCGCCGTCTCCGGCCACGCGAGGACACAGAGAAGGCCGAGCAGACCCGGCAAAAGAGCCCGAGCAAGACTTGAAATGAACGGGATGCGGCGCGCGTCAGTCATGGCCGATCACCCTGTCGAGGCTGCGCTCGTCAAACTTGAAGCGTACGCGCAGGTACGGGCCCTGGCTCCAATAGCTGTTGCCCGAGAAATCGCGGTCTTCGAAGCCGCGCCAGTTATAGCCGATGTTGAACCAGGCGTCGTCGACGGCATTCCACCCGAGTTCGAGGCCGCGCGAGGCATCGTGTTTCGCCAGCCCGGGGGTGAAGAGATCGCGCTCGTGGTACCCGACGGCGAAATGCGGCAGAAACTGCAGCCAGAGGCTCCCGGCCACGAGGTAGGTGTTCAGCGGCGGGATGCCGGGCAGATCGAGCTCCCGCACCCGCTTGGCCCCGAACTTGGTGTCGAGCTCGAGTTCGGGTACCGGCTCGAAGAACAGCTCGACGGCCCCGAGGCCGACCGTGCGATCTTCCGTCGCCGTGCGAATGGCGCGCTCCCGCTTGTACTCGAGCCGCGTGAACGTCTGGAAGATATCCTGCGCGGCCGGCCGCCAGGCCGCGCCGAGCATGGACCGGTTCGAGAAGCGCTCGACGAAGTCGAACGTCCGGTAGTAAATGTTCTTCTCGACCAGGGTCAGGCTGTCGAGCGCCTTGAATGCAAAGGCCTCGACGAAAAGGAGCGAACGATCGATGGCGCCGATGCGGTACTCGCTCCGCAGCGTCCCCTTCGCCCGGCCAGACCACAGGTAATCGCCGCCGGCGCCGAAGGCCCAGTGCTCGGTGTCGGGATCGCCGCGCAGCGTTTCGACCCGCTCGGCAAACCCGTTCAGGGTCCAGCGGGTCGTGATCGGGTAGCGGTTGCGCACCCCGGAGCCGATCTGGTCGAGCGGCTCCTCGGGCGTATAGGTGCCGCGATATTCCGAATAGGCAGTGAAGCCGTATTCGAGCTGCGTGTCGACGCCGAGCGTGAAGAGATTCTGCCGGCCCGACTGCGTCTGCAGCGCCGTGGGGAGCGATTGTGTCAGGTTGCTGTCGCTCACGAGAAAGAGCTCGCGGCTGCGGTTTTCGTACTTCGTGTAGACGCGGGTGGAATTGAGGAGCTGGTAGTCGAGTCCGGCCCCGAAGGCGTTGGCCCGCAACAGATGGAAGCTCTGCTCGCCGAACACGGTTCCGCTCAGCTTGTCGTAAATCGGGGCCCGCCCGCTCAGGCGCAGCGTATCGTCGGCCTCGTTCTCGTCGGCGACCTCACTCTCGATGTGAAGGTAACGCACCTCGATCTGCTGGCGTTCCCAGTTGAGGCGCGTGGCGAGCGTCGAGGCGCTCACGAGGCTCTCGGGCGGCCCTTCGCGTTTCTCGAGTGTCTGGGCGGCGACGACATCGACGTTCGACGTCAGATGGTACAACCCATTCAGCCGCGCGCCGGTCGTTCCCGGATGGAGCAGCGAAAACTCGTTTTCAAAGCGCTGTGTGAGCCGGTAGGCGTCGCCGTGGATTTCGAGCGGGCCCACCGGGTTCGATTCGAGCAGGTAGCGCTGGGCCGTTCCGGTACCGTTCAGGACCGTGTCGGAGCGCGCCAGTTCGGCCCCCACAATCGTGCGCAGCGGCAGCGCGACCTTGGCGTCGACGCCGGCGAGATTGTAGGCGTCGCCCAGCCGCTGCTCGCGCACCTCGGTGGCGCCGACTTCAAGGAAGTCCGTGGGCCGCGCACGAACCCTGCCGCCGAACGTCCAGAATTTCGTATCGCCGCCCCGCACCTCGTAGAGAACGCGGATGAAACGCGGATTCAGGTCAGGATCGAGCGCCGGCTGCGGCTCGCGAAACAGGATGGTGCCCGCCTGATAGTCGATGTCGTAGTCGGCCCCGCGCACGAGCTGCCTGACCGAGACGATGAATTCTTCGTTGGCGCGATCGCGCACGACGATTTCGAGGCGCTCCGAGGCCTCGAGTATCGGACCGGCCGAGAGAAAGTAATAGCCGCTCGTGCCGTTGGCGCGCAGCTCCTCGACAACCCGCGCCTGGTTGCCGTAGTTCACGAAGCCCTTTGCCATCAGGCCCGGCGAATCGTAGCGCGCGGCAAGACCGTTGAAGACGCGGTTATAGGCCGTGAGCACCGTATCGTTGAAGGACGTGTTGTAATCGCCCCAGAACAGATACGATTTTCCCTTCTCGAGCTTGACGTAGAGCGGTCCCGACGTCGGCGCGTCCTTGCCGACGACGCTGTCGTCGCCGTAAACGGGGTAATAGCGGTCGGGCTCGATCCCCTGAAAGAGGGTCAAATCGTCATGCCGTTTGGTATCGGCCGCCGCCGTCAACAGATATTCCCCCAGGATCCGCCCGCGGAGAAAGAACGAGGTCTTGCCGTCGATGAACACGCCGTTGGCGAACGTCTCGCTGCCGTCGGGCGGTTCCAGGTGACTCACGAAGCTCTTGTAGCCGACGGTCCCCTCGCCGAAGCCGACGACGATCCAGTCGCGCATCTGAGGCACGACCCCGATGTCGAGTTTCGTCGACAGGGCTCCCAGGCGTGCCGTCACCCAGGCTTCGCGCACGGCGCCCGGCGCACGCACGCGCACGACCCCGCGGCCCGCCGTAACAGGAATCTGGTAGCCGTTCTCGAGCAGATTGAAATCCGGATCGACAGGCTCGACCCCTTCGAAGGCGAGGGTCACGTACCGGGTATCCGCCGGCTGCAGCCCCAGCCGATCGAACAGGTCGAAGCGCAGGGTGGCGATGCTGCGGCTGTCGGCCGGGAGGGTCGCGGGAGAGGCCGCGGCGCGGATCCGGGCGATCTCTCCGGGCAGCCAGATCGTGCGCTCATCACGCTGGCGCACGATGCCGAACTGGTCGCGCGCCTCGAGCAGCAAGGTATTCTTTCCCGTCACGAGCGGAACGCCGAGCCACTCCATGGCCGTGCGCTGCTGCGCCTTGTCTTCGATGAGCAGCGCGCGTCGCGAAGCCGCGACCGGTTCTCCGTTCATCGTAAGCTGCGGGGTCGTCGCCGCGTGCACGACGGCCTGCACGCGCAGCGAGGCGCGGCTTGCCACGCCGTCTGCAGGCGGAAAGATCAGGCGCGGCGTCGGATCGGCCACGGCATCGGTCAGCGGCGCCGGTGCCGCGAGTGTCGGCGGCAACGCCACCGCCTCGGCGGTATCTCCCGCGGCGGGCGGGAGCACCAGGGCGCGGAACACGGTCGCGTCGCGCACGGGCGGGACGGCGCCGCCGGGCGGAAGCTGCGAGCCGCTCAGAATACCCTGCAGATTCAGGCGATCCACTTCGGTGTCGGTCCGGCTCACGAGGCCGACGCGGGGCACGTCGAAGACATGCACGGTCGCCGTGGATGCCGGGGTCTCGTAGAGCACCGTGAAGGTCGAGCCCGAGACGGCCGGAAAATACCAGCCGCTCGTATCCGACGTGATCGCCCGCGATGCGAGCGGCAGACCGTTCACTTCGACGGTCGGCCGCGGGGCCCGCTCGGCGTCCGGAACGGAAAAGCGCAGCTTCACGGCGTCGCGCGCGACAGCGCCGGTGGCCATCCACCCGCGGATGACTTCGGACGTCCGGCTGAGCGAAGCCTCGCCCGGACGGCCGGCGCGCACGCGGATGGGGGGGAGCGAGGGATCGACAACCCGGATGTCGACCCGCTGGTTCCGATTGCGCCCGACGAGCGTGAAGCCGTCGAGTCCTTCTTCTTCGCTCCCCTCCCCGGCCGTCGCCAGGCGCGCGGCGTCGACTCCGCGCGCCTCGATCACGGCGGCGACGGCGCGGGCACGCGCTTCGGCGAGCGCGGCATTCGTGGGAAACGCGCTGCGATCGAAGCCGTTGCCGTCGACGCGCGCCAGAACAGTGATCTCAAGATCCGGATGAGCGGCGAGCAGATCGCCGAGCACGGTCAGCTCGACCACAGCGGCCTCTTTCAAGCGGTCGCTCCCGGCCTCGAACTGCGTGCCGCCGAGCGTACCCGTCAACCAGACGGCACCGTCGTCGACGACGGTCTCGGCCGTCACGGCAAGCCCCGTCGATCGCTCGACGGCCACGACGGGATAGCTTCCGGCGGGCGTACCCGGGCGGACGCGCGCCGTAAAGGTGCCCGGCGCCGAACCGGGGGGGATCGTCATCAGCCAGCGATCGCCGGCGGGGCGCAGCGATCCGCTTTCCGGCGCCAGAACGGCCAGCTCGGGCGGAATCTGAAGTTCGACGGTCGCCGTCGTCTCGGCCTCGGCCATCAGGCGGAAGTGCACCAGATCGGCCCCGTTCGTGTCGGCGCCGAGCACCCGGATGGCCGGCACGGCCGACGGATCGCCCAGCGACACGCGGAAGCCCGCGCGCTCGAATTCGCGTTTGCGCGCCAGGTAGGCGGCCCCGGTGGTTCCGTCAAGCACGAGCGAACGCCCCTGCAGCCCCTCCAGCCAGCCGAGAAGCCTCGTCGCCGGCGGTTTGGCGCCCGCAAGATCGGGGTACGGAATCAGGCGCCCCGCGCTCGCGCTCCCCGCCGCCGCTTCGACCCCGGCAAGCTGCAGCGAAGCGCGCACCGCCCCGGCCACCCGCCGCTCCATGGGGAACAGGGGCACCGTGCCGACCCGCTCGGGCACGCCCACCACGCGGAAGTTGGCCTTGGCCATTCCCGACGGGGGGAGGAAGAGGAGCTGACTGTCTTCGCGGCTGCCGAAGCGCATGTCGAGGGCCCGCGGCTTCACGCCGTCGGGAAGCGTCGCGGCATCGAGCCGCACGACATGCGTCCCGTCGACGACGTCGGGGAGGTGATACTGCCCGGCGCCGTCGGTGAGCGCCCAGCTGCCGTCGTCGAGATAGACGCGCACCTGGGGGATGCCGAAGTCGTTTCCGTCGAAGCGGCCGTTTTCGTCGGCATCGTAGAAGACGCGTCCGATGATCGTGCCGCGGTCGGTGAAGAGCCCCTCGACGATGCGCACGACGGCCCGCGCGCGGGCCGAGTCGATCGCATGGCCGTTGGGCGTGCGGGCCGCCGCCCAGGCGATATTCTCCCGATCCCGCCCGGTGCGCAGCGGATCGACGGTGGCAAGAAAAGTGATTTTGCGCCGCGTGACCGGCGCCAGCTCGTCGAGCGTCCAGACCAGCAGTGAACCGTCACGTTCGGGATCGGCCAGCCTCCGCCCGTCGACGCGCGCGCTTCCGGCGACATAGCTCAGGCCGGGGGGGAGCCGGTCGGTCACCTGCACGTCGAAAAGCGGCATCCGGCGCGAGCTGTTCTCGACCAGCAGGTTCCAGTGCGTGAAATCGCCGGTTTCGGCCGTCTTCTCGTCGACGGTCTTCACCAGCCGCAAGGCGCGTTCGAGCACCAGCGTGCGCGTGGCGTTCGTTTCGAACGGCGAGATTTCGGCCGTCTGGATGAAGGCGCGGTTGACCAGCTCTTCGTCGACCGGGGCGTCGGACGCCACCACGGCGTCGAAGGCGACTTCCCATTCTTCGCCCGGTTCCAGGCGGGGGCGCGCAAACGTCAGGGTCCGGCTCTGCGCATCCCAGGCACCCTCGCCGTGCACGATGCTCGGCGTCTCGAGCCCCTGGGGGAGCGGATCGCGGATGGTGACTTCGGTGCCCGCGGTCTCGCCCACGTTGCGTACGCGTACGGCGTACCGCAGCGTCATGCCCGGTTCGACCCGGCCGGCGGGTGACACGCTCTTGCGGCTGCTCTCGGCCTCGAACCGCGGGACGCCGCCGACGACGACTTCGTCTGCAATCTCGACGTCGTTGTATCCGACAGCCCGCCCGACGATGCGAAACGGTTGAACCGTGCCCAGGGCGGCCTCGAGCGGCGCGCGCACCCGGACGACGAACCGCCGTGTTTCGCCGGGAGGGACCACGCCGAAATCAGGATACCCGTCACCGTCATCATCGACCATGGGCCGATCGCCCGAAAGAAAATCGAAACGCCAGCGCGCCGTCTGGGCACGGGTGGCTGCGGCGGCAGAAGCGGTCTGGGGCCGGATCGCCTTCGGGTCAATGACGGCGGTCTCACGGCGGAGCACAAGTGAAGTCCGTAGCGGCACGGTGCCGACATTCGTGACGACGTGCGCGAACTCGACGGTACCGCCTGGATTTACGCGCTGGCGCATCCCGCTGGGGGCGAGAAGAAGCCCCAGACTCGACGTCGTCTGCACGGTCGCCTGCACCGTAATCGGCGTTCCGCTCCAGCCGACGGTCGCCGTGACGAGGCGCGTCGCCCCGACGGGGGTGCCGGCGGGAATGTCGACTTCGAGGTAGACCGTCACCGGCCGTCCCGGATAAAGCGCCAGATCGGTCAACGGGCGGCCGGCGTCATCGACGACGCGCACCGGCCAGGGCGAACTGCCCGGCGTGACGGTGACCAGCTGGTTCGAACTCGCATCCAGCGTCAGCGTGACCGGAATGCGGACCGTCGTCCCCGCGGCCCCCTGCGTCGCCGGCGCATCCGGCGCCGCGGTGAGCACCGCGCCGACAACCTCGGTGCGGTGCACCCGCGTAACGGCTCCGACTGCCGATCGCGCAGTCAGGCTCAGGTCACCGATGTCGCCGGCGTTTGCTCCCGCGAGGTCTTCTTCGACCAGGAAATAGGTGGTGCCCGGCGGTGCGATCAGATCGCGGCGGCCGTCGTTATCGGCATCCGGCAGCGGTGTACCCGCGGCATCGTACAGGACAAACGGCCAGACGAGGCCGGTTCCCGAAAAGTTCACGAGAACGGGAGAGGCCGTGGTATTCGTCACGGCCGCCGACCAGCGCAGACGGCTTCCGGCCGTGCCGCTCGTGCGCACGGGCAGGCGCATGTCGAGTCCGTTCGTCGCCTGCACGAATACCGACGCGACATTGGACGGATGCGTGTGCACCGGCGGACTGAACCGATCTTCGAACTTTGCGACGGCCACGTTCGTGATGGTGGCCGGGTACGAGGTCTGGTCGGTGATGGTCGTCTGGTAGGTGAAGCGGAAACCGGCGCCGGACGGAAAGACCCCGCCGCCGCCGAGATCCATGCGCACGCGCAGAAAACGTTCCCCCGGCAACGGTTCGCCCGGATGCCAGACCGAACCGTCGGCGCTCGATTCGAGCACCGCCTGGGTTCCCCCCGCCAGGTTCCAGGGCTCGAGCCGCGTCTGTCCCGGCCGGTAGACGACGGTCGGCGGAAGCGGATCGCTGACGACGAGCGAAGTGATTTCTTCGTCTCCCTCATTGAACGCACGTACCGACCACTCGAGTACGTCACCACGCGAGGGGCGGCCGTCGCCGTCGACATCCTGCTGCAGCGTCACCCCTTTGCCGAGACTGAATCGCGAGCCTTCGACGACGTCGACGCGTTGGCGCACGGTCTGTACGACGGGCGTGAACGGGTTGTCGGGGTAGTCGGCGGTGATCTGCAGATCGTTGGCGTACAGGTCGCCCGCCAGCGAGCCGGGCGGCACGATGAGCAGCACGAGCACCGAGAGCGATGCGCCGGGTTCCAGCTCCACGCTCGACGGCAGCAGACCGTCGCCCGCATCGATCACGCCGTTGCCGTTGCGATCTTCATACGCCTCGAACGGCCCGGTGCCCGCCAGCGAAAAGGCGAGCGTGGCTGTGACGTTGCCGCTGTTGGCGAGCAGGTAGGGAAAGGTGACGAACGTACCCGCCGTACCCTCGCGGGTCTGGTCGGCCGACGGTGAAATCGAAAAGGAGAGCACCGGAGCGACGACAAGAACGCTCCAGGGGCTGTAGGCGACATACTCGCGCCCGGCGGCGTCGTAATAGACCGCTTCGGCGCGATTCCGGATCTGTACCCCTGCGAGGGTGGCCGTCCATGCGTAGCCACCCCACAGCACCGCTGCAAGGACACCTATCCAGCTGAACCGTCGCAGGCCCACGTCACCCCAAAAAAGGGAGGGGCCTTGCGGCCCCTCCTTGTCGCAGCCGGTCGATTATTGAATCAGCACGCTGAAGGACACGTCGCCGGACGCCCCGAACGGGACGGTTCCGACCGTGACCTGCACGTTGCCGCCCACGACCTCGCCTTCGTCGGTCGGCGAGTCTGAAGCGTCTGTCTGCGGCGCACCGTTCAGGGTCAGGCTGTTCGCCACATAGGTGGTGAACGCCGGAACGGCATCGCTGATGACGACGTTGAGCGCGTCGGTCGTCGTGCTGGTGTTGGTGTAGGTGATTGTGTACGTCACGGTGTCGCCCGGCGTCGGGCCGCCGCTGCCGTCGGTGTCGGTCAGGACGTAGCTCTTGTTGAGCGAGATCGAGGGGGCGCCGACCGAGGTCGTCAGCGTCACCGTGGCCACGTTCGCCGGCACGGCCACCGAGGTGGCGGCGATGTCGGAGATGTCCTGCACCGGCGGGATCACGGCCGGAACCGTGATGCGCGCGAGCAGGCGAACCGTGCCGCCCGCGGCCACGGCCACCGGGGTCGCCGAGACGTTCGTGTCGCCGGCGTTCACCGTGCCGCTGAGGTCGTTGTCGAGGTAGAACGTCCAGGTCCAGCCCTGCGAGCTCGCCGCGACGCTCAGGTCGTAGCTGTCGTCGGCGTCGCCGGTGTTGGCGAGGTCGAGCTGGTAGGTGGCGAAGCCGCCCGAAACGGCGTCGAGGTTGGCCGGTCCGACCACCGTCAGCGTATGGGCGAAGTTGGCCTGCACGGTGCTCGTCAAGTCGACGAAATTCGTCGCATCGGGCACGCCGTTGTCGTCATAGACCGGCGTGGCGGCCACGCGGATGATATCCGTGTCGGGGATGTTCGGGTCGGCATCGGCCGGCACCGTGACGGTGACCGTGATGTTTTCCGAAGCGCCCGGCGCGAGAACCGCCGTCTGCACGGCCGAGAGCACGTAGTTCCACGGGTTCGTGGCGCCGGCGTAGGTGCCGCCGACGTCACTGACCGCCAGATCGAAGGCGTCGGGGGCGTCGCCGTCGTTCGTGACGGTGACCGTGTAAACGATCGTTCCGCCGACGACGCCGGTCAGGCTGGGGGCGGCCGAGCTCACCGTCACCAGCGTGTTGCGGTCGGCCGTCGTCGTGGCCGTGTCGCTGTCATTGACGGTATTGTTGAACTGGCTCGTGGCGACCACGGTGTGCACCGCACCGGCGGCCAGCGTCGTGTCGGCCGCGTTCGCATTCGGCGTCACGCGCACGGTGAACGAGTAGCTGGCGCCCGCGGCAAGCGCCGGCGAGGCGACGATCGGGTTCAGGGCGCCGTCGAGCAGTTCGACCGTGAAACCGGGCACAGCGTTCACGGTCAGGTCGAACGTGTCGGTTCCGTTGCCGGTGTTGATGATCGTGTAGACGTAGTCGGCCGCCGTCCCGGGCAGCGTCGACTGGCTCGGGCCGGTGTCGTTCGTCAGGGTCACCGCCGCAGCCTGGTTGACCGTGATGTCGTTCGTGGCCGAGTCGGGGGTCTGCGCGACCGCCGCCGTATTCGTGTAATCGACCGTGGCCGTCTGGGTCACGCCGGGGGTACCGGCCGGCGCGGTCGTCTGGACCTGCACGTCAAAGGCCAGGGTCACGGTGCCCGAGACCGGGATGTCGCCGCCGACCTGGGTCAGGGTCACGCGCACCTGGGTGGCCGAAGCCGAGTCGCCAAGGGCCCACGTATTCGATCCGTCGTCGTACTCGACGGTAAAGGTTCCGCCGTACGTTCCGCCGACGACCGTCGTCCCGGTCTGAAGGACGGTGTTCGCGGGAACGGCCTGCACGAGCACGACGTTGTCGGCATCGTCGACGCCGGCGTTGTTGTCGGCTGTCGCCGTGAGCGTCAGGATGTCGAGGGGATTGACCGTGGCCGGCGCATGCGACAGGGTCACGTTCAGCACCGGGCCGGTCGAAATATTGGTCGTATCCGTGGCCGTCGCGGTCTGGGTATTGTCACCCACCGAAGTCACGAGCACCGTCGTGTCGTTCGAAGCGAGCGGGGCCGGGGGAATCTGGACGGCGACGATGATGCGCACGGTGGCGTCGGCCGCCAGCGCGAAGGGGCTGGCGAGAACCGGTTCGCCCCCTTCGAGGATGCCGTTGCCGTTGACATCTTCATAGATGGTCGACGTGAAGCCGGCCTGCGAGTCGGAGCTCGAAAAGCTGAACGAGTCTCCGCCATTGCCCGTATTCTGCACTTCGTGCGCGTAGTAGACGATACCGCCCGCCACGCCCTGATCGGTCGCGGTCAGCGGGGTAATCGTCACCGAATAGACCTGCTCGACCGTGATCTGGACGAGGTTCGACAAGGCATTGTAGGTATTGCCGGTCGAATCTTCGTAGGTGGCCGAGGCCTGGTTCGAAATGACGGTGCCTACCGGCGTACCGGCGGCCTGCGCCCCGGTCGCCGAAACCAGCAGCGCCAGCACGGCAAACGCGAGCAAACGGACTCGATTCATGATTCCCTCCTCCTCGTGGAACGACTTGTTCCCGGACATAAAATGCAGTCGACGAACGTAAAGCGGCTTACTTCACCAGAACCAGGTACTCGGCGGCAACCTGCTCGCCGGGTGCAATCTGCGGCGGCGTCTGCCGGCAGCGCAGGTGCGTGAATTCGGCGGGCGGCACGGGAACCGTTTTTCCGTTCACCTTGCGGGTCGGATTCTCGGCATACGTGCGCCCCTCGTCATGGGAGAACTCGAGGCGGCAGTTACGCGCCGTCGGACGCTCGAGCAGGAGCGTCCCCTCGGGAATCTCGTTCTGGAGCGTGAACCCGACGGCCGGTCCGGTACCCTTGTTCTGGTATTCGAGCCGGTACCGGACGGTATCTCCCGGACGCACCACCTCAGACTCCCGCCACCCCTCTTTGACGTCCGGATCCTTGATGAAGACGCGCACTTTTCCCTGCATGTCGGGCGCCGTCTGCGCGGGCGCAGCCTGGGCAAGCAGATACAGTGCGATGGCGATGCGAGTCACGAGCGGTTTCTCCCTTAGACTTCCGTGGGGTTAGATTCTACCACAGCTGTCAAAAAGGCGCCTGTGATCTCAATCACTTCCCTCGGATGGACCGAGAACTTACTTGAGGGACATGTCGGCGGAGCCGACTTCAGCCGTCTTTCGAGGCGCCTGAAGCCAGTCGCTCGCGCACCCAGGCCCGCTCGGTTTCAGGCCCCGGCTGAAGTCTGCCGTCGAGCAGCGCGTCGCGGATGCGGCGGGTCCAGGCGCTCAGCTCCGGCCCGCGGGGAATCCCCAGCGCCATGAGATCGTCGCCCGAGAGGCCCGGGCGGACGCCGGGCCAGCGGGTCAGCGCGGCCGTCACCGTTTCGCGGTGCTCGCCGTGCAGCATCCCCAGCACGAGAAGCGTTTCGGGAGCAGCCTGCTCGACCCGGCGGGCGACTGCCGAGGGTACGTGCGCATCCGCACCCAGAAAACGGGCAAGGTCGCGGGCCCCTTGCCTGAAACCTTCCCAGCGCTCGATTTCGACGCCGGGCACCTTGCAGCCTTCGAGCGCGGTGCGGCCCCGCTCGGGCGACATGCCGGCGGTCAGCATGCCGAGCATGAGCGTTTCGCCGTAGCGCGGCGGCCCGCCGAACTGTACCCGGTACCAGTCCATCCACTCCAAGGCCGCCCGCATGCGCGCTTCCTCCTCGGGACCGAACGCGAGCCCGCCCGTGGCGCGCAGGATGCCGCGCTCCTCGAGCGCGTGGAGCACGGCCAGCGGGTCACGCTCTTCGAAGATGAGCACCAGCTCGCGCCGCAGACGGGTCCCCTCGCTCTCGCGGAACAGGTCGAGGGCCACCGCCCGCTCGAGCAGACGGCGCGTCTGGTCTTCTAGCGAAAAGCCGAAGCGTACGGCCAGACGCATGGCCCGGAAGGCGCGCGTCGGATCTTCGACGAAGCTCAGGCTGTGCAGCACGCGAATGCGTCCGTGCTTGAGATCGGACAGGCCGCCGAAGCGGTCGAACAGCTGGCCGAACCGATCGGGAGAGAGGTCGACGGCCAGCGCGTTCATCGTGAAGTCGCGGCGAAAAAGGTCCTGTTCGAGGCTCCCGGGCACGACCTCGGGGAGGGCGCCCGGACGCGCGTAGGTCTCGCGGCGGGCGCGGGCCAGATCGAAGGCCGTGCCGTCGGCGAACGCGACGTGCGCCGTGTGGTAGCGGCCGAAGACCTTGACCTCGGCCCCCGCATCGCGCAGGCGATCGAGAAGCGCCCCGGTCTCGCCGTCGACGACCAGATCCAGATCGGTCGGCTTGCGTCGCAGTACGAGGTCGCGCACGCCCCCGCCGACCAGAAAGGTGCGGCAGCCCCCCTCTCCCGCCCACGCGCCCACCTGCCGCAGATGCGCCGCCACCGTAGCGCCCAGTTGCGGTTTGAATTCACCCCCGAGGTGGCGCGCCGGAGCGGTCGAGCCCCCCGCGCCGCGCACCGGGGGCGCCGCCTGCTCGTAGACGGCACGCAGCACGTCGCGGCGGGTGACGACCCCGGCCGGCTCGCCCTCGGCGTAGACCACGAAAAAGCGTTCGTGGGTGCGGTAGAGCAGCGCCCGCAGTTCATGCAGAGGCGTCGCAACGTCGACCGGATCGGGGAGCGCGCGCGCGTAGTCGCGCACCGGCTCGGCGTGAACTCCATGCTCGACGGCCAGGGCGGCGGCATCGGCATCGATGATGCCCGCCGGTGCCCCCTTCTCGGTGACCACGAGCGAGCCGATGCGAAACGCGGAGAGCTTGCGGTGCGCGTCTGCAATCGGTGCGGCAACATCGACGGAGAGAATCGGCCGGCTCATGATGTCGCGGGCGGCCAGGAGCGGCGCGGCCCGATGATCGAGCGCGCGGCGCAGAGCAGCCTCGGCTTCGACGAGCGTCGTGTCGGTGAGCACCGCCGAGGCGGCCGTCTCGTGTCCGCCGCCGCCGAGCTCCTGCATGACCTCGGCCACAGAAACCCCCGGGCTGAGCGACCGCCCGACGATGAAGACCTTGTCGGGAACGGCCGCCAGCAGAAAGGCCGCGTCGGCCCCTTCGGCCGTGAGCTCCGAGGCAAGGCCCCCGACGTCGGCGACGAAGTACGGCAGGGTGAGCTGGGCCAGCAGGGCCCGCAGGTTGCCCCAGGAAACCAGGCGCGCGTTCTCCCGGAGATCGGCGACCAGCGCGATGCGCCGCGCATCCCAGAGACGCTGGAGGTAGCGGGCGGCCAGCGCGGGATCGGCCCCCCAGCTCAGCAGCGCGGCTCCCGCCGTGAAGTCGCGCGGCCGCGTCGAGCGAAAGGCCAGCTGGCCGGTGTCTTCGAAGAGCCCCGCGAGCAGGAGCGTGGCCGTTCGCGGCTCGACGTCGGCCGCCTGCGCCTGGAGGTATTCGGTCACGAGCGTGCAGACCGAGCCCACTTCGCCATGACGCAGGTCGAGCTCGGCCCCCTGCGGCAGGTTGCGCGTTTCGGGGGGGTGGTGGTCGAACACGAGCAGACGTGCCGTGGCCGGCAGCGCAGCCGTCCATCGGCCCAGCCGGCTCAGGTCGGCCGTGTCGGCGACGACGAGCCGCTCGATGCGCGACGGATCCAGATCGGCTTCGCGCAGCAGGTATTCGGCGCCGGCCAGCTCGTGAAGCAGATCGGCCACCGACTCCTGCACGCGCTCGGCGACCAGGATGCGCGCCTCCGGAAACAGGGGGCGAAGCGCGACGAGGGCGGCGAAGCCGTCGAGATCCGACGACGTGTGCGTAGCAAGCAGCGTACGGGGGCGAGCAGCAGGCATACCCATCAGGATAACGCACCGCCCCCCTTCACGGCACTCCCTAATACAGGCGGATTCCGGCGCGGGCGGCCTCGCGGCGGGCAATCATGCGCAGCATGTCGAGGCGGAACTCGCGCTTGTCGAGCTCGCGGGGGATGAGCCCCAGGTTCGCCGCCATGTGCACGTCGTGCTGCTGCCCCGCGAAGCTCGCGCTGTACCGGCAGGCGTCGGTGATCTCGGAGTCGGGCACGAGCACCGGCGCGTACTCTTTGGGCTTGCGCGGGTCGCGGCTGCGGATACGGGCTGCGTCGAGCACGTCGTCGACGAAGTTGTTGGCCGCCGCGTCGCGCTTGGTGAGCGGCTTCAGGTCGAACAGCCACTCGGTGAAGGCGAGCATCGACGTGTGGTCGTATTGAACGTCGGAGACCTGCTGTTTGACCCAGGGTCCCACCACGAAACCCGGCACGCGAAAGCCGAGCTTGTCGATGCCGACGCTCTTCCAGTCGTCCTCGACCGCCGGGGGCGCGACGTGATCGAAGAATCCGCCGTTTTCGTCGTAGGTGACGAAGAGAATCGTACGATCCCACTGCGGGCTCTTCGCGAGCGCATGATAGATGCTCGAGACGAACTGCTGCCCCAGGCCGACGTGGTGGGGCGGATGATCGTCGTTGAGGTTGAAGCCGGGATCCACGAAGCAGTAGTTGGGCAGCGTCCCCTCCTCGGCGTCCTGGAAGAATCTGGAGATCAGGCTCGTTGTGCGCGGATGATCCTGACCGTAACGCGAGGAGATGTTCAGAAATGGCAGGTCCACATAGTAGTACCGGTGCGTCAGGCCCTTGTCGGCGAGGCGATCGTAGATCATTTCGAAGGAGTAGTCGCCTCCGAAGTTGTTGCCGACTTCGCCGTTCGACTGGGCGCCGTGGGCATACCAGCGGTTCGGCCAGGTGGGGCCCATCATGGCGCAGAACCACTGCTGGCAGAGCGTATAGTCGTCGGCCAGATTGTAGAAGAGCGGCAGCTGAGCGCGATTGTGGTAGCTCATGACCGTCTGCGGAAGCGCTTCGCCCCCGTGCGCCTCTTCGAGATGGGCCTTGACGAACCCGGCGTTGGTGCCGCCGGCATACTGGGTGTGGCCCGCACCGAACCCGTGCGGCGGATCTTCGACGCACATGCGCGTCGCCAGCTGCGGATGGTAACGGTTGCCGTCGAAATCTTCATTGAAGGTCTCGGCCGTCATCGCGCGGATGTCGGTGCGTCCTTCGTCTATCCGCAGCGACGAGAAGTAGTGGTCGAACGACCGGTTCTCCATCATGAGGACGACGACGGTGTCGATGGGCACCTCGTCACGCGTGAGCGGACCGCGGGTCTCGTCGCCCGTGAGCGGCCCGCGCTTCACGATTTCTTCGGCAGACGGTTCGCCGCAGGCGGCAAGCCACGCGGGCACGCTGGCGGCGCCGGCGGCCACGGCCAGATTCTTCAGCGCATCGCGGCGCGTGAGGTTCAGAGCGGGTCGGTCCTGCTTCTTCATGGGATTCTCCTGGACGGTCTGCCGCGGGGGCAACGACAACAAGATCGCATCGATACGTTACCGGGACTTTTCGCCGGCCGCAACTCTGCAGACCGCCCGCGAAGATTTCCCCATCAGACGCGGCGGGCCCGGGGATGGGCTTCGTCGTAGAGGCGCTTCAGGCGCTCGCGGGCCACGCGCGTGTATATCTGCGTCGTCGTCAGATCGGCGTGACCGAGCATGAGCTGCACGCTGCGCAGATCGGCCCCGTGGGCCAGCAGGTGGGTGGCGAAGCTGTGGCGGAGCGTGTGCGGACTGAAGGGGGTGCGGATTTCGGCCTTCACGGCATATTGCTTGAGCAGCTTCCAGAAGGCCTGGCGCGTCATGGGCCCGCCGCGCGCCGTGACGAATACGTGGGGGCTCTGGTGCGCCCGCAGGATCTCTCCGCGCGACCCGGCGAGATAGTCGCGCACGGCCGCATTCGCATCGCGGCCCAGGGGCACGGGTCGCTCCTTGGCGCGCTTGCCGAAGGCAATCAGGTATCCCTCGTCGAGCCGCAGCCCGGTCAGCTCGAGGTTCACGAGTTCGCTCACGCGCAGACCCGTGGCATAGAGCACCTGAAGCATGGCCCGGTCGCGCAGGCCCAGCGCCGTGTCGCCCGAAGGCGCCGAAAGCAGACGATCGACTTCGGCCTCGGAAAGGACGCGGGGGACGTGGCGGCTCAGTTTCGGAGCGTCGAGCAGATCGACGGGGTTGGCGACGATCATCCCCTCGCGCAGGCGAAAACGGTAGAAGCCGCGCAGGGCCGAAAGCATGCGGGCCCGCGAGCGCGCCCCGAGACCGGACTCGGCCGCCGCATCGAGAAGCCCCCGCAGGTCGGCGGCGTCGGGCTCGCCCCGCCCCTCGACGGCGCGCAGATAGAACTGCAGATCGCGGGCATACGCCTCGAGCGAATGCCGGCTCAGCCCCCGTTCGGCCCGGAGGTGGTCCAGATAGAGATCGACCTGTTCCGAAAGCATCGCCCCAGTGTACCCTGCGACCGGGGCGACGGGCATCTGAAAGAGGCCCATCGCGTTGACGGGGCCGGGAGCCACCGGCTAGAATGAACATAGCCTAAGTGGTTGAGGAGAAAGCAGATTCGCGCCGACCTTCACATGCACACAGACCGGTCTGACGGGTCGCTCAGCCCGGCCGAAGTCGTGCGCCGGGCGCACGCCGGCGGCCTGGATACCATCGCCATCACCGACCACGATTCGGTGGGGGGGCTCTCCGAGGCGGCGCAGGCGGCCCGGGAGGTCGGTGTCCGGCTCATTCCCGGCGTCGAGATGACCGCCGGCCTCGACGGGCACGAACTCCACCTGCTCGCCTATTTTCGCCGCCTGCCCGATGAATCCGAGGCCGCCGAGCTGACCGGGTTTCTCGACGATGTGCAGCTCCAGCGGCGCGAGCGCATGCGCAAGGCGGTGCGCGAGCTTCGCGTTCGCGGCATTTTTCTGACCGAATCGGACCTGCCCATGGACGGTCCCGACAGCCTGACCCGGCTGCATCTGGCCAAGGCGCTGGTAAGCGCCGGGTATGCGCGCACCGAAGACCAGGCCTTCGGGCGGATTCTCAATCCGGGGCGGGCCCGGATTCCCAACCTCGATATCCCTCCCGCGACGGTGACCGAAAAGGTGCATGCCCTGGGAGGCCTCGTCGTCTGGGCCCATCCCCGGCCCGAAGAGTACGGGCGTTTTCTCGAACCGCTGCTCGATGCGGGTCTCGACGGGGTCGAGACGCACAACTTCAGACGCCGCGACACGGCCGGCAGGCTCTACGACGACGCGCGCCAGCGGGGCCTGCTCACGACGGGCGGCAGTGACTGGCACGGTACGCCGCGCGAGATGCCCCTCGGCACGCATGCAGTGGCCCCGCAGGTGGCCGAGCGTTTTCTCGCGGCGCTGGAGAGCGGGGGGGCGCGATGAACCTCACCCGCATGTCCCACCGCTCAACCCTGCTCAGGAGCGGCTTGGCGCTCGGACTTCTCTTCGGCGCCGCCTGCACGCCCGGACACGCGCGCATGGAGCCCGCGGCGCCGCCGGCCGACCGCGCCGACGCCCTCCCGGCCGCCGACATCCGCCGCCAGTGGCGCGACGCGCTCGCCTACTCGCTGCGAGCCGCGGACGAACAGCGCTGGCCGGCCGTGCTCGAAGCCACCGGCTGGGCCTGGCCCGAATTTGCCGATTACCGGTACTACCTGCGCGGACGCGCGCTCGAAGCCGCGGGCGACGTCACGGCAGCGGCCACGCATTACGAGCAGATCGTACGCGACATACCCCTTTCGGTATTCGCCGACGACGCCGAAGAGCGGCTGCTTCACGCCCGCCTCGTGGGCGGCCGCGCGGCCGAAGTGGCTGCCGAAGCCGAGCGCTGGGCCGACCAGACAGACTCGGCCTCAGAGCGCAACCGGCGGCGCATGATTCTGGGTTCTCTTTTCGAATCGGCCGGCCGGGTCACCGAAGCCGCCTCGCTCTACCGCGACATGATGCTGCTCTTCCCCGCCTCTTCAAGCGCGCTCGCCGCCGAAGAGCGCCTCCGGGCTCTGGCGGCCGCGGGTATCGCGACCGCTCCGTTCACGCCGGCTGAACAGCGGATGCGGGCCGATCGGTACTTCGGCGTGCGCGCCTGGGACGCCGCCGCCGGGATGTACGCCGAGCTGCTGCGCACGACCAAGGACCCGGCTACGCGCCAGCACCTTCACGTGCAACGGGGCATCGCGCGGTTCAATCGCCGCGCCTACGCAGACGCCGAGGATATCTTCGCAGCCGCCCGGACGCCCGCCGGCACCGAAAACGCATGGCGCGCCCAATACTATTTCGCCTACACGCAGAGCCGCCTGGGGCGTCCCGAACGCTCGCTGGCCGAGTACCGCAAACTCGTCGAACTCGCGCGCAAGACTCCCGCAGCCGCCGCCTGGGGTGCGCAGGCGCAGTTCAAAGTCGCCCTCATTCACCTGCAGGAAGAAAACGACGCGAGCGCCGAAAAGGAATTCCAGGTCTTTCTCGATCGCTTCGGCAATCACGAACTCCGCCAGGACGCGCTCTGGGGCCTGGCCTGGGCGCGCTACCATCAGGGCAGATTCGCCGAAGCGCGCAAGGCCTTCGAGCAGCGGGCCCGGTTCGCCGATGAGTCGGGAGCAGCCGCCCGCTACTGGATGGCCCGCTGCGACGAACGGCTCGGCGCGGTCGAGGTCGCCCGTGCCGCCTATCAGGCCATCGCCCGCGAGATGCCGCTGCATTACTATGGCTTTCTCGCGGCAGCCCGCCTGCCTGACGAACCGCTCTTCAAGCCCGAACGCGCGCGCTTCTTCGCCGCCGATGCCAGCTACGCCGCCAACGCCGAGGTGCGCTTTCATCTCGAACGCGGTGACGTGCTCGCCGCGCTGGGCCGGCCGGACGAGGCCGAAACCGAGTTCATGGCCGGTTATCAGCTCGACAGCGGCCAGGCGCACGCGCATGCCATCGCGCAGGCGCTCATCTCGATCGGCCGCTACACGGCGGCCCAGCGTCTGGCCTGGAACAACTTCGGCGCCGAGCTGCAGCGCAACGATGTCTTTTACACCGACGTCTGGGAGCTGGCGTATCCCGAGGCATTCGCCGACCTCGTGCGCGCCCGCGCCGTCGAGCATGGCATCGACCCGCACGTCGTGCTTTCGCTCATGCGCGAAGAAAGCCGTTTTCAACCCGATGTCTCGAGCCCGGCCGACGCCTACGGGCTGCTGCAGCTCATCGTGCCCACGGCGCGCCGCGTCGCCGCACGCCTCAAGCTTCCGGCCCCCGGGCCGCGCGACCTTTATCAGCCCGAGCTGAATATCGCGCTCGGCACGGCCTATATCCATTCGCTGGTGCGCAACTACAACGACAATCTCTTCCTGGCGTTCGCCGGCTACAACGGCGGCCCCCACAACGTCGACCGGTGGATGCGGGAGCGTCCGGGGCTCGAGCTTGACGAGTTCGTCGAGCAGATCCCATACCTCGAAACCCGGCGCTACGTGAAGAAGGTAACGACGAGTCTCATTCGCTATCGTTATCTCTATGCGCCCGAGGTGCAGCTCCCCACCGGGTTTCTCACCGCCCAGTTCCAGCCCGCCGGCGTAGACTGATGCTTCTCGCAGCCTGCCGGCGGTTCGGCCGGCTCTTTCTCGCGGTGCTCTTCGCGACGGCCGCGCTCCCGGGTGCGGCGAGCGCTGCGGCGCATCCGCCCGACATCTCGTGGAAGACGCTGGAGACGAGCCACTTCCTCATCCACTTCCCCGCGCGCAGCGCGGCGGTCGCCCGGCGGCTCGCCGGTATGGTAGAACCGATTCACGACCGCCTCACACGCGCCATCGGGTGGACGCCCGAAGAGCGCACGCACATCGTGCTCATCGACTATCTCGATCTCACGAACGGCTCGGCGACCCCCTCGCCGCATAACGCGATTCAGATCTATACGACCCCGCCGGCGCCGGCGTCGGCGCTGGGCGACCAGGACGACTGGTTGCGCCTCGTGTTCACGCACGAATACAACCACATTCTCCACCTCGATCAGGCGTTCGGCCCCGCCAAGGCGGCCCGCGACATGCTCGGCCGGGCGGCGATTGCCGGCATCAACGGCATTCCGGTGCCCGTACTCCCGTTTCCGAACCTCTTTCTTCCCCTCTGGATGGTCGAAGGGTATGCCACCCTCGACGAAACCGAGCACACGACAGCCGGCCGCGGCGACAGCAGCTACACGGCCATGATCCTGCGCACGGCCGCGCTGCAGGGCACGCTGTTTCCGCTCGATAAGGGGAACGGGGATGAGGGGGAATGGCCGGGCGGTGCGTTCCGCTACCTGTACGGCGAGGCGTTTCTCGATTACCTTTCGGCAAAGTACGGCCGCGAGCGGCTGAACGCGATGTACCATGCCTACGCGACCGGACTCTCGCCGCTGCTCCCTTCGGCCGCCGCGGTCATGGAGCTGGGCGCGTCGCTCGAGAGCGAGTGGGAAGCCTGGCAGCGCAACCTGATCCGGGAGTCCCGTGCGCTGCGCCGCAGCCTGCGTGCCCATGCGCCCTTCACGCGGGCCGAAGCATTGACGCAGGAGCGCTGGTCGACGCGCCGTCCGCGGTTCTCTCCCGACGGTGCCACGGTCTACTTCACGGTTCAGAACGCGACCGCCTATCCGCACGTCCGCGCAGTCGATCTGGGCACCGGCGTCGAACGGGTTCTCTTCGAGCACGATCTCGCGCTCGGCAATCTCGCCCCGTCGGCAGACGGCCGGTACCTGTATTTCGTCCAGGGCGCGGTATACGAGCGCTTCAACGTCTACGGCGACGCCTTTCGCTATGACTTCGCTTCGGGCACGGTAGAGCGGCTCACGACGGGGGCGCGCCTGCTCTCGCTCGACGTCTCGCCTGACGGGCGCTGGCTGGCCGCCGTGCAGAATGACGTGAGCGAGCAGCGGCTGATGCTCTATCCGATGGAAGCGGGGCGACCTGGCGCACCGCGCACGCTGGCCGGCGGCGCAGACCGCATCTTCGACACGCCGCGTTTCTCGCCCGACGGCTCGCGCCTCGCTTACGCCGCCTGGAGCCGAGGGGGATTCATCGATCTTTACGTCACGGATCTTCAGGGCGGCGAACGGCGGCTGACCGCCGACCGGCACCTCGATCTCGCGCCGGTGTTTCTGGACGACGATACCCTCCTCTTCAGCAGCGACCGGACGGGGATCTACAACCTCTACACCGTGCCCGCCGGTTCCCCCGCGCCCGCCACAGCCGTCGCGCAAGAGATGGTGCAGATGACCCACACGCCTTTCGGATTCTTCGAATCCGACGTGCACGCGGGGCGCGTGGTCGCGGCCGCCTATGATGGGCGCGGGTTCTATCCGGCGCGTATCGCCCTGAGTCCGGTCACCTCGCCGGCCGTCGCCTGGCGCATCGACCGCGCTGCGTGGCAGGACCGCTCGGCGCCTTGGTCGGGCCCCGAGCGCGACTACCGCGCAGCAGAGACCCTCTGGCCGCGTCAGTGGATGCCCTACCTGACGGCAGAGAGCCTGCTGGGCTCGGGGGGATGGGCCGAGGCGGGCGTTTCCCTCACGGGCGAGGATGTGCTCGGAATGCACGCCTACGAGCTGACGGGGTTTTACCACACCCTGCTCGACCGTCCCGGATTTGCCTTCGGGTACCAGTGGGACGGGTGGACGCCGACACTGGGCCTGGCAGCCCTCGACGCCCCGCGCCTCGACACGTTGCACGCCGGAGCCGAACCCGATGCCGAGACGGGAGTGCGGGCTCAAGGGGCCGCCGCGAGCGTTCTCTTTCCCTTTCCCGGCCTGCGCTCGGCCGCCGGACTCACGGCAGAGTACAGTCTGGTGCATGAGCGGGAAATCGGCATGATCGCCGGCGACGGCATCCGCCTCAGCCGGCGCAGCGCCGGCGCGGCCCTGCAGTTCACCTTTGGTTCGGCGCGCCACTACACGAACAGCATCAGCATCGAAGACGGCGCCCGCTTTTCGCTCACCGGCCGGGCCATCGCGCCCTGGCTCGGGGCGACCTATACGAATCACAGCGCCGTCGCCGACCTGCGTTACTACTGGAGTCTCCCGGCCCGTCAGGTTCTCGCCGTGCAGGGGGTCGGCGGCATCGCGTCGAACGCCCGCTTCGGAGGCCCCTTTCGCCTGGGGGGGCTCGAAGAGCAGAGTTCGCTCGGCACAGCCGAGGGAATTCCCCTTCGCGGATTCGCAACCACGAGCCTCCAGCAGGGGAGCCGCGTGGCCAAGGCGAGCCTCGAATACCGCTTTCCCCTGCTCTTCCTCAAACGCGGCATCCCGGCCTGGGGAACATTTCCGCTCCTCGTCGATCAGCTCCACGGGGCCCTGTATGCCGAAGGGGGGAGCGCCTGGATCGACAGCCCGGTCTGGCGCGCCGCGGTCGGCGGCGAGTTCATCGTCGATCTGACGATCGGCTACCTCTTCCCGCTGTCGCTCGGCATCGGCGCTGCCCTCCCCGTGTCACCGGCGGCCGAGCGCAACGGTCTCGCCCCCTACTTCGTGCTGCACGGGTACGCGTTCTGACCCTCAGCGGATCAGGCGGAACAGCCATTTGCTGGGCGTTTCGGGGCGCTCGTCGTCCATGAAGAGCGGATCCTCGTCGACCAGGGTGAATCCGGCTGCTTGTGCCAGGGCGAGCAGCGGCTCTTCGGGATGATACCACTCGACGATCGTCTCTTCGATCGTCTCGCGCCCGCCCGGATTCTGCACCCAACCGCGCACGTGGTTTTCGAGCCGCCGGGTTTCGGCATCGAAGCGCGACGTGACCGTGAGCCGCGCATCCCGCCGCCGGACTTCGTAGCTGTCGTCGACCCACATCGTCGAGCCCTCCAGCGTATTCACGTCGAAGGCGAAGGGGGCCCCCGCCGGCAGAACGCGGGCAACCTCGGCGAAGAACTCGGGCAGCGACCCGGGCGGGAGATGGTTGACGGTGTCGTACAAGGCGAGCGCCGCCCCGAAGGGTCCCAGCAGCGGCAACTTCCGGATATCGGCCTGGATGGCGAGGGCCGGATAGGCGCGCAGCATGCCTAGACTCAAATCGACACCCACGACGCGGAATCCGGCGTCCCGCAGAGCGGGAACCGCGCCGCCGGTACCGCAGCCGAGGTCGAGCACGCGCGAGCCTGCGGGTACCGTGCGCTTCCACTGCGAGGCGATGCGCCGGCCGATGCGATCGGCAAACTGCTGAAATCCGGCCTGACGATAGAGAATGGAAAAGGCGTCGTACGAGCGGCCGGCCATCAGGACCGGACCGGCTCGGGCGGCACGAAGGTCAGCCAGTTGTGGTGCCGTGGCTCTTCGCCCTTGACGATGGCGAAGTACCGCTCCTGGACGGCTTTCGTCACGGGCCCGCGCCCGCCGGAGCCGATTCTGCGGTCGTCGACTTCGCGAATCGGCGTGATCTCGGCGGCGGTTCCCGTGAAGAAGGCCTCGTCGGCGACGTAGAGGTCGTCGCGCGTGAAACGCTCTTCGATGACCCGGTAGCCCAGCTCTTCGGCGATGGTCAGCACGCAATCGCGCGTGATGCCCTTGAGCACCGACGTGAGCGGGCTCGTTTTGATGACGCCGTTCTTGACGAGAAAGATGTTCTCGCCGCTCGCCTCGGCCACGAAGCCCTCGGCGTCGAGCATGAGCGCTTCGTCATAGCCGAGCGCGACCGCCTCGCGCTTGGCGAGAATGGAGTTCACATAGGAGCCGACCGTCTTCGCGCGGGTCATGTTGGCGTTGACGTGGTGGCGGATGAAGCTCGAGACCTTGACGCGGATCCCCTTCTCCATCCCTTCGGCGCCCAGGTAGGCCCCCCACGGCCATGCCGCGATGGCGACGCGAATCGGATTGCGGCCCGGATGCAGTCCCATCATGCCGTCGCCGACGAAGACGAGATGGCGCAGATAGCCGCCGCGAAGCTGGTTCGCCTGCAGCAGGGCCACGGTTTCATCGATGAGCACCCGCGGCTCGAACGGAATCGCCAGCTGCATGATGTGCGCCGACTCGTACAGGCGCCGGATGTGCTCTTCGAGGCGGAACACGGCCGAGCGGCCGTCGGCCGTCTCGTAGCAGCGGATGCCTTCGAAGACCCCCAGACCATAGTGCAGCGTGTGAGTCAGGACGTGAACCTGCGCCTCTTCCCACAGCACGCGATGGCCGTCCAGCCAGATATACTTCGTCTTTTCCATGGTCGGCTACTGCTTGAAAAGCTTGTTGATGATTTTCTTGGGCGGCTCGGCATCGCCCTTGGCCTTGCGCTGCTCGATGAGGCGCAGCTCGCGTTGAGCGTCGACGTGGCCCGGCTGCAGCTGCAGGACCTTGCGAAACAGCAGCTCGGCCCGGTCGACGTCGCCAGAGACCTTGGTCGCGTTGGCAAGAAACAGGTGCCCCACGACTGACCGGGGTTGAATCTCGAGCCCCTTGTTGATGTGGTCGATGGCTCGC
Organism: bacterium; assembly: GCA_041690355.1. Taxonomy (GTDB): domain Bacteria; phylum J088; class JAWLBW01; order JAWLBW01; family JAWLBW01; genus JAWLHK01. The sequence goes on along the minus strand of JAWLHK010000013.1, from coordinate 61,250 downwards.
TTCGCCCCCGCATCGTCGGCGGGATAACTCTTCTGAAAGAGGATCCAGCCAAGATAGATGTGATGGTCGGCTTCGCGGGGGTTGAGCCGCAGGGCCTCTTCGAGGTGCGCCAGGGCTCCGTTGTAGTCGCGCTTGCGAAAAAGCACGACCCCCTTCTGGAATTCCGATTCGGACTGCAGCAGGTCGGCCGCCTCTTTCTCGATGTCGATCCCCTGGGCCAGCTCATCGAGCCGCGCCGCGTAGCTCGCGCGCGTTTCGGCCGATTTCAGCTCCTCGTACGCCCGGTTGATGAGCGCAAAGAGCTTGTCGGAGTATTTCTTGACCGTGCGCTCACTATGGTTGTAAACCTTGTCGGGGTGGAACTCTTTGGCCAGCTTGAAGTAGGCCTTCTTGACCTGCGCGTCGGTCGCGTTGCGCTCGAGCCCGAGCAGCTGAAAATGATCCTGCTGGCGCATTTCTTCGAAGCGCCGCGTGAACGCCGGATCCTCGATTTCCTGGTACTCGACCGCCGTGCCGCCCGAAAAGACCGTAATCGTGCCGGTTTCAGCACCGCTTTCTGGGGCGGGGGTCGCAGCGGCGGCTGCGGGGGCCCTGACTTGCGGCGCGTCGCCGGCATCGGCGAAACCGCCTTCAACGAAGGCCAGCAGATAGACCCACGACCGGTATTCTCCCTCGGGGCGCTGATCGGGAGCGACGCGGTCGAGCCCCAGCGCGGCAAGGTCGCCGAACGTCAGCCGGCCGTTCATCGCCTGCAAGAGCTGTCTGGCGCGGGCCGGCAGCGTCGAGGCGTCGAGCGGCAACGGCGACTCGGGGCTCACGAGCGCGGCGCGGTCTCTTAGCTCGGTCACCTCGGCGGCCATCTGTTCACGGGAGACGCGGCGGGCGACCCCTTCTGAGAAAATCTGGTACTGATTGACACCGACCCGGGGAGGCAGCTCGCCCGGCCCTTTCCAGGCGAAGGTCCACGAAGCGCGGGCGAAGACGTCGGCAATGCGCAGCATGATCTGGTAGCGCAGCACCTCTTCGAGCGCATCGGGGGCAATCAGCCCCTTCTGCAGCAGGGCGGCGCCGACCTTTTCGTCGTCGAGCAGGTTGACCCCGAGCGCCTCGACGACCTCGCGGGTCACCTTACCGCGCATGACGACCGCGCGAGCGAGACTCTCCGTGGCGGCGCTCGAACGTGAGCCGCAGATCAGGCCGTTGCGGAACTGAAAGGTTTTCTGCGTCGAATCGCCGCGCACCTCGAGCAGGGCCGTTTTGCGTTCGCGCGCGGCACGCAGGACGAGCTCGCTGAAGCCGAATTCTTCAAAGCTTCCGCTCTCGGGCAGCGGTGTCGTCGCAGGTGTACGGTATCCCATGGGCGGTTTGGCTGACAGCTCCCAACTCGGTCAGCTCATTATAGCGATCTCACCCTAAGAGTTCAAAATATTTCAGGAAAACCTCACGAACACGGTCACGGACCGCCTCGTATTCCCTGAGCAGCGCGACCCCCGCGTCGCCCCGCGAAGCCCCGCGCGCGAAGCCCATGGAAAGGGCGAGCTTCTCGGCCTCTTCCGGCGTGCGCGACAGGGTGCTGCGCGCATTGTCCTGCAGAATGCGCATCCGGTTCTCGAGCCGCCGCAGAAAGAGAAAGCCTTCACGCAGGACGCCGTAGTCGCCCGGCGTGATCAGATTGAGTTCGACCAGTTCGCTCAGCGCCACAAAGGTGTTCTGCGTGCGCAGCGAGTGATATTCGCCGCCGTGCTGCAGCTGCATGAGCTGGACGAAAAACTCGATATCGACGATTCCGCCGCGGCCGGTCTTGATGTTGAAGTAACGGGGAGACTCCGGATCGATCTCGACCTCCATCCGCTGGCGCATGCGCAGGATCTCCTGCACCTCGGCTCTGCCGAACGGGCGTTCGTAGACGGAATGTTCGATCAGGTCGCGGATGCGCTGGTCGACCTGCTCTCCGGCCGTCACCGGGCGGGCCTTGATGAGCGCCTGGCGCTCCCAGACGGCGGCCCGAGTGGCATGGTAGGACTCGAAACTTTCGAGCGAGGTCACGAGCGGTCCGGCTTTGCCCGACGGGCGCAGGCGTGTATCGATCGGGTACGCGATCCCTTCGCGGGTCGCCAGGGTGAGCACCGAAATCACGCGCTGCGCCAGCTTCGAGAAGTACTCGTTGGCCCCCAGGCTGCGGTCCCCCGGCTGCGCCGCCGTGCCCGCATCCTGGTAGATGAAGATCAGATCGAGATCGGAGCTGTAGTTCATCTCGAGCCCGCCGAACTTGCCCATCCCGAGCGTCACGAACTCGCCTTCGGGCGCCGCGCCGTAGCGGTGCTCGAGCAGCGTCTGCGCGATGCGGAGCGCCGCCCGAAGCACCACGTCGGCCAGATCGCCGAGCTGGGTCGTGACCTCGATGAGGTCGAGCTGGCCGTCGAGATCGTTCATGGCGATGCGCAGAACTTCGGTGTTCTTGAAACGCCGGAGCACGTCGAGCAGCCCCTCTTCATCGGCCGGGTCGACCTCGGCGAGCAGGGTGTCGAGCTCGAGCGCCAGGGTTTTTCCGTCCTTGAGCGGCGTCGTGTAGCTGGCGAGCACGAGCTGGTCGAGCAGTTCGGGATGGCGGATGAAGAAGCGCGAGAGAAAAGTGCTCGTGCCGAACAGCCGCACGAGCAGGCGCAGCGTAGCCGGGTTCTCGGCGAGCAGGGAGTGGTAGGCGCGGAAACCGCCGACGCGCAGCATGAAGTCTTCGAGGTGGTGCAGGGCGAGATCGGGGTCGGGGGCCGACGCGCACTCGCTCAGGAACGCGGGGAGCACGAGATCGAGGTAGCGGCGCACCTTGCCGTCGAGGCGGCGGGTCTGGGTCGACGTGACCAGCCGGCGCATGACCTCGAGCGACGCCGCCGGCTGCGCGAATCCGAGCTCGGCGAGGGCCGTCAGCCGCGCCTCTTCGTCACCTTCTCCTTCGGTAACGGCGAGAATCGTCGGGTTGACCCCCTGCTGAATCTCTTCACCCGCGGCCGTAAAGATGCGCCGGAAAATGCCTCCGATGGCCTCGCGGTGGCGTTCGAGCTCGGCATCGAAGGCGCCGATCGCCGCAGTGGGGTCAGCATGACGGTGCCCCATGAGCCGGGCCATGCGCAGATGCGATGCGGCGTCGTCGGCGAACCGCTGCGTCTGGCGCTCTCCCTCAATCTGCAGCCGGTGTTCGACCCGCCGCAGATAATCATAGGCTTCGGAGAGGGCCTGCGCATCGACGGGGTCGATCAGGCTCAACTCTTCGAGACGCCGCAGCCCTTCGACGGTCGAACGCGTGCGCAGCGCCTTCTGCTTGCCGGCGTGAATGAGCTGCTGCGTCTGGACGATGAACTCAATCTCGCGGATGCCCCCCTTGCCCAGCTTGACGTCCCAGGCGCCGCGCACGGTGCGCGCCAGGTTCACGTCAATCTTCTGCTTCATGAGCTTGATGTCTTCGACGGTGCTGTAGTCGAGAAAGCGGCGATAGACGAAAGGGGCGAGGTTGTCGAGAAAGTCCTGGCCGAGCGCGAGATCGCCCGCCACCGGCCGCGCCTTGAGCAACGCGGCGCGCTCCCAGGTCTGCCCGAACGTCATGTAGTACTGTTCGGCCGCGGCCGTCGTATTCACGAGCGGCCCCTGGTTACCCTCGGGGCGCAGCCGCAGATCGACGCGGAACACGAACCCCTCGTCGGTCACGTCGTTCAGCGCGGCGGCGATGCGCGAGCCGAGCTTGGTGAAGAATTCCCCGTGGGTGACCGAGCCCGCCGAACCGCCCGGGGTTTCGCCCTCTTCGCCGAAGAGGAAGATGGGATCGATGTCGGAGCTGAAGTTGAGCTCCCACCCGCCGAACTTGCCCATGGCCAGTACGACGAAGCCCACCGGCTTTCCGGCGGCATCGACCGGATCGCCGAACTCCTCGGCGAGCCTGCGCCGGTAGAACCGGCAGGCAGCCTCGCAGGAAGCGGCCGCGAGCGACGAGAGTTCGTAGGTCACGTCGCGCAGGCTGATGCGGCCGGCAAGATCGCGGGCGCCGATGTGAAAGACCTGTTCGTACTTGTAGTGCCGCAGGGCGGCCAGCAGATGCGCCGGGTCTTCGAACGGCGCCGTGCGGGTCAGCAGTTCCTCGAGAAATACGTCGATGGGCTTGTGCGCCGTGCCGTAGGGCGACGCGCGAAAGGTATCGAAGAGCCACGGCCGGCGTACGAGCAGGCGGGGGAGAAACGAACCGCTCGCCCAGACGGGGAGCAGCCAGTCGAGCTCGGGTTCGATCTCGGGCAGCGCCCCCTGCTCGGCCGCATAGGCTTCAATCCAGCGTTCGCCGTTGGTGAGCGCCGACTCGGCGTCGGCGGCGAAGAGTGGCACCTTCGCAATCAGCTCGTCGACCCGCGCTTCAGGAAGCAGGGCGCGCAGACGGGCGACGACGGGGAGCGAGGCGATCGAGGATGGCATGGAAGGTCCGGAGAAGGAAGACTAGGCCGGAAAGTAGCGGTCGCGATTACGGTGCAGGTAGTCGGCGGCGCGGGCCGCGAACGCCATGATGGTCGCCTGGGGGTTGACTCCCAGCGCAGTGGGGAATATGCTGGCGTCGGCGACGAAGAGGCGGCGCACGTCCCAGGCTTCGAGGTTGGCGTCGACGACGCCCGTGCGCGGATTGGCGCCGATGCGGCACGTGCCCATCGGGTGATAGGCCGACAGCGTCAGGTCACGGCCGGCGACGGCATGTTCGTCGATGCGATCGATCTCGCCCGGTCCGTGAAGGACGTCGAACCCCTGGATCGCCGGGTACGCCTCGACCGCGCCGGCCGCAAAGAGGATGCGCAGGACCTGCTTCCACCCGAAGACGAGCCGGCGCGTATCGTCGCGGCCGAGGGCATAGCGGATCAGCGGACGCCCGGCCAGCCGCGTCACGCTCCCCACGCTGTCGCGATCCTCGACCATGAGCCCGAAGGCCGCCAGCCGGTCGTAATCGCGCATGCGCTCCTGGTAGGCGCCGCCGAACCCGGGCACCATGAGCCCGACGACCCCGGGCGGGCCGAAGCCGCCCTCGAGCAGAATTCCCTCGTCGGCCCAGTCTTCGACCATGTAGCCCTGCGGAATCGCGCGCCATCCAGCCACCGTCTCAGGCATGCGGGCGAGCGCGCCGCCGGCCGGATGAATGTGCAGATGCCGCCCGCGTGCGCCGCTCGTCCCGCAGAGGTCGTTGTCTTCGAGCAACAAGGGCGTGCCGAAGGCGCCGGCGGCGAGAACGACCACGCGGGCGCGCACGGTGAACCGCGCCCGTTCTGTGCCGCTCGCGCGCTCGACGATGCGCCCGGCGACGCCCGTGGCCTCGCTCCCGGCGGTGAGCACCCGGTCGACGACGGCCTCGCTGTAGAGGCGCACGCCAAGCTGATCGGCTGCGGGGATGAAGGTGACGAGCATGCTCTGCTTGGCGCCCGAGGGGCACCCGAAGACGCATGCGCCGCAGCCGACGCAGTGGGGGGCGTTTCGCACGAGCGGGCCGCCGCGAAGCCCCAGCTTCTGCACGCCGCGCTCGATGACCCGGTTCAGTTCGCCGAGCGCCGGCCAGGCCGCGGGGGTGGCGCCGATACGCTCTTCGATGACATCGTAGAACGGCGCCAGCGCGGATGAAGAAATGCCCTCGGCCCCGTGCTCGGCCTGCCAGCGCGAAAGGATGCGCCCGGGGACACGGAACACGGTACCCGAATTGATGACCGTGGTTCCCCCGACACATTCCCCGTGCGGGATGAGAACCGGGGGCAGTCCGAGCGCCGTCGTGACCCCTCGCTGCGCGTAGAGGTTCTCGAATGACCACTGCGGGTCAGAGCGAAAGCTGGATGTCGGGTGGTACGCCCCCTGCTCGAGCAGGATGACGTCATGGCCAAGGCGCGCCAGTTCGTGGGCGATGACGGCCCCGCCCGCGCCGCTGCCGACGACGACGGCATCGGCGCTCAGGTCCAGATCATCGCGGATATCGGCGGCTTGAAAAATCGGCATCAGGAAAACACGCAGACGGGCCGAAATCCAAGCAGCGCCTGGACTTCGGGATCCGCAAAGTAGTGATTGCAGACGACCGACTTCAAGGCCACGAAGGCCATGCGCCGGGCGTAGAAGCGGCTCTCGGCGAACCCGGCGAGCACCTCGGCGCGCGCGACGGGCCCCAGCCGGCTGAAGCGCGTGAAACGCAGCGAAAAGAGCTGCGGGTAGCGCTCGAAGAAGTGAATCAGGTAACGAAACTGGTCGCGCACGAGCGGGTCGGCTCCGGCCAGAAACTGCTCGATGCGGGCAATCAGGCTCGTGTCGCCCACGGCGAGGGGCATGCGCGCCGTGGGGGGAACGATCGTATCCGCCAGGGCCAACAGCGCGGTTCGTTCTTCGGGCGAGAAGACCCGGGCGGGCGTCTCGGGGGCCGACGCGCACGCGCCCGCCTGGCTGACAACCGTCAGCAACGCAAGCGACTCGGCAGACAGGCGAACAAAACGGCGGCGGGAAAAAAAACGGGGCATGGTAGATACGCCTCGCGATGCGGGCAGCGACAGCCTTCTGATCGCGACTGCAAGATTCTACCAAGCGCCGGAGCGGCGAAACAAGGATGCGAAATGGTAGAATAGAGGACTTTTGTTCTGATTTTCATGGCACAGAAAACCCTTCATAACCTGGTCAGTCCGGGCGAAGTCGTCGAAGCCGGCGGCTGGGCCGGCATTTTCGGCAACCACCATCCGCTCAACCTCGAGATCGGCGTCGGCGGGGGCGAGTTTCTTCTGGGCCTGGCCCGGCGTTCGCCCGAAGAGAATTTCGTCGGCCTCGACATCGCCGGCCAGTTCCTGCGCAAGGCGGCCCGCAAGGCCGAACGCGAAGGGCTGACGAACGTGCGCTTCATGGTGCGCGAGGCGAAGCTTACGCTGCTCGAGCTTTTCGATGCCGAGTCGCTGCAGGCGGTCTACGTCAACTTTCCCGACCCGTGGCCCAAGGCGAGCCATGAAAAGCGCCGCCTGTTCGACGCCCGATTCACGGGCCTGCTCGAGGAAAAACTCGTTCCCGAGGGCTACCTGTACCTCGGCACCGACGTCGAAGAATATGCCGACGAGGCGTACCGCGCCCTTAGCGCCTCGTCGATCCTCCAGAACGGATATGACCGGCGCTGGCTGAACGACCGGGGCTGGACCGGACTCGAGACGCGCTATGAGCGCAAATGGCGCGAGATGGGCAAGGAGCTCTTCTACCTGGCCTTCCGCAAGTGCCGGACCGCAGATACCGATCGGTTCTCGGTTGACTGGGCCGATGTAACTCCCGTTTCGCTCGGCCGGATCTCTCCCGCCGAGGCGGCGGCGGCCATGAAGGAGACCGTTTCGCTCGACGACGCCCATCTGATGAAGCCGCTTGCGGTGCGCGTCGAGGGAAATCGGGTGCGGGTCAAGCTGCTGCTGATCAACCGGGAACTCGGTTTTCGCGACTACCTGCACGGCATGCTGGCCGAGTACGACGGCGAAACCCGGTTCGAGCTCGAAGACATCCGCTCGGTCGTCATGACGCCGCGCAAGAAGGCGCTGCTGCAGCGCTACCTCGACGACGTCAGCCGTTTCTGACGAGCTGCGCCCAGAGCGCGTCGACGCGCGCACGCAGGTCTTCAAGGGTTCCCGTATTCTCGATCAGGAAGTCGGCGCGGCGGCGCTTTTCCTCGATGTCGAGCTGGGCCGCCATGCGCCCGCGAATCTGCTCGTCGGCGAGCCCGTCGCGTTCGCGCACGCGTTCAAGCTGGCATTCTGCGGGGGCATAGACGACGATGATCTTCTCCACGGCCCCCACCAGATTTCCGGTTTCGTAAAGCAGCGGAACGTCAAGCACGACGACCGCGGCGCCGGAAGCAGCCGCTTCGCCGATGCGCTCGCCAAAGCGCTGCATGATGCGCGGGTGGGTGATCTGTTCGAGGGTGCGGCGCCGTTGCGGATCGGCAAACACGATTTCGCCGAGTCGCGTGCGGTCGAGGGTTCCCTCAGGCGTGAGCACGCCGGGACCGAAGGCCTCGCGGATGGCCGCCAGCCCGGGGGTGCCCGGTTCGACGACTTCGCGCGCAATGCGATCGGCGTCAATGACGGCCGCCCCTTTTTCGGCGAGCATCCGGGCAACGGTGCTCTTGCCGGTGCCGATTCCGCCGGTGAGTCCGTACACATGCATCTCAGACCACCGTCAGCAGCCCTTTGCCCAGCTGCGCGCCGGGGCGTACGGCGCGATCCTTGATGGCCGTGACGAAGTCCTGCGTGTTGCGGATGCGAGGAAAGGTCGTCCAGGCCGAAAGAAATCCATCGGCGGTCTGGCAGGCGCTGCCGCCGACGGCCGCCACCTTCCAGCGCTCGACCTGGGCGCGCAGTTCCGCATGATAGTTCGGTTCGACGCTCCCGCGCCGGCCCATGGCGAGCATGGCGCCGTTGTAGAATTCGACCGCGTCGACGTGCTCAAAGATGAACTTCGTGAGGGGCTGATTGGGAAACGGCGCGCGCCAGCCGTTGCTCCACGGCATGCGCGGATGCGCCCAGACGACCGCCGTGCGGCCGTCGCGGGGGAGCTCGGTGAGGGTGCGGATGCGCGGGGGGATCTTGGCGAGAAACTTGCGATCGCTGCTGTAGACGAGAAACGAGCCCTCGTGCGTCTGCAGCTCGACGCCGTAGACGACGATGACGCCCCCCACCTGCCGCTCGAGGGCATCGCAGGCGGCCACCGTGCCGTAGTCGGTGACCGTGGCCACGGGAATTCGCTGCTCGTCGATCAGGCGCACGTACTCCTCCAGCGTGAAGTCGCTGGAGTTGCTGTAGGGAGACAGGTGGACGTGTAGATCGAGGCGCACGGGGCCATGGTACCAAACCGTCGCCGCGGTGCCCAGAACGCGCCCCGGTGCCCTGCACACACCCCATCGCCGGCCCTGAATCCGGCCCCTCCGCATGGCGGACCGGCGGCCCCGCCGGTAAACTGTGGATAACCTGTGCGACGCTGTGCACGGCGACACGCCTGAGCGCTTCAGCGCCTGTGCCCATCGGGGTTTCCGTGCCCGAATCCCGATCGCCGAATTTTCTCCTTTCCCCCCACAGGCGGCCGCTGCTACGGTGTTCTCCTCATGAATCAGACGCGCCCGATACGCCCGGTCAAGGCAGACGTCGCCGACCGCATTCCCCCGCAGAACCTTGACGCCGAGAAATCGCTGCTGGGCGGCGTGCTGCTCGACAATAACATCCTCGAGAAGATTTTCGACGCCGTACAGCCCGAAGATTTCTACCGCGATGCGCACCGGCTGATTTTCGAGGCCACGCGCGAGCTTTACGACCGCCGCGAACCGGTCGACCTGCTCACGCTCAGCAACCTGCTGCAGTCCAAAGGGGTGCTCGACAGCGTCGGGGGCCGCGCGTTTCTGGTCGAACTGACCGAAGTGGTTCCCACCGCGGCCAACACGGAATATTACGCCCACATCGTCGCCGAAAAGAGCACGCTGCGAAAACTGATCGGCATCTCGACCGAAATCGCGAGCATGGCCTATGCGGCCGAAGAGAAGCCCGACGAAATTCTGAACGTGGCCGAGCGGACGATTCTCGGCATTGCGCAGGGGAACGTACAGAAGCGGCTCACACCGGTCGAGCTCGTCCTCCCCGACGCCATCGGGCGCCTCAACCAGCTCTTCGAAAGCAAAGGGGCCATCACCGGTCTCGCCACCGGGTTCACCGAGCTCGACAAGCTGACGTCCGGTTTCCAGCCCGGAAATCTGATCGTCGTCGCGGCGCGCCCGGCCATGGGCAAGACATCGCTGGTGCTCAACATGGCCGCCCACGCCGCCATCTACGATCGCAAATCGGTCGCCTTCTTCTCGCTCGAAATGGGCAAAGAAGAGCTGGTCACGCGTCTGCTCTGCTCGCTGGCCGAAATCGACATGAGCGAGCTGCGGCGCGGCACGATGCCGGCCAACAAATGGGAGAAGCTGACGCGCGCGGCCACGAATCTGTCTTCGGCCCCGCTCTACTTCGACGACCACGGCGGCATCGACATCCGCTATGTCATCGGCAAATGCCGCCGCCAGGCCGCCGAGGGCAAGCTCGACCTGGTAGTCATCGATTACCTGCAGCTCATGAACGGCAGCAAGCGTTCGGAGCGGCGCGAGCAGGAGATCTCCGAAATTTCACGCGGACTGAAGATGATGGCCAAGGACCTCAAGGTTCCGGTCATCGCCCTCTCGCAGCTCAACCGCGGCCTCGAGGCGCGCCCCGACAAGCGCCCCATGATGTCTGACCTGCGCGAATCGGGCGCCATCGAGCAGGACGCCGACATGATCATGTTCATCTACCGCCATGAGGTCTACGCGAAGAAGGAAGGCAAATCCGACTTCGAACCGAACAAGGCGGAGCTGATTGTGGCCAAGAACCGTAACGGCCCGAGCGACATGATCCCCCTCACCTTCCTGGGCCAGTACACGCGCTTCAGCGACTACGCCCCCCCCGACGCCTACGGCGGCCAGCCGGTCTGGGAAGAGTGAACAGAATTTACAACTGACAATTTACGATTGACGATTGAGCGTGCGTTCGACGGACTCGCGGTCCTTGTCCAAGAAGTCGCACGCCACTCATCGGCGACGAGAACTGCGCGAGCCCCATGCAGGAAATCGTCAATTGTAGATCGTCAATCGTCAATTCTCTCAACTGGCGTTTTTGACGCGCGGGATGGCGTACCACATTTTCTGGGCTGCGCATTCCGTGATACCCCTTGCATTCCCGGGGGGACCGATCCATACTGGGCAACATCCAAGGCGTGTCACAAGGGCCACCCCCGCAGAAGAGCCTTGCCAAAGTGGGCATAAATCATTGGCGATCTTTTTCTCTTGACACGCCGCGTCATCCGCGATAAAGTGTGGACAACTCAGTAAGCGTTGACCTGCTTTTCACTTTTTGAACGAACCGAAACGAGAGGAAAGAAACCATGATTACGTATGCCGCCATCGAACAGGGTCTGCGGGACCGCGTCGTTACCGCTTTTGATCGCGCCGAAGCCTTCGTCGAAGGCCTGCGCCCCGTCGTTCACAATGCCGTCGAAGACCTGCGCGAGCCGGTCGTCTCCTTCGTGACGACGACCGTCGACAGCGCGCTGGAACTTCGCGAACGGGGCGAGAACCTGGCCGCCGTGGCCCGCCGCGACGCTCTGGCCGTGCGCGAGCAGGCCGAGACGTGGGTCAAGAAGTTCATCGGAGCCTGAGTCATGACTCCGTACCCCGAGCAGCTGCAGGGGCTGGCCGACGGGCGCAAGGACTGCGTGCTCCACGCGCGCATTCCCCCCGCCCTGGACCATGCCCTGCGTCAGAAGGCTCAAAGCCTGAACATTCCCGTATCGCGCCTCATTCGCAACCTGCTGGTCACGGCCATGGCTGAGCCGCAGGTCGCGCGCGACGCCGGGCATGACTGACTGCCGACGCGGGTGCGCACTTCCGAGAGGCTGTTTCCAGCGTTACCGTGCGGCGACGGCACCTGACTGCCCGTCGCTCGCACATGCCATATCGGGTTGTGACCTGAGCGCCCTTTTCTGAAGACGGCGGATCGATCTCCGGATCGCATCTGCCGTCTTTTTTTCTGAGCGGCCCCGGCTTGCAATGACCGGCGCATCCGATTACCGTGATCGTTTTCTCCTCTGCTCCGGGTTACCGTGGATCTGTTCAGCATCCTTTTTTTCGTCGTCGGCGTTCCGCTGACCATCCTGACGGGCATCTACGCCCACGCCATGTACCTCTACGCCCGCGGCGACCTGGCCCAGCAGAAGGGGCGGTATGAGGAGTCGGTGCGCCGCTTTACCAAGGCGGCCACCGGAATCAACCCCATCGGCCGGGGGATGGCCTGGGCCGCCTTGGGTCGCGTTTATCTCAAGATGGGGCGCCCCGACGACGCCCTCGAGCCGTTGCGCCAGGCCCTTACGAAGACCAAGATGCCGGCCGCCATCCTCGCGGCCTATCAGCTTTTCGCAGACACGGCCCTGCACCCGGACCTCAAGGGTGACGCGCGCACCGTGCTTGCCGAAGGCGAAATGCTCATGGAGAAGACGCGCATGCCGGGCCCCATGAAGGCGATGCTCTGCAGCCAGTTTGCGCACGCCTGGATGCGCCTGGGCGACGCCGAGCGCGCCGGAAGCATGATCGAGGCGGCCCTGGCCCAGGACGCCATCAACCCCTCGGCACTCTACCTACAGGGGTGGACCCGCCTGCAACAGGGTGACCTGGACGGCGCCGAGGAATCCTTCAAGAAGCTGCTGGGCGTGCGCCAGAAAGATCAGCGCCCGCTCGGTCTGTACGGTCTCGGCACGGTGGCCTTCTACCGCGGCGATCTGCCCCGCGCCGATGAACTGTACGTGAAAGCGGTCGGCGAAGGGAGCAACCTGCTCGAACCGTTCGCGCGCGCGCGACTCGCGCTGGTGCGCACGCATACCGGCCAGGGAGAGGTCGACGAGAACATCCGCAAGGCCGAAGGGGTGCTCAACGAGCTGTTCACGCGCGGCATCGTGGGGCGCAACTCGGGGGCGCGCTGGGTGGTCGCCATGGCGCGCGCCTGGCGGGACCAGGATGTCGACGAGGCTCGCGCGGCCGTCGAACTGGCCCCCGAGCCCGAGCGGGCAGAAGCCCTGCGCCTGGCCGCGGTCGTCACCGGCAACGGCGACACCGGCGGCTGGAAGCTTACGCCACCTGCGAAACCGTAGTTTCTCTCACGAGCCGCTCCACATCGGCCCGGTGGCAGAGTTCCGTCCCCGGGGTCATGGCCGTCGCCGCTCCGCCGGCCAGGGCCCAGCGGAAAGCTTCTTCGGGCGGCTCGCCTTCGACGGTGCGCAACGTATAGAGCGCGACCATCGTATCCCCCGCTCCGACGGCGCTGATGGCCGTAACCTCGGGAGAACGGCCCCGCCAGATGCGCCCGCCGGTCGCCAGCAGCGCCCCGGCTCTGCCCATGGACAGCAGCACGTGTTCCATCCCGAGCGCCGCCAGATCGCGTACGGCGGCGAGCGCTTCGTCTTCGGTCTCGACGGTTCGCCCCAGCAGGCGCGAAGCTTCATGCCGGTTCGGCTTGATCGCCCACGGCTTCGCCTTCACCGCCTCGGCCAGGGCGTCGCCGTCGGCATCGACGAACACCCGCACGTCCGCAAGCCGCTCCACGATGGTCCGGTAGGCATCCTTCGGAAGTCCGGCGGGAATACTGCCCGAAGCGATGACGGCGCCGAAACGCCCCCGCTTGCGCTCCAGTTTTGTCAGCAGCGCCTCGAATTGTTCCGGTGTGACCGGGGGACCCGCCGCGTTGATGAGAAACTGGTGACCGGCTTCCTTGTCCTTGAGCAGCAGGTTCGTGCGCGTATTCCCCGCGACCATGACGAAATCGCTCGGGACCCCCGCTTCCCGGAGCCGGGCTTCGATTTCGGCGCCGCTCATCCCGCCGACCATGCCATAGGCCACCGTGTCGCCCCCCATTTCGTGGATGACGCGTGAGGCGTCGATCCCCTTTCCCGCGGCATAGTGCGCTTCGTTGCGGACGCGGTTGGCGTCGTCGGCCGAAAGCCGATCCACCTCGAGCAGGCGGTCGAGCGCCGGATTGAGCGTGACGGTCGCAATGAGTGAAGCCATGCGCTCAGTTTACCGCAAGCCGCTTCGCGGCATGCCTGATTCCTGATTCCTAATTCCTGAGGAAGCAAGAACAAGGCGGGGAACAGGGCCCCCTCCCGGGCGGCTTGGAGATCGGGGGGCGCCGGGGTAGAGTATCTTCCATGCGTATCCTCCCAGCCCTCCTGTTTCTCGGCGTATCGGCCGCCGCGCCGGCGCTTGCCACCAACGATCCCCTCTTTGCGGAACAGACGAACCTGCACGCCGTCGGCATCGACGCCGTCGGCGCCTGGGCGGTAACCCGCGGCCACGGCGCCGTCATCTGCGTACTCGATGACGGCATCGATTACCTGCACGAGGAGGTGCGCAACCGCATCGCCCTGAATCCCACCGAGTTCCCCGCCTGGATCACCGCGGGCGCCGACGGCGTTCTCGGGCTCGAAGACTTTGATGCGGCGACCACAGACATTGCCGGCAACACGTTCGTGCTCGATCCGGCGTTGCTTACGGTGGCCGATCTGCTTCTCCACTTCCGCAACGGCATCGACGACGACGGCGACGGCTTCGTCGACAATCTGGCCGGCTGGGACTTCGACGATGACGACGACGACGCCTACGATCTCTGGCAGAACGGCCACGGCAGCGGACGCGCCGGCATTCTCGTCGCCGAGGCCGACAACGGCGTCGGGCTGGCCGGCATCGCCCCCGAAGCGCGCCTTCTGCCCGTGCGCGTCGGCGATTCGATTCTGCACACGAACGACACCCTGGCGCGGGCCGCCGTCTACTGCGCCGATCACGGCGCCGACAGCATCAACATGAGCCTGGGGGCCACCGGCCGTTCTGCGTTTCTCGAAGCCGCCTTCCGCTACGCCCGCGACCGGGGGGTCGTGAGCGCCGCCGCCAGCGGAAACGAGAGCCACTACCATCACGAATTTCCCGCCGTCATCGATTCCGTCTACGCCGTGGGCTCGGTCATCGAAGCCGCCTCGCGCGAAGGCATGTACACCGAGAAGAACAACACGACCGACTACGGCGCCCATCTCATGTTCGCCGCGCCGACCGATACGTGGACGATGCGCCCGTTCGAAGATCGCACCGGAACGCGCCGCGAAGGGGGCACCAGCAGCGCGACCCCTCACCTGGCGGCCACCGCCGCGCTCGTTCACGCGGCGGCGCGCCGGCACGGTACCCCGCTGGGCGCCGACGAGGTCTTCCAGGTGCTCCGGATGACCGCGACCGACATTCGGGGAACCAAGTGGGGGGCTGTCCCCGGCTGGGATCCCTTCACGGGCTACGGCCGCATCGACGCGGCCGCCGCCGTGCGCGCCGTCGTGGAGGGGAAAATCCCCCCCGTCGCAGATCTGGAGTTCCCCGCCTGGTTCCACGTCGTCGACCCGGTGCGCACCCCCACGTTGACCCTGCGCGGCCGCGTCGCCGGACGCAACGGCCATGCGCTCGCCTGGCGTGCCGAGTGGGGATCGGGAATTCCCCCCGCCACGTGGAACCGGATTGCCGACGGGAGGTCGGCCACGGCGCTCGACGGCGATCTTCCGGGGGCGGTCGTCGAAACAGCGAAGCTTCTCCCGCCGCCACAAGTCGACCCGCTCTCGGAAATCGGGAATCCGCAGAGTCATTCCATCACGGTACGCCTCGTCGTCACCGACCAGACCACCGGTCTGGAAGGGGAGGATCGCCTCACCTTTTTCGTGCATCGCGATCCCGACACGCGGCCTGGATTTCCGCTCGACTTCGATTCGAGCTTCGAGGGCTCGCTGCTCGCCGTCGATCTGGACGGCGACGGCAAGGACGAGATCGTCGCCGCCGACAGCGCCGGTATCGTACGCGCCCTGAATGGCGACGGTTCGGTACGCTGGTCCTATGCGCTGCCGGCGTTCGACGGCGCGGGACTTCCGGCCGAGCTGCGCGACCTGCCCCGCGGCATGCCGATTCTCGGCGCCCCCGCGGCCGGCGATCTGGATGGCGACGGGAGAACCGAAGTCGTCGTCCCCGGCCTGCTCGGCGAAGTGCACGCCCTTCGCGCCGATGGTACGGCATTCTGGACTGCCCCGGCGCGTACGGGCCTCTCGCGGTACCCCGGAGAAGAAAAGACCCGCGCGCGCCTCTATGGCCCCGCCGTACTCGCCGATCTCGATGACGACGGCACGCTTGAAGTCATCGCCGGCGCGCAGGACCAGCAGTTGTACGTGTGGAATGCCGACGGCCGCCCGCGCCCCGGCTTCCCCGTGCACCTGAGCGACGAGTGGACGCAGGACGACGCGGCGTCGGGGGCCGAGCGGCCGAAGCCGGCCGCGAGCGCGCCGGCGGTGGGCGATGTGAACGGCGACGGCCAGGTCGACATCGTCATCGGCACGAACGAGATTCGCCGGGGCGTCATCGGCTATCTCTATGCCGTCGACGGCCGCGGAAATGCGGCCCCCGGCGGACCGTTCGTGGGGAACCGGGCCATGCCGACCATCGTGGCCCCTTTCGGACTCCCCATTCTGGGCGAAGGGATTTCAGGCGGCGTCACGGTCGTCGATCTCGATGGTGACGGCGCACTGGAGATCATCGCCGGCGGCTTCGGCGGCATCGGCGCAATCTGGTCGGGGACGTCCGACGTGCGCCTGCTGGCCAGGAATCAGGCCGAATTCGCGCGGGGCAACAACACCGACGAGCCGCTGCTCGCCGGGTGGACGAATTCGCTCGCTTCGGTCGGCGATATCGACGGCGACGGAGTTCCCGAAATCTTCGCCGCCGGCATGGGTCTCGGCGAGCTGGTCGCGAACACGCTGGCCGAAAAAATGGCCGACGGGCGGGTTCCCGAGGTCGACCATCTGGTCACCGGCTGGAGCGCCGACGGAAAGTTTCTCCCCTACTACCCGCGCCGCATCGAAGGCTGGGCCATGGTGACCAATCCCCTGATCGGCGACGTCGACGGCGACGGGCGCCCCGAGGTGATCGCGGGCAGCTCCGGTTACTACGTGCACGCCTATCGCGCCGACGGCAAGGACTCTGCCGGCTGGCCGAAATTCACCGGTTCGTGGCTCATCGCGACCCCGGTGCTCGCCGATCTGGACGGCGACGGCCGGGCGACGCTCGTGCAGGCCACGCGCAACGGCCAGATCTTCGCCTGGCAGACGAAGGGGCGCATGGCCGACGCGCAGTGGCCGCAGTATGCACGGACCGCCGCCCGCGACGGCGCACACGGGATGACCTTCGCGCCCCGTGCCGCCCCGCCGACTGTGCGCGCCGGATGCCGCAGCGCGACGGCCGAAATGCCCGCGCTCCTGTTGCTGCTTGCTCTGTCGGCTGTGCGGATTCTGGGGAAGCGCGCCTCCCGCCGCGCTTGAGGTCAGCGCAGGGCGACGTGGTTTCCCGTGTCCTCTTCGGGACCTTCGGGCGACGTCTGCGCCACCGTTCGATTCGCCGAGAGCAGCAGGCCCAGCGCCAACGCGGTCGCCACGAGCGTCGATCCGCCGAAGCTCAGAAACGGCAGGTGAATCGCCGTCACCGGCATGAGCCGCAGGTTGACCGCGACGTGGACGCCCACGGCCGTCAGAATGAATCCCGCCAGGCCGATGCCGAGGAGCGCGACGAACCGGTTGCGCGCCACCCACCCGATGCGGATGCCGACGAGCAGCACGGGGAGGTACAGCAGCAGCACCGGAAAGGCGCGCAGGAGCCCCGTCTCTTCAATCAGGTGCGCGAACAGATAATCGTCTTTTGCATTGCGCGTACGCACCACGTGTTGGCCGCGACCGTAGCCGACGCCGGTCCAGCCGCCCGCATGGGTCCCCTTCTCGAGCAGGACGTAGTCGCGGCCCGCGTCGTAGCGGGTACCGCTCGGATCGAGCCAGCCGCCGACGCGCCGGCCGATGTAGGGGTGCAGCACGCCGAGCAGCACGACGAGCCCCGTCAGCAGCAGAACGAGCCGTACTGCCCGCTTGCCGCGGATGCCCGCCCGCCAGGCCTGCGCGGCAACGGGCACCAGCAGCAGCGCAATGAGCGAGAAATCAGGTTGCAGCACGGCGATGAGCATGGCCGCCGAGACGAGCAACATCGCGCCGTACCGGCGCAGGCGGCCGAGCGGGCGGCGGGAGAATATCGCCGCCGTCCAGACGAGCAGGGCGACGACGAGAATCGGCCCCGGTTGCCAGACGAAGCCCCACAGCGACGCGTCGCGCAGGGCCCCGCCGGAGCGGATGCCGAATCCGGGAACGAAGGGGAGGAGCGCGAAGGCAAACGCCGGGAGGGCAAGCCAGGGACCCCATCTGCGCAGGCGATCGACCTGCAGCAGCGACGACAGTCCGACGAGCACCAGCGCGATCATCCCCTGCGCGAAGTGGATGCGCATGGAATAGAGGGCGTCACCGTAGTGCGAAGAGTCGTGGGGCCGGCTGGCCGAGAGCACGAAGAGCTGCCCCAGGATGAAAAGGAACAGCGTCGCCAGCACGACGGCGGCCGTGAGCCCCCGGCCCGAGGTCAACAGGCGGGCCAGAGACGGCGGAAAGTTGCGTGCGAAGGGGGTCGGCATGTGGGAGTCGAGTTGACGTTCGGCCGGCTATATTATACCGTGCCCGAGACACGGTGCACGGGATGTCCGGGGGGCGCCGGTCAGTAATCGTCAGTCCTCAGTCGCCGGTCCCCAGGATTCAGTCGCAGGTCCCCCGGTTGTTCTGAAGCGCCAGGCGCCGAGCGCCACCTACGTGCCCCTGCGGCAGCCGAGGGTTCTCACTCGTCACTCGTAATTCGTCACTCGTCACACGTCACTCGCAAATTCTTTCTGATGGCTGATGTACAGTTCGTTCTCGTGCGGCCCCGTAACTCCGGCAACGTCGGCATGGCCGTGCGCGCCCTGCGCAACTTCGGGTTCGCGCCTCCGCGAATCGTCGACATGTACCGCTTCGCCCCCGACGAGGCCCGGCGCATGGCGGCCGGCTGCGAAGCCGAGGTCGACCGACTCCAGTTCTTCGACACGCTCGAAGCGGCCCTGGCCGACCGCAGCTTCGTCATCGGCACAACGGCCCTGAAACGCAAACGCTGGCGCCTGGAGCCGATCGACCAGGCCGCGCCGACGTTCACGGCGGCGCAGTGGTCGCGGGCGGCCATTCTCTTCGGCAACGAGAAATCCGGTCTGAGCGACGAGGAGCTTCTTGCGTGCGAACGGGTGGTCACCATCCCGACGGTCGATTATACGTCGCTCAACCTCTCCCACGCCGTGGGGGTCACCGCCTGGGAGTTCCGCCGCGCGTTGACGAGCCGGCCGTACGAGCGGCCGCCCGAGCTGGCGCCGCGCGAGGTGGTCGAGCCGATGATTGCGCAGATGGAGTCGGCCCTGGAGGCTATCGATTTTCTGCATCCGGGACAGGGAAAACACGTCCGCGTGCTGCTGCGGCAGATGTTCACGCGCAACGGGCTCACGCGCAAGGACGTCCAGGTCCTGCGCGGCATCTGGCACCAGGTGCAGTGGATCAGCGAGCGCAAAACCCGCTCAGAATGACAGATGGCAGACCAGTCGTGTCCAAAACAGGTTTAGCGCGTGACCGTTCGGCCTGAGAGCTCGTCGAAGGGCCATACCTTTTAACTCCTGCTCGCGACACCTGAATCGGTGAACGCTCAGCTCTTGAAGAGGGTACTCATGTTCCGCTGACCCTTCGAGATGCCGGCGCGGATACCCCTGGGGTCCAGGTATCTCCGGAGCAGCAGGATTCTCAAGCCCGGCTCCTCAGGGCGAGCGGAGAAGCCATGAAGAAATCCCTTCGTGGCCGGCATTTTCAGGATTCGGTATCCTCGCCGTAGTCCTCGTCGTTCATGGCGTCGTCGGTCAGGTCTTCGTCGAGCCAGCTCTCTTCGCCTTCTTCGAGAATCCCCGTTTCGTCAAGCCAGAACTGAATCTCATCCTGAAGAAGCGTGATGCGGTACTGCTCCCACTCGAGCTTGAGCTCTGCCGTGAGCTCCGTGGCGCCGTGCTCGGCGAGAAACTCACGCTCCCACTCGGCAATCGATTCCTCTTCAACGAAGGGAACCAGCTCGTACCGGCCGCTCAGATCGTCGATGAAGCGGCGCGCGACCTCGGCCTTTTCGGCATCCTGCGGCGACATGCCCGCCGTCTGCAGGCGCCCTTCTTCGGCCTCGCGCAGTACGCCGAGGGGAATGAAGTGCACACGCCCGGTCTCAATGTCGAGCACGTATTCAAACTTGTCGCGCCGGTAATCCGAGAAGGCCCGGACGAGGCCTTCGAGATCGAAATCTTCCAATGCGGTCACGGTAAACTCTCCTCCCGATAAACATCTGCGCCGTCGAGCGGCAACGCGGCGAACAAGGCCTCCGGACGGGCCTGCAGCGCGCGCAGACTGTCCAGATCGAGCCAGGCAGGCCGATGGTCTGCTTCGCGGGACCAGGAAGCGACCCTGCGCACGCGCTCGATGCGAAACACCAGCTCGACCTGACTCACCCGCACGCCCCGGAGCAGAAACGAGCGGTGCACGACCATGAGCAGAGGCCCCACTTCGATGTCGACGCCGAGTTCTTCGCGCCACTCCCGCCGAAGCGCCTCGCGCGGCGTTTCGTCGGCCTCCAGCCCACCGCCGAACAGTTCGGCCGAAGGAGGATCGCCCGGATAGACATCGACGAAATAGCGCCCGTCGCGCTCGAGCACGCCGGCCACGCGCACGCGCATGACATTCGGGGGCCAGCGCGGATCGATGCGGTAGACCCCCTCGTGCATGCTGCACCCGGCCAGCGCCAACCCCAGAACCCCCACGGCGAGCGCGCGCATTCCTTCACTGTACTCAAGAACGCTCCGGGGGGAAAGTGGATACCGCCCGCGAAACGGGGGTATCATATCCGTCCATGTCAACCATCGACACCATGACCGTATCCCGGGAAGCCAAAGAGAAACTGATCGCCTTCTTCGCCGATCACCCGGCCTGGGTCGAGGCCGCCCGCCCCCTGCCCGACGGAGTCTGCTCGCGCCTGCGGTTCGCGGGCGATGATCAGGTCTGGAGCCTGATTCGCCGCGGCGGGCGCTCGGTGCTCGAGCCCGGCGAGCCGCCGAACCCCGACCTCGACTTCGTCTTTTCCGAGGGGGCCATCGCGTACATGACGGAGCTCGACGACGCCACAATCGGCGACTTCGCCACGCGGCTCTACGAGTGCTGTTTTCTGCTCGACGAGTCGCGGCTGGTCGAACTCAGGGTCATCGCCGGCGTAGGCCAGCTCTTTCGCCACGGCTACTGGAAAATCGTGCTCAAAGGGGGCTGGAAGGTTCTCAAGATCGCCCGCGCCCACGGCATCGGCACCCCGGGCGATCTGCGCCGCGTCTTCGGCCTGCTGCGCCACAAGAACAGCGCCGACGTGCGGGCGGCCATCGCAGCGCTGCGCAAGGAGTAACCCCATGTCTGTCCGGTTCGCCGCCCTGCTTCTTCCGTTTCTCCTGTTGCAGGCCTGCCTGTGGAATCCGCTGCTCAAGACGGCGCCCCTTCGTGATGAAGTCGTCTACGCCACGACGCCCGACGGCTGGCAGATCGCCCTGCACCATTACCGCCCGGGCCCGGGAACCGTGCCCCGCAACACGCCGATCGTGCTCTGCCATGGCATCAGCGCCAACGCGCGCATGTGGTCGCTCGACGAGCAGCGATCTTTTCCCCGCTACCTCGCGGCGCGCGGCTGGGACGTATGGAGCGTCGATCTGCGCGGGGTCGGTTTGAGCAAGGCGCCCGCGCTGCTGTCCGACTTCGATTTCGACGATTACGTCACGCAGGACATTCCCGCCATTCTCGACGAAGTCGCGCGGCGCACCGGCACTCCGCAGGTGCACTGGATCGGCCACTCGATGGGCGGCATGGTGATGTACGGCTACGTCTCGACCTTCGGCGACGCCCGCCTGAAGTCGCTCGTTGGCCTCGGCGCGCCGGTGACGTTCGAAGGCTATGCCGATTATCTGGAGTGGGCGCAGGGTCAGGCCGGGTGGCTGAGCCCCCGCCTCTTCACGATCTGGGAAGACGCCTTCGTCCCCGCCGCCGCCCCCTTGGTCGGCGTCTTCGATACGCGCTTCGAACGCATTACGTGGAATTTCGACAATCTCGACCGCGAAACCGTGCAGAAGCTCGTCTACAACACGACCGGTAACATCCGCGGCGGCGTGCTGCGCCAGCTCGCCAAACCGTTCCAGCGCCAGGGGTTCACGAGCCTCGACGGATCCGTCGATTACGTCGCCGGCCTGCGCCGCCTGCAGGCTCCGTTTCTCGTCGCCGTCGGCGCGCTCGACAATCTCGCCTCGGTCGCCAACGTGATGCCCGCCTGGGAAGCGGCAGCCTCGGAGCGCAAGGAGGTCATCGTGTTCTCGCGCGCCAACGGCTATCACGGCGACTACGGCCACGTCGACCTGCAGCTGGGCAATGACGCGCACCGCGACGTCTACCCCGAACTCGAACGCTGGCTGCGGAGCGTGGACTGATGAGACGGCTTGCCCTGATTCCGCTCTTCGTCTTCCTGGTCGCCTGCGCTGGCGCGCCCGTTCGCGATGCAACCACCGGCCCCTTGCGCGCCTCGCTTCACGCCGAGGAGTCCGCGGTCGGCCTCGTGCGCTATCCCGCTGCCGGCGACCCGGTGCTGCTCGTGGGGCCGCCAGGCGTTTCGGCGGGCATCTTCGACGTTCCCGGCTTCGGCGGCCTGGCGCCCTGGCTCCAGGGCGAAGGCTACGACGTCACCGTGCTCGACTGGAACTCGCTGCCGCAGGAGGCGACCCTGGCCGAACTGGCGCCCTGGGTCGAGCGCGCAGCGCGTCATCTGGGGCGCGAAGGAAAGCCGGTATCGGTGGTCACATTCAGCCTGGGCGGCATTCCCGTGCTCCACGCCGATCTGGCGGAGCGCGTTGCCCGCTTCGTCTTCGTCGCCGTTCCGGTGGAACTGGGGACGCCGATGGAACCGGTGCGCGCGTTCGCGGACAAGACGTGGTCGCGCGCGCACCATCCGCGCGAGGCCGCAGCGTACATCCGCGTGAAAACCGACCGGCCTCTTCTCGGGGACCTGCTGTGGAACTACGGCGTCGAGCCGGTGGACCCGCGCTGGCTCGAGGCGCAGCTCGAACCGGTGGGCCCGCGCATGCTGACCGAAATCGGCACGGCCCTGCGCGCGGGCAACTGGGGCGAGAAGCTGCGACGTCGTGTGGCCGGCATTGACGTTCCGCTCACGGTGCTGACCGGCGCGGCCGACGCGCTCGTCCCCCCGTGGCAGGCGCACCCACTTTACCGCAAGGCGGGCACGCGAACGAAGATCTACCACTCCTTCACGCGCCTCTACGGCGACCGCAAGGAGTACGGCCATGGCGGTCTGCTTCTCGGCGACGGCGCGGCGCGCGACGTGTTCCCCCGGATCCTCGACGGACTCCGCCTGGAACACGAGCCGGTCGACGAATGAACCCGCACGTCACCCTCATCACGCTCGGTGTCGACGACCTGGACCGGGCCGTCGCCTTCTACCGTGATGGACTGGGTCTTCCCACGCAAGGGATTGTCGGGACGGAATTCGAGCACGGGGCGGTGGCGTTCTTCGAATTGCAGCACGGTCTGAAGCTCGCCCTGTGGCCGCGGACAAGCCTTGCGCACGACAGTGGAATTGCACCCGGGCCGCGCAGCGCCACCGAGTTCGTGCTCGCGCACAACGTGGGTTCGCGCGAAGAGGTCGAAGCAGTGATGGCCCAGGCGGCCGCCGCCGGCGCAACGATCGCCAAGCCCGCCGCCGAGACCTTCTGGGGCGGATACGCGGGTTACTTCCAGGATCCCGACGGGCACCTCTGGGAAGTCGCGTGGAACCCGGGGTTTTCGGACAGCGCTGAGGCCTGAAGCACCGCACGCTGCTTCAGCGAACAGCCTTCATTCTTCTTCGCCGGTACCCTCACTGCCCATTCCTGTCTCGAGTTGCTTGATAGCATGTAGAAGTCGGAGTGCATTCCTGGGGCTTCGCAAAAGGTAAGCTGTTTCTTCCAGCGCGTTATAGTCTTCGAGAGACATCAATACGACCGACTTCTGATTTCGGGTGATAATTACGGGCTCGTGATTGCGACAGGCCCTGTCTATCACTGTGGCCAGATTCTGACGAGCCTTCGAATATGGAACCCTGTCCATCTTGGAGTCCTCCCGATACATTGTAGAAGTAGAAAATGCCGCGTGCATGACCGACCGCCGGATACCATGGTATAAATAGCGGTCCGGTTCTTCTCCGCTCGAGGGTGGGATTCATGGTCCTGATTCTGACACTGGCGGTGACCGCAGGCCTCTTCGCGCTGCCGATTCCGTGGTACGCGTCGGCAGCGCTCGCGGTGCTGCTCCCCTACTGGTTCATGCCGTTCGTCATTTACTTCACCCAGAAGTATCCGGTCGGCATTCCGCTGCGCGCCGTCGTCCCCGGTTATGGCGAACTTCCTGCCGCGCAGCAGCGCCTCGAAGAAATGGTCACCGGACTGAAGGATCTCGGGTTTGCCGAGGTCGGCCGGGTGAAACCGCTCGAAGACGTCCTGCCCCAACAGATGACGGTGGCCCTGCTCCAGCATCCACAGACGACGGACCTGTCGATGGTCTTCGTTGCCGAACAGAACGGCGTGCAGGTCGGCGAGGGGCTCCTTTTTTCGCGGAGCCGAACCCAGGGGAACTGGATCCATACGGCGTGCACGACGGTGCACCAGCCTTTTCCGCCGCGGGCCGACGACGACGCCGTCACGCTTCCGGCCATGCGGCCGATCGAGGAGATGTGGGCGCTGCACCAGGCCCGTGTCGCCGCGGATCCGTATGCCGGCCGCAACACGACCGTCACCGATGTCGTCGCGTTTCAGCAGGAGATCGAGCGCCGGGATGTGAGCCGCCATCTGGCCAGCGGCTACTGGCGCGGCGCCGAGACCGATCCGTTTCTGCGCCCGACGCCGCAGGGCGCCCTGTTCATGACCTGGCGCTCGCTTCCCCCGTGGAAGCAGCTCATGCAGCGGCCTCACGTGAAGCGCGCTCAGGAAATCCTGAGTCGCTCCTCTTCCGGCGGGCCGGCGATCCAGCCGTAGGGACGGATACTCGTATTGCGTAACGGGTAGCTGGCAGCTCGTAAATCGTCACTGGGAACAGCGCCGAGCGCTGAGCGCCAATCAACAAGGCCGTGGTGATCTGTGTCCTTGTCGGAAACTCGGCACTCGTCACTCGTAACTCGTCACTTGATCAGGTTCATCGCGCGCTCGGCCAGCGCCGTGATCGTCAGGCTCGGATTGACGCCGACGTTGGCCGACACGGCCGCGCCGTCGACCACGTACAGACCCGGGTAACCATGTACTTCATGGTTCGCGCCGATGACCCCCTCCTCGGCGTTCCGCCCCATACGGCAGCCTCCCAGAATGTGCGCCGTGGTCGAAAGCCCGAGAACGCTTTCGGTCATCAGATTGAGCGGAATTCCCCCCGTCGCTTCGGCCAGGGCCCGCGAAGCCGCGTTCGCTTCCGGAAGATACGTGGGTGACGGCGCCCCCTGCCAGAGCGCCGACTGGAGCCCTTTGCGGAAACCGCTCCACAGGCTGCGACCCCACCGAAACCGGAGCGCGTTTTCCGCATGCTGCATGACCGTGAGCACCGTCATGCGCTCATGCCAGCGGCGTGCGGTCCACGAAGCCAGCGAGCGGAGCGGCCGCGCCAGGATCGCGCCGACGACCCGCACTGCGCGCCGCCAGGGGACCGAATCGTCGACCAGCGGTCCGAAGTATCCGCGCATATAGGTGTAGCCGACGGGAAACCGGTTCTGCGTGATGTGCGTCTGCGGATTCGGATAGAAATCGGTCGTGATGGCCGTCCCTCCGGCCGACAGGTCGGGGCTGTCCGCGGGCGCGAGAATGCCGACGATCGCTTCGCTGTTCGTGCGCACCATCGTGCCCAGGTGACGCGACAGCGCGGGCAGCGTGCCCAGCTCGTCGCGGCAGCGCAGAAGCAGTTCGAGCGTCCCGAGCACGCCGGCCGCGAGCACGACATGTTTCGCGCGGAATGTGCGGGACTCACCGGCGCGCCAGGGGTGAACCGTTTCAACGGCATACCCGCCCCCCGGGATCGGCTCCAGGCTCACCGCTTTCGATTCGGAGCGGATCTCGGCGCCGAGCGCTTCGGCCAGATGCAAGTAGTTCTTGTCGAGGCTGTTCTTCGCGCCGTAGCGGCATCCGGTCAGACAGGTTCCGCACCCGTTGCACGCCGTGCGCGCAGGTCCGCGTCCGCCGAAGAAAGGGTCCGCGACGGTTTCGCCCAGACCGACGCCGTCTCCGCCGAAGTAGATGCCGTTGACCACGCGACCGAACGTGTCGCCGGCCCCGACGCGCTGCGCGGCCGCCTGCAGATGCCGATCCTGCTCGCCGAAGAACGGGTTGGGCGCGCGTCCGAGCATCCGCACCGCCGTTTCGTAGTGCGGCTCCAGTTCCGCCTTCCAGTCGACGCCGAGACCGCTCCAGACGGGATCCGTGAAGAACGCATCCTTCGGCTTCAGCAGGACGGCGGCATACACGAGGCTCCCCCCGCCGACCCCCACGCCACCCACGATGCCGACGTGGCGGAACACGTGCTGCGTGAAGAACCCGCGCATGCCGAGCGCAGGCATCCAGAACAGCTCGCGCAGGGATCGGTCGGCGGCGGCGAAATCCTCGCCCCCCACGCGGCGCCCCTGTTCGAGCACCAGAACGCGGTAGCCTTTCTCGGCGAGACGCAGCGCCGCGACGCTGCCGCCGAAGCCGCTGCCGATGACCAGATAATCGCAGTCGAATCCGCTCACGGACGCCGCAGAAGAAAGGGGAGCGCGAAGCGGCGCGCGACGGGCAGGTCGAGCAAGGTCATCCCGAGCAGCGTGCGCTCGTCGGCCACGCGCAGTTCATCCACGACGTACCGCCAGGGGAACGGAGCATCCGCGGCGTAGCGGACGGCGGCCACGGGGTTACCATCGAGTAGCGAGGGAACGACGCTCACCCGCATCGGAAGCGCTTCGCGAAGCGCTCCTTCGGTCCCGAGCAGATTGATCCCCCGCCCCGCGCCGTCAAAGCGCTTCCCGAACCAGTCGGGCAGTCCGCCGAAGCGCAGGCTCACGCGCGACACGGCGCAGAACCAGGCGGGCCCCACCAGCGCGGCCTCGAAGTCTCCCGTGAGGTCCGAAAGGGTCGGCGCCCGGAGTGTGCGGAAAAGGGGCGCGTAGCTGAACAGCGAATGCGGTGTATCGAGAAGCGTCTGCATTCGGTGATCCTACCCGTTTTCGGTGCGCCGGGCGAAACCGGCGGAGGCCCGGCATGCCGAGGATTGCGGCGTGTTCGTCTTTTCATCCGCCCCGCCGCTGTGGTAGCGTACCCCCAACCCTTTTCGAGGCCGATCGCATGATTCGCATCTTCAACTTTGTTTTCGCCGTCTTTCTCGTAGCGTTCGTTACGATGACGGTTCCGCTCGAAGCCGCTGCCGAAGAGGCGCATCCGCTCGTGCGCGCGCTGGCGCTGACCGATGCCGAGGCCGAAGCGTTGACGGCCGAGGAGCTCATAACGGCGGCCGACTGGCTCACGGCCTGGGGCATTCTCGGACCCCGGGCCCCCGTGCAGGGAAAAACCGAAGATTACCTGACGGCGCTGAAGAAGGCACGCGGCCTGTACGGCATTGCGCAGCGCAAGGATCCGAAAAGCGCCCGGGCGCTGTGGAAGCACGCCATGGCCTCGTATTCGCAGGGCGAGCTGACGCCGTCCGAAGACAAGGCGGCCCGCATCCCTCTGTACGAAGAAATGATTGCCTTGACCGACAAGTGTCTTACGTTCGCGCCAGAAGAGGCCGGATGCTGGCACTACAAGGGTGTCGGCGTCGGACGTCTCGGAACGACCAAGGGGCTGCTGTCGAGCATGATGTCTGCCTCAGACGTGGAGGAGGCGTGGACGCGCGCCATCGCGCTCGACCCCAAGGATGCCCACGTGTGGGGCGATCCGCTGCTGCCCGGCGTCTATCTGGCGCTCGCGATTTTCTACCGGCTCGTCCCCGACCTGTGGCTCGTGAAGATGGCCATCGGCACCCGGGGCGACAAGGAAAAGTCGGTGGCCATGATGCGCAAGGCGGTCGCGGCGCAACCATACCGTCTCGAAATGCAGAAGGAGCTGGCCGTCTCGCTCGTCTGCCTGGGCCACGCGAAGGACAATGCGAAGGCGATTGCCGAGGGCCAGGCTCTCTTCCGCCGCGTTGTGGCCGGAGATTTTGACATCGAGGACATCCGCGCGACCGACGCGATCGACAAACGTCATGCGGCCGACATGCTGGCGCGCCCGGAGCTCGCCTGCAAATACAGCCGCGACGGGTATCAGGAGGTCGACCTCGAGGAGGGTCGGAAACAGCTCGGAAAATGAGGGGTCCGGGTTTTCCGTTTTGGTAATTCGTTTTTCGTTTCGTTTTTCGTCGGTACCTGCGGCGCACGGCTTTTTCGGGAGGATGATCCTGGCGGGCTGAAGGTCCGCCAGGCCTTCAGCCCGGGGCAGGGCCCCGGGCCACATCGTGCACCCCCGGAAACCACACCCCGGGCCATATGGTTCACACCTGGAAACGGCCCCGGGCCACATGGTTCACACGTGGAAACGCGCCCCGGGCCATATGGTTCACACCACACGGATCACACGTGGAAACACGGGCCCCGGGCCACATCGCGCACCCATGGAACCGCGCCCCGGGGCACATGGTGCACGAACCGATACGTCGGGAACCGTGCACCCACGGAATCGGGCCGAGGAACACGTGCACGCGCGCAATGGGCCCATATCGGTCCCCGCACCACATGCACGCACCATGGTGCACAGATCGATGTCGGAGATACCTTCCGTTGTGCGGCGTAGTCACGTAGGATGGGGCCGATGACCTTCGTGGCCCCCCACGCGAAAACGCCCGCACATCCCCCCTCGGCGGCATGTTCGAGACCGCCGTAGAAACCGCCGCCCGTCTGGCCGCGAGCGGACTCGAGTTCCTCGGGATCGGCGTCATCGCGGGCGTGGCCCTGTTCGCCACGGGGGCGGCTGCGCTGCACCTGATCCGGGGGAGCCCCGACACCCGCGATCTGACGCGCACCTTTCGCCACCGGCTCGCCCACGGCATCCTGCTTGGCCTCGAATTCCTGGTCGCGGCCGACATCATCCGCACGGTAGCCGTCGATTTCACGTTCCGCAACGTAGGCGTGCTCGCTATCATCGTGGCCATCCGAACGTTTCTCAGTTTCACCCTCGAGGTCGAGATCAACGGGCGGTGGCCGTGGCAGGAGGCGCCCAAGGCCGAAGGGACCTCGTGACGGCGGTTTTTCCGTTTTTCGCTTTTCGTTTTTCCATTTTTTGTTTTCCGTTTTCGTTTTTCGGTGGTACCGCGAGGCCACACCCGTTCGCGGCGCGGATCCGGGCGGGCTGAAGGTCCGCCGGGCTTACAGCCCGGGGCAGGGCCCCGGGCCACATGGTGCACCCGCCGACCGGCCCCGGGCCAAATGGCCCACCCACGGAAATGGGACCCGGGGAACACCTGCGTCCACGGAATGTCCCCCCGCGGACACACGGATGCACGGATGCGCGGAGAGGATCCGTCCCCCCGGACCACCCCACCCGCCGCCGACGCGGTACAATACCGGTTTCCCCTCGTGACCCGGAGGATCGCCCCATGCCCCAGACCGTCGTCATCACCGGAGCCAACCGCGGTATCGGCCTCGCCCTCGCCCGCCTCTACGCCAAACGCGGCGATCGCGTCATCGGCGCGTGCCGGAAGTCCTCGCCCGAATTACAGGCCGTCGCCGCGCAGGTTATCGAAGGGATCGACGTCGGAACCGAGTCGGGCGCAGCCGCGCTCGCGAAGGCCCTGGGAGATACGCAGATCGACCTCTTGATCAACAACGCCGGTATTCTGCGTCGCGAATCCCTCGACGAGATGAACGTGGAATCCATCCGCGAGCAGTTCGCGGTGAACGCGCTCGGGCCGCTGCTCGTCACCCATGCCCTGCTGCGGAATCTTCATCAGGGATCGAAACTCGCTTTCGTCACGAGCCGCATGGGCTCCATCGCCGACAACACGTCCGGCTCCCGCTACGGGTACCGGATGTCCAAGGCCGCCCTCAACATGGCGGCCGTCTCGCTGGCGCATGACCTGCAGCCGCGCGGAATTCCGGTCGCCATCCTGCACCCCGGCTTCGTGCAGACCGACATGGTGGGCGGTTCGGGCGACATCTCGGCCGACACGGCTGCCGAACGCCTCGCCGCCCGCATCGATGGGCTGAACCTCGAGAATTCGGGTACCTTCTGGCACTCGAACGGCGACGTGCTCCCCTGGTAAGCAAAGCATGATCCCCTGGGAACTTCTCGATCGCGCACCGGTGCCCGGCAGCGCCAGCGAACTGCGTTTGCAGCGCCGGGGCACGGAATATTCGATCACGGTCGACGGCCATGAGCTGATGAACAGCGGCCTGCACGGCTCCGAAGACGCGCTGGCCGAAGAGGCGCTCACCCGTCGTGCGGAAACGCGGAACCCGCGCGTACTCATCGGCGGTCTCGGCATGGGATACACGCTGGCCGCCGCCCTTGCGCGCCTCGGTCACGAAGCGCAGGTGACCGTGGCCGAACTGGTGCCCGCCGTGGTCACGTGGAACCGGGGACCGCTCGCTCACCTGGCGGGGAATCCGCTGGCGGATCCGCGAGTCACGGTGGCCGAAGGCGACGTCGCGCTGCAGTTCACACCCGCGACCTGGGATGCCATCCTGCTCGATGTCGACAATGGGCCCGGCGCGCTGACCCATCCGGACAACGAAAAACTCTATGGCGCGCCCGGGCTCCGCAAACTGTACGCCGCCTTGCGTCCGGGCGGAATCCTCGGGGTCTGGTCGGTGGCCGTCGACGACGCCTTCGATCGCCGTCTGCGCGCCCTGCCGTGGTCGGTGGAACAGTTGCATCCCCGCGCCAGAAAGACCCGCGGCGGACGCCACACCGTCTGGATCGCAAAGAAGACCGCCTGAGCCGGTTCGGCCCCTGCTCTGTGTTACAGTGATCGCCACGGAGCGCCCGCCAGGGGGGGTTCCGCCTACCGCATCTGGAGTGAATCCGTGGATCCCGTCACGCAGGGACTGCTCGGCGCCGCGGCGGCGCAACCGATCTTCGGGAAGAAACTGAACGCGGCCTGGCTGCTCGGCGCGGCCGGCGGCATGGCGGCCGATCTCGACGTGCTCATCCGTAGCGAGACCGACCCGCTGCTCGCCATCGAGTACCACAGGCACTTCACGCACAGCCTCGCCTTCATCCCCATCGGCGGTCTGCTGGTCGCCCTGCCGTTCTTCGTTCGCCGGGGATACCGGAAGCAGTGGAAAGCGGTCGTCGGCGCCACTACGGTCGGCTACGCCACGCACGGGCTGCTCGACGCCTGCACGACCTACGGCACCCAGCTGCTCTGGCCCTTCTCGAACGTCCGGGTGGCCTGGGACACCGTCTCCATCGTCGATCCGGTCTTCACGCTCGCGCTCCTGATCGGGCTCGTCTGGTCGGTCGTGCGAAACGTGCGTGGACCCGTTCTCGCGGCCCTCGCCTTCGCCCTGCTCTATCTCGCACTCGGTGCCGTGCAGCGCGATCGCGCGCTTGCCGCGCAGGAGCAGATTGCCCTGACGCGCAACCATCCGCCGCGCGTTCGGGGCGAAGTCTTTCCCACGCTGGCCAACCAGTGGGTGTGGCGTTCGCTGTACGAAGCCGACGGAAGACTGTATGTCGACCGCATCCGCATACCCTGGTTCGGCAGTGCGCAGTGGTCCGAGGGGAGCAGCGTTCCCCTGTTGACCGGGAAAGAGCTCCCGCCGTGGGTGCGCAACCGCGAACGCACCATGCGGGACTTCGAGCGCTTCCGCTGGTTCTCTTCCGGATGGGTGGCACGCGCCCTGGACGACCCCTCGGTCATGGGCGACGTCCGCTACTCCCTGCGCACCGACGCTTTCGACCCGATCTGGGGCATCCGCTTTCACCCCGATCGGCAGGTGCCCACCGAATGGGTCGACAGAACTTCTGACCGCTCTCTGAAGCTGTCGGACCTCTGGGCAGAAATCAACGGAACGGATCCGCGCTACCAGCCGCTCCCCCCGCCCTGAACCGACCTGTTCAGAACTGCCGGCGGAACTCTTCGAAGGCCTCGCGCAACGCCTCGATTTCCTTGCGCAGCCCATCGAGCTCGACTTCGAGTGCGGCGATGCGTCCGTGATCGACGCTGGCGTCGGGTATCACCGAGCGCGCCGCCTGCGCGGGGGTGGGCACCGTCTCGGCCGTCGGCTCTTCGCCGAACAGGTGCGCCCATCGTGCTTCCCGCGACCCGGGCTGACGCGCAAGCTTCAGAACGAATCCGCGTTCCGTCAGATCGGCCAGCGTGCGTTCTACCTCCTCCAGATCGGCGAATTCGTACATCCGCCCCGAACGGCTCTTGAGCTCGCCCGGCGTCTGCGAGCCCCGCAGCAGCAGCAGGCTGAGCAGACCGAGCTCGCGCGGCACGAGCTGGCGATCGGGGCCCAGGCTTTCGCGATATTTGCGCACCCGCGCGTCGCCGGCCGTCGCCAGCCGCGCAAACCCCTTGTCGCGCAGGGTGTCGACCGCCGTCTGCACGGTCTCTTCGTCGTACTCGACGACCGGCTCGCGGCTCGATTTCTGGTTGCAGGCGGTGGTCAGCGCGTTGAGGCTGAGCGGATAGGCGTCGGGCGTCGTCAGTTCCTTCTCGATGAGGCAACCGAGCACGCGCACTTCTTGTGGAGAGAGATGATAAGCCATGGAGGCATTGTAGAAAATTACGCTCGGCTCTGCGACCCCCTTCCCCTGCCGATCTGTCTCGCCGTAAGATAGGCGGATATTTCTTCGACGGAGAATGAGACATGGTCCGCAGACTCGTGCCCTTTGCAGTCGTCTGGCTGGGTATCGTATTGCTCATGGTGGCCGGCGTACTCCCGCAGGCGCAAACCCCCTGGGCCTTCGCGGCCGAGGGAGACGCCGTGAAACGGGGCGAATACCTGGTCACGGTCGGCGGCTGCGGCGATTGTCACACCCCGTGGAAGATGGGGAGCAAGGGACCCGAACCGGACGGGAGCCGGATGCTTTCAGGCCACCAGAATGGCGAACTGACTGCGCCCAAGGGGATCCCCGAGGGACCCTGGTCCTGGGCGGCCACGGGGAGCATGACGGCCTTTGCGGGGCCATGGGGGATTTCCTATGCCGCCAACCTGACGCCGCACAAGACGGGCCTCGGCGGATGGACGGAGAAGGAATTCGTCGAGGCCATGCGCACGGGCAAGCACATGGGCCAGGGGCGTCCGATTCTGCCCCCGATGCCCTGGTTCAACCTGGGCAAAGCGACGGAAGAAGACCTGAAGGCCATCTTCGCTTATCTCCGCAGCATTCCTCCCCTCGAAAACCGGGTTCCGGCGCCGAAGGTGACTCCGCCGCCCAAGCGGTAGCCGGAAATCCGTAGTCCGTAGACGGTAACCGGCGAAACACGAACCGGACGCTCGCCGTTGTACCCTTCGTTCGCCTTTGCTTGGCGCTTGGTCCTCGGCGCTTGTCGCTTTCGGCGGCACGTGACCGCCATGCGGTTCTGCGATACCCTGTCTTCATGGCAGAGGAACCCTGGGAAAAACTGGTCGCGTCGGCACGCCGCAGCCGAGCCGAACGCGAAAAAGGCTATCGCGAACAGTCCTTGAAAATCCACCCCTGGGTCTGCGCCCGGTGCGGCAAGGAGTTCACGCGCGCCAATCTGCACCTGCTCACGGTGCATCACAAAGACCACAACCACGACAACAACCCGCCCGACGGCAGCAACTGGGAGAACCTCTGCGTCTACTGCCATGACAACGAACACCAGCGGTTCGAAGAGCAGGCGGCGCACGGCAGCACAGAGATCCGCGAAGCGGCGGCCCCGTCGACCTGGAAGCCGTTTGCAGGACTGAAGAAGTAGCCCCCCGCCACCCCTGCACCTCACGGGCGCAATCGAATTGCGCCGTCGCAGATTTCGCCCGGCCGCATTCGTGTCATACTCGCCACTGCAGCCGGAACCGACTCGACACCGGAGGAAAGCATGGCGAAGAAAACGAGGTGGGTGGCCGACCCCACGCATTCCAGCATCGAATTCTCGGTCAAGCACATGATGATCACGACCGTGCGCGGCCGCTTCCGCGATTTCACCGTCGAGGTGCTCACCGACGACGAAATTCCCGACAACTCGTACGTGACGGCCGAGATCGACGTCGCCAGCATCGACACCGGCGTCGCCGACCGCGACAACCACCTGCGCTCGGCCGACTTCTTCAACGTCGAGAAGCACCCGAAAATCCGCTTCCGAAGCCGGCAGGTGAATGGCGCCATGAAGAAAGAGGGAGACCGGTTCCGCGTGATCGGCGACCTCACGATCTGCACCACGACCATTGAGGTCGAGCTCGACGCCAGCTTCGACGGCCGTGGTACCGACCCCTGGGGCAACGAACGTGTCGGCTTCTCGGCCGCGGGCGAGATCGATCGGCGCGACTGGGGGCTGCGCTGGAACCAGGTCATCGAGACCGGCGGCGTACTGGTGGCCAACGCCGTCAAGATTCAAGCCGAAGTCCAGTGCGTGCGGCAGGCCGAGGCGGCCGAGCCGGCGCAGGCACAGGCCGGCGAAGAGGCACGCCCCTGACTCAAGTGACGAGTTACGAGTGAGGAGTGACGAATCAGGCAAATTGACAATCTACAATTGACGATTGACGATTTGGCGGCAAGGACTTGAGAACACCCAAGAGCCTCATGATGGATGCCCTCGCAGGGCATCGGGAATTGGGCATCCGCGAAGCGAAGTCAGCGCTTCGCGCTTCCGCTACGGGTCCACACGCACGACGGACACGATGGCCTCCTCGCGCACCGGGTCGACGGTGACGCGCAGGTAGTGGCGGCCGATGCCGTCAAGCCGCTCGGGGATGGCCCCGCCGCCGCCGGAGATGTACGTCTCGGTTCCGCCGAGCGAATAGGCATAGAACGAGTGGATGTGCCCGAAGAAGAGCAAGTCTACCTGATTCACGGCCAGCATGCGCAGCAGCTTGCCCGCCTCCTTGCGGCTGCGGAAACCGCCGTTGCGCTCGCCGACCGGATCGAGAATCGGCTCGTGGGTCACGAAGACGTGATACCGCTCTCGCGCGCCCTGCAGCCACCGATCGAGGCGATCGTAGACCCGAGGGTCGACCGTCGCGCTCGCCGAATCGACAAACGTGAACGCGACGTCGCGGTACAGGAACTGAAAGTTGAACGGACCGAACAGCGCATGCCAGGCGTCGGGCGGCACGCCCAGCTCATGGTTGCCCACCGTGGAATAGAGCGGAACCGGCAGCGCCGCCATCGACGCCTGAAACGCGAGCAGCTCCTCGCGTTCCCCCTGTTCCGTCAGGTCGCCCGTAGAGACCACGAAGCGGATCTCCGGGTCCTCGGCCATGCGCGCCCAGATATCGCCGACGTCGCCGATCGCTTCCTGTACGTCGCTGAGCACCGCGAAGGTCCACGGCGATCGTGAACCGACGTCGGGCGGCCCCAGCAGGAGCGACGATGCGCCGGACGGAAGTTCCGTTTGCCAGCGCAGGGTGTTCGCCGTCGCCCCCGCTCCGAGCGCGCGCACGCTTCCCGAAGCGTTCCCGGCGAAAACCAGCGCGGCGTCGGTCACCGCATTGCGGGCCGTGATCGTCCAGGCCGTGACGGCGCCGGGGGCCGCCTCGACGGCGATGCGCACCGCGGGCGCCTGCAACCAGAGTTCAATCTGTCCCGGGGAGAGGTTCCGGATGCCCGCAAGGCCCCCCTCGACGCGGAACCGGACGCCGCCGGCGCTCCCCCGGCCGACCACGTCGTCGAGCAGCGCGCGCTCTTCGGCCGGTTCGATGACGCATGCCGCCAACAGGGCGAGCACGAAGGCCGCCGCTTTCCGTTTCCACCCATGCCGATGCGCGTTCACGGCATCCCCCCGCGGTAGACAAGATCGGCGCGCGTCATCCAGGCTGCCCCCTGGCCGACTTCGGCGGCGATCCCCCAGTGCTCCGTGAAGAACCAGCGCCCTTCGATTCCCCAATGGCCGAGCACCCCGTCACCCAGTCCGCCAAAGCCCGAGCCGCCGAGCCAGTCGTCATGCCGGTGATCGTAGTACAGCACGGCCTCGCCGTGGCCTACCGGAGGCGTACCGAACCGCACACCGTAGCCGATGCGGGCCAGAAGGAGCGCGGCCGTATCGCCCTCGAGCGACCGGTGCGGAACATCGTAGGTGAAGCTCTCGAGCCCCCAGCCCAGTTCCCCTTCGGCGAAGGAACCGGCCAGCGACCGGTTGAGGCGGAACATGTCGTAGCGGCCGCGCAGCGCGAGATCGGTCGTCCACACGCGGAACCCTTCGGGACTGAAATTCCACCGGCTGACCGCAAGGACGGCGTCGAGCGAGGTCTCGTCCCGGAGAAGCGTGCTGGAGAGCGGACCCGAGATGCGCCAGGTGGCCTCGACGCGGATCATGTCATGCGGAGTGGCGAGGCTGATCCAGGCCTCCGGCGCGAGCCCCAGGCGGCCGATGTGCAGCGGCGCGGCGACGCGGAAGAAGCTGTCGTACTCGAACTGCGGGTCGTCGATCCAGACATACCCGGCTTCACTCCCCCAGATGGGGCGCATGCCGAGCGGCGCCGCCTGCGGACGGCCTCCCGTGGCCGCGCCGTAGACGTCGGCGAACCAGGTGACGGCGAACAGCGTTGCGCCGGCGATGGACAGATAATAGAGCGGACGCACCACCTGTCGCGAGGCTCCGCTGAGACCCAGCGGAATCACGCCGCCGAAGAACAGGGCTGCCCCCAGCCCCTCCCAACGCAGCAGCGCAAGACCGCCTTCACTGTCGCCCGCGACGAGATGGCCGGTTCCGTGCACGAGAATGCCGGGAAATACGGCGGCCGCAGCCGGGAGCAGGCCGTATCCGGGAGGTTCCTGGGTGACCGTCGACTGCGACTCCGTCGTTACCGGCGTCGCGGTGGGAATGACGGCTTGCGTGAAGGAAAGCGGAGCAGAGGCTGCGTCCGTGATCGGAGCGGCCATCGCACGCAGCGGCGCAAACAGTGCTGCGGTGAGTAACCCGATCGCAAGGATTCCGAAGCGCAGTGCCGGCATCCCTAGATGGTACCCCATCGGCGCCCGGTGCACGGTGTTGCTTGCCATCCACGGCCCCGACCAAGGATAATTGAATTCGCATGCACGAGCCCACCCTCCCCCCACCGCCGCCGGCACACCGGCTGCGCAGGCGCGACTTTCTGAAGCTGAGCGCATTGGCGCTGCTCGGCTACGGCGCGGCCAAAGCCGTTCCCACCCTGCTCAGCGACGAGCCCGACGTGGCGCTCGTTCCCCTGCATTACCTTTCGAACCGGCAGGCGCGCGTGGTCGCCGCCGCGGCAGCCGCCATCGTCGGTCCCGCAGGCAGGCAGGCAATTGAAGCCGGCGCCTGGGATCCGGCGCACGACGTCGACGCCATGCTCATGCGCATGACCGCCGAGCAGCGGCGCCTGCTCGGCGTCTCGCTGCATCTCTTCGAGCATGCCACCTGGGGGCTCACCCGCTTCAGCCGCCTGTCGCCCGAGGCCCAGGCGGCGCACGCCGAAGCCTGGCGCACGAGCCGCATCGGCCTGCGCCGCAGTATCTGGGGCTTTCTGCACGCGGCCACGGCCTCATCCTTTTCCAGCACACCGGCCGGATGGGCCGTGATGGGCTATCCGGGTCCGACGATTCCCGGCGAAGCGCATCCGGGACGCGCTCCGGGGCAGACGGCCCTCTTCACCTGGGACGAAAAGGTTCCCTGAAGCCATGGCAGAACATCGATTCAAAGCGGTCGTCATCGGCTCCGGCGCCGGCGGGGCGCCCGCTGCGGCCGTGCTCGCGAAGGCCTGGGGCGACGGGGTTGCCGTGCTCGAAGCGGGTCCGCGCATGACCGCGCGCGACTTCACGCAGATCGAGCGCGACATGGTGCCGGCCCTGTATGCGGGAAGCGGCCTGCAGGCGACCGAAGACGGCAGCGTGACCGTGCTGCAGGGGCGCGTCGTCGGCGGATCGACGGTCATCAACGACGCCCTCTGTTTCCGCCCGCCCGAGGAGATGGTGGACCGGTGGTCGGCCTACGGCTCGGCCATCGACTGGGCCGCGTTGAACCGGCATGCCGACGAAGTCGAAGCCGCGCTCGGCGTCACGCAGATGACGCGCGAACAGATCAACCGCGCCAACTACCTTGTGGGGTTGGGGGCCGCCCGGCTCGGCTGGGCGGGCGAGCGGCTGCGGCACAACAGTCCGAACTGCGTCCAATGCGGTTTCCGCCACTTCGGCTGCTCGTACAACGCCAAGCAGTCCATGAATCTCACCTACATCCCCGCAGCCGAAGAGGCCGGGGCGCGCGTCTTTTCCGATACCGAGGTCGAGCGCGTTGAAAAAGACGGCGGCGGCTGGCGCGTGATCGCGCGTGATGATACATTCCGGGCCGATATCGTCGTGCTCGCCGCGGGGGTCGTGCAGACGCCGGCCATCCTTCTGCGCAGCGGCATCGCGGCCGGCGAAGGGCTTCAGTTTCACCTCCAGACGCTGACCTGGGGAGACTTCGACGATCCGGTCGACGCCCACAACGGCATCCCCATGGCCTACGGCGTACTCGAGTTCGCCGACGTCTACGGCCGGCGCGGCCCGGGCTACCTCATCGAAGGGGTTTCAAATCAGGCGATGTCGTTTTCGGTGCAGCCGCAGGTGCAGGGGGAACTGCATGAAGAGATCCTGCGCCGCTACCGCCACCTGGCCGGGGCCGTCATGCTGCTCCGCTCGGCGGGGCGCGGACGCGTGCGCCTTTCGGGTGCGGGGAATGCCGTCATCGACTATCCGCTCGTGGAATCCGACGTCGCGAGAACGCTCGATTATTACCGGCGGTCCGTCGAAATGTACCTGGCGGCCGGCGCGAGGCGCACCCTGATTTCCCATCGGGGAACCGGGTGGCTGGCCGCGCCGCCCGAGGGCCTGACGGTGGCCCCGGGCATGCAGTACCTCTACACCGCCCACCCGTTCGGCGGCGCGAACCGGGGAACGGTGACCGATGGCGAGGGCCGCGTGAAGGGGCAGCAGAACCTCTGGGTGCTCGACGCGAGCGCCTTTCCCGAAGCCCTCGGCGTCAATCCGCAGATCACCATCGCGGCGCTCAGTCTCGAAGGGGCCGCGCGGATTGTCGGCGGATAGCCTCCGGCCGTACCGGCTCGCCTTCGCGTACCGCTCGCGCCTGCGCCTTCACCAGCCGATGACCGCCTGCAGCGTGGCCCGGTCGGCCATGGCGTCGGCGAGGATCTGCGCGTCGGCATTGCCCCCCGGCGCCTCGAGGCGGCGGATGTCGTAATTCAAGAGAACGCGCAGGAGGGGGCTCCACACGAACTGAGTTCCCAGGGTAGCCGTGCGGAAAATGCGGCGTTGCGGGAAATCGTCGGGAATCCGATCGTAAACGTCATAACGCGCATTCGCCTCCCAGCGCGGCAGAAACCGCCACCCGCCCTCCACGTACCAGGCGCGCGCCGTGCCATCGGCGACAAGCCCGGGGCTCCCGCCCACGAACGGCGGCGCGAGTCCCGTCTCGATCATCCCCTGCGCGAGCACGTACTCGGCCCGCACACGAAACGGCTTCACGTCCCACTGCGCGCCGACCCCTTTGCGGATGCGCGGATACTCTCCCGCAGCGAAGGGACGGCGCCCGGCGAGATACCAGGCAAAGAGCATGGCGTCGTCACGCTCCAGGGCCTGCGTTTTTCCGTCGAATACGTAGGCCAGCTGCACGCGCGTGCTGACGTCCTTGGCATTGTTGTCGTCGAGCCCCATGCGGCCGTTGCTCAACGCGACCGCGTAGGTTCCCTCCCATCGGTCGATGCGATGCCAGTCGTAGACCTGGACGCCCACGTCACGGAAACCGAAACCTCCGCCGGAAAATTCGTTGATCGCCGTCGCCGGATTGCGGCGGATGGGATTTTCGTTCAGAAGCAGGGCCGCGCCGGTGTAGTGGATGAAATCGCCGACGTACGGATTTCCCTCGAGCCCTTCGTCCAGGGTGGGCAGCTTGAACTGTCCGAGCTTCACGCGCAGGCCCGGCAGGATTCGCGCGTGCAGAAAGGCGTCGGTGAGCACGACGGCCGACGTGCGCGTCAGGATGTTCGGCGCGAACTCGGCCTGCAGCCGATACCCGATCGGCGCGGGCTGAATCGTGGCCAGGCCCTGCGCCGAAAGGCGGGCGCGGCGCAGGAAAAACGTCCGCGTCGCATCCTCGGGGCCGACCACGTTGAAGATCGCCTGCTGCCCGTTGAACTGCGCGAGCCCGGTCAACCCTTCGACCGGCTCGCCGAAGTTCTGCTGGTAGCCCGTCTGAATGAATCCGCGCAGGCGATGCGTCGGTTGCGTGGCCGGATCGGCCCCCTGAACGGCAATCCAGTTGGCGGCGCGGCTCTCGCCCGCCGCGAGAAGGAGAAGCAGTAAAGCGGCTGCAAAGGCTGAAAGGTGCGGATAACGCGACGGCATGGCTTCAGTACCGCGCGTCGCGAGGCTTACCCCCCTTGGGCCAGTCGGCCGACTTCTTCGCGTAGTCGGGGCGCGGCTGCGTCGTGAAATACAGGGCGACGTCGTAGGCCTCCTGCGCGGTGAGCGTACCCCCCTGCCCCAGCGGCATGCTCGAAGCAACGAAGGCGGCAGCGGTATCGAGACGGGCCATGCCGGCGCCGATGTTGAACGATTTCGGGCCCCAGAGCGCGGGGAACATGTACGCCCCGTCAGGCATGGTCATCCCCTGACCGTCGGCGCCATGACAGCTCGCGCACTTGTCTGCGTATACTTTCTTGCCGCGCGCCAGGTCGGGCTTCTTCGGCGCCTGAATGCGCTTGAAGCCGCGACCCTCGACGTCCATGCCGGTCGGAACCCCCTGCGAGAGCCAATGCATGTAGGCGAGAATGGCGGTCATTTCCTTGCTCACCGGATCGAGCGCCTTGCCGTTCATGCTGCGTTCGAAGCAATCGTTGACCCTTTCCTGAAGCACGTTCACGCGGGCGTTGCGCGAACGGTATTCGGGAAAGACTCCCCAGAGGCCGACCCACGGGGCCGACCACTGCGTGCGCCCTTCGTTGAGATGGCAGCTCGTGCAGTTCAGACCGTTGCCCACATGATCTTTCGCATACCGCTGCGTATTCGTGAGAATCTTGCGCCCGAGCGTGATGGCCTCACCCACAGGCCCCTCGGGTATGGTGTCGGGGTCGGGCGGATTGAACGGAGCCTTCGGGGCGCCGGCCGGTGAGGCCTTGGGAGGCGCCTTCGCGGCCTGCTCGGCGGAATACGCGTAAAGGGGAACCGCGACGACGGCGGCGACGGCGATGGTCTTGAGTATCGGGTGCATGGCTGACTCCTCTCCCTGCACTGTAATCACGACTGATCTGGTGTGCAAGGGTAGTCACACCAAAAGAAAGAGGGCCCGCAAACCGATCGCTCTGCCGGCCGGCATGCTAGCATGATAGGTTCACTCCTGCGCCCTCGCGGCGCGCGAAAACATTCCCAATCCTCTTCAACGTCAACGGAGTTCCGCATGGCCGAGATCAAGTTCAAGGGCAATCCGATTCACACGAAGGGTTCGCTTCCCGCCGTCGGCGCGCAGGCGCCCGACTTCAAGCTCACCGGCGGCGACCTCAAAGAGGTCTCGCTGGCCGACTACGCAGGCAAGAAGAAGATTCTCAACATCGTGCCCAGCCTCGACACGGGCGTCTGCGCCGCCTCGGCCCGCCGTTTCGAGCAGGAGACGGGCAAGCTCGCCGACACCGTCATCCTGACGATCAGCCGCGACCTTCCGTTCGCCATGAAGCGCTTCTGCACGGCCGAAAACGTTTCGCACGTCATCCCCCTTTCCGAAATGCGCGACCGCAACTTCGGCAGCACCTACGGGGCCGAAATGACCGACGGCCCACTGGCCGGGCTGCTCTCGCGCGCCGTCGTCGTGCTTGACGCGAACGACAAGGTCGTCTACAGCGAACAGGTTCCCGAGATCACGCAGGAACCGGATTACGACGCCGCGATCGCCGCGGTTCGCTGACGGAGCCTCGCACCTGCGGAGCCGGTTGAACCCGGGCTCCGCAGGCCGAACCGGGAGTCGGCCGCCAGGCCCCCCGGCTTGCCTTCCGGCCGGATGGCCGATTGAATGAAGGCATGCGCTTCGACCGCTCCTTCGTCAGCTGGCTGGGACTACCCCTCGGGCCCGTGCTCGCCGTACTGGCCTGGGCCGCTCTTCCGGCCGCCTTCGTCGATCCGGCCGGAGACACCGTCCCCTTCACGGCTGCCGGACGCGCCACCGCCGCGGTCGGGGTCTGGATGGCCGTCTGGTGGATGACCGAGGCGATACCGGTCTACGCGACGGCGCTGCTCCCCCTCGCGATTTTTCCGCCCCTCGGCATCGCGGGCATCGGCGCCGCCGCCGCCCCCTACGGACACGAGACGATTTTTCTCTTTCTCGGCGGATTCGTGCTCGCCCTCTCGATGGAGCGCTGGGGGCTGCACACGCGCATCGCCCTCTTTGCGTTGCGCATGGCGGGCACGCGGGCCGCGGGGATCATCGCCGTCTTCATGCTCGTCACGGCCGTGCTCAGCATGTGGGTCTCGAACACGGCGACCACGATCATCATGCTCCCCATCGCCGTGAGCGTGATCGGCCTGCTCCGGGAAAAGGCCGCCGGCATGCATGGCGACGACCAGCGCCATTTCGCCCTGGCGCTCATGCTCGGCATCGCCTGGGCGGCCTCCATCGGCGGACTCGGCACCCTCATCGGCACGCCGCCGAATCTGTTTCTCGCATCTTATGCGGAACGCCAGATGGGCATCCGCATCGGTTTTGCACAGTGGATGCTCTACGGCATTCCCCTGGTGGCCGTACTGCTGCCGCTCGCCTGGGGGCTGTTGACGCGCTTCCTTTTTCCGCTCCATGCCCTGCGCATACCGCTCGAACCCGCCTTTGCGCGCGCGATGTACGCCGGCCTCGGGTCGCCCAACCGTGGCGAGCGGGTGACCTTCTTCGTCTTCGTACTCACGGCGCTCGCGTGGATTCTCCGGCCGCTGCTCAATCGCTGGCCTCCGCTCGGCGGCCTCGACGACACCGGTATCGCCGTGAGCGCGGCCCTGCTGCTCTTTCTCATCCCGGTCGATGCGCGTGCGCGAACGTTCACCATGGACTGGAGCACGGCCGTGCGGCTTCCCTGGGGCATCCTGCTTCTCTTCGGCGGCGGCCTCAGCCTGGCGGCAGCCGTGCGCGCCAACGGGGTGGCCGAATACCTCGGGGCCCAGGTGGGGGGTCTCAGCGGGCTCCCGCCGCTCGTCATCCTCGCCGCCCTCGTTCTCTTCGTCATCTTTCTGACCGAACTGACGAGCAACACGGCGACGACGGCGGCCCTGCTGCCGATTGTGGCCGCCATTGCGCCGACCCTGGGACTTCAGCCGCTGCTGGCCATGACGGCCGTGGCGGTGTCGGCCAGCTGCGCCTTCATGCTCCCGGTGGCGACCCCGCCGAACGCCATCGTCTACGGCAGCGGGCATGTACCCGGCGAGGCCATGGCGCGCGCCGGATTCTGGCTGAACCTGATGGCCACGGCAGCCGTAACGGTGATGAGCGTGCTGCTGGTGGAACGGATTCTGGGCGGATAAAAATCGGCAGTCTCCCCCTTGACAACGAGCGGGGCTCGCAGTATACAGTGTAT
The DNA here is from genome assembly GCA_041690355.1 of bacterium. Lineage (GTDB taxonomy): Bacteria > J088 > JAWLBW01 > JAWLBW01 > JAWLBW01 > JAWLHK01. Next base: position 17,893 of record JAWLHK010000013.1, on the reverse strand, counting down.
ACATGCGAACTGAAACCGGCGCCCGCATCCTGACCGACGCCCGCGCGATCTTTCTCACCGAGGGGATCGACGCCGTCACGATGCGCACCGTCGCCGCGCGATCGGGCATCACGCCGATGGCCATCTACCGCCACTACGCCAACCGTGACGCCCTCGTGCGCGCCGTCTGCGGCGAAGGGCATCGCATCTTCTTCGAATATCTCCAGCGCTCGCTTTCAGAGCCCGGCCCCTGGGAGCGCCTTCTCGCCTCGGGGAGGGCCTACCTCGAGTTCGCGCTCGATCACCCGCGCGATTACGCCCTGATCTTTCTCGATTCCTCGCCCGCGCTCCATGCGGCCGGCCCCGGCTGGCAGGATGCGGCCACCTTTCGCTTTCTCGTCGACCGCATCCGTGAATGCGCCGACGAGCGCCTCCTGAAAACGGACGATCCCGAAGACGCGGCGCTCAGCATCTGGGCCCAGGTGCACGGGCTCGTCTCGCTGTTTCTCGCGGGAAAACTCCAGGTCGACCGCCCCGCGTTCGAATCCCTCTACTTCCGCTCCGTCGGCCGGTTCATCACCGCGTTCGGCGCGAAACCCACTCGCAATCAGCCGGCTGTATACGCCGTAGACAAGGAGAAATGACATGCAGGCCACCCCGCCCATTGCCGAACCGTACAAGCGGCGCCCGGTCACCGATACTTACGACGTCATCGTCATCGGGTCGGGCATCGGAAGCCTGACGGCCGCCGCTCTTCTCGCGAAAGAAGCGGGGAATAAAGTACTCGTACTCGAACGGCACTACACCGTCGGCGGCTTCACGCACATCTTTCACCGGCCGGGCTACGAATGGGACGTCGGTGTCCATTACATCGGCGACGTGAAGCGGGGGAGCGTCCTGCGGGCCGTCTTCGACGAGGTGACCGACGGCAAGCTCGAATGGGCCGATATGGGAGAGGTTTACGACCGGGTCATCCTTGGCGATGAACATTTCCCCTTCCCCAAGGGCCGTAAGAACCTGCGCGCCATGCTGATGCAACGGTTCCCCGGCGAAGAGAAGGCCATCGACCGCTACTTCGAGCTGGTCGACGCGGCCTTGAAAACGAGCCTCCCCTTTCACGCCGCGAAAGCGCTGCCGCGCGCCATCGCCGCCGTAGCCGGCCCGCTGCTGCGCCGCAAATTCCTCCAATACTCGAACCGCACCGTGCGCGAGGTTCTCGAGGAGCTCACGAGCGACCAGAAGCTTATCGCCGTGCTCACGGCGCAGCACGGGGATTACGGGCTGGCGCCGGGCGAGGCGAGCTTCATGATTCACGCCATGGTGGCCAACCACTACTTCGAGGGCGGATACTATCCGATCGGCGGCTCGGGACGAATTGCCGAGACGATCATTCCGCTGATTCAGCAGGCGGGCGGCAAGGTGCTCATCAATGCGGACGTGAAGGAGATCGTGATCGAGAATGGCCGCGCCGTGGGCGTGCGCATGGCCGCCGATGACGCCGTTCTGCGCGCGCCGGTCATCATCAGCGGCGCCGGCGTCGACGTGACCTATAACCGGCTGCTGCCCCGCCCGGTCGCCGAACGCCGCGGTCTGGTTCGCAAGATGAAGCCGATCCGCGCCTCGGCCGCGCACATGTGCCTGTACATCGGCCTCAAGGAGTCGACCGAGAGCCTGGACCTGCCGAAGAACAACCTCTGGATCTATCCGAACGAGAATCCGGAGCGGAACCTGGCCGCCCAGCGATCGGATCCGGACGCCCCCTTCCCCGTCGTTTACGTCTCGTTTCCGTCGGCCAAGGATCCGGATTTCGAGAACCGTCATCCCGGACGTTCGACGATCGACGTCATCACCATCACGCCGTACGAGTGGTGGACGAAGTGGGAGGGTTCGCGTTGGAAAAAGCGCGGCGAAGACTACGAAGCGTTCAAGGAGAAGTTCGCCCAGCGCCTGCTCGAAGAGCTCTACCGCCACGTGCCGCAAATCCGCGGCAAGGTCGACGTCTATGAGCTGAGCTCGCCGCTCACGACCCAGAACTTCTGCAACTACGGGCACGGCGAAATCTACGGCATCGAGCACACGCCCGAACGGTTCCGCCAGCGCTTCCTGCGCGCCGAGTCACCCGTGAAGGGGCTCTACCTGACCGGCCAGGACATCGTAACCTGCGGCGTCGGCGGCGCGCTCTTCGGCGGCGTACTCTCGGCCTCGGCCGTCCTCCGGCGGAACCTGATACCGACGATTCTCAAGCATGCGCGGACGCGGCGGGAGGCCGAGAAGGCGGCCGCCCGCATGGCAGCGGCAGGGTGAACGGTCCGCTTCCTATCGCAGGAGCCGGCAAAGGCGAGGCGAGAGGTTGTGGTCGAAGGGAAGCTTCAAGCCGAAGGTGGTATCGAAACCATTTTTCGTACGCGGTCGGCAGCGAACGCCAGGCAGGCTCGAATATCCTCCAGCGTCGATCTTGATGATCTTCCGGTAGTCTACTCTACGCCCGCCCCGCTCCTGCCTGCAGTGCGTGCGTGCTCAGTAGTGATAATCGACGCGCATGACCGCCGTCAGCGGGCGCTGAGCGACCGTGACCAGCGGCGCGTGGTCGCTCGAGACCAGCTCTTCGTAGTCGACGTCGAGCAGGTTGCGTACCCGCACCGACGCCTGGAAGCCGCTGTCGAACCGCTTCGTCGAGAGGGCGGCATTCACCAGCCAGTAGGGGTTCGCGGCCCCCACGCCCGAGGTCAGGCGCCGGCTGCCCACGTAGTTGGCGTCCACGCCCAGCAGAAGGGTTTCGCCCACCGGTCCTGCGGCACGCAGATTCCCGAGCCAGGCCGGGCTCGCATCGGGCGTCAACCCGGTGAGGGTGTCCTTTGCGCGCTGCCAGGTCACGCCGCCGAAGGCGGTCCACGCGCCCGGCAGCCGGGCCTCGAGATGCACCTCGGTTCCGTACGAACGGATGGAGCCCTGGTTCACGAACTGATTGACCGTGTGCTCGGGGTCGTCGGCGATGGGACGGGGCACGTTGATGGCCGTGATGACGTCGTCATAACGGTTCAGAAATCCGCCGAGGTACGTGCGCAGATTCTCGACCGGATAGAACTCGTACGAAAGCTCTCCCGTCTGGATGAACTCGGGCGTCAGGGCCGCATTGGCGATGAAGAAATCCTGATCGGCGAAGAAGCGCTCGAAGGCCGTCGGCTGACGGATACCCGTGCTGTACAGAAGCTTGATCGTCTGCGTCTCGGTGGGGAAAACGTGGATGCCCGCCCGCGGCGCGAGGAACGGGTCGTAGAGGTTGTTCGTGTTCAACTGCCCCCCCGCGACGAAGAGGAGCGGGTTCACCGGCTGCCAGCTCTCCTGTGCGTAGACGCTCGCGGTCGTGAACCAGATGCGATTCGGATCGGCGACCTGCAGCCGGTACGGCTCGAGATCGCCCGAAGGCATGAAGACCGCGTGCCGGTTCGCCTCGACCCCCAGGAGAAATTCATGACGCTCGGTCTGCAGCACGCCGCGCAGCTCGGTACCGCCCTTGCGATCCTCAATCATGTCACGATAGATGCCGCCATCATAGAGCAGATGGTCCTGCCAGTTGCCGTAGTCACCGAAGGCGCGGCCGATGAGGCGAAAGGTTTCCCACTGCTTCTGATAGGTCAATTCGCCGAAGCCACGGTGATCGGCGGCGTAGTTGGCCGTCGCCGGAAAATCGGTTTCGAACTGCGCCGTCGGCTCCTGCTTCGTGCGCGAGGCGCCGTAGACCGACAGCGTGAACTCGCGCCAGCCGAGACGGCCGTAGACACCGGTGGCGCGATCGCGATCCTCCCGGCTCGTCCCGTCGCGGGTCGCCCGCGCGTCGGCGCCGGGCGCGGCGCGATCGTACGCCGCAAAGTACCTTTCAATGCCGTTGTCGGCATAACCGCGCGAGAGAAACTGCCACCACCACTCGCCGCTCCGGCCGCCGTTGGCAAGACTGGCCTCACCGATGGCGTCGGGCCCGCCGGCGCCTGCCGACAGATAGTTCGTGCTTTCAGAGTCCGGCGCGACGGTGATCACGTTGATGACGGCGAAGAACGCGCCGGTTCCGTAGACCACGCTGCCGGGTCCGCGTATGACTTCGATACGCTCGACCGACTGAATGTCGAGGTGAAAGTCGTGCAGGTTGGCGCCCCCGGGCCCGGCGCTCACGTTGAGCGTGTGGCCATTGAGCAGCAGCAGGACGCGCGTGTTGAAGTCGCCGGGCAGCCCCATGCCCCGCACGTTCACGAAATCGTAGAGCGTGTCGTTGTAGACGAAGAAGCCGGGCACCGCCTGCAACGCTTCGGGAATGCTCCGGTACTTGTGCCGCACGATTTCGTCCCGCGAAATGACGAGCACGCTCGCGGGCGTACGCCGCACCGACTGGCCGTACTTGCTGGCAGCCTGCACAGAGACGTTCTTCTCCTCGTGCAAGGAAAAACGGAGCAGGTCTTCGAGGCTGCTGCCGCCTGTGATGTCGCCGAAGTCGCCCACGGCGCCTCCCGATGCGCCGGTCACGGGGGCTGCCGCGGCTTCTGCGGTTACGGAAACAGGCGACGACACACCTTCAGTCATCGCGAGAGGCGCGGGCGAAGTCACCGACGCGGCGAATGCGAGAATCAGAAATGCGGGTGAAAGCACGGGAGATTCCTTACTGAAGAATTCTGGCGGCGCCCGCGAGGCGGCCGTCAAAGGAAATGCCGAGCGTGCGAACGGTGGTGAGATTGAGCACCAGGCCCGGACGCCCGTTACGTACCTCGGTGCCCAGGGCCGCACCCGCCTCGACCGTAGCCGAATCGCCGGTGATGTGGAGTACCTTGTGTACGGAAGCGGCAGCCGCCACGGCCTTCGCGTGATCGGTACGCCGGCTGCAATCGACGACAGCCGCATAGGGGCGCTCGGCGAACCGCTTGCGCAGCGCCGACTCACTGGAGCGCTCGCGCAGGCTCTCCATGCGCAGCGACCTGCCGTTGAGCGCCTTGCCGTCCATTTCAGCCAGGGCGTCGGCCAGCGGGCACGACCCGAGTACGAGGACGTTCAGGTTCGCCCCCTCGGACGGCATGTCGCGGAAGAAGGAGAGCGCAACCAGAAGAAGCTTCGCCTGATGCGATGGGGATAGTTGCGGCCCCTCTGCATCGGCACCGGACAGCCCGGGCGCCGCCGATAGAACGAGCGCCGCGAGCAGGCTCGCCACCCAGAAAACTCGCATGTCTCCCCTCCCGAGCAATCCGTAATACGGAACGCTCAAAAGACAAATGATATCCGCCCGGAGCGGATACCTGCAAGATCTTTCGTACGACCCTTTCCGCCCGGCCCCTCCCCCTTTCTGCACATTTCCGGGCGAGGGGCCTCTCCCTCATCGGGTGCCCTTGGCAGATCGCCACGCGGCACGCGAAATGAACACAGCGGAACCCGCGCTTCCTGCATGGCTCCATGCGGGCCCTGCGGTGCGTTCGGGATACCGCCGTGGAATTCTCGTGCACTGAAAAAGGAGGACGCAATGTCCAGAATCCTCGGTATTGGCTTTACATTCCTGCTGGCGCTGGTGTTGGCCGCAGCGACGCCGGCGTGGTCGCAGACCCAGGGTGACGAAGGCTGGTTTACGGAAGAGGAAGAGTCTGAAGTCATCCTCGAAGAGCCCGGCCTCGAAGCTGAGGGCGACGTCGAGGTCGACGAAGCGGTCATCCCGCGGCCGCAGCCCGAGCCGGTTCAGACCAACAATTTCGCCGTCGAACTCGGCGGCGGCGTCAACAGCTTTACCGGCGACATCGACGACGAACTCGACGTCGGCGGCAACTGGGAGCTGCGCGGCATCTGGGGGATGAACAGCCCGGTGGGTGTCGAAGTCAGCTACTTCGGGGCCGCCAACTCCCTGGCCGACGTCACCATCGGTAACGTTGCCCTCGGTCAGGATGGCGAACTGATCAGCTCGGCCGGTGAAGCGCTGCTGCGCCTCAACCTCATGGAGGTCATCGGCCAGGGCGACATCCAGATCGACCCGTTTCTGGCCGCGGGCGTGAACTACTACCGCTTTGACGGTTCGGGCGGGGCCGATGTGTCGAGCGATGCGAACGAAACCATCGGCGTGCCCCTGGCGGCCGGCGTCACCTGGATGCCGACGAACAACTTCTCGCTGGGCGCCCGTGGCGGGTATCGCATCCTCACGACGGCCCTCGACGACAACTTCCCCGACGGCAATCAGTGGAACGTCGGGCTGACGGTCGGCGCCGTCTTCTGAGCCGGCAACGTTCGAGACAATGAAGCCGGCACGGGCTCCCCGCCCGCGCCGGCTCTTTTCTTGAATCCGCTCCGGCGCCTAATCGATCTGGCGTATCTGGTAGGGCCGGTAATTGTTCACGAGCCGGACGAAACGCACGCCCCCGACGACCTCGGCGCGACGGGCGAGCAGTTTCGGTACGGCATAGGGCTCCATGAGCGGCGCCTCTTCGACGATCTTTCCCTTGCGCACCAGGGCCATCATCGGCGCGTTTCGCCCCGACAGCGCCCGCACGACCTCGTCGCCCGCCTCGCGCCGGAACGCGGGCTCGACCTCGAAGGCCCCGGGCGAGGCGTTCTCGGGCACCAGAACCAGCCAATCGGCATGCGGATACGGACCGAACGTCACCCCCTGCGTTTCGCCGAGCTGCACCTTGCCCCGCACCTGATCCAGTTTGCGCAGCGCCGTGTCGAGCCCCTCTTTGGGTTCGGTCTGGCACGCAAAGGCGAGCGGGAGAAGAAGTAAGGCAGACAGAAGAACAAGTCGAGACATCATTCGTACTCCATGGCTTCGACGATATTGAGGCGGCCGACCTTGCGCGCCGGCCACCACGACGCCATCAGCGCGCTCAGGACCGCGACCACAAACCCTTTCCACACGCTGTCGGTCGGAAACACGAATGCGGTGCTCCAACCGACCAGCTGGCGGTTGATGAGATGCACGATGGACATTGAAAATGCGCTCCCCGACAGGGCGCCGAGCACGCCGGCGATGAGCCCCATGAACGCCGCCTCCCAGACGATGACCCGGCCGAGCTGGTCGCGCGTGAATCCCATGGCGCGCAGGATGCCGAGCTCGCGCGTGCGGTCGATGATGTTGATCAGCAGTGTATTCAGGATGCCCACGACCGCGATGATGATGACCAGCAGCTGGATGACGTCGACCATGCCGAAGATCTGGGCCACCGCCCGCTCGATTTCGCCGCGGAACTCGCCGTTCGTCTGCACGAAGAGCTGCTTCTGGGGAAACATCTTCTTGAGCGTCTCGCGGGTCTCTACCGGATCGACCCCTTCGGCGAGCCAGAGGTCGACGCTGTCGACATGCGGGTCGCGGAAAAACGAGAGAAAATCTTCGCGGTTGAAACCGACCGAGCCGAGATCGCTCGTGTAGTCGATGTGCACGCCGACGACCTTGAACGTGCGCGCGCCGAAGGGCCCCTGCAACGCCATCTCGTCGCCGCGGTGCAGGTTGTAGCGGCTCGCCAGATTCTCGGAGATGAGCACGTGGCCCGGCTGGCGGAGCAGCTCGCCGTCGCGATCGCGGCGCCCCTCGGTCCACCGCGAACTCGAGTGCTTGAGGATCGGGGCGACGTCGACGCCGTAGGCGTGAATGACACCGTCGCGAAACGGAATCGGCACGATGCGGAAAGTGCTCACGTCTTCGACGCCGGGCACACGCCGCAACTCGTCGGCCAGGTCGCCGGGCAGCTCGACGGAATTCGCGCCCGGGAGCGCCACCGAACCGCGCACCGTGAGATCGGCCGTGATTCCCTCGGTAATCCACTCGTCGAGGCTCGCCGAGAGGCTGGCGAAGGTGCCGCCCATGGCCACGGCAAGCGTGATGCCGATCATGAGCGCCGCCACCGTCACCGAGGTTCGTGCCGGCGAGCGCATGAGGTTGTCGCCGCCCATGCGGGCTTCGAGCCCCAGCACGCTCCGGTTCAGCGGCCGCAGCAGGGCGGTCGTCAGCGAGATGAGCAGCGGACTCAGCAGCGCCAGCGCGCCGAAGCTCACGAGCGCAGAGATGACGCCGATTTCGACGCTGGTTTCTTCCCACGAACGCAGCAGGATGGCCGTTTCGGCGGCAAGAAGCAGAATGCCGCCGGCGAACGCCCACTTGAACCCGCGCTGGCGTTCGGCTTCGAGGCTCACACCGCTCAGGGCCTCGAGCGGCGAGATCGAGGCGGCCTTGCGCGCCGGCAGAATCGCCGAAAGAACGGCGCTGGCCACACCGAGGGCCACCGAGCGAGCAAAGAGCGTTCCGCTGAAGACCACCACCTCGGGGTGTACCTTGAAATAGAAACTGCTGACCGTCTCGGCGTACTGTTCGATGAGCATGCGCGCGAGCCCGACGCCGCAGAGCACGCCGAGCGCCGAGCCGACGAGTCCGATAACGGCCGCCTCGCCCAGAAAGATGCCGACGATATGGGCGCGCGGAGTCCCCAGCGCGCGCAGAATGCCGATTTCACGCCGGCGCTGGGCGACCGCCGTGTTGAACGTGTTGTAGATGAGAAACATGCCGACGAACAGGGCGAGGATGCCGAGCATGTCGGTCGTCTTGCGCAGTCCCTCGACCATCTTCTCGGCCTGCACGTTGCGTCCCGGCCGTTCCACCAGATAGGCGGGACCCAGAGCCGCTTTCAGCCGCTCCTGAAGCGCCTCGGGCGCAACCCCCGGTTCGGCGATGACGTCGACCTGGTCGACCGTGCCGGTGCGCCCGAGCAGGTCCTGCGCCGCGAAAACGTCGAGGATGACGACATTGCCGCTGTAGACCTTGGCGGCCCCCTCTTCGTCGACGACCGCGCGAACCGTGAACTCGAGAATGCCCCCTTGCGTCGTCACGCGTAGCCGGTCCCCTTCTGCCAGGCCGCTGCGGGCCGCCAGGCTCTGCGGCACCAGGATGGAATCGGGCGTGTTCAGAAAGGCGAGCGGATCGAAATCGGGTTTGCTCGAGACCTTGAAGGTACGGAACTCGGGGTCGGCCAGCGCATCGATGCCCAGCAGCAGAATCTGCTCTGTCGGGCGATCGGTAAGATACCCTGAGACGCGCAGGCTGGCCGTGGCGGCCTTGACCCCCTCGATCCCCGCCACCTGATCGAGGGTGGCATCGGGCATCCCGGCTCGGCCGCCGACCGAAATGGTCAGATCGCTCTTGCCGGCCAGCCCCTCGACCATTTCATTGAACGAAGCAAGCGTACTCTCATTGAGCAGCCCGACCCCGACCCCCATGGCCACGCCGAGCAGAATGCCCACCAGCGTGAGCGCGGTGCGCAGGGGGTGAAGACGCAGGTGGCGAAACGAGATGACGCGAAGAAAAAAACGCATAGGCCCTGGCGGGGTGAGGCAAGGAAACCATTGTAACGCAGGCGCCTTTGCGGATGCCCCTCCGCCCCCATCCAAACCGTCCCGGAAGCGAACGCATGAATCCTGACGCCGTCTGTGCTACCCTTGGAAACCGATGCGAAAAGCGATCATTCAGCGGATGGAGATGTTTCTGCACCATGGGGAGCCATGGTTCACCCTGGGCATCACCTACCTCGACGACCCCGAGCTGATCTACACGATCCGCCTCGGCTCCGACGCCATCCCGGCTCACAGCAAGGTCGGCGACATCGTCGTCGCCGATTCGGCCGGGGCCGTGGTCGTCGCGCTGCGCAAACCCTGAAGACAGTCTTCAGTCGACAGCCTTCCGCGATGGTCTTCAGAAGCCTCTGTCGGTTTCCGGCCCGAGGCCGAACGGTCAGGGGAGGCGCTTGACGAGGCGGTCGAGGCGCACCGCAACCCGTCCCGTCGGTACCGACTCTGAAATCTGCGCCGCCGTGAGGGTGCCCGCGGTTCCCTCGGTGAGCGCGCCCGCGTAGGCCATGTCGCCGAGCCGCCATCCGAGACGGTATGCCGGTGAAGCCACGACTTCGGCTTCGACCACGACCGGTCCCGCCGCCAGCCCCGCCGCAACGTCGGTGGCCACGGTGTCGCCGGCGGCAAACCCGAGCCAGAACAGGCGCCCTTCGCTCTCGACGAGCAGGGCCTCCGGCGCCGGCGCTTCGGGTTTCAGCTCGTCGAGCCCGACGGCGAAGTCCTGAATCCACCAGTTGTTGCCGCCGGTGCGATCGAGAAGCACGGCAATCAGGCTCACGATTCCCGGCTTCGCGGGCGGGCGGTAGTCCATGTCCGTGCGCCCGTAGCCCTGGATCGACCCGGCCGTGATGAACCAGTAGGCGCTCACCCGCTCCATGTCTTCATCGTCGAAATTCGCCTTGATGCGGAGCAGTTCTCCATCACGGCCGTCGAGCCCCCCTGCCTCGAGGGGCGTGCGGTCGTATGGATTGCGTTCCGGATCGTTCAGACGCCAGCGTTTCTCGACCGTGAGCCCGCGGGGCACCGGATTGCGGTTCAAGGGCTCGCCGGCCGCGCGCACGACGATCCCTTTGAGGGTCTTCAGCGACGCCGTGAGTTCGGCCTGCAGCTGCGCGGGTTTCAACGACGCCGGCACGCCATTCTTGACGAAGGCCGCGATCGTGTAGGTGCCGGGAGTGACGGGGGCCTGATACCACGTGCTCGCCACGCCAGGAGTCTCGGCGGCGGCAGACACGCCGTCGACGGGCATGCACCGCGGAAGCAGCGGCGCCGCGATGGGCGGGCACACGACGGTCGAGGCCGTCACGAAATTCCACGCCACGCCCGCGTTGCGGAAATCGGCATTGCCGTCTGCGTAATCACCGATCATCTCCTGGGCGATCGGAATGGTAAACGCGGTCACGGTCACGGCATCCGGGGCGCCGACGAGCACGTCGACCCGCGTTACTCCGCCCGGGTGAAGTTCGGGGCTTGCGGCGCGAACGGCGAGAATCTTCGCCTTGACGATGGTTTCGCTGCGATCGTCGGATTGTCCGCCGCAGGCCGCCAGGGTGGCGAGCATGGCGAAGGCGAGTGTGGAACGAAGCGATTTCATGTCAGAACTCCGCACGGATGCCGAGGACGGGAACCGGCACGGGGAGCAGCGAGAAGGCCTCGCGCTCGGTGTAGTCGTAATTGTTGCTGTAATCGGCCACATTCTCGTAGCCGTAGAGGTTCAGCACTTCGAGATAGGTTTCGAGCGTCCACGTATTGAACGGATAGCCGTAGCTCACGCGCGCGTCCATCCGGTGCTGGGCCGGGCGGCGCAGGCTGTTGCGCTCGCCCGATACCGGAATGTAGAAGCCTTTGTCGGCGACGAAAATCCGATCCACCAGCGGCGTGTAGGGCTCGCCCGAGTTGTAGCGCCAGCGCGAGCCGACCGTCCAGCGGTTCGACAGCTTGTAGTTGGCGACGAGGTTCACGATATGCGGCTGATCGTAGGACGACGGCTCCCACCGGCCCGTCTGCGGGTAGCGACGGAAACTGCGGGCGTAGGCATAGGAGGCCCATCCGAACAGCCGCGACGTCAGGTAGTGGCGGTAGAAGATCTCGAATCCGTAGCCCTTGCCGTCAAGGACGTTCTGGTACTGCCCCCCGGCGAGCGGATTCTGGTAGACAAGCCCCTCGAGCGTCTTGTAATAGGCCTGGATGTCGACGAAGTCGCTGTCGGTGAGCTGGTGTTCAACGCCGGCCACATAGTGAATGCCGTGGAAGGGTTCAAGCAGGGTATTCCCGAATTCCCCATCGAGCTGCTGCTCCGAAGGAAAGTCGGAGTAGCGCCCCACGGCCGCCTTCAGCGTCGTGCTTTCACGTACCGACCAGCGCGTCGATATGCGCGGGTCGGCGTAGAAGTAGCCGCGATCCTGTTTGTAGTAATCGAAGCGCACGCCCGGCACGAGCATCCACGAGTCGGTCACCTGCACGACGTCGTCGACGTAGAATCCGACCTGGCCGCCGTTGATGACGCGTTCGTAATCGACGAGCTCGGCGTCGGTGAACGTGAAGTCTGACTCGCCCGGGCGGGGCGGCCGCGGGAAGCGGCTGCGAAAGGTGGCCCGGTCGAAGCGCAGCTGGGTCCCGAAGTTGATCGTCTGCCGTTCGCCGAGGGGCACGCTGGTGTCGTTGTTCAGACCGGGCGCCTGCAGCAGGATGGCGAGAAAGCCGCCGTCGCTTCCGATGCGGATGTCCTGCCCCTGCGTCAGGTAATACACGTTGGTCTTGTTGGTGATGCGGCCCCACTTCTGCGTGTAGCCCACCGACTGGACGTGGAAGTAGGGGTGCACGTAGAACGAACCGGTGACGCCCGGATCGCGCGGGTCGACGCGCCCGACCAGGAGCTGCAGGACGTCGTCGGCCCCGAACACGAAGGCGTTCACCGTGGCGTCGGTCGTCAGGCGGTAGTCGAAGCGCAGCTGGTAATCGTAGAACTGGGGAAAGACGTTGAAGGTCAACTCCTCGGGCGGAACGAGTTCCTCGACGACGGGTCCGACGATGACGTCGATGTAGCTGCGGCGGCCGGCGGCGAGAAAGGAGCCCTTCTCACCGATCGGACCTTCGACGTACGCCTCGCTGAGCAGGGTGTTGACGTCGACGGCGCCGCGGTACTGTTCGGTCGTGCCCGGCCGCGTGCGCGCGAGAAGCACCCCGCCCGTGGCGCGGCCGAAATTGGCGCTGAAGCCGCCGGCCTGGAAGTCGACGCCGTCGATCAGGTCTTCGTGCAGCACCGAGCGCAGGCCGCCGAAGTGGTAAACGAAGGGAACCTGGATGCGATCGATCTCGATGCGGTTGTCGAAGGGGCCCGACCCGCGCACGAGCAGATCGGTGCCGAGTTCGTTCGACGTGGCGACCCCGGGGAGGGTTGTGATGACCTTGACCGCGTCGCCGCCGGTACCGGCGACCTGACTCACCTCGACACGGTTGAGCACGGTCTTGGAGACCTCTTTGCGCACGCGGTCGACCTCGACGATGACCTCGAGGGGTGACCCGGCGAGCGGCTCGATGTAATAGGTGACGTCGGTGCGTTCGGTCTCCGAGATCGACTCGGTCGTCTTCAGGCGTTCGTAGCCGACTACCGGCGCGACCACCGTGTAGTCGCCGGCGGGAACGTCCTCGAATTCGAAGTAGCCTTGCCGGTCAGTAAAGGCGGCCATCCCCAGTTCGGCCAGGACGACCTGGGCATCGGCAATGGGGCGCCGCGTGCCGCGCTCCTTGAGAAAGCCGGCAAAGTTGACAACCGGGAGGTACTGCACGGTAGCAGCCGTGACGCCCGTCGCCGACGTGGTTGCCGCCGCCAGGGTCGGCGCCGTTACGGGGCGCGTCGTGCGGGTCGCTTCGACAGCCATCCCGACGGCCGCGGTGACGGGCCCGGCCGCTCCCGACGTCGTTCGGGTCACTTCCAGAACGAAGAAGTGCAACGGGGCCGTCGGGGCGGTCGCGGCCGTCGGTGCCGTCACCGTGACGGGAGATGCCGGCGCCGCGGCGGTAGCGGGCGCTGCAAAGGCTTGCGACAACGCGAGGGCAAGAGGCAACAACATGGTCCGTCTCTCGAGGGGCGGATGCTGCGGCGGCAAGCCCCCTTACGGAAACGGCGCGCCGCGACCCGGAAAGGGTTCAGTGTGCCTCAGGGATCAAGGTGCCCGCAACCCGCGCGGCCGCTTCTTTCGCCTGGAGTGATGACTCGGGGAAAAAGGGGGCGAGGCGTTCAGCAGCCTGAAGATGTACGCGGTACGCGCGGGGGGAAATGAGGCCTTACGGCCCTTTGACCTGATCGCCCGTCAGCCCGAAGCGCCGTTCACGCTGCCCATATGCCGCCAGGCAACGTTCGAAACGCTCACGCGTGAAGTCGGGCCAGGGCTCGTCGGGGAACATGAACTCGCTGTAGGCGAGCTGCCAGAGCAGGTAATTGCTGATGCGCTGCTCGCCCGAGGTGCGGATCATGAGATCCGGGTCTGGCTGGCCGACCGTGTAGAGCCGGGCCGCGATCTGTTCGTCGTCGATCTGCTCGACGGCCAGCGTGCCGGCCCGTACCTCGGCGGCGAGGCTGCGCGCGGCCCGAACGATCTCGGCCCGTCCGCCGTAGCTGAGGGCGATGTTGAGGATGTGCTTTTCGCAGTCTGCCGTGGCGGCCACGGTCTGCTCGAGCTCTTCGCGTGTCGCGGCCGGAATCTTCGTGAGGTCACCGATCGGATTCAGGCGCGTGCGCGACTCGACCAGTTCGGCCCGGTGTTCCCGCAGAAACAGGCGCAGCAGATCCATGAGCCCCGAGACCTCGTCGCCGGGACGCTTCCAGTTCTCGGTGCTGAAGGCGTAAAGGGTCAGGATGCGGATGCCCAGGTCACGGCAGGCGCGCGAAATCTCGAGCACCCGGTTGACCCCCTCGCGGTGCCCTTCGATGCGGGGCAGTCCGCGCGTCTGGGCCCAGCGGCCGTTGCCGTCCATGATGATGGCGACATGTTGCGGCAGGGCCGCGGGATCGAGGGGCATCACTCAGACCTTGAGAAGATCCTTTTCCTTGTCCTCGACGATCTTGTCGATGCGGCCGATGGTCTGATCCGTAAGCTCCTGGACCAGCTTCTCGTATTTCTTCAGATCGTCTTCGGTCATCTCGCCGGCCTTCTGCTTCTTCTTGAGCGAGTCGTTGGCGTCGCGGCGCACGTTGCGCACGGCCACCCGCGCCTCTTCGGCGACCTTCTTCGCGTGCTTGATGAGATCCTTGCGGCGCTCTTCGGTCAGCTGGGGGATCGGCACGCGAATGAGCTTACCGTCGTTCGCCGGCGTCAGGCCGAGGTCGCTCTGCATGATCGCCTTTTCGATATCCTGGATGAGCCGGGCCTCGAAGGGCTTGATGGTGATCATGCGCGGCTCGGGCACGGCCAGGGTCGCCACCTGCGTGAGCGGCACCGGACTCCCGTAATACTCCACCGTGAGCGCTTCGAGCAGGCTGGTGTTCGCCCGTCCGGTACGCATGCGTGACAGTTCTTCGACAAAGACGTCGACCGTCTTCGACATGTTCTCTTTGGCTTTGTTCAGCACATCCTGGGGCATGAGCAGCTCTCCTCACGTATCGCTTAGGCCGAAACCACCGTGGTTCCGATGGCTTCGCCCTGTATGACGCGGCGGATGTTTCCGGGCGTCAGCATGTTGAAGACCCGAATCGGCAGATTGTTGTCCATGCACAGCGAGATCGCCGTGGCATCCATGACCTTGAGGTTGCGGTTGAGCACCTCGAGGTAGGTCAACTCGAGGAACATCTTCGCAGACGGCTCCTTGGCCGGATCGGCATCGTAGACGCCGTCGACCTTGGTCGCCTTCAGGATCACCTCGGCGCCGATCTCCATCGCCCGCAGGCTGGCCGCCGTGTCGGTCGTGAAGTAGGGATTGCCGGTTCCGGCGGCGAAAATGACGACGCGCCCCTTTTCGAGGTGGCGCGTCGCGCGCCGGCGGATGTAGGGTTCGGCCAGCTGCTGCATCTCGATGGCGCTCTGCACGCGGGTCTTGACCCCGAACTTCTCGAGCGAATCCTGCAGTGCGAGGGCGTTCATGACGGTCGCCAGCATGCCCATGTAATCGGCGCTGGCGCGGTCCATGCCCGAGGCCGTACCCTTGACCCCGCGAAAGATGTTGCCGCCGCCGATCACGATGGCCAGTTCGACCCCCGTATCGACGACGTCTTTGACCTCGCGCGAGATGAACTCGAGCGTATCCCCCTCAATGCCGTATTCCTGCTCTCCGGCGAGGGCTTCGCCGGAGAGCTTGAGAAGGACGCGCTTATAGCGAGGCTTGGCGGCTGCCATTACTCCTCCGTCTGCGTCTGCTGGGCCGATTCGCCGAGCACGAAGCGGACGAACCGGTTGATCTGCAGCGTGCCGCCGGCGGCCTTGCCCTTCTCGGCGAGCAGCTGGGTGATCGTCTTCTTCTGTTCGCGGAAGAAGGCCTGCTCGAGCAGTACCGTTTCCTGATAGTACTTCTCGATCTTGCCCTGGACGATCTTGTCGACCACGTTCTCGGGCTTGCCGCTCTGGATGGCCGCCGTGCGGGCGATGTCCTTCTCCTTGTCGAGCGTATCGGTCGGCGCCTCTTCGCGCTTCAGGTACAGCGGCGATTCGGCAGCGATGTGCAGGGCCAGGTCGTTGGCGAAAGTCTGCACGTCGTCATTCGAGGCGAGGTCGGCCGACGAGAGGCCCAGTTCGACGAGCACGCCCAGCTTGGCGTTCGAGTGGATGTAGGTCTGCAGCACCGCGGGCCCCGTGGCTTCGAAGCGGGCAAAGCGGGCCACCTGGATGTTCTCGCCGATCTTGCCGCCCTGCTCGGCCATGATCTGGCCGACGTTGGAGCCGCCTTCGAACGGCTGATTGTAGAGCGCGTCGCCCGTGGCCCCTTCGGGTTTGGCGTCGTCGCGTACGTAGCCGGGAGCCTTGTCGGCGATGTGGTTGACGATGGTTCCGATGAAGTTCTGGAAGTCTTCGTTGCGGGCCACGAAGTCGGTCTCGCAGTTGACTTCGACCAGCACGCCGACGTTGCCCTTGACGGTCGCGGCGATGACCCCTTCAGAGGCGGCACGGCCCGCGCGCTTGGCGGCCGAGGCGGCCCCCTTCTTGCGCAGCCAGCTGATGGCCTCTTCCATGTTGCCCTGGGTCTCTTCGAGCGCCTTCTTGCAATCCATCATCCCGGCGCCCGTCTTCTCGCGCAGCTCGCGAACGGCGCCAGCCGTAATCTCAGCCATGATTCACTTCCTCACAGACTTCTGGTTCTCAGGTTCCACGTGTTCCCGCCCGGCAAACCGGTTCGCCCTCGGCGGGAGGCAAAAAAAGGGGGCTCCGAAAAGCCCCGTTGGATTCGTGCGCCGTTATTCGCCGGCGGCCACTTCGGGCTTTTCGCCCGCGGATTCGGCGACCACCTCGGGCTTGTCACCCGCGGATTCGGCGGCCTCGGCGGCTTCGCCCGCATCGGGGGCGGCATCCTTGGCGCGGCGGGTGACTTTGCGGGCCACCTTCGAATCACGGCGGCGGCCTTCATCGGCGGCCTGTTCGTCGGCGTCGGCGCGGCGGGTATCCTTGTCGGCCCGGGCGCGTTCTTCGAAGATCGCGGCGCCTTCGAGGCAGGCGTCGGCAATACGGCCGGCAAAAAGGCGAATGGCGCGGATGGCGTCATCGTTGCCGGGGACGACGTAGTCGACCGTGTCGGGATCGCAGTTCGTGTCGACGACGGCGACGATCGGAATATTGAGCCGGCGCGCTTCGGAACAGGCGATGTGCTCCTTCTTCACGTCAATGATGAAGATGGCGCCCGGCAGGCGCTTCATGTCGTGGATGCCGCCGACATACTTGACGAGTTTTTCCTTCTCGCGCGAGATCTCGAGCTGTTCCTTCTTGGTGAAGGCTTCGAGGCGGCCGTCGGTTTCCATCTTTTCGATGTCGTGCAGCCGGGCGAGATTCTTCTTGATGGTGATGAAGTTGGTCAGCATGCCGCCGAGCCAGCGATTCGTGACGTAGAACTGACTGGCGCGCGCGGCCTCTTCCTTGACGATCTCCTGCGCCTGGCGCTTCGTGGCGACGAAGAGCACGCTTTCGCCGTTGGCGACGGTGTCGACGGCAACCTGATACGCGGCGTCGAAGAGATCGGCGGTCTGGTCGAGGTTGATGATGTGAATCCCGTTGCGTTCGCCGTAGATGTAAGGCTTCATCTTCGGGTTGGCGCGGCCGGTCTTGTGACCGAAGTGAACGCCTGCTTCGAGCAGGTCCTTGACGGCAATCTTGTGGGCCATGGTTTTTCCTTTCGGGTTGTGCCTCCGCCGGACGAACTTCCCCAGATTCTGGGGCCCTGATGCCGCCTCCCCCCTTTTTGGGGGAAGGACCCGGGCGCAGGGTCGTACCGGCGTGCGGTAGTAAAACGAATCCCATGATCTTACCACGCGATTGGCGGGGGCTTCAAGAACAAGTTTTCCCGCGATTCCCCCTCCCCCCCCCCCCGGGTTCTGCCCGACCCCCGGCCTCGGGAGTGGGCGCCCGGGAGGAAGATCGCGCGG
>JAWLHK010000012.1:0-120151 GCA_041690355.1 bacterium | reverse complement strand
TACGTTGACGATCAGCACGTGTATTACACTTGGGGCGAGACCGGTGTGGCGAAATTCTATTTGTCGACCGTTGACGCCTTTAATCCGGTTTTTATCGACGCCGATGGCGCGGACAACGTACGCCTGTGCAAGGTATCGCCGCTTGCTTCGCGTGTCGTTTGTGTCGTCGACTATAACGGACCTGGTACCGAATACCTCTATGCCTTCGACGTGTCGACGCAGTCGAGCGTGAGGCTCTCGGAAACGATGCCCGCCAACCATCAGGTGCGTGACAACTTCCTTATCACGCCCGATGACCAGCGCGTCATCTATCAGGCGGGGAATTACATCAACGCGCCACTGTACGCGGTCGCCATCACGGGCGGAACGCCCATTCAGCTCACCGATTTCAGCGCCGGCACCGAACAGGTTTGTCGCGAAGTTTCTGACGATGTATGTCCTCAACTTACCGCCGACGCTTCGCGGGTCGTGTATTGGCAGGAAGGGTATATCGCGGATCGAGCCCAGTTATACTCGGCGCCCATTGTGGCCTACGCGCCGATGCTCATCAGCAAGCCCGTAACGACAGGTACGGTGTACGACTTTAAGGTCAGCCCAGTCAACAACGGCGTTATGTATCGGGCCACTCATGACGCCAGTTATCCGGGACTATACTATGCCGACGCCGTGACCGGGTTTGCAGGAACCGTTCAAGCCGGCGAAAGTGTCTCCAATCGGAATGTCGATAAGGTCTATGACTTCGCGGAGATTGACGGTTCGGGAACCATCGGAGCCGTTTTCTCACGCTACCTGGGTATGAATCATGAGGGTATTTATAGTTCTGCGCTCGGCAATCCCGATCCGGTGACCCTCGTGACCGGAAGCATGCAGTCTCTCGGCTCTGTCCTGCGGGACTATCGCCTTACACCAGACAGGAGAACACTGGTATACCGGTATCCGATCACAGATAGCACGTCGCCAAACGGACTCTTTGCTCTCGATATTTCTACGGCGACGGTCAAGCGAATCAGCGAGTACCAAGGCGTGAGCCTTGGTTCCAACTTTTTGCCGACGGTCACGGAGCGTAACGAGCTTCTCTACGGTTTGGTCGAGGCAGGGGAATCCCTGGAGCATTTCCTATACCTGTATGCGCCAAGAACGCCGGAGCCGATTCCCGTGGATACGGGGGTACAGGGACCAGACGAGTTCGTGTGGGGTGATTCGGTCGTCCACCGATACCTGGCCGACGATACGCTCCGCCTCTCGTTTGTCGCTTACGGTGCCACGCCGCCCGACCACCTTTACACGGTCGAGGTGAAGAATCGGGCCGTGACGTCGGTGGAGGATATTACGCAATCTCTCGGAGTGACCCTCTACTACTGCATGGCCGTTGATTGGTTCTCGTGTTTCTGGCTGACACCGACAACTCAGGCAGGTTGAAAATCTATAGCGCGAGGGCGAAATAGGGGGAGGCTGGAAAACCAGGAAACCAGGTCGAAAAGCTCGACCGTCCTGAGTCCATACGACCACGGCGGCGCCGGCCCCCGCACGCGGAACAAGCAAAACCAGCAGGACGGCAGCCGACAGGATACAAAGAGCGACCTTGTTCATGTCCTGAATCCTACCGCAGAGGGGCGCCGGGCGGACACAGGCCGCAGTGTATGCCGGTCGGGCACGTGGTATCTTCGTGGGGGCGAAGCCGGTTCTACCGCAGGTTGCCGGTTCTTCAACGGAGCACATGAAGCTCGGCGCTTGGCCGAGCGTGATGTACGGCGCGCTGCGGGAAATGCGCGGCAGGGTTCTCTCGCGCCCGCGCTGACGAGGGTCATCCCGGCGGGCGTTTGACACTGCTTTTCTGCTCCGATAGGCTGAAAGACAAATTCCGCAGGCGATGGAGTTCGCCTTAACCGCGTGGAACGCCGGTCTCGACGCTGATGACTCCTACCGAATCACGGTAGAAGTGTCAGCGTTTTTTCATTTGGTGAGGTCTCATGCGCTCACGATTCGAACCTTTCACTCTTGCGCCCCAGGTCGCCCAATGGCTTGGGATCTCTCTGATCGTCGGACTTCTGGCGGGCACGGCATCGGCCGGCTTTCTCGCGGCACTCGAATGGGCGACCGACTGGCGCGAATCGCATCGCTGGATTATCGCCCTGCTGCCGGCGGGCGGCTTCTTCGTCGGCTGGCTCTATCACCGGTACGGAAGCTCGGTCGAGCGCGGCAACAATCAGATCCTCGAAGAAATCCATGATCCGAAGCGCGTAATTCCCCTGCGCATGACCCCCCTGGTACTTCTCGGCACGGTCGCCACCCACTTCTTCGGGGGCTCTGCCGGACGTGAGGGGACGGCGGTACAGATGGGCGGCTCCCTGGCCGATCAACTCACCCGGCTTTTCAGGATGCGCGCCGAGCAACGCCGCATTCTCCTGATGGCCGGCATGAGCGCGGGGTTCGCTTCGGTCTTCGGCACGCCCCTCGCGGGCGCGGTCTTCGGCCTCGAGGTGCTCGCCATCGGCAAGATGCGTTACGACGCGATTTTCCCCTGCTTCGCCTCGGCAATCGTCGCCGATCAGGTGACGACAATGTGGGGTGTCGGGCACACGCACTACGTAATCTCGTCATTTCCGCAGCTCACGTTATGGGGTCTGCTGGCCGCGGTTGCGGCGGGGGTTGCCTTCGGAACGGTGGGGATGCTCTTCGCGCGCACGACGCACGTCGTCGGCGACCGGTTCAAAGCGCTCATCCGGTATGCTCCGCTGCGCCCCGCCGCCGGCGGGATCATCCTCGCACTCGCCGTCGCCGCTCTCGGTTCAACGCGGTACGTCGGGCTCGGCATTCCGGTCATCCTCGAAGCGTTCGATACGCCGCTGCCCGCATGGGATTTCGCCGCGAAACTGCTTTTCACCGCGGTGACCCTGGGCGCGGGCTTCAAGGGGGGTGAGGTGACGCCGCTCTTTTTCATCGGCGCCACGCTTGGGAGCACACTCTCCTGGATACTGCCCCTGCCGACGCCGCTGCTCGCGGGCATGGGTTTCGTCGCGGTTTTCGCGGGCGCCTCGAATACGCCCCTCGCGTCGACCCTCATGGCCATCGAGCTGTTCGGCGCACAGGCCGGAGTCTACGCGGGAATCGCGTGCGTCGTCGCCTACCTGTTTTCGGGACACGCCGGCATCTATCGTGCGCAACGCATCGGTCTGGCCAAGGGACCGGGCGCACACGGGATTCGGCCGGCTTCGCACGCCACGGGCCGTGAGCCGCAACCGGCCGCGCACCCGGCACCCGTTTCCCGCGTCGCGCCGGCAACGGGGCAGGCGGTCGAAGAGCAGGATGCAGATCTGTGGGTCATGCGCCTGTACTGCCGGCATGGGGCGCGCGTCCGCGGCGGCGCATGGCATGCACGCCTTCTCGCGCCGACGCTCGCGACCCATCTTGCGAAGCTCGCGCATGCAGCCGGCATCCGGCAGGCCGTCATGCAGCCTGTCGCCGGAGGCTATCTGGCCGGCGACCGGATGTTTGTCGGGAACCTGACCGAGATCCCGTCGGCCGGACTGCCCCAATGCGTTGAGCTCGTCGACACCAAGCAGCGCCTGCGCAGCTTTCGCGATGCCAATGCCGCGCTGTTGGAAGGCGTAACCGTTACTTTCTTCCGTTCCGAAGCAGACGGCCGCGATGCGGTGCTCGACCGCGCGCCAGCCGCCCCCGCAGACGGCGTGTGAGCCCGCGACCGCCTGAATGCCGGATCGTCGCGCGGTGCGAAAGCCTGTCGACTTCGCCGCTCAATGAAAGGAAAATCCGCAGACGCTGACGAAGCCCCACCCTCCCGTCAGGTCATCGTGGATGGCAAGCCGCACGGTTTTGCCGCGGTGTTCGGCAAGCTTCCAGCGCACAGACGTGTCGACGTCATTGTTGTTGCGCCCGCGGGTGGCGAAGAGAACGTCGTCACCCAGCTCGAGCCGGACGGCGGCCTGACCGCCGTGCACCTGAAAGCGCAGCTCGCTGACGGTGTCGTTCACCGTGAAGTCCTGCCAGAGACGGCCCACGGCGGCATCCCCCTTCTCCGTCGTGAAGGTCGTCACGCATTGCTTTCCGTTGCGGCTGAACGTGCGGAAGGTGTCTCCCGAGGCCGACCAGTCCTGCAGCCCGCCGGCGAAGTCGGCGTTGGCGAGCGTGGGCCAGGGGAGACCGGCGCCGCGCACCTGAGGAGACGCCAGGCCGGCCGGGCCGAGCACCGTGCGGATCAGGTGCACGGTGTACGGATTCCACGACGAGAGCGTATAGACGATCGACCAGGCCCCCTCGGGCGTGCCCGGGCCGTCGAACCACTCGGGGACGAAGTACGGGCCGTATTCCCCGCCCCACTCGTTCTCGCGCCCCGGCTCCGAAAGGCCGTCGTCGTAGCCGACAATGTCTGCCCTCGCGTGCATGAAGTAGGTGTAGCCGTGCACATCGGGGTTCCAGATGCGCAGCGGCGCGCTCCACGGGCCCGCGGGATGCGTGGCGGTGCGCAGATGCACCCCACGCTGCGCGCCGCCGGTCTGGTAGGCCATGAGATAGAGATTGAGGCGCGGATGTTTGCGCACGGAGAACTCGCCGACATCGGTGGTGCCGACGAGTGCGGCGGCTGAGCTTTCGCCGGGGCCATAGACGGCCATCGATCCGCTGCCGCTCTGATAATAGGTCCACGTGCCGCGATCGGCGATCGTCGCCAGCGGAGCGCGGGCCAGGTAAATCGGGCTTGCGCGGTACGGTCCGCTGCCGAAGAGCCAGGCCGTTTCGCCTTCGACGATCACATTGATGTTGATGAATTTCTCGCTCGGTTCCACATGGTCGAGGGCCATCGTTCCGAAATCGAAGCCGGTCGTGTGCGCCAGAATCGAGTGCGTGTGTACGGCGGGGTTTCCCGAATAGCCGGTGCTGAAGAAGACGAAGGTGGTGGCGCCGTTCGCGAAGCCGTCGACCGGCACATTCATGCCGCCCAGGTGCAGTCCGGACGGCAGGCCCGGAACCGTGAGCGGCAGAAAGCGCCCGCCCGGCTGCGTGAGCCAGCTGACCAGCGGCAGGCTGCCGTCGCCGGCATACGCGGGATCGGCGAGAGCGACCGAATCGACATCCCAGTCCATCCCATCGAGGGTCCACGAATCGCCGAAGAGAATGACCAGCTGGCCATTCAGGGGGAACGCGACCCCCAGATCCGTCCCCTTCATGCCGATCGGATGATAGGGCGAACGCGCCGTGCCGACCAGCTGGCCGAGCCGCTCGGTCCAGAGCACGTTGGGCGCCCAGGCGGGGAGCGTGACGGTCCACGCGCGCACGGCGGGCGTGGCGTCGACATTGCCCGCCGCGTCGACGGCGCGCACCGCGAAGGTATGATCCCCCTCGGTCAGCCCGGTAAGCGTGTGCGGAGAACCGCATCCCGCGAAGGGACCGTCATCCACGCTGCACTCGAAATAATCCGCGGAATCGTCGACGCTCGAAAACGTGAACGTCGCCTGGAGGGCGCTCGTTTCGGCCGAGGGCCCCGCATCAATCGTCGTCTCGGGCGCGGTCGCGTCGACGACCCATGCGTGCGTGGCGGGTGTGGGATCTTCGAGGCCCGCCGCATTCACTGCCTTCACGGAAAAGGACTGTGCGCCGTCGGCGAGTCCCGCCAGGACGACCGGCGATTCGCATGCCAGATAAGCCCCGGCGCCGATGCGGCAGAGAAAGTGAACCGGGCCCGCGCTGTCCGACCCGGAAAAGGCCAGGTGAGCGGTGCGCGACGCGACGAGCGGGACGGGGCCCGACACGAGGACCGTTTCGGGGGGCGTGGCATCGGATGGTTCCGGGTCGGGCCGCTCCGTTTCGGGCTGCTCGGTATCCGGGTTCTCCGCGCCGGTGAGCGGACTGCGTCCGCGTGGCGATTCGGAATCTCCATTGCACGCGGCAATCAGGAGCGCCGCCACGGTCACGCCGCAAAGCTTGCGCAGGGTCATCCGCCCCAGATAGCGCAGGGCGCCTGAGGATTTCTGCATGGAAAGCGCCGCCTCGTGAGAAGCGGCCTGGAGGCTGAGCGAGCGCATGGGGGAATCATACCCAATGGGCCCCCGGCGGACAACGACCTGACGATCGCGGGGTCCGACGCCAGCGCCAACCCACATCCATCGACAGGGCCTCATTCCTAATCGTGGTCGTGGTCATGCCCGTGACCATGACCGTGGAGGGCCGAGCCGAGATGCGGCGCAAGTCCGATCTCGCCTTCGCCCGGCGGCGTCTTCGGCGGCACCCAGCCGTCGCCGTTCGCATCGATGAAGATCGGATTCGTCATGGCATAGGGCCTGGCGCCCGGCGCGACCGGCCACAGGTCGCCCTCGCCGGACACCTGGAGCACGACCCAGCCGTCGCTCGAGCGTTTGAGTGGCGCCGTCACATCAAGGCGGACCACGTCACTTTCCCGGCCGCGGATATCGAAGGTCTGCACGACCTGGCCGTTCCAGATGAGCTCGGCTTGCGTGAGGAGAACCCAGGAAGGCGCTTCGACACGGAGTTCCACCTGCTGGGTCGCACCCGTGACGGTTGCGCCCATGCGGGCCTCTCCGATGCGCATCTCGGCGAAGACACCGCGGGAAACGACGGCGTTCATGGCGAGAAATCCCCTGAGCACGGCTTCTTCACCCATGGCGCCATGCCACTCGGGGCCGACGTAAACGAGGCTCCGGGCATAGCCGGGTTCGGGAATGCGGTAGTGCGAGTCGCTGACGCCGACGACGGCCTTTCTTCGCCCGCGATCCCACAGGCTGAAGGCGATGTCGCGCAGTTCAGGGACATCGCCGAAGCCTTTGCCGTTGACGAGCTCCATGACGTCGAACTTCGGCGAGAACTCGGGCCCGCCGCGGCCGGTTTCGGGATTGTAGCCCGTCATCGTGAAGTATCCGCCGATGCCCGCGCCATGATTGATCTGAATCACCCTGCCGCCGATGTCGCGCATCTTCCGGAAAAGGATCGGGATCGTGTTGCCCTCTTCCCACCAGGCGATGGCGCCGTTGTTCGGTTTGGTGGTATCGGGGATGAGCGAGTAGACGTTGATGTGCCCGCGCAGGAACGTGCTGACCTCGAGGGCAGGGAATGTGAAGAGCGTTTTCTCCAGCCCGAGCTCGCGCACGAGCGGCTGAAAGTCCATGATCCGGTCGTGATCGGTGATCGCGGCGCAGTTGAGTCCTTCGGCCGCAAGCGTGATGACCCGGTCGGTGTGGCTTGTGCGGCCGTGGTTGGAGTACGAGGTATGAATGTGCGTGTCGCACTGCGCCCAGCCGGTCAGATCGACGGCCGGCTCGAGTTCGAGCGTGATCGTCCGCTTCTCTCCGGCCCCCAGCGTAACGTCGTCCTGCCGGCCGAGCTCATGGGCGATCCCGAAAGACCCGATGATGTCGTAGGTTCCCGGCGCCAGGGCGACGGTCATGTCTTCGGCATGAGCCTGCCAAGCCACCTTTTCGATGGGCTGGTTCACGCTGTTGCCATAGGCGCGTGATTCGCCGAACGCCGCATTGGCGCCGATCGGGCCGCTCGGGGCGACGAACGTGACCTTGCCCGGCAGTTTGCGGCCGCCGGGCTCGCGCAGCTGCAGCGTCACGACAGCCGGTTCGCCCATGACGAGTTCTAGCTTCGCCGGCGGATTCGAAAGGAGGACATCCAGGGGCGTCGCGGCGACATATCCCTCAGCCTGCGCAACCGGAGGGAGCGCACCGGGATGGACGGCCGTTTCGCCCCGATCGGTCGGGCGGGCATGCAGGGTGACATGGGTCGCCGCGCCCGGATGGACGGCGAAGCGGCCGTCGGCGTCGGTGATGTCCATGTCGAGGATGACGGTCGCATCGTTGCCGGGCGTCACGAAAACGCGTGCGCCGGCGACGGGTTTCCCGCTCGGGTTCCCGACGACGCGCCCCTCGAGCGTGCGTTCAGTTTTGCCCTCTCTTTCAAGAACCGCGGCCCTTGCCCGCGCGGGTGATTCGGCGACGACCGCGAACCGCCGCCAGCCGCAGGATTCGCCCGGCTCGGCGGCGCACTCGATCTGCGGAGCGAGATACACCGGCATGTCTTTCTGAATGACGAGATTCGCGGGCATGGGCAGATCGTACTGTCCGCCGTCGGCCGGAATGAGGGCGAAGGTTCCTTCGTTGCGCTCGCCGACGGCGCCGATCAGCGAGGTCGGCTGCTGCATGCCGTCGCGCCGGAAGCCGGCCCCGTTCACGAAGGGGTCGCCGTAGTGATCGGAGGGAATGTGGGCATCGCCGGCGGGAATCCGGATGGCCGCGGCGCCGGTATTCCGGACAACCGTCTCGATTTCGAGCGCGGTGGAGTCGGGGCGCAGCCGGTACCAGGTTGTTCCCTCGAGGCCGTCCTTCCGCTCGTTCAGGTCGAAGCCCGATATGCCCGCGAGCAGGCGGGCCGACCGGAAATATCCGTCGACGCGGAGCACGGCTTCACCGTCGGAACCGTCCGACTCGACGCTGACTGAGGTCGCTTCGAGGTGGTAGACGCTGCTGACGATGGGCGCGAAATTGAAGACGAGGTCCCAGCTTTCGCCGTCGCGCCAGAGGTCGGCATCGAGCAGCGCGCCGCCGTTCATCAGGTAGACGCCCGAGTCGCCGACGTCGTGGATGACGAACACGGCGTCATGGTTCATGAGTTTATAATCGCCGACGGCGCTGTCGGCCGCACCGCCGCGCATCCGCTCTTCATCGTGGGCGATGCGTCCGGCCCGGACTTCGCCGGGGGCGGGCCGCTCGGCAAGCGAAAGCCGGTCGGGCGCCGCCGGCTCCGGGGCTGTCCGATTGCACCCGGCGGCAACCAGGCAGACGAGGACGAAAAAGCCGGTACGGAAATACGAGACCTGTTTCATGGGCGACTCACGGGGCAGGGATTGCGCGTACCATACCACAATCCGCCCCCTCGGTTCGAGCGCATTCGGAAAGCGGACGCGTCGCATCAGGTCCTTAGCGGGAGGGCCTTTTGAATATGGTCTGACAGCCCCTTCGTGCCCGCGTGTAACTGCTGTTGAAACCTGGCGGGCTGAGATTTTGCCGCCTTGAAAGCGTGCGTGCAGGCGGCGCGCAGCTTCCCGACCAGTTGCTGGCGTTTTGCAATGTCGGGCGCGGCCTCCAGCTTGTTCCTGCCATGAGTTTTCATCAGAGCAACATACAGCCATCCGCACAAGCCGGCAGGGGTCGGGTCAGACCATCGATCTTGAGGAAACTTTTGCGGTCGTGGGGGATTTCCCGATTGGCTGGAGGGGCAGGCTTCCCGCCTGAGGCGGACGGGCCTCTCCACGCGGCCCAAAAGCAAATTCCCTTGAAGCAGGATCTTCGAGGGGATTGCAGAATGGTTGGGTTTCTGGGGGGACGTTAGACTTCAGGCAGGAGCGGCTGCTAATTCCCCAGAGATACACGAACCTTTTCGATGAGCTCGGGCGCTTCGAGAACCTGGGCAAACTGTTCAACCCAACGAAAGACGTATTCCTTATCGAGCTGCGGAGTTCGTGCAGCAATTCCCTCCACATCCAGCCAGTCTTGCAGACGGCCCGCTACAGCCTTCATGACGACCAGATCTTCGGCTGACGGAACAGGCACCTCCATCCCGAGAACGCGTACGGGCGAGGCCTTGGCAATCATCTCTTCTTCGAATGGAAGGAGACCGATCGAAACATCGATACTGGTGCCAGACGGGCGATGACGCAGAAGCAATACGCGTGCCCGATCTGCGAAAGCAACCGCGTCGGAGATACGCGGCTCGATGTTGTGCATGGCTGCTTTTTCGACGAGCTGGCCCCATTTCTCGGCGGGGGCAAGCACTACCAGGTCGATATCGTTGGTCATCCGTGGGCGCCCGCGAAAACCAACGGCAAGCGCCCCGATGACGACATGCGGTGTTTTTTCGGAAGTGAGCCAGCCGAGGACGTCGCGGAGCGCGGCGCTATGCTTCTCGAGTGGATTCTCGGGCATCGTGAGCGTTCTTGATTCGGAGCCAGCGTCGCCGTACCTCGTCCTCGTGTTTGACAAATGCTTTCTGCCACCCGTAGTCCTGACCGGCTTCCATGAGAAGGCTGAATGCGCGGAAGTTGTCGTCGGCAGTTGAGGCGCGCAATTCGTCCATCTCGATTTGATGAACTTCGTCCCAACGGCGAAGGTACTTCAGGGCATTTTCCTTTGTCATCTCCATGGGTTCAGCATACCTTATTCGCTCGGCCTGCCCCAGAACAAAGGTGCTCCAGTCGGGCTCCAGACCAATAACGGGAAGCGCCTTGTAAGCGCTACCCAAACACATGAGCCCAAACAAAATAAGGGGCAGCGCCCTTTTTTGCGCTACCCCTCTAGAATGGCTGGGGAGTTCCCCCTTCGCATTGGCGGAAGCCCGGGGGATCCACGATCAAGAAGTGGGATCCCCTGTCGCAAAAAAAGCCCTGCTTGCGGAACAAGCAGGGCCTCTTCGAATGGTTGGGGAGCCAGGATTCGAACCTAGATAAGCAGAGTCAGAGTCTGCTGTCCTGCCGTTAGACGACTCCCCAATGAAGCGTCGCCCGGAAAGCACCGGGATGAATCTAAAATGATAGCAAAAGCTCCCGGAGGGTGCAATGTGGGCGCGTGGTCACGGGCAGCGGAGTGGGGGAGTGGGAGAGTGGGAGAGGGGGGATCAAGCAAGGGCCTGGTGCATGCGGGACGTTCGTTTTCCTTCCCGCGTACAATGATCCGATATGCCCGCTTCGGTGAAAATCCTCTTCCTCGTTGCCGTCCTGGCGGTCGTCGCCGCGCTTATTCTGTGGAAGGCGCCCGGGCTGTTCGCCTGGTTCGGGAAGCTGCCGGGCGACATCCGCTGGCAGGGAGAACGGTCGCGCGTCTATTTCCCGCTGGTCAGCATGCTTCTGCTGAGCGTCGCGCTGACCTTGCTCGTGAACCTCGTCGGGTGGCTTCTGCGCATCGTGAGGGGAGGGTAGCGATCATGCCGGCCCTCTCGCCGTCGCGCTCGCTCTGCTCGCGCCGTCGGCTCGAGACGAACGGTTCTCAAGGCATGCTTCAGGAAGCGCTGAGCGCCAAGCGCCAAGCACCAAGCACTGACATCGCTCCCGCATTGAGCCAGCAATTCATAGGTCCTTGCTGGAATTCGTCACTCGTCACTCGTCACTTGCAGGACCCCCGTGCCGTTCAGGCCGTCCCGTTTCAACTGGAGCAGGGCTTCATTGGCTTCGCGCAGGGGGAAGACCGTGACGCGCGAGCGGATCGGAATTTCGGCCGCAATCCGCAAAAGCTCTTCGCCGTCGCGCCGCGTGTTGGCCGTGACCGAGCGCAGATTCTTCTCGTAGAAGAGATGGCGCTCATAGTCCATGGCCGGAATGTCGGTCATGTAGATGCCGGCGCAGGCGACCGTGCCGCCGCGTTCGACCGCCCGCATCGCGACAGGAACCAGTTCTCCCGCCGGCGCGAAGACGATGGCGCTATCGACCTTGACCGGCGGCTCGTCCTGCGCGTCGCCGACCCAGACCGCGCCGAGCTCGCGGGCGAACGCCCGGTGCTTTTCTCCCCGGGTCGCGACATACACTTCGCAGCCGCGGTGGCGCGCGATCTGAAGCGTGATGTGGGCCGACGAGCCGAACCCCAGGAGCAGCAGCCGCCCCCCGTCGGGCACTTCGCTCCTTTTCAGGGCGCGGTAGCCGATGATCCCCGCGCAGAGCAGGGGGGTCGCCTCGGCGTCGCTGAAGACGTCGGGGATGGGGTAGAGCCAGTCGGCCGGCGCGGTCACATATTCCGCAAAACCACCGTCGCGATGGTATCCGGTGAAGCGCGGCTGCGCGCAGAGGTTTTCATCTCCGCGGCGGCAGAAGGCGCACACGCCGCAGGTGCCCTGCAGCCATGCGATGCCGACTCTTGCGCCGCGCTCGAAGGCGTCGACGCCGGGGCCGAGACGCTCTACCGTCCCCACGATCTGGTGGCCGGGCGTGACGGGCCGCCCGCCGAAGGGGAGATCGCCTTCGATCACATGCAGGTCGGTGCGGCAGATGCCGCAGGCGCGCACGCGGATCAGCGCTTCGCCCACCTCGGGCGTGGGTATGGGCACCTCTTCGGCCCGCAACGGGCGGGTCTCGATGGGGGCGGGGGCGTGGAGGCGCATGGCAAGCATGTCTTCAGTCACCAGTCTTCAGTCACAAGTCAGTCTCAGCTCGCAAGTGTTCATCGTCTATCGGTCCAGGCCGCATTGTCAATCAAGGAAAGCGCCGAGCGCTGAGCGCCGAGCGCCAACGAAGCAAGAACCTGTCAGAGTCCTGTTCGAAATTCGTCAATCGTAAATTGTAAATCGTCAATTCCCCCGTTGGTGGCATGGCGGTGCGCTCACCGGGTAAAATACCGGGACTCCAGTGCAGGGGCCGACGCCCCTCAGAATTTTTTCAGACGGATGAAGATTATGAACCTGTCCAAGCTGTTCCTGAGCCTGCTTTGCGCCGTCACCCTGGTGGCCTGCGGAACCGAAGATGAACCCGCCGCGACCGCCGACCCCATCGGCCTTGACCCGACGTTTGCGTCGATCAACGGCGAACTGCTCGCGAAAACGTGCGCTTTTTCGGGCTGCCACGCCGGTTCGGCCCCGCGCGCGGGCCTCAAGCTCGACGGCACGCCCGACGAGAACTACCAGGAAGTGCTCGCCAAATCGACCCAGGCCAAGACCCTGAGCCTGGTTGAACCGGGGAATCCGGACAAGAGCTGGCTCTACATGAAGATTGCCGGGACGCACACCTACGGGCAGCGGATGCCCCAGGGGAGCCCGCTGCACGCCGACGACGTCGCGGCCGTGCGCAAGTGGATCGCCGACGGCGCCAAACAGAACTGATTGCGCTCCCGCAACTGCACCTGCTCGAAAAAGAAAAAGCCCCCGGTCTCCCGGGGGCTTTTTTGCGCCGAGGCGCAGCTGCTTACTGGCAGTAGTCCTGCGCTTCGCAAGCGGCGACGCAGGTGCTGTCGCCTTCGCAGGCGTCCTTGCAGGCCGTGCACAGCGGATCTTCGTCGGAGCAGGCGGGGACGAAAGCCAGGGCGCTCAGCAGGAGCACCGAACCAAGAAGCTTCTTCATAGGAATTCCTCGTTATGAGTAAGGGGTATGGATCGCCGAGCGGCCGCTCTGCGGTCCGCCAAATCTTACCACGTCCCGCGAATCCGGCCAAAGACAAAAAAAGGGGCTCCCGAAGAAGCCCCTGTTGAAAATCCGTTGGCCGGACGATTACTTGCCCTGTTTGAGCTCGAGCAGCACCAGCCGGCTGACTGCCTTCAGCGTATCGAATACGCCGACCCCCTTCGGGGCGACGGCCTCGAAATCAGGCACGTTCGTCGGGTTGAGCGCCTTGCGCAGCTCTTCCATCGAGGCGGCGTTCGGGAGGTCGCGCTTGTTGTACTGCACGACGTAGGGAATCTTGTCGAGCTCGTAGCCCTGCTCCTTGAGGTTCACGCGCAGGTTCTCGAGGCTCTCGATGTTGGCGTCCATGCGCTCGTTCTGGCTGTCGGCCACGAAGACGACGCCGTCGACCCCCTTGAGAATCAGCTTTCGCGAGGCGTCGTAAAACACCTGCCCCGGCACCGTGTACAGGTGGAAACGCGTCTTGAAGCCGCGAATCGCCCCCAGCGACAACGGGAGGAAGTCGAAAAAGAGCGTGCGCTCGGTCTCGGTCGCCAGCGAGATCATCTTTCCCTTGGCGTCGGGCGACGTCTTGCCGTAAATGTACTGCAGGTTCGTCGTCTTACCGCACAGCCCCGGGCCGTAGTAGACGATCTTGCAGTTGATCTCGCGGGATGAGTAGTTGATGAACGACATACGGTCCGGATTCAATCACTGAAAAGGTTGTCGATGTCTTCGTCTGTGATCTCGGCAAACGGCGAATCGAGCCCGCCACCCCCGGCGTCGGCCTCGACTTTCTTCATCAGGGCATCGAAAATTCCCTGCAGCTCTTCGCCGGCCTTTTTGACACGCAGTCGAATCAGCCCCAGGGACGAACGTCCGTCGAAGATGACGACCAGAATGACCCGGGCGCCAATCAGAGAGATGTGGATGTTGTCCTTTTCGCCCTCATGAAAAAGGACCGTAAATTCCTTTTCACCGATCAGCTTGGCCAGGCCGCCCGTGGCGGCGATGTTGCCGGCGGTCAGGCTGGCGAGGCTGGTCGTGTCGATGTTTTCGGTCTCGCCGCAGTTGGCGATCAGCTGGCCGTTCTTGTCGACCAGAAAGATCAACTTCGCATTGGCCTCGCGCGCCAGACGCTCGATGACGGAGTTTATCTTCTGAAACTCCTCTTCGTACATGACCAACTGGGTCCCGGCCATAGCGACTGCTGCTCCTGCGGAAAGTTAGACACCCCTGCCCCTCGGAGGACAGGCCTCTGAGAGACGTAACCATTCTAGCCGAATGATTACTGTGCCGCAACTCACACCCCCGCCAATTGGCTGATTTCTTTACGGAATCGGGGTCTCTTTTTCTCCCCGGCCCCCGAACGCCCGGCAGGCAGCCAGAAAAACGGGCCGCCGCGGGGGTCAGCCGCCGACCGCCTGGCCCTGCAGCCAGGCGATCAGCAGGTTCGCCAAAGCGTGCAGCGCGATGCCCGCATAAACATTGCCCGTGCGGGCCTTGACCCACCCGAACCAGAGCCCGGGAAAGAACGTGGCGAGGCGCCCGGGGTTGAGACCCTGCCCCAGATGGCCCACGGCGAAGAGCACCGACTGTACGATCCAGCCGGGGCCCACTACGGCGCCCAGCAGGCGCCAGCGCGGGGGCCAGATGCGATCGAGGCGCTCCTGCAGGTATCCGCGGTAGAAGTACTCTTCGGCGAGGCCGACCACGACCACCTGCAGCAGGGCAAAAAGCAGCACCTGGCCGACGTCGGCGTCGAAGCCGAACCGGAGCGGGGGGAGCTGGGGAACCCACCGCAGCGCGATGGCGTATCCCAGCGTGAAGAGCGGAAAAATGACCAGCGCGTTGCCGATTGCCTCGCGCACCGTACGCCGGCGATCGGCGACGAGCAGGCCGTAGCGCGCGAAATCTTCGTTACGCAGCCAGGCGACCCCCACCGGCAGGTAGAGAAAGATGGCGTAGGCGAACCAGGTGAAGACCCCGGCGGCGGCCGTACCGAAGATGACGGCATAGGTGAGCGCCATGACGAGCGCCACCTCGCCGCCGGGGCTCAGGCGGCCGAGGCGATCGCGCCGCGGTTCAGAGTGCACCTTGAATCCTCAGCCGGGCAGAATGCGGGGGAGGGTCACTTCGCGCCCCTGCTTCATGTATTTCCCGCTGCGGTCGGCGTAGCTGCGCTCGCAGACTTCGTCGGCCTCGAAGAAGATGACCTGGGCCAGCCCCTCATTCGCGTAGATCTTGGCGGGCAGCGGGGTCGTATTCGAGATCTCGAGGGTCACGAACCCTTCCCACTCGGGCTCGAACGGGGTGACGTTGACGATGATGCCGCAGCGGGCGTAGGTGCTCTTGCCCACGCAGACGGTGAGCACGTTGCGGGGAATGCGGAAGTACTCGACCGTGCGCGCCAGGGCAAACGAGTTGGGGGGCACGATGCAGACGTCCCCCTTGAAGTCGACGAAGCTCTTCGGGTCGAAGGCTTTCGGGTCGACGATGGTCGCGTTGATGTTCGTGAAGATCTTGAACTCGTCGGCCACCCGCAGATCGTAGCCGTACGAGCTGACCCCGTACGAAATGATCCCCTTGCCCACCTGTTCATCGGCGAACGGCTCGATCATGCCGTGCTCGGTCGCCATTTTCCGGATCCACTTGTCACACTTGATGGCCATCGTTCGTTCCTCTGCGCGCCCCGGGGTGAAAGCGGGGATTATATCAATTCTGAATTCCTGATTCCTGATTCTCGATTCCTGATTCGCAGGGCTGAGGACTCAAGGCCGGCTGCGGAAGAGGCGGACGGCGTGGCGGTCGACGGCGATCGGCCCCGCGGGTGCCTTCACGAACGTGGCGGTACCGGACAGATCCGCGGGCGGAATCACTTCCACCGCCGTCGAATCGAGCCGCACCGCGAACTCGCCGCCCGGCTCCCAGCCGTACACGGCGGTCCAGCGCACGCCGTTGCGATCCGTCTTTTCCCAGACGTGGGGCAACGCGGTTTTCCCCTGCAGGTCTTCGGGCGGCGTGCCGAAAATCTTCGGATCCACCGTCGCCATCCAGTCCACCGGGCGTGCCGCGACGCCGTCGGCCAGCTGCTCGAACCCGGTGCGCAGCGCCATGGCCAGGCGCGCCTCGGTCGACTGGCGCGCGTCTCCGAGCAGATAGTTCCCCCCGCTCAGCATGGCCGAGACGACGTGGGTCCACGCTTCGGCGTCGCTGATGTTCGTCCCGCGCAGCAGCACGACGTCGGCGTCGAGAATCCACCACTTGTCCGTATATGGGCGGTAGGCGGTGTGCCGGGCCTGCGCGGCGAGAAAGGGATAGCGGTTGTCGGGAAGCACGACGAAGGCGATGTCGGGACCCGTGCGCATCGAGTCGACCCAGCCCACCGAGGGGAGCATGGGGGCGCCGCAGCCGATCAGGTGCGCTTCGGGCACGGCGTCGCGGATGGCCTTCATCCACAACTGATAGGATTCGAGCGTCGTGACGGTTGTCTGCCGCTGCCCCTCGATGGCGGCGCCGAAGAGAAAGTCGATCTTGAAAATGCGGTAGCCCGCGTCCCACAGCGCCGTGAGCTGATCGAGGAAGAAGGCGCGCGCGTCGGGATGCGTGATGTCGAGGGCGGCGTGGTCGGGGCCGAAGTTATTGAAGGTGCGCAGCGAGCCGTCTTCGCGGCGCACGAACCACTCGGGGTGCGCGGTCACGACCGGATCCTTGACGTCGACGTACATCGGCGCCAGCCAGATCGCCGGGTTCATGCCGGCCGCCTTGACCTCGCCGGCCCAGTTCGCGAGCGACGTGCCGAACGTGACCGAGGCCGACCAGCTCCCCCAATGATTGAGGTAGCCGTCGTCGAGTAGAAAGGTATCGAGTCCGAATCCGTCGAGTTCGCTCGTGAGCCAGGCGAGGTCTTCGCGCAGCGTGGGGGCCGAGATATCCGTATAGTAGAGATTCCACGAGCCCCAGCCGGCGAGCGGCGCCCCCTTCTCGAACGTGGGGGGATGTTTCGCCGCCACCGTTTCGGCATAGGCGTCGAGCCCCTTCCCGATGTCGTCCCAGCGCAGGTAGAGGCCGTCGAGAGACCTGGCGGAACCGGCGTCGAGCGCAACCGGATCTCCCGTCAGCCCCATGGCGATCTGGAAGGTGACGTCGCCGCTTTCGTCCCGTTCGGCGAGGAAGTACGTTTTCCACACCGTGCCCCCGTCGGCGCCGGCGATCAGGGCCTGGTCCGAAGCCGCGCCCACGGCCGTCCACCACCACGACAGGCCGGGCAGCTCCTCGAGCGTCAATTCGTTCTGGCCGCCGCTCGTCTGCAGCGACACTTCTGCCCCGTCGGTGGGCGCAAACAGTTCCCCATTGTCCGCGGGGATCGTTTCGATGCCCATGTAGTTCCAGCTCTGGTAGCCGTTGTGCAGCATGCGGTCGGCCTGCAGCGAGCCGCCCGTCAGGGTGCCCGTCCAGAGCAGGCCGTGGACGGTCGCGGCTGCCGACCCCGTATTACGCAGGGTCACGTCGCGCACGAAGGCGTCCCCGTCTGCCCCCCAGCTCCCCTCGATGGCGAGCGGGGCTTCGGCCGCGGGCACCCAGACGATCGAACCGCCGTCCTTTTCGACGGCCACCCAGAGTGAGAGCGTGAGCGCCGAGGCGCAGGAGCCCGTGGCGTCGAAGGCGGCATCCAGGCCGTCGACGGCGTCGGCGAGGTCGGCGCGGCAGGCGGGGGCCGCGGGCGCGGGTTCGGTCGTACAGGCGGCGAGCGCCAGCACGGCGATGGGGAGAATGAGTTTCAGCATGGACAAAGTGTACCCGCCCCGGCGGCATCCATGCACGAAGCGACCGCCGGGCCGCCCTGCCGGGATCCGGGGCGCCGCTCTCGCGTGCCTCGCGCCAGGGCCCGACAATGGCCGAGAACCTCTCTGCCGGAGAACGAGCGTATGCAGTGCGAAGTCTGCCACAACGAATACGACAAAGCATTCCAGGTCATCCAGGGCGAGACGACCCACACCTTCGACAGTTTCGAATGCGCCATTCACGCCCTGGCTCCGGCGTGCGCCCACTGCGGCTGCCGGGTCATCGGTCACGGGGTCGAAGACGGCGACACGATTTTCTGCTGCGCCAGCTGCGCCGCCCATGAGGGGCGTCAGGGGCTGGTCGATCACGTGGGGGCAAGGGCCCAGTAGCGAGGGCGGAATTCCTGATTCCTGATTCTTAATTCCTGAGTAAGACCAACGGTTTAGCTGCGACCTGGCCGGGCTCCTGCCGATCGGGCATTGGGCGTCGGGCTTGGGGCATGGGTTTCGGACGTGCCGCGGCCGGTCCGGGTCCCCTTGCACCGCCGTGCCGACCCTGATAAGATCTTAGGTTTCGACTCCGAATTTTGTGAGGGTACTGTGAAAGCGGGCATTCATCCCAAGTACGAAGCGGCCAACATCCACTGCGCATGCGGCAACGTCATGC
This sequence comes from bacterium, assembly GCA_041690355.1. GTDB lineage: Bacteria > J088 > JAWLBW01 > JAWLBW01 > JAWLBW01 > JAWLHK01. The sequence continues at coordinate 101,595 of JAWLHK010000012.1, read as the reverse complement.
AGACGCGCACGACGGTGGGCGAAATTCACGTGGCCATCTGCGCCCAGTGCCATCCGTTCTACACGGGTAAGCAGAAGCTGGTCGACGCCGCCGGTCGCGTCGAGAAGTTCCAGCGCCGTTACAACAAAGCCAAGTCCTGACCGTTTCTCTGACGGACGAAGAAGCCCCGCCAGGGGCTTTTTTTGTGCGCAGATTCCGGGCCGGGCCGCCTGAGCCCGCGCCCTTTTACGCGGAATAACCGTGGATCTCGAACGTAAACTCGACGCGGTCGAAGCGCGCTACGAAGAACTGGGTCGCCTCATGAGCGATCCGGAGGTCAACGCGAACCCGCGCCGTTTTCAGGAGTGCGCGCGCGAGTCGGCAAGCCTCGAAGAGGTCGTCGGCCTGTACCGCGAGTTCCGCAAGGTCAGCAGCGATCTGGCCGGGGCGCGCGAGATGCTGCGCGAGAGCGACCCCGAGATCCGCGAGATGGCCCAGGCCGACGTCGAGAGCCTGTCGGCGCGCATCGAGGATCTCGAGTTCCGCCTCAAGATCGCCCTCCTGCCCAAAGACCCGAACGACAGCAAGGACGTCATCCTCGAAATCCGCGCCGGCACCGGCGGCGAAGAGGCCGGCCTGTTCGCCGCCGATCTCTTCCGCATGTACACGCGCTATGCCGAACGGCGCGGCTGGCGCATGGAGATCCTCTCGGCCAGCGAAACCGGGCTGGGCGGATACAAGGAAATCGTCTGCGGCCTTTCGGGGCGCGACGTCTACTCGCGTATGAAATTCGAGAGCGGCGTGCACCGCGTGCAGCGCGTGCCCGCCACCGAGGCCCAGGGACGCATCCACACGAGCGCCGTCACCGTGGCCGTGCTCCCCGAGGCCGAAGAGGTCGACGTGCAGATCGCCGACAAGGACCTGCGCATCGACGTTTTCCGCTCGAGCGGCCCCGGCGGCCAGAGCGTGAACACGACCGACAGCGCCGTGCGCATCACGCACCTGCCGACGGGCATCAGCGTCTCGTGCCAGGACGAGAAAAGCCAGCTCAAGAACAAGATCAAGGCCATGAAGGTGCTGCGCAGCCGGCTGCTCGACGCCGCCCAGGCGGCGCAGGCGGCCGAGATCAGCGAGGCGCGCCGGGCCATGGTCGGCTCGGGCGATCGATCGGCCAAGATCCGCACCTACAACTTTCCCCAGTCGCGCATCACCGATCACCGCATCGGGCTCACGATCTACAACCTGCAGAGCGTGATCGACGGCGGCCTCGATGAGCTGCTCGATCCGCTCATCTCGCACTACCAGGCCGAGGCGCTCCAGGGCGCGACGAGGGAGTCGTGACCGCGGAGCCGGAAGTCTGGACGACCATGCGTCTGCTGCAGACTTCGGCCCGGTATCTGGCCGAAAAAGGGTCTCCCAGCGGCCGTCTTGATGCCGAGCTGTTGCTGGCGCACGTTCTGAAGACCGAGCGCATCCGCCTGTACGTGGATTTCGACAAGCCGGTCACCGATGCCGAACGGGCCGCCTATCGGGAGCTCGTGCGCCGCCGCGCCGCGGGCGAGCCGGTGGCCTACCTGATCGGCGAGAAGGAATTCTACGGCCGCGTCTTCAGAACCGACCGCCGTGCGCTGATCCCCCGGCCCGAGACCGAGCTGCTCATCGACGCCGTCCTGCGCCTGCGGCCCGACCGCGACGCCGCCTGGACGGCGGCCGATCTGGGGACCGGCTCGGGGGCCATCGCGGTCACGCTGGCCGCCGAATATCCGCAGGCGACTGTGCACGCCGTCGAGGTCGACGAGGCGGCCCTGGCCCTCGCCCGCGAAAACGCCGAGGCGCACGGCGTCTCGGAGCGCATCCGTTTCCACAGCGGCAGCTGGGTCGAACCGCTGGCGGGCCTCACGTTCGATTTCGTCGTCGCCAACCCCCCGTATATCGCCGACGGTGACCCCCGCGTCGAACCGGGGGTGAAGGAATACGAGCCCCACGTGGCGCTCTATGCGGGGCCGACGGGGCTCGAAGCAATCACGGTCCTCGCCGACGGGCTGCCGACGCTGCTGCGCGACGGCGGGTTCTGGGCCTGCGAGTTCGGCGCGGGCGAGCGCGACGCCATCGCCGATCTGCTCGCGGCGCGCGGCTGGGCGCCGGCCTTCGAAAACGACCTCGCGGGCATTCCGAGACTTTTCGTTGCGCATCGGCGACAATAAAAGATTCACGGCATGCGGCCGGGGACCGGCCCGCCGCCGCTTTTTCGTCCACTGAAAACCCTGCGCTTTCCACATGGAATCGATCGTCATCGAAGGCGGGTATCGGCTCGCCGGTGAAGTCCGCACCTCGGGCTCCAAGAACTCTGCGCTTCCCCTCATGGCAGCCGCGCTGCTGACCGAGGGCGAGAGCGTGCTGCGCAACGTGCCCGGCCTCAAGGACATCCGCACCATGGGCGGCCTGATGGAGACGCTGGGGACGACCGTGCGCCGCGATGGCGACACGCTGGCCATCTCGGCTGACAACGTGCACACGTTCGAGGCGCCGTACGATCTCGTGCGCACCATGCGCGCCTCGGTGCTCGTGCTGGGGCCGCTGCTCGCCCGCTGGGGCAAGGCGCGTGTCAGCCTGCCCGGCGGATGCGCCATCGGCGAGCGCCCCATCGATCTGCACCTCAAGGGATTCGAGAAGCTGGGCGCGAAGGTCGAGCTCAAGCACGGCTACGTCGAGGCCTCGGCTGATCGCCTGCGCGGCGCGCGCATCTACTTCGACATCTCGACGGTCGGCGGCACCGAGAACGTGCTCATGGCCGCGACCCTGGCCGAAGGCGAGACGATCATCGAGAACGCCGCCCGCGAACCGGAAATTGTCGATCTGGCGGATTTTCTCACCAAGGCCGGCGCCAGGATTCAGGGAGCGGGCACCGACGTCATCCGCGTCGAAGGGGTGCGCGAGCTGCGCCCCGTACGGCATTCGGTCATCGCCGACCGCATCGAAGCGGGCACGTTTCTCTGCGCCGCCGCGATTACACGCGGCGACGTGCGCGTGACCCACTGCGATCCGCGGCACCAGGAGCCGCTGCTCGAGAAACTGCGCGAAGCCGGCGTCACCCTCGAAATCGGGCCCGACTGGATCCGCGCTTCGCTCGATCGCGCGCCGAAGGGAATTTCCGTGAAGACCTGGCCGTACCCCGGATTCCCCACCGACATGCAGGCGCAGCTCATGGCGCTGCAGTGCCTGAGCGACGGCACGAGCGTCATGACCGAGAACGTCTTCGAGAACCGCTTCATGCACGTGAGCGAGCTGCGCCGCATGGGCGCGCAGATTGAAGTGGAGGGTAAAACCGCCACCGTGCGCGGCGTGCCGCGGCTCTTCGGCGCCCCCGTGATGGCGAGCGATCTGCGCGCCAGCGCCGCGCTCGTGCTCGCCGGGCTGGTGGCCGAGGGAACGACCCAGGTGAACCGCATTTACCACCTGGATCGCGGATACGAGAAGATCGAAGAGAAACTGTCGGCGCTGGGGGCCCGTGTCGAGCGGGTGCGCGAGCCGACCCTGTTCTGACGGATGGCAAGGGAATCATGCTGACGATCGCGATGGCCAAGGGCCGCATTCTGGAAGAAGCCGCCGAACTCTTCCGCCGCGCCGGGTTCAACCCCGCAGCGTGGACGGGTGACTCGCGCCTGCTCATCCATGAAGTGCCCGAAGACAATCTGCGCGTCATGATCGTGCGCGCCACGGACGTGCCCGTTTATGTGGAGCACGGCGCGGCCGATCTCGGCATCGTCGGTAAGGATACGCTGCTCGAAGCGGCGCCCGACGTCTACGAACCGCTCGATCTCGGCATCGGCAGGTGCCGGCTGAGCGTCGCGCGCCGCAAGGGAGATCAGAGCGAACCGCAGCCGCTGGTCGTGGCCACGAAATATCCGCGGCTGGCCGAGCAGTTCTTCAGCGCGCGCGGCCGTCAGATCGAGATCGTGAAGCTCTACGGTTCCATCGAGCTGGCGCCGCTGACCGGACTCTCCGACTGCATCGTTGACCTGGTCTCTTCGGGCCGCACGCTGCTCGAGAACGGCCTCGAAGAGGTCGAGGTCATCCGCGAGATCAGCTCGGCCCTGATCGTCAACCGGGCCAGCCTGAAGACGCGCAGCGCCGCCGTGAAGGATCTGGTCGCGCGCCTGCGGGCCGTCTGCGAACAGGTGGGCTCGTGAGCACGGTTGCCTTTTCGATCCGCCGCTTCCGTTCCGACCAACCCGAGTTCCGGCAGTACCTGGAAACCGAGGCCGTCGTCGGCGTCGACTCCACGACCGACGTGGAGCCGGCGGTGCGCGAGATCATCGACACCGTGCGCGCGCGCGGCGTGGAGGCGCTCCTCAATTACACGGCGCGCTTCGACGGCGTCAAGCTGACGGTCGAGGCCCTCGAGGTGACGACCGAGGAACGCCGCGCCGCTTTGCGCAAGGCGCCGAAAGAAGAAGTGCGCGCGCTCAAGGCTGCCGCGAAGCGCATCCGCGCCTACCAGAAGAAGCTGGTCCCCAAGGGGTGGATGGCCAGCCGCGGCGACGAGACCCTCGGGCAGAAAGTGACCCCGATGGATCGCGTCGGCCTCTATGTGCCGGGGGGCAAGGCGGCCTATCCGTCGTCGGTGCTCATGAACGCGATTCCGGCCAAGATCGCCGGCGTGCCCGAAGTCGTCATGGTTACGCCGCCGGGCCGCGACGGCATACCCCCGCTCGTGCTCGCCGCCGCCGAGGTGGCCGGCGTCGACCGCATTTTCCGCGTCGGCGGCGCCCAGGCCGTGGCCGCGCTGGCCTACGGGAGCGCCGGATTGCCGCGCGTCGACAAGATCGTCGGGCCGGGCAACAAGTACGTCGCCGCCGCCAAACGGCTCGTCTTCGGCGCCGTCAGCATCGACATGATTGCCGGCCCGAGCGAAATTCTCGTTCTGGCCGACGGCACGGCGAATCCGGACTGGGTCGCCATGGATCTGCTGAGCCAGGCGGAACATGATGAGGACGCGGTGCCGCGCTTCATCACGTGGACCCCCGGCCTGGTCGACAAGGTCGCGGCGGCGCTCGAGGTCCACTCGGCGGCGCTCTCGCGATCGGCCATCGCTCGCGCCTCGCTGGCGCGCCATGGCGTGCTCGTCGAGACGAAGACGCGCGAAGAGGCCGTCGAACTCGCGAACCGGTTCGCCGCCGAGCACCTTGAGATCTGCTGCGACGACGCCGAAGCGCTGCTGGCGGGGATTCGCCACGCGGGCGCGATCTTTCTCGGGCACCACACGCCCGAAGCGGTTGGGGATTACGTTGCCGGTCCGAACCACGTGCTCCCCACGGGAGGCACGGCGCGCTTCAGCTCGCCGCTCGGACCCTACGATTTCATCAAGCGGAGCAGCGTCATCCGCTTCGGCCCGCAGGCGCTCGCCGCCGAAGGGCGCAACATTACGACGCTGGCCGACGCCGAGGGATTGACGGCGCACGGCAACTCGGTACGCATCCGGCAGTGAACCTGTTCGAGGAGTGAGAACATGGGCCGCAATCGCATCGGCGAAGTCAAGCGAGAGACCAAGGAAACCCGCATCTCGCTGACCGTGAACCTGGACGGAACGGGGGCCTACATGGTCAAGACCCCGGTGCCGTTCTTCACCCACATGCTGGAGCAGCTCGCCCGGCACGGCGGCTTCGATCTGACCGTCGACGCCGAGGGGGACGTCGAAATCGATTTCCACCACACCGTCGAAGACGTCGGCATCTGTCTGGGGCAGGCGTTCAAGAAGGCGCTCGGCGACATGCAGGGAATCAACCGGTACGGCGAATGCACGCTTCCGATGCAGGAAGCGCTCATCCGCACGTCGCTGGATATCTGCGGCCGCCCGTTTCTCTTCTTCAACGTGAAGTATCCGCACGCCAAGGTGGGCACGTTCGACGCCGAGCTGGTGCAGGAGTTCCTGATCGCCTTCTGCAACCATGCCGGCGTCACGATGCACCTCGATCTGCTGCGCGGCGAGAACATGCACCACATCATCGAAGGGACCTTCAAGTCGTTCACGAAGGCGCTCTCGAAGGCGGTGCGCGTCGAAGGCAGGGTGCAGGGGCTCCCGAGCACCAAAGGCCTGCTCTAAATTGACGATTTACGATTTACGATTGACGATTTTTCCAGTGACGAGTCACACGAAGTTACGAGTTACGAGTGACGGGTGACGAGTTACCGGAAAGGGCACAAATCCGAGTCGGTTGCATTCTCAGTGCTTGGTGCTTGGCGCTCAGCGCTTTCTCTGAAGTGACATGATTACCATCGTGGACTATGGCATGGGCAATCTGCGCAGCGTGCAGAAAGCCTTCGAATCGCTCGGGCTGCAGGCGCAGACCTCCGAGGACCCCGACGTCGTGCGCAAGGCCGCGCAGGTCGTCGTGCCCGGGGTCGGGGCGTTTCCCGACGCCATGGCCCACCTGCGCGAGCGCGGCATGGACGCGGCCGTGCAGGAAGTGGCGAAAGCCGGAACGCCGCTGCTCGGCGTATGTCTCGGCATGCAGCTCTTCTTCGATCACAGCGAGGAATACGGCGATCACGAGGGGCTCGGCCTTTTCCCCGGCCGCGTCCTGAAGTTCCCCGACGATCTGGCCTGGCAGGGCGAACGCCTCAAGGTTCCGCACATGGGGTGGAACGAACTGCGCGTCCGGCACCCCGCCCTGCGCGAGCTTGACGGAATGCATGTGTATTTCGTGCACAGCTACTACGTCGCCGCGGCGAACGACGCGCATGTCGCCGCCACCTGCGAGTACGGCATCGAGTTCTGCGCCATGGCGTCGCGGGACAACATCGTCGCCGCCCAGTTTCACCCGGAAAAGAGCGGGGCGGTCGGCCTGCGCCTGCTCGAGCTCTTCGCGGCCGAAGCGATCAAGTGAATCTTCTCTGAGATACCGCATCATGGAAATCTACCCCGCAATCGACATCAAGGACGGCCGCTGCGTTCGTCTGCGCCAAGGCGAGATGGATCAGGTGACCGTCTACAATGAGAATCCCGCCGACCAGGCCGCCGAGTGGGAGGCGCAGGGATCGGGGTGGATCCACGTCGTCGATCTGGACGGCGCCGTGCAAGGCGAGCAGGTCAACGGCAAGGCTGTCGAGGCCATCGTCAAGCGGGTGAAGGCCCGCGTGCAGATCGGTGGCGGCATCCGTGACATGCAGCGCATCGACGCCTATCTCGGCATGGGGGTCGAGCGGGTCATCCTCGGAACGGCTGCGCTCGAGAACCCGCAGCTCGTGCGCGAGGCCTGCGCGAAATATCCCGGGCGGATTGCGGTCGGCATCGACGCCCGCGGCGGCCTGGTCGCCATCCGCGGCTGGGCCGAGACGAGCGCGACCCGCGCCGTCGATCTGGCGAAGGTACTGGGCGATGCCGGCGTATCCGCCATCATCTACACGGATATCAGCCGCGACGGCATGTTGAGCGGACCGAATATCCCGGCGACGGCCGAAATGGCCGGGGCCAGCCCGATCCCGGTCATCGCCTCGGGTGGCATCAGCACCCTCGACGACCTGCGCGCGCTCGCGAAGCACCCGGGGATCGTCGGCTCCATCGTCGGCAAGGCGCTCTACAACGGCAACATCGCGCTCGCCGATGCGCTCGCCATCGGGGAGAACGGCTGATGCTCGCCAAGCGCATCATTCCCTGCCTCGACGTGAAGGACGGCCGCGTCGTCAAAGGGGTCAACTTCGTGCAGCTGCGAGACGCCGGCGACCCGGTCGAAACCGCCGCGGCCTACAACGCGGCCGGCGCCGACGAGATCTGCTTTCTCGACATCACCGCCAGCAGCGATAACCGGAACACGATGATCGACGTCGTACGCCGCACGGCCGAATCGGTGTTCATTCCGCTCACCGTGGGGGGCGGCGTGCGCACGCTCGACGACATCAAGAATCTGCTTCGCGCCGGCGCCGACAAGGTGTCGATCAACACGCGCGCCGTGCAGAACCCCGACTTCGTGCGCGACGCCGCGCGGCGCTTCGGCGATCAGTGCATCGTCGTCGCCATCGACGCCAAGGCCGTCGCGACGCTCAAGCCCGAGCAGGCGGCCCAGACGTTTCCGGAGTGGGAGTGGAAGGCGCGGCATCCCGAAGCCGACGTCTGGGTGCGCGAGGATTCGCAGTGGGAGGTCTTCACCCATGGTGGACGCAACCGCACGGGAATCGATGCCGTGCGCTGGGCGCGCTGGATGGAAAGCCTGGGCGCTGGTGAAATTCTGCTTACGTCCATGGACAAGGACGGAACCAAGGACGGCTACGACATCGGTGTCACGCGCGCCGTGAGCGACGCGGTGCGTATCCCGGTCATCGCCTCGGGGGGCGTGGGGAAGCTCGAACATTTCCTCACCGGCTTCACCGAGGGGCGCGCAGATGCGGCCCTGGCGGCGAGCGTCTTCCACTTCAATGAGATCCCCGTTCCTGAGGTGAAGCGCTACTTGAAGGAGAAGGGGATTCCGATCCGCTGATGCCCATCGATCTGAAACCGATCCTCGAGAAGATCCGCGCGAGCGGGCTCTGGCGCTCTCTGCGGCGCGTCGACGGCCCGACGGGCGCCGAGTACGCGATCGATGGAAAGACGGTGCTCGGCTTCTGCTCGAATGATTACCTTGGGCTCGCGGCCGACCCGCGCGTGCGCGCCGGCGCCATCCGGGCCGTCGAGCAGTACGGCGCGGGCTCGGGCGGCAGCCGCCTCATCAGCGGCAACCTCGCCATCCACGAGGAACTGGAGGCGCGCCTTGCCGCCTTCAAAGGGACCCAGGCTGCGCTGCTCTACAACTCCGGCTACCACGCGAACATCGGAATCATCACGGCCCTCGTCGGGCCCGATGACCACATCTATTCGGATGCGCTGAACCACGCGTCGCTTATCGACGGCTGCCGCCTCTCGCGCGCCACGGTGCGCGTCTACCGGCACGGCGACGTACAGCATCTTTCGGATTTGCTGGCGGCCGACGCCGACAAGCCGGGCAAAAAGCTCGTCGTCACCGATTCCCTCTTTTCCATGGACGGCGACCTGGCGCCCCTGCCGGAGATCGTTCCCGTCGCGCATAAATACGGCGCCGAGATCATGGTCGACGAGGCGCACGGCACGGGGGTCTTCGGCAAGAACGGGCGGGGCGTGGTCGATCACTTCAATCTTCGCTGGGCCGTCGGGGTTCAGATGGGTACGCTCGGCAAATCGCTCGGGTCTTTCGGCGCTTACGTAGCCGGCCGCCGCGAGCTGATCGACCTGCTCGTCAACCGCAGCCGCAGCTTCATCTTCACGACGGCGCTCCCGCCGGCGGCCGCGGGCGCGGCCCTGGCGTCGCTCGACATCCTGGAACAGGAGCCGCAGCGTATCGCGAAGCTCTGGCAGCTCACGGCCGCGTACCGTGCGGCCCTGCGCAAGGCCGGCCATCGTGCGCTGGGAGAATCGCCCATCGTTCCGCTCGTGCTTGGCGCCCCCGAAGAGGCGGTTGCGGCCTCGCAGCGGCTGTTCGAGCGGGGGTATCATATGCAGGCGATCCGTCCGCCGACCGTTCCGGAGGGAACCAGCCGGCTGCGCACCACGGTCACCGCCGCGCACACGGAGGCGCAGGTTCTCGGCGCGGCGCAGGCCATCGCGGATGTCCTGGGCGCGCCCCGCCATTCCTGATTCCGCTCTCTTGCTTCCTGACCGGTGACCAGAGACTTTCGACTGACGACTGCCATGCCTCTCCCTCCGTCGATCCTTGACCGCATCCCCCCGCGCCTCCTTCTCGGCCCGGGTCCCAGCAATTCCCCCGAAAGCGTTCTGCGGGTATCGGCGCTGCCGCTGGTCGGGCACCTCGATCCGGTCTTCACGCAGATCCTCGACGAGCTGCAGGGCATGCTCCGGCAGCTGTTTCAGACGGAGAATAAGGTAACCTTCGCTGCGTCGGGGACGGGATCCGCCGGAATGGAGCTGCTTGCCGCGAACCTGTTCGAGCCGGGCGACGAAGTGATCGTCGGGCGCAACGGCGTGTTCGGCGGCCGCATCGGCGACGCCCTGACCAAACTGGGCGCCCGCCCGATTCCCGTCGACGCGCCCTGGGGGGAACCGATTGCGCCCGACGCCGTTGCGGCCGCGTGGAAGGCGCATCCGGATGCGAAAGCAGTGTGGATTGTGCACGCCGAGACGTCGACCGGTGTCCTGCAGCCCGCCATGGAAGCGTTCGGCGCGATCGCCCGCAGCCACGACGGCCTTTTCCTCGTCGATTGCGTGACTTCGCTCGGCGGCGCGCCCGTGCGCATCGATGCGTGGCAGGCCGACGCCGCCTTCTCCGGCACGCAGAAGTGCCTCAACGTGACCCCCGGTCTTGCGCCGGTGACCCTGGGCGAGCGCGCGCTCGCGAAGCTGGCCGCCCGCAAGCATCCCGTCCCCAGCTGGTACTTCGATCTGTCGCTGCTGACCCGCTACTGGACCTCGGGCGAGGGGACGCGCGTCTACCACCATACGGCGCCGATCACGAGTGTATACGCGTTGCACGAGGGGGCCCGGCTCGCGCTGGAAGAGGGGCTGGAGAATCGCTGGGCAAGCCATCTTCAGATGGGCGACCGGCTCACGCAGGCACTCGAAGCTCTCGGTTTCCGCTACCGGGTTGGAAATCCGGAACATCGCGCCCCGATGCTGCACGCGGTAATTCCCCCGGAGGGCAAAGCTGGCCGCCGCCCCGAACTGCTGGCCCAGGGGATCGAGGTCGGCGCCGGTCTCGGGGAATGGGCGGGAGATACCTGGCGTGTCGGGTTGATGGGGATCAACGCATCGGAAGACGTGATCGAAACGCTCGTCGCCGCGCTCCGGCACATCCTTTCCTGAGGGGTCAGGCGGGTTCGATGACGACCGAGACCTCGCCGCCGCCGTCGGCGCGCAGCCGCAGAACCTGCTTGGGAATATCGTGGGTCCACGTTCCTCCGCGGATCGTAACCCGAACTCCACGCGGATAGGTCAGCGCCGGCACAAAGAGTTCGGTCTCCGAAGTGACCGCCGGGTCTGGCCGGTAGCGGAACGTGAACCTGCGCCGCTTCAGATCGTAGTGGAACGTGAGCGGCTCTCCGGCGACGGCCATGGGATAGGGGCGGACGGCGGCCTCGAGGGCGCGCCCGCCGGAATCCGGGTCCATTGGGTCTCTCCGGTCGTCACGGCTGAAGATCGACAGGTCTTCTTCGTTCCAGCGGTCTCCCAGCGGATGCGTGTTGTCGGCCGTGTAGTTCCACAGCGTTGCGCTGAGAAGGTTCGCATCGAGCGCCTGAAAGCTTCGGTCGAGCGCCGCGATCTGATCCCGGTAGTTCCCCGTTCGATAGGCCTTGCGCTCGTTCATGTCGAACGGGATGCCGAACTCTCCGATCACCGTGGGCACGCCGCCGAGCTTCGTCGTGGCCGCGTCCCGCAGATCCCGCAGTTGGGCAATGAAGGCACGCAGCACGGCACGGCGGCCGAAAACCGGCTTCTGATTGCGGTAGTCGACGCCGAGCCACGAGAAGTAACGCTTGAGAAAGAGCGTGAGCCCGTCGTACCAGTGCGGGGCGAAGACGATGTTCCGCGCGTCGCCTTCTTTCCACTCCGGCGGCTGTTGACCGGTCTCGGCTTCGATGAATATCATCGTCTTCGGCTGCGCCTCGCGCACCGCGGCGGCGACCCGGTTGGCGAACGGCCGGTAGAAATCCCGGGCGAAATCCGCCTTGCCGGCGCCGTAACGCGCGAACCAGTCGGGGCGCAGCAGCCGTGGCTTTCCGCCACCGTCGACATCCCATACGCCGTTCTCGCGCCATACGCAGGTGCGCTCCTGCCGCCACGCGCGCACCCCGGCCGGATTCACGAGGCGGGTCGAGACCTTCTGCGGGCCGCGCAGACCGACCCCCCAGACGTCGACCTCCTGTGGAATGCCGTCGCCGAGCGCCATCGATTGCAGCGGGGTGGGGGTGTCGCCGAGGCGCACGAGGCCTCCGGTCTTCTGCAGATCCGGCCAACCGATCCAGCCGGCGAACGGTTCGTTCATGGTGTCGAAGCCGACCACGTGCGGCATGCCGCGCAGGCGCAGCATGACTTCGCGCATGGCCGCGCAGTAATGCCGCTGCAGATACTCCTGGATCGGCTCACCCTCGACCGTCGTGCGCGGCGCATACGTGTTGCTGCCGAAGAAGAGCGTGAACATCGTGGCGGCGGCCAGCTTGGTGGCGTTCGTCGGCCAGATCATGCGCGGGTAGCGCTTCGGGTGGTGCCGGCCGTGGACGAAGGCGGCGCCGGAGGCGTGCAGGTTCAGCAGATCGAATCCGGCCGCCTCGAGGGTCCACCCGGGGGCGCCGTCGCCGCCGCTGAAGCGGCTCCACACGTCCTCATGCGGATCGATGAAGAGCAGGAACCCCTTTTCGCCGGCCTTGCGCACGACGGCCGCGAGATACCTCAGGTAATCTTCGTCGTACCGGCCGGGACCTTCATGCTCGACGGCTTCCCACGTGATCAGAAAGCGCAGAAACGTCAGCCCCCAGCGGCGCAGGCGATCGAAATGTTCGTCCGCCTCCTCGAGCGGAAACGGCCGCCCGACGAAGGAGACCTGCCGCGAATCGGTGAGCGCTTCGGCGCGGTGGGTGCTGCCGTCGGGGCGACAGGGGACCTTCGTGCTTCCGCCCAGATTCACGCCGCGCAGGATTCTCGTGCGTCCGGTTTCGTCCTTGAACCAGATTCCGTCGGTCCTCAGCATCGCCCGGGATTCCATCTTGAAAGCTCAGGGCTCGACAGGTTGAAGGCGAACCGTCATGGAGAAGGAAAAGACGTGGCACTCGTCGGCGCCGATATCGATTCCTTCGCGCGTGTAGGTCTCAAAGGCGGGGTGAGTGACCGAGATCGCATAGGTGCCCGGACGCTCCCACGCGCCGGCATAGGGGCAGGCGTTGACCCCCTCGGCTCCCTCGATCCGCTCGACGTAGTCGCCGTCCCGCAACGTGACGACGGCATCGCAGACGGGATCCTCGGTTGCGCCGTCGACGACGGCCAGCGTGATCGCGGCCCGCGCCTCTTCGGTACACTGCGTGCCCGGCGGCGGCGGCTCGGGAGAACCACAGGCCGCGAGCAGCGCACAGGCTAGGAGAACGAGCGCGCGCATCACCGGGCCTCCAGATTCACCGTGCGCTGCACGGGGGTCACGTGACATTCGCCGGCGCTGACCACGAGCCCCTCGAGCGTGACGGGGCGGTAGCCGGGGGCGGTGACCGTGACGGCATACGTCCCCTCGCGCTCCCAGGCGCCGGCATAAACGCAATCGGGCTCGCCGAGCTTCTCGAGCCGCTCGGGATCGCCCGTGCCGTCATCGGCCGTCACGACGGCGTTGCACAGGGGCGCCTGCGAGACGGCGTCCTGCGCACGGATGTTCAGCCCGGCGACGGCCTGCATGGTGCAGACGACTTCGTCGGGAGCGGCGGCGCCGCAGGCCGCCAGCGAGAGCAGCAGAAGAGGAACGATGCGACCCATGCTTTCATTCTCCATGAAAGGATTTCCCGGAACGAAGCAACTTCTGTGCCGCCGGCCGGTTCTCTTCGCCGTCGGCGGGTCTTTCATGCCCCGCCCTGACAACGGTGTCAGCGGTACCGCCCGACGCCGAGCATGCGGCCGACGTTGGCGTCGGCATCGCGCCGCGGCCGGATGCGCCCCGTGCGCGAGGTGAGGATGGTCGATACGCCCGGGCCGTGCCCGGCGAGAAACGAATCGCCATGCGAGACGACGGCGATCGTGATCGCGCCGTTCTTGACCGACCAGCCGTGTGTGGCATCGTGATCGAGGATGGCGACCAGATCGCCGAGCCGGAGCCGATCGAGCCCCTGGCGCTCGATGACGCTCCACTCCGACGTCTGGATGTCGTAATCGCCCTTGAAGATATCGTTATGTCCGATGCCGCTCCCCATGAGCATGGCGGGCACCTCGGCCACGACCGGCACTTCGAGACCTCCGTCCGACTCGACGATTCCCAGCACATCGAGCAGGCGCGGATCGAGGTTGTAGGCGGTGACCTCGGGGTGGTCGAGCAGCCGCAGGCCTTGGCCCCAGCCGCGGATGAGAAACTTGTCGTCGAGGGTCAGCTTCTCGAGCACCTCGTCGGCGAAATCGACGAGCACGTGCTCGACGCCGCCGTGGTGCCCCGTAACCTTGCCGCGCGCGCCCCTGGCGTCGCCCGAAACGATGGTGACGTCGTTGCCGATACAGGCGAAGACGTTGAGTCCTTTGTTCGGGTTTTCGCTCAGCTTGTCGAGGCCGAAGGTGAGCGAAACGCACGGCTCGACGTGGTCTGACGCCCAGCCGAAACAGGAGTCGCCGACCTTCACGTTGTAGGTAATTCCCCCGAGTCCCGGCGGGGTCATGGCCGGCCGGCCGTCGTGGGTAATCTCCCAGCCGTAGGCTCGCGGCGGGATGATGCGCCCCTGGAGCGCCGTCTCGATGACCTGCTGGCGGTTGGTACGCAACATGGGGAGCAAGGGGTGCGGAGTAGAGGTGGCGCGGGCTACGCGGTGAGCTTGTACACCCCGGCCTGCACGAAGACCTCGAACAGATGCGGGTCGAGCTGGCCGAGTTTCACTTCGTCTTCGATGATCGAGAGCGCCTTCTCGGCCGGCAAGGCCTTCTTGTACGGGCGGTCGCTGGCCGTGAGCGCGTCGTAGATGTCGGAGATCGTCATCATGCGGCTCTGCACCGGAATTTCGGGCGCCGGCTTGCGCTCGGGATAGCCGCGGCCGTTCAGCTTCTCGTGGTGCATGTAGGCGATGACCGGCACGTTCTTCAGGTCGCGCGTCCAGCTGATTTTCTGGAGGAACTCGTAGGTGTGCGTGACGTGACTCTGGATCTGGCGGAACTCTTCGTCGTTGAGGCTCCCCTTGCGTATGCTCAGGTTGGCCACCTCGTGGGGCTCGAGCAAGGGCTTGCGGGTGCCGTCCAGATCGCGAAACGTCTGCCTGGCGATCTTCTGCAGCGCATCGAAGTTCCCCTCGGCGAGCACGGTCGGCCGGTTCGCCTCGGCGATGATGTCGGTGAAGCGGTCGAGCTCGGCCAACTCTTCCCGGTACTTTCTGCGCAGCGCGCGCAGGGCCTGCGTCTCGTCGGTGCGCTTCGCGCGCAGCAGGGCGAGCTCCTTCTTGAGGTAGCCGGCCTCGAGCGCCTTCTTCACGTAGCGAAAGCGGGCTTCGACCAGATCGTAATCCCAGGGGTAGAGCTTGTTCGCCTTGACGAGCACTTCTTCGCGCACGCCGATCTTTCCGAAGTCGTGCAACAGGCTCGCGTAGCGGATCTCGCGCAGCTGCTGCACCGAGAAGCGCAGCTCGCGCAGCGGCCCGCTGTCGAGGCGGTCGACCTTCTCGGCGAGACCTACCGTGAGCTCGGCCACGCGCCCGCTGTGACCCGACGTGGTCGGATCGCGGCTCTCGATGGCCTTGACCGAGGCGAGCACGAAGCCCTCGAAGAGGTTGCGGATTTCTTCGTTGAGCAGCGCGTTGTCCATGGCGACGGCGGCGGCGCTGGCCAGCGATTCGACGAGCTCGACGTCGGCGCGCGTGAACGGAATGACCGCCGCCTCGGTCTTCTCGGGCGTGAGGCGGACGTTCGGGTCGAGCTTGCGGTTGATCAGCTGCAGTACGCCGATCATCTCGCCGCCCCGGGTGACGAGCGGTACGCCCAGCATCGACTTCGTGCGGTAACTGAATTTCTCGTCGAACGACTTGTTGAAGCGCACCGGCGAATCATCGGGCAGCAGGTAGCAGTCGTCCAGGATCAGCGACTTGCGCGATGTAGCGACGTAACCCGCGATGCTCGACGCGTCGAGCGGCAGCGTGAACTCGCTGAACGGGACCTGAATGGAGTCGTTCTGCGAGATCTTGAACCGCAGCCGCCGCTGGGTGTCGTCGCCGTCGCGGTCGCCCTCGACGATGTAGAGGCTGCCGGCGTCGGCATGCGTGATCTGGCGCGCCTTCTCGACGATCATGGTCAGCAGCGTATCGAGATTGCGCTCGGCCGAGAGGGCGATGCCGATCGACTGGATCTCTTTGAGCTGGTCGCGGTTCGCCGCGAGCTCTGACCGGGCCTCGCGCGCTTCGCGCTCCCAGCGCAGGGTCGAGAACAGCCGCCGCAGATGGCGCGCGAGGCGCTGCGGCTCGTGGGGCGCTTCGAGATAGTCGAAATGCGGCAATTCGTGCAGCAGCCGGCCGATGCGGTCGGGTACGACGCTGTCGGTAAGCAGGGCGAGCACGCCGGCGCCGCGCGCAACCGAACGGGCGTGCATCTCGGATTGACGCGGGTCGTCGTCGCGGAACTGGTAGACGAGGACCCGGAGGTCGCCTTCGGCCAGCAGCAGTCCCTCGGCCTCTTCGAACTCGACGGCGACCTGGCGCAGTGCGGGGTCTGCGTCGCGCGCCTGCAGGAAGAGTTCGGCGGGAGATGGAGTCAGGGACGACATGGCTGGGGGCGGCCCTCCGATGGCCATGTCTATTCTATCCACTCGGCAGGCCGCCTGCAAAAAAACGGCCGTGAAACTGCGTGCCCCGGCCCGGGCGCTCAGGACGCCCCGGCCATGGCGGCCAGGCTCGCCTCGGCCTCGGCAAGCAGATCGGCTGCGGAGCTCTGCGTGCGCAGGTCGCGCCCGGCGGTACCGAGGCTGAAGCGCAGGGTGACGGGCGTTTCGCCGTCACCCACGGGCTGGGCCTCGAGCCAGCTGCGGATGCGCCGCCCGGCCACGGACGCCCCCTCCTTTTCGGTCTGGGGCAGCAGGAGGGCAATCGTGTGGGGGTCGAGCAGGGCGGGGACGTCGAAGGCGCGCAGTTCGGTGAGCAGCCGCGAGCCCACGTCGCGCACGGCCTGCGCCGCCGCCTCTTCGCCGTGGCTGGCTTCGAACGCGCCGGCGTCTTCGAGGCGGAACAGGACGACCGAAAGCGCTTCCTCATACCGCCGCGCCCGGTGCCACTGCTGCTCGAGCATGGCCTGGAATTCGCGGGCCGGAAACAGCTTGCCCGGCCGCCCCGACTTCGAGAGTTCGAAGTTCACCGTGTTGGCAAAGGCGAGCGACAGGGGGTCGATGACCCGATCGAGAAAATCCACATCGTTCCGCTCGTATGGGCTTTTCGAGCTGCGCGCTTCGAGGACGAGAATGCCGTTGAGCCGCCCTTCGTCGCTGAGGGGGAGCAGCACTTCGGCGCGCAGGTGGACGAAAAAGGCGCGCAGGGCGTCACGGTGCTCGGCCAGGCGCGGATCTTCCCCGACGTCGCGCAGGGTCAGGGCCCGCTGGCAACCGCGCAGCGCCGTCCGAACGTCGGCCGGAAAGGCGAGCACCGAGCGCGACTCCGGATCGTAAAGCTCTTCACCTTGCCGTCCCTGGACTGAAAGCAGGGTCACGTCTTCGGCACCGACGGTGTCTCGGAGGTAAGCCGTGATGACCGCCGTGAATCCGTCCAGGTCGCGCAGCAGCAGCAGCTCGTGAACGAGGTGATTGACGGCGACGATGTTGCGCATCCCGTCCCGGTCGACCGGTCCCGCCAGGAGGTTCTTCAGGTAGACGGAGAGCACGGCCAGCAGCGCGGTCATCGCGAAGATAGCCAGCACGAATGCCGGCCGGCTCAGGCCGAGCACCCATTCGGTCCACCCGAGGTAGACGGCCGCCGGGATGGCGCTCAGCAGGGCGACGCGGAGCGCGAAACGAAACGCCGCGCCGGCAATCACGGCGGGTTTGAGGCTGCCCGTGAGGCCGATCAGGGCCAGGGCCCCGGCGAGGCCGATCATCGGGCCCGCGACGCGCGGGAGGCTGGGGCCGGGACCCGCCGGCATGGCCCGCCCGAGCAGCACGGGCAGCAGCTCGAAAGCCGTGCACCAGAAGGCCGTGACGACGACCAGCATGTAGAGCACGCGGGTGCGCCGCTCGAACTCGGTCAGGCCCATCGCCTGGACGATGCGGGGAAAACGGCGGGCGACCTGATAGAGGACGTAGCCGGTGAGCGCGATGAAGAGATAGTAGCCGGGGCCCGGCACGAGCTCGAGCACGAAATGTCCGGGCCCGACGGGGGCCGCCTCGGCGTCGCGCACGAAGAACTGCGGGTCGAGGGTCTGTGCCCCGGCCAGGGCGACCACGGCCAGGGCCGGAGGTATCCAGATGCGCCGGGAGATCGGCGCGCCGGGATAGTAGTGATGCTCGAGGAGCAGAACGGCCACGAAGGCGAAGAAGACGGCCGGCGCCATGGTCGCGTGGGCGACGGCGAGCCACGCCAGCGGGACGTGCCCCGTCTGCACGGCGGCGTCGCCGATCGTGACGGCCAGCATCCACACGCTCGCGAGCACGGCCGAAATGCCCAGCGGCAGCATCTCGCGGCGTTCGAGGCCCATGCGCAGAAACAGCAGGGCCGAGACCGCCATGATTCCGATCAGGAGGGAATGTGGGATGTAGGCCGGCATGGGCACTGCCGATTTTATCACAGGTTGCCGTCGAAGGGGCAACCGGGGTCAGGCCCTGTGGCGTCGAAGGCGGCTGGTTACCAGGGCGGCCGCCTGGTCGAAGGCGGCGATCCCGAGCACGCGGCACACGGCGGCATAGACGGCCACGGCGGTGGGCAGGAGGAGGACGACCTCGATGCCGGCGGCAAGGGAACCCTCGGCGAGGCCGGCCCGCTGCAGCCCGCGGTATCCCCCCCAGGCGGCGGCGCCCATGACGGCGGCGGCGACCCCGATGCGCAGAACCTGGCCGGCGAACCGGCGGGCGTCCAGGGCGGCGGTGGTGCGCAGCCGGCGGCGCAGGATGACGAGCAGCACGACGACGTTCACGGTCGCCATGGCTGCCGTGGCCGCGGCCAGGCCCACGTGGCCGAATCCGAGGCCGAAAACGAAGAGGGCGTTCAGGGCCGCGTTGCCGGCGACGGCGCCCAGGCTCACGTACATCGGGGTCTTTGCGTCATCGAGGGAAATGAAGGCGGGCTGCACGATCTTGAGGGCCGCGTAGCCGGGCAGCCCGAAGGCGTAGGCGCCGAGGGCCGCCGCCGTGGCCAGGGTATCGGCGTGGTCGAAGCGGCCGTGCTCGTAGACGAGGCGGATGATCGGCTCGCCCAGCACGGCGAGCCCCACGGCCGCCGGGAGGGTCAGCAGCAGGGCCAGCTCGAGCGACTGCGTCAGGGTCGTGCGGAACCCCGGGTGGTCGCCCGCCGCCAGGTGCCGCGAGAGGGCGGGCAGCGAGGCGGTCATGATGGCCACGCCGAAGACCCCGATGGGAAACTGCATGAGGCGGAAGCTGTAATTGAGCCAGCTGATCGGCTTGTCGCCGAGCAGCGATGCGAAGTTCGAGTTCACGAAGACGTTGATCTGCACGGCGGCGGCGCCGATGAGCGCGGGCCCCATGAGCACCAGCACGGCGCGAAAGCCGGGGTCCTTCCAGTCGAGCCGGGGTTGCCAGCGGTAGCCGGTGCGCCGCAGCGTCGGCATCTGGACGAGCCACTGGACGAGGCCGCCCGCGAGCGTGCCGACGGCCATGCCGGTCATGGCGCGCGCCGGAGCCCCGGTGCCCGAGGGAAACGCGGAGTTGTCCCACAGCGCCGTCATGTACTCGGGGGCGAGCAGAAAGGCCGTGCCGAGGCCGACGACGATGCTCGTGACGTTGAAGAAGGTCGAGGCAGACTGCGGGAGGGCGAAGTAATGCTGCGCGTTCAGCATGCCCATGGCCAGCGCGGCCAGCGCGACGAAGAGAATGAACGGCATCATGATCTGCGTCAGCTCGGCGGCCATGGCCGTCTTCTCGGCGTCGAAGCCGATGGCGATGGCCTGCACAACCGGTTCCGCGAAGAAAATGCCCGCGAGCACGACGAAGATCAGCAGAAGGGCCAGCGTGTTGGCCACCGTGTTCGCCAGGCGGAAACCGGCCTCCTTGCCGTCGCGGGCCATGGTCTTCGAGAAGGTCGTCACGAAGGCGGCCGACAGCGCACCCTCGGCCAGCAGGTCGCGCAGGAGGTTCGGAATGCGGAAGGCGGTGAGAAACGCGTCGTACTCGCGGCTTGCGCCGAAGAACACCGCGAAGACCTGCTCGCGCACGAGGCCGAGCACACGGCTGCCCAGGACGGCGATGGCGGCAATGGCGGCCCCGCGGGCGACACCTGAGTCGGGGGAGGGCGATGATGGGGAGGGCACGCGGGTGTTCACTCGAAAACGGGAATCAACAGGCTCACTTGGAGGCTATATTGTAAGGCTTCGGCCCGTCGCTGTGCCACGCCGGCGCTTGACAGCGGCAGACCGGTTGGATAGCATGAGCATGATTGTTGATTGACGAGTCAATCAGCTACCGAACTTCCCCTTCAGGAGGCTGCCATGGCGGCGAAAGACAAGGTTATCGTCAGCTGCGCGGTGACGGGCGTGCTCACCGACCCGGCCCAGCACAACGTTCCGGTCGATCCGGATCAGATGGCCCAGGCGTGCAAAGAGGCCCGCGACGCCGGCGCCGCCATCGTGCATCTGCACTTCCGCAACCAGTCGCCGGGCATGGGCCGCCTGCCCACCTGGGATCCGAACGATGTCGAAAAGATCTGCAACCGCATCAAGGAAGTCGTTCCCGACATCATCATCAACATGACGACCGGCGTCGTCGGCCCCGACATCAGCGGGCCGGTGGCCTGCCTCGAACGGGTCAAGCCCGAGATGGCCGCGTTAAACGCCGGCAGCCTGAACTATCTCAAGCTGAAGGCCGACCACACCTGGGCCTGGCCGCCGATGGTCTTCGACAACCCGGTCGAGAAGGTCCAGGCGTTCGCCGAAGTCATGGAGCGCAACGGCATCACGCCCGAGTGCGAGTGCTTCGACACGGGCATCGTGCGCAGCGTCTCGATGTTCCGCGACGCCGGCATTCTCAAGGGGCAGGTGCACGTCTCGCTCGTCATGGGCGTCGCCAGCGGCATGCCCGCCAAGCCCGAATGGCTGCCGTTGCTCGTCGGCGAAATGCCCGACGACTTCAAGTGGCAGACGATCGCCATCGGCCGCCAGGAAGTCTGGGCGGTGCACCGCAGGACCGCTGAGCTCGGCGGACATCTGCGCACCGGCCTCGAAGACACCTTCTACCTGCCCAACGGCGAGAAGGCCACCAGCAACGGCCAGCTCATCGAAGCGATCGTGAAGATCGCCCGCGAGAGCGGCCGCGAGCCCTGCACGCCCGACGAAGCGCGCGCGCTCGGCAAGATCGGCAAAGCCTTCCACTGATCTCCGATTCTCTCCTGCAGGCCCGGCGGAACTTGTTGTCCGCCGGGCCTTTTTCTTTGTGGACGCCCGGCGCCCGTGCAGGGAACCGGGCGGCGGCCCGTCTGATACACTATGCCCGATATGCAACCCGTCTCCGTCCCGCCCGAATCACCGGCGCCGCGTTTCTCGCCGGCCCGCCTGCTGCGCATTCTGCGCTGGTGGGCGCGCCTGCGGCTCGACGCCGACGAAGAAGAAGTCGCGCAGAGCATGAAGAACCTCGTCGCCATCAAGAATGCGCGGCTCTGGTTTCTCGTGGCGTCGGCCGTCATCGCCTCGGTCGGCCTGAACACCAACAGCGCCGCAGTGGTCATCGGGGCCATGCTCGTGTCACCGCTCATGGGGCCGCTCGTCGGCATGGGCTATGCCATGGCGACCCTCAACCGGCGGCTGACGATCATCTCGGTTCAGTACCTCGGCGTCTCGGTGTTCATCAGCCTGCTCGTGAGCACGCTGTACTTCCTGCTCACGCCGCTCGACGAATTGACTCCCGAGCTCCTGGCGCGAACGCAGCCGACCCTGCTCGACCTCGCGGTAGCGGTGGCCGCGGCGCTCGCCGGCGTCATCGCCCTGGCCAGCCGCGACGTCTCAGCCACCCTGCCGGGCGTGGCCATCGCCACGGCCATCATGCCGCCGCTCTGCACCACCGGCTACGGCATTGCGAACGGCGAGCCGTCCGTCGCCCTCGGTTCCTTCTATCTCTTCGTCGTGAACGGCGTCGCCATCGTACTCGCTTCGCTGTTCCTCTTCCGCCGCATGCACCTGGCCGAACAGTCGGAGGAGAGCGGGCAACGCGTGCCGAAGGCGACCATGATCGCGCTGACGATTGTTTTTCTGGCGCCGCTCACCTGGACGCTCTATCAGCTCTCGATGGACTCGGCCCGGCGCAAAGCGGCTACCGAGGTGGTCGAGTGGGTCGGCGAACGCTACAGCGTCGCGAACTGGCAGTACGTGAAAGAAGACGACCGTCCGCACCTCTCTCTCTTTCTCTTCGGATCCCCCTCTGAACTGGAACTCGAAAGCCTGCAGGCCGAGATCGAACTGCGCCTGCCCGATACGCAGATCCGTCTGCAGACGACCAGCCTCGAGCCGGCCGTGCGTGAGACGATCGACAAGCTCCAGTCATCGGTCATCGACTCGCAGACGGCGCTGCGACGCATCGAAGACGCCGTGGAACAGCAGCGCGCCCAGGCCGCCGAAGCCGCCGCGCTGACGCCCCGGTTCGATGGGGCGGCGCTGACGCAGGAGTGGCGCATGCTCGAGCCCTCTCTGCGCGCCGTCGAATATTTTCAGCCGGTGACCGGCGAGGGTACCTGGCTCGTTCGCGCGGCCCTCGCGCGGCCGGTCAAAGGCCGGGCGCGTAAGGCCTTCATCGAAAAATGGCAGCCCTGGGTGCGCTTGCGCGCGGGACATCCTCTCGAGCTGATCCCCGAGTGATGCGCGGCCGCTTTGCCCCCAGTCCTACCGGCCGCCTCCACCTGGGGAATCTGCGCACCTGCCTGCTCGCCTGGCTGCAGGTGCGCCGCGCGGGGGGGCGCTTCGTACTGCGCATGGAAGATATCGACCGGGGCCGCAGCCGGGCCGAGTACGCGGCCGGAATCTTCGAGGATCTGCGCTGGCTCGGCTTCGACTGGGACGAAGGCCCCGACGTCGGCGGCCCGTTCGCACCCTATACGCAGAGCGAGCGGCTCGATCGCTACCGTGAGGTCCTTGCGCGGTGGCAGGCCGAAGCGTGGGTCTATCCTTGCACCTGCAGCCGCAAGGACCTGCTCGCCGCGGCGGGAGCGCCGCATGCCGGCGAAGAGGGGCCCGTCTATCCGGGCACCTGCCGCGAAGCGCTCTCGCATCCCGAACGGCCGCGGGCGTGGCGCTTCCACGTTCCGCGCGGAACCGAGGTCCGCTTCGCCGACGGGCTTCTGGGGGGCCAAGCGCAGGACGCCGCCCGCGAGGTGGGCGATTTCATTGTCTGGCGCAACGACGGATGGCCGTCGTACCAGATGGCGGTCGTGTGCGACGACGCCGATATGGAAATCACCGACGTCGTGCGCGGCGCCGACCTGCTCGCCTCGACGGCACGCCAGATACTCCTCTTCGGCGCGCTGGGCCGGCCCGCGCCGCGCTGGCACCATGTGCCCCTCTGGCTCGACGACGCGGGTGAACGGCTTGCCAAGCGTTCGGGCGGTTACCTGATCGCCGACCTGCGCACCGAAGGCGTGGCGCCCGAGCAGGCCCTGGCCTTCATGGCGCGAAGCCTCGGGTGGGCGACGCCCGACCGGATCTCGCTGGGTGAACTGCTGGATCCGCGGTTTGTGCTGCGCGACGCGGCCGGGAACCCCTGGCCCCGGGCAGCCTTGAGGCCCCCCCTTTCCGACCCTCCCCGCTGACCGGCCGACCGCTTCTCTGATACCGTGAAGGGAATGTCGGACGTCCGTATTCAGAAAGGCTCGGTGCTCGTCTATCGTCTCTTCGATCTCGCCGAAGAGATCGACCTCGCCGAAGTCCAGCGCCTGCTGCGCGAGGGGACCGGGCGCGTCAACCTGCGCCCGTCGCGCGCCACCCGCAGCCGCGCCATCGTCGTGCGCAACCCCCCCGTCACGTTCAACCTGGGAGAATCGCAGGTGCGCATCGGCTCGCAGCTGCTGCGCATTGAGACCTACGCCAAGGTGTGGGATTACGGCGTCATCTCGATCATCTTTCAGCATCGCATCGCCGAAGCGACGCCCTGGCAGGATCTGCTCGACGAGGCCGTGCTGCTCGAGGACGACAACAACATCGACGAAGTGGCTGAGCGCAGGGCGAGCGAGCTGGCCGACGTGCTGCAGTCGGCGCTCAGCGATCGGCACGCGTGGAACGTCATCGAAGACTACGTCATCTATTTCTTCGAACAGGTCGACGGCATCGACAAGGCCGCCGATCTGCTCGAGAAGGTTGACGTGGCGGCCTTGATTCTTGCCGAGCGCGCAGAGGAACTTGCCGATGCGTCGCGCCGGCCGATTCTCGACAGCGTCTTTCAGTACGGCATGCACGACATGGCCATCGTCGACTGGAACAGCGCGATCGTGCTCGAGCCGACCGGCTCGCGAGACATCGCCGACGTGCTCGAGTTCGCCCTCACGCATCTGCTCGAGATGCGCTATTACGACGACCTGCTCGACCGCCGGCTCGACGCCGTCTACGACACTTTTCAGGTGCGCCGGGGGCGTCTGTTCGGGCGCCGCATCGCCGCCCTGACCCGCGAAGCCAATGCCCGCTACATCGAGCTCTCCGAGTTCATCGAGCGCGTCGAGAACTCGCTCAAGGTCGTGGGCGATCTCTATCTGGCCACCATTTTCCGCGCCGCCGGCCGCCGCTTCCGCCTGGCAGACTGGCAGCAGAACGTGACCCGCAAGATGAACCTGCTCGCGCGCGTCTCCGACCTGCTCCAGGGCGAAGTCGACGTGACGCGCAGCCACTGGCTCGAGATCATCATCATCCTGCTCATCGCCTACGAGGTGGGGGCGGCTTTCTTCCAGTGAACCGCCGATCCCGCGGTCACGTGGGCTTGGATCCGTCTGCCTTCGGGAACGCAATTCGTACCCGCATGCCCGAGCCGATATAATATTCGTTTTGCGATCTTTCCCATGGCGAAATACATTCCCACGCTCCAGGCCACGCTGGACACGTATCTGCAGTGGCGCCTTCAGCAGCAGCAGCTCGTGCGCCGCGGCGAGCTCGATCTCGTGCGCACCGTGCGCACCTGCGGCTGGCTTCCGCCGGCGGCGGGCATTCCGGCGCTCGCCCTTTTCGTGCGCGGATACGACGCAGCGCCGGGCGACCTCGAAAAGGCCCTGAAGGCCGGCTCGCTCATGCAAGTGCGCACCGTGCGCGGGGCGCGCATGATCTTGGAGCGATCCATGGTTCCCTGGGCGGTCGCCGCATCGGGCCCGGCGCTCGAGAAGCGCTGGCGGGCGGCCTGGCGCGCCGCCGACGTGCCCGCCTCACGCAAAGAAGCCTGGCGCGAACGCATTCTCTCTGAGCTGGGGAACCGGGAGCGCACGCGCGAGGAGCTGCTGGCGGCCCTCCCCCAGGAGCTGACGCGCAAGGGAGACGCCTCGTTCAACAGGCGTGCCAGCGGCCACGACAGCTTCTTCAGCCTGCTGCTGACGGAGATGGAAGAACGCGGCGAGGTGCACGAGCATCTAGGCCGGTGGGCGACGGCCGCGCACCGTTTCGCCGGCTCGCTGCTCCCCGCCGAAGCCGACCCGCTCGAGGCGCGCCTGCGCGTCATCGAGCGTTTCTTCGCGTGGGGCAACGTGGCCAACGCCGAGGATCTGGCGTGGTGGGGGGGCTGGCCGGTGCGCGAGTGCGAAGCGATTCTCAACGCGGGCGAACTTCCGCTCAGCCACCTCGTGCTCGCCGGGAGCCGCGCGAGCGGGCTCATGGTGCACAGCCAGTTCACCGATTCCCTCAAGCAGACCAAAGCGACGCGCGAGGGCCCGGTATTCGCGCTTCCGGGACGGGACCCCTTCTTCGTGCATCAGCCGCACCTGCTCGAACGCACGGCGCCCGAAGGCGCGAAGATCTTCCGCCCGCACTCGGTTACGCCGCGCCCGCTCGTGCTGCGCCAGGGGCGCCCGGTGGCCGCGTGGAATCTGCAGGGGAACGATCTGCGCTGGGAGGCGGTGGGCCGCATGGATCCCACGCTGCGCAAGCAGATCGACGCCGTGCTCGCCCGCGTCACCACGTGGATGAAGGCAAATTTACAAGTGACGATTGACGATTGACGATTGACGATTTGCCGCAAGTACCTTGTGCAAGAGGTACTCGCTTTGTGGGCAACGGCCTTCGGGCATTGCAGAGATCCGGTCCTTGCCGGTTGGCGCTTGGCGCTCAGTGCTTGGCGCTTGACCTCAGCTCGCCTGCGCGACCCGTAGCTCGCGGCGTACCCGCAGCCGTTCAACGCCCGCGTGCAGAAACATGCCCGCCGCCATGGTCGCAACGAAGACGAGCACGGGGCCATTGCCGGTCGCGACCGACATGAGGCTCGGGGCCGGGCAGAAGCCGCTCAGGCCCCAGCCGGCGCCGAAGATGGCGGCGCCCCCGACCAGCCGGACATCGATATCCCGGCGCGTCGGCAGGTAGAAGCGCACGGCGAACCGCGGGCGCTCGCGCCGTTGAATCAGGCGGAACAGCACGAGGTTCACGCCGATGGCGCCGACCATGACCAGCGCCAGGCTCGGATCCCAGGCGCCGAAGAAATCGAGAAAACCGACGACCTTCGACGGCTCGGTCATCCCCGCGACCGCGAGGCCGATGGCAAAAAGAACGCCGCTGGCAAACGAGGTCAGGTGGGCTTTCATGCGGCACCTCCGAAAACGCGCAGCAGAAGCACGACCAGCGCGCCGCTCGCAATGAACGTCACCGTCGCGATCAGCGACCGCGGAGACAGCCGGCTGTTGCCGCACACGCCGTGACCGCTCGTGCAGCCGTTGCCGAGCCGCGTGCCGAAACCGACGAGCAGCCCGGCGAGGGCCAGCACCGGGGTCGATGCGACCATCGGGCCGTACGCTTCGGGACGCGCGAGCGCCACGAGCGCGCCGCCGGCGAGCAGGCCGCTGAGAAAGGTCCCCTGCCAGGACGTGCCCGCCTTCGACGGCATGAGCAGATCGGCGAAGGCGCCGCTGACGCCGGCGAGGCGTCCGTTGGACCACAGCAGCAGTGAAGTTGCCAGTCCGATGAGCAGACCGCCGGCGAGGGGCGGCAGAAGGGTCGCGAGTTCCATAATTCCGACTTACTTAGTAGGGTTGTCTCCCTGTATCTACACTCATCTTAGCGGGATATCCGACCGGGCGCAAGGGAAAATGATGCACATAAGTGCAGCAATTCAGTCGGGGTTGCCGCGAGGGTCCTGGGCGAGGAGTGGGGGAGTGGGGGAGAGGGGGACTGGGGGGACTAGGGGGACAGCCGCGAAAAGCGGAAGACGGAAACCCCTTTGCGGCCGACTGCTCCCTCTGTTACGCTGTGACCAGTCGTATTCATTGAGTCATAGATGCCCAGAGCCTTTTCCGCCGATGAACGAACCCGGGTGCGAGCCCGGTTGCTCGATGCCGGCACCACGCTTTTTGCGCGGCTCGGACTGCCGAAGACCACCGTCGCCGATCTCGCCCGCGAAGCCGGTATCTCCAAGGGGGGCTTCTACCTCTTCTTCGAGTCCAAGGAGCACCTCTTTCTCGCCATCCTGCAGGACTTCGAGGTGCGCTTACGCACAGCGGTCTTCGGCACCATCGCCGGCGGAGAAAATCCGCAGGCCGCTCTCCGCCGTGCGCTGCTGGCCGCCCTGCAGGCCTGGCGGGCCCATCCGCTGCTTCATACGTTCGACGCCGGCGCCATGGCCACGCTTGCCCGCCGCCTTCCTCCCGACGTACTCGCTCGCCACCAGCAGGACGATCACGTCTTCATCGCCGAACTACTCGAACGCCTGCGCGGCGGCGGCGCGCGCATCCGCGTCGATACCATCCTGGCCACGGGGCTCATCCGCGGACTCTTCTTTCTTTCGCTGCACGAAACCGACTTCGCCTCCGAAGACTACGCCGCCGTGCTCGAGACCTACGTCGACCTGGTCGTAAGGAGACTGCTCGAACCTTCCTCCGCCGAACCGGCTTTGCAACCGATCCCGCGCTCCCGTGCGCCGAAACCAGCGCCAAAAGGGGTCCGCAAATGATCCGTGTCGAGAATCTGACGTTTACCTATCCGGGGGCTGCCGGGCCGGCCGTGCGCGATCTCTCCTTCACGGTGGAACCCGGCGAAATCTTCGGCTTTCTCGGTCCCAGCGGCGCCGGCAAGTCGACCACCCAGAAGATTCTCATCGGCCTCCTGCGCGGCTACCGGGGGCGTGCCGAGGTGCTCGGCCGCGAGCTTCACGCGTGGCGGGCGGCCGACAATGCGGGTATCGGGGTCGGCTTCGAGCTCCCCAACCACTTCCTGCGCCTGACCGCGCTCGAGAACCTTCGCTACTTTCAGTCCCTCTATCCGCAGGCGGGCCACGATCCGCTCACCGTTCTGGACCGACTCGGCCTGGCCGCCGACGCCCACACGCGCGTCAGCGAGTTCAGCAAGGGGATGAAGAGCCGGCTCAACCTTGCCCGGGCGCTGCTGCATGATCCCCGGCTCCTCTATCTCGACGAGCCGACTTCGGGGCTCGATCCGGTGAACGCGCACAACGTCCGCGAGCTGATCCGGGCGCAACGCGACGTGGGAAAAACCGTGTTTCTCACGACGCACAACATGATCCTTGCCGACGAACTGTGCGATCGCGTCGCCTTTCTCGTCGACGGCGCCATTCGCCTCATCGACAGCCCGCGCGCGCTCAGACTGCAGCACGGCAAACCGATGGTTCGCGTGGAATCCGTTGTGGACGGCGCCCTGCGGCAGACCGATTTTCCGCTCGACGATCTTGGAGCCAATGCCGCCTTTCTCGCGGCGCTGCAGACCGGGGTGCAGACCATCCACACGCAGGAAGCGACGCTCGACGACATCTTCCGCCGCGTCACCGGACGGAGCCTCCAATGACGGCCGTGATCTCTGCATTTCTCTGGGACGTGCGCCTGCAGTACCGCGCCGGGTTCTATCACGCCGCCGCCTTCGTCCTTCTCTTCTGGCTCGCCGTGGGGCGGGGCCTGATCACCGGATCTGCTCAGTGGCTGCTTCCGCCGCTGCTCGCCGGCAATCTGCTCATGGCCGGCTTCTACTTCGTCTGCGGCTTCTTCCTGCTCGAGCGCGATGAGGGCACCCTCGAGGCGCGCCGGGTCACCCCCCTGTCGACCCGAGGCCTGCTGGGCGCCCGCGCGGCAGGCCTGCTCGTGCTCGGGCTCATCGAGAACGTGCTCGTCGCGCTCATCCTCTCCGGCCTGCCCGCGGCCCCCATCTTGCTCCTCCTGGGCTTGATCGGAGGCATGGCGATTCTGATCTTTCTCGGCGTCATCGCGGTCAGCCGGCACGCGAGTCTCAACACGTTTCTCATGCCGTCCATGCTCTGGAGCAGCGTCATCGCACTCCCAACCGTGACGTGGCTTCTGCAGTGGCACCACCCCGCCCTGGTGATTCACCCCATCCAGGCCGCCATGGAATTCCTCCGCGCAGCCTACGAACCGGCAGGCGCAACCGGTGACTCCCTCTGGCTCGCAGCGTTGAGCCTCGTCCTCTGGGCGAGCGTACTCGCGCGCCTGGCCGGCCGCGCCCTCCGCAGCATGCAGGACGGCGAACGGGAGGCGGCATGAGCGCGACTCTGCAGACGATACGCGCCTTCGCAGCTGCCGACGCCCGTCTGGTGGGCCGCGACGCCCTGTTACGCTGGCTCCTTCTGATTCCCCTCGGGCTCGCCCTGCTCGCGCGTAAGGTTCTGCCGGACATCGTCGCCCACGTTGGCGGGCTGATCGGCCGCGATCTGCTCGTCTGGTACCCGATGTTCATGGGCTACGCCCTGCTGCTCATCGGGCCGTCGCTGTGCGGACTGATCGTCGGCTTTCTCTTTCTCGACCAGCGCGACGAGGGTACTTCGGCTGCTCTGCGCGTGACCCCGGTGCCGTTGGCGCGCTTCGTACTCTGGCGGCTCGCGTCCCCCACGCTGCTCTGCTTCGTCCTCGGCGCCGTAAGCCTCCTGCTCGCCGGCCTTGCGAAGAATCCCCTGCATGCTGCCGTCGGCGCTCTCGCCGCCGCACCCCTCGCGCCGCTCTATGCCATGACCCTCGCCGCGTTCGCACAGAACAAGGTGCAGGGGCTCGCCGTCATGAAAGCCGCGGGAGTTCCGCTCTTTGCGCCCATCCTGCTCCCCTTCGTATCGGGAACGTGGAAGGCGGTGCTCACCCTCGTGCCCACCGCGCCCATTGCCCGCGCGCTCTGGGAGTGGGAGACCTGTGCTCCACTGCTCTGGCTTGCGGCGGCCTGGGGATGGTCGGGCCTGATTGGCTTTCTGCTGTTCCGGCGTTTCCGCGCCCGCGGCTGACGCGGCGGCATGCCCTTTCCGAAGGATCTGCCATCTGCCAACCGCAATCTGCCATTCTTCTAAAGGGCGCGCGCGGCCAGCATGCCGAGCCAGCAGGCGGCGAGTCCGAGGGCGAGACCACCGAGCGTGTTTGCAGCGAAGGCTCCGAAGGCTCCGCTCCGCAGAAGGGCAAGGCTCTCGAGCGAGAGCGTCGAGAAGGTCGTGAAGGCGCCGAGAAAGCCGGTGGCGAGCAGAAGCCGCATCTCGGGCGTGAGTGCCGGCATGCGCGTTGCCGCCTCGGCGAGCAGTCCGAGCAGAAACGCGCCGGAAAGATTCACGACGAGCGTTCCCCACGGAAATCCAGGCCCCGTACGCGACTGCACGGCGGCGCTGACCAAATATCGCGCCACGGCCCCGGCCGCACCGCCGCCCGCCACGACGAGAAGTTCACGCAGCATGCCACATTATCGCCGCAGCGCTCCGGTTGTTACAATGTTTCCTTTTTTTCCGCCTCGGGGGAACCATGCCGTACCAATATGTGGAACTGGAGCTCGGCCGCATCGCGCGGCTCACGCTGAACGAACCCGACAAAGCCAACGTCATGAGCCCCGAGATGGCCCCCGAGTTCGAGGCGGCCGTCGCCGAAATCAAGGCGCATGCGGAGACCCGCGTCGTGCTGCTGACGGGCAAGGGTAAGGCGTTCAGCGGCGGCGGACGCCTCGAGATGATCGAAGAGCTCGGGCGCGGCGCGTGGAGCCGCAACCGCGAGTACATGCTCCAGTTCTACAACCGCTATCTCTCGCTGCTGCAGCTCGACGTGCCCGTCGTCGCCGCCATCAACGGCGCGGCGGTCGGCGCCGGGCTGCTCGTGGCGCTGAGCGCCGACATCCGCATTGCAAGCGAAACGGCGAAAATGGGTGTCAACTTCCTCAAGATCGGCCTGCACCCGGGCCTCGGCGGAACGTATACGCTGCCTCTGCTCATCGGCTATCCGCGCGCGGCCGAACTCTTCTACACGGGCAAGCTGATCACCGGCCGCGAAGCCGAGGCCATGGGGCTCGTGAACCGCGCGGTGCCCGCTGAATCGGTTCTCACCGAGGCGCTCGCCATGTGCGAAGAGATCGCCGCGAACGCCCCCGTGGCCACCCGCGTCCTCAAGCGGAATCTGCGCAACCGCATCTTCCGCGAACTTCAGGCGGCGCTCGACGACGAGGCGGCGGCGCAGGCGGGCGGCGGCGAGGAGATCCTCGAAGGGATTGCATCCGTGCGGGAGAAGCGGCCGGCGAGGTTCTGACGGGGCCCTGCAGTCGTCAGTCTCCAGTCTTCAGTCCTCAGTCGGCGGAAACGGGGAGAAACCGTCAGGAGCCCCCCGCCAGTCCTAGCTTCGACGCCAGCGCCCACGTTTCGAACGCCGCCATCGACTGGAAGATCTCGCCGTGAGAAAGCGCTGCCGGAAGAACCGCCTTTTCGGCCGGCTTGCCGCCCAGGGCGAGCGAGAAGCGCTTGACCTGCGCCAGCGTCGCCAGTGTGCGCAACGTGCGCTGCACGTCGTTGACCGACTGCGGATAACTGAACGAGATGACGACCATCTGCGTCTCGCGCTCGAGGATGAAGGCCCCAAGATCCTCATTGGGAACCGCCGCGCCGAGGTAGATCACCGCCCAGCCCAGATGCTCGAGAATCAGCCGGCTCATCATGAGGCCGAAGACATGGTTGGTGTTTTCGGCCCCCGCGCAGATCGCGATCGGCCGCGTGCCGCCGTGCGCGCCGACCTGAGGCCGCAGCCGGTAGAGCCCCTCGAAAAGCTGCTGGCTCATGAAGTGCTCGTGCGCGACCGAGAGCTCGCCGTGCTCCCAGGCGCCGCCGATGCGCGTGAGCAGCGGCATGACGATGCGATCGAACAGCCCGCCGAGCGTGTAGCGCGTGCGGTGCAGATGCGAAAGCGACCATTCGAGCCGACCGGTCATGCCGGCCGACAGCCAGCCGAAGAGCAGGTCGTGCACCTGCGCGTCGAGCCCCGAGGCGGGGGCGCGAAGCGCCTTCAGATACGGCTCCAGATCCTCTTCCAGCACGGCGAACGCGAACGGAACCCCGGAGGCTTCGCTGAACGTCCGAACGGCATCGACGGTGAACCGGCGATGCCCGCCCGCCGTCGTCACATAGGCCAGCTCCTGCCGCCCGCTCCAGCGCTTCACGCTCGACGGATGCGCATCCAGCATTTCGGCCACTTCGCCCGTCGTCAGGAACAGAGGATCTGATTCGCTCAAATTTGCCATTTAGTCAGTTTAGCACCCGCGTGCCCGCCGCAATCACCTCGAACCATGCGTTCGCATCGTCTCAACCCGGTCTGATAGACTGAAACGTTTAGGCTCCGACATGCTTTCACGACTCAATCCCCGCCAGCGCGAAGCCGTTCTCGCGACCGACGGGCCGGTGCTGCTCCTGGCCGGCGCCGGCTCGGGCAAGACCCGGGTGCTCACCCACCGCATCGCCCACATCGTGCACGAACGTCTGGCCCATCCCTCCGAAATTCTGGCCGTGACGTTCACAAACAAGGCCGCTGGCGAGATGCGCGAACGCGTGCACAACCTGCTCGGCAGCGGTGGCGAGGGGCTCTGGGTCAGCACGTTCCACTCGGCCTGCGTGAAGATCCTGCGCAGCCACATCCACGCCATCGGCCGCGACCCGAACTTCGTCATCTACGACGACAAGGAGCAGCTCGACCTGCTCAAGACGGTCATCACGAACCTCGACCTCGATACCGACCGGTATCAGCCGCGTGCCGTCGCCTCGCTCATCGACAAGGCCAAGAACGACGGACTTTTCCCCGAAGACGTCGCCGGACGCACGCTCAGCATGTTCCACGAGAAGGCGAGCGAGGTCTACCGTCTCTATCAGGAAGAGCTCGCGCGCTGCAACGCCCTCGACTTCGGCGACCTGCTGCTCTACACGCTGCGCCTGTTCCGCGAGGCGCCCGACGTGCTCCAGATGTACCAGGAGCGCCTGCGCTATCTGCTCGTGGATGAGTACCAGGACACGAACCGCATCCAGTACCTCATCGTGAAGATGCTGGCCGGCAAGCACGGCAACCTCTGCGTCGTCGGCGATGAAGACCAGAGCATCTACAGCTGGCGCGGGGCGGATATCCGCAACATCCTCGACTTCAATCGCGACTTTCCCCACGCCGTGACGATCAAGCTCGAGCAGAACTACCGCTCGACGAAGAACATTCTCTCGGCCGCGCAGAACGTCGTGCAGAAGAACCGCGACCGCATCGAGAAGACGCTGTGGACCGAGAATCCGCCGGGCGACCGGCTGATGCTCTACACGGCCGAAGACGATCGCGACGAGGTGAACTGGGTTGTCGGCAAGCTGCGCGAAGAGCAGCGTCACGGTCACGCCCTGCGCCACATGGCGATCATGTACCGCATGAACTCGCTCTCGCGCGTCTTCGAAGAAGCTCTCCTGCGCAATCGCATTCCCTACCAGGTCATCGGGGGGATGAAGTTCTACGACCGCAAGGAGATCAAGGATCTGCTCAGCCTGCTGCGCTTTCTCGTCAACGAGCGCGACATCATGAGCCTGCGCCGCGTCTTCGGCAACTTCACGCAGGGGATCGGCAAGACGAGCATCGAGCGGATCGAAGGCTGTGCCCGCGAGCGCAACGTGGATCTGATCACGGCCTCGCGCGTCTGCGTCGACGAGAAGATCGTCGGCGGCGCGGCGGCGAACAAGATCCGCCAGTTTCTCACCGTGCTCGACGACGCGCGCGCCGAGATGGCGAATCTCGGGCTGCGCGAGTTCGCCACCTTCCTCCTCAAGCGCACGGGGTACGCAGAAGCGCTCGAAACCGAAGCGACCGAAGAAGCGCGCAGCCGGCTCGAAAACCTCGGTTCCCTGCTCTCGTCCATGGGCGAGTTCGAAGAGCGGAATCCCGAAGCCGGCCTGCCGCAGTACCTCGATCAAGTGGCCCTCGTCTCCGATCTCGACGACATGCGGGAGTCCGAAGACAAGTTGACGCTCATGACCCTGCACTCGGCCAAGGGGCTCGAGTATCCGGTCGTCTTCCTGGTCGGCATGGAAGAGAAAATCTTCCCCCACAGCCGCAGCCAGGGCGATCCGCAGCAGATGGAAGAAGAGCGACGCCTCTGCTACGTGGGGATCACGCGCGCCGAGAAGCGGCTCTACCTTTCGCACTCGAAGCGGCGCCGCCTCTGGGGCGATTACGAGATGTTCTACCCCAGCCAGTTCCTCGCCGACATTCCGCAGGAGCTCGTCGAACATATCCAGCCGGCGAAGCCGGCGTGGCTCGAGCGGCCGCCAGCGCGGCGCGATGTGGACTACGAGTACGATCCGGAATTCGCGGCCCCGAGCCGGCCGTCGCAGAGCGTGCGTTCCGTGGTGCAACCGGTGCTCCAGCAGACCGAGAAGACGGTCGGCAAGTTCAAGCAGGGCTCGAAGGTGAGCCATCCGACCTTCGGCACGGGGCTCGTTGTCTACGCCGAAGGCACCCCCGACAACCCGAAGCTCACCGTGAAGTTCCCCTCGGGGGTCAAGAAGATCATGGCGCGCTACGTACCGCTTGAACTAGTCGACTGAGTCGAAGCTCGAGCGCCAAGCGCCAAGCACTGAGCGCTGAGCCGGAAAGGGCTATCGACGCTCCGACCGGGCGATGATGCCGACCTTCCTTACATGCTCCTGTGCGTCCTTGCTGAATCGGCGCTTGGCGCTTGGCGCTTAGCGCTCGGCGCTGGGCCCTGTCCTTGTTGAATCGGCGCTTGGCGCTTAGCGCTCGGCGCTTGCGCGCGCCGCCCAGAGCAGCAGCCGCCGATACGTGAAGAAATACGGCGCGCTCTCTCCGATCCGCTCCAGCAGCCGCGCGCGGTAGCGGGCCACGAACTTCTCGTAGAGCACAGGTTCCAGCTTCGCCTCGTAATCCGTGAGCAGCGACCCCTTGACCCACTCCACCACGTCGGCGCTGTGCGCCAGCGTGTGGCCGTAGATGCGCATCTCGACCCGCTGCGCCGCGAAGCCGAGCTCGTGCAGGAGTTCCGCATAGGCTTCCGGTTCCAGCACATGGCGCGGATGGCGGTAGCCGCCGAGTGCAGACGCGAACGGTTCCTCTGCGGCGACCTCGTCGGCGACCGTGTGCGAGGGCCGGTGCACGTTGGCGGGCACCTGCACGGCGAGCTGTCCGCCGGGGGCGAGGCGACTCGCGAGTCGCCTAAGTAGGGCAGGGTGATCGGGGATCCAGTGGAGCGCTGCGTTGGAGAAAATCAGATCGAAAGAACCGTGCTCCTCCGGAAGATCTGCGATGTCGGCGGCGGCGAAGCGCAGGCCCGGCGCCTCCAGGGTGCGCGCGCGTTCGAGCATGGCGGCCGAGCTGTCGAACCCGACAGTCTCGCGCGCGTGCAGCTTCTCGTGCAGCAGCAGCGTAACGTCGCCGGGGCCGCAGCCGAGGTCGGCCACGCGCATCCGGTGCTCGGCGCGG
This sequence comes from bacterium, assembly GCA_041690355.1. Lineage (GTDB taxonomy): Bacteria > J088 > JAWLBW01 > JAWLBW01 > JAWLBW01 > JAWLHK01. The sequence continues at coordinate 65,934 of JAWLHK010000012.1, read as the reverse complement.
GTCATCGCGATGAGATCGACCGCCGGTTGCCGGCGTTCGTGGCGGAAGCGTTGGTACTGCGAGGGGTTCCAGGGCACGTGAGATTCCTGATTCCTGATTCTTAATTTTTAACGAAGTGTTCCGCGAATACAAGTGACCGCTTTACCGTTCAGGACCTTCTGAGAGCGTCGGCTACGCAACTCATCAATTTAGAAGAGCAATCTACAATCATTGAGGTAACTCATCATATCCGAGGAGTTATGAAAGACATACAGGAAAGCCTGCGCCTGGATATTTGAGCAAGCCCTTAGTGCTTGTGCGGCCGGGCTCGTAGCAGGAGCAATCGCCTCGAGCACGGTGCTCACGGGGTGCCGGGGCTTCGAGACGCCGGGACGACGATCTTGCGAGACGAAGCGGCCGAATTCAATTCCGGTTCCCCAAGGCCCGGCTCCTCAGGCCGAACGGTTACGCGCTGTAACTATTCCGGACAGACTGCTCAGGAATCAAGAATCAGGAATCAGGAATTCAGTCTACGCCTGCTCCACGTGCCTCCGCGTCACCGCATGGCGGTAGCGGAACATGGCCTTCAACTGCGGCCGGATGAACAGCGGGTTCGCGAGCTTCCCCAGGACCCCGAGGGGCGGCTCGTACTCCACGGTGTCGATCAGGCGGGCGCCGCCGGGAGCCGGTTCGATGCGGTGTTCGTGGCGCCAGCTCGCGAACGGACCGGAAAGCTGCACGTCGACGAAGCGGTGCGGCGGATCGTACTCCGTATGTCGCGCATGCCAACGGATGCGCACGCCGGGAACCGGATGCAGCTCGAGAATCGCCTCGGCGCCCACGTGCAGCGACGCCGGCGGCTGAATCACCTTCACGGGCGGCCACTTCGGCGTGAGCAGCGCGAGCGCATCGGGGCGTTCGTGAAAACCCCACAGGGCCGCCGGCGTGCAGGCGAACTCCGATACCGCTTGGAAGCGCATGCGAATCAGTATACCGGGCCGGCGGCCCATTCCTGATACCTGATTCCTGATTCTTGACCAACAAGAACCACAAGCCCGACCAGGTTTTCCCTCGGTACTTTCCGGCTCAGGAATTAAGAATCAGGAATCAGGAATCGCTTGGTACCATGTAACGACATGCTCCCCCAAGACCCAATCGCGCACTGGTCGCAGCAGCGCCCGCAGGCGATCGCCCTGCGCACGCCGCAAGCCGCGTGGACGTGGGCGCAGCTCGAAGACGCCGTGCGGCGCGCCTCGCGCTTCCTCGAGGAGACCGTGCCCGCCGGCGCGACCGTGCTGCTGCAGGGGTGGAACGATGCGCATCTGATCGTTCTGCGCGAGGCGATCTACCGCAGCGGCCTCGGTTACGGCGCCGTGAGCCCGCAGGCGGCCGCGCCCGAGTTACGGCATCTGATGACCCTGACCGGCGCGAGCCTCCTGCTCGCCGCGCCCGACATGACGGTTCCCGAGGGGGTCCGCGCGCTCGCGTGGGACGCCTGGGAAAACCTTCCGCCGGACACGACGGACCTCGACCCAGCGCTACGCGAGCGTGCGCGCACGCTGCTGTTCACGTCGGGCACCACGGGGCTCCCCAAGGCGTGCGAGCGCCCGGTGGCCGCCGACGCGGCGCGCATGGCCTCGATGGTGAAGACCTTTTCGCTGCGGGCGGAACAATCGCACCTGGTCGCCGCGCCGCTCTATCACAGCGGCCCCACGATCTTTCAGCGGACGCACATGGCCCTCGGTTCCCCCACGGTGCTCGAGCCACGCTTCTCTGCGACCGCCGTCTGGGCGCACGTGCGCGACGGGCGCGCGCAGACGGCGTTCTTCGTGCCGACCCATTATCACCGCCTGCTGCGCGAGGATCCGGGCGGCGACGCGTCGTCCATCAAAACCTGGTGGATTGCCGGGGCCCCCGCCGGCGCGGCCCTCAAAGCGCGCATCGTGGAGCGCGTTGGCCCGGGGCGGCTCTGGGAATTTCTCGGCAGCAGCGAGACGGGCACGATGGCGGTCATGCCCCCCGACGGCCACCTTGCACGTCCGGGAAGCGTGGGCAGGCCGCCGGCCGGCGTCGAGGTGCGCATTCTCGACGACGAAGGAGATGAGTTACCTGTCGGCGAATCGGGCCTGATTTACGTGCGGAGCGGCATGCTCATGCGCGGCTACCTGGGCGTCGATGCGTCCGCGGCGCAATGGCGCGACGGCTTTCTCACCGTCGGCGACATCGGCTATGCGGACGCAGATGGCTACGTGTACCTGTCCGATCGCCGCACGGATCTGATCCTCTCCGGCGGCGTCAACGTCTATCCCGCCGAGGTCGAAGCGGTGCTCGCCGGGGTTCCGGGCGTGCACGAAGCATGCGTCGTGGGCGAGCCCGACGAGGAGTGGGGCGAGCGGGTCGTCGCCGTGCTCGTCGCGGAACCGGATGTGCGGGATGAGGATCTGGATCGCCATGTGCGCGAACTCCTCTCCCCAGCGAAGCGCCCGCGGCGGTACGTGCGCCGCCCTGAGATTCCCCACAATGCCATCGGCAAGCCGCTGCGCGCGGCCGTCCGCGCGTCGCTCGAAGAACCCTCTTCCTCACAGGTGGACTAAATCCGTTCGCCCTGAGCTTGTCGAAGGGCCAGAATGTCAAGAGGAAGCGTATTCGAGAACTCGTGCGCCAGTGCAAACAGTTCTTTGAAAATTATGTGCACGGCTCGCTGGCCCTTCGAGACGCCGAAAAAGGTTCTGGCAGGTGTTTCGTTCACCCAGGCTGCGCTGTCGAAATGATGCCGGCTCCTCAGGGCGAACGGAAACAGGACGTCGATTATGGAAAACGGGAACCGGCTCCCCTGGGTAAGCAGCCGGTTCATCCGCGCGGCAGCACGCGAACAACCCCCACCCCCACGCCCAGGACGCGCAGCGAGAGTGAGGCGGGCCAGAGCTCTGAGGCGCCGCTCATCAGCGCGCCTCCCGCGGGCTGTAGGGCATAGCGCGCGCAGACCGCCTGCCCGGCGGGGAGCAGGGCGAGCACGAGGTCGCCGTCGGCCGGGGGAACGGCCTCGGTGCAGATCAGCAGGTCGCCGGCGGCCAGCCCTTCTTCGCGGAAACCGTCCCCCTCGACGCGCACACAGAACAGCGGCGCACTCCCCCGCGCCATGGCCGAAGGGACGGGGATCCGTTCGTCGTGCGGCGGTTCCCCCAGCGGCGCGCCCGCCCGCAGGATGCCCCGCAGGGGCGCCTCGGCGTAGGGGAGCACGGTGCGCACCAGTTCCAGCGAGCGGCTTCCCGTCCCGCGCCGAAGGTGGCCGCGGGCGACGAGGTTGCCGATGTGCTTGTGCACGGTGGCGACCGAACGCAGCGAAAAGTGCGCGGCAATTTCTTCGAGGGTCGGGGCGATCCCCTGCTCGGCGACGTAGGCCTCGATATACGCCAGAATGTCGCGTTGGCGGGCCGTCAGCATCCGCCCGTCTCCGCGTTCAGACCGCGCTCTTGTTGCGCGCGGCGATCTCGGCGGCCGTGGCGATGTCGTCGCGAGAAGTTTCCTTCACATAGTACATCGCGTTATCGGCCATGCGCACGATGTCGACCTTGTTCTCGGCGTCATAGGGATAGGTGGCGATGCCGAAGCTGGCCGTGAGGCGGATGTCGAGCCCTTCGTTCGCGGCGTAGCGGTGCGCGCGGATGGCGTCGCGGATGCGCCGGGTGACGATGAGCGCATCCTCCCGATCGGTTTCGGGGAGCAGCAGCACGAACTCGTCGCCGCCGTAGCGCGTGGGGATGTCGACGTCGCGCAGGCACTGGCGCACGATCTGCGCCGTCTCATGCAGCACCTGGCTGCCGATCAGGTGGCCGTGATTATCGTTGACGAGCTTGAAGTGATCGAGGTCGAAGAAGATCAACGAAAAGCAGAGGTGGTAGCGCCGCGACCGCTGGATCTCCATCTCGAGCTGCTGCTGCAGGTAGCGCGAGTTGAACAGCTCGGTCATGTCGTCCTTGATTGTCAGCTCCTGCACCTTGCGGAAGTAGCGCGCGTTCTCGATGGCGATGGCCGCGTAATCGGCCATGGTCTTGAGCAGCGTCAGGTCTTCAATCTTGAACGCCTTGCCTTCGAGCTGGTTGATGATCTCGATGACGCCGAGCACCTTGCCCTTCGACTTCAGGGGCACGCAGATGATCGACTGCGTCTTGAACTTCGTCTTCTGATCCGCCGACGGCGTGAAGCGGGGGTCGGAGTAGGCGTCGCTGATCAGCAGCGGTTCGGCATGCTGGGCCACCCAGCCGGCGATCCCTTCGCCCATCTTGAGGCGCAACTCGCCGAGCTTTTCGGACCCTTCGCCGACGGCAATCTCGAAATAGAGCTCCTGGCTGGGCTCGTCGACGAGCAGCAGCGACCAGTTCTTCGGGCGGAACAGTTCGCTGATGCGCTCCATGATGATGTCGAGCACCTTGCGCAGGTCGAGCGTCGAGGTCAGCGCCTTGCCGATCTCGTTGAAGACCGAAAGCTCTTCGATCTTCTTTTCCAGCTCTGCGATAATCTGGGTTTTCTCCTGCTCTTCCAGCATGGGGGCCCGCGGGGTTGCCCTTAACTTACCAGAAACACTCCGGAAAATGCAACCGAGGGGGCTTGGGGAAGAGCGCTTTTCTTCGAGCGGGTCTCCCGGGAGAGCCCCCCGCCTCTTGTCGAGGAACCGGCCTTCGGGCACCATGCTTCGCAAGCCTGCACGCGCGCAGTCCGACGAGGGTCGGGGAGGCGCGCCGCGGCTTTACCTACAGGCATTTCCGCATGGACACGCTCGGCGTTCAAGTCGTCGGCTCGATTGCAACCGCGCTCACCTGCACCAGCCTCATCCCCCAGATCATTCGCGCCCTTCGCACCCGCTCCGTCCAGGACTTGAGCTGGGGAATGCTGGTGACGTACGGCGTGGGAATCGTCATGTGGCTGTTCTACTCGCTGCTGCGCCTGGATCCCATCCTCATCGTCGCCAACACGGTCACGCTGGCCAACGTCGCGGTGCTCACGTGGCTGAAGCATGCGTATCGGGCGGGCAAGGCAGCCGAGCTGCTGCAGGCCGCCCAGCGCGAAGGAGAGGCCGCGCTGCCGCTCGAAAATGCCCAATGGCCGATGGCCGATGCTCAATCCCATCAAGAACCGGTGCTTGAGCCCGCCTTCACGACGTTGCCGCCGACCAAGGGCGAAACCGCTTGAATCCAACATCGGGGGAGCCGGTCTCTTAGCCCCGACTCATTGCGGCATCCATCTTCGCTGCTGTACAATGCCTATCTTTTAGGCAAAATGTCCGAATCCAACCCGCAGAAATCGTTCCGCATCGGTCCGTTGGTGCTCGACAATCCGTTCGTCGTGGCGCCCATGGCCGGCGTCAGCGATCTCCCCTTTCGCCTGCTCTGCCGGCGCGAAGGAGCCGCGCTCGCGTTTACCGAGATGGTCAGCGCCAAGGGACTTCTGCGCGGCGGCAAGGGGACCCAGCGGTATCTGGCGAGCCTTCCCGAAGAGCGGCCGCTGGGCGTGCAGCTGTTCGGCAACGATCCGGCGGAACTGGGGGAAGCCGCCGCGCGCCTCGAGGGGGAAGGGCTCGCCGATCTGGTCGACGTGAACATGGGCTGCCCCGTGAAGAAGGTCGTGAAGACCGGCGCCGGCGCGGCCCTGCTTTGCGATCCGCCGCGACTCGGGAAGATCGTGGCGGGCATCCGCGCGCGCACCCGCCTGCCGGTCACGATCAAGATTCGCGCCGGCTGGGACGAGGGGACGGTCAACGCCCCCGAAATCGCCCGTGTGGCCGAAAGCGAAGGGGCCGACGCCGTCACGCTGCATCCGCGCACGCGCGCCCAGGGCTACGAGGGAACGGCCGACTGGTCGCTCGTGGCCGCCACGCAGGACGGCGTGAAGATCCCCATCATCGGCAGCGGTGACGTCGTGACCCCCGAGCAGGCAATGGCGCGCCATCGCGAGCATCCGCGCGGGCTCGTCATGATCGGCCGCGGCGCTACCGGCCGCCCGTGGATCTTCCGCCAGATCCGCGCGCTCTTCCGCGGCGAGGCGGTCGACGAGATCCCCGCGGCCGAGCGGGCGGCGCTGCTGCGCGAACATTTCGAGATGTATGTGGAATTCCACGGCGAGTTCCGCGCCGTGCGCGAGTTCCGCAAGCACCTGCTCTGGTACGGCAAGGGGATGCGCAACGTGCGCGAGCTGCGCGCCCGCGTGGGCACCCTGCAGGCGGCCGATGACGTACGTGGTTTCATTGCGGAATATGAGCGCCGCTGGAGCGAAGCGCTCCCCGTGGAACCCCAGAAAATGGAGGCCGAGGATGCCCAGGAGCAGGCCTGGTGGGAAGAGCGCGGCTGGGGTTGAGTGGCCCATGCCGCCCCGCGTGATTCTCGAGGGGCTCGAAGAGACCGTGCTCGCCTTTGACCCGGCCGGCGGGCTCGTGTTCGCGAACCCCGCGGCCGCCGGGCTGCTGGGCGGCGACGCCGAGGTTTTCCATGAGACCTGGCGCGAGCTCGTCGCGGCCAATCCCTGGCTTTCCGAAGCGCTCGCCCGCGCCATGACCCAGGCGGGCAAACAGGTCTACTACATGGTTCCCCTCGCGCGCGGCGCGGGAAACGGCGAGAACGTGCTCGTGACCGTCGTCGTGACGCCGCTGTTTTCTGCCGAGGGGGCCGTGTCGGGGACGGTCGTGCAGATCCGCGACGAGAGCTCGCTCGCGCACATGAGCGAAGCCATGCGCCGCGAAGATCGTCTGCGCCAGCTCGGGATTCTTGCCGCGGGCCTGGCGCACGAAATCAAGAATCCGCTCGGGGGCATTCTCGGCGCGGCGCAGCTGCTGCGATCCGAAGCGCTCGCCGACGACGCGCGGGAGTGCCTCGCGGTCATCGACCGGGACGTGCGCCGCATCAATCGCCTGCTCGAAGAACTGCTCGATTTCGGCAATCCGCGCGCGCTCAACATGGCGCCCGTGAACATTCACCGCCTGCTCGACGCCGTGCTCGAAACCCTGTTGCGCGACCCCGCCTTCTCGGGCCGCGAAGTGCACCGGGACTACGATCCGTCGCTCCCCGACGTCGTGGCCGACAGCGATGCCCTGCAGCAGGTGGCGGTCAATCTGATCAAGAACGCGTTCGAGGCGTCTCCGCCCGCCGAGCCGGTCGTCGTGCGCACCCGCATCGAGATCGGCGGCCGGCGCATCGCCGCGCGGCGGGTCGTCAACGTCGAGATCCAGAACGGCGGACCCGGGTTGAGCGCCGAGGCCAAGGAAAAACTCTTCACGCCGTTTTTCACGACCAAGACGAGCGGCACGGGGCTCGGGCTGGCCATCAGCCTGCGCCTTCTGCGTGAGCACGGCGGTGTGCTCGAAGTCGACAGCGGCGAGGGAAAAACGGTGTTCACCATGGTGCTCCCCCTCGAGGGCCCCTCGCGCGGGGCCGCATCGGGAGCGCCTGCAGGCGACGGAGGACCGGCATGAGTGCCACGGCGAATGAAGCGAAAGAAGGTGTGACCATGGGCTTCCGTATTCTGATTGTCGACGACGATCCCAGTCTGCGCTTCGTGCTCGAGCGCGCGCTTGGCAAGGGGGGGCACGAGGTGACCAGCGTCGCGTCGGCCGAAGAAGCGCGGGCCGCCATGGAGCGCGAGGCTTTTCAGGTCGCCTTCGTCGACATCATCATGCCGGGGGCCGACGGCCTTTCGCTGGTGCGCTCGGTGAAGGGGAAACCGCAGGCGCCGGCGATCATCGTCATGACTGCGCAGAACACCGTCAAGAACGCCATCGAGGCCATGAAGGCGGGAGCCTTCGACTACATCACCAAGCCGTTCGAGCTCGACGAGGTGCTTCTGCTCGCCGACAAGGCGGGCAACAGCGTGAAGGTGCAGGAAGAACTGGTGCGCCTGCGCGCCGCCGTCGAGCGCCAGTTCGAACCGGGCGAGCAGATCATCGGCGACAGCCCGCGCATGCGTGACGTGTACAAGATGGTCGGTAAGGTCGCGGCAAGCGACGTGACCGTGCTCGTGACCGGCGAGAGCGGTACCGGCAAGGAGCTCGTCGCCCGGGCCATCCACTACCACTCGTCGCGCGCGGGCGGTCCTTTCGTCACCATCAACGCGGCGGCCATTCCGCACGAGCTGCTCGAGAGCGAGCTCTTCGGCCATGAGCGCGGCTCGTTCACGGGGGCCTTCCAGCGCAAGGAGGGCAAGTTCAAACTGGCCGACGGCGGCACCCTGTTTCTCGACGAAATCGGCGACATGCCGGCCGACCTCCAGGTGAAGATTCTGCGTGCCCTGCAGGAGCGTGAGATCGCGCCCCTCGGCGGCGCGGGCTCGCAGAAAGTCGACGTGCGGGTCATTGCGGCCACCAACCGTAACCTCGCCGAGATGGTCGGCGCCGGCACGTTCCGCGAAGATCTGTATTACCGGCTTAACGTCGTCCCCATCGATCTCCCGCCGCTGCGCGAGCGGCGTGAAGACATCCCCCTCCTGGCCGGGTACTTCCTGCGCAAGTACGGCCAGGAGCTCGGCTACGGCCAGAAGCGCCTTTCTCCCTCGGCCATCGAATGGCTCAAACGCCAGAACTGGCCGGGCAACGTGCGCGAACTCGAAAACGTCGTGAAGCGTGTTGCGCTTCTCTCGACCGGCCAGACCCTGACCGCCGACGACTTCGGCGCCGTCCCTGCGACCGGTGCGGCGCAGCCGCCCCCGCAGCCCGTGGGCGACGACTGGTTCGACAAGAGCTTCGACGAAATCGTCTACCGCAAGCTCGAGCAGTTCATCGCCCGCGTTTCGACGACCGAAGTCACGAACCTTTATGACCAGATCATGAGCCGCGTCGAAAAGCCGATGCTCGAGCTCGTGCTGCGCGAAACCCGCGGCAACCAGATCCGGGCCGCCGAGATTCTGGGCATCAATCGGAACACGCTCCGTAAGAAAATCCAGGATTGCGGCATCGACCTCAAGCAGGCCAAGGCGAAGTCATGATTGCCCTGCCGCCCCTCTACGCCATCGTCGATCTGGACACGCGGGAACAGACGTTGCACCGCGCCGAAGTGCTGCTCGAGGCCGGCGTCCGGCTCATCCAGCTGCGCGCCAAGGGCAGAACCGCCGCCGAAACCCATGCGGCTGCCCAGGACGTCGCGCCGCTGTGCCGTGCGCACGGAGCGCTGTTTGCCGTGAACGATCGGGCCGATATCGCCGCCGCGGTCAAGGCCGACATTCTGCATCTCGGGCAGAACGACCTTTCGCCCGGTGACGCACGCTCGGTATTCGGCGGCGCCATCGGCCTCTCGACGCACACGCTTGCCCAGGTCGAAGCGGCTCAGGCCGAACCGGTGGACTATCTTGGATTCGGTCCCGTTTTCCCCACCCGTTCCAAGGCGAACCCCGACCCGGTGACCGGCGTCGAGATGCTGGCGGCTGCCGCCGCGGCATCGCGGCTTCCGGTGGTCGCCATCGGCGGCATCTCGGGCGAAACGGCTTCGGCGGTCCTGGGGGCCGGCGCGCGATCGGTCGCGGTCATCTCGGCCCTGATCGGCGAAGACGACGGGCAGACCCGCCTGCGCGCCCGCACGCTGCTCGCGCTCAAGCAGCCGGCAGGTTGACCGGCCACCAGCCGTTTTCGTCCCCCGCAAACAGCTTCACGATCCGCAGACGCTCGCCTGCGAGGGACGCGTGTATCCGTTCTGCGTCTTCGCGCGCGCCGAGGATGGCCATGCCGCAGTCGGATACGAGCGGCCGCGGCGTGGGCACCAGGCGAAACGGGATGCCCGCGCGCTTCAACGTCTGCTCGGCCTTGAGTACCCGGTGAATGGAGTTGAAGATGAAGACGACCTGCGTGCCGCGCGCGTCGTCGAACGACACCGGGGTCGTGTGAATCGGAGTCTCACCGGCCATGTCCTGCAGTGTTCATGGTCGTCGCGCGCGCGTCAAGGGCGTTGGCCCCGTGCGCAGCACAGGTTCTTCCTTCCCGCCCTCCTCACTCCCCCCTCGATTTCCTTGACCCCCGCACGCCCCCAGTGGTAAAGTGGTCTAACCACTAGGCCACTAGTCCACCCTGGTGGGTCGAGCCGGATTCCAGCGAGACGTGCCAATGAGAGATCGCCCGACCACCCCGAGTTCCGCCCCCGCAGCCCAGCCCCCCGTGCAGCCCATCGACAAGCGGCGGCTCTCGGAGCGCATCGTCGACCAGCTGCGCACGGGTATTCTGGCCGGTACGTGGAAGCCCGGAGAATTCCTGCCTCCCGAGCGCGAACTCTCGCAGCAGCTGGGCGTCACCCGCGTCAGCCTGCGCGAAGCTCTGCGCGTGCTCGAGCGCGAAGACCTCATCGAAACCCGGCACGGCGAGGGCTCGCTGGTCAAGGACTTCATGACCGGCGCCGGTCTGCAGATCCTCAAGTACCTTTTCGAGACCGAGCTCCCCCAGGCCGAGATCCTGCGCAGCGCACTGGAGTTTCGCGCCCTCGTGGGCACCGAGCTCGTGCGTCTCGCGGCCGACCGCGCCCGGCCCGCGCACCTCGACGCGCTCACGCGCATTCTCGACGAAGAGGCCGGGCTGCTCGACGATCATGCCGCCATGCAGCGCAAGGATTTCGAATTCTTCGAGACGCTGGCCGACGCGTCCGGCAACATCGTCATCCGCCTGCTGCTCAACAGCGTGCGCCAGACGTACCTCGACAATGCCGGCATGTTCGCCCTGCTGACCGGCGAGCCGCGCGAAATCCGCCGGTACCACCGTGACATCCTCGCGGCCGTGCGCGCGCGAAAGGGCGTGCGCGCCGCCCGGCTGGCCCGCGAGTACATGACCCTCGGTATGGAACGCTTTTTTGAGCGAGAGCCCGATGAAAATCAAACCGCTTAACAACCGCGAGACACGCACGCTGAAGGCAGCAGCCGAGTGCATCCTTCCCCCCGGGGGGGCCTTCGAGCTCGGCCATGCCGACGTGGATTACCTCGGCTGGGTCAACCGGGAATACCTCCCCTCGGTACCGTTCGAGGTGCGCCTGCTGCTTCGCGTGATCCTCTTCCTGCTGGAATACCTCGGGTGGATCTACGCCGGCGCCTTCGGGCGTTTCTCGCGGCTGCCCCTCGAAAAGCGCAACCGGGTGTTCGATCGCGTGCGTCACAGTTCCGTCTACGCGCTGCGCGGCTTCCACATTCTCCTTTCCACCGTGCTCCTGCTCCCTTTCTACCGTGACGAGCGGGTGATGGACGCCATCGGGTACCGCGGATACAAGCCGAACGCCAACAAATTCCAGGGAGAACGCGCATGATCATCGATACCCGCAAAGGGGAGGCGGAACTTCGCGCGCAGTACGACGTGGTCATCGTCGGCAGCGGCGCCGGGGGGGCCCCGATGGCCCGCGAACTGGCGGCGGCCGGCTGGCGCGTCGCCGTCGTCGAAGAGGGGCAGCATTACGAAGTCGATCAGTTCAACCGCGACACCTGGGCGGCGACCCGCGACATGTACCGCGACGCCTCGATGTCGGCGACGCTCGGCAACCCTCCAGTCCCGCTCCCCCTTGGCATGACGCTCGGGGGAACGACGACGATCAACTCGGGTACCTGTTTCCGCACCCCCGAGAAGGTCTTCGCCCACTGGAAGCGCACCTTCGGCCTCACGGGGCTCGAATACGCCGACATGCAGGCCCACTTCGACGCCGTCGAAAAGGCCATCGACGTGCAGGACGTGCCCTGGGATCTCATGGGCGCGAACAATCAGCTCTTCGCCGAGGGCTCGCGCAAGCTCGGCTACCACGGCGCGCCCCTGCGCCGGAACTTCACCGGCTGCAAGGGAGCCGGCCTCTGCGCGTTCGGCTGCCCCAACCGCGCCAAGCAGAGCATGTCGCTCAACTTCATTCCCCAGGCCGTCGAGCACGGCGCCGACTTCTACACGTCGGCTCGCGTGCGCAAGATCCGCACCGAGAAAGGGCGCGCCGTCGGGGTCGAGGGAATTCTGGTCGAAGGGCGCGGCACGCACCGCGGCACGTTCCGCATCGACGCGCCGGTCGTCATCGTAGCCTGCGGAACGATCTATTCGCCCCTGCTCCTGCTCAAGAACGGCCTCGCCAACCGCTCGGGCCAGGTCGGGCGCAACTTGCGCATCCACCCCGCGGCCAAGGTGATTGCCGTTTTCGACCGGGTCATCGACGGCTGGAGCGGCGTCCCCCAATCCTATTACGTGGACGAGTTCCAGGACGAGGGGATCATGTTCGAAGGCTTCTACGTACCCCCCGCCTTTCTGGCCTTCGCGCTGCCGGCTTTCGGCGCGCGGCTCAAGGAGTACATGGCCGACTACAGCAGGCTCGCCGGGTTCGGCGTCATGGTCAGCGACAGCTCGCACGGCCGCGTACGGCCGGGGGTCGGCGATCGGCCGCTCGTCACCTACAACCTGAACCAGCAGGACACCGACAAGTTCGTGAAGGGGATCGAGATCGCCTGCCGCGTCTATTTCGAAGTTGGTGCGCAGAAGCTGCTCCCCCCGGTCTTCGGCATCGAGGAGATCCGCACGCCGGCCGAGCTGAGCAAGCTGGGTGAACGGCGCGTGCGCCCGCAGGATCTGGAGATCATCGCCTTTCACCCGATGGGCACCTGCCGCATGGGCGACGACCCGCGCGACAGCGTGGTGAACGCCCGCCTTGAGACCCATGACGTGCCGGGGCTTTTCGTGGCCGACGGCTCGATTTTTCCCTCGAGCCTCGGCGTGAATCCGCAGGAGAGCATCATGGCCTTCTCGCGCATGGCGGCGCATCATTTGATTGCGCACCGCGACGCCTACCTGCGCGGAGAATCGCCCGACCTCGCCCGGGCCTGACCAGCGACCGCCCGCCCCGCGGGCCGCGAACCCCTGACGCCCCGATATTGTTCGACCCCCGCTGCCCACCCTAGTGTGAAGGGTACGGATTGAACAAGGAGGCTAGCGGTATGGTTCGTAACATTTTCGCAGTTCTGGCCGCGGTCGTGCTGGCAGCGCCGCTGACAGCCGGCGTGGCGGCCGCACAGACGACCGAGCAAGACGATACGGTTTTTGACCGAGGCGGCGTCCGGGTAGAAGACACCGGGGGCGACGTGCCGAATATCCAGGTCGACGAGGATGTCGTCCGGTCCGATATCGAAGAAACGCTCGTTCCCCAACCCGAAACGCGCGGGCGTATCGCCGACAACGTCACGATTGAAATCGGGGCGGGCGCCAACGGCTACACCCACGACCTGGGCGACCAGCTCGAAGCCGGGTTCACGGGCAACGTGCGCGGCGGCTTCAACAACGACAACGTCATCGGGCTCGAGGCCGGCCTGATTTCGCTGATCAACGCGCCGGATGAAGACATCAACAACGATCCCGATATCGCCGACTATGCGATGGGGAGCATGGCCGAAATCGCCCTGCGCGCGAACTGGATCAACCGGTCGATTGCCCGGCCGTTCGTCTCGGGGGGCGTCGGATTCGCCAATGTGAGCACGATCGGCGAAGAGGAACTCGAAATCGGACGTCAGGTCTACGATGATACGTCGACGATGCACATCCCGGTCAGTCTGGGCGTCCAGGTCTATCCGGTGGAGAACTTCACGTTCAGCGGCCGGGCCGACTACCGGTTCCTGACCAACGTTGCCGACAACGACCTGCCGTCGGGCAACACCTGGAGTTTCTCGGTCAATCTCGGGACCACGTTCTGACACCCGACGGCCGGCCACCCGCCGGCCGTCACGGATACGTTTCAGGCCTCGGCGGGGCGGAGGGCGGGCGCGAAAGCACTCTCCTCCGCTCAGCCATGCCGGCCCGGTGCCGGGAACGCCCCGGTCTGCTATGCTGTCGAGCGTGCGACTGAAGCGGGCTTACCAGCGTCTCTTCGACTGGGTGATTGCGGGGCTCCTGCCCCCCGTGTTCATCGGCGTGCTCAAGCTCCTCTACCGAACGCTGCGGTGGGAGATCGAGGGGCGCGAAAACGTGACCCCGTTCTGGGACGGCGGGCGCCCCGTGATCATGGCCTTCTGGCACGGCCGCCTGCTGTTCATGCCGGGGCTCTGGGAGAAGAAGGGCAAGGCCCACGTCCTCATTGGGCGCCACCGCAACGGCGAACTCATCGCGCGCGTCATCGGCGGCTTCGGCCTCGGCAGCGTCCGCGGCAGCAGCAACGCCGGCGGCCCCCAGGCGCGCCAGGCGATGATGGAGCGCTTCTACGAAGGGGGCGGCCAGACCCTCGGTTTTACCCCCGACGGCCCGCACGGCCCCCGCTATGTCTCCAAGTTGGGCATGGCCGCCCTGTCGCGCAAGCTGAACCTGCCCGTCATCTGGATCAGCGCCTCGGCCAGCCGGTCTGTCACCGTGCCGGTGTGGGACCGCTTCCTCATCCCCCTGCCGTTTTCCCGCGCCTGCGTGCACTGGTCACCGCCGGTCGATCCGGCCGCGTGGGCGCACCTCGAACTCGAGGGCTGGCGCGAAGTGCTCGATCACCACGGACGCACGTATCAGCTGCGGACCGACCGGCGGGCCGGACGGCGTGATCCGGTCGACCACCCCCTGCTCGAGCGCAGCGAGACGGCGCTGGCGAAGGCACCCCCCGTCTGATTGACCGGCGTCCCCCCGGCAATCGGGCCGGCGACGCATGCCCTCATCACTGCCTCAGGGGTTTGCGGGCGGGCCGGGCGCTCGGGTAGAATAAAGGATTCCCGTAACTTGCGTGCGGTGGAATGGTCGGCGCAGCGATCCTGCGCCGTAATCGTTCGCCCCGAGGAGAAGCGCATGACCAAACATACGATTTCCGTACTCGTCGAGAACGAGTCCGGCGTGCTCACCCGTGTTGCCGGCCTGTTCAGCGGTCGCGGCTACAACATCGAAAGTCTCTGCGTCGCCGAAACGCTGGACCCGACGGTCTCGAAGATGACCATCGTTACCAGCGGCAGCGACGCCGTCATCGAGCAGATTGTCAAGCAGCTGAACAAGCTCGTCTGCACCATCAAGGTCATCGACCTGACCGAGCTCCGGTACGTCGACCGCGAGCTGGCGCTCATCAAGGTGAACGCCGAGGAGAAGCACCGGGCTGAGATTCTGCGCATCGTCGACATCTTTCGCGGAAAGATCGTCGACGTGGGTCCGCGCACGTTCATCATCGAAGTGACGGGAGACTCGGAAAAGATTGAAGCGATGCTCGATCTCCTCAAACCCATGGGGATCAAGGATATCGCCCGTACCGGAAAGATTGCCCTGGCGCGCGGACAGAGCGGCCGGGAACGAGACAAAGATTTGCGCGAAGAGGCCGCCTGATTCGGCCCTGGTTAAGGAGAAGCAGCAATGAACGTTTTTTATGACAAGGACGCCGACCTCGGCGTGCTCAAGGGTAAGAAGATCGCCATCATCGGCTACGGCAGCCAGGGCCACGCCCACGCGCTCAACCTGCGCGACAGCGGCATGGACGTCAAGGTCGGCCTGCGCGCCGGCAGCGCCAGCGTCGCCAAGGCCGAAGGGGCCGGCCTGCGCGTCGACGCGCCCGCCGACGCCGCCAAGTGGGCCGACGTCATCATGCTGCTCCTGCCTGACGAGAGCATGGGCGACATCTACCGCGCCGACATCGCGCCGCACCTCGCCCCCGGCAAGGCGCTCGTCTTCGCGCACGGCTTCAACATCCACTTCGGCCAGATCGTGCCCCCGAAGGACGTCGACGTCTTCATGGTCGCCCCGAAGGGCCCGGGCCACCTGGTGCGCCATCAGTACGAGATCGGTTCGGGCGTGCCCAGCCTGATCGCCGTTCACCAGGACGCCTCGGGCAAAGCGCGCGATCTGGCCCTGGCCTACGCCTCGGCCATTGGCGGCGGTCGCGCCGGCATTATCGAAACGAACTTCCGCGAAGAGACCGAGACGGATCTCTTCGGCGAACAGGTCGTGCTCTGCGGCGGTCTGACGGCGCTCATCCAGAACGGCTTCGAAACCCTGGTCGAGGCCGGCTACGCGCCCGAAATGGCCTACTTCGAATGCCTGCACGAGGTGAAGCTGATCGTCGACCTGATCTACGAAGGCGGCATCTCGAACATGCGCTATTCGATCTCGAACACGGCCCAGTACGGCGACCTGACCCGGGGTCCGCGCATCGTTACCGATGAGACCAAGCAGGAGATGAAGCGCATTCTCGGCGAAATTCAGGACGGCAAGTTCGCCCTCGAGTGGATGCTCGAGAACAAGGCCAACAAGCCGACCTTCAATGCGCTCACCCGCAAGGGCGAAGAACACCAGATCGAAAAGGTCGGCGCCAAGCTGCGGGCGATGATGCCGTGGCTGTCGTCGAAGAAGATCGTCGACAAGTCGCGTAACTGAGCACGGGCAGCAATGGCCGACATCGAAAAGCCGGCGCGAACGGGGTTGCGGAGGGGCATCTACGTCCTTCCCAACCTCTTCACGAGCGCGAGCCTCTTTGCGGGTTTCTACGGGATCATCTCGAGCCTCAAAGGGCACTCGCTCGCGTCGGCCCTCGACAACCTGCGACGGGCGGGCATTGACGAATCGCGCTTGGAGCAGCTCGCGGGCGGCACCGACGCCATCGTAAGCGGTTACTATCAGGTGGCCGCCATCGCGATATTCGTGTCGGCGGCCTTCGATTCGGTCGACGGAGCCGTGGCCCGGCTGACCCGCACGGCCAGCGACTTCGGCGCCGAGTACGACTCGCTGAGCGACCTGGTCGCATTCGGCGTTGCCCCGGCCCTGCTCATGTATGCCTGGGCGCTCGAGCCGTTTCAGCGGTACGGCTGGCTGGCCTGCTTTCTGTATGCGGCCTGCGCGGCCCTGCGGCTGGCCCGCTTCAACGTGCAGAGCGGCGATGTCGAGAAGAAGAGTTTCCAGGGGCTGCCGTCACCGGCGGCCGCCATGGTCATCGCGGCCACGGTGCTCTTCTATCTCTACCTGGCCGATTTCGGCGGCGACGAGAGCACGAAGCAGGTCACCTGGCTGCTCAAGCGCAACGTGCTCGAGCTGCCGCACTGGGTCTTTCTCGCCATCACGTTCATGGCCGGCCTCATGATGGTCAGCAACGTGCGCTACCGCAGCCTCTCGAAGGACATCGATCCGCTCAAGCGGGCGCCGTTCTTCGTCCTGCTCATCGCCGTCGGCCTGATCATCCTCGTCGCCGCGCAGCCGGTCATCTCGCTGTTTTTCATCGCCATGGGCTACTTCTTCAGCGGCCCCGTCGAATGGTTCCTCTTCCGCCACCATCGCAAGACGGGGCAGACCGGGGCGGCCGACGAGCTGTATGCCGAAGACCTGGCCGACGCCGAATCCGATGCCAATCGGGACGGAGGGGGACTGTGAGCAACCGCATCCGCATTTTCGACACCACCCTGCGCGACGGCGAACAGAGCCCCGGCGCGAGCATGAACGTCGACGAGAAGCTGCGCGTCGCCCACCAGCTCTCGCGCCTGCGCGTCGACATCATCGAGGCCGGATTCCCGATGGCCTCCGACGGCGACTTCGAGGCCGTACGCACGATCGCCCAGCAGGTCGAGGGGCCGATGGTGGCCGGGCTCGCGCGCACGAGCGAGCGCGACATCGAGCGCTGCTTCGAGGCCGTGCGCCATGCCAAGCGCCCCGCTATCCACACGTTCATCGCGACCAGCGACATCCACATGAAGTACAAGCTCAAGATGTCGCGCGATCAGGTGCTGGCCGAAGCCGGGCGGGCGGTGACCCAGGCGCGTTCGTATGTGGAACATGTCGAATTCAGCGCCGAAGACGCGACCCGCTCCGACTGGGATTTCCTGCGCGAAGTCTTTCAGGTCGCCCTCGACGCCGGCGCGAATACGCTGAACGTCCCCGATACCGTCGGCTACACGACGCCGGGGGAATACGGAAAACTCATCGAGTTTCTCCTCGCCAACCTGCGCGGGATGGACAAGGCGGTCATCTCGGTGCACTGCCACAACGATCTCGGCCTCGCCGTTGCCAACAGCCTGATGGCCGTGCGCGCCGGGGCCCGGCAGGTAGAGTGCACGGTCAACGGCATCGGCGAACGGGCCGGCAACGCCGCGCTCGAAGAGATCGTCATGGCCATCAAGACCCGGCCCGAAGTCTTCGGCGTCGAGACGACCATCGACACCACGCAGATCTACCATTCGAGCCGCCTGCTGAGCCAGGTGACCGGCATGCTCGTGCAGCCGAACAAAGCGATCGTGGGTGCGAACGCGTTCGCGCATGAAGCGGGCATTCACCAGGACGGTGTGCTGAAGCAGCGCCTGACCTACGAGATCATGACCCCCGAGAGCATCGGTCTCGATCAGAACAAGCTCGTGCTCGGCAAACACAGCGGCCGGCACGCCTTTCGCGATCGTTTGAAGTCGCTCGGCTACGAACTCGGCGAGGATGCCCTCAACGAGGCCTTCCGCAAGTTCAAAGCCCTTGCGGACAAGAAGAAGGAAATCTTCGACGAGGATCTCGAGGCCCTCGTGGCCGAGCAGGTTCAGCAGACGACCCCCTACCGCTACAAACTGAACGGCTGTAACGTGGCGAGCGGCACCGACATGCTGCCGACGGCGACCGTGCAGATGGAGATCGACGGCGAGCCGGTCAAGGGAACATCGAACGGCGACGGCCCGGTCGACGCCGCCCTGAACGCCATCAAACGCATTACGGGCACCCAGGCGCGCATGCTGCAGTACACGGTGAGCAGCATCTCGGGCGGCACCGACGCGCAGGGCGAAGTCATCGTGCGCCTCGAGCTCGAGGGCAAGACGGCGCTGGGGCAAGGGGCGCACACCGACATCGTCGTCGCGAGCGCGAAGTCGTATGTCAATGCGCTGAACAAGCTTGAATACCGCCGGCAGAACTGGGTGAACCTCGAAGGCGAGGGGCAGCCGCCGCCGCGCGAAGTGGGCCCGTGAGTTCCGGGGCGTTTCCCTTTATTCCGTTTCTGAGAGATTGACGACATGAAGTACAAGGTTGCAGTATTCGCCGGCGACGGTATCGGGCCCGAAGTCATGGGCGAGGCGGTCGCCGTTCTCGAGATGATCGCCCCGAAGTTCGATCTGCAGTTCGAATTCACGCATGATCTGGTGGGTGGCTGCGCCATCGATAAACACGGCGTGCCGATGGCCGACGCGACGCTGGCGCTTGCCAAGGCCAGTGACGCCGTCCTGCTCGGCGCCGTCGGCGGCCCCAAGTGGGAAGGGCTCGACTACGCGGTACGGCCCGAGCGCGCTCTTCTGGCCCTGCGCGCCGAGCTGGGGCTGTTCGCCAATCTGCGCCCCGCCGTGGTTTATCCCGCCCTCGTGGCCGCGTCGACGCTCAAACCCGAGGTCGTGTCGGGCATCGACATCATGGTCGTTCGCGAGCTGACGGGCGGGATCTACTTCGGAAAGCCCAAGGGGGTCGAGAAGCTCCCCGACGGCACCGAGCGCGGCGTGAACACGCTCGTCTACACGACCCCCGAGATTGATCGTATTGCCCGCGTCGCCTTCGACATCGCCCGCAAGCGCGGCCGCAAGGTGCACTCCATCGACAAGGCCAACGTGCTCGAAACCACCGAGCTGTGGCGCCGCGTCGTCCAGGGCATCCGCGATGCGGAATATACGGATATCGAGCTCCACCACATGTACGTGGACAATTGCGCCATGCAGCTCGTGCGCAACCCGCGCCAGTTCGACGTGGTCGTGACCACGAATCTCTTCGGCGACATCCTCTCGGACGAAGCCGCCATGCTGACCGGCAGCATCGGGATGCTCCCGAGCGCGAGCCTGGGGGGCAAGGTCGGCATGTACGAGCCGGTGCATGGCTCGGCGCCCGACATCGCAGGCCAGGACAAGGCCAACCCGATCGCCACGATTCTCTCGGCGGCCATGATGCTGCGCTACAGCTTCGATCAGGGGGCGGCGGCCGACGCCATCGAGAAGGCGGTCGATGACGTCCTGGCGCGCGGTCTGCGTACCGGCGACATCGCCGCGCCCGGCGAGAAAGTCATCGGCTGCAAGGCCATGGGCGCCGCCGTGCGCGAGAGCCTGAAGGGGATCATCGCCTGATCGCACCCACGCGCTTCGGCGCGTCATCGTTCTCTATTCCGGTTCGCATTCAGGAAGCGCGGCCGTAGACGCGGCCACACGAGAGGCAGGAAGGAAGCTGGTATGTCCGATCGTCGTTACAATGTTGCCATCGCAGGAGCCACCGGGGCCGTCGGCGTCGAGTTCCTCAAGATTCTCGAGGATCGCAAGTTCCCCGTCGGCGAGCTGAAACTCCTCGCCAGCGCCCGCAGCGTGGGCAAGAAGATGACCTTCGCGGGCAGGGAATACGCGGTCGAAGAGCTTACGAAAGACAGCTTTCGCGGCGTCGACATTGCGCTCTTCTCGGCCGGGGGCAGCCGCTCGAAGGAATTCGCGCAGGCCGCCGTCGACGCGGGTGCGGTCGTCATCGACAATTCGTCGGCCTTCCGCATGCACCCGGAACACCCGCTCGTCGTTCCGGAGATCAATCCCGAGGATATCGGAAAGCATAAGGGGATCATCGCGAACCCGAATTGCTCGACGATCATCATGCTGATGGCCGTCTACCCGCTGACGAAGCTCGGCAAGGTTTCACGCATCATTTCCTCGACCTACCAGGCCGCCAGCGGCGCCGGGGCCGCCGCGATGGAGGAGCTGCAGAACCAGACCCGCGAGTATCTGGAGGGCAAGCCGCTCACGAAGCAGATCTTCCCGCACCAGTACGCCTTCAACCTCTTCAGCCACAACAGCGCCGTCGGCGCCGAAGGGTACAACGAAGAGGAAATGAAGATGATCAAGGAGACGCGCAAAATCCTTCACGACGATTCGATCGGCGTCACCGCGACCTGCGTGCGCGTCCCGATCCTGCGCGCGCATGCCGAATCGCTGTACGTGGAGTTCGCCGACCGGCGGCCGTCGCTCGAGAGCATCCGCGATGCGCTGCGCGCCTTTCCCGGCGTCCACCTTCAGGACGACCCTGAAAAGAACCATTTCCCCATGCCGGTCGAAGTCAGCGAGAAATATGACTGCTACGTCGGCCGCATTCGCAACGATCTGTCGAACGACCACGCCGTGAACCTCTTTGTCGCCGGCGATCAGCTGCTCAAAGGGGCCGCACTGAACGCCGTACAGATTGCCGAGGTGCTCATTGACAAATACATGCCCGCGAAAAAATAATCGTTTCTTCTGGCTCGCGGCCGGCCTCGTACTCTCGGTGGCCGGCTCGGCCGCCGCCGCGACGCTGACGGCATCGCAGGTCACGCCGCAGCCGCGGCGCCTGACCGGCTTTCCCACGCCGGTGGTGGGCATCAACGAGCTTGGGACGAATTCGCAGGCCGGCGTCGCGACCTTCGATTTCGACGTCGACGAAGCAGGTTCCCTCAAGTTCCTGCTCAACGGCGCTCCGTTCGGCGCCACCGTCGAAGTCACGGCGGCCGAGACGATCACGCGCACCCTTTCGGTCTCCAACGCCTCACTCAGCCGCGGCTTCACCGATACGAACACGTTCCGGGTCGAGTTCCGGCCCACGGGCACCGCAGAGTCGGCCTCGCCGACCGCCACGACGACCTACGTCATCATCGTCGACCAGACGGCGCCGGATGCGCCGAAAGGGGTCCAGGCCCAAGGGGCCGACGAGGCCATCCTCGTGACCTGGGACGCTCCAGGCCGCAGCAACAATGAAGTCATCGACGGGTGGCTTGTTTCCTACAGCACCGAGTCGTTCGCCGATCTGACCACGCAGCAGGCGACGGCGCAGCCTTCGCAGCGGGTCTCGACGAACGAGGCGCTCGTCGAGGGGCTTCAGAACGGGAAGCAGTACTATGCAACCGTGCGCGCCGTCGACTGGGTGGGCAAGACGAGCGATTTCCCCCGCAATGCGCAGGGTGAGATTGTCGAGACGCTTGCGCAGCCGGTAACGACCGTGACCCTCGCCGATCTGGCCGGAGAGAACGGCGGCTGCTTCATCGCCACCGCCGCCTATGGTTCGTATGAGGAAGCGCACGTACGCATCCTGCGCCAGTTCCGCGACCGTGTTCTGCTGGGCCATGCGCCGGGCCGCGCCTTCGTGTCGTTCTATTATCGCGTCAGTCCGCCGATCGCCGACTGGATCCGGGAGAGCGAGACGGCCCGTGCCGCCGTGCGCATCGGCCTGCTGCCGCTCATCGCATTCAGCTACGCCGTACTGCATCCCGCCGCGGGCTGGGGATTTGCGGCGGCCGGGATTCTGGGGCTCCTGCTGGCCCTGGGGACCCGCCGGAAACAGGAGGTCGCATGAAGACGCGTCTTTTCGCCGCCGCGCTCGGTATCGCAGCCTGGTGGCTCGCGGCTCCGGTCGCCGAGGCCCAGGATGAACCGCCCGCTGCAGAAGAGGGTGTGCGGCGCGAGCTGCCTCCCGCCCGGCCGCCCGAAATCGAACCGACGCACAGCGAGCGATCGGGCGCGCTGGCGCTCAAGGTCGGCGACTATACGCCGGAGCGGATCAATCCCGGCAACCCTTCGGGGCCGCAGTTCGAAACGATTTTCGGCGACAAGTTCCGCCCGGCCTTCGCCATCGAGTACGAGTACCAGCCGCTTATCTACCGGTACATCGGCGCACTCGGCGTCACCGGCACGCTCGGCTACATGAGCGCTTCAGGCAATACCCTGACTGCGGGGGGTGCCGTTTCAGCCCAGAAAGAGACCTTCACGATCGTTCCCGCTTCGCTCGGCGTGACCTATCACATGGCGCTCTTCGAGGGGCAGCCGGTGGTCCCCTTTGCCGGGGCCGGCCTGGACTACTGGTACTTCTCCGACGCCAAAGAGGGGGGTTCCGGCGACAGCGTGACCGGAGGAAAACGCGGCTGGCACTGGCGTGCCGGCGGCCAGATCCTGCTCGACTGGCTCGATCCGACCTCGGCCGGGTCGATGGACGCGAACTGGGGAATCAACAACACGTACCTGTTCGTCGAGTACCGCGATTCGGACATGACGAACTTCGGCGACAACAGCGGATTCGATCTGAGCGCCCAGACCTGGTTCGGCGGCTTCATGTTCGACCTCTGACGCTCGGCCTCGTCCGATGCGCAACCTGGGGCTGATTCTCGAATACGACGGCGCCGCTTTTTCCGGATGGCAGCTGCAGCCCGGTCGCCGCACGGTTCACGACGAAGTGCGCCGAGCCCTGCAGCGGCTCACTGGATCGGCCGAGCCCCCCGTCGTGCACTGCAGCGGCCGCACCGATGCGGGCGTGCACGCGATGTTTCAGGTCGGCAACGTCGAGCTCGAGACCGACCTGCCGCTCGACGCCCTGCGCGGCGGCGTCAATCACCACCTCCCCCGCGACATCGCGCTGCTCGGGATCGCCGAGATGCCGGCTGAATTTCACGCGCGCCGCAGCGCCCTCTCGAAGACGTACTGTTACCGGATTCTTAACCGTCGTCAGCGCACGGCGCTCGATCGCGGGCGTGTCTGGCACGTCGTCGCACCCCTCGATCTCGAGGCCATGATCGAGGCCGCCACGGCCCTGGCCGGGCGCCACGACTTCGCTTCGTTTCAGGCCACCAACACCGAAGTCGAAGAGACCGTGCGCACCATCTTCCGCGTGGGCTGGCAGGCGGTGGGCGACGAGCTCCACTTCCGCATTGCGGGCGAGGGGTTTCTGAAATACATGGTGCGCAATATCGTCGGCACCCTGGTCGAGGTCGGTCTCGGCAAGCGCTCTGCAGCCGAAATGGCGGCCGTCATTCAGGCATGCGACCGCAGGCGGGCGGGTCAGACGGCGCCTCCCGACGGGCTCTACCTCGAGCGCGTCTACTACGCCGGGCCGCACGAAGCGCTCCTGCGCGAGGGCCTCCGGTTTCGCGGCCGGAGCACCTGGCTCGACGAGCGGCCCGACTTCCATCGCCCCGGGGCGGAGGGCGGGCGCCGGACGCCGGATCGGGACCAAGCGTAGCGCACGGCACATCGATCTGTGCCTGCCCGCCGCCCGCATGCGGGCATGAAAAAAGCCCGCTTCCTTTCAGAAGCGGGCTTTCGCATGTGTGAACCGGGACTGCCCGATCAGATGTCGTAGTACAGCTGGAACTCCATCGGCACCGGGCGCGTGCGCACCAGGTTGAGTTCGCGCTGAATCTTGTACTCAATCCAGGTGTCGATGACGTCCTGGGTGAACACGTCGCCCTTGAGCAGGAAGGCGTGGTCTTCCTTCAGGCAGTTGAGCGCTTCCTCGAGGCTGCCCGGCATCGACGGGACGTTCGCCAGCTCTTCGGGCGACAGGCCGTAGATGTCCTTGTCGAGCGGCTCGCCCGGATCGATCTTGTTCTCGATGCCGTCGAGGCCGGCCATGAGCAGCGCGGCGAAAGCCATGTAGCCGTTGGCGCTCGGGTCGGGGAAACGCGCTTCAATGCGCTTGGTCTTCGGGTTCGGGCCGGTCACAGGGATGCGGATGGCAGCCGAACGGTTGCGGCTCGAGTAGGCCAGGTTCACCGGAGCCTCGAAGCCGGGGACGAGACGCTTGTAGCTGTTCGTCGTCGGGTTCGTGAACGCCGCCAGGGCGCGGGCGTGCTTGATGACGCCGCCGATGAAGTAGAGAGCGGTCTGCGAAATGCCGCCATAGCCGTCGCCGGCGAACAGGTTCTTGCCGTCCTTCCAGATCGACACGTGGCAGTGCATGCCCGAACCGTTGTCGCCCCACAGCGGCTTCGGCATGAAGGTGACCGTCTTGCCGTTGCGGTGCGCGACGTTCTTGATGGCGTACTTGAACCACATCAGCTTGTCGCCCATATCGACCAGAGTCGAGAAGCGCATGTCGATCTCGGCCTGGCCGCCGGTGGCGACTTCATGGTGGTGCGTCTCGATGGGAATGTCGAGCTGCTCCTGCAGCACGAGCGACATCTCGTTGCGCAGATCGAACTGGCTGTCGACGGGCGGCACCGGGAAGTAGCCTTCCTTGTAACGCGGCTTGTACCCGAGGTTGGGCTTTTCGTCGCGGCCCGTGTTCCACTGCCCTTCAACCGAATCGACCATGAAGAACGAGCGGTTCTGGGCCGATTCGTACTGGACGTTGTCGAAGATGAAGAATTCGGCCTCGGGACCGAAGTACGAGGTGTCGCCGATGCCCGTGCTCTTCAGGTAGGCCTCGGCCTTGCGAGCGATGTTGCGCGGGTCGCGCGAGTAGGCTTCGTGCGTGACCGGATCATAGATGTTGCAGATGAGCGAGAGGGTCGGCTCCTTCACGAAGGGGTCGATCTTCGCGGTGGCCGGATCTGGCTTCACCAGCATGTCCGACGAGTGAATCTCAGCCCAGCCGCGGATGGATGATCCGTCAAAGCCGAAGCCGTTTTCGAAATCGCTTTCGCTGAATTCAGTGAACGGCTTCGAATAGTGCTGCCAGATGCCGGGAAAATCGAGAAATTTCAGGTCCACGAACTTGACGCCATGGTCCTGGGCGAACTTCATGACTTCCTTGGGGGTCATACCCATGGAGAACCTACCTTTCAAACACGAACAGTCACAGGGTTAAACGAATGCAGACGGCAGGGTACTGTCGTCTGCGGAAAATGTCAAAAATTTCAGGCGGGCACAATCTCAGATGGCGTCTTCGCCCCGCTCGCCGGTGCGGATACGCAGGACGTCTTCGATTGGCATCACGAAGATCTTGCCGTCGCCGATGCGCCCCGTCTTAGCCGACTTCTCGATCGCCTCGACGACCTTGACGACCTGGGCGTCACCGGCAATGATCTCGATCTTCACCTTCGGCAGAAAGTCGACGACGTACTCGGCGCCGCGGTAGAGTTCGGTGTGCCCCTTCTGACGTCCATAGCCCTTGACCTCGGTCACGGTGATACCCTGGATGCCGATTTCGTTGAGGGCCTCTTTCACGTCATCCAGCTTGAACGGCTTGATGATGGCTTCGATTTTTTTCATACGAGATACTCCCCTAGCGGCGCGCCCGAAGGAAGCGGGGCCAACGCTCGCCTTCTCCCCAAGCTTGATTCGTGCCAGCGCGAAAACACGGGCATTTTCAGGGCCTGCAACCGCGCAAACCTTCCGAAATGCCTAGAATCCGGGCACCAGAAATCATCCCTGCATACCGGATGGGCACGCAGGCCACCCGCGCGAGGCTGCCCCCCGCACCCTTGCGCGCCAGCCGCGCCCCCGGTTCGATTCGGCCGAATCGACACGCTTCTTCCTGGCCCCGCGTGCGGAACCGCCGGCCGAAACGGCGCCTATTTGGTTGAAATCATGCAACATTATGGGTAGCATGTGCGATGGTTCGGTGACCCTTCTTCTACCACCCACCGATTCACCGATCGTCTTAGGAGGTTTCATGGAGCCTATGATTCAGGTCGACCACCTCGTGAAGCGCTACGGCGAAGTCGAAGCGGTGCGCGACATCTCGTTCGCGGTGCAAAAGGGAGAAATCGTCGGATTTCTCGGCCCCAACGGCGCCGGCAAGAGCACGACCATGCGCATGCTCACCGGCTACCTGCCGCTCACCTCGGGATCGGTGCGTATCGCCGGTCATGACGTGCAGCGCGAACCCCGCGAGGTCAAGAAGCGCATCGGGTACATGCCCGAGGTGCCGCCCCTTTATCTGGACATGACGGTGGGCAGCTTTCTGCTCTTCGTCGCCCGCATCAAAGGGGTGCCCGCCCGCGAGCGCCGCGCCCGTGTCGAGCAGGTCATGCACCAGTGCAGCATCGCCGACATGGAGAAGCGCAGCATTGGAAAGCTGTCCAAGGGGTACCGGCAGCGGGTGGGGCTCGCCCAGGCGCTCATCAACGACCCCGACGTGCTCATTCTCGACGAGCCGACCGCGGGACTCGACCCCCAGCAGATTATCGAGATCCGCAATCTGGTCAAGAGCCTGGCGGGCAACCACACGATCATACTCTCGACGCACATCCTGCCTGAAGTCGCCATGACCTGCGACCGCGCCGTCATCATCAACCGCGGCCGGATCGTGGCCGACGAGACGATTGCGGCCCTCGCAGCCGGACGGTCGCTCGAGGAAGTCTTCATTCAGCTCACCATGCAACCGGCGGCAGCCTGATTCCGGAGAACAGAACCATGCGCAACGTGTACTTCATCGCCGCGCGTGAACTGCGCAGCATCTTCACGAGCCCGATCGGCTACATCGTGCTCACCTTCTTTCTGCTGCTCAACGGGTGGATCTTCTTCGGCCTGTTGAACCGCTTCAACTTCATGAGTTTCCTCTACATGCAGATGCAGAACCAGCAGGCGCTCATGCAGATGAATCTGAACCAGATGGTGCTCGCCCCCATCCTGCAGAACATGACGGTCATTCTCGTGCTCACCGTGCCGCTCATCACCATGCGCCTTTTCGCCGAGGAGCGAAAGATGCGCACCGATGAGCTGCTCATGACGAGCCCGGTGGGCATCGGCGAGATCGTGCTCGGCAAATTCGCCGCGGCCTTCGTTTTTCTCGCCGTCATGATCGGGCTGACCGTCCTTTACCCCGGACTCCTCTTCCACTACGGCAACCCCGAGCTCGGTCCCGTCGTCAGCGGTTACCTCGGCCTGCTGCTTCTGGCCACCTGTTTCATTGCGGTGGGACTGTTCACGAGCTCGCTCACCGAAAACCAGATCGTGGCCGCCGTCTCGTGCTTCGTCGTGCTGCTCATGTTTTACCTGATCAACATCAACTCGATAAGCATGAGCGGAGCCTCGAAGGACGTGCTCGACTACCTCTCGCTCATCGGGCACTACGAAGATTTCGTGAAGGGGGTCATCGACACCAAGGGGCTCGTTTACTATGTGTCCTTCATCGGTGCGGGGCTCGTGCTGACCGGGGTCAGCCTCGAATCCCGCAAGTGGCGCTGAGGAGGAAGACGACATGAAATCCATCTCGCGTATTCTGGGCATCATCGGTCTCATCGCGCTGGCGTTCGGTCTGGGGGTCGGCCTCTACACCGGAACTTTTCGGAGCGCCTATGTCCTCATCAATCTCGTCGCCGGAGGTGTCTTCGCCCTGCTGGCCGCCATCCTGAACTTCCAGGATCTGAAGGCGGCCCTGCTCGGGCGCTCGTCGCGGGCCGGAGCGAACGCGCTGATCTACGCGGCAGGCGTTCTCGCCATTCTGGTCCTCGTCAACTTCATCGCCGCTCGCAACCACAAGCGCTGGGATCTGACCGAAAACCGCGTCTACTCGCTGTCGGACTCCACGCTGAACCTCATGCGTGACTTGACCCAGGACGTGCGCGTCATCGGCTTCTTCGTGGGGGGACAGGCCGGCGCCATCGAGGATCTGCTCGGTAGCTACCGTTACGCCAACGACAAGCGCTTCAGCTGGGAAGTCGTCGATCCCGACAAGCGCCCCGAGCTGGCCGAACGTTATGCCATCCGCCAGAACGCGACCCTCGTCGTCGAGGTGGGCGAAGACCGCAAGACGCTGCAGCAGGTCAATGCCGCCACGCTCGAAGAAAGCCTGACGAACGCCATTCTCAACATCACCGCGGTCGGCAAGAAGACGCTCTGCACGGTTCAGGGGCACGGCGAACGCTCTCTCAGCGACGCGCAGACTGAGTTCGGCTACGCCCTCGCCGCACAGGCGCTCGAAGGGGAGAACTATGCGCTGAAGCCGCTCATTCTCGCCGCCGCCCCGGCGGTACCCGACGACTGCACGGTCGTGCTCGTCGCGGGGCCCGAAAAGCCCTACCTCGAAAGCGAGACCGCGACCCTTCAGGCCTATCTGGAACGCGGCGGCAGCCTCTACGTGCTGCTCGATCCGCGTGTCGGCGGCCCCCTCAACGAACTCCTGGCGCGCTGGGGGATCAAGGTCGGCAACGACGTCGTCGTCGACCGCGTGCTGCGACTGTTCGAAGGAGAATCGCTCGGCCTGCAGCCCGTCGTCACCAGTTACGACGCTGAACATCCCATCACGCGCGAATTCCAGAAACAGACCGTGTTGACCCAGGCCCGCTCCGTGAGTCCCGGCGTCGCACCCGAAGGGTACGCCGCGACGGCCATCATGAAGAGCGGAGCCACGGGCTGGGGCGAAACCGAAATCGACCGGCTCTACGACACCGGAGAAGTCGAACTCGACAACAAAGATCTGCAGGGCCCCGTTCCCCTGGCCGTTGCCGTCGGGCCGGCTACGGGCGAAGAGCGGGAAGGCAAGGCTAAAATCGTCGTCATCGGCGACGCCGACCTCGTGAGCAACCGGTTCGCCCAGGCGTTCTTCAATTCGGATTTCTTCCTGAACGCCGCCAACTGGCTCACGGATCTGGAAAAGCAGATCGCGATTCGGCCCAAGGGGCCCCGGGCGAGCTTCGTGCGCCTTACCGATGAGCAGATGTCGAATGTCTTCAACTTCGCCGTCCTCATCTTTCCCCAGCTGCTGCTGACGCTCGGCATCGTCGTCGGCTGGCGCCGGCGCTGAGGAGGCCGCCATGCTGCGAACGCTCATTGTGCTCGTGCTGCTCGCCGCGCTGGGCGGCTACGTCTGGTTCGTGGAGCTCAAAGGGAAGGAAGCGACCGAGAGCGCCGAGAAGGAAGCGGCACGGGTCTTCACGGCCCGGCGCGACGAGATTCGCGCCATCGTGCTCAGCGGCGCCGACGGCGAGATCGAGATCGTCCGCGAAGGCGAAACCTGGCGCCTTGCACGTCCGGTCAGCGACACGGCCGAGCAGCCGGCGGTCACGGGCCTGCTCAGCCAGATTGAAGGCTCTTCGTCTATCGAGACCATCGACGACGTCACCGACTTTGCCCCGTTCGGGCTCGATCCGGCGGCCGCGGTCGTGCGCGTCCGCACCGCTCAGGGCGAAGAGATCGTGCGCATCGGCAAACGGTCGCCGGTCGGCGGAAAAACGTATGTGCGCCGGGGCGACGAGCCGCGCGTACTGCAGG
This sequence comes from bacterium, assembly GCA_041690355.1. GTDB lineage: Bacteria > J088 > JAWLBW01 > JAWLBW01 > JAWLBW01 > JAWLHK01. Next base: position 36,174 of record JAWLHK010000012.1, on the reverse strand, counting down.
TCTCGGGCGGCATCGAATCGATCACCGGACGTCCGGCGGGAGATTACCGTAACAAGCAGATGTTCCGCTTCGCCGCCTCGGAGGTCACGGCCGTGACCATCCGCCGGGCGGGGCAGCCCGAGCTGGTCGTACGCCGCAACGGTGAAGACTGGCGCCTGACGGCGCCCGTCTCCATGGATGCCGACGACGGCGTGGCCGGGGGCATCGCCCGCGATCTGGCCGCCCTGCGCATCGCGGGATGGCAGGTCGAAATGCCGACCGCCGGCGATCTCGCCAAAGCGGGCCTCGTGCAACCGGAGGCCCGGCTCGAGGTTGAGCTCGCGAACGGAACCCGCCACGAGATCGCATTCGGGTCGCAGCACGGGCAGGACCGCTTCACGCGCGCCGCGGGGCGCCCGGCCATCCTGCGGGTCGCCGACTGGAACTATCAGCAGCTCGCCAAGGATCCCGACGCCCTGCGGGATCGCCGCCTGTTTCCTCATGCTTCCGATCGCGTGAGCCGTCTGGAGTTCTACGACGGCAGAAGCCTCACGGCGGCGCTCGAGCGGCACGGCGCCGAGTGGCGTCTTGCGGGGAGCGCCTCGGGTGCCACCGATGCCGACAAGGTCATCGCCCTGCTCGCGGCCCTGGAAGCGTACCGCGCGAACGAGTGGAAAGCCGTGAGCAGGGCTGAACGCCGGGATCTGCAGCTCGAGGCCCCCGCCCGCCGTCTCGTCGCGTATGGCGCAGACGGAAAGAAACTCGCCGAGCTCGCCTTCGGCCGTGCCGAGGGGGAGTGGGCCGTGTGGGTGCAGACGGATGCGCCGGGGGCGGCAGCGAAGGCGCCGACGGAGTTTCTCCAGTCGCACTGGCCCGCGAACGGCGAATCTTTCGCCTCCGCCCCCGAGCCCGCTCCATCGACGGATCCGTAACCGGCTGCTATCCTGTACCCTGAGGTATAACCATGTGGGAACAGAATCTCCTGCAGAAGACGCGCGAGGACGGCGACTTCGTACTCGCATCGGGCGTGCGCACGCGGGTGCGCTTCGACTGCGCGCGCATGACCCCGAAAGACTGCGAGCTTCTTGCTTCTCAGTGGCTGCACTGGTACTACCGCGACCATCTGCAGAAGACGGATCTTTTCGTCGCCGTGGCCAATGGCGGCATCACCTTCGCCCATGAGCTCTCGCGCCAGACTGAGGCGCTCTACGGGCAGTTCAACAAAGATGGCAGCCTGCGCGGCCAGATCATCAACGGCCTGCGCGCCATCGTGGTCGAAGACGTCGTCACGACCGGGCTGACCACGCAGAAGGTCATCGACGTTCTGCGCCATCAGGGCGTGCGCGTGAACGGCGTCGCCTCGATCATCTGGCGCCGGGACGTGGTCGCCAAGCCGCCGTTTACCCTCTGGCCGCTCGCAACGTATTACGGAGACTGAACGATGCCCGGCGGTCCCGGCAATCGCCTGGGCGCGGTTACGGCCTGGGCCACGCGCCATCCGGCCCTGATTCTCGGGGTCTTCGGATTTGCCGTGCTCGTCGTTTACGTATTCCGTCCGGCGGTGCCGCGCGAGCGCCCGGAGTTCGTCTCCCACGAGGCGCAGCTGCGTGTGGAGATCGTGTCCGCGCCTGCGCTTGCGCGAGTCGGCTACCAGGTCGAGGAGCGTCCCGACCACACGCGTATTCTGGCCGAGAGCCGGCTCGAAACCTGCGACGCACCGTGGCTGAAGGCGGTCTATAAACTGTGCGTGGATCACCGCCGCCGCGCCCACGGCGATACGAGCTGCTCAGTACTGTTTCACTACCGCAACGGCAGCTGCAGTCTGCCGTGAGCTGGCGACCGCGCGCGATCCACCCACAGGTCCACCCACAGGTTCCATGAAGCCCGCTTCGCTCGAGAAGATCCTGCGTGCCCTTGAAGGTCCAGATGCGCAATCGCGGTATGCGAGCGGGGTTGTTCTGTTGACGCACGCTCTTGAGGAGGATGCGCCTGATCTTCTGCGGCGGGCCCGGGCGGTGCTCCGGGAGGCTGTAGCACTCGATGACACGTCGGCAGTTTCTCATGCCATGCTCGGCCATGCGCTCGACCATGACGAGTCGACCCTCGCGGATGCCCTTGCCGCTGTCGAGCGGGCCCATCGGCTGGAGCCCTCCAATGTGCTCCACGAAGTCTACTGGCTGACTCTTCGCGCCGAGCAGGCCGAAGAAGATTCCAACGGCGAGGCGTTGCTGCGTGGCGACATCGAGCGGGCGGCGGTGCGCCAGGGGATCGATCTGGCGTCGATTGCCGACGACCTGGAAGCCGCCCGCTTCCCCGTGAACGCGCGGACGCTTCTGAAGAATGGCTTTCTGCACGCGCGGAATTTCTTTTCAGCGTTCCTGCGCGACGAGTACGAGCGAATTCTTGAGCAGGCCGAGCCCGGCCGCGCCGCAGCCATGGCGAAACGCGAAGCGAAGGAATGCGAAGCACGCCGGAAAGACCTTGAGCGAAGAACTCGAACGTCACGGGTACCGGAACCGTTTCGCCATCTTACCCCTTGGGCGCAGCGGCTCGGCGTCGGCGATGACGGGTGCCGGGCGCGCTTCACAGCCCAGCTCACCGACGTGGAACGGAGCGCGCTGGAGGCCGCGGTGACGCCGTACGCCGCGCAGATTCACGCCTGGCTCGACACGTTTGCGGCCGGAAGGATGACCCCCGAAGCCGAAGCCTTTCTGTACCTGCTCCTGGCACGGGAAGAGCTGCCGCCGCCAGCAGGGGGAAGGCCGTGACCGGCGAAACCGGCGATCGGGTTTTGCCGGCCCGCCCTTCGGCATCGGTCATCGTCCTGCGCGACGGCGACGGCCTCGAGGTGCTCATGGTCCGCCGCCATGAGAAACTCGTGTATCATGGCGGGGCCTGGGTGTTTCCCGGCGGACGCGTCGATGCCGCCGATGCTGAATCCTTTCCCCTCGATCACCTGGAGACCGCGCGGCGCACCGCCGTGCGCGAGGTGCACGAGGAGACGGCGCTCGTCCTCGATCCGCAGGCGCTGCGGCCGCTGTCGCACTGGACTACTTCGATCGTGCGGCCGCGAAGGTTCGCCAACTGGTTCTTCGTGGCCTCTGTTCCGCGCGAGGAGGAAGTGCGCGTCGACGGCGAGGAGATTATCGACGCCCGCTGGATGCCGCCCGCCGCCGCTCTGGATGCCCGCGCGCGCGGCGAGATTGCGCTTCCGCCACCGACCTTCATTACGTTGCAGTCGCTCGCGCAGGTCTGCGGCGTGGCTGCGCTTCCGGACTTTTTCGAGCGCCACGTGGTGGAAAGGTTCAATCCGAAGATCGTCTTCGTCCCTGACGGAGAAGTGGCGCTGTACGAGGGGGATGCGGGGTACGACGCGATGAATCTCGAAGCCCCCGGTTCCCGGCACCGGCTGCACATGCTGCGCGGGGGGTGGCGGTACGAGAGGTCCCGTTGAAGAAGTATAGATAATAGTCTATACTTTTGGAATGAGCAAGCGAGCGAAGCTGTTCAGGAATGGGGGGAGCCAGGCGGTTCGTCTTCCGAAGTCGTGCCGTTTTGACGACGGAATGGAGGAGGTGCGGGTGCGCCGGGAGGGTCGGCGTGTGATCCTGGAGCCGGTAGAGGAATGGCCCCAGGAGTTTCTGGACGTTCTGGGAGCCTGGCCGGAGGAACTCGAGAGGCCCCAGGATATTCCCCTCTCCAGACTCCGGAATCCGTTCCGATGAAGGCTCGGTTCATGCTCGATACGGATTCGGTAAGTTTTGCCCTGCGCGGAGTGGGTCACGTCGGCGCCCGGATTCTCGAGCACAACCCCTCCGAACTGTGTGTAAGCGCACTGACCGTTGCTGAACTTCGGTTCGGCGCAGACCGAAAAAAGTCAGGCCGCCTGCACGGGCTCATTGATGCCTTTCTCCGGCCCATCAGCGTTCTGCCATTCGATGAGGCGGGAGGGAATGCCTTCGGGAAGGTTGCAAGCGCTCTTGTTGCAAGGGGCCGGCCGATAGGCAGCATCGACACACTCATCGCAGCGCACGCCCTCGCAGTCGATTGTGCGCTGGTTACCAACAACGAGAAACACTTTCGTAACGTGGCCGATCTGCGCGTTGAAAACTGGGTATAGGCCCCTTCCTTTGCGGCACGCCAGCCAAGGATGTTCGTTCTTATGAGCAGCGTCGTCGACCTCCACAACGCATACGTGCGTGGCGATCTCGAAGCCGTTCGACGGGCGTTGGGGAATCCGCCGGGATTTCCGAACGTGACCGACGAGTGCGGCGGCACCTGCCTCGAATATGCCTTGTACCATTCGCCCCTCTCGCTCGTGCGCGAGCTCCTGGACCTGGGGGCCGATCCGAACTACGAAGCGCCGGATGGTTTTCCCTCGCTCTTTGCCGCGATCTCCAGTAACCACGCCGACCGGGCCGAACGCGTCGCGCTGCTGCTCGACCACGGCGCCGATATTCAGGTACGCGGGGTGAACGATTACACGCCGCTTCACTTCGCGGCCACGCAGGACGAGGCCGCCTGCGTCAAGGTGCTCCTCGCGCGCGGCGCAGATCCAGAGGCGCGCACGCGCATCGATCACTATGCCACTCCACTGGAAGAAGCGGAATTCTTCGGCCACGAGGAGGGCGCGAAGGCACTGAAGAAGTTCGCGGGCAAGCCCTCCGATGGAGGGTCTCCGCGCTCCCGGGTTCGACGAGAGGAAAGACGATGAATCGTCATGCATGCCCCCACTGCGGGAACTCGCTTCGCTTGCGGCCGCTTGCCCACGTGCCGGATGGCGATGGCGTTCTCACGTTCCGCTGCAGTTTCTGCGGAACACTCCTGCGGCGCAATCCGCAGTCTGTGCCGCTGATTGCGTTTCTGTGGGGCAGCCGGGCGCGCTCGCTGACGACGTTCCTCCTCGGCGTAGTGATCTTCTCCACCATCCGCGCCCTTCTTGGGATACCGGCGTTCCTGACCGCGCTGGCGATCTTCGGCGGACTTCTACTCGCGGCGGCGCTGCTTTCACGGCGCCCGGCCTACAGTTTTGCGGAATAGCGCGCGGCAGACCGATGGCACCTCGCCTCGGTCGACGCCGTAGGCCCTGCGCGAACTTGCCGGATTGCCGGCTTTGCGGTACACCTGATCAAGGTCATCGTGGGCCGGCAGATCGTCCGGCCGGAGGGTTTTCATGCATCCGCTCGTGCTGGCAGTCCTTCGTTCCTTTCACGTCGTCGCCGGGGGCTTCTGGCTCGGCGCCGTTCTCTACAATGCCGCCTTTCTCCTTCCCGCCACCCGTGCGGCGGGTCCTGCGGGGGGACAGGTGATGAAGGAGATCGTTCAGGTGCGCCGACTTCCGCGCTTCATGAACGGCGCCGTGCTCATCACGCTGCTCACCGGTTTGGCGCTGTTCTGGTGGGCGTCGAGCGGATTTACCGGCGCGTGGTTCACGACCGGCGTCGGCATCGGATGGAGCCTGGGCGGCGGCTTCGCCATCGCGACCGCGCTGCTGGGCCAGCTCGTGAACGCGCCGACCGCCCGGAAGTTCGGCGCCCTCGCCGCATCGGCGCAGGCCGCCGGGGGTCCGCCCGCGCCCGAGACGCTGGTCGAGATGCAGCGGCTGCAGATGCGCCTCTATCGCGCTACGGTGCTCGGCGCCGTGCTGCTCGTGTTCGCGACGTCGTTCATGGCCGCCGCGCGGTACCTGTAGGCACAACTTCTGCCGGCTTCGGGTAGCCGACCCGAAACCCTGTCTACTCGCCCGCGGCCGCCCGCCAGACTGCTTCGCTCTGCAGCTGCTTCGTCGCCCACATCGCCAGCTTCGGCCGTTCGATCTTGGAGTTGTGGCGGGGGTCGGTCGGCAGCTTGTCCACGAACAGTACGTGACGCACGAGTCGAGTCACGTCGTGCTGCTGCGCGAGGGCGAGCAGATCCCGCCGGATATCCGCCGTGCGCGCTTCCTCACCCGTGCGCAATTGGACGCAGATGACGGGAACTTCGCCGTTGCTCCGCGCCACGCCGACGAGTCCGCTCCGATGCACGGCGGGGTGGGCGTCGAAAATCGGTTCGCAGAGCAGGGAGAATACATTGCCCTCGGCGGCTTTCACGCGCTGGCCGACGCGGCCGCACACCCAGAGGCGGTCTTTGGCGTCGAGGTAACCGGCGTCGCCCAGACGATGCCACTGGCCGCTCTCGTCGCGCACCTTGTTCTTGCGGTCGCTCTCCGGATCCAGAAAGTATCCGGGGCTGATGTGAGGACCGCGCACGAGGATCTCGCCGATCTCTCCCCGGGGCAACGGCTCGGCATCCTGGATGGACGTGAGCGGCCCGTCGACGATGCGCACGATCTTCAGCTCGACGCCGGGAAACGGACGGCCCACGCAGATGCCGGCGCCCTTGTCGGTGAGATCGAAGGTTTCTGAAAGCGCCTCCTGCGCGCCCATCTCTGTCGACGGCAGGGCCTCGGTCGCGCCGTAATTGGAGAACACCTCTCCTTCAGGACCCATCATCTCGAGCAGCGCCCGTTTGACCGATGCGAAGATGGGCGCGCCGCCGCCGATGACGCGCTTGAACGTCGGCGTCGTGATCCTGTGCTTCACCGCATGCCGGGCCATGTTTTCCAGCAGTACGGGCGAGGCAAAGCACGAATTCACTCCGCAGTCGTTGATGACCTCGAGCAGGGCCTCGGGCCTCGCCTTGGCCGGCGTCTCACGGGGAAAGTTGATCGGCGGCACCACCATCGTTCCGCCCGCGCTGATGGGAATGAAGAAGAAGGCGGGAAAAACGGCCATGTCTACCGGGATGTCGTCGTCGGTAAAACGCCAGCTGTGATGGACCGTGCGAAACAGGTGCACATAGTTGCGGTGCAGATACAGCGCCGGCTTGGCCGGTCCCGTACTCCCCGTGGTGTAGAGGACCGTCGCCGGATCGTCGGGGTTGACCGCCGGCCGCGGAGGAACCTCGGGGGCCTTGCGCTTGAGCGAAGCCAGCGTGCGGGCGCCCGGGAAGCTGCCGCCGACGACGATCGACTTTTTGGGGAACCGCGGCCCCCAGGCGAACGCAATGCGGCCGAGGTGCGCCAGCGGAATGCCGGCAAAGGCCTCGGGCTTGATCCGGCGCAGGCGTTCACCGACATTGCGGTACCCGACCGACGGATCGATCCACAGCGTCATGGCGCCGACGCGCTGCAGAGCGAGTCCGAGCACGCATGACTCATAGCTCGGCGGGGTCATGCACACGATGCGCGTGTGCTCGGCGATGCCCATTTCACGCAGGCCCGGCGCCACCGACTCGGCATCGGCCGACATCTGCTCGTAGGTATAAGTGCGGTACCTGCGCTTTCCGTCGGGTCCGCGCCCGTCGGGCTCAACGACGGCCGTGCGCGTCGGATACTTTTTCGCGACCTCGCGAACGATCTCGGCGAGGTTGAAAACTTCGTCCTGCAGCAGGGTGCTCATGGATTCGCCTCCACGGTAAACTCGCGGATGATTCGGGCGACTTCGTCGGGTTTTTCCAGCATGGCCAGGTGCCCGCAGCCGTCGAGCCGTTCGGCGCGCACGGGCTGCAGCGTCTCGTTCAGCTCCTCGCCGGCCCTTGCCGAGAGAATCTGGTTCTCCAGGCCCCAGATCGAGCAGACGGGCGGAAAACCGGGCGCCTTGGCCAGCGTGTCGAACTGGTCGTAATGCACGAGATCATCGAGCGCGCCGAGAAGCGAGTTGAACTGCCCCTCTCCCGTGAAGCACGCGCACAGATCGTCGCTCTTCTCCAGGTGCTTCTGGCGCCCGATGGCGCCGAACTGCATGCGCAGCGACTGTTCGCTGACGAGACGGTTCAGTTTGAATCCGCCGATCGTCCGGTAGATGGCCCGTGAGAACCCGGGAGCCGACCGCCGCAGACGCAGAAACGAACCGAGCCGGCCGTGGACGAACGTCCTGTAGGTGAGCGGATTCACGAGAATCAGCGAACGCACGTTGCCCGGGTTGCGCTGCGCATACAGGATCGACATCGCGCTTCCCATGCAGTTGCCAACGAGCGTGACGGGGGCAAGCTGGTGGTGATCGATGAACGCGCCGAGGATCTCGACATAGGTCTCGAGCGAGTAATCGTCGGCGGACTTCGACGAGGCGCCGTAGCCCAGCAGATCGAGGGCGTAGCAGGTGTGCGAATCGGCCAGACGGGGGATCACTTCTTTCCAGATCGCGTGCGACGTGCCGCCGTTGTGCAGGAAGACGATCGGAGAACCGGACCCCTTGCGAACGAACTTGATTTCGTAATTCCGGAACTGGAAGGTTTCCACGCGCACCGCCTTACGGATAAGTCATAAACAGAACCGTTCATCACACTACCCCTCCGGCGCCGCCTTGTCCACACTTTTCTCCCATGGACGATAAACACCAGAATTTACAGCGAAACCATGCAGGCCCGCCGTCTCCCAGGCTCGACCCGACGGCGGCGGGTCTATATACTGGTTACCTTGGAACCCGCGAGACTTCTACGCCGATGAACCTCACACCCCGTCCGCTGCCGCGCGGCCCGCACGACCTGACGCGCGATCAGGTTGAGCAGTCGCAGCGTGAGCGTCTGCTGATCGCCATGATCGACGCCGTCGCCGAGAAAGGGTATGCGCGTACGTCGGTGGCCGACGTGGTGAGCCGTTCGGGGGTTTCGCGCGCGACCTTCTATGCCCTGTTCGAGGACAAGGCCGAGTGCTTTCGCGCCGCCTACGAACTGGCCGCCCGGCAGGTCGCCGCCGTGCTGGCCATGGGAATTCAGGAGCGGTTCGCCGGAGGCCCCGGCAAGGGCAAGGGGACTTCGCCGTTTCAGAAACTCGAATGGGTGCTCGGCTCCTACCTCGACATTCTGGCGAGCCAGCCGGCCTACGCGAAGGCGCTGCTCGTCGAAGTCTATGCCGCGGGTCCGCAGGCCGTGCGCCAGCGCCAGGAGTCGCTGGAAGCGTTCGTCGACATCGCCGTCGCCGTCTTGCACGAGCACGTAGGCATTTTCGGACACGGGCCCGACCAGCGCACCGCCGTCAAGGTTCTGCTGCACGGGGTCAGCTCGATGGTCACGACCGCCATCGGCGCCGGCGAAGGCGAGCACCTCGCCGACTTGAAGGAGCCGCTCGGCAAGGTGCTCGCGGCGCTGCTCAAGGCGTAACGTTCCGCAGCTTCCGCAGTTCAGGGGGCCGGCTCGATCACGACGCCCGAACGGAGAAACGGCGCGGCCTGTTCGAGGCCCGAGCTGCTGCCGATGTGGTTGCTGTGGTCGGCGCGGAACCGCTCTCCCCCGATGCGCACTTCGTCGAAGTAGGCGAAGGCCGTGAGGTCATTTCCCTCGAGCCCGCCGGGGGGGATGCGCTGCCGTTCCAGATCGGCAACCTCGAGATCGAGGGGGCCCACATGGACGGCGTCCATCGCGCGGGCAAGCGCATACGAGGCATGGTTGGGCACGAGAAAATCGTGCAGGACGTTCTGCATGAGCACCGGCCGCGGTTCCTGCCCGTCGAACGGTTCTCCCGCAATGTGCGCGACGTAGTTGAGCGGATCGCCCGGGTCGATCGTGGCCTGCGCCATGCTGATCATGCGCCACCCTTCGCCCACGCTCACCCCTCGTGGCCGCAGCGCGACCACGGCCAGGCGATCGATGAACTCGTTGCCGGCGAACACGTCGGAGATGCGGCCGCCCCCGACGTTCAGGAGAATCCGACGGAGTTCGGGGAGCACGGCGCCGCTCACGCCGCCCATCACGGCGCCCATGGAATGCCCGATGTAGCCCGCTTCCGAAACGTCGAGATCCGGACCCGGCGCATTCGTGGCGCGCGTGACATCCCCGTTCCACGCCTCCAGCGCCAGGAGCAGCTGCAGGTGGGTGAGCACCTGTTGCCGCAGCAGGTCGCGGAAGTGCCAGCTGCGGATGACGATGGAGTCGCCGTTGGTCCAGATGCCGAATGTTTCGCGAACGCCCGTGAGGAAATCTCCGGCCAGGCCGTCGCCGGGTCCGCGGGCGCCGTGGTTCGGCGCATCGATGGCGACGGTCGCCATCCCCTGCGCCGCGAAGGCATCGGCCGTGCGGTCGAAGATCCACTGCCGATAACCGCCGAAACCATGCTGCGCCAGCACGATGGGAAACGGCTCGCGGAGCGTCGCCGTCGTCAGCGGCAGGGCGAGCGTGAAGGGAATCTTTTCTTCGGCCGTGACCGTCAGGCCCAGCATGTTCTGCGGCGTGAGATACAGGCGGTGCGTGAACCATCCTTCGACGATCGTCGCCAGATGGGGCTGCCAGGTTGCCGGCGCGCGCGTGACGAAGGTGATGGCCGACGGGCTCGCGGCGCGGACTTCATCCGCCAGGCTGCGCAGCTTCGGCGTGATGGATGCCGTGCGGAAAGTGATCGCGAAAACGATGGGTTCCGGGAAGACCTGCCGCAGCTGCGCGTAGCCGTCTCCTTCGAGGCCGTGCGCTTCGGGATGCTTCATCGCGTCCTGGAAGCCGGGGGGTGAAACGAAGGGGCGGCCGAGCACGTCGCGCAGGCCGGGACGCACGATCAGGGCATGCCGGCTCGACGCCTGCAGCGGCCGCCACGGCCGGATGCGCAGGGTGTTGCCGTCGGGCTCGAAGAACGCGACGAACGGGAGCGGCTCTCCCGCCCGAGGCGAAGCCGGATCGATGCTCATCAGCCAGAGGGGCGAATCGTCGGCAACCGACCGCTCGAACGCAGTGGCGGCATCGGTGAGCGCGGTGACGTCGGCGGCGAAAGTCAGGCCAAGGATGATTTCCGACGAAGTGCCGAAGCCGTCGAGCCCCGCGAGGCCGTCGGCCACTTCGGGCACCTTCGCGAAGATGGGGTCGCGCGCGCGAAACGGCTCGACGTCGATGTGATAGCCGGTTGCGCGCTCATGCGTCTCGGGGCGCGCGCCGCCATCGTGGGCGAGGAACCGGTCCGAGGGAAACGGGATCATACGGTCGGGATCGCCGTAGACGAAGGTCGGCCCATCCTGCGGGAGGGCAGCAGGCTGCGAACTGCAGGCGCCGACCAGCAGCGCCGCGCACAGCCACCGGGTGGGGTTCATCGCTCTCATCCTTGTGATAAACAGACCGATTTACCACTTTACCAAGCGGGCGCCGTGCGACGCAATTCCACCGGCGGGCCGTCAGGAAGAAGGATACCGGTGCCAGGGGCCCAGGTTGTAGACCTTCGTATACCCGGCCGACTTGAGCATGCGGCCGGCCATGGCCGAGCGGGTGCCCGAGGCGCAGCAGAGGATGATGGGCCGATCCTTGCTTCCCAGCTCCCCCATGCGGCCTTTCAGATCGCCGAGCGGAATATTCTTCGCCTCGCGGTTACGGCCGCCCTGCAATTCGGGAGGGTTACGCACGTCAACGAACAGGGCGCCCTCGGAGACCAGCTTCCTGGCCTCGGGACCGCTGATGCGCGGCACCCCCGCACCCATGGCGAAGCGCAGGAGCGCGAAGAGAATGATGGCGATGACGAGGCCGAGGATGATGGAAGACATGCGGATATGGTACCCCATTCCGCGCATGGAGACGCTGCGCGAATGATCAATGGTCGATGGTCGATGCCCAACACCGTCCTGTGGACACCATTGACTTGAGTGCACAGGCGTCCTAAGCTGGGCGGAACCCCGGACCGGAGATTCCGATCATGGCTGATGAATCCCACGACATTCCCCGCAGAACACTCGGCCACACCGGCGAACTCGTCTCGGCCATCGGGGTCGGCGGCTGGCACCTGTCGCTCTCGAAGGTGAGCGAGGAGCTCGCGCTGCGCATCGTGCGGACGGCTTTGGACCGCGGCATCAACTTCCTGGATAATTCCTGGGACTACAACGACGGCGAGAGCGAGCGGCGCGTGGGAAAGGCGTTACGCGACGGCTATCGCGACAAGGCCTTCGTGATGACGAAGATCGACGGCCGCAGCCGGAAAGAGGCGATGCGCCAGCTCGAGGAGTCGCTGCGCCGCCTGCAGGTCGACTGCATCGATCTCGTGCAGCACCACGAGGTCATCCGCTTCGACGATCCCCACCGGGTCTTCGATGACGAGGGGGCGAACGCCGCACTTCTCGAGGCCAGACAGCAGGGAAAGCTGCGCTACATCGGGTTCACCGGCCACAAGGATCCGCAGATCCACCTGCACATGCTGGCGGTCGCGCGGGAACACGGCTTCCGCTTTGACACCGTGCAGATGCCGCTGAACGTCATGGACGCGCACTACCGCAGTTTCGAGCGGCTCGTACTCCCCGAGCTGCTGCGCGAGAACATCGGCGTGCTCGGCATGAAGGCGCTCGCGAACGGCATTCTCCTGAAGTCGGGCGTCGTCTCGGCCGAGGAATGCCTGCGCTATGCACTCTCGCTCCCCGCGTCGGTCGTGATTACCGGGATCGACAGCATGGAGATTCTCGACCAGGCCTGCCGCATCGCTTCGGACTTCCATCCGCTTGCCGGCGGGGAACTCCTGGCCCTTTTGCAGCGGACCGCAACTCCCGCAGCCGACGGCACCTGGGAGCCGTTCAAGACGAGTTCGATCTTCGACAGCACCGCGCTGAATCCCGACTGGCTGGGCGAAGAGCCGGTGCGCGTGCGGAATCTGATGCCGTAGCGCGGCAGAGCCGCGCAATGCCCGATGGCCGATGCCCGAGGGGGGCAACGCGGTTCCTCCGGGAACCGGTCACTCGTAATGAGACCACATCCGCAGGATCTTTACGGTGTGCTCTGACTCGAGGACCTGATAGACCAGCCGGTGCTGAATGTTGACGCGGCGAGAACATGCGCCCAGTAAATCGCCGACAAGACGTTCAAAGGGCGGGGGATTGCGGTACGGGTCTTCCCGGAGAACGTCAAGCAGCTGCTCGACCCGTGGTCTCAGATTCGATCGTGCAATCTTGCGTGCGTCTTTCTGAGCCTGCTTCGTAAAGACTATCTTCCACGCAGAACGTTTTTCTACCATCCCGGCTCTTCGGAGGTTTCTTCCAGCGGAGTCTGCAGCCCTTTACGGATGGACTCGCGCATACCGGGGATCGAAAGCAGATAAAGCGTTTCCTGCATGGCCGCCCAGTCCTCTGCAGAGACCAGGACTGCATTGTTGCGCTTCCCAGTGATCTGTACCGGCTCGTGCGAATCAGCGGTGTCGTCGAGCAATTTGTAGAGGTTCGCGCGAGCCGCGCTTGCGGAGATAATTTTCATTGCATTCCTCAGGCTGATCGTACGCCTTTGCGTACGGGAACGCAAGCAGTCTAGGCTCAACGCGGATGCACGATTTTGCCGATGACTTCGCCCGCTTCGAGCAGGCGTTGCGCTTCGACGTGGCGTTCCAGGGGGAGCACGGAGTGGATGATCGGCCGCAGGTCCCCCTGATCCACGAAGCGCAGGGCATCTTCCAGGTCGCCCCGGGTACCGAGGTTCGTGCCGGCGATGGTCAGGTAGCGCGTGAAGACGTAGCGCAGATCGGTCACGGCTTCGTAGCCGCTGGTCGCGCCGCTGGTGACGATGATACCGCCGCGCTTCGCCGCGAGCACGCTCGTCTTCCACGTCTGTTTGCCCACGTGCTCGAAGACGATGTCGGCCCCTTCGCCGCCGGTGATCTCCTTGATCGCTTCCAGTACGTCCTGCTTCTTCCGGTTCACGGCGTGCGCGGCGCCCAGATCCCGCGCGACGGCGAGCTTTTCGTCTTCGCTGCCGACAGCGACCGCGAGGGCGCCGAACGCTTTACACAACTGGATGGCAATGGAGCCCAGTCCACCGGCGCCGCCCCAGACGAGCACGGTGGAGCCTTCGCGCAGGCCGCCGCGCACGACGAGCTGGCGCCAGACGGTGACGAGCACGACGGGAAGGGCAGCAGCCTCTTCGAAACTCAGGCGGACCGGCTTGGGCACGCAGTTGGCGGCGGGGACCACGATGGATTCCGCATGGGCGCCATACCACGGACCGGTGCGCTGACCCAGAATCGCGAATTCACGGCAGAAGTACGACTCGTCGCGCAGGCAGGCGGCGCATTTGCCGCACGAGAGGCCGGCGTGGATGACGACCGGATCGCCGACGGAAATTCCCTCGACCCCCGCGCCGACTTCAGCCACCACGCCGGCGGCGTCTGAGCCCGGGATGTGGGGGAGGGGAATGGTCCACCCGGGAAATCCGCGGCGCGACCAGACATCGCCCGGATTGCATGCGCTCGCGCGAATGTCGACGCGCACGTGGCCGGCCTTGAGTTCCGGGTCGGGGACGTCGCCGTGCTGGAGAACTTCGGGGCCGCCGTGTTCGGTGAAGAAAATTGATTTCATGAGGGACTCATTGCAGGTCACGTATGGAAACCCCAACCCCGTGGCGGCTGAGGCCGCCTCGACCCTTTCCCCTTGCCAAGGGGAAGGGTAGCAGAACAACGGGCCAGGGGGCGTTACGCGGTCGCCGCCATATTCCCCTCCTCCTTGAGAAGGAGGAGGGCCCACTGCGCCGGAAGCGCAGGGGGGAGGAGGTCACTCCCCCAGCAGCTCTTCGAGCCAGGCTTCGGCCTGGCGGGCTTCGGGCCAGCCCGAGGCGACGCGCCCGATGTGACGGTAGCGCATCTGGCCTAATCGATCCACAAAATAGAAGGTCGGCCAGAAGCGGTTGCCGAGAGAGTTCCAGAAGTCATTGCCGTTATCCAGAACGACCGGCCGCCGGATGCCGTGCGCCTCCACCGCGGCGCGCACGCGGTTCACGTCGCGATCTTCCGGATGCTCAGGCGTGTGGATCCCGAGCAGCTTGAGTCCGCGCGGCCCGTAGCGCTCTTCCACTTCGCGGATCCACGGCTGGCTCTGCAGACAATTGTGACACTGCAGATTCCACACGTCGACGAGCACGGGATGGCCGCGCCACTGGGCCAGCTTGAAGGGGGCCGTGTTGATCCACGCCCAGTCGGGCACCCAGGGGATGCCGGGCATCGGCTGCGGCGGGGAGGGGCGGTCAGTCATCAGTCGGAAGTCTCAAGTCTGGAGTCGACGAGTCCACTGTAGCCGAAGTGTGCCCTTGCCGGCTCAGGAATTAAGAATCAGGAATCAGGAATGCTAGGCTAGTCGGAGCGTGTCCTTGCCGGCTCAGGAATCAAGCATCAGGCATCAGGAATGGCTTGCCGCCCGCGCGGTGAGCGCGGCGGCAAGCTTCCCGTGAATTCCGCCGAAACCGCCGTTGCTCATGACGAGCACGACGTCGCCCGGCTTCGCCTCGGTCGCGAGAAAGGCCACGATGGCGTCCACGTCCCCCGGCGCGTCGGCCGCCTTGCCCAGGGCGCGCACGTCGGCGAGGACCCGGGACACATCGAGCCGTTCCGCATCGGAAAGCTTATCGGCGTTGAAGACGGGGGCCATGACGACGTGATCCGCATGGGCGAGCGCGGGGGGAAATTCCGCTTGGAAGATGTTGCGTCGGCTGGTGTTCGAGCGCGGTTCGAAAAGGCCGAAAATCCGCTGCCCCGGATGGCGCATGCGGATGGCGTCGATCGTCTCGGCAATGGCCGTCGGATGGTGGGCGAAGTCGTCGTAGATGGCGACGCCGTCGGCGGTGGCGACGAGATCCTGCCGCCGCGTGATGCCGTGAAAGCCGTCGAATCCCTTCTGCACGACGGCGTCCGTCAGGCCCAGCCGGTCGGCCACGGCGATGACGGAGAGCGCATTCAGCACGTTGTGGCGCCCGGTGAGCGGAATCGTGAAGCGCGCCCCGGGTTTACCCTCGCGCGCCACGGTGAACGCGGTGCCCCCATTCTGCGGAACCAGGTCGGTCGCGCTCCACGTCGGATTCCCCTCGAACCCGTAGGTGACCACGGGCGCCTTCGCGTGCCCTTGCGCCAGCAGGTCGCGGATGGCGGGGTAGTCGGTGCAGGCGATGACCAGGCCGTGGGCGGGAACGAGCGCGAGGTACTTCGCGAACTTCTCGAGCAGGATGTCGAAGCTCTTGTAGATGTCGCCGTGGTCGAACTCGACGCTCGTGAGTACGCCGATTTCGGGGCGGTAGTGCAGAAACTTCGGCTCCTTGTCGAAGAAGCAGGAGTCGTATTCATCCCCCTCGATGACGAAGGGTTTTCCGCGTCCGGCGCGGCCGTTCTCGCCGAAGTTCTTCGCCATGCCGCCGATCATGAATCCGGGCTGGAGACCGGCCGATTCCAGCATCCACGCCGTGAGGCTGGTCGTCGTCGTCTTGCCGTGCGTGCCGGCGATGACGACGCTCGTGCGATCGGGGAGAAAGAAGGTCTCGATTGCCTCGGGAAAGCTGACGTAGGGGATGCCGCTCGCCAGCAGCGCCTCGACCTCGGGGTTCGTCTTGCTCACCGCATTCCCCACGACGACCAGGTCGGGCCGGTCGGCCAGGTTGCCGGCCTTGTACCCCTCGCGAATCTCGATGCCCTTCGCCAGGAGCTGCGTGCTCATGGGCGGATAGACGTTCTGGTCGCTGCCGGTGACGCGCAGGCCGCGCTCCTTGAGCATCTGGGCGAGCGAGCCCATGCCGGTGCCGGCGACGGCAATCAGGTGCACGTGGCGAACGTTGTCGAGCGAGGGAACGGGAGGACGCATACAAATTTACGATTTACGATTGACGATTGACGATTCAGGCAAGTGACGAGTTACGAGTGACGAGTGACGAGTGACGAATCCCAAACGAAAAAGCTGGTTGCCTTTCCATACTCGGTGCTTGGTGCTCGGCGCTCGGCGCTTGGTTTCTGCCCCTGATCATAGCAAACGCCCGGGGAGTCTGCCGGGAGAAGAGCGCTTTCATCCCCCTGCCGTACCCTGCGCGCCGAGGAGCCCGACCGGTTCCAGATTGTAGACCCTCGACTCTGGACCCTCGACCCCCTGTGTTGACTCGCCGCATCTTGATGCTCTCACATCAGATGCACGCGCACCACGCTCTCGATTAATGACGACGTGCTCGAGGCGGCGCGGGAACTCGCGCGCCGCGAGCGCAAGAACCTGGGTGAAGTCATCTCGGCACTCGCGCGTCGGGGATTGGCCGTGTCGGAAGAAGATCTGCGCACCGGAGTGGAAGGATCCTTTTATGGTTTCCGGCCTCTCCCCCTCCGCAAGCCGCAGATCGTCACCGACGACCTGGTTGATCGGATTCGCGACCAAGGTGCCTGCTGACTGACCGCCTGCGGACACACGGCCCCTTGCTGTCCCCGGCGGGTCCTGGTTCACGATGTGCACAAGGTGGGGTCCGCGCAGCGGAGGCTGTTCGGATGCCCTTGCTTTGCCGAAGTCCGACGCATTGCCCCCCGAAGCGAAGCGGATGGGGGGTGTCGGCGTCCGATGACCGGAAAAATCCCCCCCTCTCCCACTCTCCCCCTCCGCAAGGGTTCACACGGGTACCCTAAGCGGGCTCGGTCTCGCCCTCGATTTCGTCGAGCAGGGGGCGGATGATGATCGTGTCGAGTTTCTTGAGGAAATCCTTGCCGTGGGCGTTGCGCAGGGCCGCCTTGGTGATCAGCGCGCGCGCGGCGTTACGGTGGCCGCCGGCGGAACCGATGGTGCCGAAACACTTGCGCAGGATGCGCCCGGCCCCCTTCACGTAGCCGACGTTGCGCATCGACATGACGAGCAGGTCTTCTTCGAACCCGAAGGCGACGCTCCACTCGACGCCGCGGGTCTGCAGGCCGAAGTCGGCCAGGCGGGCGATCATGTCTTCCTTGATCCCCTCGCCGGCGTAACAGGTGAAGACATTCCCGAAGATCACGTGCCGGCGGATGGCCTCGCCGAACTTGAGCAGCTGATCGCTGTCGATCTCGGGCTTCTCCATGCGCCGGATCTGGTTCAGGTTGGCCTGCGGATAGAGGTAGAGAAAGCTCTCGACGTCGTCTTCGGCGGCGTCGCGCATGAAGAACGTATCGGTCTTGATGGCGTAGAGGAGCGCCGTCGCCAGGCGCTCGCTGACTTCCACGTCAGCTGCCCGCAGCAGTGTCGTGAGGATCGTGCTGGTCGCCCCTTCGTTCGTGCGCAGGTCCTTGAAGGGGACGGTGTAGCCCGGCAGCTCCGGGTGGTGATCGAAGACGGCGTCGACGCGGGGGAGCTCCCGATCGAAGTACGGGGGCGAAAAGTAGGGGGGCTGGCAATCGACCAGGCAGATGCGGTCGAACTCCTCCATATCCCCGAATTCGAGCCGGCGGGCGTCGATGTCGAGCAGCTCGACCATCTGCTGGTTTTCGGGGCGGTGAATCAGGTGCCCCATGTAGCCGATGGTCGCCGTCCGATTATTGCGCCCGAGCAGCACTCGCAGCGCCAGGGCCGACGCCAGCGAGTCGGGGTCGGGGTTGTTGTGCGTGAGGATGAGCACCTTGCGGGCCCCTTCCATCAGCGCGCGCAGCTGAAAAACACGGCGCTTCAGATCGACCCAGTCGACCTCGCGTTTCAGGGTGCCGGTGATGAGCTGGCGCAGCGAGATGCCGCGCACGGGCAGATCGAAGGCGGGGGCCTTGCCCGAGCGCCACTTGTCGCGATTGAAGAGGATGGGGACTTTCGGATAGAACGCGACGAACTTCCCGAGCGTGGCCGCGTTCATCTGATACGCGGTCAGGTTCACGAGCAGCATATCGGCGTCGGCCACGTCCGGAACCGGCTCTTCCTTGAGCCGGTCCAGCGTGACGTCGACGACACGGATCTCCTGGGGGAGACGTTGTTTGCGATCCCGGGGGGCCGTGTTATACCACAGCACCGTATGCCCCTGTTTGGCAAGGGCAAGGGGAACGTCGAGCATCTGCCCGAATATCGCGACCTTCATGCAGTACGAGACAAACGTATATTATCGGTCGCGAGGGGGCCCCGGCGCAAGGAAATGACAATTGACGATTGACGATTGACAATTTGAAGAAACGAGCGTCTTCCGGCTCGCCGCGGGCCCGAACAAGAAAATCTCCAATCGATCCGAGGGGTTGCAGTCTTGCCCAGCGCGGAATCTCGAAAGGCGGTCGGCCCGGAAATCGTCAATCGTAGATCGTAAATCGTCAATGGATCCGGCAGGTTCCCGTCAGGCGGGCTTCGGCCAGGACGTGACCGCGCATGGCTCCGAGCAGCGTTTCACGGTCGACGCCCGGCCCCAGCGCGAGCGGTTGGTCGAGCGCGAAGAGGCGAAAGACGTAGCGGTGCTCCGTCCCCCGCGGGGGACAGGGTCCGCCGTAGCCTAACTCGTTGAAATCATTGCGCCCCTGGCGAGAGCCATCGGGCAGCTCGCCGTCGGGTGGGGTATCGCCGGCCACGTGCTCGACCTCGGGGGGAATGCCGTAGCGCAGCCAATGCACCCAGACCCCCCGGGCGTAATCGGGGTCCTCGGCGACCAGGACCAGGCTCTGCGTCCCCGCCGGCACGTCGTCAATCCGCAGGTCCGGCGAGCCGTTCTCCCCCTCGCAGGTGTGCTGCGGGGGAATGGGGGCTCCGTCGGAAAAGGCTTCGCTCCACAGTTTCATGGGTGAACTCCGCAAGTTAATGTTCTAACAGCGATTTTCACCAGTCTGCCCGGCACCGGGTTTTCGGCAAGCGTGAACGCCCGGGCCGTCACGGGTCGACGCGGATCGAAGGAGGCAAGCCGGTGGACGGGGAAAGAGTGCCCGCCGGGAGACCCCTTGCCCCGTTTCGGGTCGCTTGGGGTATAATACTTGGATGCCCAGTCGCCATTCGGTCGACCTGTTCGCCATTCAGGCTCGCTGCGCGCTCGAAGACTATCTCTCCGCAGACGCCTTCCACGCGAAAATTTTCTCGTACGAGGCCGCCGTCCGCGCCCGCCGCGCGGATGCAACCGGCCCCGGGCTGGTCGTCTTTCCCGAGAACATCGGCCTGTTTCTGGCCGCCGAAGGGTTCGGCGCCGAGCTGGCCGGCCTGCAGACCGTCGACGAAGCCTTTAATCGCCTGGGGCGCAAGCGCTTTCTGCGCGTCCTGTGGACGATGGCCCGCTACCGGCAGGCCAACGAGAAGACCGGGTTCTGGCTGGCGCGGGCCAACACCATCCGCGACATCATCCTGCGCACGTTCTCGCGGTTCGCGCTCGAGACCCGGACCTACGTGGTCGCCGGCAGCGCCTCGCTGCCGCGCAACCGCCACGGCCTCGTCCTGCGCCCCTTCAGCCCGCTGGACGGGCGCGTCTACAACCTTTCGTATACCTTCGGGCCCGACGGACGGCTGCTGGCCGAGACCCCGAAGGTGAACCTGGTGCCGACCCTCGAAGACGACATCGGGTTGACGCCGGGGTCTCCCGGCGAGGTCGTGCCGGTCGATGTGGGGGGGATCAAGACCGCCACCGCCATCTGCTATGACGGCTTCAAATGTGCGCATACGTCCGACGAGCCCGGCTTCACGCCCCTGATTCCGCGGTTCGACCGGATGGGGGTCGAGCTGGTCGCCTGGCCCTCGGCCAACCCGTGGAAGTGGGAAGACGGCTGGGTCTTCGCGCGCGAGGGGGACCGCCGCGTGCGTCGCGAACAGTGGATGCAGGAGGGGGCTACCGGCCTGCTCGAGGGGATGTCGAAGGTCACCTACGTCGTCAACCCGCACCTGGCGGGCGACATTCTCGATCTGCATTTTGAGGGCCGTTCTGCCATCTACGCCCGCACGGCCGGCGGATATGCCGCCGTCTCCGAGGCCGCGACCATCGATCAGGATGAGGTCGTACACGCCCGGGTGACCTGCGGCGAGCGCGCCCCCCTGTCCGTTACCTCATGAGTCATTGATGGATCTGTTTGCTTTGTATGGATGGGACGGTCCCCGCGGCGCCGAGCTGCGCAAGGTCCACCGCGAGGCCCACCTCGCCCGGCTGGCGGCCTTGGATGCCGAAGGGCGTCTGGTGCTCGCCGGTCCACTGACCGACGGCGCCGGATCGCTGGTCGTCGCCCGGTTTCCCTCGGAAGATGCGGCCCACATGTGGCTGGCCGGCGACGCCTACGTGCTTCACGGCATCTTTGGGCGCACCGAGGTTCATCCTTTCAAGCAGGTATTTCCCGGATGACCGACCCGCAGGAACCGCTGGATCGCGAATTGCGTCTGGCCATGAAGCTGGCGCGTGACGCCGGAGCCGCCATCATGGCGCGCTATCTGAAGGGGAACCTTGCCGTCGAAAGCAAAGGGGCCGAAGGGCCGGTGACCGAGGCCGACAAGGCCGCCCACCGCCTGATTACCCGTGAGCTGTCCGGCGTGTTTCCCGACGACGTCGTCGTGAGCGAAGAGGGCGAGGGCGATCCGCGTGCAGGTCGCGAGGGCAAGCGCGTGTGGATCGTGGATCCGCTCGACGGTACGGCCGACTTCATCGCGGGCAACGGGGAATTTTCGGTGCTGATCGGCCTCGTGGTCGACGGCGCGCCCATTCTCGGCGTCGTTTATCAGCCGGTGGGGGATAATCTCTTTTACGCAGTGAAGGGGCGCGGCGCCTTTGCGGAACTCGACGGGCGCCAGCCGACTCGCCTGCGCGTGACCGACGAAAAGCGCCCCGAGCGCATGACGGCGGTCGTGAGCCGCAACCACCGGTCGAAGACGGTCGACGCCGTGCTCGAGGCCATCGGCCCGGCTCGGGAAATCACCTGCGGCAGTGTCGGCCTCAAGGTTACGCAGCTCGTGCTTGGCGAAGCCGACCTCTACTTTCACCCGAGTCCCAAGACGAAACTCTGGGACACGGCCGCGCCCCAGATTCTGCTCGAAGAAGCGGGGGGCGTGCTGACCGATCTCGCCGGCCGGCCGCTGCGCTACAACGTTCCCGGCCTGGCGAATCCGCACGGCCTTGCCGCCAGTAATGGCCGGGCGCATGGCGAGCTCATTCAACGTGTAGAGCCCGTCGCGCGGGATGCGGGATTGATCGGGTAGGGCTGCTTCCCCTGTCGTCCCCCGACCGGGGGACCCAAGGAGGACACAGCCGGTCGCGTGGACGCCGCCCGGGCATCCTCGTTGCTCATGGCACGCGGCGAGCATGCGTACGTTCTGGCGCCCGGGGCGCGTCAGGAACTCAGTCGGACTGGGTTCTTGCCGGCGCCCCCACTCTCCCCCTCCCCCGCGCCCCCCCTCCAGACGGGAGCACAGCCGTGACTAACTACGGCACATGGCCTCGTCCTGCTGCGCCTTGTACTCGATGCGGTCCAGCAGAAGGTGGCGGTCTTCGGCGGGGAGCTTTTCGCTCGTCTGCCGGGGGAAGTACTGGCGTGCCGATGCCGCGTAGCCGCGGGCGGTTTTCGCCAGCTTGCAGATCGACGGCAGCACGGCCCGCGGGTTGCTCAGCAGCTGCGGCCGCAGGGCCTCGATCTCGGCCATCTTCTCCATGGCGAAGAGCAGGGCCAGCTCGCCTTTGAGCCACTCTTTCTGGGGCGCCGTCAGCCCATCCTGCTTCCGCAGTTCGAGCAGCACGGCTTTGGAGCGCGCGCGATCCTCGTCGACGGCCGGCGAGGAGCCGAGCGACCAGACGAGCCGATCGATGTTCGTCGCGAAGCGCGCGCTGGGGTGGCATGGGCCGAGCGCGAGGGGGCCCCGGCGCTTGGCGAGCCCGTTGGCCGACACCTTGAGCGTCTCGACCTTCGGCACGGCCATGCGGGCCTCGGCGAACCGGGCATCGGCTTCGGAAAGGTGCGCGCAGTAGGCGTCGATGGAGCCGAGCAGCTCCGACTCTTCCTTGGCCAGCCATGCCAGCTCGAGGGCCATGGCCCCCTGCGTGTAGCTGATGGCGGCGGCCAGCTCGCCCTTGGCGTCGTCGGGCACCAGCCCCATGGCTTCGCGCGCCGCGGCGAGCGCCTTGTCGTAGAGCTCGACGGCGAGGTTGTGGTCACCCGAGCGGGCGACCTCGTTCGCCTCCTTGAAGGCATCGTCGAAGTTCCGCAGCGCGGCGAACGGCGCATCGACCCGCACGCGCACGCGCTTGTTCGGCACCACCTGGGCGTTCACTGGGTAGCGCCCGAGATCGGTTTCGACGGAGAACCGGTACTGGCCGGTGACGACCTTCTGCTCGAACGGAAGCGAACCGATGCGCACCCCCTCGTGGTAAACCGAGGCGCCGATGGGCGAGCCGATCAGCAGCAGCACGCCGTAGTCCAGTTTCGGCGCGCGCAGCTGCAGGGCGACGTTCTGGTTGGCGCGCACGGCCACCGTGGTCGCCGTGGCGGCGTAGCCCTGGGCGACGACGGCAAAGTGGTGCGGCCCTGCCGGCAGCTCGAGCGAGACCGGCGACTTGGCCGGCGCGCCCTCGTCGACAGAGACCGGCAGGCCGGCGGGATCGGTCGTGATCGTGATGCGCCCGACGAGCAGCCGGCTCCACGCCTTCTGGGCCGTCACGAACAGATCGGTGGCCGCGCAGCCGCCCGATTCGAGGCGAGCGGCGTCGACGATGCCGGTCTCCACGTTGGTGATCTTGAGGTTCAGGCTGCAGCGGGCCGCGTCGAGTTTCTGCACGTCGACGGTGAGCACCTCGCGCGCGGCGACCAGCTTGCCCAAGGCAACCGGGTCGGACATGACCGGCGAGACCCCCTGTTTCTGGAAGCGGAGCACGGTGTCGAGGTCCCCCTGGTCCATGACCGTGAACTCGCGGCTGTCGCGCGCCATCTCGACCAGGCGGGCCATGACGGCCTGGGTCACGGGCGCGGGAAACCCGGGCGCCTGGATGGGGGCCACGGCGAGCACCGGGCGATCGCCGGACTGATCGGCTGAAGCAAGCTGGGGAACGAGGACTGCGAACAGGGGCACGAGAAGAGAAAGAATACGCATGCCTAGATCGTAGAGGGCCGGTCTGCCGTGCGCAAGGACGGTGTGGTACGCTTTCCGGATGCATACCCAATTTTGGATATGCAGTCATGCCAGGCGCGAGTTAAGCTCCTTGGCGCGAACGTACATTGCCACCTTCAACGCGGCTTGAGTTCAACCTTTCTGCCAGAAAACGAATCCATGAAAATCAAAACGCTGCTTCTTCTCGGAGGGCTCGTCCTGAACAGTGCATGCGACGCCGCACCGGCCCCCGAAGCGCTTACGGACGAAGAGCTGCTGCAAACCCCGGTTGCCGATGTGGAAGTACAGAAAGACGGGAATATCATCACCCTGGGCTGGAAACCGCACCGGCTCGCCGAGAGCTACGAACTCGAGGGTCGCATGCCTGACGCTCAGCCGGCGCCGACGATTGGGGGAATGCGCAGGCTTAACGAGGCGCCGTTGGAACTGGTCAACCTCACTTACGAGTGGGTAACCATTGCAAGGAAGAGCAAAATCGAACTCCTCAACGGCGGCACCGTGGAAACCGACGTATTCATGAGCTTTCAGGTCCTTGCAGCTGGAGATTACGAATTCCGCGTTCGGGGGGTGACCGAGGACGAAAAGTACACGCCGTGGACAACCTTCGATCCCATCAACGTCAGCCAGGAGGATATCGATGGGACAAGCGGTACCGGCGGCAGGAGCGTCATCGAAGGTTTCTGGGAGTCCGGCTCCCTCGCAGCAAACGGCGAAGTGTGGGATCTGCGGGTAGTCTGCGCGGATGGAACCTGCAGGCTCAACCTCTCTGAGGATCACGATCTCGATGGCGACCACGTATCCGATAACTGGTGCCAGCGAATGGGCACGTTTACAGAGACCGCGGCGACCATTTCACCGACGTGGGAGCTCCAGGAGTGTCAGGAAAAGGATCCCGATACTGGAACCTGGACGACAACCCTTTACGACGAGTCCGTAACGCCTGGCGATCCGATCTCCTTCAGCGTCGTCAACAGTACGACAATTGTCTTCGACGGTATGACCTTCACCGCATACTGACAAACGCCTGCGCCCGCGCAGAGCGGGCGCAGGCCGTTGGGCGGGCTGCAGAACCGCCTCGCTGGGTCAGCTCACGAAGCCTCTGAAGGGCAAACCGCACCATAGCCGTCTCCCTTACTGCAGGGCCGCCGGGGTGGCATGAGTCGACGGCCGGTCTGCCGTGCGCAAGGACGGTGTGGTACGCTTAGACACTTTGGGAGGCAGGATGACCGCAAAGTGGATCGGCCGTCTCGGCAAGCCGGAAGCCATCGACCTCTTCGCCCGCCATGTTTCGTCGGGCAAAGCCGACTTCTTCACGTCGGTCGGCATCGACTTCGTGATCGGCCGGCGCGAGGGCCCGTATCTGTGGGATCTCGACGGCGAGAAGCGGCTCATCAACACGCACTGCAACGGCGGCGTCTTCAACCTGGGCCATCGCAATCCCCGCATCCTTGGGGTCTTGCGCGCGGCGCTCGAGGAACTCGACATCGGGAACCATCATCTGCTGAGCGAACAGCGTGCGGCGCTGGCGCAGAAGCTGGCCGGTCTGCTCCCTGGAGACCTGCAGTACACGGTGTTCGGCGTGAGCGGCGGCGAAGCGGTCGACCTGGCCATCAAGGTGGCCCGTTCGTATACCGGCCGGCAGACGATCGTCTCGGCGCACGGTGGATACCACGGCCACACCGGGTACGCGCTCGCCACGGGAGACGAAAAGTTCCGCGCGCCGTTCGGACCGCAGCTCCCAGGTTTCCGCCAGGTTCCCTGGGAAGATCAGGACGCCCTCGAGGCCGCGCTGCGTGAGGGGAACGTCGCCGCCGTCATCCTCGAGACGATTCCGGCGACCTACGGCATCGCCGTTCCCCGCGAAGGGTATCTGCGGGCGGTGCGCGACCTGTGCGACCGCTACGGCGCCCTGTACATCGCCGACGAGGTGCAGACCGGGCTCGGTCGCACGGGCAAGCTGTGGGGATTCGAGCACGAGGGGATCGTTCCCGACATCGTCGTGCTCGGCAAGGGGCTCTCCGGCGGATTCTATCCCATGAGTGCGACCTGTTTCCGCGCGCCGCTCGAGAAGGTCTTCCACGAGGACCCCTTCATCCACATCTCTACTTTCGGCGGTGCGGAACTGGGGTGTCCGGTCGCGGCCGAGGTGCTCGACATCGCCTCGGATCCCGCCTTTCTTGAGAACGTGCGCGCGATGGGCGCGCTCTTTGCCGAGCGGTTCGTCGAGCTGCGCGCGAAGTATCCGAAGCTCGTCGTGGGCCTGCGCCAACGCGGGCTCATGATGGGGATCGAGATGGTGAACGACATGTGCGGACCCGTCTTCACCAAGGCCGCCTACGACAACGGATTCCTCTCGATCTACGCGGGCAACTACAAGCGGGTCGCGCAGCTTCTTCCCCCGCTGACCACGGATCGCGCGCTCGCCGAGGATATCCTGGAGCGGGTCGACGCGGCCCTGGGGGTCGTCGATGGAATCATGGGGAATTGACGATTGACGATTTACGATTGACGATTTGCCGGAAAGGGCCTCTGTATTCTCTAGTGGCTACGAATCCGTTCGCCTCGAGCTGACGGCGGGAACGGAGTGGACGCGACAGCGAGAGGTCGCACATGGGAGCCTGGGCGCCTGTCTCGCCGTCGCCGGAGCCTGTCCCGACGGGAGGGGCGCTGCTGCCGGCCGTCGGCTCGACACGAACGGAAACGGCGGGCGCGGAATGCCCCTCCCTGCCGTCCCCCGATGGGAGACCCCGAAGACAAGCTACGAGTAATTGAATGACGAATGGCCTGCGGATTCAAAGATTCTTTCTCTGTGCTCAGCGCTCAGCGCTTGGCGCTACAGCCTATGGATACCTTGAAGATCGATCCTGAATTCCTCGAGCGCCTCGAAGCGGGTCTGCAGTTGCGGCAGCCGGCTTCGAGCGCCATTCCCGTGCGCGTGCTCGGATACGGCGAGATCAGCACCGTGCTCGCCGTCGAGGCGCCCGAGGCCGCGCACGTCGCCCTCAAGCGCATGCCCATGTTCCTCGATGACGCCGAGGTCGCGGCCTACGAATCCCTCTATGCGGAATACGTGAATCTTCTGAACGGCGCCGTCGGCGTGCGCGTCGTACCGAGCCGCACGGTGCGTCTGGGCCGGCACCGCGGCAAGGTGGTCGTCTACATCGCCCAGGAGCGCCTGCCGCGCGAACGGGTCGCGCAGGCGGCCATTCCGCAGCTGAGCGCGCGCGGCCTGGGAGCGCTGCTGCGATCGGCGCTGACCGAGACCGAGCGGGTGTTTGCATACAACGCCGCGCAGAAGGGGACCGCCGAGATCGCCATCGACGGCCAGATCTCCAACTGGGCATTCCGTTCTTCGGACGCGATGTCCCGCCTGGATGCCGGGGAGACCGTTCCCCTCGACTACCTCGACACGAGTACGCCGCTCCTGCGCAAGGCGGGGGTCGAGCAGCTCGATCCGGAGCTGTTCCTGCGCAGCGCCCCCTCGTTTCTCGTTTGGATCATCCGCATGCTTTTTCTCGAGGACGTGCTCACGCGCTACTACGACCTGCGCAAGGTGGCCATCGACATGATCGCCAACTTCTACAAAGAGGGGCGCAGCGCCGACGTTCCCTCGCTGATTGAGACGGCGAACGACTGGTTCGCGCAGTCCGCATTTCCCCAGGCGCCGCTCAGCGTGCACGAGGTGCAGGCCTACTACCGCGAAGACGCGCTCATCTGGCGCATCTACCTCGGGTCCCGCAAGATCGATCGGTTCCTGCACGGCATTCTGGGGAAGGACTATCCCTACATGCTCCCCGACAAGGTCAAGCGCTGATTCGGCGCCAGACTTGTCCGGTGCGGCATTACCAATCGGTCATGGATCCTTCGCGCAGCGACTTCCCGTCCTGAGCCGACGGGCGCGACCAGCGGAAGCGCCGCCAGCGTGAGGGCGTCCTTGCAGCCACCGACTCCACCTGAAACCCACGAACCGTGTGGGCCTCGCCTCGGGATTCGGCATTGATCATCGACATTGATCATGCGCGCACCCTGTCCCTGTCCACTGATATCACGAATGTGATAAAGTGATATCATGACGCGCAAGCCTGCATTGCCGCCTCGTCTCTTGATCACCCTCCCGGCCGAAGAGCGGGCGTGGCTCGAAAAGATGAGCCGCGAGCGGGAGGAGAGCATGGCCGAGATCGTGCGCGAAGCGGTCGCTGAATATCGCACCCGTCACGAAGAACGGGCCACGCTCGCGAAACGGCTTGATGCCACCTTCGGCATCCGGCGTGGCGAAGACTCGGTGGCTGCCGTGCGCCGGCTGCGCAGGGAATGGGACCGGTGAGCGTCCGCCCGCATTTTCTGCTCGACTCCACCCTTCTCATCGACCACCTCAACGGCATTGAGGCCGCGCGCCGTTTTCTTCTCGAAGCCGGCCTCGACAGTTGCGTATCGTTCATAACCGTCGCCGAGACGCTGGCCGGCGCAGCCGATAAAGAGCGGGACCGCATCCGCGATCTCTTGCGCTCGTTCGCGTTTCTGGCCGCGGACTTCGAACTGGCCGACGAAGCGGCCCGTCTGCGCGCGCGGGAAAAGTGGAAACTGCCCGATGCGTTTCAGGCCGCGCTGGCGCTTCGCGAAGGCCTGCGTCTGGTTACGCGGAACACGCGTGATTTTCCGCCGGATCGGTATTCTTTCGTGTATGTGCCGTATGGGTAGGAACGCGACTAACGCCGGGTCACTTGTAGAAATCGCCCCCTCGAATCCCGGCAGAGGCGCGTCCAAATCTGCGTGCATTCGGACTTTTCCGCGCGCCTTCCCTATCCAGCTGAGATCCGGCCTGTGCGAATACGGCGTCAACCTGGCAACGCGTCGGCCATCACGCGTGATGAGGAACTCCTCGCCTTCCTCTACCGACCGCAGAAGGCGTGACAGCCTTTTCTTCGCGTCGGATATGTTTACTTCGACAGGCATGATCCGATTCTCGCGAACTGAATCGCATGCTGTCAACCAGCGTCGGACGACGGCTCACGCATCGATCAGCACGCCGGGATTCAGCATCCCCTCGGGGTCCAGGGTGCGCTTGGCGGCGCGCAGGGCGTCGGCGAAGAGATCGGGGCGCTGGTGGTCGTACCACGGGCGGTGATCGCGGCCGACGGCGTGGTGATGCGTGATCGTTCCCCCGTGCTTGTGGAGCGCCTCGGAAGCCGCGCGCTTGAGCTCGTCCCACTGGGTGACCCGGGAACTTCCGGGCTTGCCCGGCGCGAGCACCGTGTAGTAGGGCGCCGGACCGTCGGGGTAGACGTGTGTAAAGCGGCAGGTGACGATGGCGCCCCCGCAGACCTCGTGCGCCGCCGCGGTGACGGCCTCGGTGATCGCGAAGTGGAACTCGCGGAAACGCTCCCACGTGATGCTCGTTTCGAAGGTTTCCACGATCATCCCGAGCAGCGCCAGGGCGTCGCGCATGTACGGCGCGCGGATGAACATGTTGCGCCAGTCGCCGGCCGAACCCTCGCGTTCTCCTTCCTGGGTCACCTTGGTGCGCCCGGTTCCTTCGGAAACCTGCCCGCCGCAGCCGCGGGCGATCTCGAGCGCACGGTCCATCCAGGGATCGAGCGGATGATCCGCGGATTCGAACCCGAGCAGCAGGAGATTCGCCGAGCCGTCGCCCACGCCGTTGTTGAAGGCTTCCTGCGCGTCGATGAGTCGGCAGTTGGCCGGAAAGAGTCCCGATTGCGCAATCAGGCGCGCGGCTTCGGCCCCGTCGAGGAAGTCGTCGAATTTCACCGTCGCCGCCGCGCGGAACTTCGGGCGATCCTGCACGCGCATCCACGCCGACGTGATGATCCCCAGCGCCCCCTCGGATCCGATGAACATCCGGTCGGGCGAGGGTCCCGCGCCGCTGCCGGGAAGACGGCGGCTTTCCAGGTCGCCGCGCGGCGTGAGCACGCGCACCGATTCCACAAAGTCGTCGATGTGGGTGTAGTTGGTCGCGTAATGACCGCCGGCGCGCGTAGCCACCCAGCCGCCGAGCGTGGAAAATTCAAAGGACTGCGGATAGTGGCGAATCGAGTAGCCGTGCGGCTTCAGCGCTTCTTCGAGGGCCGGCCCGTAGATGCCCCCTTCAATCCGCGCGGCCCGCGAGACGGAGTCCACTTCCAGAAGGCGGTTCATGTTGCGCATGTCGAGCGTGAGGGCGCCGCGCCAGTCCCCCTCGTACCGATGTTCCACCCCGCCGACCACCGACGACCCGCCGCCGTAGGGGATGACCGCGATGCGCTCGCGCGCGCACCAGTCGAGCACGTCGCCGATCTCCGCTTCGCTCCGCGGGAAGGCCACGGCGTCGGGGGCGGCCGTGAAGTTCCGCTCCAGCGCGCGCACGATGTCGCGATAGGCTTTTCCGTACGTGTGCGCCGCGCGCTCGTGTTTGTCGGTGCTGACGATTTCCGCGAGCGAAGCCGGCGGCGCAATGCGGGGCGCGCGCAGCTCGATCTCCTCGAGGCGCGGCGGCGTGACCGGCTCGGGCGCGGCCTGGGGAAACTGCATCTGCGTGAGCATCTTGAGCGGCTCGCGCTGTTCGGGCGTGAGCGCCTGATCTTCGTATCCCCAACCCCAGAAGCTGCGACGTGACATGCGAATCGTCCTCCGAAGCGGTCAGTTTACCGGAGACGCGCGCCCCGCGCATGGCGGGCGGTGCGGTACACTGAGCGCATGGACATCAACGTCGCTCTCCTGCCCGACGAGAACCTGGCGCGCACGCTGGCGGAACTGTCGGCCCTGCTGGCGGATGGCGCCGGCAACAGCCTCGTTCTGCAGCCCGATGCGCCGCCGCATCCGCACCTCACGCTCTACATGACCGGGTACGAGCCGGATTGTGTTCCGCTCATCGAACCGCTCGTGCGGAACAATGTGGCCGACGTGCGCGACGTGGCGATCCATGTGCGGCGCGCGATGGTGTCGCCGCAGGGGACCGTGCTCGCGCTGGTGGACAGAAGCGCCGCGCTGGATCATCTGCACCGCTGGATGATCCACAAGCTGCAGCCGCTGCACGGGAACGCGCGCGCCGCCATCTGGGAGGACAGGCGCGACCGCCTGAATCCCGAGGAGCAGGCTCGCCTCGACCACATCGGGTTTCCCCAGTCGCTCGACGCCTGGTCGCCGCACTTCACGATCGGCAAGGTTCCCCCCGAGCGCATCGAAGCGGCGCGGGCGCTGCTCGGCGACGTGCGGGCCGTGGGCTACGCCCGCGCGATTGCCGTGGGCGACGTGGGTCCGCACGGGAGCCTTACGAGCGTGCGGGGGGAGATTCCGTTGGGGATGTGAGGGGCTGCCGGGTATCTACCACCTCCCCCGGGCGGGATCGACCCGCCCGGACCCTCCGCCTTCGCAAGGCGGCGGGTCAATGATCTCGAAGGGAAAGAACAGTTGTCGATCGGTGAGCACTCCCCCCCTCCTCCTCGCTGGAGGAGGAGGGCGCCATGCGCGGCAGCGCAGGCGGGAGGTGGTGGCGCTGTCGGTGGTCCGGCGCATTGCCCCCCGTAGCGAAGCGGATGGGGGGTCCGACGACCGTCAGGTATACTGCTCGGCCGCCTGCAGCAGCGGTCGATCGTCATGCTTCCACGGGTGGAACCGTGGATTGAAGTAGCTCACCCAGCGGCGCAGGACGCGGAACCCGTTCACCGGGCCGAACCAGAAGAAGCCCAGGATGCGCATCCAGCTGCGCAAGCGCGGTTGACCGTCTACCTTGAGCAGCGCGTTGATCATGACGCCGAGCACGGTCATGAACAGGATGCTTTCGTTGAAGAACGCGAGCGCGCGCAGCCAGAAGGGTCCGCCCACCGTGCGGAAGACGTCGAAGGCGACCGCCTTGTGCTCGATCTCTTCCCGGGCGTGCCAGCGCCAGATAGCCGCCATCTCGGGCGGAGCGTCCTTGAGCATATCCGGGTTCGACAGCACGGCCTCGGCGAGCATGGCCGTCCAGTGCTCGATGGCGCAGGTGACGGCGAGCCGGTAGTGCGGCGTCATGCGCTTTTCGGCCCAGCGCAGCAAGCCGCCGATGGCGCGTTCCTTCTTGCGGACGATGTCGCCCCATTCCGCATGAATATGCGCATTGAGGCGGTCGTGTTCGCGGCTGTGCACGGCCTCCTGCCCGCAGAAGGCCTTCACATCTTCCTGCAGCTGCGGATCCGTGATGCGATCGGAGAACTGGCGCACGCTGCGGATGAAGAACTTCTCCCCTTCGGGGAACAGTGTCGACAGCGCATTGAAGAGCGCCGTGATCGCCGGGTCGCCGCCGTGCCAGTAGCGCGGCGCCTGCTCGACGTCGAACGTTACATTGCGGACGGTGGGCTGAACGGGCGGGAGAGACATGCTTACAAGGATAGTCGGGAGGGGCCATGGGTGTCAATTGAGGGCCATTGACGATTGACAATTTACGATTGACGATTTCAGGGACACCGTTCGTCCCGAGCTGACGGGCCGAAACGGGAGTGGAAGCCGACAGCGAGGGAGCGCACCAGTAGTACCAGGCGTCTGTCTCGCTGTCGCCGTTCGCGCTGCTGCCGGCGGTCGGCTCGACACGAACGGATTGATGCTTGGGGCTCGGCGCTCAGCGCTCGGCGCTCAGCGCTCGGCGCTTGGCGCTTTGCGCCTCGCGCACGGTATGATGTGGGCGCATGGAACGCGGGCGGCTGGCACTGGTGCTGTCGGGCGGCGGGGCGCGCGGCGCCTACGAGGCCGGCGTCGTCCACTATCTGCGCACGGGGCTCCCCGAGCCGTGGCGGTCCATCCCCTTCGATCTCTACTGCGGCACGAGCGTCGGCGCCGTGAACGCCGCCTTTCTCGCTGCGTTCGCCGACGACCCCCGCGAGCAGGGGGTCATGCTGCGAAGCCTCTGGGAGAACATCGACGGCGATCGCATCTACCGCCGCGACTGGTCTGAAGTCGGCAAATTCATCCTGCAGACCACCTCGAGCATCGCCGGCAACTTTCTCCGCTTCAATCCGGGCAAACAGCGGAATCCGCTCGCCCGCGGCTTCGTGTCGCTCTTTGACGCGCGTCCGCTGCCCGGATACCTGAAGGAATTGATCCCCTTCGGGAACATCCGCCGGAACCTGGCCGCGGGGCACCTGGACGGCATCGTGCTCGCCGCCACGAACCTGACCTACAATCGCACCGAGCTGTTCCTCGAGAAGCGACCCGAAGTGGAGTACCACGGCCCGTATCCCGTCTACGACGTGCCCATCGACCCGCGGCACGTGGCGGCGAGCGCTTCGATCCCATTCGTTTTTCCCGCCGTGCAGATCCGCGAGTGCTTCTACTCCGACGGCGGCCTGCACCTGAATACGCCGATCAGCCCGGCCATTCAGCTCGGCGCCGATCGGGTGCTCGTCATCGGCATGCATGCGCCGGAGAAGGCCCAGCATCCCGTCAAGGACACGCCCCCTGGAGTGGGCCGCATCGCGGCGGCCATCGCCGACAGCATCTTCCAGGATCGCGTCACCTACGACATGGAGCAGCTCACGCGCATCAACAAGCTGATCGACTGGGGGAGCGAGGTCTACGGCTCCGACTTTCTC
The DNA here is from genome assembly GCA_041690355.1 of bacterium. Lineage (GTDB taxonomy): Bacteria > J088 > JAWLBW01 > JAWLBW01 > JAWLBW01 > JAWLHK01. The sequence continues at coordinate 2,945 of JAWLHK010000012.1, read as the reverse complement.
GATCGCATCAACGCGCATCTGGCGGCGGGGACGGATCGGGAAGACATCGCGGGACGCGGTCTGCGGCGGGTCTCGGCCCTGGCCATTCAGCCGAGCCGTGACCTGTCTGAGGTCTTTGCGGAACTCTTGCGCCACAACCCCTATCTCGACGAAAGCTTCAGCGCGTTCGAGCGGTTCGCCATGCGCCTGCTTTCCCTGAATCCCGTCGAGGGGCGGGAGCTGTTCAGCTACCTGGTCTTCGAGCCGAAGTACACGCGCTGTCTGGCGCAACTGGGTTACGAGGATGCGGCGAAGCGCCGTGACGAGCTGATTGCGTTCCTGGAGGCACCCCCCGCCGTTCCCCTTGGAGGGGGACCCAAGACCGAGGAATTCGCGTAGCGTCACAGTGCGCCCTCGGTCCCCCGGGCTATCCTGATCGCTGCGGCCGTGGACATGAAGGACGGCTCGCGCGCGCCGTGCCGGCGCTTCCGACCCCGGGGAAATCCGCACACCCCCCCGTCATCCCGGGGCTTCCGTCCCGGGCTATCGAGAAGCGCCCCTCCGGCACGCAGAACCCCTGTTCACCGGAAGGGATGCGGGGAGCATCCTCCAGCGGGCAGACGTGAAGACCGGGCTTCCCCTCCGGTCACCCACGCCCTTGCTTCTCGGCCATTGATCATTGATCATTGGCCATTGATCATTGCCGAGGGCTCGACCCCCCGCCGCCCGGAGTGCTAGAATAACCCTTTTATCCTTCCCGAGGTTCTCATGGCGCAAGACAGCTTCCAGTCCCACGCGAAACTGCAGGTCGGCGGCAAGTCGTGGACCATCGCTTCGCTCAAGGCGCTCGACAAGGCCAGCGGCGGCAAAGTGTCGAAGCTGCCGATGTCGATGAAGATCCTGCTCGAGAACCTCGCCCGCCGCGAAGACGGCGAGCTGGTCACGAAGACCGACATCGAGGCGGTGCTGAACTGGAGTCCGTCCAAGACGCCCGAGAAGGAGATCGCCTACATGCCGGCCCGCGTCCTGCTGCAGGACTTCACCGGCGTGCCGGCCATCGTCGACCTGGCCGCCATGCGCGACGCCATGCAGCGCATGGGCGGTGACCCGAACAAGATCAATCCGCTGCAGCCGGTCGATCTCGTCATCGATCACTCGGTGCAGATCGACTACTTCGGTTCGGCCAACGCCATGCAGCGCAACGCCGACCTGGAGTTCGAGCGGAACAAGGAACGCTACGTGTTCCTCAAGTGGGGGCAGAAGGCCTTCTCGAACTTCCGCGTTGTGCCGCCGGACACCGGCATCGTGCACCAAGTGAACCTGGAGTTTCTTGCGCCGGTCGTCTTCCGCAACGAAGCGAACGGCTGGGCCTATCCCGACACGCTCGTGGGCACCGACTCGCACACCCCGATGGTCAACGGGCTTGGCGTCGTCGGCTGGGGCGTGGGCGGCATCGAAGCCGAAGCGGCCATGCTCGGCCGTCCGGTCTCCATGCTGATCCCCGAAGTCGTCGGCTTCAAGCTGACCGGCAAGCTCAAGCCCGGCACGACCGCGACCGACCTCGTGCTCACGGTGACCCAGATGCTGCGCAAGAGGGGGGTCGTCGGCAAGTTCGTGGAATTCTTCGGCGCCGGCCTCTCGTCGCTTTCCATTGCTGACCGGGCGACGATTTCAAACATGGCGCCCGAGTACGGCGCGACCATCGGCTACTTCCCCATCGACGCGAAGACGCTCGAATACCTGCGCTTCTCCGGGCGCCCCGACGACCTCATCGAACTGGTCGAAGCCTACGCGAAAGAGCAGGGACTGTTCCGCACCGACGACATGGCCGACCCGGCGTTCTCCGATACGCTCGAGCTCGATCTGGGGGCCGTGGAACCGAGCATCGCCGGCCCGAAGCGCCCGCAGGATCGCATTGCGCTCAAGGATTCCAAACGCTCCTTCCGCAAGGCGCTGCTCGAGCTCATGGAGAAGGACATCAAGGACATCCCGCAGGAAGCCCGCGACCGCTGGGTGACCGAGGGGGGCCAGCCGGTGGCCGCCGGCGGCGTCATCGATCCCGCGCTCGGCGCCATTGCGAAGGCCATTCCCGTGCGCACGCCGCGTGCCGCCTTCAACCTCGGCCACGGCTCGGTCGTCATTGCCGCCATCACGAGCTGCACGAACACCTCGAACCCGGGCGTGCTCGTCGCCGCCGGCCTGCTGGCCAAGAACGCCATCGAGCGTGGCCTCGACGTGAAGCCGTGGGTCAAGACGAGCCTCGCCCCCGGCAGCACGGTCGTCACCGAATACCTGCGCGAAGCGGGCCTGCTGCCGTATCTGGAAGGCCTCGGATTTCACCTCGTCGGCTACGGCTGCACGACCTGCATCGGCAACTCGGGCCCGCTGCCCGAACCGGTTTCCGCAGGCATCAAAGAAGGGAACCTGGTGGCCGTCTCGGTGCTCTCGGGGAACCGGAACTTCGAGGGGCGCATCAATCCCGACGTGCGCGCCAACTACCTGGCGTCGCCTCCGCTCGTCGTCGCCTACGCCATCGCGGGCACGATGGACATCGATCTCGAGAAGGAACCGCTCGGTTACGATCCGAACGGCGAGCCGGTCTTCCTCAAGGAGGTCTGGCCCGACGCAGAAGAGGTCGCGGCCACGGTGCGCGAGAAGGTCACCAGCGAGCAGTTCAAGCGTCAGTACGCCGACGTCTTTGCCGGCGACGACAACTGGCGTTCGCTCGACGCTCCGAAGAGCGATCTCTATCAGTGGGACGAGAAGAGCACCTACATCCAGCATCCGCCGTACTTCCAGGACATGCCGAAGGAAGCACCGGGGGTCAAGGACATCCAGGGGGCCCGCGTGCTGGCCGTGCTGGGCGATTCGGTCACGACCGACCACATCTCGCCGGCCGGTTCCATCAAGAAGGACAGCCCGGCCGGCAAGTACCTGCTGTCGCTCGGCGTCGACGCGAAGGACTT
>JAWLHK010000011.1:0-141120 GCA_041690355.1 bacterium | reverse complement strand
GAGAAGCAAGTACCTTCCTCAGTTCGTTCGGAAAGAACCGGTTGGCGGGTGGTGCGTGGAGGGTGAAGGGCGAAGGGCCTGTTTCACGCGGAGGCGCGGGGTCGCGGAGAGAAACAAGTACCGAATGCCTTGAAAGCAAGTACTTGGAGTCACGTCCGTACATCAGGTCCCGCCTTGGAATAAGAAATCGACTTTTTCCGGGTCTTTCCTCTCCGCGCCTCCGCGGCTCCGCGTGGGATATCCGGTCTTTTTTGTCATCCGCTGGGAATTCGCTCTTTCCTGGTCTTTCCTCTCCGCGCCTCCGCGGCTCCGCGTGGGACGTCCGGTCTTTTTTGTCATCCGCTGGGAATTCGCTCTTTCCTGGTCTTTCCTCTCCGCGCCTCCGCGGCTCCGCGTGGGACGTCCGGTCCTTTTTGTAATCCGCTGGGAATTCGCTCTTTCCGGGTCTTTCCTCTCCGCGCCTCCGCGTGGGATATCCGGTCTTTTTTGTCATCCGCTGGGAATTCGCTCTTTCCGGGTCTTTCCTCTCCGCGCCTCCGCGGCTCCGCGTGGGACGTCCGGTCTTTTTTGTCATCCGCTGGGAATTCGCTCTTTCCGGGTCTTTCCTCTCCGCGTCTCCGCGGCTCCGCGTGGGACGTCCGGTCTTTTCCGCCCTTGGCCTTATGTGTCAATCGGTGCGACAGGTTCTCGATTCACGGCCAGGGTGGGGGAATCTGCCGGCGACAACTTGTTTACCACCCGGTGAAGTCCGTCTTTGAGAAGCGGAGCTCCGAAGTTGATCAGTAATCCGACAGGAAGTCGCATCAGGCGGAGATACGTCAGCAGCTGCTTGCTGTGCACCGGGGCGAGCTTTTCCACCGACTTAATCTCGAGGATGACCGTCTTGTGGACGATCAGGTCGGCCCGGAACGCTTCGTCGATGACGATATCCTCGTATTGAATGGATACAGATTGCTGCCGTTCGACGAAGAGGCCCTTCTTCTGCAACGAGCGCTCGAGGATGGATTCGTAAACGGATTCGAGCAGCCCTGGCCCCAGGTCACGGTGAATCTGTACGGACTGGTCGATAATCAGGGCAGTAATCTCATCGAGGGACGGCATGGCATTCACCTTTTCTGGCAACTCCAAGCGCCTATCCTGCCGCATGTCACAGCCCAGGAGAAGGCCTCTTCCCACCAAACGCACTAAAAAAGGAAAAAAGGTTCTTGTTTGGTCTCTCCTCTCCGCGCCTCCGCGCCTCCGCGTGGGATATCCGGTCTTTTCGGCGCTCAAGTGGACGCCGCTTGTACGCCAGTGAATCTTGACGAACTAGTACAGATTGGGTACCATATCCGCAGGGAAAGGACACGCGTGAACGTATCTATCCCCCGGAAATTTCATGCGATTCACGGCCCAGGAAGAATACGGATTGCGGTGCCTGCTGCAGATGGCGCGCCACGAAGACCAGGGCGCCATGACGATCCCCGAGATCGCGCGGCAGGAGGGGCTCAGCGTGGCCTATGTCGGCAAGCTCATGCGCATCCTGCGCGAAGCGGGCCTCGTCGACAGCACGCGCGGACAGCAGGGCGGCTACACCCTCGTGCGGCCGTCCGAACGGATCTCGCTCGCAGAAATCATCGCGGCCCTCGGCGGCCAGGCCTACACCGAGGATCACTGTTCGAAGTTCACCGGCAACGAGCAGGTCTGCGTTCACCAGGCCGACTGCTCGATCCGCTCGGCGCTCTCGAACGTCTACCGTGTACTCGAGCAGCTGCTGCGCCAGGTCTCGCTCAAGGACCTCATGCGCTCCGAAACCGGAATGAGCCAGTGGATTGCAACCTATCTCGGACCCCAGGCCGATGTGGCGGCCGCGGTGCCGGGGCGGAATTCGTAACGACCGGAATCAATACGGAATAGTCGGTATTGATTTACCGCGTCAGGAGTCAGCATCATGTCGTCGGCCACGAAGGCACTCGAAGAACTTGCCAACCGGGAATATCAGTACGGCTTCACGACCGACATCGAGAACGAATCGGTGGCCCCGGGTCTGAATGAAGACACCATTCGTCTCATCTCGGCGAAGAAGAAGGAGCCGGCTTTTCTGCTCGAGTGGCGCCTGAAGGCTTTCCGCCTCTGGCAGAAGATGGAAGAGCCGCACCACTGGGCCAACATCAAGTATCCGCCCATCGACTACCAGAGCATCGTCTACTATTCCGCTCCGAAGCCGAAGAAAGAGCTGAAGAGCCTCGACGAGGTCGATCCCGAGCTGCGCGACATGTTCAACCGGCTCGGCATCTCGCTCGACGAGCAGAAGCGCCTCTCGGGCGTGGCCGTCGATGCCGTCGTCGACAGCGTCTCGGTCGCGACCACCTTCAAGAAGGCGCTTGCGGAAAAGGGGATCATCTTCTGCTCCTTCTCCGAAGCCGTTCGCGAGCACCCCGAGCTGATCGAGAAGTACCTGGGGACCGTCGTGCCCGCAGCCGATAACTTTTTCGCCGCCTTGAATTCCGCCGTCTTCAGCGACGGATCGTTCTGTTACATCCCCAAGGGGGTGCGCTGTCCGATGGAGCTCTCCACCTACTTCCGCATCAACGCGGCGGGTACCGGACAGTTCGAGCGCACGCTGATCGTCGCCGACGAGGGGAGCTACGTGAGTTACCTCGAAGGCTGCACGGCGCCCATGCGCGACGAGAATCAGCTGCACGCGGCCGTGGTCGAGCTCATCGCCATGGACGGCGCCCAGATCAAGTATTCCACCGTCCAGAACTGGTATCCCGGCGACAAGCAGGGCAAGGGGGGCATCTTCAACTTCGTGACCAAGCGCGGCCGCGCGGGCAACAAGTCGAAGATCTCGTGGACCCAGGTCGAAACCGGCTCGGCCATCACGTGGAAGTATCCGAGCGTCATCCTCCAGGGGGATGATTCGGTCGGCGAGTTCTACTCGGTGGCGCTGGCGAACAATTACCAGCAGGCCGACACCGGCACCAAGATGATCCACATCGGCAAGAATACGAAGAGCACGATCATCTCGAAGGGGATTTCGGCAGGGCACGGCCAGAACTCGTACCGCGGCCTCGTGCGCATCCAGAAGGGGGCTGAGAACGCGCGCAACTACACGCAGTGCGACTCGCTGCTCATGGGCGACAAGTGCGGCGCCCACACCTTTCCCTACATCGAGGTGAAGAACCCGACGGCGAAGGTGGAACACGAGGCGACGACGTCCAAAATCGCTGAAGACCAGCTCTTCTACTGCAAGCAGCGCGGCATTCCCGAAGAGGACGCCGTCTCGATGATCGTGAACGGATTCTGCAAAGAGGTGCTGCGCGAGCTGCCCATGGAGTTCGCGGTCGAAGCCCAGAAGCTGCTCGGCGTGAGCCTCGAAGGCAGCGTCGGCTAAAGAAGTATTTCGTGAGGAATTATCCCGCTGCGGCGGGTCTGTGAGGAATGCAGGACATGCTCAGTATCAGGAACCTCCACGCCAGCGTGGACGGCAAGGAAATTCTCAAGGGGCTCGACCTCGAGGTCAAGGCGGGCGAAGTGCACGCCATCATGGGCCCCAACGGCGCGGGCAAGAGCACGCTCTCGAACGTGCTCGCCGGGCGCGAGGGGTATGAGATCACGGCCGGCGAAGTGATCTATGATGGCAAGGATCTGCTCGCCATGCCGGCGGAAGAACGCGCTCAGGCGGGAATCTTCCTCGCGTTCCAGTATCCGGTGGAGATTGCCGGCATCACGAACATGTACTTCCTGCGCACGGCCCTGAATTCCATCCGCAAGGCGCGCGGGCAGGAAGAGGTCGACGCGGTCGACTTTCTCGACCTCGCCAAGGAGCGCATGCAGCTGGTCGAGCTTGATCCCGCGCTCGCCAACCGCTTCGTGAACCAGGGGTTCTCGGGTGGCGAGAAGAAGCGCAACGAAATCTTCCAGATGGCCGTGCTCGAGCCGCGCCTGGCCGTGCTCGACGAGATCGACAGCGGCCTCGACATCGACGCACTCAAAGTCGTGGCCCAGGGGGTGAACGCCCTGCGCGCCCCGAACCGGGCCATGGTCATGATCACCCACTACCAGCGCCTGTTGGACTACATTCAGCCCGACTTCGTGCACGTGCTGATGGGCGGCCGCATCGTGGAATCGGGCGGCAAGGAGCTCGCGCTCGAACTCGAGAAAAAGGGGTATCAGGGGATTGAGATTGCCCCGCCCGGGGAGACCCGGTGACGACCGTGACGACCACCAACGTTCCCTTTCTCGCCGAGGCGGAACAGTTTGCGGCCGCCCGCCCCGCGCCGTCTCCGTTCGCGGCTGAAGTGCGTGAAGCCGGGCGTCGTCGGTTTGCCGATCTCGGCGTTCCGACGCCGCGGCAGGAAGACTGGAAGTACACCTCGCTGCTCCCCGTCACCCGCGAGACGTGGACGCTGCGGGACGGTGGCGCCGGCCTGATCTCCGCTGCCGAGGCGGATCGGTTGAGCTTCGGCGCCTGGGCGAAGTACCGCATCGTCTTTGCGGGCGGATGGGTTGAACCCTCCCTTTCCACCTTTCCCCCGGCCGGCGCCGGCGTCCGCGTGATGCCGCTTGCCGAGGCCCTGGCCGACGCGTCGGGTCCCGCGGCCCGCCTGCTGCAGGAAGCGGAAGAGAATGCTTTGGGGGCGCTGAATGAGGCCTTCCTCCAGGACGGCGTTTTCATCGACATCGCCGCCGACGCCGACGTGGCCGAACCGATTGTGCTCCTGCATGTCGGCGCCGATCGGGCGATGGCCCATCCGCGCATTCTCGTGTCCGCCGGCCGCGGAAGTCGGGCGACGATCGTCGAGCACTTCGTTTCCACTGCTCCCGGCGCCGTGACGTTCACCAACGCGGTCACCGACGTGCGCGTCGGCGAGAACGCCGCGCTGACCCACGTGCGCATTCAGCGTGAGGGTGCCGGGGCCCATCAGGTTTCGCAGCTGCGCGTCCATCAGGAGCGCGACAGCCGTTTCCGCGGCGGCGTCTACACGCTCGGGGGACGCCTCGTGCGCAACGACGCGATGATCCGCCTGGCCGGCGAGGGGGCCGAATGCTGGCTCGACGGTCTCTACCTGACGGCGGGCGAACAGCATGTCGACAACCACACGACGGTCGTGCATGCCGTACCGAACTGCCAGAGCCACGAACTGTACAAGGGAGTGCTGGCGGGAAAATCGACCGGCGTGTTCAACGGCCGCGTGCTGGTTCCCCAGGATGCCCAGAAGACGAACGCCGAGCAGGAAAACCACAACCTGCTTCTTTCGCGCGACGCCACCATCAACGCGAAGCCGCAGCTCGAAATCTACGCCGACGACGTGAAGTGTTCGCACGGCACGACCGTTGGCCAGCTCGACGAAACGGCGGTGTTCTATCTGCGCAGCCGCGGCGTGTCCGAAGCGGCAGCGCGCGGCCTGCTCACCTACGCCTTCGCCGTCGACCTGATCGAACGTATTGAAGCAGAACCGCTGCGCGCCGGCCTCGAAGAGCTCGTGCGCGGGTGGCTGCCGTCTACCGGAGAATCGCAAACGTGAGTACTTCCGCATCCGCTGCGCGCGCGGCCGACATCGACAGCTACGTCGCCCAGGTGCGCGCCGACTTCCCCATCCTTCAACAGAAGGTCCACGGGAAGCCGCTTATCTATCTGGACAACGCCGCCACGACGCAGAAGCCGCGCGCGGTCATCGACGCCGTCCGCCGTTACTATGAAGAGGACAACGCCAACATCCATCGCGGCGTGCACGCCCTCAGCGAACGTTCCACCAAGCACTATGAGCAGGCCCGCGAGAAGCTGCGCGCCTTCTTCGGCGCCGCCGATTCCGCGGAAATCATCTTCGTGCGCGGTGCCACCGAGGCGCTGAACCTGGTCGCGCAGACCTACGGACGCGTCAACGTAGGCCCGGGCGACGAGGTCGTCATCACGGGCCTCGAGCACCACTCGAACATCGTTCCCTGGCAGATGCTGTGCGAGTCCAAGGGGGCCACGTTGCGGGTCGTCCCCATCGACGACCACGGGGCGCTCGACATGGCCGCCTACGAGGCCCTGCTCGGGCCCCGCACGCGCATCGTCGCCGTCAATCACGTCTCCAACGCGCTCGGCACGATCAATCCGATCCGGCGCATGGCCGAGCTCGCCCACAAGGCGGGGGCGGTCATCGTCGTCGACGGCGCCCAGGCCGCGCCGCACGTGCGCGTGAACGTGCAGGAGCTCGACGTCGATTTCTACGCGGTTTCGGCGCACAAGCTGTTCGGCCCGACCGGCGTCGGTTTCCTCTACGGCAAGCGGAAGCTGTTGGAGGCCATGCCGCCGTGGCAGGGCGGGGGAGACATGATTCTCTCCGTGACGTTCGAGAAGACGACCTACAACGAGCTCCCCTACAAGTTCGAGGCGGGCACGCCGCACATCGAAGGGGTCATCGGTTTCGGGGCGGCCGTCGACTACCTGAACGGACTCGATCTCGACGCGCTCTTCGCGCACGAGCATGACGTGCTCGAGTACGGAACGCGGCGCCTGCAGGAGATTCCCGGCCTGCGCCTCATCGGCACCGCGCCGGAGAAGACGGGCGTCCTCTCCTTCGTCATCGAGGGGATCCATCCGCACGATCTGGGGACCGTCCTCGATCGCGATGGGGTCGCCATCCGCACGGGGCACCACTGTGCGCAGCCGGTCATGGAGCGCTTCGGCGTGCCGGCCACGGCGCGCGCCTCGCTCGCTTTCTACAATACGCGCGCCGATATCGACGCGCTCGTCGCGGCCCTTCGCAAGGCGCAGGAGATGTTCGGCTGATGTCCGATCTGCAGGATCTTTATCAGGAACTCATCATCGACCACTCGAAGCGGCCGCGCAACTTCCGCCGCATCGAAGGGGTCTCTCCGGTGGTCGGGCACAATCCGCTCTGCGGCGACAAGCTGGCGCTGTTCGTCTGCGTGACCGACGGCAAGGTATCCGACGTCGCGTGGGAAGGGGCCGGCTGCGCCATCTCGACCGCCTCGGCCTCGCTCATGACCGACGCGCTCAAGGGGAAATCGGTGGAAGAGGCCGAGCGTATGATCGACGCCTTTCACCGTCTCGTGACCGGAGAAGGGGAGGCGCCCGATCCGAAGGGGATGGGCAAGCTTGCAGTCTTCGAAGGGGTCAAGGAATATCCGTCACGCGTCAAGTGCGCGAACCTGGCCTGGCGCACGATGCGCGCCGGCCTCGAGCAGGACGCAGCCAAGGTCGTCAGCACCGAGTGAGGAAAGAAGTATGCGTGGAGAAGAAGTAATCCTGAAGCGCGGCGCCGAGGCCGTCCAGATCCCGAGCGGCGATCAGGTCTGGCTCGAAGAGGGGACACGCGTGCGCATCACGCAGGCCCTCGGCGGAAGTTATACCGTCGTGACCGAACACGGCTGGATGGTGCGCATCAACGAAGCCGACGCCGACGCCCTCGGCAAGGAAGTGCAGGCCAACCGGTACGCCGGCCGCAAGCTCACCGACGCGGAACTCGAGGAGGCCGTGTGGAACGAGCTGCGCACCTGCTTCGATCCCGAGATTCCCGTGAACATCGTGGACCTGGGGCTCGTCTACAGCTGCGTCCTGAAGGATCGTCCTGACGGCGGCAAGCGCATCGAAGCGAAGATCACGCTCACGGCGCCGGGCTGCGGCATGGGCCCCGTGCTCGCCAATGACATCCGCCAGAAGCTGCTCGCGCTCCCCGACGTGCGCGAGGTCGACGTCGAGGTCGTCTGGGAGCCGCAGTGGGATCAGAGCATGATGACCGAGGCGGCCCGCCTGCAGCTGGGCATGTGAGGCAGGAGGCGGCGATGCAGCAGATCACCGCAGAAACGAAGATGGGCGAGATTCTCGCGGCCTATCCGGCGGCGAAGGTCGGCCTCTTCCAGAAGTACCATATCGGCGGCTGCAAGGCCTGCGGCTACGAGCTCGACGAGACGCTCGAACAGGTGCGCGCAAAACACAACGTGCAGGCGACGATCGACGAGATGATCGAAGCCGTCCGCGCGAGCGAGAAGGTGGAGTCGGCGCTGCACGTGACCGCCGCCGAGCTGGCCGACATGCTCGCCAACGGCATCGAGGTGCGCCTGCTCGACACGCGGACCCCCGAGGAATTCGCGGCCGGGCATCTCGCGGGCGCGCAGCTGGTGACCCCGGCGCTCTCCTTCGAGGTCCTCGACGAATGGCCCAAGGATACCGCCGTCGTCTGCTACTCCAACGACGGAGCCCGCAGCCTCGAGCGCGCCTCGCACTTCCGCGCCTACGGCATGCGCAATGTGCGCTCGCTGACCGGCGGCCTGGACGCGTGGACGGGCCCGCTCGTCACCGGCTGAGCCGGTCCTCGGACGTCTGACGTCGGACGCCGGCACGCGGAAACACCGTTCGTCCTGAGCCGACGGCGCGAAGCAGAGCCCTTCCATTCGTCAGGGGAAACTCCGCGCGACAGCGTGAGGGCGTCGTATGCGCGTGCCGCCGTCCTCCTGCCGCTTCGATTGAGCATTGGCCATCGGGCATCGGGCATTGGCTGAGCGTCGCGAAGCGCGCTCAGCCCACCCAGAAATCGCCGGCGGAACGCTGGCGCACCGACTGGAGGCGGGAGAGAAAGCCTTGATCGAGCACGCGCAGTTGCAACACCGGACCCGCGTCCGGTTCCCCCAGCGTAATCGTGTCGATGGAGGCGACCTCGACCTCTTCGCGCACCTGCAGCGCCCGGCCGTTCACGCTCACGATGCCGGATGAGCCGGTGCGGGCGACATGGAGTTTCGTCCCCTTGCGCGACAGGATGCAGTGGGTCTTTACGATCTGCGGAAGAACGTCGGCGCTGACGGCCAGATCGTCGCTCGGTCCGCTGCCGACGCGTACCTCGTCCTTGTAGAAGTTGTTCACGACCGTATGGCCGCCGATCCAGCGCTGTACGATGATGCGCGCGTCGGCGTCGATCGAAGCCACGGGCAGGTTGTGGTGCTGCTCGTGCTGCTTGCGCATGTGCAGGCTCTCGAGCTCGCGCCGGGCAAACGCGTGCTCGGGTGCGAGTTCAAGCGCGCGCAGCAGCGCCGCCTCGCTCTCGACCAGACGGCCCTGCAGCTTCAGGCTCGCGCCCAGAAAGGCCTGCAGATCGGCGTCGTCGGGATCGGCCGCCACGGCGACGCGCAGGCTTTCTTCTGCATGGCGCAGGGCCGCCTCGTCACGCGGAGCCTGCAGAAACCGCGTCCATGCGAAGTAGCCCTTGAGTTCGACGGCATCCGGGGCGAAGAAGATCGCTTCTTCGAATTTCTGCGCGGCGAAGGGGAGCTGACGTTTCGCAAGGTAGTCCTTGCCGTGCTGAAACGCGCGCTCGGCCTGGGGCGAAAATTCTCCGGCGGGCGTGCTGCGATCGGAGACCCCCCGGGCAAGCACGTGGGTTGCGCTGTCGATCAGGTCGATCAGCGGCTGGTAAAAGCGGGAGGCGACGTAGCGCTCGGGCGGAAACCGCAGCTTCAGCGCGCCTGCCGCCGAGGAGACGTCTTCGGGGGACGCCCCCGGCGCGAGGCCGAGCAACTCGGCCGGTGAAAGCTCGCGGGCCCTGCGGAAGTAGCGTTCGAGCTGCTCTTCGTCCGTCAGCTCGCGCATGGCGGCCAGCCCGAGCTCCTCGAGCACCAGCAACTGCAGAAAGAAGACGAGCGGACTGATCCCGGACGGCGCCAGCTCGGCCACCGTCTTGCGGCTGTCGATGCGGTCGTAGGCCTTGGCGGCGTCGGGGATGTTGAGAATGAACGCCTCGAGCAGGCCGCCCGTTCTTCGGGGGACGGCGTTACGCTGTTTGCGGGCCAGCTCTTCGGTACCGGCCTTGCCGTAGCGGCGGTACAGCGCCTCCTGAAACACCGGCCAGAGATCGAACGGCTTGTCGCCGCCGGGGACGTCGCCGAGCGCGAAGTCATAGCGGCCGGCGCTCCACGAGGCGGCGTCGATGAGCCGGGTGCGGTGCTGGCGCACGAGCGCCTCGGGGATGGCCGCCTCGTTCAGCGCGCCCATCGATACGAGAATCTGCCCGTGCTTCTCCTTTCCCTGATCCATGCGCTCGAGTGAGGCCACGTAATGGTCGCGGGAGATGAGCCCCCACGCGACCAGAAGGCGCCCCAGCGATTCGCTGAGCTGGTTCGAACGGGCGCCGACGACCTGCCCGTTGCGGAAGAATATGTTCTTGACCGCCTGATCGCGATGCAGGTTCAGCGTGCCGGTGATCCGGCTCAGCTGAGCCGTCGCCATGACGGCGAGAATGGAGTCGTCGTTCAGGGAGCCGTGGGTGAGCTGTATGGGCATGGACGGGCGCTGCCTTTCTGACAGTACAATCCCTTTTACCACGGCCAGGGCAGCCCGGGCAACCCAGCGATAAGATTGGGACATTTGTGTCGGATCGGCAAGCCTGTGACGCCGGTCACACTTCTTAGCCATTTCTTTTTTGTGTAATACTTCTTGACGATTTTGGAAGCGCCATGGTAGTGTTTCCCTGACCGGAGTCGTCCGGTTAGGGAGAGGACCATGGAAGAACGGGTTACCGGGCGCCGTAGTCTCTGGGTGATCGAGGACGACGAGTCCATCGCGCAATGCCTGCGTATGCTGCTCGAAGACGAGGGGTATGCCGTCGAAGTCGCCGGTACGCTGCGGGAGGCGCGGCTGTTGCAGAGTGCTCCCGAGCTCGTGCTGCTCGACTTTCTGCTCCCCGATGGCAACGGCATCGCCTTTCTTCCCGAACTGTCGCAGCGGCACCCCAGCGCCCGCGTGCTGCTCCTGACGGCCCTGGACCGGGTCGGAGAGAGCCGTTTTCCCCACCACGTCCACTACCTCGCCAAGCCCTTTCACAATCGCGAGCTGCTCGCGGCGGTCCGGAGCCAGCTGGCGTCGCCGCTCAATCAGCCCTCCTGAGCGCACGGCCGCCGTCTGCTCGCTGCTGCGGGCCCTGTCTGCGCGGGTTTTCAGGGCAGGCGCCGTGAAGCGGATGAGGCGCCTGCCGCCGTGATCGTTTGGATTTTCGATCCCCCCTCCAGTAAACTGTAGCTTTTGAGCAGGATCATGGCGTCTGCCGAAGACATTGACCGACTGCGTGCCGAAATCGATGGCCTCGATCGCGAGATCGTAGAGCGGCTGAATGCGCGGGCGCGCGCCGCCCTCGCGATCGGCGAGGCCAAGAAGTCGACCGGCCGGGCGGTTTACGACCCCGAGCGCGAGCGGCAGGTCACGGCCCGTGTCGTTGCCGCCAGCGAGGGGCCGTTTCCCGAGAAGACCCTGGCGACGATCTACCGCGAGATCATCGCCGCCTGCCGCGGGCTCGAAGAGCCGACCCGGATCGCCTTTCTCGGCCCCGAGGCCACCTTCACCCACGCTGCGGCCCTGCGCCGCTTCGGGTCGGCCGCCACCTATCTTCCGCAGGCCGACGTCGCCGAAATCTTCCGTGAGGTCGAGCGGGGCAATGCCGGCTTCGGCGTCGTGCCGGTCGAGAACTCGATCGAGGGGGCCGTCTCGTCTACGCTCGACCTGTTTCCCGATTCCGATCTGTCCATCGTGGGCGAGATTTACCTCGAAGTGAGCCAGAACCTGCTCTCGCGCGAGGCCGATTCGGGCGCCGTCCAGGTCGTCTATTCGCATCCGCAGGGCATTGCGCAGTGCCGCAGCTGGCTGCGGCGCAACCTGCCGCACGCACGGCTCGAAACGGTCTCGTCGACGGCCGAGGCGGCGCGCATGGCCGCCGAACAGCCCGGGGTCGCCGCGGTGGGGAGCCTCGGGGCGGCCGAGGTCTACGGCTTGAAGGTCCTTGCGCGATCGATCGAAGACATTCCGAATAACGTCACGCGCTTCTTCGTCATCGCCCGCGAGCCTGCGCAGACGCCGGCCGGCCCGAAGACGAGCATTCTCGTGACGCTCAAGGACGAACCCGGCGTCCTGTTTCGCGTGCTGCAGCCCCTGGCGCGCCGCGAAGTGAACATGACCAAGATCGAGAGCCGGCCGCTGAAGCGCCGCCCGTGGGAATATCGGTTCTTCATGGATCTCGACGGCGACCCGGCGGCAGAACCGCTCCGGACCGCGCTCGCCGAGATGCGCGAAGCCTGCGTCGAGCTGCGCGTGCTGGGAACCTATGAGAAGGCGCAGCGTCCCACCGCGCCGGCCCCGCGCGCGGCCTGAGGTTCCATTCTTTTCTGCGTTGAAGGACTGACGTGAAAAAACTCGTTCCCCCGAACATCGAATCCCTCATTCCGTACCCGCCCGGCAAGCCCATTGAGGAGCTGGAGCGCGAACTGGGCGTGCGCAATTCCATCAAGCTCGCTTCCAACGAGAATCCGCTCGGCCCCTCGCCCAAGGCGGTCGCCGCCATGCAGGCCGCGTTGCCGCACCTGCACCGGTATCCCGACGGGAGCGGCTTCTACTTGCGCCGCAAGCTCGCCGAGAAGTACGGCTTTCCCGACGACTGGTTCGCGCTGGGCACCGGCTCGAACGAACTCATCGAACTCATCCTGCGCACGTTTCTCGGCCGCGATGAAGAGGTGCTCACGAGCAGGACGTCGTTTGCCGTCTACGCGATCATCACGCAGGCCGTGGGTGGGCGGATCACCGAGGTCCCCATGCGCGACCTGACGTTCGACCTCGAAGCGATCGCCGAGGCCATCACGCCGCGCACGAAAATCATTTTTCTCACGAATCCGAACAACCCGACCGGAACCTACTATGCGCGGGATGCCTTCGAGGCCTTTCTCGCGCGGGTGCCCGAAGACTGCCTCGTCGTCGTCGACGAAGCCTACCTCGAGTTCGTCGAGGCGGCCGACTATCCGAACGGGCTCGACTACCTGCGCGAGCACGCCAACCTGATCGTCCTGCGCACCTTCTCGAAGATTTACGGGCTGGCGGGCGTGCGCCTCGGCTTCGGCGTCGCGCACCCGTCGATCGTCGGATACATCAACCGGGTGCGCCAGCCGTTCAACGTCAACTCGCTGGCGCAGGTTGCGGGCGTGGCCGCCCTCGACGATGACGAATTCGTCGAGCATTCACGGCGCAACAACAGCGACGGCCTCGCGTATCTGTATGCGGAACTGCAACGCCTCGGCCTGACGTACGTGCCGACGGTGACGAACTTCTTTCTCATCAAGGGCCCCGTGCCCGGTCGCCAGATCTACGAGCGCCTGCTTCGCGTCGGCGTCATCGTGCGGCCGCTCGACAACTACGGGCTCCCCGAGTACTTCCGCATCAACGTGGGAACGCCCGAAGAGAACCGGCGCTTCGTCGACGCGCTCGAAGCCGTGCTCCCCACGCTGGCATGATTGAACGGCTTGCCATCGTCGGCGTCGGTCTCATCGGCGGCTCGCTCGGCCTCGCCCTGCGCCGGGCGGGGGCCGTGCGCGAGATCGTGGGGGTCGGCCGATCTTCCGAAAATCTCGAACTTGCCCGGGCGCGCGGTATTATAGACCGGTATACCTCCGATCCGCGCGAAGGGGTTCGCGACGCAGACGTCGTCTTCATCGCCACCCCGGCCCAGACGGTCGTGGGCGTGGCTGAAGCAATGTACGACGCCCTGCGCCGCGACGCCGTCGTGACCGACGGCGCGTCAACCAAGTCGCATATTGCCGCGGCGCTGCGGGCCCGGTACGGCGGCGAAGGTCCCGCTTTCGTTCCCGGTCACCCCATCGCGGGCACCGAGAAGAGCGGGGCAGGGGCCGCGTTTGCGGAACTCTTCGACGGGCGCCGCACGATTCTCACGCCCGAGGAGCAGACGCCCCCCGCGGCCGTCGAGCGGGTGCGCGCCATGTGGACGGCGGCCGGGGCCGAGGTCGAAATCATGAGCCCGCAGCGGCACGACGCCGTCTTTGCCGCCGTGAGCCACCTGCCGCACGCCGTGGCCTTTGCCCTGGTCGAAACCGTCTCGCGCCTCCAGCACGACGCAGGCCTGCCCATCCTGCGCTACGCCGCGGGGGGCTTCAAGGACTTCACACGCATCGCTTCGAGCGACCCGGTCATGTGGCGCGACATCGCCCTCGACAACCGCGACGAGCTGCTGCGCGCGCTGCACGCCTACGCGCGGCAGCTGGCCGATTTGACCGCCCTCGTCGAAGCCGGCGACGCGGCGGGGCTCGAGGCCTACTTCGCGCGAGCCAAAGCGACCCGCGACGGCGTCGTCAATCCGGAACGTACCTGAACTTCTCTCTTGCGGAACTATCGTGTCGACCACTTTTGAAGCCCTCGGCCCCCTGCGCGGCGAACTCTCCTTTCCCGGCGACAAGTCGATCTGCCACCGGGCCGTCATGCTCGGCGGCATCGCCGAGGGGCGCACGCGCATCGAGAACTTCTCGGGCGGCGGCGACAACCGCTCGACGGTCGCGTGCCTGCGGGGCATGGGAGTCGTGGTCGACGAGATCGATGCGCGCACGCTCGAGGTGCACGGCGTGGGCCTGCACGGCCTGCGCGAGCCCGACGACGTGCTCGACGCCGGTAACAGCGGCACGACCATGCGCATTCTGAGCGGCCTGCTCGCCGCCCAGGACTTCTTTACCGTGCTCACCGGCGACGAGTTTCTTCGCCGCCGGCCCATGCGCCGGGTCATCGATCCGCTGCGGCAGATGGGGGCGGTCATCCACGGCCGCCAGGGCGACACCAAGGCGCCGCTGGCCATCTCGGGCCGCCGGCTTTCGGGCCGCCGCATCGAGCTCAAGGTGGCCAGCGCCCAGGTCAAGAGCGCGCTGCTTCTCGCGGGGCTGACGGCCGAGGGCGACACGGCGGTGGTCGAGCCGGGCCCCTCGCGCGATCACACCGAACGCATGCTGCGCTTTCTGGGCGCCGATCTGCGCATCGACGGCCACACCGTCATTCTCTCGCCCGGCCAGCGCCTGCACGGACAGACCCTGCAGGCGCCCGGCGACATCTCGTCGGCGGCCTTCTTTCTCGTCGCCGGGCTCATCGTGCCCGGCAGCGAGCTGGTCCTGCGCGGCGTGGGGGTGAACCCGACGCGCACGGGCATCGTCGACATCCTGCGGCAGATGGGGGGCGACATCCGTCTCGTGAACCTGCGCGAGCAGGCGGGAGAACCGGTGGCCGACATCGAAGTGCGCGCAAGCGCCCTCAAGGGGGTCGAAGTTTCGGGCGACGTCGTCGTGCGTGCCATCGATGAGTTTCCCGTTCTCGCCGTGGCGGCCACACAGGCCGAAGGAGAGACGCGCATCACGGGAGCCGAGGAGCTGCGCGTCAAGGAAACCGATCGCATCCGCGCGATGACGAGCGAGCTGCTCAAGCTCGGCGCCGACGTCGAAGAGCTCACCGACGGCATGGTCATCCGGGGGGGGGCACCGCTGCGCGGCGGCGAATGCGAGAGCTACCACGATCACCGCGTGGCCATGAGCCTGGCCGTGGCCGCGCAGGTCGCCACGGGGCCGGTCAAGATCGCTCACTTCGACATGGTCGCCATTTCCTATCCGGGCTTCACGCAGGACCTGCGGCGTCTGGCCCGGTAAGGGCGGCCCAGTCTTCACGTCCACCAGAAGGGGAAGTTCGCATGCACGCCCACATCCTGCAGCATGTACCCTACGAAGGGCCGGGCAGCATCGGCGCGTGGCTGACCGCGGGGGGCTGGCAGGTCACGCGGACGGCATTCTTCGAATCCGATTCGCTCCCCGAACCGGCGCACCTGGATCTCCTCGTCATCCTGGGCGGTCCGATGAGCGTCAACGACGAGGCCGCGCATGCCTGGCTCGCCGCCGAGAAACGCTTCGTCGCCGAAGCCATCGGTCTCGGCAAGGCGGTGCTCGGCATCTGTCTGGGGGCGCAGCTCATCGCGGCGGCCCTGGGGGCCCGCGTCGCCCCGAACGGGCAGAAGGAGATCGGGTGGTTTCCGGTGCGGTCCGTTGATACGGCGCCCGCGGGCGGCTGGCGTCTCCCCGATACGCTCGATGTCTTTCACTGGCACGGCGAAACCTTCGACCTGCCCCCCGGAGCCGTGCGCCTGGCCGAGAGCGATGCCTGCCGCAACCAGGCGTTTCGCCTCGGTCGCCGGGTGGTCGGCCTGCAGTTTCATCTCGAGACGACCCCGGCGGGGCTCGAAGACATGCTCGCGAACGGGCGCGGCGAACTGATTCCGGGCCGGTATGTCCAGCACGAGGCCGAAATCCGCGCGGGGGCTCCGACGCGCTTCGCGGTCATGAACCGGCAGATGGATACGTTGTTGCAGGATCTGACCGGGGGCGCCTGAGCCCGCCGCTTGAAGCCGGTTCTGCGCTTTTTGGGACAGATTCTTCTCGAAACGCAATGCGTCAGAAAATCGTGACCGCTGCGTCACGTTTCGCGATTGACTTCGGCCGAGCAATCGTTTTAGACTGGGGGCAACAGAGAGTTCCCCGCCGCGCGTTGCAGCTTCGCTACCATCCGACCGGGAACTTCTTCCATACCCTGCCACAACGGGATTTTGTCGTATGACCTCGCTTCCCCGGAAGCCACGGATTCTTATCGTCGACGACGATGAGAGCATCTGTCAGATGTTGCGTACCTTCTTCGAGGCCGTCGGCTATGAAGTGGGCGTCTGCATGTCGCCGCTCAGCCTGGTGCGCGACGTGGGACTGCTCAGGGCCGACCTGATCCTGCTCGACGTCATGATGAGCTGGGTCGACGGGTTCCGCCTCTGCGAATTGCTCAAGGAAAATCCGGCCACGCGTGACATTCCCGTCGTCATGATGTCGGCGCGCGCGGGCCAGGAAGACATCCGGCGCGGGCTGGCCCAGGCCGAAGATTACATCGTGAAGCCGTTCAGCCTGGCCGCCCTGCGCGGGCGCGTCGACGAGCTGCTCACCGTGCGCCAGGGTACCCTCCCCAACTGACGCCCCAGCCGGCATCCGCGGATACAAAAAGCGCCCGGGGCTGCCGGGCGCGAGGGGCGGAATCGGAAATTCCGGAAACGTGCGCTCTCCGCTCAGACGGCGGCCGGCTCCTTGGTCGACGGGGCCTCGCCGGCGTCGGACGTCTTCTCGCCCTTGCGGGCCTTCTCCTTGCGGGCGATGTCGGTCTGATACCAGCCGCTCCCCTTGAGCACGAAGGCCGAGGCCGAGACGAGCTTCTTCACCTTCTTCTTCTTGCACTTGGGGCAGACCGAGATCGGCGCGTCACTGAATTTCTGCAGCGCGTCAAACACGTGCCCGCAGCCTTTGGCCTCGCACTGATATTCATAAATCGGCATGGCGGCACTCCTTGTGGAAGGCCCGGGAGTCTGGCACTCGCGGGTTCTTAGTGCTAATTTTAGCACCCGCCGCCGATTTTTCAAGCGAGAACCGGAGCTTACGCCGGCACAGGCCGGCGGGTCCGGCAAGGCGGGTGCCAGACGGGGAGGGCTCGCCTTCGCGCCGGGGCGCGCCGGAGAAAGGGCGGCAACGGCGCGGGTGCGGCCACCGCCCTTCGCGGCAGGCCTCGTCCCGCCCCTTTTGTGGGCGGCCACACCCCCTCTGACCGCTTGACAGATGACGTATCTTCTGGTACTTATTAAGCTTTTACTCTTTCGTCGCGCCGTGGCCGACGGGTCGGGATGCGACCGGTCCTGAAGCTGTCGGCCGTCGGTTCGTCCCGTACGCCGGACTCGCCTCCGGAGAGAATCTGCCGCGCCCATGGCCAGTCCACTGCTCCGTGTCGAGGGGCTGTATAAAACCTACGGTGAAGGGGCTTCGCGCGTCGAAGTCCTGCGCGGCGTCGATCTGGCGGTCGCCGAGGGCGAGCGGCTGGGCATTCTGGGTGTCTCGGGCGTGGGCAAGTCGACGCTGCTCCACGTGCTTGGGGCCCTCGACGTTCCCGACACCGGCACCATCTGGTTCGGCGACGAGCGCCTGACCGGCACCCCCGACCGCGAGCTGGCCTCTTTCCGGAACCGTTCTGTCGGCTTCGTTTTTCAGTTCCACCACCTGTTGCCCGAGTTCACCGCGCTGGAAAATGTCATGATGCCGTTGCTCATCGGGGGCGAGAGTCGAAAGGCGGCGGCCTTGCGCGCCGGTGGACTTCTCGAAGAGGTCGGGCTCGGCCACCGGGTGACCCACAAGCCGGGCGAGCTCTCGGGGGGCGAGCAGCAGCGGGTGGCCATCGCCCGTGCGCTCGTGCGGGCCCCGCGTCTGCTCCTGGCCGACGAGCCGACCGGCAATCTGGATATCGAGACGGCCGATCGGGTGCACGAACTGCTCGTGCAGCTCAATGAAAGGCGCAACCTGACGATGATCATCGTGACGCACAACCCGGCGCTGGCCGAACGGATGACCCGCTGCGTGCGCATGGTCGCCGGCCGCATCGACGAGGAGCTGGGCTGATGCGCGTATTCGCCGCCATCCTCCTGCTTCTGGTTTCGGGCGCGCCCGCCCGTGCCCAGATGGCCCCCGAAGAGGCCGCGCCTGCGCCCGGGGCGCCGGCTGACAGCCTTCCCCTGATCAAGCCGACCGACGAGGCGCCGATCGAGCCCGTTCCCGAAGACGGTGCGCCACCCGAGGGGCCTCTCGTGCGCGGCGTGCGCATCGAAGGGCTGCAGCGCATCGAAGAAGACACGGTGCGGCTCAATCTACAGCAGGGCAACGGTGTGCCGCTGCAGCGCGATCTGATCGCCGAAGACATCCGCCGGCTCTACGGCCTGGGGTACTTTGAAGATGTGCGCGTGACCACCGAGCCCGCCGGCGAAGGGGCCGTGCGCCTGGTCTATAGCTTCGAAGAGCGCCCGATCGTGCGCTCGGTTACCTTCTCGGGCAACCACGAGATCGAAGACGAGAAGATTCAGGAAGTCATCGACGTGCCGCTGCGGTCCATGCTCGACATGAACCGCCTGCGCCGGGTGTCGGATCGGATCAAGGACCTGTACGTCGAGAAGGGATACAACTTCACGCAGGTCTACGCCGAGACGACGCGGCTGCCGAACCACGAGGTCTCGGTCCACTTCCGCATCGAAGAAAACCTCAAGGTCTCCGTCAACCGGATTACCTTCATCGGCAACGACGTCTTCTCAAGCGAGCGGCTCGCCGAAATCATCGAGACGAAAGAAGACGGCCTCTTCAGCTTTCTGACCGACTCGGGAGTTTTCAAAGAGGGGAGCCTCGCCCGCGACGTCGAGATGCTCACCAATTTCTACCTGAACCACGGCTACATCAAGATTCGCGTCGCGCCGCCGAGCGCCTACCTGTCGCCCGATCGCAAATCGGTCAGCGTCACCTACCGCATTGAAGAAGGTCCGCAGTACTTCGTGGGCGACGTCAAGCTCCAGGGCGAGCTCATCTTCGACGAGGGCAAGATGCGCCGGGCGTTTCAGACCCAGCCGGGGCTACCCTTCAGCCGCGAGAGGCTCGGCGCCGACGTGCAGGGGGTCAGCGAACAGTACCAGGACGTCGGCTATGCATTCGTCTCGGTTGCGCCGCTCACCGACATCGACGACGCGAGCCGCATCGTCGATCTGACCTTCGACGTCGACAAGGGCAACCTGACCTACATCAACCAGATCCGCATCCGCGGCAACACGAAGACGCGCGACAAGGTCATCCGCCGCGAGCTGCTGGTGGTCGAGGGGCAGCTCTTCGACGGTACTCAGCTGCGCCGCAGCCGCGAGCGGGTCTTTGCGCTCGGCTTCTTCGAAGAGGTCAACTTCTCGACCGAACCGGCGGGTACGACCGGAGACAAGATCGACGTCATCATCGAGGTCAAGGAGCGCTCGACCGGCACGCTCAGCGTGGGCGTCGGGTTCAACTCGCTCGACAAGTTCCTCGGCATCGGCCAGGTCAGCTTCGGCAACCTGCTCGGCTACGGCATCCGCCTCAACGCGAACGCCGAGTTCGGCGCGCGCCGGCAATACTATACGATCAGCTACACCGACCCGCACTTTCTCGACAGCAACTGGAGCCTGGGGGTCGACGTCTTCAACAGCAGCCGGCAGTACCTCGAGTACACGCAGGAGAGTGTCGGCGGCCGCATCAACGCCGGCTACCTCATCTTTCTGAACACCCGGCTCTACACGACCTACCGCTACGAAGACATCTCGTATACGAATTTCGTAGGCGGCGGGTCCGACTTCTTCCGCACGGGCGCCACCGGCTCGCTCGGTACGTCGCTCGTGCGCAACACGAAGAATCATCCCTTCGATCCGACCGGCGGCTCGATTCTGTCGGGCGGCGTCGAGTGGGCCGATCCGGCCTTTCTGGGCGATCACAGCTTCATCAAGTACAACCTGAACGGCACCTGGTTTCAACACCTCTTTCTGGGGGTCGTCTTCTCGACGCACGGCGAGGTCGCCTGGGGCAACTCGACGGTCGGGGGCAGCCTGCCGTTCACCGAACGCTACTTCCTGGGCGGCATCACGAGCCTGCGCGGTTATAACTACCGCCAGGTGGGTCCGCGGCTGCGCATCCCCGGCGGATCGGGCACCGACGTCTTTCAGCCCGTCGAGATCGTGCAGGGCGGTAACAAGATGGCCGTCCTGAACAGCGAAATCACCTTCCCCATCCTCCCCCAGGCGGGGATCAAAGGGGTCCTTTTCTTCGATGCCGGCAACGCCTGGGCCGAAGCCGACCCGTTCTTCGCCGATCCGTTGCGCATGGGCGCGGGCTTCGGCTTCCGCTGGTTCAGCCCGCTGGGCCCCCTGCGGTTCGAGTGGGGCTATCCCATCAACCGCCGCCCCGACGAACGCCCCAGCGTGTTCGAGTTCTCGATCGGCACGTTCTTCTGAGGACCGGCATGGACCCGCGCGTCGTACGCCAGCGGCTCGACAGCTGGCGCGAGGAAAAGAATTCCGCCTATCTCTACGGCATCATGGTGTCGCGGGAGAGCGGCCGTAACCGTGAACTGTTCGACAGCCTCGGCAAGGCGGCGCAGAAACAGGCCGGGCTCTGGGCCGAGGATCTGATCAAGGGGGGCGTGCCGATGCCCGCCTTCAGCCCGTCGGCGCGGGCGCGCTTCGTCGGCCTGCTGCTGCGCGCCGTCCATCCCCGCCATATGCTGCCCATTCTCGCGGCCATGAAGGTGCGCGGGCTCGGCGTCTACCGGGGGGCGGCGGCCCCGATTCCCGAACTGGGCGAAGAGACGGGGGGCGAACCGGTTCCGCTTCTCTCGACGCCTACCGAGCAGGCGCGCCACCGCGCCGGGCGCGGCGGCGGGGCGTTGCGGGCGGCCGTCTTCGGCATCAACGACGGCCTGGTCTCGAATGCGAGCCTTATTCTCGGCATGGCCGGCGCGCAGAGCGACCCCGAGGTCATCGTCGTCGCCGGCGTCGCCGGGCTCCTGGCCGGCGGTTTCTCCATGGGCGCGGGCGAGTACGTCTCGGTGCGCACCCAGCGCGAAGTCTACGAGCAGCAGATTGCGCTGGAGTGGGAAGAGATTCAGGAGATGCCCGAAGAGGAGATCGCCGAGCTGACCGAGATCTACGTCGCCAAGGGGATGCCGCGCGAGCAGGCCGCCGGCTTCGCCCGGCGCATCATCGCCAACCCCGTGCAGGGGCTGCAGACGCTCGCGCGCGAAGAGCTCGGCCTCGATCCCGAAATGCTCGGGTCGCCGTGGGGCGCGGCCGCGGCCTCGTTCTTCAGCTTTGCGGCCGGGGCCATCGTTCCGCTCCTCCCCTTTCTGCTCTTCGCGGGGGCTGGGGCGCTTCCGGCCGCGCTTGGCCTGAGCCTCGGGGCGCTCATGCTGGTGGGGGCCGCCATGAGCCTCTTCACGGGGCGCAGCGCGGTCTACAGCGCCCTGCGCATGGCCCTCATCGGCGGCGTCGCGGCCGCGCTCACGTGGACAATCGGGAGGATATTCGACGTCGCCGTCTCGTAAACCGGCTCAGAATCCAAGTACCCGCAGCACGCTTTCCTTGTCGGCCTTGACGGTCACGGGCTGCGTGCTCGCCTTGATGGCGTTGTCGGGATCCTTGAGGCCATGCCCCGTGAGCGTGCAGACGATGACGTCGCCGTCGCCGAACAGGTGCGGATGCTTCAGCACGCCGGCCAGGCTGGCCGCGCTCGCCGGTTCGCAGAACACCCCTTCTTCGGCCGCGAGCCGGTGGTAGGCGGCGAGAATTTCTTCGTCGGTGACCATGTCAATGAGGCCGCCGCTTTCGTCGCGGGCGGCGACCGCCGGCTGCCAGCTCGCCGGATTGCCGATGCGGATGGCCGTGGCCACGGTTTCGGGGTCGGCCACGGGGGCGCCGCGCACGATGGGAGCGGCCCCTTCGGCCTGAAAGCCGATCATCTTCGGCCGGCGCTTCGCTTTGCCGTTGGCGTGGAACTCGTTGTAGCCCTTCCAGTAGGCCGTGATGTTGCCGGCGTTGCCCACGGGGATGGCGTGAAAGGTGGGCGCGTCGCCAAGCTGGTCGACGATTTCGAAGGCGCCGCTTTTCTGCCCTTCGATGCGGTACGGGTTCACCGAGTTGACGAGCGTGACCGGATGCGTGTCTGAAATCGTGCGCACCAGGTTGAGGGCGTCGTCAAAGTTCCCCTCGATCTGCACGACGACGGCGCCGTGAATCATGGCCTGGCTCAGTTTTCCGAGCGCGATCTTGCCAGCGGGGATGAGCACGAAGGCCTTCATGCCCGCGCGTGCGGCGTAGGCGGCGGCCGCGGCGCTCGTGTTGCCGGTGCTCGCGCAGATGACCGCCTCGGCGCCGTCCTGGTAGGCCTTCGTGATGGCCATCGTCATGCCGCGGTCCTTGAAGGAACCGGTCGGGTTCAACCCTTCGTACTTGAAGAAGACCCGCACCCCTCCGGGAAGGCTGCGCACGATGTTGCGCGACTCGATGAGCGGCGTGTTGCCCTCGTGAAGGGTTACGACGCGGTCGAGGTCGACCTGCGGCATGAAGGCCGCGTATTCACGGATGATGCCCTGCCACACGAGCGGACTCCTACGAAAGATTCTCGAGAATGCGGATGAAGGTCGACGGCCCGGCCGTGCAGTAGAGCTGCTCGATCTCGGCCAGGGCGCCGCGCAGGTTCCCCTCGGTGGTCGTGTGCGTGACGAGCACGAGCGGAACCTTGTTGTCGGTCGGCTGATCGAGCTGCAGCACGCTCGCGATCGAGATGCCGTGGCCGCCCAGCACGGTCGTGATCTGGCCGAGCACCCCGGGCTGGTCGAGCACGTGGACGCGCACGTAGTACTCGGAGCGGATCTCTTCGCCGGGGAGCACTTCGATGTCGCGCACGAAGCGGGGCTCGTAGGCGAGGTCGGGCACGCGCCGGGCGCCGCCGTTGCGGCCGATGGCCACGATGTCGCTCAGCACGGCGCTGGCGGTGGGCAGCGAGCCGGCGCCGCGGCCGAAGAGCAGCGACGGTCCGACGTTGTCTCCCTCGAGGTAGACGGCGTTGAAGACGCCGTGCACCTGGGCGAGCTGGCTCGTTTCGGGGATCATCGTCGGGTGCACGCGCACGTCGAGGCGCTCGTCCTGCAGGCGCGCGATGGCGATGAGCTTGATGCGATAGCCGAAGCGGTGGGCGAAGTCGATATCGGCTTTGGAGATGCCCGTGATCCCCTCGGTCGGAATCTTGCGGTAGTCGAAGCGCACGCCGTAGGCCAGCATGGCGAGAATGGCCACCTTGTGGGCGGCGTCGACCCCTTCGACGTCGAACGTCGGATCGGCCTCGGCGTAGCCGAGCTGCTGCGCTTCGGCGAGCACGTCGCTGAAGTCGCGGCCGCTGTCGGCCATGGCCGAAAGAATGTAATTGGTCGTGCCGTTGATGATGCCGTAGAGCCCCTGGATATTCTCGGCGACGTAGCCTTCCTTCAGGGCGCGGATGATCGGAATGCTCCCCCCGACGCTCGCTTCGTAGGCAAGCTCGCGGCCGGCTTCGGCGGCGGCGGGAAACAGGTCGGCCGCGTGGTGCGCGAGCAGGGCCTTGTTGGCCGTCACGATGTGTTT
Source organism: bacterium (assembly GCA_041690355.1). GTDB lineage: Bacteria > J088 > JAWLBW01 > JAWLBW01 > JAWLBW01 > JAWLHK01. The sequence continues at coordinate 117,313 of JAWLHK010000011.1, read as the reverse complement.
GCCGGCCTTCAGGGCGGCGAGAATGGCCGTGCGCGCAGGTTCGAGGCCGCCCATGAGCTCGCAGACGACGTCGACGTCGTCGGCTTCAACGACGTTCATGAGGTCGTCGGTCAGGAGCTCGTCGGCGACGCCGGCCTCCCGGGCGCGGTCGAAGTCTTTCGTGGCCACGCGGGTCACCTGGATGGAGAGGCCGGTACGCTGTTCGAGGAGTTCCCGGTTACGGGAGAGAATCTGAAAGACCCCCGAGCCGACAGTGCCGCACCCGAGAAGGCCCACGCGAAGGACAGACATTACTTGGTAACCTCGATGGGAGAGCTTTCTTCCTGGCTTCCGCCGTTCAGCACGGCGCGGATGCCGCGCACCGCCTGGCGCAGGCGTTGCTCGTTTTCGCAGAGCGCGAAACGGACGTGCGTATCGCCGTAATCACCGAACCCGATGCCGGGCGAGACGGCGACCTTGGCCTCCTGGAGCAGGAGCTTGGAGAACTCGAGCGAGCCGAGCGGTTTGAACTCGTCGGGAATCTCGGCCCAGACGAACATGGTCCCCTTCGGCTTGTCGATCTGCCAGCCCGCCTTATTCAGGCCGTCGACCAGCACGTCGCGGCGCGTCTGGTACATGCCGCGAATCTCCTCGACGCAGTCCTGGGGACCGTTGAGGGCGATGATGCCCGCGATCTGGAGCGGCTGGTACATGCCGTAATCGAAATAGCTTTTCAGCTTCGAGAGCGCGCCGATGAGCTTCGGGTTGCCGCAGGCGAATCCGATGCGCCAGCCGGCCATGTTGTAGCTCTTCGAGAGCGAGAAGAACTCGACGGCGATCTCCTTGGCCCCCGGCACCTGGAGAATGCTCGGGGCCTTGTAGCCGTCGAACACCAGATCGGCGTAGGCCAGGTCGTGAATGACCCACATGTCGTTGGCGCGGGCGAAGTCGACGATGCGCTGCATGAAGGGGAGGTCGACGCAGGTGGTCGTCGGGTTGTGTGGAAACGACACGACGAGCATCTTCGCTTTGCGAAAAGTCTGCTTGTGCGCCTGTTCGAGCTCCTCGATGAAGTCGCGCCCCTTGACCATCGGGATGCCCATGACCTCGCCGCCGGCGATGATCTGCGCGTAGGCGTGAATCGGATAGCTCGGCGTCGGCACGAAGACCAGATCTCCCGGCGCGATGGTCGCCGTCGCCAGGTGACTGAGGCCCTCTTTCGCGCCGATGGTCGCGATGGCCTCGGTGTCGGGGTCGACGTCGACGTCGTACCGCCGCTTGTACCAGTCGCTGATCGCGCCCCGCAGCTTGTAGATGCCGCGCGACACCGAATAGCGGTGGTTGCGCGGGTTGTCCATCGCCTCCTTGGCCTTTTCGATGATGTGGCGCGGCGTCGGCTGATCGGGGTTGCCCATGCCGAGATCGATGATGTCTTCGCCGGAGCGACGGGCTTTCGCCTTCAGGTCGTTCACGATCGAAAAGACATACGGCGGCAGCCGCTTGATCCGATAAAACTCTTCGTTCAGGTTGGGCATGGATACGACACGCGGCGCGGGAGAAAATTCATTCGGCGCGCACGGACACGTCGGCGTGACCGTGTTCGGCTTGTTCGAAGACGAGGTCGGCGAGGTAGGAAGAGCGCACGTGCGTGCCCGCAGCCACCATCTTGAAGCCGCGCTGCATGCCCTCGGCGCGGTAGTCTTCGTATTGTTCGTCGGTCACGTATTCGAGAACGGGCAGGCTGTCACGCGACGGACGCAGGTACTGCCCGATGGTCAGAATGTCGACGTCGTGCGCGCGCGCATCGTCCATGAGCGCCAGCACTTCGTCGCGGGTCTCGCCGTGGCCGACCATGATGCCGGTTTTGACGAGGGGCATGCCGAGCCGCTTGCCGGCCCGCAGCAGGGCCAGGCTCTCGGCATAGTCGGCGCCCGGGCGAACCTTGCGGTACAGGCGCGGCACGGTCTCGAGGTTGTGATTGAAGACGTCGGGCATGGCGCCGGCGATGATCTCGATGGCCCCGGCCTTGCGGCGGAAATCGGGGGTCAGTACTTCGATCTTGCACTCGGGCAGCGCTTCGCGCACGGCCGCGATGCAGGCCGCGAAGTGGTTCGCGCCCCCGTCGGGCAGGTCGTCGCGGTTCACCGAGGTGATGACGACGTGCCGCAGGTTCATCTGCAGGGCCGCCTGCGCGAGATTTTCGGGTTCGTGCGGGTCGACGGTCATCGGCTTGCCGCTCGTAACCGAACAGAACTTGCAGCCGCGCGTGCACACGCTGCCGAGGATCATGAAGGTGGCCGTCGGCCGCTTCCAGCACTCGGTGATGTTGGGGCAGCGGGCCTCTTCGCAGACCGTGTGCAGCCGGCCGGGTTTCAGCAGGCGCTGTACCTCGGCCAGATTGCGGAGCTCAAGCTTTTTCAGCACCCGCTGAGGGGCGCGTAAACTGTCCATGTAAGTCGACCGGCCGCTTGTAGAGGAAACCTTTTCAGCGTAACATACGGGGTTCTACGGGGGCAAAGCCGATCGGTCGCCGGACGCCGGACGTTTCGGACGTCGGTATCAGATACAAAGACGATTCCACGCGGAGCCGCGGAGACGCGGAGTGAAGCAAGCTTCTGGTGTCTGGGAACGGGATCCGTTCGGCGTCTTCAGCGTACGCACCGCAAGAAAATGCCGCTTTTGCTCGTTTTTCCTCTCCGCGTCTCCGCGCCTCCGCGTCTCCGCGCGGGCAGTCCGGTCACTACCCGGAGAACCCCGCAACCGGGGATTCCCTCACGTTACCCCTGACGCCGTGGATGCCATTTCCGGATGCGCGGCGCGCGGGAACCGTGCGAAAATATGCGCTATGAAAAGACATGCATCGCATTTTCTTATGGGTTCTGTCGTCGCGCTTGGCCTGACCCTGGCCGCCTGCGAGCGCGAGCCGCGTCCGCCGACGCAACCGATCCCCACCGTCGCCGAGGGGGGCTTCTCGGCCGCGCCGGCCTTTCCGGCGCCCGGAACCGAGTCCGGCCGGGTCACCGTCTACAAGACGTCGACCTGCGGCTGCTGCGGCAAATGGGTCGACCACCTGCGCGACAACGGCTTCGCGGTTGACGTCCACGACCTCGAGTCGGTCTCTCCGGTCAAGCAGCACCACGGTTTGCCGCGCCAACTGGCCAGCTGCCACACGGCCGTCGTCGACGGCTATGTCGTCGAAGGGCATGTGCCCGCTCCGGTCATCCGGCGCATGCTCGACGAAAAGCCGGCGGTCAAGGGCATTGCCGTTCCGCGTATGCCCGAGGGGAGCCCCGGGATGGAGGGCCCGCATCCCGAAGCCTATGACGTGGTCGCCTACCGGGCCGACGGATCCACCAGCGTGTACGAGCATATCGAGCCGTAGCCAGGTGTCTTCCGTCATCAGTCGTCAGTCATCAGTCGTCAGTCCGAGTTCGGCAGGAAGGATTCAAGGACATGGATGCGCGGGTTCGTCCCCATTACGAAGCGGAATTGCTGAAGGCGCGCACGGCCTCCGATCCGGCCGCGCAATGGACGGCGCTCGAGCGCGCGCACATTCTGAGCCAGCGCTGGGCGGGCCCGCACGTCTACGTGCACTGGCTGATGTTCGTCTTTGCCGTGCGCCGTGGCGATACGTTCGAGGCGCTCGCCCAGCTTCCGCGGTTGATCCTGGCCGCCCCCGGTTCCTGGACGGGACGGGCGCCGCGGGGGAATCCGGGAAGTGCCCGTGTCGGAATCTTCACGCCGGTGCCGCTGCCCGACGATCTGCGGGCCATTCTCGAACCGGAGGCGGCGCATGAGCGAACGCGCTGACGTCGCGACCGTCGGCTCCATCGACCTTGGCGACCTTGGCGCCGAACTGCGCGCGCTGGCCCGCCGCCGCCTGCATTCGGCGCTCGCCTCGTTTCTGCTCTGGTGTGCGCTCTTCGCCGCCGGGTTCCTCTACTTCCTCTTCGAGGGTATCGCCCCGCTGGGTCCCCCGCCGTGGCTGGCCGGGATGGCGGGGCTTCTGGCCGGGATCTGGCTCATGGTGGGCGCCGTCGTCGGCGGAGTGCCGTGGGCCCTCGCCGTGCAGGTCGAGCTGGCGGCCGGCGAGGCGGCCCGCCTCGCCTCGCGCATCGTGCGGGAGTCCGCGTTGAAGCTGCAGGCGCGCATGGGCGACGGCAAAGTGCTCGATGTCGCGGTCGTGCAGGAGCAGGTCGCCGCCGTCGTGCGCGCCGGAACCGAACGGCTGGGCGGCGAACCTGGAATTGTGGGACCGCGGCTGCAGGCGTGGGCGCCGTCGCTCGTGGGAGGCGCGCTGCGCTGGCTGATTCGGCACTTCGTGGGCAAAGTGGCCGTGCAGGGGCAGGTGCAGGTGGCCGATCTGCTCGCGCTGGGCGAGCGCCTGGCGACCTCGGCGGCCCTGTTCAGCCTGCGCCGGGCAGTCTTCTTCGTACTCGCCGGCCTGTTGATTGCGGCAGGCATCTGGATCGGGCTCCCGCTGCTCATCGCGGCCCTGACCGGGTTGGCCCTGGCCGCCGTCTGAACGACCGTTCCACTCGGCGGAGACGAAAAAAGCCCGCAGCGCTGCTGCGGGCTTTTTCAAATTCGGCGATTCCGCCCGGGGCGGATGCAGCTCAGCTCTTGACCTTTTCGGCCGCCGCGAGCTTGTTCACGGCGCGGGTCAGGCGGCTGACGCGGCGCGAAGCGGTCTTCTTGTGAAGAACTCCCTTCGAGCGGGCCTTCTGCACGGTCTTCACGGCCGCGACCAGCGACGTCTGGGCCTCGTCGGCAGCGCTCTTCTCGACGGCGTGGACGACCTCGCGAACGGCGTTCTTGACGCGGGTCTTCACGGCGCGGTTACGGATGCGGCGCTTCTCGTTCTGACGGGCGCGCTTCGCGGCAGATTTATGGTTGGCCATTCAATCCTCTCAAAATGAATCCATACATTATAATCAGGTCCCGAAAATCGTGTCAACCTTTGCCTGGGTATTCATCCGGGAGCACGCTTCCGACGCCGCTCTTTCCTTGAGCATGCAGCCGCTTGGCCCGCTGCCAGGCCGCCTCCATCTGCTCGTCGCTCATCCCCTCGAGCGAACGGCCTTCGCCTTCGAGCATGCGCACCATGCGCGCGTAGCGGTCGCGGAACTTGAGGACGCCGCGGTTCAGGGCCCGATCGGCATCCAGGTCGAGGTGGCGCGCGAGCTGGCCGAGGGCAAAGAGAACGTCGCCGAGTTCCTCCTCCATGCGCGCGCGGCGCTCCGGCGTCTCGGGAGCCGCGTCCATTTCGGCCTGCAGCTCCCCCATCTCCTCCTGCACCTTGCGCAGGACCGCGGCCGCGTCGGGCCAGTCGAAACCGGTCGCGCCGGCCCTGGCGCCGGTCTTCTGCGCTTTCTGAAGCGAAGAGAGATCGGGCGGAAGTCTGCCGAGCGGATGCTCTTCCTGCTCCCCCCCTTTTTCGGCCGCCTTGAGGCGCTCCCAGTTCCGGTGGACCTCCTCGGCCGTGGCGGCATGCCCGGCGCCGAAGACGTGAGGATGGCGGCGGGTCATCTTGTCACTGATCCCCTCGACGATGTCGACGATGTCGAACAGCCCGGCCTCGGCCCCCATGCGCCCGTGAAAGACGATCTGGAGCAGCAGGTCGCCCAGTTCCTCGCTGAAGTGCGGCCAGTCTTCGCGATCGAGCGCTTCGAGCGCCTCGGCCGCTTCTTCGACCAGGTACCGGCGCAGCGACGCGAAGGTCTGCTCCCGATCCCAGGGGCAGCCGCCGGGTTCGCGCAGGCGGTCCATGATGCTCACCAGACGGGCGAAGGCTTCGCCGGGCGACGGTCGATCGGCACGGTTGCGGACAGTCATCGTCAAAGGGTCCCAGATGCGGCGGAGCAGGTCAATCCCGGGAGGCACAGGGGCGACCGGCGGGGCAGCCTGCGCCCGCCGGGCACGGTCCGGCTTTCTGTACGTCCAATCTACCTGCGTTCCCGGCATTCTGATACTGTCTATGGGGAGTCGATCGGGTCGACCGGATCGATTCGCCCACGAGTCATCCCAAGAGGAATCCCAAGCATTGCGCCCAGAAAGCCCGTCCGGAGAACGCGTCACCCAGTTGGTCTTTGACGACAACGAAACACTGCGCCACATTTGCGGCGATGAAGACAAGAACCTGAAGGTCGTCGAAGAGGCCTTCGGCGTGCGCATCGGCCAGCGCGGCAACAAGCTCAGCTTCGTCGGCGAACCCCATAACGTGGATCTCGCCGAAAAGGTGATTCTCGATACCTATCAGCTCGCCAAGAAGGGGCATGAAGTCAGCGAGGCCGACTTTCAGCAGGCCGTGCGCATGATTCAGGCCGACCGTACCGTCGACATCGACACGGTCTTTCTCGAAGCCCTGCCGCTGACCTCGAAAAACCGGCGCATCGCGCCCAAGAGCGTCCACCAGCGCGAGTACATCGAGGCCATCCGCAACAACGACCTGGTCTTCGGCGTCGGCCCGGCGGGCACCGGCAAGACCTACCTGGCCATGGCCATGGCGGTCGCCGCCCTGCTGTCGAAGCGCGTGAACCGCATCGTGCTCGCGCGGCCGGCGGTCGAAGCCGGCGAGAAGCTCGGCTTTCTTCCCGGCGACCTGACCGAGAAGGTCAACCCCTACCTGCGCCCGCTCTACGACGCCCTGCACGACATGATGAGCTTCGACAAGGCCCAGAAACTCATCGAGCGCGGTGTCATCGAAGTCGCTCCGCTGGCCTTCATGCGCGGTCGCACGCTCAACGACTCCTTCGTCATTCTCGATGAGGCGCAGAACACGACGTCGGAGCAGATGAAGATGTTTCTCACCCGCCTCGGCTACAACTCCAAAGCCGTCGTCACGGGCGATACGACCCAGGTCGACCTGCCCCCCGAGAAGGGGAGCGGGCTGATTCGGGCGCTCGACGTGCTCGAGGGGGTCGAGGGGGTGTCGTTCATCCACTTCTCCGAGGTCGACGTCGTGCGCCACCCGCTCGTGCAGCGGGTTATCAGCGCTTACGAGCGGCATGAGAAGGCCCGCAAGCGCCCGACCGGTCCCCGTGTCGAACGGCGTACCGACCGCGCCGAGGCCCCCGCGCCTGAAACCGCCCCCGAACCTGCGCCCAAGACCGCGAACGAAGCATGACCATTGAGTTGTTCAACCGGCACCCGGGCATCCGGGTGAACCGGGCCCGGCTGCGCAAGCTCATCCGCGCCATGCTCGAGGCGGTCGAGCACCCGCGTGAAGCCGTGCACGTCACCCTCGTCGACGACCCCGGGATGACCGAGGTGAATGCCGAAACTTTCGGTAAGCGCCGCCCCACGAACGTCATCTCGTTTCCCCTCGGCGACGTGCCCGGACTTGACGAACGGCTTCTGGGGGATATCATTGTATCGGTAGACACCGCGGCGCGTGAGGCCGAGGGGGCCGGGCTCAGCCTCGACCACCGCCTTGCGCAGCTCATCGCGCACGGCCTGCTGCACATTCTCGGCTACGACCATGTCGGCGTCGACGAAAGCGAGCGGCGGCGCATGAAGCGCGCCGAGGAGCGGGTCTTCAACGCGGTCGCGCCGCTGGCGGCCGAACTGGTGCACTACAAGGAGCAATACGTCCAGCATGGATAACCCTGGCAGTATTCTGCGGCGCCTTTTTCGGAGCAGACCTCCGGGAGAGCCTCCGCCGCAGGAAGAATCCGAAGAATACGTCGAAGAAATAACCGACCGCCTCACCGAGCAGGGTTACATCAATCCTGAAGAGGCGGGCATGATCCGGCGCGTGGTCGAGTTTCGCGACCGCACGGCCGCCGAGATCATGGTGCCGCGCTCCGAGATCTTCGCCATCTCGACGGCAGAACCCTTTCAGCGGGTCATCGAGCACATCCGCGACCGCAGTCACTCGCGCATCCCTTTCTACGACGGCGACATCGACAACGTCGTCGGCGTTCTTTATACGAAAGATCTGTTGAAGCTCTGGGGCAAGCCGGTCGGCGCCCACGATCATCTCAAGCTGCTGCGGCCGCCGCTCATCGTTCCCGAGGGTAAGCCCGCCACCGAGCTGATGGCACGCTTCAAGGCCGACCGCATGCACCTGGCCATCGTCATCGACGAATATGGCGGCCTTTCGGGCATCGTCACGCTCGAAGACCTGATTGAAGAGATCTTCGGCGAGATCCAGGACGAATACGACGAAGAAGAGTCGCTCGTGAACCCGCTTCCCGACGGGGCGGTGCTGGTGGATGCGCGCCTGCCCGTCGACCGCGCCTTCGAACTGCTGTCGCTGGAAGAGCCCGAGGGAGAACAGGATTACGACACGCTGGGCGGCTTTCTCTCGAATCAGGTCGGCCGCATTCCGCGCCGCGGCGAGCAGATTGCCTGGGGCGGGCGGACGTTCGTCATCGAGAGCGCGAACTCACGCCGTATCTTCAAGGTGCGCGCCCTGCCTCCGAGCGAGGTCAGGGCCACAGCAGCAGAGTCGGCGACGCCGAGTTCCGTCCCAGAATGAGCTCGGGAAGTCCGTCTCCGTTGCGGTCCATCGTCCCCGCGAGCAGCCAGCTCCACTGCGTCGTGACGCCCCCCAGCGCGGTCGCGGAGGGGAGCAGGACCGCCTGGCGCGGCGTGCCGCTCGCGCTTCCGTAGAAGACGCGCAGCATCCCGCCTCCCGATTCGTCGATGAAGCCGAAATCGGCCAGCCCGTCGCCGTTCAGGTCGCCCAGCGGCCTGGCCTGCGCGCGCAGGGAGCCGCTCGGCAGCCGCGCGACGTCGGTGAGCCGCGGATAGGCCGGCGTCGACAGGGGGGCCGCGTCGCCCCCGGCGCCCGCACCGCCGTAGAAGACGCGCACGAGAGCCTCGCCGGTGCAGGACCAGCCGACGAGCACGAAGTCGCCGCTGCCGTCGCCGTCGACGTCGCCCGGCGCAAGGAGTTCCATGCGTTCGTAGACGGGAAAAGTGGCGCAGTATGCGTCGAGCGGCAGCGCCACGCGCGTCCGGTAACGGGGAATTTCGTCGGCCGCATCGAGCGCGGGGCCGTCGAAGAAATAAATGGCCGGCTCGCGGCTGGCCGCGACGGCGAGCGTCGCGATTCCCGCGCCGGCATGGTCGGAGGCCACGGCCAGGGCGGCGCCGAAGCGTGCATTTCCGCGGGCGAGGTCGCCGCTCAGCATCCAGCGCGGCGTCGTGGCGGTCGTCGTGGCGTAGACATAGACCCGATCGGCGCCGGGGGCCCCGACGACGACCTGCGGTTCGCCGCCGAAGAGCATGCCCGTGGCGAGGCTGGCGCCGAAATCGCGTTCGAGGGTCTGCTGCGGAGCGTCGAGGTGCTTCTGCCGGGCGCCCGTCTCCAGATTGACGTTCCACACACCCGCATAGGTTCCGCCGAAGGCGGCGCAGGCGCGTCCGTGCAGCGCATCGGGCCAGGAGAGGAGGCTGAGCGGAAAAGGGGTGTATTCATCGGCCGAGCAACCGGTGACGCCGGCAACGGGGGTGAGCGACGTCGCGCCGGCCGTCAGCTGCAGCGGCGCCAGGGCTGTCGTCAGCAGGAATCCGGCCGTTCTGCCGGGCACCGCTCCCGGCTCTGCGGCGAAGGAGGCGTATTCGAGCGCGGTCACCGTATCGGCGACCACCTGCGCCCGATCGTTCCACGAGATCGGGCCGAAGGGGGCGGTCACCCACGTGCCGTCCTGGCTGTACGATTCCACATGGCCCTCGATCTCGGACAGCGGATCGCCGGTCAGCGTGATCGTCGACCCGGTGGTGACCCCCATGGCGAACGCGTTGACCGACGGCCGGGGCCGGTAGCGCACGACGTGCACCGGATTGGCCGGAAAGCCGCTGAGCATGAATCCGCCCGTGCGGGAAGCCCCGTCGGTGGCCGCTGACGGACTGCCCAGGGTCAGGGGAAAGTTTGCCGAACCGCTCGCCGTGAAGCTCCAGGTGACGGCGGTCGCGTTACCGGCCGCGTCCCGCGCGACGGCCGAGGCGGTATAGGCGCCGTTGCCCGGAGCGGTCCACGCCGCCTTCCAGTGCGCGCGATCGGCCGAGGGTTCGGCCGCCAGCACGTCGGAGGTCTGATCGACCGTCAGCGTCCCGAGGGTTACCGGTTCGTCGAAGAACGCATGCAGGACGAGGTTGTTCCCGGTCGTGGCCGAGAGCTGGGGAATGCGGGCCAGCACCGCCGGCGGCGTCGCGTCGATGCGCGCGTGCCGGAGCAGGCGGCTCACGTTACCGGCGGCGTCGGTGATCGAAATCGAGAACCGGTGTTCGCCTTCGCCCCAGCCCGAAAGGTCATAGGCGCACGCCTGGCGCGATGCCGACGAGCCTGCCGTGCACGAGACGGGCGTGAGCGGCGCGCCGTCGGCCAGGGCCGTCCACGTGCCGGCCGTCTCGCCTTCAACGGTGACCTCGCCGGCAGTCGATGTTACGAAAGGCGGAAATCCGTCGAGCGCAAAGAGATCCGGGGCCAGCGTATCGACGATGACGGTGCGCTGAAAGGCGGGCGTGACGTTGCCCGCGCCGTCGACGGTTTCGGCTTTCAGTACGACTGCGCCTTCGGGGCGTCCGAAGCGAAAGAGGTTGTCCTCGGCGCTGGCCGACGCGGTCTCGATCACCGTGACACCGTCGAGTACGACCCGCGCGACGTCGCCGGCGCCCGGCGTCCACTGAATGCCGAAGGGCAGGCTGATGTTCGTCCAGTAGAGCGGATCGGGCGGATCCCAGCAGGCGGTCTGGGCCGCGCCGTAATGCCAGAGAATGCCGCGCGTCGTCGCGCCGGTTCCGCTGCCGCACGTCACGAGGGGGTTCGGGTACACGGTATCCCGAACGATGGTGACGGTCACCGCGACCGACTCGTTGCCGGCCGGGTCGACGGCCGTCAGCTCGAATTTGTTCTTGCCCTCGGCCGGGAGGCTGAGCTTCGCCGTGAACTCGCCGACCCCCATCGTGCCCGGGAGCTTCTTGCCGTTCACGAGCACTTCGCTGTTGAGTTCCTTGTTTCCCGTCAGGGTCGCGGTCGATCGGTTCGTGGTCGCCGGGTACTGAAGATTATTCGGCTGCTGGGGCGGGTCCCGGTCTGTGCCGGTCGTGAAGGTCCAGGTGACGGCGGCGGCCTCGTTGCCGAAGAGATCGGTGATGCGCGCACTCGTCCGCACGGTGTAGGTGGTGGCGTATTCGAGGGGGAGGGCGGGGCGCAGGTGCAGGCGCGTCGTCTGCAGCGAGAGAAACCCTTTGACAGGGTTGCCGTCGGGGGCGGTCAGCACGAGGGCCTCGCCGTCGACCGAAGCCGGCGCGATCGACTCGTCGAACTGCACCTCGACTTCGGCGCGCACGTCGACGTCCGTCGCCTTGTCGACGGGTGAAAACCTTTCGACGCGCGGCGCGGTTCGATCTGAGAAGACGAATGCGTTCTCGTCGCCGCCGCAGCCGGCGGCCAGGACTCCCAATGCAACCCACCAGAGCCCGCGTTTCGGATGCCAAGTCATGACCATGCAACCCCTCGTGAACCGCGCGACCGCAGGGCCGGCGGAGAGTGGCTACAGTTTATCGAATTGCGCGAGCGGCCTGCAATCGGGGCGATGCGGGTCCGGCGCCGGCGAAGGGCCGGGCGGCTCGTACCTGCGCTTCGCCCCTCGTTCCGGATACAATGATGCTCTTTGCCCGGATGGCGAAACTGGCAGACGCAACGGACTTAAAATCCGTTGTCCCGCAAGGGACGTGCGGGTTCGATCCCCGCTCCGGGCACCATGACTGAGCGCACGAATCGAGGGGACAGGTTATGAGCCGCATGCTGGATGTCGGAACCACGCTGCTGGGCGCCGGGGCGCGCCTGGGTACGGGTCTGTTCGCGTCGGACGCGGGGCCGCACCGCCCCGAGCGGCGTCTCGAACTCTACGAGATGGAGAACTGCCCCTTCTGCCGCAAGGTGCGCGATGCGTTGACGCAGCTCGATCTGGATGCCGACATCTATCCGTGCCCTCCCGGCTCCGATTTCCGCGAGCGGGTTCGGGCGCTGGGCGGAAAGATCATGGTTCCCTTTCTGGTCGACCCCAATACCGGGACCGAGATGTACGAGTCCGACGACATCATCGACTACCTGTATGCGCAGTACGGCCGCGGCCGTCCTCCCATGCGCCTCAAGTGGACGGCGACGTCGGTTTTCGCGAGCGCCGTGCGCCCGGCGCGCGGCCGCAGGGGCAAAGCGGCGCGTCGACCCGCGCAGCTGCTGGAACTCTACAGCTTTGAGGGCAGTCCGTTCAGCAGGCTCGTTCGCGAAGCGCTTTGCGAACTGCAGATTCCCTATACGCTGCGGAATGTGGGGAAGGGTGCCGTGGTCGATTTCCTGATCCCCGGGGTGCGTTCGAAGGTCATCCCGGGACGGCCGCAGACGACGGAAAAGCGCAAGGCGTTCGTGGAGCGCTCCGGTCGCATGCAGGTTCCGTGGCTGGTCGATCCGAATACGGGACGCACGCTCTTCGAGTCGGCCGACATCGTGCGCTATCTGCACGAAACCTACGGCGGAGAGTAGCGGACGCCCTCGGTTCCGGCTGAGGGGGGCCTACCACCAGCCCGCGCGAAGACCGCCCGCGATCAGGGCCGCGGCTGCCAGGGGAAATCCGGGGATGGCCGTTGCGACGACCCGGCGCGTGAGGCCTGCGTCAGGCGCCCTGGCGGCGGCCCTGCGCTCGACGTAAACGACGCAGACGGCATTGGCAGCGACCGCCCCGGTTCCGAGCGCGACTTTGGGGAGCAGCGCCGCCGACCACCCCGCTCGCTGCCAGAGCAGCAGGCCCGAGGCAAGAACCGCGATCAGGAGGGGAACTTCGAGTATCCGGTCGGTATGGCGGTGAAGCTTCGCGACCATGTCCGGGGGGAACTTTCCGAGCATGCCCCCCGTTTCGAAAAGGATTTCGACGGCAACGACGCCGCCCCAGAATCCGAGCACGACGATGTGGAATGCGGCGAGTGCGTCCATCTCTCCCCCAAGTACCTGCCATTCTAACAAGCGCGGGAGGAGAGCGCTCTACGAGGTGGAGGAGCGAAAGGATTCACCCGGTTCGACCGTATAGTGAATCGTCATGACGCGGATGCGCCCGTCGCGGATCAGGTAGGAGTCGGCGCCATCGCGCACGATCGCGCCGTTGTTCCCCTCTCCGTCCCATTCGAGAAACCCCATCTCGCCTTCGCACAGAATCTGTTTGTAGGTATAGCGTCCGTTCGGCAGGTGTTCTTCGAGCAGGCGAACTTTGGCGTCGAGCCCCGCGCGTCCGCGGAAGGTGCCGTAGCTCGTGAGCAGAACGCAATCCTCGGCGAAGTTGCGCGCCAGGTCCTCTTCCCACCGGTGGTCGGCGGCAAGCTGCAGGTGATCATGCAGAACCTCGCAGGCGTCGCGCATGCCCTCAGTCTTGGCCCGGGCGATCGCAGCGCCAATTCAGGGCGTCTGAAGGGAAACCGGTCGGCGGGAGCACAGAAAAAAGCCTCCGGGAAACTTCCCGGAGGCTTCTGAGGAGAGCGGACGGTGTGCGTTATTCGGCTTCGACGCCGCCGAAGACGATCGGCAGTTCGGCGGTGCCCACCGCATTGATCGTCGACCCTCGGGTGATGACCAGTGAGGCGGCCGAACCGCTCACGCCGAAGACCTGGGCGCCCGGCTTGATCTCGAGCGCCACGCTGGTCGTCGAAGCCTTGTCGCTGGCGGCTTCGACGTCGCCGTCGCCGACATTGACCGTGCCGTCGAGCACGTAGACGTGGTCATTCGAGAGCACGGTGTTTTCGAGAATCGCCTGCGAAATCACGCAGACCGGGAAGGTCACGCCGAAAATTTCGACCGGTTCGCCGACTTCGAAGTCCGCATTGATGTCGGCGCAGCCGTTTTCGCTGGCCGGCACGATGATGCCGTCCTTGATTTCAGCCTCGAGCGGGTGAAAGCTGGCGCTCCCCGGCAGGTTGCCGTCGATGCCCGCCGAGCGGATGGTCCAGCCATCCCACCAGGCCGTCGAGGCGGCGGGGTCGACCGCGCCGACGTAGGTGGTGTCGTCGAGACCGGCGGCGGCCAGTTCCGTCGCATAGTTGCTCTTGGCCCAGGTGGCCGTGATGGACAGGGTGGCCGCGTCGATGGTCAGGTCGACGTCTTCTTCGATGTCGGCCGAGGCGCCGCCGGTGAAGTCGGCCGCGAACGCGTCGTCGTCATGCTGCATGAAGCCGGTCGCACAGTTGAAGACGACGTCGCCGTAGAAAAGGTCTTCGTCAACCTCGTCGTCCAGGTCAAGGCAGCCCTTGTCGAACGTGCCGCCCGTAAGAAGGTTGTCAGTGTAAACCGAGCGGTAGACCTGGCCGCCGAACCCTTCGCGGTGCAGAACCGACGTGTTGGCGTCGGCCGCGCCGCCGTTGCCGAAGTCGCCGAGAATGGTCAGGTTGGCGATGACGGGCGATGACTTGGGGGCGGCGTCGAAGTTGTCGCCGTTGCTGTCCGATTCGATCCCCTTGTCGCCGTGCGATGCGCCCTGAATCACGAGGGCGTACTGGATGGCGCCCTGGTAGCCGAGGTCCATGTCGAGCGAATCGTCGCTCGCACCCTGCACCACGATGTGATCGGCGCCGAGCGCACCGCCGAACCATTCGATGCCGTCGTCGTCGGAGTTCGTGACCTGCAGGTAGCTGATCTGCGTGCCGCTGCCGGCCGCTTCGACCGTAAGCCCCTGGACTTCTTCGTCGGGGCGGAAGGCTTCGCCCGTATCGGCGAGAACGATGTAGCGCATCGTGCCGCTCGAATCGGCATTGTTGCTGCCGCCGAACCAGCGGGTGACGCCGTCGGGCACGGCTTCGGACGTCGTCTGCTTGTTGTCGTCGCCATTGTTGACGAGGCCGTAACCGCTAAGCACCACGCCGCCCCATTCGCCGCGGCCACCCAGATCGGTCGGGTCGCTGGTGATTTTGAGCACGGGCGTAAGGTCGTTTCCGTTGTCGTCATCCGTATCGACGACCGGGGTGGTAGTGCCTTCGCACGCGGCCAGCGAGGCGATGGCCAGGCAGGCGGCGGCAAATTTCAGACTGCGAAATTCCATGTTGGAACACCTTTCGAGGTTGGTGGACGATGAAAGAAAACTCAGGTTGATATCGATTAGAATAAGCGGCGCATATTTCGAGTCCGTTACCGGCAGGTTGCCGGACGGTAATCGCTTTTCGGCCGCCTCGTCAGGCGATTTCAGAGCCGGTACCCGATCGAGAGGCTGAAATCGCGCCCCTTGCGGTAGCTGCGGAAGATTTCTCCGCCCTGGGTAAAAACAAGCTCGGGGTCGAGCAGGTTTCCCGCCTTGGCCTTGAGCCCGATGTCGGGGCTCAGCGCGAAGGCATAGGTGAAGTCGAGCTGCGAAGCCGGTGTCTGATAGACATCGGGCTGCCCTTGGACGCCGGCCAGATACAGGCGCTCGCCTACCCGGTTCCACGAGAGATCGGCATCGTGGCGCTCGCCGTCGTACCCGAGCTGAAAGTTGTACATCGTGTCGGCCTGCCCCTGGAGAGGGCGCCGGGCACTCGTCGCCAGGTTCTGGTTCGCCAGCTCAACCTCGGACTTGACGAACGCGGCGTTGGCGGCCAGATAAACGCGCTTCGCCCACCCTTCCGAAAGACCGAAGGGCGACGTCAGGCGGGCAAGATCGGCGCGCACCGCCAGCTCGAGTCCGTTGACGTAGGCGCCGGCGGCGTTCTGCACCTGGCGCAGAAAGGTCGAGCCGCCCACGCCGACGAACGTCTGCTCGATGGGGTCCGTATAGTCCTTGCGGAAAAGGCCCGCCGATATCGATTCCCGGTTCGAGGGGTACCACTCCCAGCGCATGTCGTACCCGTCGATGACGGCCGGACGCAGCTCGGGGTTGCCCAGATACTCGTCGCCCGAATCGGGATCGAAGTACCGCGCCGGCGACAGCTCGTTCAGGATTGGGCGCGAAAGGGTGCGCGCGCCGGAGGCCCGGAGCTGCATGCTGTCGAGGAACCGCCAGGTTACCGCGGCAAAGGGCAGCACATCGCTGTCCTCGAATCCGCCCTCGACCTCCTTGCCCCCCTTGCGGCCGCCCGCGACGAAGGTGCGCACCCGGAAATCGGCCGATTCCTGCCGCGCGCCGAACGTGAGTCGAACCTGCTCGGCCCAGTCTACGTCTCCCTTGAGGTAGAATCCGCGGACGCTGGCATCGCCAAGGTAGTTGTCGTTGGTCTGCGTCTGATCCTTCACGACGAGCGTTTCACCGAGCGTGGACGGATCGAGAAGGTCGTCCGGAGCCTGGGCCAGGTCGGGTTCGCCCTTCGTTTCGAAACTGAAGCGGCGCGTGTTCGATTCCCGGTCCTGCGAATAGAGCGATACGCCGCCGAAGGCCTCCGCCTTCCACCGGGGCCGCTCCAGAACGGGGACGCGCAGGTCGGCATCAAAGCTGAGGATGTCATCGCGGCTCGAGACATACTTGCGAATCGCCTTGGCCTGGTTGAAGAAGAGGAAATCGCCTTCGCTGTTTCGACGATAGATGTACCGGCGCTGATCGGGGGAATCGCTGGAGCTCTGCGCCGTCATGCCGCGCCAGGCCAGCATGAAGGGGCCGAAGTCGTGCTCGCCCGTCAACTGCTCGGCGAAGAGGCTGCGCTCGGTCCACTCGAGGGTGTAGTCGTTGATGTAGAGATCGTCGCTGACGACCCGGGTCCCTTCGCGCAGTTCGCTCCGCTTCGTCGACTTGCGGATGAAGAAGGTATTGCTGCGGAACTTATGTCGTTCCCATTCTGCCGCACCGACCAGAAGGCCGCCGGTGTCGACGTCCATGTCGCTGCGGGTGCGTACCTGATCGTTGCGGAGCACGAGCGCACCCTCGCCGCCGAGCGCGTAGTCGCGCTGGATTTCTTCGGTCCGGGTGAAGGAACGGTCCCAGCTGCCCGCCGCCAGAAGCCCCCAGTTGCCGCCGAGAAGCCGCACCCGTTTCCCAAGGGACAAACCGAGTCCCGTATCGACCCCGGGGGTGTTCTCACCGACCCCCCAGATATCGCTGAAGCCGCCGGCCGCCTCCTCGACTTGTTTCCGGGAGGCATCGGGGTCGAGCCCGGGGGGCAGGGCGCGCGTGCCGTCGTCGTATCCGAGAATGTCAGTACTGCCCCCTTCGTAGTCGAGCCCGGGCTTCCACGTGGTGATGCTGTTGCCCCCGACCTTGCCGGAAACAGCCAGAAAATCGTCGTCCGGGACGCCCACGGTTTCGAGGCGGATCAGACCGCCGCCGAAGGAGCCGGGCGCTTCAGCATCATAGCTCTTCTCGACCTCAATGCTCGCGAGAACGCCGGTGGGGAAAAGGTCGAGCGGAACAATCCGGCGAATCGGGTCCGGGCTCGGCAGGGGCGAACCATTCCACAATGTCTGCGTATAGCGCGACGGCTGGCCGCGGATGACCACGTACTTGCCGTCTTCGATGAGGAGCCCCGTCACCCGTTTCAGCGCGTCGGCCGCGCTGGAGTCGCCCGAACGCGCCATCTGTTCGGCGCCGAGAACTTCGGTGACCCCCGAGCTTTCGCGTTGTTCCTCAATCATCGATGCAACGCTGCCCTCGATATGCGGCGCCGTGATTACGTAGTCGGAGAGGAGAACACCGGCGGGGCTGAGCGCAATGTCGTGCACCGCCTCTCCTTTTTCCGAAACCGCGATGCCGTCGAGCGTCTGCGTTGCAAAATCGGGGTGCACCACCGAAAGCTGGTACGTGCCGGCCGGGATCTCGACTTGATAAACGCCGTCAGCATCCGTCGTGCTGCGCAGGGTAAGACCAGAGAAGTAGAGCTGCGCGCCGCGTACTGGTTGGTTCGATTCCGCAGAGACGACCTTTCCGGCAACGATGCCGGAGACGGCGGCGGTAGCCGGGGCGGGTGCGGCCGCGGCTCCGGCGCCCCCCCCCTCGACGTCGAAAACCATGGCCTGCCCTGGCCCTGGGACTGTGGCCAGAATCTGCACGACGGGGCTTTCGGTAACCAGTTCCAGCCGGCCGAGAACCTGACCGTCGCGCACGAGCGAGAGCCTCTGACGTCCGCCGGGGATGAGGGCCTCGATGGCGCCATCGCTTCCGGTTGCGGCGATGGCGGTGTCGTCGACGACCAAGTCGACTCCGGGGGCCGGCGCGCCGTTCTCGAACACGATCAGCAGGAGATGGGTGCGGCTGTCTTCGCCCTTGTCATTTCCGGACGGCATATCGGCAGCGGCGCGCCCGGCGAAGAAGAGGCAGAGAAAAAATACAGCAAAACGGGTGCGGAAAATCATGAGTGTAAAATCCGGGTACTACAGACATCTCCAGCGCTCGCTGCGGCACGATTGCATGGTCGAGCGCAGCGCGGCCGCTTTGCGGAACAGTTCGCCGTCCGAAATGCCCCCGAGCATCAGCTCCGCCTCATCGAGTGCGCCCGTCTTGAAGAGCGCGTAGGCATAGGCGTAACGGATGTCGTCGACCGAGAGCAGCGCGGTGCGTTTCAGGGCGTCACCCATGCTTGCCGCCATCTCCCAGCGCTCCATCGAAACGTAAATCGCGAGACGCTGGCGGAACTTTTTTGCCTGGTCGGGGACGGCGGAGTTCAAGAGCAACGCCCGGTGAAACCGTCCGGCCCGGCGCTGGAGCTCGGCGGCCTCGACCAGCACATCGGGATGCCGTATCGCTGCTTCGGCCAGGATATCGGCCGCGGCGCCGACGCTCCCCTGATCAATCCAGGCATTCGCCAGTTCGACGGCCAGATTACGGTCTTCCGGATACAACATCCGCGCATGCTCGAGGATTGCCAACGCGCGTGCGGGCTGGCCGCTCCGGCGCAATGCGCTGCCGAGGGCCAGGTAATCGGCCGCCTGCGGATTGGCGATCCGCAGATACTCCGTTCCAAGCTCAACCGCGCGCTGATGAAATCCCAGCTGGATCAGATAGAAGATCTTCCGGCGCAGAAATGAGTGATCTCCCGGAAAGCGTCCGGCTCCGCGATCGAGGGCCGTGAAAGCGGCATTCCACTCTTTCAGCTCCCAGTGGGCCTGGGCGCGCAGGGCATGAACCATGGGGATGCCGTCACCCACCGAACCGGCGGCGTCCAGGGAAGTCAGCGCCCGGCCGAATTCGCCCGTCTGCATGTGGGCCTGGCCGAGATAGAGGTGCACGCGCTCATTGGCGGTGCGCAATTCGGCCTGCGCAGTTGCGGAAAGCTTCGGCGTCGAGAGCCTCCTGTCGTATTCATCGCAGGCGCGTTCGAGCGCGGGAAGGGCGCTCCGGGGATCCCCTTTGCGCAGGGCGATCAACCCGGCAAGCGTGTCGTACCGCGCCGGGTCGAAATCCTCAGCCTCGCGGTTCACGTTGCGCAGCGCGGCTTCGGCTCTGTCGTAGTTTCCGTCGGCGGTCAGTCGTGCAGCCTGCTCCAGGTAGTTCACCTCGTCGCGTGCGGCCTGGGCGGGACGTGCGGGCGCGCACAAAACCAGGCCGATGAGAAGAAGCGCCGGGCGTTTGAAGAATCGCATCGTTGATACAGCCGTTCAGTTCTAAAGCTCAGTCCAAGGCGAAGCGGAACGTCTGACGGGCCCAGACGCGGACGTTTTTGCCCTGGTAGCCGGCCGGTTCAAATTCCCATTGCCGGACCGCGCTCAAGGCTGCATCATCGAAGACCCCCGGCGGGGTCGACTCGAGGACGCGCGCCTGCCGGACCCGGCCTTCTTCGTCGATGAGGATACTCAGGATGACGTGCCCTTCGATTCCTTTGCGTTTGGCGTCGGCGGGATAGGCCATGGCAACCTGCCGCGCGGCTTTCGGCGGCCTGTCGACCGTATCGTCGGTCATGACCATGTCGCGATCGGCGTCAGCCCCGCCCGCGGCGCGATCGAGCTCGCGGTCGTCAAAACCGGGAACCGGGATGTCGATGCTGCCGTTGTCGGAGGCCAGATCGGCAAGCGGCGGGGGGGCGGGCGGCTCGAGCGGCTCGGGTTCGGGCAGCGGTTCCGGTTCCGCCGCAGCCGGCGGTTCGGGAGGCGGCGGCGCCACGTCGAAGGCCGCCGTCACGGGGCGGTCGTCGTACCGGTTGCTTCGTTCGAGCTCGTTCATGCCGAGCACGAGAAAGAAGACGAGACCGGTGCCGCCGAGCGAGGCTGCTGCGCCGGCAAGGCGATGGCGCAGTTCGAGCGTCACAGTCCGCCGGCCTCCTGCTCCGTCGAGACGCCGACCTCAGCTCCGGCAAGCCGCGCCTGATCGACCACCTCGACCAGCTTGCCTGCGGGCACCGAGTCGTCGGTGACGAGAAGAACGGCTTTGGAGCGCGAAGTCTGCAGAAGCGTGCGCAGCCGGCTCTGGATCATCCACATGCGGATCGGCTCGCCGTCGAGGTAGGTTGCGCCGTTGCGGTCGATATACAGGCGGATGGCATCGGGTGCCGCGAGAGACGCGCTCTGCGCGCTGGGCCGATCGATGTCCAGATCCATGTCCTTGACGAACGTGGTGCTGACCATGAAGAAAATGAGCAGGATGAACACCATGTCGATGAGCGACGAAATGTCGATGCTCTGCGTGGTGTCGCTGCGGGCTCGTCTGCGGACGCTCATGCCGTTTCTCCGGCCGAAAGGGTATCGGTTGCCAGCTCGTCGGCCTGCACGCAGAGCATGTCTTTGAGCTGCGTGAGTTCGACCAGCCGCTCCTGGACGCGGCGCTCGAGAAAGCCGTTGACGACGAGCCCGGGGATGGCGACGGCCAGCCCGAGCTGGGTCGTGAACAGCGCCTGCGAAATGCCGCCGGCGATGCCGCCCGACTGGTTGAAGAGCTGCATCTCGCCGAGGGCGGTGAAAGTGGCAATCATGCCGTCGACCGTGCCGAGCAGCCCAAGAATTGGAGCGGCGGCGATGAGCGACTGCACGGTGCGACCGAACCGCTGCAGGTCCTTCTCATCCTCGCCGAAGGCCGCATCGAGATGGCGGCGGAGATGGGGAAGGTTCTCCCGCGCGACGGCGAGGCCTTTTACGACCGCCTGCTCCACGATTCCTTCCGAAACTTTCGTATGGCCTCCCGCATGCTTCTGCAGCAGGCGCCGCACGCTGCGGGCGTTCGGCCGGTAGAGCACCGACCACCGGTAGCCGATTCCGTACCAGATGAGCAGGCTCGACAGCAGCAGCGGCAGCATGACGTAGCCGCCCGCATCCAGATAGAAGGCCAGATTCTCCAGGGCGCGGTTCAGCATCAGGCCGCCTGTCTGACCGCCACGAGGATGCGCTCGTACGTATTCGAGACGCGCAGGGCGGCCTTCTCCATGTCGTCCTTGATGCGGTCGGCCCATCCCGAAAGGATGTTGCCGACGAGCAGTGAGGGAATGGCGACGATGAGCCCGAGCTCGGTGGTGATCAGGGCGACCGAAATGCCGCCGGAGAGAAGCTTCGGATCGCCCGTGCCATGCTCGGTAATAATGTCGAAGGTGGCGATCATCCCGGTCACCGTACCCAGCAGGCCAAGAAGCGGAGCGACGGCGGCAATGACGAGAATCATGGTGCCGAAGCGTTCCAGGTGCGTGCTCTCGTGCAGAATGGCCTCGTTGACGATATCGTCGAGGGATTCGCGGTCGCGGTGCAGATTGCGCAGGGCCGCGGCGACGACGGCCGAGGTCGACCCGGGGTTGCGCTTGCAGACGGCGAGCGCCTCGTCGAGACGCTGGGTGCGAACCAGTTCGCTGACCTGCTCGACGATTTCTCCCGTGCTCGCGCTGGCCCGCCGGAGAAAGAGGATGCGCAGCACGGCGAGGCCAAGGCCCACGAGCCCCAGTCCGACGATGAACCAGGCGACCAGGCCGCCTGCTTTCAGGTATTCGAGCAGGCCGCGTTCTTCGCTGATCTCGACCGCTTCGCTCTGACTGCCGTGGATGAAGAGCGGCAGTGCGGGCGGGATTTCTCCCCGGGCGAGCGCGCGTGCCGCATCGGGGTGGGCGTCGGGCCAGAGCTTCCACTGGCCGGCGCCTGCGGGAACAAGAATGCCGGCGGCAGACTCGGCGACGCCGTAGCTCGCAATGGCCCCCAGGCGTACGAGGGTGCCGTCGAGGCGATCGCCCGTCGCGGAGTAGAAGGCGCCGGGTTCCTTGCGGATCGTCGACAGCTCGCCGAGCAGCGCAATGCTTTCCCGGAAGAGCCGGCCGAGCTGCTCCTCGCGGGGCAGGGCCTGAAATGCAGCGTCGGTCAGGGAACCGGGGCGGTATTCTTCAAAGGTGACGCCGGCCTGCTGTACCGTTGCCCGCACGATGTCCTCGTTCCGCTGCGTATCCAGGCGTCGCTTCTCGGCTTCGGCGAGTGCGTCCTTCCCATTGTCGGCCCTGCGTTCCAGGTCGAGCACTTCGTCCTGAAGGCGATCGATGCGCGCTTCGGTTTCGGCCACCGTCTTCGCAGCTTCCCTGTTGAAGTCCGCGATGCGCCGCTCCAGGTCGCGTTTCTGGGCCGCGAGAAAAGCGTATTCCTTCTGGTATGCAAGGCGGAGTTCATCCGGAGCGCCGGGTTTTTCGCGCGGGGCCTCAGCTGGCGCGGTTGGCTCGGCATGGACCGGGCCTGGAACGAGCAGGACGGCGGCAGCCGGAAGAACTACCGGGATCATCGAGCCCATCGCGAAAAGAAACATACTTCTAATCGTGCGCATACTCATTTCTCCGACGTGCGAACGGGTTGGGGAAGTTCGAAGTATCCGAAGCGCACGTTCTTGCGCAGGGAACTCATCCACGCAAGGATGCGCTCCCGGTCTTCGCCCTCGACATAGCGGAATCCGTCCTCTGTCCAGAGTCCGACGCGTCCGTCATCCGTGCGGAAGTAGAGCTGGAGCATCCCCAGACGCGCCACGTCGGCGAGTTTATCTTCGTCGTCGATGCGGATTGGCTGGCGGAAAAGGCCCGCCTCGCCCGTCATGCGGATTTCATCGGCCACGAACGACCACAGCGCATTCAACGCCCGCGAGGGCTCGAGCACGCCGGATTCAAGTTCGCTTCGCACCGTGCGCACCGAAGCCAGACGATCTTCGCGGCGGAAGGGGAGGGAGGTCTCGACGTAGTTTTCAACGGCATCGAGCGCCTCCAGGACGACCGGGCGCAGCGTTTCGCCTTCGACCCCTTCTTCCTGCGCGGCCTGCTTCTGCCGCGCCAGCTGCTGTTCAATCTTTTTGAGCCGGAGCTGCTGACGCTCCCGCTCGGCCGCCAGCTGCCCCTCTTCCCGGACGAGAGCCGACATGCGCGTACCGTGATCGGACTTCAGGCTGCGCAGACGCGCCTCCAGGTCTTCGACCTCGGTGCGCAGGGCAATGATGCTGTCGACCAGCTGATGTTGGGAGGGTTCTTCTGCGCGGGAATAGGCCGGCACCACCAGAAGGCATGCGGCCAGCAGGAGTTTCCCGTTGCGGACAAAAAATCTGTTCACTGTGGACTCCACCGAAGAAAAAATTCAGTGAACTCCCCTGCAATAGGGAGGCGTAAGGGGCGACTTACGCAGTCCAGTATGATCGACGGCTGATACGCGTCTGTGTCGGCGGAATTACCGGATGGTTACCGTGTCGGGGTCTGCGGGACCGGGGCGGAACCGGGGAGCCACGCGGCAGGGCAACGAGTCGGCGGCCCTTCGCTCAGGGCCGGTCGACCCAGGCCGCGCTGCCGGCCAGAAGCTTGTTCGACCAGTCGGAGAACAGCTGTCCGTCGCGCGATATCTGGTAGTAGTCGAGCGTCAACAGGACGGTGTGTCCGGTGCCGTCGACGAAGAACCGCTTGAACCGATCGGGATGCGCGGCGTGAATGGCGTCAGAAGTCTGCTCGAGTAGCGGGCGGTATGAATCGCCCAGACCGAGGAAGTCGACGGCCATCGTGCGATCGTCGCGGTAGCTGAACAGCGCGATGCGCGTTCCGGGATCCCGGTCGAGAACCCACCGCGCGAGGTGAATGGGCTGGGTGTCACAACCCGCACAGTCGTTCGGCAGGAGCGGCGCGAGCGGCCAGTTTTCCATCGTTCCGCTATACATGGCGTGCTTGTCGGCGTTGAGCAGCCAGGGGCCCGAATCGTTGAAGATCACGATGGGGGTGCCGGGGTAGCGGTTGCGCGCGACGACGTACGCGCTCATCGTTCCGTATCCGCCCGCGCTGCTCCCCGCGAGGATGATGACCGACGGGTGCGGGAAACGACGCTTCATCGTGTCGACGGCAGCCGAGACGTTGGCAAGGCCGCGGTGGTACGTCAGGGTTTCGCCGTACGTGACGTCCTGATCGCCGAGCCACATGCTGCCGTCGCAGTACGAGGCGTGCACGACGCTGGCCCCGACGTACTGATTCGTCGGCTGGTAGCGGTTCAGAATGCCGGTGTCGCGCATCTCGAGGGGGATGGCAGAAGCCGAACGCTTGGTCATCGGGCGCGAGCCGTGGCAGGTCGCTTCGTCCCAGCAGGCGCCGCCCCCTTCGAGGTAGAGCAGGACGGCGTAATGCTGCGCCTCGCGTACCGAGACTTTGAAGGGGCTGCCGTCCAGGCAGCGGGCCTTGTCGACGGGAAAGGTGTGGACGTCCCACTCACCCGATCGCTCGGTGAGATTCGGTTCGATGCCGGCATAGCGCTCGGCGCCGAGGTCGACCAGGCGCTCCTGCAGAGAACGCTCGCGGGGGGCGGGCTCGGGTTCGCCGCAGGCCGGGAGAACGGTGGCAAGGATCAACAGTGCGACTGCGTGGATTCGGGCCATAGGGTACTTCACTCCTGCGCAATGCCGCCGGCTCTGCGCGTCGGATGGAGTGTATGGATCGGGCGCCGGCCTGTCAAGCACGGTGGATTTCGCGGCCTCGGTCTGCTAGTGTGAAAGCTTCTCCTCTACGAGCGAAGTACCTGCATGCAGCCTCGCATCAAGCGCTGTTCCTTCTGCGGAAAAGGGTCCGACGAGGTCAAGTACCTCATCGCCGGCACCCTGGTCTACATCTGCGAACACTGCGTGCAGCGCGCCAGCCAGGTGATCCGCACGGCTGAAGCCGACGGCGGCGAAGGCGGGCTCATCGATCTCTTCGATGCGGTCGCGAATCTGCTGAACAAAGATTGACCCCGGCGCCCGCGCCGCTCAACCGCGGCCGTTCGACAGCCGGCCCACCGTTTCGAGCAGTTCCCGGATATTGAACGGCTTCTGAATGAAAGCCGGCGCGCCGAGCTTTGCCGGATCGATGATGGCCGCGCTCATCATGACGACTGGGATGTTGCGCAGGTCGGGGTCCTGCTGCATCTGCTCGAAGAGGGCGCGGCCGTCCAGATCGGGCATCATGACGTCGAGCAGCATGACGTCCGGATGCACCTTGCGCAGAATTTCCTGCGCCTGCCGTCCGCCGTTGGCGGTAAGGACCTGGTAGCCTTCGTCGCGCAGAAGCAGATGCAGCGCCTCGACGATGGCGTATTCGTCGTCGACGACGAGAATCGTCTTCATGACTCTCCCCGGAGGCCCCGCTGCGCTGCATCGACGCGCAGGCCCGAATCCTCGATGAGGTAACGGCGCCCCTGCGTGTCGCACCCGCTGTTGCGCATGTGCCGGACCCACAGCTGGCGGCGCAGCTCATGGCCGGCTTCTTCTTCGGTCAGCAGGATCAGGTTGTGCGCGACGGGGGGCAGCGCCGTCGCTTTCGGGAAATTGCCGCCGTCCAGCTCCTGAAGCGAGGTGACCAGGGTGGCGCCGCAGCGCATGAGCTCGTCGTAGATCGATGCCAGAAACGTCGGCAGGCGGTCCTGATAGACGGCCCCCGCCATCAGGGTGCCCAGGCCGTCGATGAAGATGCGCCGGGGGCGACTCCTGCGCACGTGGTGAAACAGCTCTTCGGCGAGCCCTTCCAGATAATATTCGACCGGCTCCCACCAGAGCAGTGTCGCGCGTCCGTCGGCGACGGCCGCATCAAACTCGGGGTACAGGCGGCGGCCGGTGAGCGCCATTGTTGTCGACGATTCGATGCCCGCGCACAGGACGGTCTCTCCGCGCCGCAGGCCCTCGACGAGGTACTGCATGCCGAACGTGGTCTTTCCCGCACCCGAACGGCCGTATACGAGGGTCGACGAGTTGGCGGGAAGCCCCCCGCCCATCAGCTCGTCGAGCCCGGGAACGCCCGTGCCGAGCCGGTCGTCAGGGTCCACCGAAGGCGCGGCCCGATGGGCAAGCAGGGTTTCGACGCGCGGGTAGACCCGGATGCCGTCTCGGTTGATGTCGTAGAAGTGGCGGCCGCGCAGATAGTCGCTGCCGCGTAACTTCACGACGTCGAGTTCGCGCACGGCGCGCAGGCCGTGGCGCTCGTCCGAGAGGGAGATGATGCCGTCGACGATCGTATTTTCAATCGGAATCTCCGGCCGGTTCTCTTCGTTGGCGATCAGGAGCGCCGTACAGCCGACCACCTCGATGAGCACCTGGAGTTCGCGCAGGAACTTGCGGAAGTCGAGGGGCGACTGGGCCAGACGGGAGGCGGTCGTCACGCCGTCGAGCACCAGGATCGTCGCCTTTCGCTCGAGCACGATCGTGCGCAGGGACTTGAGCAGCCCCTGCAGCCCGCCCGTTTCAAGCTCGCCGAACCCGCTCACATAGGTGATTCGCTGGGCGACCTGGTCGGCCCGGAAGAAGCTGAGTGAGCCGATGTGCGTGAGCATCCGTGCGTGCGATTCGGCCAGAAGCGTCACGTAAACTGCCGCACCGCCCGAGGCTACCTGTTGAAAGCACATCTGGTTGCCGAGAATCGTCTTGCCGGTGCCCGAGGGGCCGGTGATCAGGTACATGCCGCCGGGAAAGAGGCCTCCCCGGAGAACGATGTTCAGGCCGGGGACGCCGGTGTCCATCCGCGGCGGCAGGGCAAAGGGGGGCGTCGATTCCATGATTATGATTATCGGCTCCGCAACTGCAGATTGAAATGATGACCCCCGGTCTGCGGGTCTGCAACAGCTCGTGCTCGGAACGCGAGGCCCCGCTCTGTTACCATATGAGTTCTCGCCGTCGCCCCCTGGGCCGGCCAGGACTCACACGCGTCATGACGTTGCCGCTCGTTCACATCTATACCGACGGTTCCTGCTCGCCCAATCCCGGCATGGGCGGGTGGGCGGCCGTGCTGCTCATGCCCGGCGAATCGCACCGCAAGGAGATTTCGGGGGCCGTTGCCGAATCGACCAACAACCGCATGGAAATCACGGCGGCCATCGAAGCCCTGCGCAGCCTGAAGCGGCCCTGCCGGGTCGTCCTGCACACCGATTCGCGCTATCTCATGGACGCGTTCGAGGCGGGCTGGCTCGAAAAGTGGAAGCGCAACGGGTGGAAGACCAGCGCGCGTAAGCCCGTGCTCAACGACGATCTCTGGCGCGAACTCGATGATCTGCAATCCGGGCATCAGGTCACGTGGAAGTGGGTCAAGGGGCATGCCGACAACGTCGAGAACAACCGCTGCGATCAGCTGGCCAATGAGGCGCGCGAAAGGCTGCGTAGGGAACTGTCGGCATAGTCTCCGCTCGGTTCGTGCGCTCAGAAGCGTTGGCGTTTGACCGCGCGCAGAAACTCACGCAGGTCGTCGGGGGTCTGCAGCTCGAGCCAGCGCTGCGTAAACGTTGAGGAGTGCAGGATCTGGGCGATGGCCCCGAGCACCCGCAGGTAGGCGGCGCGTTCGTCGCGCGAGGTCGCGATGGCGAACAGGGCGATGACCGGCGGCTTTCCCTCTTCGAATACGATCCCCTCGCGGGCGCGCAGAATGACGGCATCGAGGCGTCCGGGCGTGTCGACTTCCAGATGCGGAATGGCGATGCCGGGGGCAATCATGGTGCCCCCCTGGGCCTCACGGCTCAACAGCAGCTGGCGAACGGTGTCGGCGGGCAGCTCGAGCCGCGCGGCAAAGTGTTCTGCGATACGACGGAAGGCTTCGTCACGGCTGAGCGGTTCTTCGACATCGAGCACGTCGGCGCTCGCGACCAGCCGATCGAACCGGTCGCCCTGCAGCGCGGACTCGGTTCCCGCCGTATCGTGAAGGTAGACGATGCGGTCGCCGGCCTGCAGCTCCAGCGCGTCGTGAAAGGGCTCGCTCGCGCCGCTCGCGCGCCGGACGGCGATCGGCAGGCGCTCGCGGCCGAAGCTCCACGTATCGGCCGTCTCTGCCGCGCTGACCCGGTCGAGCACAGGAAGCTCTTCGACAGAGGCGACGCCGAGCGACAGGGCGCGTTCCCACTCTTCAATCGGGCGCTGGCCGGCGCTCAACGGCTTGATGCCCTGCTCGGCCAGCATGGCGTGCATGCCCGACTCGCGTGGCGACGGGATCAGGGCGAAGACCTCGGGCATGCGAAACGTTTCGCGTGCAAACTGCGCAACCAGTGAATTGACGTCGGGGTTCGACGAGACGGCAATCAGACGCTGAGAGACCGACGCGCCGGCGTTGTCGAGCGTTTCATACTGGAGCGCATCGCCCGAGACCGCATGGAGGCCGGCGCGGGTCGCGGCGTTGCAGTGCTCGCGGTTACGGTCAATGACCACGACCGACTCGGCCTTCGAAATTTCCTTGGCGAGCGCGATGCCGAACGGGCCCGCCCCGAAGATCATCGTGCGCTTTTCGCCGACCTCTTCGCGCACCAGTCCGCCATGCCGGTTCAGCCAGCCCAGCGCCCATTTCACCGAGAACGGCACGGTCGCCGTCGTGAACAGGGCCATGAAGACGAGAACCGAGAAGAGTTCCTGATCGATGAAGCCCTGGCTGAGCCCGATTTGGGCGAGGATGATGTCGATACCGCCGCGCCCGTTCATGCTCAGCCCGACGGTGAGCGCCTCGCGCCAGCCGGCGCGGGTGGGCAGGTAGAAAAGCAGCACGCCGACGACCTTGCTGACCGTGGCCACGACAATGGCAAGCAGCAGAAAGGTCAGGTCGGTACGAAAGACGTCGAAGGTGACGGCGAAACCCGAGGTGACGAAGAAAATCGGCGCGAGAAAGCCGATGGACAGGTCGTGAACGATGCCCGAGATGTCGTGCGACAGCTTGCGCTGCAGCACCCCTTCTCTTACGAAGAGGCCGGCCAGAAAGGCGCCGACGATCGCGTGCAGCCCGGCCAGCTCGGCCATCTCTGAGAAGAGGAGGCCGACGAGAAGCAGGAGCGTGAAGTTCGCGGTGCGCTGGCGAAACCCTGCTTTCATCAGTCGGGCGCCGACGATGGGAAATACCTTGAGGCCGAGAAAGGCGGCGATCCCGAAGAAGAGAACCGCCTTGCCGCCGACGGTGGCGATCTCGAGCACGTCGACGCCGCCCGTGCGCGCGAAGCTGAGAATGCCGGCGAAGATGAGCAGCGCGGCCGTGTCGGCAATGAGCGCGCTCGCCAGAAGAACGTTCGCGATGCGCGTCCCGAAGAGGTTGAAGTCGGCCAGAATGCGCGAGCCGGCCACGAGAGCCGTGACGCCGAACCCGAGGCCCAGAAACATGCTTTCGGGCACGTCGGCGCCGAACCCCAGGGCGAGTCCGAACCCGGCGGCAAAGGGGATCGAGAAGCCGCCGATCGCCGCCAGCAGTCCGGGCCACGATGCGCGCCGGAGCTCACGGTGATCGACCTGCATGCCGATATAGAGCATGAGCAGATAAACGCCCACCTCGGCAAGTACGCGCAACCCGGCCTGGTCTTCGAGCAGGCCGAGCAGCGGCGGACCGAAAATGATACCGGCCGCGAGCTCGCCGAGAATCGACGGGTAGCCGAGCCGACTCACGATTCCTCCGAGCACCCAGGCGGCGAGGAGTACGGCGAAGAGATTGATCAGGCTGAATTCCATAGGGCTACCGTTCGCATAGTTTACCGGATCGGCGGCCGGAGCGCTCCGGGTGGCGGTGCGAAAAGATCGGGGGCGCCGAACCGGCTACCGGAGCTCTCGACGCTTGCCCCCCCCTGGGAAACAGGGTAACGTGGGAAAAGGCGTCGCCAGACCGGTCCCAATCCGGAATCGGCGGCCTTTTTTTCCCCGGAGTAACCCAGGAGCACTATGTCCGATTCGACCCGCTATGTCGTCGATGCGTGGAAACGGGATGAGAGCTGGCGCCTGTTTCGTATCATGGGCGAGTTCGTCGACGGCATCGATACCCTGAGCCGCGTGGGCCCCGCCGTCACGATTTTCGGCACGGCCCGGGCCCGTCCCGGGGATCCCGTCTACACCTCGGCCGAGGCCATCGCCGCCGATCTGGTGAGCCGCCGGTTCTCGGTAATTACGGGAGGGGGCCCGGGGGCCATGGAGGCCGCGAACAAGGGGGCTTACGAGGCGGGCGGCAAGTCGATCGGCCTCAACATCGAGCTCCCCATGGAGCAGACGGCCAATCACTACGCCTCGGTGACCGTCCGCTTCCGCTACTTCTTCGTGCGCAAGGTCATGCTCGTGAAATACGCGACGGCCTTCGTGCTCATGCCGGGCGGCTACGGCACGCTCGACGAGTTCTTCGAAACGATCACGCTCATCCAGACGCGCAAGATCCGGCCGTTCCCGGTCATCCTTTTCGACAGCCGCTATTGGCAGGGGATGGTCGACTGGCTTCGCAGCACGGCGCTGACGTCGAAGTTCATCGATGCCGAGGATCTCGATCTTTTTCAGATTGTCGACGATCCGAAGCGGGTCGGCGAACTTATTCAGGACTGGTATCACAGCCGCGGCATCGAGCCGACGAACCCCGAAGCCGAGGCGAAGGCGGCCGAAATGGGGATCAAGCCCACCGAGCCCGAGATCGGCGAGGCCAACCGGTACCGGGGCCGGTAATCCGGGGAATGTTTATTCGGCGGGGGGCGCCGCGAGCTGAACCTCGACGCCGGCCTTCGAAGGGTTGACCTTCGCGCCGGGAAAGACGGGCCCGATGACCGCGGCCCATTCCTGCGGCGTACGCTCGCCGCGCAGACGGAAAACGACCGCTTCGGCGGCAATCCGGCGCGGCGCGACCTCGCGCAGCGCAGGCACTTTGCGCAGCGCTTCCCAGAGCCGGTCGAGCTCGCCCGTTGACGCGATTCCCTTGATGGTGAGCGTCAGGTCTGCGCTCCTTGCGGTGCGATCGAGCTGTTCGAGGACGCTGTCCATCCAGGCAACCGGAAGGGCGGCGGTACTCTCCGGCCCGCCGACGACTTCGGTCACGAGCGCGGTCACGGGCCGGAGTTCGGGCTCGCCATCGGCGTCGGGGCCGGCCACGAGAAACGCGATGTGGTTGACGTGCTCGATTTTCAGGTGCGCCGCCGGGGGCGGGGTCTGCGGGCGGTGCACCCGGCGCACGAACAGGACCCTGGAGACCTTGGTGCGCGCGGCAATTTCCCGGAGTGTCCGCTTGTCGAGATCGCGCGTGCCTACCGTTTCGGAAAGCCACAGGCGATCTTCGGGCGCGAGGGGCACGACGTCGTAGCCGTTGGCGGCGAGCCGATCGTCCAGAGCCTTGACCACCGGGGCGATCGGACCCCGATCGAGCCACGTGGCGGCGAGATACTCGTCAAGGGTCGTGGCTTCACCGTCGAGCGAACGCAGTTCGTCCGTCCACAGGAGCAGGATGCGTTCTTTGCCCGCCGGTCGTTCAAGCCCTGCGGCCTTGAGCCGGGCGCGCACCTTGTCGCGATCGATCTCGTGGCCGACCGACAGACAGAGCGCCGTGCCGGCCCGGCGCTCCTCCAGGACGGCGCTGCGTTGGACGAGATCATCGGCGGCCGGCAGGATGCGCGCGCGGATTTCACCCAGCGACTCTTCGGTCGTCCCGCGGCCGAGTTCGTCTTCGATCGCCTTCAGAATTCCTTTGCGGACGGCATCCCGGCGCGCCTCCTGGCGCGAAGTTTCGAGGTCTCCCTCGGAAAAGTCTGCCTCGCCGGTCACGTAGCTCGGGTACGCCGCGCGGGCGCCCACCGGGAAAGCCAGCGAAAGAAGCAGGGCTGCAGCAGACAGCAGAACGGGACCAGAGATGCGTTTCATGCTTACCCGTGGGCGTTGTCGGTCGGCAGGGCCGAGACGAAGTTGCGGTACCGGCCGGCGAGGATGCGGCTCAGCCGGACGTCGAGTTCGACGGCGTCGTCCAGATCGCGGCGCGAAAAGATTTCACCGTGGGCGAGGATATCGGCGAGCGCCTTGCCCTCGGCATAGGGGATGCGCAGGTGCACCCGGTTACGCTGCCCCTCGAGGGCGCGCTCCATGGCGGCCAGCAGATCTTCGACGCCGCGGCCCGTGCGCGCTGAGACGGCCACGATCTCCATCTCGTCGTCGGCGTACCAGGCCGGTACGAGCTGGTCGCCCATGGTGTCGAGCTTGTTGATGACGAGAATGGCGGGCTTGTCCTCGACGCCGATCTCCCGGAGAACGTCGCGCACGGTCTCGATTTTGGTCTCGGCCTCGGGGTCGCTGCCGTCGACGACGTGCAGCAGGACGTCGGCCTCGTTGACCTCTTCGAGCGTCGCCCTGAAGGCGTCGACCAGCGTGTGCGGCAGGCGGCGCACGAACCCGACGGTGTCGCTGACGAGCACGGTCTGCCGGTTCGGAAGCTGCAGGCGCTCGGTGAGCGGGTCCAGGGTGGCGAACAGCTGATCGGCTTCGAGCGCGCCGGCGGCCGTCAGCCGGTTGAGCAGGCTGCTCTTGCCCGCGTTCGTATAGCCGACGAGGGCAAACCGGGGAATTTCGCGGCGCGCCCGCTGCTTGCGATGTTCGCGGCGCGTGTGGCGCACCTGGTCGAGTTCGCGCCGCAGCTGGTTGATGCGGATGCGCGCTTTGCGGCGGTCGACTTCGAGCTGGGTCTCGCCTTCGCCGCCGCGGCCGCCGATGCCGCCCATCATGCGCCCGAAGTGGCTCCACATGCCGACCATGCGGGGCAGAGCGTATTCGAGGCGCGCCAGTTCGACCTGCAGTTTACCCTCGCGCGTCTGGGCGCGGCGGGCGAAGATTTCGAGAATGACGTCGGTGCGCGTGTAAACGGCGGCGCCTGTAATCTTCTCGAGGTTGCGCTCCTGCGCGGGTGAGAGATCGCCGTCGACGAGCAGGGCGCCGGCGTCGAGCGCGCGCAGCTTGTCGCCGAGGCTTTCGGCAAGCCCCGAACCCATCAGGTACTTGGGGTGGAACTGGGTGACCCGTTGCACCGTGTGCCCGGCGATGTCGTAATCGATGGCCTGCGCCAGAACCTCAAGTTCCTGCAGCTCGTCTTCGGCTTCCTGAACCGGGGTCGACCGGTCGCGAACCGCGATGAGATAAGCGCGGTGGAGATTGAGCTTTTTTTCTTCGGTCAAGATGTCCGTGCAACCCTCGTGAAGACGCGCCGGAGGGGCTCCGGCGACCGCCATCCTGATGCTGGCCTGATGCTGGCTGAATGCTGGATTATACCACAGGCGGGGGCGGCGTCGCAGGCCGGAGAGGCTATCGCGCGAGCTTGCCCCCCTGCTTGACCTCGAGCCGCTGCTTGAGCCAGCGCTCGCGGTAGGGGCGGTTGCAGTTGAAGCGCATCACGCTCTCGACGTGCGAGCCTTCTTCGCGAAAAAACTGCTGCAGATTGAACTTGTCCGTGCAGATGTCGCAGATTTCGAGCTCGCCCGCGGCGAAGGTCACGCCGCCGCAGTGCCGGCACAGCACCATCTGCATGTCTTCGGCGCTGTTGGGGTCGATTTCAAAGAATTCGCAGAGGTCTCCCCCCCGGGTCTGGACCGGGTTGGCCGTGGCATCGCTCTTGAGCCGGCACCAGCCGTCTTCGGGTTCACGGTGTCCGGCGAGAAAATGGATGCACATCCGGCACGGCATGGTCTGACCTCCAGGGCGCGTCGTCGCGGCCTTGTCTCCAGCGTACAGACTCGCCGGGCCGGGCCGGTACCGCGGGGGCCCGCAGGGCGAGCGCCCGGCATGGCTGCACCGGCCCCCCCTGTCTGAGACTGAACCTGCGGTATGCTGACATTTCTTCTCGGCTTCGCCCTCGGGGCGCTGCTCGCCGGCCTTGCCTTCGGCCTCGTCCAGATGCTCTTTTCGGGTCGCGAGCGCGATCTCCGGGCGGTATCCCGGCTCGAGATGCTCGACAGCCTGCCCGAGCCGCTGGCCCTTTCGGAGCGAGGGGTCTTCGTCTATCGCAACGAGGCCTGGCGTCGCGAGCTCGATCGCGACTCCGACGTCCATGCGGCGCCCGGCGCCCGGCCCGTCGCCGACTGGATAGCGCGCCAGGTAAGCCAGCCCCGCGAGCGTCTCGTCGAGTCTCCGTCTGACGCCGTCGAGCGCGGCGTCGTGCGGGCCGAACGCCAGTTGCGCAGCGACGACGGCCGGATCCTGCAGTGGACCGCGGTTCCCTACAGCGGCACCGGCCGGCGGCTCGTGCTTCATATGGTTCACGACGTGACGGTCTGGGCCGAAGAGCCGTACGGGCAGGCCGAATTCATGAACAAGGCTGCACACGAACTCAAAACGCCGATCACGGCCATCAAGGGATATGCGGAATTGCTCGAGATGTACGTCCAGAGCGGACGTCCCGTGAAACCCGAGATCGCCCGTCCCGTCGTCGAACAGAGCAACCGGCTCGTGCACCTCGTCAACCAGCTGCTCGACGTCGCCCGGCTGGGCACCGGCCGGCTGCGCAACCACCCCGAAGCCGTGCGCCTCGATACTCTGGCCGAGCAGACGGCTGCGCAGCTGCGTGAACGGTTTCCCGACCGGGAACTCACGGTCGAAGCCGAGCCGCTGGGGGCCGTCCTCGATCCGGATCGCTTCGGGCAGGTGCTCCGGGAGCTGATCCTCAACGGGCTGCAGTACAGCGACGGGCCGGTCGGGCTCCGTCTGGCGCTCGACGGCGACAGCGTCGTGGTGGCGGTGCGCGACCAGGGCATCGGCATTCCCGAGCCCGACCTGCCGCGCATCGGCGAGCGGTTCGTGCGCGCGACCAACGTCACGAGCCGCCCGCTCGCGCAAGGGTTCGGCCTGGGGCTGTATCTGAGCCGGCAGATTCTGCGCCTGTGGGGGGGCGACCTGAAGCTCGAAAGCCGCGTGGGAGAGGGGACCGACGCCATCATCCGCTTTCCCTGGCGGCCTCAGCCCGCGCGCCATGAGGGGCACGAGGCCGACGAAAACCTGGCGATCCCGCGGCTCCCCGCACGGGACGGCGGCTCGGTCAATCGATGACGCGCTCGTCGTACATGGCGTCGATCAGGTGGCGGTACTTCTGGGCCACGAACTTTCGCTTCACCTTGAGCGTCGGCGTCAGCTCGCCGGCTTCCTGGGAGAAATCGTCCGGAACGATCGTGAACTTCTTGATCGTCTCGTAGCTGGCCAGGTTGCGGTTCTTCTCGTCGATGATGTCGGCGACCCGTTTGTTCACGGCCGGATGCGGGTAGAGGTCGCGCACGGTTTCGTACGGGATGCGCTCCTGGTCTGCAAAACGCGCGACCTCATCCGGATTCAGCGTAATGAGCGCCGTCACATACTTGCGCCGGTCGCCGTACACCATGGCCTGACTGATGAAGACGTTCGTCTTCAGATGGTTCTCGATGTTCTGAGGCGAAACGTTCTTGCCCCCGGCGGTCACGATGATATCCTTCTTGCGGTCGGTGATGCGCAGGAAGCCCTCGTCGTCGTATTCGCCGATGTCGCCGGTGTGAAACCAGCCCTCGCCGTCGATGACCTCGTCCGTATCTTCTTCACGGTTGAAGTAGCCGCGCATGATCCCCTTCGAGCGGCTCAGAATCTCGCCGTCCGGCGCGATTTTCTGCTCGACCCCTGCAATCGGCTGCCCGACGGTACCGAACTTGTAATTGTCGGGGCGGTTTACGTTCGTGACGGCCGTCGTCTCGGTAAGGCCGTAGCCCTCGAGAATGAGGATGCCGGCGGCATGAAAGAATTCTGCAATCTCCTTGCCCAGGGGCGCGCCGCCGCTCACGAAGAAATCGAGGCGTCCGCCGAAGCGATCCTTGATTTTCGAGAGCACGAGCTTGCGGGCGAGGCGGTACTGCAGCTGCGTGACCGGCGGGATCGGTTCGCGCTTCTGGATGTGCCGACTGACGTCACGGCCAACCCCGACGGCCCAGTCGAAAATGCGCTTGCGGGCACCGCCGGCCTCGTCCATGTCGGCCTGGATTCTGGCGTAGACTTTTTCGTAGATGCGCGGAACACTTCCCATGAACGTCGGGCGCACTTCCCCCAGATTGTCCATCAGCTTGTCGATGCTCTCGGCGAAGGCGATGGTGATCGTGCCGCGGATGCAGACAAACTCGACGATGCGGGCGAAGATGTGGGCGAGCGGCAGGTAGAGGAGTGTTTCATCGGCCGGGCCGCGCCGGATGATCGTTTCAATGCCTTCGGCAACGAAAAGAAAGCCCTCGTGGGTGAGCATGGCCCCTTTCTGGGGGCCGGTCGTGCCCGAGGTATAGACGATGGAGGCCAGATCCTCGCCCCCGGCGGCTTCGAGGGCGCGCTCGAGCGGCTCTTCGGCCTGCCGGCGCCCCAGCTCGACGAGCTCGCCGAAGTGCAGAACGGTCGGATCGCTTGGCTTGTGGCCCGAGAGGAGAACGATTTTCTGCAGCGCAGGCAGGCTGCCGCGCACCTCGAGCACTTTCAAGAGCTGCTTTTCGTCTTCGACGAAGACGACCGACGAGCCGGAGTCTTCGAGGTAGTAGCGGACGTCGGCCGACAGGCTGCTCTGGTAGATGGGCACCGTCGTGGCGCCCGCGCAGATGATGCCCAGGTCGGCAAAGACCCACTCGATGCGCGTGTTCGAGAGAATGGCCGCCCGGTCTCCCTTCTGCAGGCCGAGGGCCAGTAGCCCCTTGGCGACGTTACGGACCGTTTCTTCGAAGCGTCGCCACGACACCCCTTCCCAGCGGCCGCCGACCTTGTGGCGCAACGCGATGCGATCGCCGCCGCGGGCGCAGCTCTGCAGAAACAGGTCGGGGATGCTCTGATAGGTCATGCGGTGTCGGTTCCTCTGTGGAGACGCGCAAAGGCGCATTATAGTCGATGGTTCGCGAAGCTGTCCACTCGGCAGAACGGTCGGCTGGAGGGAGGATGCGCCGGCTGGTATACTGACCCTTTTCTCCGCTTTTCCGGGTCCGTCTCGCATGGCAACCGCTCACGACTTACTGCAGAAACGCCTCGTTTTCTTTACCGGCAAGGGCGGCGTCGGCAAGAGCACGCTGGCTGCTGCGCTCGGGCGCCTTCATGCGCGCCAGGGCAAACGCGTGCTGCTCGTCGAGATGAACGCCAGCTCGCGCATGGCGCCTCTCTTCGGGGTGCAGCATGTCGGTTATGATCCGGTGCGCCTCGACGAAAATCTGTATGCGCTGAACATCACGCCGCGCGAGGCGCTCGAAGAGTACATGCGCATCGTATTCAAGTTCAAGCTCATCTACGATCGCGTCATCAACAACAACTTCTTCAAGGTCTTCACCAAGGCGCTGCCGGGCATGGATGATCTGGTGGCCGTCGGCAAGATCTGGTACCTCGAACAGGATCGCCAGCGCAACGGAAAGCCGGCCTGGGACCGCATCATTGTCGATGCGCCGGCGACGGGGCACGGCATCACGTTTCTGCGCCTCCCGCAGGCCGCCATCGACACGGTGCGCGTCGGTCCGATTGCGAAGAGCGCCGAACAGATGCGCGACCTCTTTCTCGATCCGCGCATGACTTCGGTCAACCTCGTCACGCTGGCCGAGGAGCTGCCGGTGAACGAGACGATCGATTTGTACCGCAGCCTCGATGACATGCTGGGCGTACCCTTCGGGTACGTCTTCGTGAATGCCGTGTATCCGCGCCTGTTCGAGGGTGATGCCGCGGCCTTCGTGCGCGACGGCAAGGTCAAAGACCTGCCGGTTGAAGAGCAGATTGCCGAAGGGCTGCTCGAAGCCGCCCGCACCGAGATGACGCGCGAAGCGCTGAACCGGCGTCATATCGAACGGCTTGCCGAGGCCGTTCCGGCCCCGCGCGTCGAGCTCCCCTTCATTTTCGGCGAGCGTTTCGACCGGTCGGCCATCGATACCCTGTCGGCGCGTCTCGAGGAGGCGCTTGCGTGATGAAGAGCACCTTTGACATCGATGCCCTCATCGACAACAACGAAGTGATCGTCTGCGCCGGCTCGGGTGGCGTGGGCAAGACGACGACGAGCGCGACCATCGGCATCCGTGCCGCGCTGCGCGGGAAAAAGGTGCTCGTCTGCACCATCGATCCCGCCAAGCGCCTGGCCAATTCGCTAGGGATTGCCGAGCTGAGCGGCGAAGAGCACCTCGTCGAGCCCGAGCGGTTCACCACCGTAGGCGCCGAAATGAAGGGATCGCTCACGGCGCTCATGCTCGACGTCAAGCGTGCGTTTGACGAACTCATCGAGCGCAATGCGCCCAACGAAGAGATCAAGCGCAAGATCTTCGAGAACCGCCTCTACAACAACATTTCCACCGCGCTGGGGGGGAGCCAGGAATACGTGGCCATGCAGAAGCTGGCCGACCTGCACGCCTCGCGGCGGTTCGACTTGATCGTGCTCGACACGCCGCCGGCGCGCCATGCCCTCGATTTTCTCGAGGCGCCGGCCAAGATCACCGACTTCTTCACGGCCCGCATCGTCGACTGGTTCTTCAAGCCGGGCGCCCGCTCGCAGAATGTGGGCTACAAGCTGTTCCAGAAGAGCGGGACGGCCTTTCTCGAGATCCTGAAGCGCCTGACCGGCGCGCAGCTCCTTGACGACCTGGCCGACTTCTTCCAGAATTTCGATGCCGTGCTCGAGGAGTTTCAGCGGCAGGGCCAGGCGCTCAAGGTGCTGCTCGCCTCGCCCAAGGTCACCTTTGTCATCGTGACCGCCCCCGATGAACTCGGGATTGAAGAGACGCTGCACTTCTACGAACGCCTGCGCGAGATGAAACTTCCCTTCGGCGGATTCATCGTGAACCGGGTGCGGCGCACCTACGGTATCGAACTGGCCCGCCGCCAGGATGTCGTCGCCGGTCTACGCGCTCAGGATGTCCCGCCCATCCCCGGCGGCAAGGAAACCTGGACCCGGCTGGTCGATAACCTGGATCGCTTTCTGCTGCTGGCCACGGCCGATTACAAATCGATTCAACGGCTGGCCGATCGGTCGAACGGCCTCGTGCGCCCGGTCCCCTTCTTCGACAAGGACGTCTACGACGTCCCCGACCTGCTGGCGATCAATCGCCATCTCGCCGGCGAGTAGCCGGCGCCGCAGCCGCGACGGCCGTCGCCGGGCGCCGGTTTGACCCCGGGAGCGGCGGGGAATAGAATAACTCGGTAATTGCATTTCGAGGGGAAGGCGTATGAAAAGCCTGTGGATCCGGGTTGCGACGGCCTGCGTTTGGATGGCCTCGGCGGCGTGCGGCGGTTTGGGCCCCATCGTGGCCAGCGTGACCCCC
The DNA here is from genome assembly GCA_041690355.1 of bacterium. GTDB lineage: Bacteria > J088 > JAWLBW01 > JAWLBW01 > JAWLBW01 > JAWLHK01. The sequence goes on along the minus strand of JAWLHK010000011.1, from coordinate 78,078 downwards.
GGCGAGGGGCCGGTAGGCATCCCGGTGGTCATTCTCGGATCGGGGTTCGGCACCGAGACCGACGACGTGAGCGTGACCATCGGCGGCGCCGAGGTTCCCGAGTTTCTCTCCCACACCGACACGGCCATCACGGCGCTGGTTCCTGACGGGGCGAAGACCGGACCGGTCATCGTCACGGTCAACGGCAGCAGCTCAGGGGCCGACGTGATTTTCACGGTGACCGACGAGCAGCTGGGTCAGTCGGGACGCCGGCTTGCCATCCTCGATGCATCCCCGGCGCTCGGCGTGTATGCCTACAAGGACGAGAGTACGCAGCCGACCGAGGTGACGCGGCGGTCGCTGTCCGAGAGCGGCTATGAAAACGTCTTTCTCGACATCGTCTATCTGAGCGGTCCCAAACGGGCGGCCGTCTCGGCGTCGCGCCGGGCCGTGGGGTCGACCGACGAGACCGGCTATCTTGTCCTGCACTCGATTTCCGACAGCGTGACCGACCCGACGGTGGTCGATCTCGGCGTGGCGCCGGTTGCCCTCGCCGCCCATCCCGAGGGGGAGTCGATCTACGTCGTGCAGGCGGGGGCTACGCACGTCTTCTCCGTCGACGCCTTTTCGGGCGTGGCGGGTCCCGTCGCCGGGATGAACCTGCAGGCGGTCTCGCCGTACCTGTCGCCCACGGGGCTGGCCGTGCTCGCCTCGCCGGACGAAGCCCGCTTCGGCTCGCACCTGGTGGCCGTCGTGGGCACCAACTGGCTGCAGGGCGGGAGCGAAGTGATCACCTTCGCGCCCGAGGCTCACGCCGAGACCGATCAGCTGGTTTCGCAGATCGGCATCGGCGGTCTGTTCGCCTCGGGAGGCCTCTCGCCATTTCCCCCCACGAACCTGCTCTTCTTCACGGGCGACTGCGAAGGGGTCGGCTGCGTGGGCGCGGTCGACGTTCTCAGGGATACGGCCTACGTACCGCTCGTGCTCGACGCGGGGGCATTGACGGGCCTTGCCGAGGCGGTCACCGAGGCGACGTCGGTGCTCGCCGTCGCGCAGGCCCGCTCGCTGCTCGTCGCCGCGCCGGCCGCGGGCCTGCTTGCGTTTACCCTGCCTGAGCCGGTAAGCACCGCGACCGAGACGGGGTACCGCTATGACGTGACGGCCCCGGTCGGCGACGCCGTCGCCCGGCTGCTCGAAATCGAGGGGACTCCGGGCATTCTCGCTCCGCATTACGACGACCTGGGCATCCTCGACAGCGCCCTGCTGTCCGTCTCGGGCAGCCGCAATGCGCTGCTGCGGGTCGATCCCGACAGCGACGAGCCGGTGTCGACCTTTCTCCCGCTGCCGGCGCGTCCGCTCGCCATCGACTCGGTTCCCTGAGCGAAGCGTCGGATGCGCGAACTGCACATCGAAACGCCGCGCCGCGCATGCTGGGTCGACATCACCGCCCAGGTGGCCGACGGCGTGCCCGCCGACGCGCGCGCCGTGCTCGTCTTTTCGCCGCACACGACCGCCGGCGTGACCCTCAACGAAAACGCCGATCCCGACGTGCCGCATGACGTCTTCGAGAAGCTCGCGCGCGTCTTTCCGAAAGACGAGAGCTTCTACCGGCACGGCGAGGGGAACAGTGACGCCCACCTTCTGACCACGCTCACCGGCAGCTCGGTCACCATTCCCGCCCGCGACGGCCGCCTGCTGCTCGGCACCTGGCAGGCCGTGTACCTGGCGGAATACGATGGGCCGCGACGCCGGCGCCTTGTGATACGCTATCTTTGAGATGCCAACACGAACGACCCAGGGGGTGACCGTCGAGGTCACCGCGCGATACCTGCCGCGTCGGGAGGAAGACGGCTACGCCTTCGCCTACGACGTGACGATCCGCAACGACGGCGACGTGGCCGTGCGCCTGCACAGCCGGCACTGGGTGATCACCGACGCGAACGGCGAGATTCGCGAGGTCGAGGGCGAGGGGGTCGTCGGACAACAGCCGACGCTCGAGCCGGGGGGCGCCTTCAGCTATACGAGCTGGGCGACGCTCGGGACGCCCATCGGCACCATGAAGGGGGCCTACCGCATGGTGACCCGCGAGGGCGCATCTTTTCAGGCGACGATTCCCGAGTTCATCCTCAACGCCAACCAGACGATTCACTGACGGCTGGGCGATCCGCCGGTGTCCGCGCGCGCCTTCACGCCTCCTCTGCCGGACCGGAAGCCGGCCCGGAGGATTCGCCGCGCGCATCGTCACGCGCATCTTCATCCTCACGCGCATCTTCGAGACGGGAAGCGAGACAGGAAGCCTCGGGCGTATCATCAGGGGGAACGGCGTCGGCGAGCCCCGCATTGCGCTGCAGACCCGCAATCCCGGGCCGCGCGAGCGGCGTGCCGGGGAGCATTGGCGCAAGCCGATCGGGATTTTCGAGCAGGTCTGGATCGAGCCCGCTGTAGCGCGGCGCGAAGTCGGCCCAGGCGCTCAGGCGGCTGAACTTCGTCCACGGGCAGGCCTCGAGACACAGGTCGCAACCGTGCGCCCAGCCGTGCAGCGGCGGGGCTTCGGGCGGGAAGGGCCCGCGATGCTCGATGGTCCAGTAGCTGATGCACTTGCGCGCATCCAGCCGCCAGGGCTCTTCGGGGTCGAGTGCCCCGGTCGGGCAGGCCTCGAGGCAGGCGGTGCACGTGCCGCACAGGTCGGGATGCGGCGGGTCGGGTTCGACCTCGACGTTCAGCAGGGCGATGCCGAGCAGCAGCCAGCTGCCGAAACCGCGGCTCACCAGATTCGTATGTTTGCCCTGCCAGCCCAGCCCGGCGCGCTGCGCCCACGGCTTTTCGAGAATCGGGCTCGTGTCGACGCAGATTTTCGCCTGCACGACGGGGAACTCGGCCTGTACCCGGCGCACGACCTTGCGCAGCCGTTTCGGCAGCACGTTGTGGTAATCGCGCCCCCGGGCATAGCGTGCGACGCGCCGTTCGTCGACTTCGGGAACGGCGTCGGAAAAGTAGTTGGCGCCCACGACCATGACCGTGCGCGCGTCGTCGAAGAGCAGCCGCGGATCGGTGCGCTTCTCGGGGTCACGGGCCATCCAGGCCATGCCGCCGTGCCGGTCGTCGGCGAGCCACCGGGCGAAGGCGGCCCGTTCGCGATCGAGAACGGCTGCCGGCGCGAATCCTACGGTGTCGAAGCCTTCGGCGCGGGCCGCCTGCGTGAGCAGCAGGCGGAAGAGTTTTTCTCCGGAGATGTTGGGCATTGCGTGTACCGGCACGGCCATTGTATCCGCGCCGGCACGCAGATGCGAAAGACGGGCCCGCGCCGTTCCTGGCCCGTTACTGGACCGAGGCGCGCGCTTCTTCGGCCAGCACCGTCGAAAGGTAACGTTCGCCGGTGCTCGGGATGACGACGACGATTGTTTTGCCGCGGTTCTCGGGACGCCTGGCCACCTCGAGCGCGGCGTGGACGGCGGCGCCCGACGAGATGCCGACGAGAATGCCCTCTTCGCGCGCCACGCGGCGGGCCATGGCGACCGCGTCCTCGGAGGTCACGCGAATGACCTCGTCGTAGACCTTCGTATCGAGGTTGTCGGGGATGAAACCGGCGCCGATACCCTGAATCTTGTGCGGTCCCGCTTTGCCCCCCGAAAGAACGGGGCTCTCTTCGGGTTCGACCGCAATCGCCTTGACCCCCGGCTTGCGCTCCTTGAGCACCTGGCCGACGCCGGTCATCGTGCCGCCGGTGCCGACGCCCGAGACGAAGATATCTACGGCGCCGTCGGTGTCGCGCCAGATCTCTTCGGCGGTCGTGCGGCGGTGAACCTCCGGATTGGCCGGGTTCTGGAACTGCTGCGGCATGAAGGCGTGCGGCGTCGCCGCCACCAGCTCTTCGGCCTTGGCGATGGCCCCCTTCATCCCCTGCGGGCCGGGGGTGAGCACGAGCTCGGCGCCGAGCAGTTTCAGCAGAATCCGCCGCTCCATGCTCATCGTTTCGGGCATCGTGAGCATCAGGCGGTAGCCCTTCGCCGCGCAGACGAAGGCGAGCGCGATACCCGTGTTGCCGCTGGTGGGCTCGATGATGACCGACTCGCCGGGTTTGATCCTGCCCTCGCGCTCGGCGGCCTCGATCATGGCGGCGCCGATGCGGTCCTTGACGGACGAGAGCGGGTTGAAGAATTCGAGCTTCGCGAGCACGGTCGCGCCGGCCCCCTCGGTGACGCGATTGAGGCGAACGAGCGGGGTATTGCCGATGGTCTGCGTGATGTCTTCGTAAATGCGCATGGCGGTCTCCTCTGCGAACTGAACAGTCTATACGAGCCCTTGGGAGGCGGCAACCGGGTTGGCGCGGGAAGACGGAGCGCTCGGGGTTATGGTACGCTGACGCCATGTCCACGATCTCACACCACCGCTTTCCCGTCGACGAGCGCGGCGTGCTCGACGTCGTCTTTCACGAACCCGACGCCCCGGTCGCCTGGGTCATCGCCCTGCACGGGCTCGAGAGCGACAAAGAGGGGAGCAAGTATCCGAAGCTCGCCGAGCGCCTCGACCCGTTCGGCGTCGGTCTCATCCGCTTCGACTTCCGCGGCTGCGGCCTGAGCTCGGGGACGCTGGCCGAGAGCACGGTCGCCAGCCGTATCGAGGATGCGCGCACGGTGATGCTGGCGGCCCGCAGCCGCATCGGGGGCGCTCGCCTGGGGCTCTTCGGGTCGAGCATGGGCGGCTATGTCGCGCTCTTTCTGGCCCGGGACCCCGCCGTGCAGGCGGTCGTGACCCTGGCCGCCCCCGAGAATCTGGACGATCTGGCGGGCCGACACGGAAATGATCTGGCCCATCTGCACGGGTTGGCGGCCGAGTACGAGCGGGGCGAATTCCGGTCGGTTCCCGAGGGCATTCCCGGCGTGCTGCTCATCCACGGAACGCAGGATGAAACCGTTCCCTTTGAACATGCTGAGCGGATCTGGCGGAAGCTCGCCGAACCGCGTTCCCGCCTGGATGTGGAAGGGTGTGGCCATCGTTTCTCGGAAGAAGCGCACCTGAATACCGCGCTTGATGCTTCGTGCAGCTGGTTCCGCGAACATCTTCTGAAAACGCTGAATGAAATAAAATAAACCGTTTTGCGCGAGGCCCGGCATGTCCGGCTCCCGCGGCTGCGAGAGGGACTTCATGCGCATCCTGCACACCATGATCCGGGTCGGCAACCTCGACCGTTCGCTCGCCTTCTACTGCGACGTGCTCGGCATGCGGCTGCTGCGGCGCAAGGAGTACCCGAGCGGCGAGTTCACGCTGGCGTTCGTCGGGTACGGCGACGAGACCGACTCGGCCGTTCTCGAGCTGACGTACAACTGGGGAAAGGCGACCTACGACCTGGGCGACGGTTTCGGGCACGTCGCCATCGGAGTCGAAGACATCTATCGAACGTGCGAGGAGATCCGGGCCAAAGGGGGCGAAATCGTTCGGGAACCGGGCCCGATGAAGCACGGGGGCTCGGTCATCGCCTTCGTACGCGACCCCGACGGCTACAAGATTGAATTGATTCAGCGCTGAAGATGGGATAGTATCAGCAGGTCGACCGTGCGGAGGACGGCCATGCGCGCCGCAGCCAGTTCCGTCAGCGTAATTCTTGCCTTTCAGTGCCTGATATCGTTCGCCGCTCCCGAAGCTTTCGGGGCCGGCGAGGCGGCCGTGCCGCGCATCGTGGAAGAGGAGGGGGGACGCGCCATCGTGCTGCCGCCCGCCATGCAGAAGGCGCTCGACAAGGCCGTGCCCGGCTTCAAGACCTACCGTGACGCCGATTTCGCCCCCACGCTGCGGGGCGCCTACCATTTCTCCGGGCGCCATTCGCCCTGGGGGGTCATCGGCGACTTCAACGGCGACAGCGTGAAGGACGTCGTTCTGCACGGCTACAACAGCGAGCACAGTATCCGCCTGGCGCTCATGTCGTCGGGCGCCACGTTCAAGGTGGTCGAGATCGGCCGCGGACTCAAGACCCCGCCGGCGGACGAAAAACACAATTTCGGCGGCGAGCCCGAGACCGGCTTTCTCTCCTACATGGAATTTCTCCCCGCGGGAACGACCTTTCAGATGCCGTGGGAAGAAGAGGCGTTCGTGCTCAAGCACGACGGCTTTCTCGACGGCGTTTTCCGCCAGGCGAGCGGCGTGCTCTACTATGAGGACGGCGAGTTCAAGCAGGTGACGCTTTCCGACTGAGTCGAGAGTCGTCAGTCGTCAGTCGCCGGTCTGCTCCTGCGCAGGACGAGGTTCAGCAGGACGACGCCGACGGCGGCGACCGCTGCGCCCGTGAGAAAGGCGAGCTGCGGACCGCCCCGGTCCCAGAGAACGCCGAAAATCAGTGAGGCCGGAAGCGCCGCGAGGCCCGCCATGAGGTGATAGGCCCCGAACGCGCCCCCCAGCTCGCCGGCCGCAGCGAGATCGTTCACGAGCGCCTTTTCCGTCCCCTCGGTCAACCCGAAATAGACGCCGTAAAGCAACATGAGCCCCCAGGCGTGCCACGCGGCGCCGGCGAAGGCGAAACCGGCGTACACGAGGACGTAGACCGCATAGCCGAGGTTCATGGCGGGCAGGCGGCCGATGCGATCGGACAGCGCGCCGCCCGGGGTTCCGGCCAGGACCTTGACGACGTGGTGGGCCGACCAGAGCAGGGGCACCGCTGCCGCCGCGACGCCGAGGTCGGTGGCGCGCAGCAGCAGAAAGGCGTCGGTCGACAGGGCCAGATTCAGCACGAACACGGCCGCAAGGTAAAGGCGCAGCCGGCGTGAAAGCCGGCTGCGTTCCGGTTTCAACCGCGCCGTCGGGGGGACGCGCACGTCCGGCACGGCGATCGCCAGGGTCACCACGGCCGCCAGGGCGGGAATGGCCGCCAGCAGAAAGACGGTGCGCATGGCCCCGGTGTCCGACTCGTCGGCGCCGAGCAGGAAGAAGGCGAGGGCGGCCAGCAGCGGACCGATGACGGCCCCCAGGTGGTCCATGGCGCGGTGAAAGCCGAAGGCGCGCCCCCGCGCCGCCGGGTCGGCCACCTGCCCGATGATGGCGTCGCGCGGCGACGTGCGCAGCCCCTTGCCGACCCGGTCGGCGAAGCGGATGCCCAGCACGTGCAAGGGAACGGCGGCGAGCCCCATGAGGGGGCGGGCCGCCGAACTCAGGCCATAGCCCAGCAGAACCAGCGGCTTGCGCCGCCCGCTGCGATCCGACACTTTTCCCGCGACGAGCTTGAGCAGCGACGACGTCGATTCCGCGATCCCCTCGATGAGCCCCAGGGTCTGCGGCCCGCCTCCCAGCCCGACCACGAACAGGGGGAGCAGTGGATAAATCATCTCGCTCGAGGCGTCGGTGAGCAGGCTCACGACGCCGAGGCTGACCACGGTGCGGGGGAGCTTCGCCATGAACCTACATTGAAGCACGGCGGCGGCAGAGTCACCCGAAAAACGGCCGGCACGTTTGCGTCCGGCGCGCAGGCATGATGCCATATGAGCATGCGCATTCCCGTTCTGCTGTCCGTCCTGCTTTCCGTCTCCGCCTTCCCCCACGCGGGTGAAGCCTATTCCGTCGACATCCACGCGGCCATGCCGAACGCGCTCGCCGACGTTCCCGGCATCTCTGCCGAGGCCCCGCTCCCCGACGACGCGAGGCTCGAGCGCTTCCGCACAGAAGCCTATACGTACCTCGCCGCGACGACCGATGCGGAACTGCGGCGGCGCTTTCTCGCGCGCTGGCCGACGCCGGAACACTTCGACGCGACCGCGTTCAAGGTCTTCTTCGGCACGGCCGTCACCCAGGCCGCGCTCGGGTTCGACCCCTACGGCCGCGTCGCCGCGCAGGTCGATGCCCGCTCGCCGCTCTCCCGCGTTGAACCGGATGTGGCGCGTCCGCTGCTTCACTGGGTGCGCGTCGGCTCGGTCTACCCCGATCTCGACCGCCGCAATCAAGATCGCTGGTGGCACACGGAGTCGGGTGCGGTGGCCGTGCGCGAAGACGGCGTGCGCATCCCCTGGGATCCGGTCATCCTCAACATGGGCGAGGTCGAGGGGCTCTCGGGACAGGCCCATGCGCACTACGGCCTCAACGACCACCCCAAGAGCGCGAGTCCGCTCACGCTGCTCACGCGCCCGGCCGATTTCGCCGTCCCCGTCGGCTTCGACGGACCGGTGCTCACCTTCGCCCCTGAGCGCGCGCAAGCCTACGGCGATCTGGCCGTCGTGGCGAACCACCTCGGCGAGCCGGCCCTGGCCGCCCTGTACGCGGGCAACGCCTTCCACTACCTGGGCGATCTGGGGAACCAGATTCACACCTTTCAGGTCGGCATCCCCGCCTTCTTTCTCGACGCCGTCCTCGAATACGTGAAGGAGAGCCTGCGCTGCGTCTTCGGGCTGCGCTGCGAGGTGCGCTCCTTCAAGGCCATCGGGCTCGATATCATGACCAACCACCATACGTGGACCGAAGAATACTTCCGCCTCGTGCTGCGGGGGGCCGAGGCGGGCCAGCCGGTGCATCCCGTGCTGGCCGATTCGGGTTCTCCCTGGTCCGTCGACGAAGCCGAGCTGGCGACGTGGCGGCCCGTGCTCTGGGGCGAGATGCCGATGCGCGCGCTGGCCGGCCGCCTGATTGACATGGGAAACGAAGAGGGGCCGGCCATCTACCGGCACGCGCGCGGAATCACCCGGGGCGACCTGCGCCGGGCCGGGGTGCGCATCGAGTTCGATCAGGTGTCCGACGCCGCCGTGCTCGACGCGCTGAACCCCGAGGCCCGGCCCGAAGACGTGCGCGCCATGGTCGCCGTGCAGCGGGCGGGGCTGACCCATGCCCTGGCGGCGATGCGCGTCTGGTGGGAGGCCCACCTGGCTCCCGATGCGCGGCCCGACCCCCGCCAGGCCGCCGATCGGCTCCTGCGCCTGCAGCTCGACGAAATGGACGCGGCCGAAGCGCGTCGCGAACGGTTCAGCCGCCCGTAAAGAAAAAAGCGGAGTTCCGGGTTCCCGGCACTCCGCCTTCAGCCAACGGACCTGGGAAAGCCGTTACTGCTTCACCGCCACCTTGATCTGCTTCGGCTTCTTCTCGGCCTTCTTCGGAATGTAGACATCAAGCACGCCGTTGCGGAAGGTCGCTTCGATGCGCTCGGTGTCCGCATAATCCGGCAGCATGAAGCTGCGGGTGAAACTGCCATAGGCGCGCTCGACGCGATGGTAATTTTCCTTCTTGTCTTCGCGCTCGAGCTTGCGCTCGCCCTTCAGGGTGAGCATGCCGTTTTCGACCCGCACGTCGATGTCCTTCTGGTCGACCCCCGGCGCGTCGGCGTGCAGCGAGATGCCGTTTTCGTCTTCGTAGATATCGACCTGGGGCGACCAGGCCGTCGACAGGAGTTCTTCCTGCGAGGGACTGAAGAACCGGTTCAGATCGTTCTGGATCTGGGCCAGCTCGCGGAACGGACTGGTATAACGCATGAGAGCCATTCGCTATTCTCCTTGCCGGGTCGTGTCTCCGGCCTCTTCGCAGAGGCCCGCCCATCCCGGCCATCGGGCGATCCGGGTTTTTTCATCGGGAGGGGGAGGGAATCGCGATTCGTTTACCCCTTACGAGTGGAATATAAACAGCCCTTGCCCGATGTCAAGACTGCCTGCGCCCGGATCGCGGGTCGGAGGAGGGTGGGAGGTTTGAGGAAATCATCCCTCGGCTCTACAATGGAGAAAGCGGTGCGGTCTCCCGGTCGCCCCGCAGCTCGCCGGGGTCAGAATATTTTCATGAAGCCGGATCGGCTCCCGCGTGGGAGCGTCCGCCAGACGAGGTTGTCAATCCATGCCGAGTACCAGGATCGGAATTCCCCTTTCGCGCCACATTACCGACCAGCAGAAGCTGCACCCTGATGCCACCGGTGAGCTCACCGTCGTGCTCCAGCAACTGCAGCTTGCCGGCAAAATCATCTCCCGCGAGGTGAACATGGCCGGGCTGGCCGATCTGCTCGGGCATACGAACCGCGAAAACGTGCACGGCGAGATCGTGCGCAAGCTCGACGAGTACGCGAACACAATCCTGATCAAGGCGCTCGATCACTGCGGCGCCCTCTGCGTGATGGCCAGCGAAGAGAACGACGACGCCATCCTGATTCCCAAGGATTTCGTCTGCGGCAAGTACGCCATTGCCTTCGACCCGCTCGACGGCTCGTCGAACATCGACGCCAACGTGAACATCGGCACGATCTTCTCGGTGCACCGCAAGATCAGCCCGGGCGACCGCGGCGACGAGCGCGACGTCATGCAGCCCGGCAACCGGCAGGTGGCGGCCGGCTACATCCTCTACGGCCCGTCGACCATGATGGTCTACTCCACGGGCAATGGCGTGCACGGCTTCACGCTCGACCCCAGCATCGGCGAGTTTCTGCTGAGCCACCCCGACATTCAGATCCCCCGCCGCGGCAAGTACTACAGCGCCAATGAGGGCAACAGCCTGAGCTGGGCCGAGCCCGTACGCCGTTACGTGAATTACTTGAAGACCGATCAGAACAAGAACGGCAAACCCTACAGCGCGCGCTACATCGGCAGCCTGGTGGCCGATTTCCACCGCACGCTCATGTACGGCGGCATTTTTCTCTATCCCAGCGACGTGAAGGATCCCGCCAAGCCCAAGAACAAGCTCCGTCTGCTGTACGAAGCCGCGCCGCTGGCTTTTCTCGCCGAGCAGGCGGGGGGCAAGGCGACGACCGGCGACACGCGCATCCTCGACATCGTGCCCGACGACCTGCACATGCGCACGTCGCTCATCATCGGTTCCGCCGACGACGTCTCTGAGGTCGAAGACTACATCCGCGGCAGCGTTCCGGCCTGAACGCGCGCGCCGGGGCGGGCGTTTACCAGACCCCGCCCAGGCGCACGAAGGGAATACCGAGAAAGTCGCTTTCGAGAAAGCTCTCGCTCGTCGGCACGACCAGCGCGAGGTCGAAGAAGATGTCGTCGCCGCCGATGCGCAGGCCGGCGTTGACGAACCCCGTATTCTCGTTCGGATCGTTTTCAAGAACGTTTTGACCGTAGCCGGCTTCGATGAGCCCGGTCAGATACTTCGCCATGCGCACTTCGGCCCCCAGCGTCCCTTCGGGCACGACGTAGGTTTCAGAGCTCTTGCCGCGGGCCCGCTGCACCCGCACGGCGTGGGCCCCGAGATGCCAGGCGCCCCGTTTGTGGCTCTGGGTGTAGACCAGTGAGGCGTATTGCGCATTGTTGCGCTTCGGATAGACCATGGCGTCGGTGCCGAGCTGCAGGGCTACGTCATGCTGTTCGGTATTGAGCATGGCCCATTTGATGCTGAAACCCAGCGAGGTCAGCCACGCGGTGTGGATCTCGACGTCGAAGCTGTCGGAGACCCCCCAGCCGAAGCGCCAGAGCAGCATCTCGTCTACCGACAGATAGTTGTTTCCCTCGCCGATCGTGCGGCCCGACGGGGTGAGCACGATGTTGTTGTCGCCGGCCATGCGCGTGATCCCTTCCTCGACCGGGGCTTCGGGAGCCGGTTTCCGGGCGCGGGTGCTCTTTTTCTGCGGTTTCTTGCGCGGTTGCCCCGCCGATTCCTCTTCTGACTCCTGCGCATCGGCGGGCGCGGCGTCTTCGTTGCCTGCGCGCATCGGACCGGTCTGCGCGGTCGCCGCGGTCGGCATTCCCGGTTCGGCCGCCGGTTCCTGAAGGCTGGTCAGTGCGAGCAGGAGAAGCGAAGAAAGGTGCATGGCGTAACTCTTGAGGGGTTGGGGTTGAAGATGCTCGTTGCGGACGCTCGTTCTCCAGAGCACGTTTCGTGCCAGCGCCGGGAGTGCGAGAAAAACCGGCCGGGCCCGGCCGGCCGGCTGCCTTTTCACCGCAGCGACCCTGACACGCCTGTCACGGGTCGGCTGCGGGAGAGCAGACAAACGGCGGGCCGGCTGGTACGCTTAGGGAGGAGCAAGAACGATGGCAGGTAAAGGAATCAAGCGCGGTTTCATCCGCGGAGAGATCGTCTTTCGCCAGGGCGAGGCCGGTCACGTCATGTACTTCATCGCGAGCGGTAAGGTCCGCATATTTCAGAGCGTGCGCGGTCGCGAAAAAACCCTCGCCACCCTTGGCAAGGGGAGTTTCTTCGGCGAGCTTGCCCTGTTCACGCGCCGCCGCCGGAGCGCTACCGCCGCCATCCTCGAAGACGCCGAACTCATCGAGGTCGACGCCGAGCAGCTCGACCTGGTGCTCGAAGACAGTCCCGAGGTCGCCCGCAAAATGGTGCACGCCCTGGCGGGGCGTCTGCGCGAGACCGACGACCTGCTCGAGAACCTGCGCCTCGAAGACGCCGAAAGCCGGGTGACGAATGCGCTGCTGCAGGCCGTCGAAGAGCAGGGGGGCTCGCTGGTCACGGCCGACGTGCACTGGGACGTCGATCAGCTCGTGACGCGCACGACCCTTGCCCGCGAAGAGGTCAAGCGGATTCTCACGGAGCTCAAGCGGCTGAATCTTGTCAAGGTCATCGAGGGGCGCATCCACATCCCGAGCGTCGACATGCTGCGGGGCTACCACCTTTACCTGGGCGCCCGCAGCGGCTTCATCGAAACGCCGGTCTAGCGGCCGCACGCTTCTGCGACGAGTCCCGGGAGAACCGATTCGGGTACCAAGGCTACTATGATGGGCGCCATTCAACGCGAACGGATGATCCGGCTGCTGCTCGACCTGGTGGTCATCGACAGCCACTCGAGGGAAGAGCGCGAGGTCGCCGATTTTCTCACGCAGTGGTGCCGCGCCCGCGGCGCCGAAGTCATCGAAGACGATGCCGGACGCAAGGTCAGCGGCAATGCGGGCAATCTGCTCGTGCGCTGGAAGGGTAACGCGAAGGCGCCGCCGATTTTTCTCTCGGCGCACATGGACACCGTCGTGCCGGGTAAAGGGGTACGCCCGCGCCGCGAGGGCAACCGGATCATGACCGACGGCACGACGGTGCTCGGCGGCGATGACAAGAGCGGCATTGCGGCCATTCTCGAGGCCGTCGAGACGCTGCGCGAAAGCGGCGCGCCGCACGGCGACATCGAGATCGTCTTCACGATCTGTGAAGAGCTCGGCCTGGTCGGCGCCAAGCAGTTCGACGTCGGCAAGCTGACGGCGCGGTACGGCCTCGTGCTCGACTCCGACGACGTCGGCTTTCTCTTCACGCGCGCGCCGTCGGCCGACCGCATGCGCTTCAGGGTTCACGGCCAGGAGTCGCATGCGGGCATGGCGCCCGAGCGGGGGATCAACGCCATCCGCGTGGCGAGCGAGGCGATCGCGGCCATGCGTCTGGGGCGCATCGACGACGAAACGACGGCCAACATCGGGGTCGTGCACGGCGGCGAGGCGGTCAACATCATCCCCAACCTGGTCGTGCTCGACGGCGAGGCGCGCAGCCTCAATCGTGACAAGCTGGCCGCCCAGACGGCCCACATGAAGGCGTGCCTCGAAGACGCCGCGGCCCGCCACGCGGTCACCCTGCCTGACGGGCGGCGCGTGACGGCGCGGGTCGAGTCGGACATCGAGCGGGATTACGAAAGCATGGACGTGCCCGAAGCCGCTACCATTGTGCAGCTCGTCTATGCCGCCGCCCGGCGCCTCGGGCAGCAGGTGCGCACGCAATCTTTTCGCGGCGGATGCGACGCCAATATCTTCAACGGCAAAGGGCTCACCGTCGCCAACCTGGGGACGGGCATGCGCGAGATCCACACCGTTCACGAGTGGATCGATCTGGACGAGTTCGAGAAGTGCGCGAACATCGTCTACGAGGTGCTGCGCCTGAACGGCGAGGCGACCGACTCGCTGGCGCTCGACGGCTGAGCCCGCTGTCGCGCACAGCGCCGGAGACGCCGCCGACATCCGTCGCCCCAGGCGACCCTCTCGCCTATCGTGAAGGCAAAACGAGGGAGCCATGCCAAATCCGGAACTGCGAATCGGCGTGCTGATCGATCAGCGGCGCGCCTGGCTGTACAGCCACCGCCCGGGCCGCGAGCCCACCGTTGCTTTCATCCTGGGCAACGTGCCGCGCAAGATCCGGCGGGTCATCGAAGACTACATGACCCGCAGGGTGAAGTCAGACCGCGAGAAACACATCGGCGACCTGTACCGGCGCGTTGAGGAGTTTCTGACGGGTGCGAGCGAGATCGTCATCTTCGGCCCGGGGGTCGCCCGCGACCAGCTGGCCCACCGGCTGCGCGACAACCCCCGCTTCCGCGGAGTCCCGATTCGCGTGCACCCGAGCGCATGGCTCGACGAAACGCGTTTTGAGGAATTCGCGCGCGAAAATCTCCATGTCGAAGCGCAGACGCCGAGCCTGTACAACCGGGAACCGCGGTTCAAGCCCTACCGGCGCATGGGCGGTCCGGGCGCCCCGGTTGCGCCGGAAGACCACCGCCGCTCGAGCCGTCTGAAGTGGAAGGACGGCTCCATGGGCACGGGCAAGTCGAGCTGAGGGCTCTCGGGGGACTCACTCGCCGCCGGCCGGGGGCGACGGGGTGTCGGAAAGCAGGACGGGTGGGAGCAGGGCGGGGCGGTAGCGGCGCCGCACTTCCTCCAGCGTATGGGCGAAGGCGCTCTCCATCGGCACCGCCTGGTCGACCAGGAAACGCTCGACCGCGTCGAGAAACCAGGCGACCCTGTCGCGCAGCTCGTCGACCGGCACAATTCCGCGCAGGCGATCGAGGCGCATCTTGATCAGCGCCGTCTGGATGACATCTTCGAAGCAGTAGGCGGCAATCTGCATGATGCCTCCCTGCTGGTAGACCGGATAGACCTGCGACCCGTCCATCTGGTCCTTGCCGGGAAGGCCGAGCAGCGAGGCGACTGTGCGCAGGCTGTAGCCGGCCTTGCTGCCGTAGTTCGGCAGGTAGTCGCAGAGATCGAGGTGTTCGTCGTCGTTGTACTTGTGCCGGTACGTATCGTACTTCTCCGAGGGCTTGAAATAGGCGGCGCTCCCCAAGTTTTCGTACTGGAGCGACCGGATCTCCATGACACGCATGTCGAAGGCCTTGCCGTTGAAGCTGACGAGACGCCGGGGGAGCGATTCGTGGTCGTCGGGCTCGAGCAGGCGCCAGAAGTTCGCGAGAATCGACTGCTCGTCGGGCGAACGCGGGCGCCCCTCGATGAACAGGTACGGACGCACCGTCCGGGCACGGTAATCGAGAAGACATCCGGCGATGACGATGGGGCGCTGAAACGCCTCGGGCAGGATGCCGGATTCGAGCCGGTTGAGGGCGGTCAGGGCCGCCTCGATGGCCTCGGCATCCGACATGCCCGGTTCCCCATAGACGGCCCGGCAGAGCCCGGCATCGGGGATGGTCTCGATGTCGAAGACCAGATCGGGGCGTTCGGTCAGCGTGCGGTGGTTGCGTGGAGGCATCGGATACTCGAGCGGAGGGTATAGTAAAGCGCAAACTGCGGCGCGCCTCAAGGCTTCGTCGACCGCGGGGTAGACATGTTATACTGTCTCACCTCCCGCCGGGCGGCTGGCCCGCTTCGGCGCACTGCGAACCCCCGATTCTCACAGGTATATCCATGTCGCTCCTCACCGTTGCGAAGCTGAACGCCCGCCGGGCGCGAAATGCGGTCAAGACGCTGTCGCTCAAAGGCGACGACGAGATGTCGCCGGCGAAGGTCATCGCCGAGCACGCGCGCGCCCGGGGACAGAAGGTCTGTCTGCGCTTCGAGGACCGCCAGTATACCTATGCGGAACTCGATCGCCAGCTGACGCGCTACGCGCAGGCGGCGGCGGCGCTCGGGCTGCGCAAGGGGGACGTCGCGGCGGTCGTCATGGAGAACCGGCCTGAATTTCTTTTCATGGTATACGGTCTCAACCGGCTCGGGGTCACGGCGGCGCTCATCAACACGAACCTCGCCGGGGTGCCGCTGCGCCACGTGCTCGAAGCCTCGGGGATGAAGGCGCTGTTCGTCGGCGCCGAGTGCCTCGATCCGGTGCTCGAAATCGCGGCGGAGCTCAGCCTGCCGCGCGAAAAGCTGGTGGTCGAGCGCAGCGAGCAGCCCGATCGGGCGCTTCCCGAAGGGGCGCAGGACCTGCTGGCTCTGGCCGATCAGGCGGGCCCGGCTGTTCTGCAGGGGCTGCGGCTGAACGCCGCCCGCGGCAACGACTATCTCGTCTATATCTACACGTCGGGTACCACGGGGCTCCCCAAGGCGGGGCGCTGCCCCAACATCCGCTATTTTGCGGGCGGCTACGGCATCGGCGGCATCGCGGTGGCCGCCGGGAGCGATGACGTCGTCTACGTCTGCTTGCCGCTCTACCACGCGAGCGCCTTCATGCTCGGGGTGAGCTGGGGTTTTCTGTTCGGCGGCCAGGTCGTGCTCGCCCGCAGGTTCAGCGCGAGCCGCTTCTGGGACGACGTGCGCAAGTATGAAGCGTCCGTCTTCGTCTACATCGGCGAGGTCTGCCGCTATCTGGTCGCACAGCCGCCGCGCCCCGACGACCGCATGCACAAGGTGCGGGCCGTGGCCGGCAACGGCATGCGTCCCGAGGTCTGGCGTCAGTTCGTCGACCGCTTCGGCATCGAGAAGGTGCACGAGTTCTATGCGGCCACTGAGGGCAATGCCAATATGATGAACCTCAACGGCCACCTCGGCGCCGTCGGGCAGCTGAACGTGCTCTCGCGGCGCATCTACAACACCGTGCTCGTCAAATGGGATCCGATCACCGAAGAGGTCGTGCGCGGGCCTGACGGCTTCTGCATCCCCTGTGACATCGACGAGCCCGGCGAACTGCTCGGCCGTATCGACCCCAAGCGAGTCAACACCCGCTTCGACGGCTATACCGACGACAAGGCGACGCAGAAGAAGATCCTGACCGACGTTTTCGTCCAAGGCGATCGCTACTTTCGCACCGGCGACCTGCTGCGCATGGACAAGGACGGCTACTTCTACTTCGTCGACCGCATCGGCGACACCTATCGCTGGAAGGGAGAAAACGTCTCGACCAACGAGGTCGCCGACGTGTTGACGATGCATCCGCAGATCGAAGTCGCAAATGTCTACGGCGTCGAAGTTCCCGGCGCCGACGGCCGGGCCGGGATGGCTTCGATCAACTCGGCCGAGAATGCGGAACCGGATTGGGCCTCGGTGTACGATCACGTGCGCCGCAATCTGCCCGAGTACGCGCAGCCGCTGTTTCTGCGCTGGCAGCGCGAGGCCTCGCTGACGGGAACCTTCAAGCTGCGCAAGGTCGAGCTGCAGCGCGAAGGGTTCGACCCCGATCAGGTCACCGACCCGCTCTTCTACCGGGATCCGGAAAAAGAGCGCTATGTCCCCGTCGACAAGGAACTTTTCGCGAAGCTGACCTCGGGCGCCGTGCGTCTCTGACCGGCCGCGTCAAGGCGCGTCGCCAAAGGCGGGGCAGAGACCGCGCGGGGCCGCCGCAGTCGGCCTATGCTGAAAGGGATGGAGCCGCCGGCATCATTCGGGCCAGTTCTCCCGGTCAGCACCGAGAGGGGTCGGCACCCCCGCCGCAGACCCGAACCTCGGCCCGCGGCCCGGGAACCGGAGTGTCTGAGCTACCCCGCCCGGACGCATCCCCATCGCCGGCCGGCTGCGTCAGCATCGTTGTAGCATCCCGCAGAAAACAGAACGCGGCCCCTCGGGGCCGCGTTTTCCGATCCACTTCGTAGAAAGGACTTACTTGGCTTCGCCCAGGTGGCTGTAGATGAGCTTGGTCATCTCGAACATCGTCACCTGACCCTTGCCGTTGAAGACCTTCTTGAGGTTGTCGTCGGCGTTGATGAGGGTCTTCTTCTGCTTGTCCTGGAGATTGTTCTTCTTGATGTACTCCCAGATCTTCTTCATGACTTCGGTGCGTGGCATGGGCTTGTCACCGATGACGGCGCCGAGCGCCGCATCGGGCTGCATCGGCTTCATGAAGGCGGCGGGGGGCTTGCGGGTCTTGCCGGTCGACGTTTTCTTTTCAGCCATGGTCAGGTTCTCCTCAGAAAAGGGGGGATTTGGTGTAAAGCGGCGCTGCGCCCGCTGGCGCGTCGGGGCGAGGTTCTTCCGGCGGGTCGCTCCGGTCTCACCCCTGTAAAAGTGCATGGTAACGCGGCCCTTGACCGCCTGTCGACCCGAAATTCTTCAAACAGCGTTATTTTCAAGCGGCTCACCGGCCGCTCAGAGGCGTACAGGCTCGTTGACGCGTACATTGCGCAGACGAATCGTGAAGGGCGGAAATTGGACCTGCCCCACGGCCCCCGTGTAGGACAGCTCGCTCGGGATCGCAAAGCCCTCGACGGTCTCGTAGGCGATTTTCACGAGCACGCGGGTCGTCTGGGCACCCAGGTATTCGGTGGCGATTTCCTGAATCCGTGCCGGCCGGGCATCGTCATAGGCGAGGGCGCTCAGGATTTTCATGGTGCCGGCGTCGACCTCGACCTGGGGAACGAGAAAGTTTTCGTCGACCCGCAGCCGCCAGGTATTGCCCGAAGGGGTGCGCGCCGTGACGGCCAGGCGGTCGTCGTCGGTTTTCTGTACCGAAAGGGTGTCGCCGGCCAGCCGCTCTGAGAACGGGCGGTTCACGATGTCTTCTTCCTTGCCCTCGAGCGTCCTGAGCAGCTGGGCCTCGAGCTGGGCCGCTTTCGGGGGGAGCGCCAGGCGGAAGGCGCTTTTGCCCTCGCTCCACACGAAGCCGCCGGGCACCCAGACCGGCTCTGCCGGCCGGCGTTCGGGGGGGAAGAAGCCGGTGACGTCGATGAGCAGGTCGGCCTGCAGCGACTTGAGGCCTGCCGTGACGGGCGAGTACACGTGCTGGTCGATCTGGTGGACCAGAGCCGTGGGATCTTCGCGGTAGGGCTGCAGCGACTTGGGCAGGCCGCTGCAGGCCGAGAGCAGGAACGCGAGCGCAACAACAGAGACAACCGATCGCATGAGGTTCGACTCCACAGTAAGACAAACCGTACCATAGGGTTCGGCCGCTTGCCAGTACGTTGCGTCTTCCCGGGCGCTCTCCCACGCGGCGAGGCTCGCATACCGGCCCTGAAGCAACCGCCTGTGGTCGAAACCGCGCCGGTCTCTCGCTATAGTGTATAGAACGGAGTTTTTTTGTGTCTGAACATCGTAATCGTCGTGTCCGGGTCACCAGCCGGGAACTGAACCTCCGGGGGGTCGCCCTCGTTACGACCGGCCTCTGTGAGGAGGCGCGTCTGCGCGGCGGCGGGGGGCCGCTCGCCGCCGCCGCGCTGGGGCGGGCCCTCAATGCGGCCCTGCTTGCGTCGACCATGGTCAAGGGAAACCATCGCATCGGCCTGCAGTTCAAGGTCGCGGGTCCGCTCAAGGAGGTCTATGCCGACGCTGACGGCGAGGGCAACGTGCGCGGCTATGTGCTGGCGCCCGACGCCGAGGCCCCGCCGCGCCCCGACGGGCAACCCGACGTCAACCGCGGCCTGGGGGCGGGCGTCCTGAGCGTCACCTCCGACCTGGGGCTGCGCGAGCGGTATCAGGGAATCGTCCCCCTGCTGCACGGCGACATCGCCGGCGACCTTGCGCACTATTTCTCGGTCAGCGCCCAGATTCCCTCTCACGTCGACCTCGGATTCTGGCTGGGCGATGACGGGTCGGTCGCCGCGGCCGGCGGGCTGCTTCTGCAGAATCTGCCGGGGGCCGGCGAAGACGCCTTCGCAAGGCTCGAGGGAAATCTGCTCGGGCTGCCGCCGCTGCAGACCGTGCTGCGCCGCGAAGACGCCCCCGAGTACATGCTCGAGCGCGTGTTCCACGGCTTTCAGTACGAGGTAAACGCCACCGAGCCGGTCAGCTTCCGGTGCCCCTGTTCCCGCTCGCGCGTCGAGCGCACCCTCATCGCGCTGGGTGAAGACGAGCTGCAGGACATGATCGAGAAGGAAGCCGGCGCCGAGGTGCGCTGTGAGTTCTGCAACGAGTTCTACCGGTTCGATCGGACCGAACTCGAGAGCCTTCTCGATCGCAGCCGTCAAGCCTGACGCGCGCCGCCGCGTCGGCGGCGGCGCATGCCCATCCAGACCAGACTTGCCGCGAGCGGAGCCAGCCCCGCCGTCGGGGCCGTCGCGCAGGATGTCGAGCGCCGCGTCGAGCCGACGCGCGCGCTGACGACCGATTCGCCCCCCGTCGATCCGGAGTCGCCACCGCCGTCGGCCACCGGCCCTTCGCCGTCGGGGTAGCGCACGTCGTCGGCCTCGGGCACGAAGCTCCCCGGCTTGCCCCAGGCGTCGGCGAGCACTTCGTACGCGTCGCCCGCGACGATGTCGGCGGCCGTCCCCTGCGCATAGTCGGTGAGCACCTTGTGCCCGCGGACAGGGTTTACCCGGCCCAGCAGGACCGTCGCCGTCTCTGCTGTCGCATAGACGGACTGGATCCGGTAAATCGGGTTGTGGCCGTCGGGACGCGCCACGCGCAGCCAGCGCCCTGTCCAGCGGCCGGCCGGCGGCGGCGGCGAGACGTCGAGCCTGACGTCGTTGCTGCGGGAAGAGTCGATGGCGAGGATGTTGCCGCGCCACGGGGGCGAATTGCGCACGTCGCCCTGGCCGTCGGCCCGCAGCCCGGCACCGCCGGCGACGTGGGCCCACTCGATCGTACCGTCGCGCGAGGCCACGACCGTGAAGCGGCCGTCGGCTTCGAAGGCGGGCTGCGCGCCGTCGGCCGTCGGCGCGACCGTTGTAGTGCCCGCTTCGAGGCTGTGGATGATCGTATCGACGCGTCCGTCGGTCAGCCGCACGCGGAGGCCGACGCGCGGGAATCCCTGCGCGTCGGTCGAGGGAACCGGAGTAAAGCGTTCGACCCCCGCGACCTGGGCGCTCGCCTCGTAGGGATCGAGCACGTGCACGAAGGTGCTCGTCAGGGGCGCCGCCCCCACCCGCCGCTCCAGCAGATAGCGCAGCGAGGTCGGGTTGCCCGGAATGTTCGCCGGCGGATAGGCGCGCGCGATTGCCACGTTCGAAGCCCGGTCGCCCGCCGACCAGACCTTGAGGCGCACGTCACGCCCGGCCGCATTGGCCCCCCAGTTGTCCTGCACGGCCCATTCGAGAGCGAAGGACTCCGGCGGGGCGGTGTCACGATAGACGTTGTCGAAGAACTGAAAACCGCTTCCCGTGTAGCTGGTGCAGCAGGTTCCGTCATAGAAGGAGCCGAACGGGACCGAGGGGCCCGCATAGGTGCCGCCGGTCTGCAGCACGAGCTTGAGGTTCTGCGGGGTGACGCCGCCGGGGCCGGCGTGAAAGCTGTAGAGGTGGTCGCTGCCGCCCTTGACGCGGAACAGGTCGACGACGTAGAAGCCGCGGTCGGTGGGAACCTGGAGCACCGTGCGCCGGTAGGTCTGCGCCGCATCATAGACGCCGTTGCCGTCGACCTCCATGACCTTGACCGGGGTGTCGGCGAGAAAGGCCTGCGTCATGCCGGCGCGCACGGCCTTCTGGCGCTTCGCGTCGACGACGACCGTATTGTGCGAGACGGTGTTGTTCTGAAAGCCCCAGTAGTTCGGGCTGTCGACGGTCGGATAGTCGGGGTACCCCAGGTCGGGGGCCAGATCGAGCCCGTAGCCGTAGAGCCCGAGGTTCAGCCGGTCCCAGTGCCCGTGCTTGGCCATGCGTCCGCTGTAGAGCCAGACGGCGGCGGGCTCGCGGTTCTCGGTCGTCGTCGTCAGGGCGTGCAGGCCGTAGCCGGGGAGCAGGAGCGGACCGCGCTCGATCACGCCCTCCTTCTGCACGACGGCGGCGATGGCGGCGGCCGTCTCGTCGGCGCCCGGATCCCAGACGCTGCCGTGAAGACCATCGGCCTTGTTGCCGTTGAGCGTATAGGCCATGCGCGCCAGTTCCGGATAGCCGTAGCGGTGGAAGGCGGCGGCGTAGCGCCCCGCGTCGGTTCCCGGCGCGAGCCCCGGATTGCCGGTCGCGCCGTCATCGCCGATGTGCGGATAGTAGGTCGGCTGGATCTGCAGCCAGAAGGGGAAGGAGAGAAAGGGGCGGAAGTTCGGATACTTCGTCAGCGAGAATTTTTCTGCGTACGGGCTGTCTTCGATCAGGTCGGCCAGCGGCTGGATGGCTTCAAGCCAGACCCAGGTATAGCCCGGCGAGGCCTCGTCGGTGCCGCCGTCGCGGTCGACCCAGTCGACGAGCACCGAGGGGAGATGTCCGCCGCCGTCGTAGACGGTGCCCGGTTGGAGCAGCCAGTCGAGCCACTGCGGAGTCGCCGTCGCATCATCCAGGGCGAGGGCCATTTCGGCGTAGGCGCTCTGGTGCACCCCTTCGTTCGCGCGGATGCGCCGCTGCTGCACCGCCTGCAGCATCGGGACCAGGGCGCGGATGCGGATGTGCGCCGCCAGCGCCGACGGCGAATTGACCGTCGAGAGTCCGTACTGGTTCGCTTTACCCTGCAGAAAGGTATAGAGGGCGGGATCGTTCTGAATGCCGGGCCAGACGGCGTCCCAGGCCCGGGCGACCGCCGAGGCCGTCTTGGCGTCCCAGATGGAACCGAGCACGAGCCCGCGTCCGCTGGTGCCGTCGCCCTGCGGATAGCCGCGCGACGACCAGTAATTCGTATCCATGCTCGGCAGCAGGTCGGCGATGCGGCTGAGCAGAATGGCCGCCTTGTGGGCGTAGGCCTGGTTGCCGGTCATGGCATAGGCCTCGCCCAGGTTCACGAGGGCCTGGCTCCAGCTGCGGCCGACGTTCTGCCAGACCCCCCAGTGCACGTAGTAGGCGATGAAATTGTAGCGGTTGCCCGAACCGTCGACGTAGCCGGTGCCGTCGTCGACGCCGTAGTTGCGTGTGCTGTCGACCGAGTAGAGCAGCGAGCGGTTGGCGCGGGAGAACTGGAATACGTTGTTCGCGTCCTTGCCGCTGGCGTAGAAGCGCGCGTAATCGTTCGTGGGCCAGGTTTCGCCGCCGATGGGGCACTGCACCTTCCAGGGCTTGTTGACCGGATCGACCTTCCAGCCGCCGTAGGCGCCATACTTGTCGATGATCTGGCGGCCGTGAATGGGGCAGCCGAGATGCTGGTTCACGTAGATCGTGCGGGGTACCGTCTGCTCGACGGGCAAATTCCACATCTGTTCATCGCTCATGGCCACCCACTTCGCGGCGTAGGCCACGACCGTGTCGCGGGCCGACTTCGCCCAGTCGTAGCGGGCGATGTTGTCGCGCGCCGACTGCACCTTCTCCGGGGTATAGATGGTCGACTCGGTCTTCGCCCAGGCGGGCACCGCGTGGACGAGCAGCAGCAGGGCGGTCATTCGTGCGATCGAACGCATAGGCAATCCTCCATGGACGCCCGGGCCGGGAGGGCCCGGTACGTCGGCGGGATTGCGAAAAGCGTGATCCGTGCCAGCCACGCCGCGCCTCGGCCGCCGCCCGGCGAAGCGAGAAGACAACGGGCGTCGTCATGGTGAAGTCGTGGTCGAGGTGGCCGGAACGAACGCCGGCCGGAGGGTGGATGGGGACCCGGTTGCGCGGCGGGCGGGTATGTCGCGACCCGGCCACAGGCGTGGGGGATCGCGACGAAACGCTCCACTCAATTTACGATTGACGATTTACGATTGACGATTTGGGGGATGACGAGTTACGAGTTACGAGTTACGAGTGATGAGTGACGAGTATTCGGAAAGGGCCTTGAAACACTTCGCCCTTGCCTCGTTTGGCGCTCAGCGCTCAGCGCTTGGCGCTTTGCGTGAGTGCCCCCCCTCCCTCAGGGTTGGAGTTGCTGGACACGTTCCCCCGAGGGGGGAACTGCAGCGGCGCACCCATCCTGGCCATCAATGGAACTTGAATGCCAGGTCCTTGCTTCCTTGGCGCTCAGTGCTCAGCGCTTGGCGCTTGCTTCAGGAGGGCTGCGGCTCGTCGGGGTCCCAGTCGGTGGTTTCGGGGGGCTGGGCGGTGCGGCGGACGCGGGCGAGAAAGCGTTCGCTCATGCGGACGACCTTCGAGTTTTCGGCTGAGGCGAGCAGCTGGTCTTCTTCGGCGCGGTCTTCGGACTCCGGGGGCGCCGGGAGCTGCGCTTCAACCCGCTTCAGGAGGCGGTTCTGCTGCTCGAGTTTCATGTAGAGAACCTGATAGCCGTCGATGAGCAGATCGATCTTCTGCTTGAGCAGCTTGAGATCGCGTTCCGAATTGGTCATGCGTGACATCCCCTCCTTCCCCTATTCTGGGGCCCGCTTGGGGAGCGGTCAAGAGGAGTGACGAGTGACGAGTTACGAGTGACGAATCAAGACACTTGACGATTGACGATTTGCCGGCAAGGGCCGCTCGATACTTCTCGCCTTGACCGGGCGTCTCCTTTTCCGTTCGCCTCGAGCTGACTGACCGGAACAGGGTGGAGGTCGACAGCGAGAGGTGCACCTGAGTGCCCATGCGCCTGTCTCGCCGTCGCAGGCCGCTCTGCATCCTGGCGTCGGCTCGACACGAACGGGTTCCGATGCTTTCGTAGCGCTTAGTGCTCGGCGCTTGGCGCTGGCAAGTTACGATTGGCGATTGACGATTTACCGGCAAGGACCTGGAACGTCCTGCCCTCGCCGGTCAGCGCTTAGTGCTTAGCGCTTGGCGCTTGGTTTGCAGGGCCTATTTCTGCCGCAGCCACTGCTCCATGGCATCCAGGTAGGCCTCGACGCGCGCCATGCTCTTCGCCTCGCTGTACAGGCGAACCACGGGCTCGGTGCCCGACTGGCGGATCATGAGCCACTCTTCGTCTTCAAAGAAGAACTTGGTGCCGTCGATCTCCGAGACGCGCTCGACCGTCATGCCCGCCAGCTCCCGGGGCGGATCGTCGCGCAGACGGCGCGTGGTCACGACCTTTTCGTGCTCGGTGAATATCAGGTCGCGGCGGGCGAATTCGTGGGGACCGACCTCGCGCAGCAGATCGGCGACGAGCCCGGCCAGATTGGTGTTCGCTTCTTCGCACATGCGCACGAGCAGCAGCCCGTTCAGGACGCCGTCGCGTTCGGGCAGATGGCCGCGCAGGCCGATGCCACCGCTTTCTTCGCCCCCGATGAGCACGTCTTCCTGCAGCATGACCTCGGTGATGTACTTGAAGCCCACCGGCACGATGTCGAGCGGCGTGCCGTAGCGGCGCGCGAGCCGATCGATCATCTGCGTGCTCGAAAACGCCTTGACGATCTTGCCGACTTCCTTGCGCGACTCGACGAGGAACCGGAGGAGCAGAGCGAAAATGCGATGGCTGTCGACATAGTTGCCCGCGCCGTCCATGGCGGCGATGCGGTCGGCGTCGCCGTCGGTCACCAGGCCGATGCCCGCCTTGTGAGTGAAGATGGCTTCGCGCAGGGGTGCCAGGTGCTTCTCGATCGGCTCCGGAGCATTTCCCCCGAAGGAGGGGTTGATCGTGTTGCGGATTTCGATGACCTCGTACCCCGCGGCGCGCAGAACTTCGGCCATGCACCCCTGGCCCGCGCCGTACATGGAATCGACGACGATGGGGCCCGGGGCCGTCCCCTTGAGCCCCGCCAGCTCGCCGACGCGCTTGAGGAACGGGGTGCGCAGGTCCTGAACCGTGATCAGGCCTTCGTCGATCTGGGCGGCGAGGGGAGTTGTGGGCCGGTAGTCGCCGCGTCCGAGCGTGCGGATCTCCTTCTCGAGCTTGCGCACGATGGGCATGGTGGCGCTGCCGCCGTAGGAACCCTTGACCTTGAAGCCGTTGAAAGCCGGGGGGTTGTGGCTGGCGGTGATCATGACCCCGCCGGCGAGATCGAGCATCCGCACGGCGTAGCTCAGGGCCGGCGTGGGGATCGGCTGGTTTGAAAGGTGCACCGGCAGCCCGTTGGCCGCGATGACCCCCGCGGCCATCTCCGCGAATTCCTTGGAAAGAAACCGCGTGTCGTAGCCAACGGCGACCGCCTTGTTGAGCCCCTCTTTCTTGAGGAATTTGGCGTAGGCTTTTGCCACGATCGCCAGGTTTTCGAACGTGAAGCTGTCGGCGATGATGCCGCGCCAGCCGTCGGTTCCGAAAACGATTTCGTCCTTTGCGGTAAGTGTAAGCGTCAGGGATTCCAAGCGTTTTTACCAGTAAGGGCGGGGTGTGGAGGGTCGCTAAAAGGTTAGTGTACACCGATTCCCCCGTGAAGGTCTAGGCGCTCCGGCCGCGCTCCACAAGCGGTGTTCCGGCTTCTTTCCCTGCCTATGGCCTTGCCTATGGCCCTGCGTCTGGCCAGAAAAATCGCGCGTGGAGAATCCGGTCGCCCGGCGCGGGTGAGATGGAATTCGAACGGCTTTCTTTGCTACACTGGACGTTTGTCATTTTGCTGAGGAGGCAAGCGGTACATGATGCGTAAACTCCCCCTGGCGCTGATGGTTTTCGGTCTGGTGGCCGCAGCGGTTCCTGCCGGCGCGCAGGAAGTCAAAATCGGATACGTAGACTTCCAGCGGATTCTGGATCAGAGCAAGCGCGGCCAGGCGGCCAAGGACCTGCTTGCCCAGGAACAGGAATTCCGCGCCGAGAAGCTCAAGAAGAGCGAAGAAGACTTCAAACAGAAGATCGGCGACCTCGAGAAGAAGCGCACGGTGCTGAGCCCCGAAGCCTTCCAGAAGGAGCAGGAAAAAGTGCTCATGGAGCGCGAAGAGCTCGCCCGCCGCATGCAGGAGCTGCGCACGGGGCTCTTCGAGAAGGAGCAGCAGCTCACCCGCGACATCTACGACGATGTGCAGGGCATTCTCAAGGAGCTGGCCCGCAAAGAGGGCTACTCCCTGATTCTCGAGAAGCAGCAGGGGGGCATCCTCTACGCGCCCGAGAAGAACGATCTGACCACCAAGGTGCTCGATCTGTACAACGCGCGCAGCAAGCCGGCCGGGGGCAAGAAGTAAGCTTGCGCCTGTCTGAACTTGCATCGCGGCTGGGGGGCAAGGTCGTCGGTGAGGGCGATCCCGAGATCACGCGCGTTTCGCCGATCGAGACCGCCGAACCGGGCAGCATCACCTTTCTGGCGAATCCGAAGTACTTCGCCCACCTGGCCACCACGCGCGCCGACGCCGTGCTCGTCATGGAGGGAATCGAGGAGCCGGGGAAACGCCTGGTCTGGCTGCCCAATCCCTACGAGGCGTTCGCGCGCGCCGTCGAGATCCTCATGGTGCGCCCGCCGCGCCATTTCGCCATCCATCCCCACGCGACGGTCGATCCGTCGGCCAGCCTGGGCGCCGACGTCAGCATCGGACCGGGGGCCCGCATCGGCGCCGGCGTACGCATCGGCGACCGGACACGCATCGAGGCGAACGCGGTGCTCTACGACGACGTCGTCCTGGGGGCCGATTGCGTCGTGCACGCCGGGTGTGTCATCCGCGAAGCCTGCCGGCTGGGCGACCGGGTCGTGCTGCAGCCGGGGGTCATGGTCGGCGGCGACGGCTACGGCTTCGCGCCGGGCGAAGACGGCTTCCGCAAGATCCCTCAGGTCGGGGGGGTGCGCATCGAAGACGACGTCGAGATCGGGGCCGGGACGACCATCGATCGCGGCGCCCTCGACGACACGGTCATCGGCCGGGGCACGAAGATCGACAACCTGGTTCAGATCGCCCACGGGGTGCGCATCGGGCAGAATACGCTCATCGTGAGCCAGACCGGCATCGCGGGGAGCACGAGCATCGGCGACGGCTGCATCATCGCCGGCCAGGCGGGGATCATCGGCCACCTCAAGATCGGCAACGGCGTGCGCATCGCCGCCCAGTCGGGCATTTCCCACGATCTGCCCGACGGCACCGAATGGGGCGGATCGCCGGCCATCCCCTACCGCAACTGGCTCCGTTCGTCCGGCGTCTTCGCGAAGCTTCCCGAGATTCGCCGTCAGGTGGCGAAGCTGTCCAAGGCGGAACCGGAGAAAACCTAACAACGGACGCGGACGCAACCGCGTACCCGATATCCCTGTCCGATTCCTGAGCGAACCATGTCGTCACTGATTCACCCCTCCGCCGTCATCCACCCCAAGGCCGAACTCGGCGCCGACGTCCAGATCGGACCCTTCAGCGTCATCGGCGAACACGTGCGCATCGGCGACGGTTCCGTCATCGGCCCCCACGTCGTCATCGAGGGGCACACGACCCTCGGCCGCAGCAACCGCGTCTGGCAGTTCGCCAGCCTGGGCTCCATTCCCCAGGACCTGAAGTTCCATGGGGAACCGTCGACGCTCGAAATCGGCGACGGAAACCAGATCCGCGAATACGTGACCATGAACCCGGGCACCGAAGGGGGCGGCATGGTGACGCGGGTCGGCGACAACAACCTCTTCATGGTGCACGTGCACATCGCGCACGACTGCATCGTGGGCAGCCGCAACGTCTTCGCCAACCTGGCCACCCTGGCGGGGCACGTCACCATCGAAGACGACGTCGTGCTCGGCGGCATCTCGGGCGTGCACCAGTTCACCCGCGTCGGCACGGGCGCCATGCTCGGCGGCGGCGCGCTGGTCACGATGGACGTGCCCCCGTTCTGCATCGCCAACGGCGACCGCGCGAAGCTGTTCGGCCTGAACGTCGTGCGCCTGAAGCGCATCGGCGGCACGCCCGACGAGATGCGCGCCCTGAAGGACGCCTACCGCATCGCCTTCAACCGCGGGCTCAAGATGAAGGACGCGGTCGAGGAGATCCGGCGGACGCTGGGCGGGAGCCGCTTCGTCGATCCCTTCGTCGACTTTCTCGAGAAGTCCGAGCGCGGGGTCACGCGTCCGGGCAACGCCGAAGAGGGCGAAGCCGCCGAGGCGTGACCTCGGGGCTGCTGTCATGCGCTTCTTCATCTCCACCGGCGAGGCCTCGGGCGAATACCACGGCGCCGCCTTGGCGCGCGCCCTGCGCGATCGGGTTCCCGGGTGCGAGATTCGCGGCATCGGCGGCACGCGCATGAAGGCGGCCGGCGTCGACCTGCTGGCCGACATCGGCGAAATGAACGTCATGGGGGTGGTCGAACTGCTCCCCCGTCTGCGGCGCATCCTGCAGATCAAGCGCGAGGCGGCCGAAACGATCCGCCGGTGGAAGCCGGATGCCGTCATCTTCATCGACGCTCCCGACTTCAACCTGCGCCTGGCCGAGACCGTGCGCGAGGCGGGGATCCGCACCATCTACTTCATTCCCCCCAAGCTCTGGGCCTGGCGCGCCGGGCGGGTGCGCAAGATCCGCGCGCTCATCGAACAGCTGCTCGTCATTTTCCCCTTCGAGACCCGCTTTTATGCGGAACACGGGGTGACGGCCGAGTTCATCGGCAACCCGCTGCTCGACGACTGCAAGGGCCCCGCGCGCCCCGATCCGGATGCCGCGCCTGTCATCGGCGTCGTTCCCGGGAGCCGGCGCAGCGAAGTGACCGGCCTGCTCCCCCCGATGCTCGAGGCGGTGCAGCGGGTGCGCGCAGAGTATCCCGAGGCGCGCTTTCTGCTCCCGGTGGCCTCGACCGTCGATCGCACCATGCTGCAGCCTGCCGTCGAGGCCGGGGTCGCCCTGGACGACCGTCCGCTGCCCGCGGTCATGGCCGACTGCGACTTCGCCTGGGTGGCCTCGGGCACGGCCGCGCTCGAGACCGCGCTCGCCGAGGTTCCGATGGCCGTCGTCTACCGGCTGCACCCGCTGACCCTCGCCATCGCGAAGCGGCTTGTCAAGCTGTCGCACTTCTCTCTCCCCAACATCCTGGCCGGACGTGAAGTCGTGCCCGAACTGTTGCAGAATGAAGTCAACGGTCCGCAGCTCGCCGACTACGCGCTGACCATTCTCGGTGACGCCGGGCGACGCGCCGAAGTCCACGCCGACCTGCGGGCGCTCCGCACGTCGCTGGGCGAGCCGGGGGCGGCCGATCGCGCCGCGGCAGCCATCCTCAACGCCCTGCCGTCGCGCAGGTAACCGAACCGGCAAATCGCATGAGCGTCGTTCCCAACAAGAATATCTACCTCCGCATGGCCCGCTACGTGCGCCCGTACCTGGGCGAGGCGCTGTTCGCGACCGCCTGCATGGGCGTGGTCGCCGCCGCGACGAGCGGCACGGCCTACATGGTCAAGCCGGTCATGGACCGCATCTTCACGGCGCGCGAAGAGGCGGCGCTGTATCCAATCGCGGCGGGTATCGTCGGTCTCTTCCTCATCAAGGGGATCTTCTTCTACCTGCAGTCCTACATCATGAGCATGGTGGGCCAGAAGGCGATCATCGACATCCGCCAGGAGGTGGTCGATCACCTGCTGCGCCAGGACCTCAAGTTCTTCTCGAACACGTCGACCGGCAATCTGACGGCAAGGGTGTGGAACGACATCACACTCATGAACACGGCGGCGACGCAGGCGGTGACGGCGCTGGCGCTGCACATCCTGACCATCATCGGCCTGACCTTCATGGTCTTCTACTTCAACTTCCGCCTGGCGCTGGTCTCGATGATCGTCTTCCCCATCGCGGTCTATCCGCTGGCGAAGTTCGGCCAGCGCCTGCGCAACTACACGCGCGAGGGGCAGGCGGTCATGGGGCAGATGAACCACGTGCTCATTGAGGGGTTCACCGGCATCCGCGTCGTCAAGGCGTTCAACATGGAGGCGGTCGAGTCGAAGCGCTTCCGCAGCGAAGAGAACAAGCTGCTGCACATCATCCGCCGCTTCACGCGCATCAAGTCGGTCAGCTTTCCCCTCATGGAGCTCATCGGCGCCGTCGGGGTCGCGAGCATCATTCTGCTCGGCGGCGTCATGGTCATCCGCGGCGAGATCACGCAGGGCGATTTCTTCTCGTTCATGGCTTCGCTCATGATGCTCTACGATCCCGTCAAGAAGCTGAATGGGGTCAACCACACGATTCAGAGCGGGGCCGCCGCGGCCGAGCGGGTCTTCGAGATCCTCGATACGAAGTCGGAGATCCTGGACCGGCCCGACGCCCGCGAGATGCCGCCCGTGCGCAAGGACATCGTCTTCGAACACGTCTCCTTCGCCTACGCCCCCGGCCAGGACGAGGTCCTCAAGGACATCGATCTGACGGTGCGCACCGGCGAAATGATCGCCTTCGTCGGCCCGAGCGGCGGCGGCAAGTCGACGCTCGTGAACCTGATTCCCCGCTTCTTCGATCCGACGCAGGGGCGGATTCTCTTCGATGGCGTTGACGCGACCGAGTACACGCAGCGGTCTCTGCGCGAGCAGATCGCCATCGTCACCCAGACCACCTTCCTCTTCAATGACACGATCCGCAACAACATCCGCTACGGGCGACCGGATGCGTCGGAAGAGGAGATCGAGGCGGCCGCGCGGGCGGCCCACGCGCACGAGTTCATCCTCGGGCTCAGCGAGGGCTACGATTCCGTCGTCGGCGAGCAGGGGGTCAAGCTCTCGGGCGGACAGAAACAGCGCATCTCCATCGCCCGCGCCATTCTCAGCAACGCACCGATCCTCATCCTGGATGAGGCGACGAGCGCGCTGGACACGAAGGCGGAGAAGGAAGTGCAGCGCGCCCTCGACAACCTCATGGTCGGGCGCACGACCTTCGTCATCGCCCACCGTCTCTCGACCATCCGCAACGCGAGCCGCATCGTCACCATCGTCAACGGCCGCGTCGCCGAAGTGGGGAGCCACGACGAACTTCTCGAGAGCGGCGGCGAGTATGCCCGCCTCTACCAGCTGCAGTTCGCGGAACAGGGGGCGTCGGAGGATACGCCGCCAGAAGCCCCGGCCCCCGACGATTCCGCCGAGCCGGCCTGATCCCGCCGAACGGCCCGCCCTTTCCCTCCGTTCCGCGAGTGGAATGGAAGCGGGCCGGGTGTTACCGTTTATCGGATGACTTCCGCGCCGCTTTCGAGCCCCCCCACCGCGCCCCGGGCGAGTTCTGCCGATCGTCGGCTCAAGTGGAAGGATCGCGCCCTGATTCTGCTCGCGGCCGCCTTCGGCGCGCTCGTGCTGCGCCTTTACCGGCTCACCCTGCGCATGGAGATCGACGAGGAGAACATCCTGCGCCACGTGCGCCAGGGCGAGCATGTCATCGTGGTCTTCTGGCACGGCCGCCTGCTCATGCTGCCGTTCTGCTACCGGGGCAGGGGAGTCAGGGTGCTCATCTCCAGTTCGCGCGACGGGGAACTGATCGCGCGGGTGGTTCGCCGGTTCGGCCTCGAGGCCGTGCGCGGATCGAGCACGCGCGGCGGAAGCGAAGCCATGGACATCATGCGGCGCGCGCTGGCCGAGGGGCTTGACGTCGGCATCACGCCTGACGGACCGAAGGGTCCCCGTTACCGCGTCAAGCCGGGCGTGGTCGAGCTCGCCCGGGAGAGCGGAGTTCCGGTCATCTGCGTGACGGCCGCGTCGCACCGCGGGAAACGGCTCGGCTCCTGGGACCGCTTTCTCGTGCCCACCCCGTTCGACAAGGTGTACGTGCGCTGGTCCGAATCGATCCGCATCGCGCCCGACGAAGACTTCGAAGCGGCCCGGCTTCGCATCGAAACCCTCATGAACGATGAACGGCGGCGCCTCGATGCGCGCGCCGGGTACACGGGCGAGGACTGATTGTTTCTCGTCTACGAAATCATCGTCGAGCTGATCCTTCTCCTGCTGTACCCGGCCCTCGTCGTCGTGCCCCGCTGGCGGACGCGGTTGTCGGACCGGCTCGGCAACTGGGCCCCCATCGTCTACGATCGCCTGCGCGGGCGTCCGGTCATCTGGGCCCATTGTGCCTCGGTGGGAGAATTCATGGCGGCGCGCCCGCTGCTCGAGCGCCTGCTCGACGAGTTTCCCGATCGCGCCCTGCTCGTGACCACGATGACCACCACAGGGCTCGAACAGGCCGAGCGTGCGCTGGGTTCCCGCGCCGCCACGGCGCTGATTCCCCTCGACTCCTACTGGTTCCTGCGCCGCGTGTTCCACCGCGTAAGACCCGAGACCGTGCTCGTCTTCGAGACCGAGCTCTGGCCGCAGTTCCTGCGCATGGCGCACAAAAGCGGCGCCCGGATTCTGCTCGTCAACGGCCGCATCTCGGCCCGCTCCTTCGGCCGGTACCGGATGGTGCGCCGGCTGCTGGCGCCGATCTTCGCCCGGTTCGACCTCTTCCTCATGAACGGCGAGGAGAGCGCCGAGCGGATCCGTGCTCTGGGTGCGCCCGCAGATCGCGTGCAGGTTTTGGGGAACGTGAAGTGGGCGGGGCTGCAGGCCCCCGGCAAGTTCCCCGCGATCGCCAGCTGGCCCGAGGATGCCGAGGTGGTCGTGGCCGGTTCCACGCACGCGGGCGAAGAAGAGCAGGTGCTCGATCTGTTCGAGGATCTGCGCCAGTACCGCCCGGCGCTCCGCCTGATTCTTGCGCCACGCCATCCGCAGCGGGTCGCCGACGTCGAGCGGCTTCTTGGACAGCGCGGTTTCCGCTGGAAACGCCGCAGCCGCAACGGCGCCGAGGATTGCGACGTCTTTCTGCTCGACACCGTCGGCGAACTGCCGCTCGTGTACGGCCGGGGAACGGTCTGCTTCCTCGGCGGAAGCCTGGTGCCGATCGGCGGTCACAACATGCTCGAGGCGGCCGCCGCGCGAAGGCCTGTCGTCTACGGTCCCCACGTGGGGAACTTTGCCGAAGTGGCCGCCCTGCTCGAAGCGCGCGGCGCGGCCCTGCGGGGACGCGACTGGAAGGACTGCGCCCGGATTCTTCGCGCGCTGCTGGCCGACCCGGTGGCGCGCGAGCGCATGGGTGAGGCCGGCGCGGCGGCCGTGGCCGAGCAGGGGAAGATTCTGGAGCGGTACGTCGACGTCATCGGGGGGAGGGTGCGTGCCCGGACGCCCGTTTGAAGGGATCGGCGGCGGCCCCCTCGGCCGCACGCTCGCGGCGCTCTACGGAGCCGGTCAGCGCTGGCATGGGAACCGCCGCGCCGCCCATGTGGAAGCGGTTGCGGCGCCCGTGATCTCCGTCGGCAACCTGGTCGTCGGCGGCGCCGGCAAGACGCCGGTCACGGTGGCGATCGCCCGGCATCTGGCGTCCCGGGCGCCCGCCATTGTTTCGCGCGGCTACGGCGGCACGGGCAAGGGGCCCGCGCGCGTGACCGACGGTTCCGATCCGCGCGTCGTGGGGGACGAGCCGATCGAAATGAGTCTGCTCGCGCCGGATGCCGCCGTCTGGGTGGCGCGCGATCGCGTGCTCGGCGCGCGCTCTGCCGTTGACGCCGGGGCAGGGGTGGTCATTCTCGACGACGGCTTCGGGTACCGCCGGCTGCACCGCGACGTGGATCTGGTGCTTCTCGATGAGCGCGGCCTGGGGAACCGCATGCTGCTCCCCGCGGGGCCGCTGCGGGAACCGGTCGCGGCCCTGGGG
Source organism: bacterium (assembly GCA_041690355.1). GTDB lineage: Bacteria > J088 > JAWLBW01 > JAWLBW01 > JAWLBW01 > JAWLHK01. The sequence goes on along the minus strand of JAWLHK010000011.1, from coordinate 43,913 downwards.
CGCGCCTCGGCGCTCCTGCTGCGCGGCTCGGCCGAGATTCCCCCCGAGTGGCGGGGGCCGAGCTTCAGCTTCGCCGTCGCGCTCGGGGACTTCACGGATCTCGATGGGAAGCCGTCCACCGCACCTGCGGAAGCGGTGGCTGCCGCGGGGATCGCCTGGCCGCAGCGGTTCTTCGACGCGCTCGATTCCGCGGGCATCCGTCTGCGCGAGGCCTTCCCGCTCGCGGATCATACCGCGTGGGGGCAGGGGGACGTGCAGCGCATCGAGTCGCGGGCGGGGGGCCTGCCGATCGTCATCACGCAGAAGGACGCCGTCAAGGTGCGCCGCCGCGTCACGCAAGGCCGCTGGCTGGTCGCCACGGCCCGCGCCGAGCTGCCGGGGGAATTCTTTGCGTGGCTGGAGGAGCGGTTGGGAGCAAAGCGCTAAGCGCCAAGCACTGAGCGCTGACCGGCTAGGGCGGGAAGAATCGCGCGGTCCTTGCCGAAAACTCGGTCACTCGTCACTCGTAACTCGTCACTCCTCCAACATTGCGAGCGGCCCGCATACCTGATTCAATAACCTTCTTTCGAGTGTACGATGGATAAAAGCGTTCGCCTTGGCGCGTGGCTCTTCAAGAAACGGGACTACACGCCGATTCCCCTCATTCTTCTCGCCGTCATCCTGATCTATCTGGGATACATCCGCCCGACCGCCGTTTCGGTGGCCGTGGGGGTCGCCTCGATCCTCATCGGCGAGGCCGTGCGCTTCTGGGGGGTCAGCCATATCGGCGGCATCTCGCGCACGCGTACGAACGCCACCGGCATCCTCATCGACGGCGGCCCGTTCAGCCTCGTGCGGAACCCCCTGTACGTGGGGAACTTCTTTCTGAGCCTCGGCTTCGTCATGGCCGCCGGCGCGTGGATTCTCGTGCCCGTCTACATCGCCCTCTTTGCGTTCCAGTACCACTACATCGTGCAGTGGGAAGAGTGGAACCTGCGCGAGAAGTTCGGCGAGCCGTACGTCAATTACTGCAAGGAAGTGCCGCGCTGGGTGCCCCGGATCACCGGGTACCGCCAGGGCGAGAGCGACTTCGGCAAGGCGCTGAAGAGCGAGCGCGTCACGCTGCTGGCCATCGTCGCCGTGAGCGCCGTGCTGATCGTCGCCCTGCGGATGCTCTGAGGGAGACTTCGTGAGCCTGCGCCCGGCCGTTTTCTTCGACCGCGACGGCAATCTGAACGAAGAGATCGGTTACGCGGGCGATCCGGATCGCATCCGCCTTCTTCCGGGCGCGGCCGAAGCGGTGCGCGCCGTGCGCGAAGCGGGGATGCCCGCCGTCGTCATCTCGAACCAGAGCGGCATCGCGCGCGGACTGCTGACCGTCGAACAGGTCGAAACGGTGAACGCCCGCGTGCTCGGGCTGCTCGCCGCCGAAGGGGCCGCGGTCGACGCGCTGTACTACTGTCCGCACCACCCCGAGGGGGAGATCGCTGCGTATGCGATTGCCTGCGAGTGCCGCAAGCCGGCGCCGGGGCTGCTTCAGCGTGCGGCCGCCGAGCATGGCATCGATTTGCCGGCGAGCTATGTCGTCGGCGACAAGGTGAGCGACGTGCAGCTCGCCCATGCGGTGGGCGGCCGCGGCGTGCTCGTGCAGACAGGATACGGCCCCCGCGAGCGCGAGAAGGCTGTGGCGCAGGGTGTGAAAATTGATCACGTGGCGAACGACGTGCTCGACGCCGTTCGCTGGATTCTTACGGAAGCCGGGTGAAGCCCATGCAGAAACTGATTCAGTTCATCGTCCGCCGCCGGGTGTTTCTCGGCTTCCTGTTCGCGCTCGGGTTTCTCTACTTCTCGCGGCCGACGTGGACGACGCTCGCCATCGGGTTCCCCCTGGGCATCCCCGGCCTCGCCCTGCGCGCGTGGAGCAGCGGGCTCATCCGCAAGAACAAGGTGCTGACCACCGACGGCCCGTATGCCATGACGCGCAACCCGCTCTACGTGGGCAGCTTCATCGCGGGCATCGGCGTGTCGGTCATGGGGGGCAACCCCTGGTTCGCCGTGGGCTTCGTCATCGCCTACCTGTACGTCTATCACCAGATCATCCGCAAGGAAGAGGGGGATCTCGTGCGCCTCTTTCCCGACGAGATGCCCGGCTACCTGAACTCCGGCGTGCCCCGGTTTGCGCCGGCGCTCACGAAGTTCCGCGGATTCGGGGAGTACGACGCGGCCCTCATGCTGAAGAAGCACAAGGAGTGGCAGGCCTGGCTCGGCTACCTGGCCGTGAGCGGCATCCTGCTCACGCGGGCACTCGGCCTCTGGTAAGCGGGGCGGATGCAGGAATGCGGTTCCCGTTCGAAAGGCCCGTTCGCGAAGGGGTTCTGCTCCGGCGCTACAAGCGCTTTCTCGCCGATGTGGACCTGGACGGCGAAACGGTTACGGTGCACGTCCCCAACTCCGGCTCGATGCTCGGCTGCAACCGGCCGGGGAGCACCGCGCTCGTTTCCCACGACGCCAATCCGAAGCGGAAACTTCCGTACACGCTCGAAGCGGTGCGCATCGGGCGCACATGGGTCGGCGTGAACACGGGCATCCCCAACCGGGTCGTCGGCGGACTCCTGCGCGCCCAGGCGATTCCCGGGCTGGCCGCGTACACCGCCGTGCGCGCGGAATACGCGATCTCGAAGGCGACCCGCCTCGACTTTTTCCTCCAGGGCCCCGGCCTTCCGGACGCCTATGTGGAAGTGAAGAACGTGAGCCTCGCCGACGGCGGCGTGGCCCGGTTCCCCGACAGCGTCACCGCGAGGGGTGCGAAACACATGCGCGAGCTGGCCGAACTGCGCGCGCAGGGGCACCGGGCGGCCGTGCTCTTCTTCGTGCACCGCTCCGACTGCGCGGCGTTCGGCCCCGCCGCCGACATCGATCCCGCATACACCGCCGCGCTGCAGGAAGCGGTCGCCGCGGGGGTCGAAGTGTACCCGCTGTCCATCGCCGTCGACCGCAAGGGGATCGCCTTCTGCGGCATCCTCCCCCTCGTCGACCTGCAGGGGGCGTGAGTGGCCCGCGGGCGCAAGGTCGACGCGGCCGCCCTCGCGGAAATCCGCCGGACGCTGCTCGCCTGGTTCGACCGGGCCTGCCGCGATCTCCCCTGGCGCCGGACGAACGATCCGTACGCCATCTGGGTCAGCGAGGTCATGCTTCAGCAGACGCGGGTCGCCACGGTGATCCCGTACTACGAGCGGTTCCTTGCCGCGCTCCCCGACATCCGCGCGCTGGCCGCTGCGGACGAGGATACGTTGCATCGTTTATGGCAGGGGCTCGGCTACTACCGTCGCGTGGCGTTGCTCCGGCGGGGGGCGCGCGAGGTGGTCGAGCGCTTTGGGGGAACGCTTCCGCGCACGCTGGCGGACCTGCGGTCGATTCCCGGCCTCGGCGCGTACACGGCGGGGGCCGTGGGGAGCATCGCCTTTGGCCTGCCCGTGTCGGCGGTGGACGGCAACGTCATCCGCGTCTTCGCCCGGTGGCTCGACGACAAGCGGTCCCTCGAGGATATCCGCACGTATCTCCAGTCGGGCGAAGCGGATCGCTGGGTCGACCCGGAGCGCCCCGGCGACTGGAACCAGGCGCTCATGGAACTGGGCGCCACGATCTGCACGCCGCGCGCCCCGCGCTGCGACGAATGCCCGGTGGCGGGCTTCTGCCGCGCGCGTGAAAAGGGGACGCAGCTCCTGCGTCCGGCCAAGGCGAAGGCCGCGCGCCATGTGGAGCTGGCGGTTACCGTCCTGGTCTTCCGCGAGGGGAACCGGGTGTGGCTCGAGCGGCGCCCCGCCCAGGGGCTGCTCGCGGGCTTGTGGGGATTCCCTGTCGTCGAAAATGAAGGGAAGAGTGACGGGGAAAGTGAAGGGGAGGGGCGCGAGGTGTTGCGCTACACGCACGTCTTCACGCACCGCACGTGGAAGGCTTCGGTCCGCGAAGTTTCCGCTCCGCCCCCCCGGGACGCGCAGGGCAAGTGGGTTCCGCTTCCGGAGCTGTCCGACGAGCCGATTCCCACGGCCTTTCAGCCGGTCGTACGCTTTTTGTGCGAGCCAAGGCTCCTTTAGTCACTAGACGCTGGGCGCTGGGGCGCCATATTCTTCTACCCGAGTTCCGTTCGCCTCGAGCTGACGGACCGGAACAGGGTGGAGGTCGACAGCGAGAGGTCGCACCCGGGAATCCTCGCGGCTGTCTCGCCGTCGCTCAGGCTCTGCCTTCGCCGTCCGCTCGACACGAACGGAAGTGGGCATTCTGGCGTGAGTTTCTCGCGAGAGATGACGGGGAAACAAGTGCGCGGGTACAGACTTTGGATTGACGACTGGAGACTGAAAACTCGCGATTCTGGACACGCGACTCGCGCTCAAGTACCCACAGTGCTCGCCTTGGATTCCTCCCCGCGCACGCGGCGCTCGACCTGCCAGACGAGGAGCGGAAGAAATGCGGCCAGCGCCAGCGCGCCCAGGGCGACCCGGTCCATCCCGAGCAGCTTGCCGTCGGGAAGTTCCTGCAGAAAGAGCGCCGCCGCCATGGCGCCGAGCGCCGAGCCGATGTGCTGCACGGCCGACTGCAGCGACAGAAAGCGGGCGCGCTCGCCGGCCTGCGGGACGCGCGACGACAGGCTCGTCATGGGGACCATGCGGAAGCTACCGGCGACCATGAAGAACACGAAGAGCAGCATGATCGGCACGGCCGGCAGGTGCAGGAGAAACGAGAACACGACCGACACCGACCAGAAGAACGTGCCGAACGCCGCCACCGCCGTCGAACCATAGCGATCGGCGGCCCGCCCCGCCATGCGCATGGCGAAGAAGCTGCACAGGCCCCCCACCATGTAGAGCAGCCCCAGCCGGTCACGCGGGTAATCGAGGTTGAACTGGTAGTAGGCCGCGAAGTTCGGGATGATGGCGAAGTTGGCGAGCATCAGCGTGCCGGTTGCCGTGAGCATGAGCAGCACTGTGGGCCTGCCCAGAAAGGTGCGCATGGGAATGATCGGTCCGCGCGTCGCCTGGATGTGGCCGGTCAGGTTGGGCAACAGGCGCGTGCCGGCCAGGAGCACGAAGAGGCCCGCCGCGGCGACGGCGAAGAACGGCATGCGCCAGCCGCCGAGCCGCGCAAGCTCGAGCCCCGCCGGAACCCCGAAGACCGAGGCGGCGGCAAAGGCCCCCATGACCGCCCCCATGGCCTTGCCGCGTCGCTCGGGGGGAATCACGTCGGCGACGACGGAGAGGGCCAGCGACGAGGCCGGTCCCCCGAAGATGCCCGCGAAGATGCGCGAGGCGAGCATGGAGTAGAGCCCCACCGAGAATCCGCCGGCGGCGGTGCCGACCACGAGCCCCAGCAGCGCCACCATGAGCGCCTTCTTGCGATCGAAGCGGTCGAGAAACCGCGACGAGACGAGCCCCGATACGGCGGCCGCGGCCGTGTAGCTGCCGCCGACGACCCCCAGGTGCGAGTTAGGGATGCCGATGGCCTGGGCGAAATCGGGGCCCAGCGGCATGACCATCATGAAATCGAGGATGTTGATGAACTGGATGGAACCGAGCAGAAAGATCAGTTTGCGCTCGGAGTAGCTGGGGGACATCGCGTTTTCAGTTTCGAGTTTTTCGTTATTCGTGGCAGAGTGCTGGCAATCAATCGATCCATGGAAACAGGAACCGGGGGCGCGGGCAAGACGAACCAATTTTCCCATCGGGTACGCGAATCGGAGCCCGGCCACCGAGGTCGCCCTGAGTGACGAGTTACGAGTGACGAGTTACGAAGAATTGACAATTGACGATTTACGATTGACGATTGGCCGGCAAGCACGCCCAGCGCCTAGCGCCCAGCGTCCAGCGACTCCTCCCGTTCGTCCCGAGCTGACCGAACGGAGCAGAGTGTAGTTCGACACCGAGGGTGCGCACCTGAATTGACAATCTACAGTTTTACGATTGACCACTTCACACCGTTCGCCTCGAGCTGACCGACCGGAACAGGGTGCAGGTCGACAGCGAGAGGTCGCACTTGGGAAACCCTCGCAGCTGTCTCGCCGTCGTTTCAGGGGCTGCCTTCCACCGTCGGCTCGACACGAACGGTTGCCGGCTTCCTTGGCGCTCAGTGTACGACGCTCGGCGCTCGGCGCTCAGGGCTTGGCGCTTGGCGCTGGCGCTCTGCATCGGGATTCCCCTCTTATCGCTTTCGCGGCGGAGCGCCTTGCGGGATAATATGTGCCATGAAAGCCATCGTCTGTGACTCGTACGGTCCGCCGCAGAACCTCAAGCTGCTCGACCTTCCAGATCCCGAGCCCGCCCGAGGGCAGGTCGTCGTCGACGTGAAGGCCGCCGGCGTCAACTTTCCCGACACCCTGATCATTCAGGGAAAGTACCAGTTCAAGCCGCCGCCGCCGTTCAGCCCGGGCGGCGAGATTGCCGGCGTGATCCGCAAGGTCGGCGAAGGGGTCTCCCGGTTCCGCGAGGGGGATCGCGTCATCGCCATTCTCGGCTGGGGCGGCTTCGCCGAACAGGTGCTCGCCGACGAACACCAGCTTGTCCCCATTCCCGATGGAATGGATTTCGCCGACGCTGCCGCCTTCCTCTTCGCCTACGGCACCTCGCACTATGCGCTCAAGGATCGCGCGACGATCAAGCCGGGCGAGTCGCTACTCGTGCTCGGCGCGGCCGGGGGGGTTGGGATCGCTGCCGTGGAACTCGGCAAGCTCATGGGCGCCCGTGTCATCGCCGCCGCCTCGAGCGCCGAGAAGCTCGCGTTCTGCCGGGAGCACGGCGCCGACGAGGTCATCAATTATTCGGAAGAGAACCTGAAAGACCGCATCCGCGCCCTGACCGGCGGCGAAGGGGCCGACGTCGTTTACGACCCCGTCGGCGGACCCTATTCCGAGCCGGCGATCCGCGCAACCGCCTGGTACGGCCGGTATCTCGTCGTCGGCTTCGCCGCCGGCGAAATTCCGAAGATTCCGCTCAATCTGACGCTGCTCAAGAGCTGCTCCATCACCGGGGTCTTCTGGGGCGCCTTCACCGCCCGCGACCCGCAGCGGAATGCGGAACACTTCGCCGAGCTGATGGGCTGGTGGCGCGAGGGGAAGCTGAAGCCGGCCGTGAGCGCGACGTATCCGCTCGCCCGGGTGCCCGATGCGCTGCAGGACATGCTCGACCGTAAAGTGAAGGGCAAAGCGGTCATTACGATATGAGGGCGCGCCGGCGATTCCGGCGCATCAGGGGAAAGCCATGCGTGCGTTGCGTACCGTTCCGTTTGTTATTCTGCTCTTGCTGACCGCGTGCGGCGGCGGCGAAGAAGAGGCCTCTTTTCCTGCGGCAGGAAAGCGGGCGGCCGAGATGAGCGAACCGATGATGATGGAGGCGCCGCCCGCTGCCCGCGGCATGGTGGCCGACGAAGCGCGCTCCATGCCCGCGCCCGACGTGAGAGGAGGCGGTGACGCCGCGCTCGTCGAGCGGAAGATCGCGAAGACCGCTTCGCTGCGGGTACGTGTCGACGACCTCGACGAGTTCGTCCCCTTCGTGCAGCAGTCGGCCCGGGCGGCGGGCGGATACGTCGCGTCGCTCATGGAGCACGCGTTCGAAAGCCGGCGCACGGCCGACCTGACCATCCGCGTGCCGAGCGAGAAGCTCGATACGTTTCTGGAGACCCTGACTGCCGGGGCCGCGTATGTCGAGCAGCGGGCGCTGACCCTCGACGACGTGACCGAGCAGTACGTCGATACCGAGGCGCGGCTCCATGCCCGCCGGGAGCTCGAAAAGCGCTATCTGCAGCTGCTGGCCCAGGCGCGAACCGTCGAAGACATGGTCGCCATCGAGGCCCAGCTCGCCAACGTGCGCGAGCAGATCGAAAGCATGGAGGCGATCCTCAAGATGCTCGATCAGCAGGTCGATCTCGCCACCGTGCACCTCTCGGCCTATCAGGAGATCGAGGGATCATTCGTTTTCGGCGGTTCGCTGATCAAAGCCGTCCAGCGTGCCTTTCGCGAGGGGATCTCTGCGGTCATTTCGGTGGCCCTGTTCTTCGTCCGCCTCTGGCCGTTTCTCGTCGCCGGCGCGCTTCTGGCCTGGTGGTTGCGCCGGCGCCGGCGCGCCTAGCGACCTTTCGGGAGGTGGCCGCCAGGGCAATTGAACGGTATGACGGCCGCCTGCGTCTTATCCATACCTCCGCTTTGCTTTTTCATTCGCTGTGCAATCGGGTAGGATATGGGCGAACTGTTTTCTTTTCCTGGAGTGACGGGCTGGAATGTCCGGCAGGTGGCACCATAGTTTCTGGTTGCGGGTACGCAACGTTTTTCCTCTGTTGCTGGCCGTCCTGTGCCTCGGGCCCGGTCCGGTCTCGGCGAATCCGGCAGGTCCCATCGATACACTCTCGCGCGACGGGACTTCGGGATTCGGCGCCGTGACGTCGTCGCGTCCCGTCGACTACACGCTGCGCGTGTTCACCGATGCGGACTATACCCGCCGCGACGGCATCGTCTACGAGGGGGACGATGCGTGGCAGGCGCGCGGCTTTCTCGGCTTCTCGGCCGCGGGGCCGCAGGGCTGGGAGCTTGCGCTGCAGAGCCGGTTTCTGCGCACCCGCAGCCAGTTCGTCGATCCGCAGACGGTGCGGGCGGGGGGCGACGCGCTGTTTTCCGCAAAATACGGTTACGCGTTCAACCGGGAGTGGTCGGCCGGTCTGCTCGTGCAGGGGCGCCACTACGAAGGGGCTGGCGGCGCCGCGCCGGGGCTCTGGGCGCTCGGCTCCTGGTTTCCCGGTCCGCTCGAAATCGCGCTGCAGGCCGGCTGGATCGGCGAATCGGCGGTGGATCTGGGGGCCGTGCCGACGGCGGTGCGGGCCTTCGCCTGGCAGAAGCCGGATAAGGACGCTCTCGCGCTGCGCACCGGCGTGGCCTGGCAGACCCGGCATGTCCGACCCTATCTCGTCTATTCCACGGAATATTACGCCGGCGAGCAGAGCCCGCAACGGCTCAGCCCGGGGGTGGCCATGCCGGCCGGACTGCCGGGCCTGACCACGGTGGCCCACGCCGACATCCGCCTGTGGGGAACCGGTTCTGCCGCGCTGCCCGCCGAGCCCCCCTGGCGCATGGGACTCAATCTTCAATACAGCGTGCCGGTGGGGGCGATCTGGAAGGCCCTGTTCCCGCCCCCCGGCTCGTTCGCCGCCGTCGTGACCGATGCCTCGAGCGGCAAGAGCGTCGCCGGGCTGCGCGCGACCCTCGACGGTCGGACGCTCGAACCGGAGGCCAACGGCCGCCTGCGCTATGACGGTAAACCCGGCCGGTACCTGCTCGCCCTGGAGGCGCCCGGCTATCTTCCGGTCACCGACGTCGTGAGCATCGAGCCTGCGCAGCTCATCGCCCGCAGTTACGCGCTGCCGCGCAACGCGGGGGGCGTGCGCGGGCTGGTCATCAAAGGCGAGCGCCCGGGCGACGCCGTGCTCGCGATCGAGGGGGCAGGACGGTTCACGAGCGATGCGAAGTCGGGGCTGTTCTCCTTCGAGCTTCCGCCGAACGCCTACGCCATGACGGTCTCGGCCCCCGGTTTCATCACGGAGCGGCGCACCTTCGTGGTGCGCCTCGGCAAGGAGGTGGTTTTCGACCGCCTTGTGCTGCGCCCGGCCCCGGTGCTGCGCCCGGTCGTGATCGAGACGCCGAAGCCCGTCACCGCTCCGGCCCAGGCTCCCGTGCCCGCACCGGCCGTCGCGGTCACGCCCGCGCCCGCGCCCGAAGTGCCCCCCGTGCCCGTACCGGTGCTGACGCCGCCTCCGGTGCCGGCGCCGGCAGTCAGCCTGCCCTCGGTTCCGGCGCCCGAAACGCCGGCGGCGCGGGCCGCCAAAGCCGCGAAGCGCGACGCCGAAGAAGAGGCTGAACGGCGGGAATGGCTGGTGAAGGAAGAACCCGTTCCCGAGCGCCTGGAGTCGCCGATCTTCTTCAAGTTCGCCTCGGCCGAGATCGATCCGCGCGCCTATCCGGCGTTCGACCGGCTGGCCGAGATGCTCAGAGACGACCCGAACCTGATGCGCGTCATCGTCGAGGGGCGTGCCGACGTCATCGGATCGCGCGACGTCAACATCCGGTTCGCCGCCGAGCGCGCCGAGAACGTCGTGCGCGAGCTGATCAAGCGGGGGGTTCCCGAGGCGAAGATCGCGACGACCATCACGGTCTATCAGCGCGTCGCGCGCGGGCAGTCTGACGACGAGCGGGCGGACGACCGGCGGGTGGGTTTCCGCATGCAGCGCAGAGAGGGTACGCGATGAGCGGCAGACGGGCGGGAAGGTCTGATAGGATAAGGTGCCGAGCAGTACCGGGCACAGGGGTTCTCTCCGCTAGAGGGAGGGGGACCCGGGAGGCTACGATGCGAAGGACTCGAGGCGGTGTTCACGGCTTTTTCCTGGTTCTGCTCGCGTCACTTGTTCTGAGCGCCTGCGGACGCGACGATTTCTCGGCGCGAATTTCAGCCCAGGTCATGCTCATCACGCGCGGCGTCGACGGCGAAGGAATTACGATCGAAACCCGCCGGGCGGCCCCGGGCGTGACGGTCTATCTACGGCCGTTCGACCCGCGCACGGGCCGCATCCGGGACGTCTCGCGGGCGTGGAAATCGGCCCGCACGAATGCCGCGGGGATCGTGCAGTTCGGGAACGCCGAAGGGGTGTTCGACCTGTTTGCCGACGTCGACGGCGACGGGCGCATCGACGGTCGAGCGCTGCGCATCCCTTCGGGGATGAAGACGACGATCGCCGTGATCACGAATGCCGACCCGGCCGATGATCCGGATGCCGAAGAACCGGAGCCCGAGGACCCGGATCCCGTCGACGAAGACCCGGACGATGAGACGCCCGACCCGGTCACCGAGCCGCCGCCGCCGCCAATCGCCAATTACAGCATCGAGATCAACAACGGCGATGCGACGACGAACTCCTACCTGGCGGTCGTGCGCGTCGAGGCCGATCATGCGACCCACGTGGCGCTGACCGAGAATCCGGCCCTGCTGCCGGACGGCGTCACGCGCGTGGTCTTCACCTCGGGTACGACCTTCGGTTTCCAGCTGTCGCCGGGGCAGGGGCCCAAGGTCGTCTGGGCCATGTTCTATAACGAACACGGCGACTACGCGGGGCCCGTGAGCGACATGATCGTCTTTCATGGTCCGCCCCCCACGCCGGCCATCGTCGATTATCTGGACGTCACCGAAAATCCGCCGGGCACCGAGGATTACCTGCGCGGCGTGACGGGCGCAGTGGAGCCGAACAATACGGTGCGGGTATATGCCGACCGCGACCTCACCCATCTGATCGCGAACACGACGGCCAATCCCGATGGCTCGTTCGGCCCGGTCAGCATTCTCGACGGAAGCATGGGCAACGTCGAGCCGCCGTACGACGCAATCTATATTACGTCTACCGATTATTTCGGGCGCGAGAGCCTGCCGGTCTGGGTCACGAACGACTCGACCGCACCCGAATTGAACTCGAGCCAGCTTGAAGTCACGTGGATCGTGGACGGTTTCCGCCCCGGGGTCGGCAATCCGGGCGACGTGCTGCGGTTCCGCTACATCGGGTTCGACCCGAGCTTTGTCGGCGGCACCGTGAACATGACCTCCATCGGCGGGCCGGTCACCGGGTTCGGCGGCGTTTATCCGCTCGACGTGACCTTTACCGTCGAGGCGGATTCCGATATCGAAGCCGCCACCTTCATCGCCGCCCACGTCTGGGACGCCGCCGGCAACGTGTCGGGGTGGGTGGTTTCCACCACGGTGCTCGTCGATTCGCGCATCCCCGCGACCCCGAGCATCGAGGAGTACCGCGGGGGCAACCGCCGATTTCACGTGCGCTGGGACGACCCGAACCTCGACGTGGACTTCTACGCCGTTCAGGTCTCCGACGAGACGGGGACGCTCGTGGTCGACAAAGCCGTCCCCTTCATGGAGTACCAGTGCTGGATGAACGGATTCCAGTACATGACGGGCTTCCGGGGGGTTCTCGGCACGTTCGAGCACCCCGACGGGCAATACTGCATTCCGGGCTACGTCTATGAGCCGCACGACCTCTTCGAGGTGGAACTCGACAACTGCCACGTCTACGACCTGCGCGTGCGCGCCATCGACTTCGGCGGCAACCTGTCGGAGTGGAGCCCCTGGGTGCAGGATCGCGTCATCATACCCCCGCCGGGCCTCGAGGCCTGGACCGGCCTGGCCGACGTCGGGAGCGGACTCGGCACTCTCTACTACTCCCTGGAAAAGGTCGACTACGCGAGCGAGTACGAATTCGGGTTTTCGGTGACCTCCGGCGCACCCTACGCCTGGTCGACCGGCACCGTCACCTCACCCGCGCGTCCCGTGCTGCCGCCCAAGGGCACCGTGCCGCGTATCGACGGCCTGCCGGTCAGCACGCGGCTATACCTTTCGGCGCGGGCCTTCGACGACACGTGCGCGAGCGACTACGCCGCCGAGATCTCGCGGGTGACCGATCTGCGCGTCTTCTCGAAGGCCGACGGCATGGCCGCCTTCGAGTCGCTCGGGGGCGCACTTGCCTTGGCCGGCGACCTGGACAGCGACGGCAACGCCGACCTGGCCGTGGGGGCGATGCAGGCGGAATATGTCGGCTTCGTCGATACCATCGACGGCGGCCGGACGAGCACCTTCGGCGCCCTGTATGCCCCGATCGACTACGATCTGCCGGCCTCGCCCGTGGCGGTGACCGACGTGATGGGCGGACCTGAGCTCGAGGTGCTGGTCGGATCGCCGCTCGAGAATGCCGGCGGCGTGTTCATGGCCGGCCGCGTGCGCATCTACGACCTGTCGGGCGTGCTGCTCGACACGATCGACGGCACGGCGCGCGGGCAGCAGTTCGGGCATTCGATTGCGACCCTCGACGACCTGACGTTCGACGGCAAGGCCGAGTTTCTCGTCGGCAGCCTGGGCTGCGAGAATCGCGACTGCGGCTGGCCGCCGCTCTCCGACGATCCGCCGACGCAGGGGCCGGGGAGCGTGACCCTTTACGACGGCGCGCTGCGCGTGCCGCTCGCGACGCTGCAGGGGCAGGCGGGTCAGTTCTTCGGCGCCTCGCTGTCGACCACGCAGGATTTCGACGGCGACGGCGTGCGCGACATCGTCATCGGCGCCCCCGGCGCGGTGGGGCATCCCGAAGTGGGCAAGGTGTACCTGATCAGTCCGGTCAGCGGCCTGTTGGCGATTCTTCACGCGCCGCTCCCCTGGGCCCTCCAGCACCGCTTCGGAGTCGCCGTCTCGGCGAGCGGCGACCTGAACGGCGACGGCGTGCCCGACATCATCGTGGGCGCGCCGGGGGTAGAGGAGCGCGAAGAGGGCTACGTCTACGCCTTCACTTCCGAGACCCACTCCACCTGGGAGTACTACTGGCACCAGACCGGTCTGGTCGCGCGCGCGAGTTCGCGATTCGGCTCGGCGGTCGACGGCAACGCCGATCTGAACGGCGACGGCATGCCTGACGTTCTCGTCGGCGCGCCGGGGGCGATTCAGAGTTTCGCGTACGGACCGGGCAGCGTCTACGTGCTCGACGGTCGCAACGGCGAGATTCTCTACGAGGTGCGCGGACAGGGGGATGACGGCGGCATCGGCTACTCGGTGCTTACGCTACCGGATCTGAACGGTGACCCGCGGTACGAGTGGGCCGTGGGCGCGCCGGGCAGCGCGTACGGCGGCAACCAGGCGGGACGGGTCTACATCTTCACGACGGACCCGTAAGGGGTTCGCGGAGCGGACGAACCGCTTTCGAAGTGACGAGTTACGAGTGACGAGTGACGAATGCCGGCAAGGACTTTGGAACACTTCGCCCTTGCTTCGTTGGCGCGCAGTGCTTAGCGCTTGGCGCTTTGCTTGAGTGACGATTGACGATTTGCCGGAAGGTCCCTTGTGCAGCAGGGCACCCGCTGCGTCCAAGACCCCGCTCCCATTGACATAGTGTAGCCAGTAGGCTACAGTGGTGGAAAGTGATAATCCGCAAGACGGATGAATTCGCGGCCTGGCTCGATCATCTTTCCGACATCCGGGCCCGCGCGCGCGGGTTCAGGTCCGCCTCGAGCAGTTGGTGCAGGGAAACCCGGGGGACGTGAGGCCGATCGGCGAAGGGGTCTCTGAGCTTCGGATTGACTACGGTCCCGGATATCGCGTGTATTGGATGCAACGCGGGAAGCAGGTCATCGTTCTGCTTGCAGGCGGCGATAAGCGATCCCAGGCGAAAGATATTCGGACCGCACTTGCGCTCGCCCGGAATCTGGAGGATTGATGGCCCGCACGAGAAGTACCCCCTACGATGTCGCCGAGCACCTGCGCACGCCGGAGGAGATGGCGGCGTACCTCGAGGCCTGCCTGGAAGAGGCGTCGGACGACTCGGCATTCATTGCGAAGGCGCTGGGGGATATCGCCCGGGCCAAGGGGATGTCGCTGGTTGCGCGCGAAACGGGGCTCTCGCGCGAGAGCCTCTACAAGGCATTGTCAGGCGACCGGAGTCCCAGTTTCGACACGATTCTCAAGGTTATCAAAGCGCTTGGGTTGAAGCTGCAAGCCGTCCCGGACCATCCCAAATGACGAGTGACGAGTGACGAGTGACGAATGCCGGCAAGGGCATAGACATCAATGTGTTTTCCCGAACTGACGTCGCGCGAGTCTCTCGTTCTCGAAGCTCCGCAGGAGCTCTGGCTCTTGCTTCGCCCTTGCCTCATCCCCCCCTCTCCCCCTCCCCCGCTCCCCCTCTCCAAACGGGTACACTGTATGTGCACCACGTATTCATCTCACCATGTCTGAACCCTTTCCCCTGCTCACCCGCTACCTCGGCGACTGGCGCACCTTCTTCACCGGTCCCGCCGCCGGCCTGCTCCAGCTGATGCACCCCGCCATCGGCGACGCCGTGGCGCGGCAGTCGGGCTTCTTCCGTGACCCGACGGCGCGCATCTTCCGCTCCGTGCCGCAGATCTGGGCGGTCATTCTCGACGCCGACCATCGGGCGGAACGCGGAAAACACATCCGCGATCTGCACCGGAACATCCAGGGGGTCGACGGGGAAGGGCGCGCCTACCACGCGTTGAATCCCGAGGTCTACTGGTGGGCGCACGCGACGTTCACGTGGCAGGTGTTCCGCGCCATCGAGCTCTACTTTCCCGGCGGCCTCGATTCCGTGGACACTGAAGCGCTCTATGCCGAAACGGTCGCCTGGTACCGCCTGTACAGCGTGAGTCCCCAGCCGGTGCCGCCGGACTATGCCGCGTTCCGCGCGAAGTTCGACGCGATCTGCGCGGAGACGCTCGAGCGCACGGCGGCGGCGGAGCGCGCCCTGCGTCCCCCGCGGCGCCCGCGCTACCGGATTCCCCGCACGCCGAAAGAGGCGCAGCGGATCTTCTGGCGCGAGTTCACGACCGGCACCCTGCACGGCGCGCTCCCCGCGGCGGTGTGCGCGCGCTTCGGAATTCCGTGGACGGCGGCCGATCGCCGCCGGTTCGCGCTCGTCCGGGCGATGCTGCAGGGGTATGCGCTGGTTCCGCGCAGGGCCCATCGCTCGACCGTCGAGCTCTACCTTCGCGTCACCGGCCGCCGCACGCGGGCGGAACGGTACCGGCCGTAGGCCCCCCTGCCGTCCACCGAGGGGGGACCCAAAGCAGATTCGGCGGAAAAACGCGCGGGTTTCCCGGTTCTTGCTGGATCCGTGGGCGCCGCAGATCCAGGAACTTTCCGGAAGAAACGTGGGCGCCGCGGGTGCACTTGGTTCCCCGGTCTCCCTGGTACTTGTTTGGCCCTTGCCTCATCCCCCCCTCTCCCGCTCCCCCACTCCCCCCCTCCGGCCCCACGGCCTTGTGTGCTAACATCGGAAACCATGGTGAAGCAGACGACCCTGGCGTTGACCCTGTTGATCCTTCTTCTTCCGGTGCACGCGCGGGGAGCGCCCGAGCCGGTGACCGGGGGCGCAGGTTATCGCGAAGCGCGCGGCCCCCTCGAGGCGACGGCAGAGCTGGGGGCCCTTGCGGTCTTCAGCCACCGGATCCAGTTCGGCCGCGGGGGGACCGACTTCAACCTGCGCGGCGACGGCGGTCAGGAGAACCTCTACTTCAACACGAAGCTGGCCCTCGACCTCACGCTCGGCGAGAACCATCACATCATCGCCCTCTACCAGCCGCTCGAGCTGGTGACCGAGGAGCGCATCCGCAACGATCTCGTGGTCGACGAGGTGACCTTCCCGGCCGGCACGCCGATGCGGTTCACGTACGGTTTTCCGTTCTACCGCCTGAGCTATCTGTACGATCTGGTCCGCAGTGAGCGCACGCGGCTGGCGCTGGGCGGATCGCTGCAGATCCGCAACGCGACCATCTACTTCGAGTCGCTCGACGGAACGCTGCTGCGCACGAGCAACGACATCGGCCCGGTTCCCCTCGTGAAGGCCCTGTGGGAGCGCCGTCTGGGCTCTACCTGGTGGCTCGGCGCCGAAGCCGACGGCATCTATGCGCCCGTGAGCGTCCTCAACGGCAGCGACAGCGACGTCAAGGGGGCGCTGCTCGATGCGAACCTGCGCATCGGCCGCCCCTTCCACGAAGCGGCGGATATCTACCTGAACCTGCGCTACCTCGGCGGCGGCGCCGAAGGCGAGAGCGACGAGTACGTGCGCAACTGGCTGCACTTCGGCATCGCGGCCATCGGGTTCCGCCTGCGGCCCTAGCGGCCCCCACCTTGTGCAATCCGTGAACCAGGGCTCCCCGGGGGGAGCAAACGGCGGACGATGTGCAGACCGGCCCGCTGCGCGGCCCCCACCTTGCGGTCCTCGGACGTCGGACCCTTCCTTCGTCAGGGCAGGCTCTGGACGTCGGTAAAACAAGGGCGTACGGAGCGCGAGCACCCGTTGCTCTGACCCCAGCGGGGTCGCACTTTTGAGCCGCGGCACGCGCGCGCGGAATCGTTTCCCCCGGGCTCGGGAGTGCCGGCACGGCGCGAGCGAGTCGTTCTTCGCGCCGCTCGAGCCCCACCCGGTGAGCCTTGTCCACGTTTCAGCACTCGCAGGTACGGGCTCCGATGCAGCTTTCGACTGGACCGTTTTGTACGTCACACTTCGTGGGGTAGTCATCCCGCTAGCCTGTGTAATCGTTGCCGTGACGAACGCCATTGCCATCTTCCGAGTAACGGGTCGCGAGAAGATCCCTGCAGCTTTCGCTATCGTCATCGCCCTTGCGATTGGCGCATTTCAATGGGTTTACCAATGGCCTTTGTCTGGCGGGCATCCATAAGGACCGAAATGCTGGTATAATCTTACTAGTAAGATTAGGAGCCAACCATGCCCCCCTCACTCGCGACCACCAAGATGTCGTCCCGCGGTCAAGTCGTTATTCCTCAATCCATTCGAGATAAGATGGGCCTAGAAGAGGGTGTCGAATTCGTTGTCGTTTCCGAGGGTGACGCGCTCATGCTGAAAGTGATAACTCCTCCCGCGGCTCGAGAATTCAAGGCCCTAAGCGAAGAACTCCAAAAACAGGCGCGCGCATCTGGTCTTCGCCCGAAGGACATCTCCAACGCCATTCGCCGTGTTCGCGGCCGTAAGTGAAGCTCGTACCTGCAACGCCATAGGCTTGAAGAACTGGTCGAGGGACAAGTAACCCAGGACGCGCTGATCAAGGAACTTGGGCCCCCTGTAACGAGTGCCTCGGTGGGGCGTCGCGGCTGGATGACGTATACCGGCACAAAGCAACGTGACGATTGGCGTTCGAAATTCTTTGTTAAGACCAGCCACGTGCGCCTTGTCGTGCGGCAACGAGCTCGCTTTGAACTGTATGCCGGCCGCGTCTCCGACGTCTTTTTCCACGAGGACGTTTCAGGGAAAAGGCTCAAATAGTACGTAGCGGCGACTCGCACGGCTGGCGGTCCGCCATACGGTGTGCCAGGATGTGCGGGCAGGGAGCCGTTCGCCGCGCGCGCACCGCAATCCTCCGGCCAAGGAGACCTCATGACCGTCAAGCGTATGGACAACGTCGGCATCGTGGTCGAAGACCTCGACGCTGCCATCGGGTTCTTCGCCGAGCTTGTCGGCGGGTGGGTTAAAAGGTGCCATCCCTGGGCGGGTCAAAAAGGGCCACTTGGCGGGTCGCCGGCCGGGACGAACCGGCACGTTGCTGGGTCCGTGATCTGGCGGGGATTGATCTTGGATTCAAAGTCCCAGTCGTAGGCGCTCCTTCCGATAGCCTCCCGACAAGGAGATCGCAACGATCGGCGACCGGCGGCAATCAAAATTCGTGGACCCTGTGGCACAGTTCGCTCGCCTGTTCAGTGTCTCCAGGTCCAAACGCGTATGCGAGCGGGTCCTATCCGCTGGGATGAGGCCGTGCCGCCATGTTGACCACATTACCGTTATAAGGTAAAGTCCATTGTTGTGGCCATTGTATCCTTTTCTGACAAAGAGACAGAAGTCTTCTATGTTGAAGAAAAGGTCCCCAAAGGCGTTGGGTGGTCGAGCTGTAATCGGATAGTACTCCGGAAGTTGACGATACTGAATGGCGCCACTGTCCTGCTGGATTTGGCTTCACCTCCCGGTAACCGACTCGAGGCCCTCAGAGGCGACCTTGCCGGCTTCCACTCAATTCGGGTGAACGACCAGTGGCGAATCGTATTTCGTTGGACCGACAAGGGGCCGGCGGATGTTCGGATTGCAGATTATCATTAGTAGACGACGGGAATAGAAAATGTTCGAACTCAAAAGGCCGCCCGTGCCCCCCGGCGAGATACTCCTCGAAGAGTTTCTGAAGCCCTACGGTATGTCTCAAACTGAGTTGTCCCAACATCTGGAATGCGACATCAAAACCGTAAATCGAATCGTGAAGGCGCGACAGGCCGTGACGGCTGAAATGGCGCTCAAGCTTGGTTGCTTCTTTCGAACGACGCCTGAGTTCTGGCTCAATATGCAGCTCGAAGTCGACCTTTACGAAGCGCGAAAGAAGGTCTTACGCTTGCCGGTACCGGTGAAAAAAACCAAGGCAATTGGCCCCGCCCCACGGGCGAACACCAACTCCAGCGGACGGCAGGGCCGCCGCTGATCCTGGCCCCCGCCGGGGCAGTGAGACCTCATGACCGTCAAGCGCATGGACAACGTCGGCATCGTGGTCGAAGACCTCGACGCCGCCATCGGGTTCTTCACTGAGCTCGGCCTCGAGCTGGAGGGGCGCGCCCCGATTGAAGGGGAGTGGGCTGATGGCGTCACGGGGCTGCGCAACATGCGCGTCGAGATTGCCATGATGCGCACGCCTGACGGTCACGGTCGGCTCGAGCTGTCCCGCTTTCTCGCGCCTCCGGTGGTCGCCGACCACCGCAGCGCTCCCGTGAACGCGCTCGGATACCTGCGCGTCATGTTCACCGTCGAGGATATCGACGGTACCCTTGAGCGGCTCGGCAGACGCGGCGCGGCGCTGGTCGGCGAAGTGGTCCAGTACGAAGACGCGTATCGGCTCTGCTACCTCCGGGGTCCGGAGGGAATTCTCATCGGCCTGGCCCAGGAGCTCGGGCAGTAATCCACCTGCTGAGCAGCAACCGCCCGGCAAGGCAGACGGCTAACGGGCGGCGGACAAGAGGTTGAAATACCACGCCAGGTTGCCCTCGGGCGGGGCCGGCGTGCTGCCGTGCACCGACTCGACGATGTGGGGCAGGCAGACATACTCGGTCTCAGTGAGCCGAGCATTTGCATGCCAGCCCGGATCCTCGACCAGCCGGCGAATCAGAAGCCCCCGGGGCGCCCAGGTCTCTGTGATGCGTTCGTCAGCCTCATCGTCGGGCGTCTGCCAGACGCCGTCCGTGCCCGGGCCGTCGTAGTAGACCGTCGTCACCTCGGTGACCCCGCCGGCGACTTCCTGCAGCACCGCTTCGCTCCACGAAACGACGGCAAACGGCTCCGTCTCCGAAGCGCGCCGTTCCCGAACGGTATGCCGCGGATAAAGTCCATCCCCCGCGTAGGTCCTGCGCGCACGCGTCCCGAAAACCTCGCTGAAGACGCTCGTCAACCGGTTACGATCATCGCGAGACCATCCGAGGAACACCCGTTCGGCAAGCGTTTCGGTGAGCCCGTCGGCGCCCCGCAGGACTGCGGCGCCCTCTTTTGCCCTGATGGGATCGAGCGTGAGCGCGAGCCGGACGTCGTTTCGGGGCTGGTGAATGCCGTAGTAGGTCACGGCGCCGGCTGCGTCGAAGAAGACGGCAAACTCGTCCTGGTCGTCATCCTCGGTGCCCCAGGTTTCGTCAGGACCGCGCTGCCGGTTCTGCGCGATGTACCCCCGCGGCCGGTAGGTAATCGCGACCGCTTCGTCGTTGCATTCCGCACCGGCAAGTCCGAAGGCACAGTCGTAGACATCTCCGTCATAGCGATAGGAGGTCGTCGCCGTGACCCGGCCCTGGGCGTCGCGCACGTACTGTTCGCGATGGCCCTCGTCATCGTCGGTGAACAGCACCCCATCCGGACCGGTGAACGTGCGGTCTTCCCGGGATGCGAGCTGCAGCTCTTCGTATGCCCAGCGTGTCGCCGACTCCGTGACATCATCGGGCGTGTGCCACTCTTCGTCGACGCCCGGACCCTCGAACACCCGGCGCTCGAGGAGCAGGCCGGCACGGTACGTCAGGGTTTCGACCCTGCTGATGGGGGGCTCCGTGTTGCTCCGGGCGAAATCGTCGAACCAGGTCTTTTCGGTCAGCCGACCGTAGTCGTCGTAGGTCATCCGACGGGAGCCGAACACGGACACATCGTCCTCGGTACCCCAGACGTCATCGTCGCCAGGCAACTGGTATTCGGTCACCGACGTTTCGAGGCAGCCGGGGTTGAGCGCGGGCAGGTCTGAGTCGCAGGCGGCAAGCGGCAGCAGGACCGCTGCAGACAAGACGAGAGAGGACAGGCGCATGATGGAATCTCCGTGGATACGGCAACCCTTCGTTGCTTCGAGCGTACCGTGTGCCAGACTATATCACGGAGCAAGGTCACAGGGCGAATACAGACTCGCTTAAATCCGGGGTACACTTCTGAAGGACGCCGTTTTCGTCCCGGCCGTTTGTTCCTCGCTCCCCGGATTCCCCCATGCCCATCGATCTCGACACCGAAGCCCATCGATCCCTGCTGCAATCCATCCGGCGATTCTTCGATCAGGAACTCGATCAGGAGATCGGCGAGCTCAAGGCCCGGCGCGTGCTCGAGTTCGTGCTCGAAGAGATCGGGCCGAGCATCTACAACCAGGCCGTAGCCGACGTGCAGACCTATCTGCAGGACAAGCTCGCCGACATGGGGGCCGTTTACTACAAGCCGGAGTTCGACTTCTGGAAGAAGCGGTGACGCGACGCGAGTCGCGGGTCCAGAGTCGAGAGTCGAGAGTCTTCAGTCGGCAGTCGGCAGTCAGTCCAGTCCGCATGCCATGATGCGCTCGGGGAGCTGCCCTCACGCGTTTCCATGCGACGATGGGGCATGGGCATGCGGCGGAACACGCCCCGCGCGTGTCGAGGGGCCAGAGTGTCTGCGCGACCTTGCTCATGACAGGAGCCAAATGCGCGGTTCTTCGCCTCGAACACGGTGTTCATGCGGCGCTGGGCCTTCGAGACGCCGGCGACGTCACCCTTGCGAGACCATGCCGCCGAATTTGAATTTCGGTTCCCGAGGCCCGGCTCCTCAGGCCGAACGGTCACGCGCTGAAGCTATTTTGAACACGAATGATGCTTAGTGCGGAATGCCGGGATGCGAAATGCGCGTCTGCCGGCTGCACGTGAACCGGGCCGCGGGGTAGAATGGTCGGTTTGGGAGGCCGGGGATGAACGCCATTGAAACAGAGGGACTGGGCAAGACGTTCGGGCGCATGCGCGCGCTCGATGGGGTGAACCTCGCGATTCGGGCCGGCGCCGTCTACGGTCTGCTGGGGCCCAACGGGGCCGGCAAGACCACGACCATCCGCATTCTCGCCACGCTGCTGCGCCCCACCGCGGGGACGGCGCGCGTGCTCGGCCACGACGTAGTACGCGAGGCGAAAACCGTGCGGCAGAAGATCAGCCTCACCGGCCAGTACGCCTCGGTCGACGAAGACCTGACCGGCCACGAGAACCTGGTGCTCATCGGGCGCCTGCTCGGCATGACGTGGGGTGAGGCGCGCAGGCGGTCGGCGGAACTGCTCGAGACCTTCGCGCTCACCGAAGCGGCCGGGCGGCAGGTGCGCACGTTCTCGGGGGGCATGCGGCGCCGGCTCGACATCGCGGCCAGCCTGGTGGCGCGCCCCGAGATTCTGTTCCTTGACGAGCCGACGACGGGACTGGATCCGCGCAGCCGCAATCAGGTCTGGGATCTTGTGCGTGACATCGCCGCCGACGGAACGACCGTGCTGCTCACGACGCAGTATCTCGAAGAAGCGGATCGCCTGGCCGACCGGCTCGCCGTCATCGACCACGGCCGCGTGATCGCCGAGGGGACGAGCCGCGAGCTGAAGCGCTCGGTCGGCGCCAACGCGCTCCACTTCCGCCTCGTGAACCCCGAGCAGCAGGGGGCGGCTGCCGGCCTGATCGCCGCCGCCGTCGGCGACGATCTCCTGCCGCAGGCCGAGCCCGCCGCGTTCGCCATGAAGGTCGGCGGCGCCGACACGGCCGCGAAGGTGCTGGGGGCGCTCTCGCAGGCGGGGATCGAGATCACCGACTTCACGCTGGGCCCGCCGAGCCTCGACGACGTCTTCTTCGCGCTGACGGGGCACGCGGCCGAGAACCCCGTGGAACAGGCTGCCGCCGGCGAGGCCGGCCGGGAGGAGAACGCATGAACGCTGATCGCATTTCCGCGCGCGACACGCTGCGGCACCAGACCCGTCCGAAACCGGCCGGCGCCGGATCGGCTGTCGTCACGCTGGCCTGGCGGTCGATGCTCAAGGTCAAGCACGTCCCTTTTCAGCTTTTCGACGTGACGATCACGCCGATTATGTTCACGCTGCTGTTCACCTACATGTTCGGCGGGGCGCTGGCGGGTTCCCCCGAAGTCTACCTCCAGTTCCTGCTCCCCGGCATTCTCGTGCAGACGATCGTCTTCGTGACCGTCTACACCGGTGTCGGCCTGAATACGGATATCCAGAAGGGGCTCTTCGATCGCTTCCACTCGCTGCCCATGTGGCAGCCGGCGCCGATCCTCGGGGCGCTCGTCGGCGACTTCTTCCGCTATGGGCTGGCGGGGGGCATCATCATCGTGCTCGGGTTGATCCTCGGCTTCCGCCCCGAGGCCGGCGCGCCCGGCGTCGTACTGGCGCTGCTGCTCGTGCTCGTCTTCTCATCGGCCCTGTCGTGGGTCTGGATCATCTTCGGCATGAAGGTGAAGACCCCCGAGTCGGTCATGACGACGAGCTTCGTCTTTCTCATGCCGCTCACGTTCGCGAGCAACATCTTCGTGCGCCTCGACACGATGCCCGGCTGGCTGCAGGCGGTCGTGCGTCACAATCCGGTGACGCACCTGACGTCGGCGGCGCGCGGGCTCATGCACGGCACCGGCGCGGCGGGCGAAGTCGTGTGGGTGCTCGTCTTTTCGGCGGTGCTCGTCACTGTGACCGCGCCGATCGCCATGCGCATGTACCGGCAGGAGCGCTAGCCGCACCGACTTCCGGCCCGCGTCGAGTGACCGTGGGAAGCGAAAACGGGATTCGCATCGGCCAACACGGCACGGCGGGCCTGCTCTGATCGGGGCCTGGCTGTTCACCATCGGGTTGCTCGACTTGCATTTCTGGCAGGGGGTGCTTAGCCTGATCGTCTTGCCGCATTACCTCGGCGATGCGCAGGGCCCCGCTCCTGTTTCTCTGAGGGGGCGGTCGGCCGGATATCTGAGGGCATTTTCCAGGATGCCTCTCGGCCCTGTGGCAGCGGATGCGCGCGCCGGGTTGGCGCAGGCGATGGGAAAAGCGATATCCTCAGGAGACACAGCGCTTGGTTGGGCTGACCAAGTGCTCTCCGGGTAAAGCATGCATTCTGTCGTTCGTCTTGCTCTTCTTCTGCTGTCTTCCTGTATTGCGTTTCCGTCTGCAGTGGCTCGGGGTCCGCGTCCGCTGGAGCCTGGCGACCATCGGGTTACCTTGAATGCGCCCTTCTACCTTGGGATTCCCGAGGGTTGCCGCATCTTGACCTGCTCCAGTCTGGTGGGAATCCAGCCGGAACTCAGCTGGCAGTTCGGCGGCGACGGAAAAGGGGATCACACCTTGCGCGCGGGATCTGCACTCTCCTACACCTACCTCGGGTATGAGTACGGTCGCGCTCTTTCCCCGTCGAAAGGCCCTTGGAACGCGGTCTGGTTTGCAGGCCTCAACGCCGGAGTCAACGACTTTATCTTGAAGCCCTTCGCGGCGCCGCGCCTCGGGATCGTGGCAGGTCAGACGAAAGGTTCCGTACGTCCTGAACTTGCCCTGCTCGTGACCGGGCAGGCCGGCTTCGACGAAGATGGCGGCTCCGATCACTACCTCGTGAGCGTGAGCGCAGAGCCCCGCCTCAGAATTGTCGACGACAACCACTCGTTCTACTTTGGGCTCATCGTCTTCGGTGGCCATGCGTGGCGCTGTGACCTCTGTTTCCGTGACGTGGTGGGCGATCCGGCATCGGTGAGGTACTGGGGCATTGCCCCATCGGTAAGCATGGCCTATCTCTTCGAGTAGGCGGGAGACCCGCTCTCAAGTCCCGCCGCGCACAGGTGCGAAGGCCGCCACGCGTAGGCCCGCCTCGGTGCTCACCGCAACCTCTCTCAGCCAGCGGACGTGCGGATCTCACCACCGAGCGCGGCAAGGCCGGCGGCATCACCTTCCAGGGCCGTAAAAGCATAGGGGTTCAGGAACTGGCGCCCCCAGAAGAAATTGCGGTCGGTCGTAGACAGCTCGCCTTCGTCACATACTGATTTCCAGTGCTTGCCGATGCAGCGCAGCTGCGCCTCGATGAGTTCAATCGCCGCGGCCCGAGACAGCTGGAAATGGTGGGCGGCCTCGATGCAGGTGGCAAGCCGGCTTGCGCGGTTGTCCGTGGTAATCAACATGGCCTGGCTGGCTTCCTGCCCGGATCGACCTTGCGGACAGATATCATAGGCCGGCGTCAGCGTAAGCGCCGTGCCGTCCCAGAAGGCCGCATGATTCCGGGCATGGTCATCCGTGTTTCCGGAGAGAATATTGAACACGATGCGAGCGTACAGTTCCTGCAACGTGGCTCGTGGCGCGGTGAAGCGATGGCGGATGATCTCTGCCAGATCTGCGTAGCTGGCATACCGCGCCATCGTCTCGTCGAGCTCGAGCATGGTGAGCGCAGACACCATCATCCTGCGCTGCCAACCTTCTTCGCAACGTAGCCGGTCGAACCGTTCAACCAGCAAGACGACCCTGCCCGACGATTGGACGAGCGAAACCGGCGCAACATCGATCCCACACAGCGCCGCAAGCCGCATGGCGATAAACTCGGCTTGAACGACATTGTAGACATCAGATGAGGAAGAGAACTTCGCCACGAGCCTGGTGGCGCCATTTTCGAGAAGGGCCTTCGGGCGAGCGCCGCCTATCGAGCTGCCATGGTGCAGTGCCTGATCGAGTTCCGGTGAGAGAGGAATGCCTTTCTCAACCCGCTCGGCAGACTCCATGAGTTCTGAGAGTGTCGCTTTGACTGGCAATCGCGGGACGTATTCCGTTGGTGAACGCTGGAAATCGAGCGCGCCAATGCGATCGGACCCCGACTCCAGAAGGAAAGTCAGTTCCGAAAGCGCCAGATTGTCGAGGGCGTTTCCCTTTGCGCCGAACCTGCGATTGCGGATGACGCGTCGCCCCCATGCATCGGGTGCCGCGTCGCGCAAGCTGCCTGGCATGGTCAGCCCGTCGGGGAGAGGAAGCTCCCCGGGCCGGAGCGGCAGCTCGGGCAGATAGAGCGGAATGGCGTCCCTGCGTGCGAGGTAGCTCTTTCCGTAGTTGAAATGGAGGAGACCGCTCTGTGCACTAAGACGTCCGGCGACGATCGGCTCGGTCGCCCCTGGCAACCAGACCCAGACATAGGCTTCGTCATCTTGGGGACGCTCAGAACTCATCTACGACCTTCTTACCGGTTCTGTAGATGTGCTTCGGCAGAACGGCGATGCGATCATCCATGCGGCCGGAAAGCGCAGCAAGACCTCGCTCATCGCTGTCGAACAGTTTCACCCCGACAAGCGCCGCTGCTTCAAACATCACTCCGATCTCGACCCTGGGATCGCCCTTTTCGAGACGCTGGAGCGTGCTCCGGGCAATACCCAGTCGTTCGGCCAGTTCCGCTTCGGTCATTCTGCGCTGTTTGCGTCCATGCCGGATCATTTTGCCGAGCAAGGTCACCCCTTCGGATGTATAGCGCGCATAGGTTCGCTTCGACATTGAATTCGTATGTTCTCCACGGGTCATTATGGGCGTTTGCAAGGATCGTGTCAAATAAGAATGACCGATAAATAAGGCGTATTTAGAAGTAATGCATCACATATCGGGCAAAATACGCGAGTAGAGGCGGGAGGGACAGTATCCGCAAGGTGAGTCATCCGCTGCCGCTTGGGTAAGCCTGCTTCCCGTCCCCTTTTTGCATTGACGCTCTCTCAATAAACGTGTAATATGCACGCTATTCTGTTGTGATTGCACCTAACCTGAGCGGCGGCGGCTTGCTGAGCGCCGAAGGGAGCGCCGGCGACGGCGTGTTGAACCATGACCCATTCGACCCACCCCGGACGCGCGCCGCATTTCGCCTTGGGATTGCTTGCCATCCTCGCCGGTTGCGCCGAGCCTGTTGTTCCGGACCCGAAAAGCACCACCGACGTCGACCGGGCGCTTGCTGCCGTTACGGACGTGCAGGCGACCCCGATCTGGCAGGACCGCATTGTCATCTCGTGGACGGGGAAGGGCGCCGCCGCGCAGGCCTACGAACTCGCCCGTCGCGTGCAGGGCGAAACCGATTGGACACCGGTCGCGTCGCCGGCCGGCACGGCAGCGGAAGTGGAAGATGCGGTGTCGCCCGGTGTTGCCTACGAATATCAGGTCACGGCCGTCTATGATGGCGGCAAGTCCGCGCCCGTGACGAGTGCGTCCGTTACGGCGCTCTCCAGTACGCCTTCCGGCGTTCTAGCGGTCGCGATCGGCGGCGATTCCGTCGCGATTACGTGGAACGACGCCGCCTATGAGACGGAAGTGCACGTCGAGCGCTCCTCGTCAGGCGGCCCCTTTGTCTCCCTGGGCGCGCTGCCCGCCGATACCGAGAGCTACCTCGACCTCACCGTTCTCTCCGGCGAGGGCTACGAATACCGCATCGTCGCGCGAAACGGTGACTTCGAGGCGACGAGCGAATCGGTCGGACTCGGCCTGCCGCCCACGGCGCCCCTCGGCTTCACCGCGGCTGCCGTTCGCGCCGATACCATCCGCCTGACCTGGGATGCGCCTGCACAGGCGGGGATCGGGCATCACGTCTACCGTCGCGTATCCGGCGATTCCGCCTACGCACTCATTGCGAGCATCGCCGCCGGCGAAACGCGGCACGATGACGTCGTCGCCCCGCTCACCTCCTACGACTACCGGCTCGTCGCGTGGACCGCCCACGGCGAATCCGCAGCGGCCGAAGTCGTCGACATCGCGACCGCGGCCAACCATGCCGTCGCGCTGACGGTGACCGGCATCCCCGACGTCGTATTCAACCACCAGCCGTTCAGCTTCGACGTCACGGCAACCGACGGCGATGCAGGCGACCGTATCTCCGTGCGGTGGCTGAATCCCATGGGCGACTGCACGCCGACCGTCTTTCCCGAAGGCCGCGGCGAAGTCTCTACCCGTGTGACCTGCCGGTTCAACGGGAACCAGAAGGGGAGGCGTTCCCTCAAGTTCGTCGCCCATGACGACTTTGCGCCCGAGACCGTCACCCAGGTTACCGTGAAGCTGAACAGCGCGGGCGATGGACAGAATTCGGGAACCTGGACAGGAGACGTCACCGGTGACGGTATCGACGATCTCGTCACGCTGTCCCTGGCGCTTTCCGTTGACGTCGCGGCGCCGCCGATGCTTCACGTCTGGGCGGGCGGAGCCGTCACCGAAACACCCACGGCAACGCTGCCCTTGCTGCATCTGATTTCCGACTACTCGTGGCGCAGCGAACACGTTGCCCTGGCCGACGTCAGCGGTGACGGGGTGCTCGACATCGTCGTCGCCGAGGCAAGGCAGGTCAGCGTATGGGCCGGCGGCCCTTCGCTTACGGGATCGCCCGCGCGGCTGGCCAGCTTGACGGGCGACGTCCCGCTGTATTGGCTCACGCAGGGAGGCGACCACAGCCAGGGATTCAGCGTCGGCGACGTGACCGGCGACGAAACCGAAGACATCGTCTCCCTTGCGACCACGAGTCTCGGCGACGTCATGGACGTCTATGTCTGGGAGGGAGGCTACGGGCTCGCGGGCACACAGCCCGCCACGGCACTGCTCGACGTCAGCGGCAGCGCGCTGAGCCTCTTTCTGGCCGACATGAATCACGATGCCCGGGCGGATGTCGTTGTCCGGGGCTCTGACGCCATCCACGTCTGGCACGGCGGAGCCCTGGCCGGGCAGCCGGCGGCAGACGGGATCCTTGCGGTTGCCGCCCGGGAAGTCATCCTGGCCGACATGACCGGCGACGGTGAGCGCGACGTCATCGCCCACGCACCCGACGCACTGTCCCATGGCGCGGTGTACGTCTGGAGCGGGACGAACCATACCGGTACGCCCCCCGCGACGGCGACGCTCGCCGCCACGAACGCGACGACAAAGCTTGGTAGCGATGTTCACCTCAGCAACCTGTACCTGGCTGATGTCACCGGCGATGAGATTCCAGACCTCCTCATTCCATCGCCCCTCGAAGATGACGGCAGCGAACTCGACGCCGGCGTCGTGTATGTGTTTGCGGGCGGTGCGGGCCTGAGCGGTTCGGTGGTGCCCACGGCCGAGCTGCGGCGGCAGACATATCCGATACCCTACGGTTCGAAAAGTGTTGCCGACGGCGGAAGACTCGGCGCGGTACGTCCTCGCGCGGGAACTTCCTACACCAGCGCGGCCGCCATTCACTTCGGAGACGTCGTAGGCGCAGGCCACACCGACATCGTCGTCGCCGCCCCCTACGCGAACAGCTTCGACGACGAACCCAACGGAGATTCGGGCGCCATCCTCGTCTGGGAGGGCGGCCCCGGCCTTACGGGCAAGCCCGCGCCGGCGGCCGACCTGACCGTGTATTTCACGCGTGAACTCGGACGGGCGCTCGCCGGAGACACGGGCATCGTGTTGACCGACGTCACCGGCGACGGGCGCGCCGATATTGTCGCCGCCGCCGCAACGCAGGCGCTTGAGTATCTTCCGCCGCGGGTCTTCGTGTGGGGCGGCGGTGCTGTGCTCGACACCGCTCCGACGGCTGAACTTTACCTCGAGGTCCTGGACAGCCGGCTGGTGGTCGGCGATTTGAGCGGCGACGGCATCGACGATGTCATCGGCGGCGATCGCATCTGGAATGGCGGGCCGTCGTTACAAGGCCAGCTTTCGCCGGCGGCGATCTGGCCGAGCGCGATCCGGGGCGGCGCAGTCCAGCCGTACTGTTTCGTTCGCCTGGTCGGCGATTCGCGACCCGACCTCGTGTTTGTCGATTCGCTGCACGATGCCAGCCGGGGACGCATCGTCGTCATTGACGGGGCGACGTATGCCCTCGCGGCTACCCTGGCTGTCGACGGCGCGTTGCCGAACGACAAGCTTGGCAACGTTTCGCCCGGCGGCGGCGCGGGCCTGCTGCTCGGCGATTACCGCGGCGACGGGCGAAGTCACATCGTCGGCGTGGCCCCGTATGCCGACGTCGACACCTACGTAGACGCAGGCGCCGCCTACTTCTGGGATATGTCCACTACCCCTTCGGGAGCGGTCGCCCCGGCAGCCCGGCTCGCCGACCCGGTCGACGACGGCCAGACCCTGGGGTTCGGGGCGAGTTATCCGTGACGACTGCTGCGAGGCAGCCGGTTCATTTCAAGTAACGGGTACTCGCCATCGTATCTGCGTCGCGGCGTGTTCCGCCGCGGCCGCTTTTCTTCGCCGGCGGCATGGCCACAGAACCGCGCTGCCGATATAATTCGTACCTGTATCCGAGGACGCCCGGAGGACAGAACGTGTCTGCGCACCGCATCTTCACGACCGCGTTTTCCAAAGTCTATCCGATGTACGTGCAGAAGGCCGAGCGCAAGAACCGTACGAAAGCTGAAGTCGACGCCATCATCTGCTGGCTGACAGGGTACGACCGGGCAGGTCTCGAACGGCGGCTGAAGCAGGAGAGCGACTTCGAGACGTTCTTTGCGCAGGCGCCCGCCCTGCATCCGAATACGGCGCTCATCAAAGGGGTCGTCTGCGGCGTGCGCGTAGAAGAAGTCGAGGATCCGCTCATGCAGAAGATCCGCTGGCTTGACAAGCTGATCGACGAGCTCGCGAAGGGCAAGGCGATGGAGAAGATTCTGCGGGCCTGACGCCGCGTGTGCGCGCTGCCTTCGAGCCCTTCCGTGCAGTTCGAACGAACTCACCCATACATCTTTGAATGCAGGACCCTCGCATGACCTACGAGACCTCCCGAGAAATCGCCGCATCCCCCGCCCGTGTGTTCGCGGCCTTCGCCGACCCCGCCCGCCTGGCGGTCTGGTGGGGACCCGCGGGTTTTACGAACACGTTTGAGACCTGCGCCTTCACGCCGGGGGGCGCGTGGAAGTACGTCATGCACGGCCCGGACGGGAAGAACTATCCGAACGAGAGCGTCTTCGAGGTCATCGAGCCGGAGAAGCGGGTCGTCATCCGGCACGTGGTCAAACCGATCTACCGGCTGACGATCACGCTCGAGCCCACGGCGGCCGGCGGAACGATCGTGCACTGGGCGCAGGAGTTCGAAGACGCCAAGGTCGGCGCGGCCCTGAAGCCCATCGTGGTGCCGGCCAACGAGCAGAATCTCGATCGCCTCACGGCCGAGGTGCTGCGCGTCGCGGTCGCCGAGTAGCCGCACTTCCGCGCGCGCCCTGCCGGGGGCAGGGAAGGAGTTCCTTTTTGGTGCCGGCGGGAAATCCGTTGACGACAGCGCGGAAGAAAGAGGCCCGCGAGGATCCCGCCCTTGCGCGCAGAATCCCTGCGGGCACGGATTACCGGACTTGAAAAGCCAGGGGACGCAGCGGGGCGGCGTCACCCCCGCGCAGCTTCAGCGAGCCCCCGAGGAAGGCGAACTCGTAGACGCGATCGCGTGCCAGGTCTTCGAGATATACCAGCTCCATAATCGTGGCCCCCTGCTGCGCGAGCAGGTAGGTGTGCACCGGCACGTAGTTGCCGTCGATCTCGGAGGGGAACGCTTCGAAGCTCAGGTTGTCGGCCCCCACCGACATCGCGCCCCCCTCTTCGATCAGAAAGCGCGCGGCATCCATCCCGAGGCCCGGGGGATTGGCCATGAACGCCGCCCCGTCTTCATAGACCTTCATGCGGCCGGTGCGGATGAGCACCACGTCTCCTTCCTGCAGGCGGGTGCGCTGCGCCGCGAGGGCCCCCTTGAGATCGGCCCGTGTGATGCGGTAGCCGTCGGCCAGCATGCCGGTTTTCTTGTAGGCCGCCACGTCGATGAGCACGCCGCGGGCGACCAGCGGGGGAATCGTTTCGGCGCCGGCCCGTCTCCAGCCCCGATCGCCCAGGTGGTCTGCCGCCCGGAAACCGTTCCATATCTTGCCGTTCAGGCCGAAGTGGTTGAGCGCGTCGATGTGCGTGCCCATGTGCGTGTACATGGAGATGGCCGCGCCGGTGTAGGAGACGTGCCGGTTCTGGGCCGACCCGACGTGCATGGGGTCGTCGACCACGGTGCCGTTCGGCGAATGGGTGAGCCAGATCTGATAGCGCGGGTCGCCCAGGGCGTGCCAGCTCGGCATGCCGACGAAGTATTCCACGGCAAGGTCGTAGGCCTTTCCGCCGCGGATGCGCTTGAGAATGGCCGCCTGCGACTGCGGTGTCATCAAGTTGAGCCGTCCGATCTGATCGGCTTCGCCCCACGGGCTGAGGCCGACGTCTGCGGCGGGCCGTTCAGGCTCGGTCCCTGTGGCGGGGACGGCGGTCGCGAGCAGGACGGCGATGAAGAGGCGCGGGGCCAGACGAATCGAATGCATGACGAGTTCTCCTGAGAAAAAGTGCTGTGTTCATTAAACGATTTGAAAAGTAGATAAAAAAGAAGAATAATCAGGGATAACCTATCGAATGAGTCGATTCATGGCTGCCGATTCTCCGGACATTTCGCTCGACCAGTGGCGAGCGCTGCTGGCTGTCGTCGATGCGGGCGGATATGCGCAGGCCGCCGAGGCTTTGCACAAGAGTCAGTCTGCGGTGACGTACGCAGTGCAGAAGATCGAGTCCCTGCTCGGGGTCGACGTCTTCACGCTCGCAGGGCGGCGCGCCGTGCTGACCGAAGCCGGCCACGTGCTGGTGCGTCGCGCGCGCACGCTGGTCGATGAAGCATTGCTGCTCGAAAAAGGCGCCCGTGCCATGGCCGCCGATTGGAAACCCGAGATCAGACTCGCCGTCAACGCCGTTACGCCCACCAGGCCGATGCTGGATGCACTGCTGCGGTTCGCAGAAGAGCGCCCCGACACGCGCATCGAGCTGTACGAGCTCGTGCTGAGCCCCGAAGAAGCCCTGCTCGACGGCCGCGCAGAGCTTGCAATTGCAGCGCAGGCCCCTGCGGGCTACCGAGGCGAGTTCCTGGGGCGGGTGCGGTTCGTCGCCGTGGCGCACGCGGATCATCCGCTGAATCGTCTGCGACGTCGGCTGACGCTGCGCGAATTGCGGCGCCACAGGCAGGTGGTGCTGCGCGACAGCGGGGTCGACCGCAGAAAGAGCGGGGGGTGGCTGGGGGCCGAGCAGCGGTGGACCGTGAGTACGCTCTCCACGTCGATCGAAGCCGTCTGCATGGGCGCCGGCTTCGCCTGGCTGCCCGAGGGGCACATCGGTCACGCGCTCGAGAAGGGCACCCTGCGGCCGCTGCCCCTCGGAGACGCCGGCGAGCGTTTTCTCGACCTGCATCTGGTCTATCGCGAAGAAGAGCTCGAGACCCCCGACATGCAGCGGCTGGCCGCCCTCCTGCGCGCGGCTCTCGGCCAGCCGGACGCCCGCAAGCGAAACGCCTGACAGACGCGTCCTCGGCGCATTCCACTGGCAACGCCAGATGGCAGACCTGCCCCGGACGTCTCGTGTGGATACGAATATTCCTTGACAGGAATATTCCGGTTGTGGAATATTGAGGGCGTGCAGGTTGCGAACACGATCAATGCCCTGGCCGAGCCGACGCGACGATTCATCGTTGAGCTGCTGCGTGAGGGGCCCCTCACGGTGGGGGAGATCGCAGAGCGTGCCGGTATCCGCCAGCCGCAGGCGTCGAAACACCTGAAGGTGCTCCGTGACGCCGGACTGCTCGAGGTCGAGGGGCAGGCCAACCGCCGCTACTACGGGCTGCGGCCCGAACCCTTTCGAGATCTGGACACGTGGCTGGGTTCTTTCCGCCGGCTGATGGAAGAACGGTTCGACAACCTCGACGTTTACTTGCGTTCACTCAAGAAGAGCGATAACCGATAGCAGGGAACAGTTTCCCGGAAGGATGAAACGATGAACACCGGAAAGATGGAACACCGGATCGAGAACGACAACGTCCTGATCCTCGAACGCGTCTTCGACGCCCCGCGGATTCTCGTTTTCCAGATGTTCAAGGACCCCGAGCACCTCAAGCGCTGGTGGGGACCGCGCGGGTGGGAGGTTCCGTTCTGCACGGTCGACTTCAGGCCCGGCGGCGTCTGGCACTACTGCATGAAGTGCGTCGATCAGAAACAGGGAGAGTTCTTCGGCATGGAGTCCTGGGGTAAGGCGGTCTACCACGAGATCGCGGAGCCCGAAAAAATCGTTTATACGGACTATTTCTCGGACGCCGAGGGGAAGACGAACGACGCCCTGCCGGCGACCCTGGTGACGATGGAATTCATCGATCTGGGCGGCAAGACCCGCCTGATAAGCCGCGGGGAATACAAGTCGGCCGAGCAGCTCAAGACCGTCATGGACATGGGCATGCTGCAGGGGATCACCGAAACGTGGGATCGCCTGGCCGAACAGCTGGCGGCGCAGCAGTGAGCGTGGCCGGACATGCGCCGTTGGCCGCGGCGCGTGTCCGGCTCGGGTGGGCGTGAGCGCCCGGGAACGCGGTTGCGGCCCGAATGTGCGGGCGCATGCGGCCCGAGCTGCCCCGCGTGTCCCTCTGCACGGGAAAGAGCCGGGCCTCCGTTCCGCCAGTTGCACGTCGCACGCCGATTGAGGGCCGGCGATGGCAGACGGGTGACGGCTGCGCCAGCGTGGACAGGGAGGAACCTGACATGAAATTTTCCCTGCGCCTGGCTGTGACGGCGATGTTTCTCGGCGGGGCTGCCGTCGCGCAGGAGCCCGCGGCGCCCGCTTTTGAAGTGCTCACCGAAACCACGCAGAGTTGGGACGGCAGCGCGCTCCCCGCGTATCCGGACGGGACGCCGGAAATCACGATCCTCAGGGTGACCTATCCGCCGGGCGCGGGCACGAACCTGCACCGCCACCCGATCATCAGCGCCGGCGTCCTGATCAGCGGCGAGCTGACCGTGTACACCGAGGGGGACGAGAAGCTCGAGCTCCACGCCGGCGACTCGCTGGTCGAAGTCGTGCGCGAGAAGCACTACGGCAGAAACGAGGGGGATGTACCGGCCGTCCTTCTCATGTTCTATGCCGGCGTGGAGGAGCAACCCATCACCATCCCACGCTATTGAGGCCCCGATGCGTTTTGAAGACGAAACGGGGCGGTTCGGCCCTCGCCGGCCCCGGAGCGGAGAGCGCCCGATGACCACGGGCGCAGCCAGCCTGCTCGAAACCGCCGTTGCCGCGGGCATCGAGGTCTGCTTCGCGAACCCCGGCACGACCGAGATGCCGATCGTGGCCGCACTCGACCGGGGGACCGAGCTGCGCGTCGTGCTCGGGCTTTTCGAGGGGGTCTGCACCGGCGCCGCCGACGGCTGGGGGCGCATGACGGGGCGGCCCGCCGCTACCCTGCTGCACCTCGGGCCCGGCTTCGCCAACGGGATCGCCAATCTGCACAACGCGCGGCGTGCCCGCACCCCCATCGTCAACTGGATCGGCGATCAGGCCACGCGGCACCTCCCCTTCGACGCCCCCCTGACGTCTGACATCGTGGCGCTCACCGGCAATGTCGGGTGGACGCGCACCGTCCATACCGCCGGAGAGATGGCCGAGGCGAGCCTCGCGGCGATCGAGGCGTGCCTCGGGCCCCCGGGGCGCGTGGCGTCGCTGATCATCCCGGCCGATTGCCAGTGGGAACCGGGACCGGAGCCGCTTTCCGTGAAGCCATCGGCGGCGCTGCGCGAGGCCTCGGGTTCCGCCATCGAGGAGGCGGCACGTGCGCTGCGGGCGGGGCGCGGCGGAATTCTGCTCGGGGGAA
Organism: bacterium; assembly: GCA_041690355.1. GTDB lineage: Bacteria > J088 > JAWLBW01 > JAWLBW01 > JAWLBW01 > JAWLHK01. The sequence continues at coordinate 8,439 of JAWLHK010000011.1, read as the reverse complement.
CCGCGCTGACCGAAGCGGGGCTGCGCGCCGCCGCGCGGGTGGCGGCCGCGATCGGGTGCGGCGTCTGGATCGAGACCTTCCCGGCGCGCATGGAATGTGGTCGGCACCTGCCCCGGACTGCCGCGCTCCCCTACTTCCCCGAGGACGCCGTCGCGGCGCTGGCGGACGTGGCGAGCCTGGTGCTGGCCGGCGCGCGCGATCCGGTCGCCTTCTTTGCCTATCCGGATCAGCCTTCCCGGTTTCGCCCCGAGGGAGCCGCGCTCTGCGCGCTCGCAGACCCCGATGCCGGAATCGACGCGGCGCGCGCGCTCGAGGCCCTCGCAGACGAGCTGGATGCGCCGGCGGCCGATACGTCCACGCGGGTTCCGCCGGCCTTCGCCGCCACAGGCGGACCGCTCACCCCGGACGATCTCTGCCGCACGCTGGCCGCCTTCACGCCCGAGCGGGCCATCGTCGTGAACGAAGCAACGACCACGGGCCTGACGTGGAACGCGGTGCATGCGTGGAATGCGGCGCCGCACACGATGTTCTTCAGCACAGGGGGGGCCATCGGGCAAGGGCTGCCCAACGCCCTCGGCGCCGCCATCGCCTGTCCCGACCGGCGCGTCATCGCCTTTCAGGCCGACGGCAGCGGGCTGTACACGCTGCAGGCGCTCTGGTCGATGGCGCGCGAGAACGTCGACGTGACCGTCTTGATCTGCGCGAACCGCCGCTACCAGATCCTGCAGGTCGAGCTCGCGCGCGCCGGCGTCGCGGAACCAGGACCCAAGGGCAAGGCACTCACCGACCTCACGCATCCCGAGATTGATTGGACCGCGCTGGCCAGGGGCTTCGGGATGCCGGCCTCGAGGGTGCAGACCGATCGCGAGCTCGCCGACGCGCTGCAGCGTTCCTTTGCCACCCAGGGCCCCAGCCTGATCGAGGCGGTGCTGGCCTGAGCCGTCTGGCGCTGGCTGCTTGACGCCGGACGCTGGTCGCTGGGCGCTGGGCAGACAGCAAGGGCGAGGGTCGCTCTTTCGTTACCGGAAAACGGTGGTATCGACGAGTCGTCGGCGGTGGTCCGTGCTCTCGTCCCGGTTGTCTCTTCGGCCGGACCGGAGTGTTTGCCTTGAGCCCTACGGCCGGATGCCCCGTTCGAGCAGCTTCGCCAATGCCGAAGCGAGGTCGCCGGCGGGTAGCTCCGTGAGTTCCCCGGGCGGAATCTGGCCGTCGACGAGCAGCACGGCCAGACCGTGCGACATCGACCAGTGAGCCAGCGCCGCATGACGGGCGTTGACCCCTTTCTTCACCCGCACCGCACGCGCGAAATAATCGAGAAGCATCGCGAACTGCCGCTCGCGCGCGGCCGCCAGCGCGGTGTATTCCGCGAGATCCTCGAGCGCGCTGTGGAAGAGCGCCTTGAACAGCCCGGGGTTCTCGACCGCGAAGCGCACGTAGACATCGGCAAGCGCGGGGTGCGCCTTCCAGCCGGCGCTCGGCGGCGGAAGCTCCTGTTCGGCAAAGGCGAGAAACGTCTCGAGGGCTCTTTCTGCGAGCGCGACCACGATCGCCTTCTTGTTCGGGAAATGCTTGTAGACCGCGCTGTGCGTGACGCCGAGTTCGCGGGCAAGCTCCGGAACAGAGAAGTCGGCCGCTTTCCGCCGGTCCATGTGCGCGAGTGCGCAGGCGAGCACCGCCTCCTTGAGCGCTCCGTGATGATAGGTGGACCGACGCCTGAGCATGGCTGCAATGTAACAGGTTGACACTTTCGGGTGCAAGCGATATTCTCTCAAGTGACAGGTTGTTACTTTTTGGAGGACGCTGATGGAAACCGCTCCTGCTCCCGTTACCGCCGGTGCGCATCCGGTGGACCGTTTCTGCCGGATGTTCGCCCGGCTGACCCCCGACGAGCCGATGGCGCTGGAAGAGGTATACGCCCCCGACGTCGTTTTCGAAGACCCCTTTCATCGCCTTGAGGGGCGCGATGCGCTTGGAGTCCTTTTCGCGCGGATGAACGCGCAGATCCGTCAGGCGACCTTTGCGTTCAGCGAGCCGCTGATCGACGCGGGCCGCGCGTCGCTGCCGTGGACCCTGCGCCTGGAACCGAGGCGCTTCGCGAAGGTCATCGTGGTCGACGGGATTTCGCTGTTGGAGTTCGATTCCGCGATCACGCGGCACCGCGACTATTTCGACGGCGGGCAGCTCGTCTACGAAAACGTTCCGCTGCTTGGCAGCGGCGTCCGCGCCATCAGGAGGAGGCTCTGATGACGATCCGCTTTGAACTCACGTTGACGATTGATCGGCCGCGCGCAGATGTGTGGGCGCTGTTCACCGACCGGACGCAGCAGCAGAAATGGCAGGCCACGCTGCAGCGTGTCGCTCTGCTGCATGGCGAGCCCTTCACCGAGGGGGCCGTGTCCGACGCCGTGTATCTTGAAGGTGGCCGCCGGATCGTCATGCGCGAAACGGTTGTCGCCCTCGAACCGCTGTCTCGCGTGGATTTTTCCTACGTCGCCGCGGTCGCCGACAGCATCATCGAGAACCGGTTTGTCGAGGAAGGCCCGGAGCGAACGGTCTGGCGCTGTGCGGTGACCCTGGCCCCCAAAGGGTTCGCGCGGATTCTGGCGCCGCTGATGAAGCCCCTGGCCGCCCGCAAGACGCTCGCCGACATGCGGCGGTTCAAGGCGCTCGCGCAACGGGAGGTTCCGGTCTAGCATCGAGAGTCAAGAGCCTTCAGCACTTGCTTTCCGACGTCCTGCATCCGACTCTGCCCAGCGCCCAGCGACCAGCGCCCAGCGACGAGCGAGCGACGAGCGACCAGCGGCTCAGAGCTCGGCAATCCGCCGGGCGAGGTAGTCCGAGGCGTCGATGTCGCCGGTTGTCACGCCGAGACCGGGCATGGGCCGGCCGCCCGGCCACGTGTGCCCGCCCCCCTCAATGCGGCAGAGTTCGACCTGGCCCCCCGCGGCACAGCCGAGGGCGCGCTCGCAGACGACGCTCCCCTTGCGGAAGGTAACTTCGCTCTCGCTGGAACATTGGTTGCGCTGGCGCCAGCCGGCCATCGTTTCTGCCACCGACGAAAATGCGACGCCCGCAAAGGAGTCATCGCCCACGCCGCCGTTCCAGGGAACGTGCATATCTTCTGTGCCGTGGAAGTGCAGGATCAGCGCCGTCTGCTTCCGTTCGCACGGGAAGAACTCGTGCGAAGCGGCAATGCCAATGGCTCCGCGAAAGGCTGTCAGTTCACAGGCAAGTCGGTAGGCCATCATGCCTCCGTTTGAGATGCCCGCCGCGAAGATCCGTTGCGGATTCACCGCGAGCCGCCGCTTCAGTACCGCTAGGATGGCGGCGTGAAAGCCGACGTCGTCGATCTGCCGCCGCCGGGCATACCCGCAGCACGTTCCCGCATTCCACGTCGGCACGAGGCCGGCCCCCTGGGGATAGACCGCGATGATGCCCTCCCGATCGGCGATCGCATTGAACCCCGTCAGGCGCACCGTACCCTCGGCATTCCCGAAACCGCCGTGGAGCAGAAAGAGCACCGGCGCGGTCACTCCGGCGTCGTAGGTCGCCGGCACATGGACCAGAAACGGCCGATCCTCGATCGTCAGCTCGTGCAGTCCGGGGCCGAGCGGCGGCTCGTCGATCGGGTCGGGTGCGGAATTTCCGGGCGGGAGATCGCCAGAGGCGCAGGCCGTAAGCGCGAACAGGAGGAAGAGCGGCAGCAGGCGCAGCATGGCGAAAGGTTACCACGGAGAGCGACCGGGCAACAACGGCGTCTCCTGGCCGGGTATGCGAATGGCCCCGGAGTTGCATCACCTGCCGCTTCAGACCGCTTCGCACAGGCCAAGGGACACGCGCCCCGTATTGTGCTCCCTGCCCATCCGGGATATAAGGGAACGTGTCGTAAGAGGCTGGTCGAACCTGGGCTCCGCGGCGCCATGGCCAGGCTGCGAGTTCGGCGGCCGGCGCATCAACTTCTTCCCGAGCCCGAGGTGATGCCATGACCCACCGCTCGACGGGAATCGAAACGCTGCTCGAGTTCCCGCTGATGCAGGCGTTGTTCGGCCGCCGCTCCCGCCGCTTCGGCCTCGGGATGGAGATCCCCTCGGGTCCCCTCGCGTTCCGATCGGAAAAGCCTCCCATTCCGCTCACGGAACTGGAACAGATGGCCCTCGTCGCCGCGGCGACCGGCGTGTCGGGGTGGAACTTCGGCTTGCCCTTCGGCCCGCGGACGCCGCAATCCCTTGCCGAGTTCGCGCTCCGGTTCACGGGACGTACCGCGCCGACGGCGGCCGGCCTGGGCACGCCGGCCCTGTTCTTTACCGATGACCATGGCTGCTACTGCACCCGGACCCGCGACGTGCAGCCGGGCCTGATGCAGGAACTGGGCGAGGGCGAGCCCGGTCTGCAAGGCATCCTTTCGGTATGCCGCGACCATACGATCCGGATCCGGGACCAACGCCTGGATGTGCCGTCCGTGCCGCCCCACATTCTTCCGCCGAACCTGTGGTGGGCGAACAAGCCGGGATCGACGCTCTTCATGCCGGTGGGCGATGCCAGTGAGGAGTGTCTCGGTGTCATGGCGCTGATGATCCGGCACGGCGTGACCGTCGTCGATCACGAGACCGGCGAGCCGGCAGGTCACCTCGAGCCTTTTCACCGGTCCGGCCTGCTCGACCCGACAAAGCGGCTCCCCCTTTCGGAGTTGCAGGCCTTTGTCTTCGACGCCATGTGTCTCGAACTCGCGTTCATGGGCCACAATATTACCCTCGTGATGCAGGCGATGGGGCTGGGCGGGCTCTATTTTACCGGCATGGACGGTCTGAGCGTGCTCGGGGCACATGCGCGCGACGGTATCGCCGGGCTCGGCTTCAGGTTCGTCGAGGATGAGCGGTGGGTCACCCCGAACCCGGTGGGCCTCGAGGGGGTTTACGAAGCCCTCTGCCCCCCGAACTTCCCCGACATGCATGCGGCCGTGGAGGTGTTTGTCGCACGCAAGTTCGGTCCCCATGGCGCCTACGATCCCGACGCGCCAGGGCCCTGGCGCGACAGCGCCGGCGTGAAGAAAACCGTCGCCCCCTACAGCCGGGAGTTCGTGGACTGCATGTCGGAAGTGGCTCGATATATCTACGCGAAGTACGGAAAATTCCCGGGCATCCGGAGCACCATCATGTTGCCGGGGTTTGTTCAGGCGCATCACATCGACACCGCCTTCTACGATGCGCACTACAGGGACGGAGCCTATCTGCAGACGCATTCCCGGCACGCGAGCCTTTGGCACGAGGGAGAATGAGCACTCCGGCGGTTGGCCGCCCGTCTTGAAAGCGGTATGATTTCTTCCTGTCAGGAGGAAACGCGATGGCCGAGAAGACGTCGAAGAAAGGCACGAAAGCCGCGAAGCCCGCCGCCCGGAAGCCGGCGGCCAGGAAGCCCGCCGCGAAAAAAGTTGCGGCCGAACCTGCCGCGCCGAAGCGCATGGGGCGCGCGCCCCAAGGTCCTGCGGCCGAGCCGGCTTCACGCCTCATCGACCGCAAGATCGCAGACCTGGCCGACTGGCGCGGCAAGACGCTCCAGCGGGTGCGCGAGATCGTACGCGCCGCCGACCCCGAAATCGTCGAGGAGTGGAAGTGGGAGACCCCCGTCTGGTCGCGCGGCGGCATCGTATGCACGGGCGAAACCTACAAGCAGGTCGTGAAGATGACCTTCGCCAAGGGGGCCGCGCTGCCCGATCCGGCCGGCCTGTTCAATTCGAGCCTGGGGGGCAACGTGCGGCGCGCCATCGACATCCGCGAGGGCGAAATCATCGACGCCGCCGCCCTGAAGGATCTCGTTCGCGCGGCCGTGGCCCTGAACCTCGCCGGCAAGAAGGGGACGGCAAAGGCGAAGCCGGCCGTTCTCCTGTCGGGCGGCAACCCGCAGATCGCGAAGGGGGACGGCGACGCCCCCGTGCAGGCCTATATCGCGGCCATGCCGGGGTGGAAGCAGGAACTCGGGCGCCGCCTCGACGCGCTCATCGTGCGCGCCGTGCCGCGCGTGCGCAAAGCCGTGCGGTGGAATTCACCCTTCTATGGAATGGAAGGGCAGGGATGGTTCCTCTCCTATCACGTCTTTACCCGCTATGTGAAGGTGACCTTCTTCCGCGGCGCGGCGTTGCAGCCCCCGCCGCCGGGCAAGGGAAAAGATCCCGACGCGCGCTGGCTCGATATCCACGAAGAGGGATTCGACGAAGCGCAGATGACGGCCTGGGTAAAACAGGCGGCGAAGCTGCCGGGCTGGGTGCCGTAAGTGAGGGGAGAAGGCGCCCTCACGTGCGCCCGGGAACCGGAGGTGTCATGAAGATCAGCCTGGATCACCTGATCGTTCCTGTTTGGGATCGCCTGGCCGCGGCGTAGCGGCTGGCCGAAATTCTCGGCGTGCCCTGGGCCGCCGAGGGGGGCGCGGGGCCGTTCAGCGCGGTGTATGTCAGCGATGACGTGACGCTCGACTTCGATCAGGCCGACGGCGGGTTCCCGGTACTCCACTACGCCTTTCGGGTCAATGACGATACGTTCGACGGAATCGTCACCCGGCTGCGCGAACTCCGGATTCCGTTCCGCAGCGCGCCGCACGGTCAGGCCGACGGCGCCATCGGTCGATATGGTGGGGGCCGCCTGGTGTACTGGAACGACCCCGACGGGCACGTCTGGGAGGCGTTGACGGTCAGCTACGCGCGACGCGGCGGGTGACCGCGTGTTCGATGGTTCGGCCGCCGCTTTCGAACGGATGCTTCCTGATCTGCGGCCGGCGTGACCGCAGGTTTCTCAGCCGGCGGATTTTCCGCAGTACAGCTTCAGGCCCACCGCGAGCAGCGGCCAGAGGTGCCAGAAGACGTCGAAGATGTCGATGGGCCGGGTCAAGGTTCCGTTGCGGAACATCTGCCACTTTTCTATCAGATGCGGCATGGGCTGAAACGGCGCAAGCGCCATGAACGCCGCGAAGAGGAGCAGGCCGGGCCACGGAATCCGCTGAAGAAAATCGCACATCGCCACAGTGTACCCCGAAGCCGGGCCGGGGCAAAAAACCTCGTCGCAGCGTCATCCTTGCCCCGCGAGGTTTCGCGGCTCATCCGCATGCCACCGGATTGCGGTATGTGCGCCCCCCAAGAACCGCTCCGGGAAGTCGACTCGGAAGACATAGTGTGTCCATGGTAGCGTTGCTGCACGCCCGGCGCCCCGCCTGGATCTCTGCTACCTTACCTTGTGCCTGAACCGTTCAGGTCGACGCCGAGTAACGTCCTCGGCCGAGGTTTCAAGCCGCCAGTCTCTGACGGAAAGGTTTTCTGCTCGTGCACGCGCCCCGCCTGCCCAAAGCGCCGGGTTCCATCCAGAAGGGAATTCCGCTCAAGCGGCTTCTCGATGCCGAGGCGGTGGCGTGCCTGAACTACAACCTCTCGCTGGTGCACCAGGGGTTCGACGGGGACTCCTTCGCGAGCGAGGCGCTGGAGGGGTTGGAGCCGCTCGGGCTCCTGGAGCGCGGGCAGAAGCTGGCCGGAGTGCTGCGTCGACATCTTCCGCGCGACTACGAGCGGGCTGTCGAGCTTCTGCTCGCTTCCCTGACGCCCCCCCTGCAGCGTACGGAGGGTAACGGCCTCGAGGTCTTTTTCTATCTGCCGCATGTTGCCTTCGTGGCGCGATACGGCCTCGACCCGGCGGGTAACGGGGGGCGCGATCCGTTCGACGTCTCCATGCGGGCGCAGTATGAACTTACACGCCGGTTCACCGCCGAATTTTCCATCCGCCCCTTTCTGATTCAGGAGCCGGCGCGCACGTTGGCGCAGCTGATGGAGTGGACCACGGATGCAGACCCCCATGTTCGCCGGCTCTGCTCCGAGGGGACGCGCCCGCGGCTTCCCTGGGCCGTGCGCATCCCCGCGTTCCTTCGCGATCCGCGGCCGGTGCTGCCGATTCTTGAAGCGCTGAAGGGCGACCCCGACCTTTATGTGCGGCGCAGCGTCGCCAATCATCTCGGCGACATTGCGAAGGATCACCCGCAGTTCGCGTTCGAGATCTGTGAACGCTGGCTTCGCGGCGCATCCTCCGGTACGAAATGGTTGATTCGACATGCGCTCCGCTATCCGGCGAAAAAAGGGGACAAGACCGCGCTGCGCCTTCGTTCTGCGGCCCAAGGACGGTAACCTGGCGAGGTCATGAATACCCTGGCGTCGTCTGCCGCGACTTCTACCTCCAGTCCGACAAGGCGGTCACTCTCGCGTTGCCTCGCCGCCCGGGTGCGAAGCCGCGCACTGGTTCGCCGACCCGCGTCTCGCTACAATCATTAGCACTTCGAGGCACGTGATTGGACCGCTTTCGACGACAATTCGCCGCATTCTTCAATCTGGTTCCTGCGGCCGAGCTCGACCAGGCGCGCGACTACCTGCAGTACCTGACCGTTCGCTGGATGCGCACCGTGGCGCTCATG
>JAWLHK010000010.1:0-152740 GCA_041690355.1 bacterium | reverse complement strand
CGGGGTTTTTTCGGCGGCGCAAGAATCCCACCCACTTCCCCCATCCCCTTCTCCCTCCATACGCAGTCCGCTCGGCATACCGGTTGGAGGGAGAAGGGGAGTAATCTATCTGATCCGATTTTTCTCCCCCTCCTCCTCCAACCCGCGCGGGGCCTGCGTCCGTGGGGTTCGACGTCGTGCACCTGCGCGCGTGGGATGGAGGAGGAGGGGGAGTTCCGTTTACACGGATTCGCGTGCGGAGGGGGTGGTGGCGGGGTTTTACGGCCTTCCCCGCGAATCCGTGGCCGACGGCTGTTCGCTGGGGGCCTGGTCCGATTCCGCATTCGCGCGGATGCCGGGCGTCGGCCGGTTGATGCCCGGAACGTCGGCCGGTTCCGATTGGCGGCTCGCGGCCGTCGTGTCTCTGCTCGACGCCTCGTTGTCCCGCCGGATGAACTCCTCGGGGGTGACATGGTGCAGGTCCGGATCGTCGCTGCGCATCCACAGCTCTGCCAGCGGACGCGGGAGCTGTGATGCGATGTCGGCGGATTCACCCCCGGAGATCTTTTCGCGCAGGACCGTGAACACCGTACGCACGATGGACTCGACTTCCCATTCCTCCCGATCGAGCGATCGGGAGACCACCTGCAGAAGCCCCAGCTTGTCGATGTCACGAAGGCCGGCGTAGTTCGTGCACCCTTGCAGTAGATCGACGAGCAGCTGCGGGAGCTGGGCTTCCAGATGACGCGCCTCACCCGGCTGCAGGCGCTGCTCGAGACAGCAGAGGGTCGCGACGACGGCCCGCTCGGCTTCCCAGTCAGACAGCTCCGTCCGCTCGGCGACCTTGCGGATGAAGGTCGTGAAGGTCTGCCGGATGTGCGCCTCGCTGCGCTGCCATCGGCGTTCGGCCTGCTGCGCATCCCGGATGGCGCTGTCGATGGCCTCGTCCCGCTCCTGGTTTTCCATGCCTTCGTTCCCCCCGGATTCTCCGACTCAGCCTACCGCGCCGCGTGGGTCCGAGAAACGAAAACCGCCGGATCAGAGACCGTCCGGTACGATGATCCGCGCCGCGCCCCGTTCGAAGTCACCACGGAAGAATGCGGCCGCCTGCTCGATGACCTCGTCTGTATTCAGCGACCCATGGGATGCGCGATATGGCACGCCCTCGATGTGCAGGTCCTTCAGTTGGAACAGGCCGCCGCTGACCCCCGGCTGCAGGTTTTCGGCCAGTCCCACGGCCGGGACCTCGGCGGTGGGCAGGCCCGCATCGGCCTCGAGCGCGGGGAGCAGCAGCGGCAGGCCCCCGGCGCGCGCGAGCTCCCGCGTCGTGAGATTGGGCACGAGAATGTCGTCGAGCGTCTCCTGAATGAGCACGCTGCGCGGAAATGCGCGTTGCTCGTGCCCCCCCTGCCGCGGGACGGGATTCTGCCACCAGTGCCCCGCGTAGTTCAGCGGATCGGCCCGCTCGAAGATCGTCTGGTAGATGGCGACGAAGCGCCGGGCGTCGGCCGTCGGCACGCGGCTCCCGGCCGTGAGCAGCGTGGGGACGAGGCTGTTGAAGAATCCGAGCTCGCTTTCGTAGAGGAAGTTCGAGAGCCGCCCGCCCGGCACGTTGAGCACGCCCGCCGCGATGCGGGCGCTCGTGGCCAGCGTGAGCGATCCGATGATTCCGCCCATGGACGAACCGGTGTAGTAGACGGCATCCGCCAGATCGGGCAGGCCGTCGGGAATGCCGCCGGGGCCCGTGCGATCGATGGCGGGAACCAGCACCTCGCGCACGTAGGCCGCGAGAGCGTCGTGATCGAGGGAAGTCTGGCGCAGAGCATCCCGGGCAAAGCGCAGGCGCATCTGCCAGCCGCCGTCGGCCGTCCACACCCCGAAAATCATGCGCAGCCCCTCGAGCGGGCTGATGGTCAGGCCGTTGCGCGCCCGTTCACCGTGAAGCACGGCGTCGATGGCGATCGTGGCGAATCCACGGGCGGCATAGCGGTCGGCCACGCTGCACGACAGGTGTTTCTTGTTGCCCAGGAGGCCGTGCTGCACGATCACCACCGGCGCCCCGGCCGCGTTCTTCGGAACGAAGAAGCGGTAGGCGATCGCTTCGGGACGGGCTTCGGCCGCAAAAACGGCGGCCTCGAACCCGTCGGGGAACCGCTCTTCATCGCTGCGGAACTGGGGCGCGTTCAGGAATCCGCGCGCCGACCAGGCAATGTGGGCGCGATCGGAGCACTCGGCATCGGTGACGGGGAGCGACTGCGCCAGTCCTTCCTGCGCGGCCTGGGCCGGAAGCCAGGCCTCGTCGTCGCTGAGGATGCTCTGGGTCGTGAAGGTGCGCCACGCGAGCACCGGCCCCGCGGGAATCCGGGCGGCGGCGCGGATGTCGGCGGGAAGCGGAATGGAGGCGCCGAGCGGGCGCCCCAGCAGATCCCGCCCGCGGCGCACGACGATGGCATGCTGCGTTGCGGGGCGCAGGGGGCGCCAGGGCTGCACGAACAACATATGTGTCTCTCCCTCCCATGCCCAGCGAAAGGGAATCCGCTCGCCGTTCTGCACGTCGACGAGGAGCAGCGGCGAGTCGTCGTCGGCGCTACGCTCGCGGGCGGGAAACTGTGTCGTATCGAGCGGACCGGTGAAGCGCACCCAGGACTCGGCGAGCGTGCCGAAGCCGTCCAGGGATTCCAGCTCGGCTTTCAGGTCGGGAAACGCCACGAACAGCGGATCCTGCCGCGCGGCGTGGTCCGGTATGCTTACGCGCAGCCCGGTGCGGGTGGCGGCGTCTTCGACCAGGAGTTCGTCGGAGGGGAAGACGGCCAGCGCGCTGCCGTCGACGCGGATGGCGGATTCCACGGGTCCCTCGGCGGTCGAGCAGGCGGCGAGGAGAAGCGCGAGGAGTGACGGGAGGAGGATTCCGCGGATACCGGCCCCCCTGTCGCTCGTGGAAGTGCGTCGCTTCGCGACCCCCCTGTCGTCCCCCGAGGGGGGACCCGAGACGGTATCGATCGATGGATACATGGTGGGCCTCTCGGTGGCGAAGATGAGCACCGAAGCGCACGGAAGCTTCAGCCAGTCACTTATTAAACCACCTGATCCCGGCGGCTACCACTGTTGCCACTGGTTATACTCCCCCTCTCCTTACGAAGGAGAGGGGCCGACGGCGCCGGCAGCGCCGACGGGGGTGAGGTCCCCTCAGGAATTCAGCGCGCGCTTGTCGACGGCCAGCGCCGTCTCCTTCACGATTTCCGAAAGCGTCGGGTGACCGTGCACCGTGCGTCCGATGTCTTCGGCGCTGCCGCCGAACTCCATGACCGAGACCGCTTCGGCGATCAGCTCCGACGCCCACGGTCCGATGATGTGCACGCCGAGCAGGCGATCGTTCTTCTTGTCGGCGATGATCTTGCAGAAGCCTTCGAGATCGTCGTTGCAGCGGGCGCGCGGGTTCGACATGAACGGCAGCTTGGCCGTCTTGATCTCGATGCCCTGCTCCTTTGCTTCCTGCTCGGTGATGCCGACGGAGCCCACTTCGGGCCAGGTGTAGACGATGCCGGGAATCGTGTCGTAGCGTACGTGGCCGGCCTGGCCGGCGATGATCTCGGCACAGGCGACCCCTTCCTCTTCCGCCTTGTGGGCGAGCATGGCGCCGCGCACGCAGTCGCCGATGGCGTAGACGCCTTCAACGCTCGTGCGGAAGTGATCGTCGATGAGGACGCGCCCCTTCTCGTCGAGCTTGACGCCGGCCTTGTCGAGGTTGAGCCCTTCGGTGTACGGTTTGCGGCCGATGCTGACGAGCACGGCGTCTGCGTCGAGCGTTTCCTGCTTGCCGTCTTTCTCGACCGCGAGGGTGACCCCCTTCTTGTCGGCCTTGCCGGAGACGACCTTCGTGCCGAGTTTGATCTTGAGCCCCTGCTTTTCGAAGATCTTCTTCGCTTCCTTGCGCAGATCGTCGTCCATGTTGCCGAGCAGATGCGGGAGAAACTCCACGACCGTGACTTCGGATCCGAGGCGGCGCCAGACGCTGCCGAGTTCGAGTCCGATGACGCCGCCGCCGATGACCACTAGCTTTTTCGGAACTTCGGGGAAGGTAAGGGCGCCGACGTTGCTCACCACCTGCTTCTCGTCGAACTTGAGAAAGGGGAGCTCGATGGGCGCGCTGCCGGTGGCGATGACGATGTGCTTCGCCGTCAGCGTCCGCTTGTTCCCCTCGGCGTCGACGACTTCGACTTCCTTCGGTCCGATGAACGCAGCGGAACCCTTGACCCACTCGATCTTGTTCTTCTTGTAGAGGAACTCGACGCCGGTGGTGTTCTGGCGCACGACCGCGTCCTTGCGCTTCAGCATCGCCGCCAGGTTCAGCTTCACGCCCTCGACTTCGATGCCGTGCTTCTTGAATTTGTGCGTCGTCTGTTCGTACAGCTCGCTGGAATAGAGCAGCGCCTTGCTGGGAATACAACCGACGTTCACGCAGGTGCCGCCGAGGGTCTTGTCCTTTTCGACGCACGCGACCTTGAGGCCGAGCTGTGCCGCGCGGATGGATCCGATGTAGCCGCCGGGGCCGGCGCCGAGAAAGATGACGTCGAATTGATCAGCCATGATTGCTCCGCGTTCCGCTTATTCGAACGCCACGCCCATGGACGCGGGATCTTCGAGGAACTGTTTGATCGAGACGAGGAACTCCACGGCGTCCTTGCCGTCGAGCAGGCGGTGGTCGTAGGAGACGGCCAGGTACATCATCGGACGGATGACGACCTGTCCGTTGAGCGCGATGGGGCGCTCTTCAATCTTGTGCATGCCCAGAATCGCGCTCTGCGGCGGCGTGAGGATGGGGGTCGAGAGGAGCGATCCGTAAACGCCGCCGTTCGAGATCGTGAAGGTCGCGCCGGCCATGTCGCTCACCGTCAGCTTGCCCAGCCGCGCCCTTTCGGCGAGCCGGCCGATCTCCTTCTCGATGTCGGCCAGCTGCATGGTCCCCGCGTTGCGCACGACCGGAACGACGAGGCCGCGCTCGGTGCCCACGGCGATGCCGACATCCTGGTAGTCATGGTAGACGACCTCGTTGCCCTCGATGAACGCATTCACGATCGGGTGCTTCTGCAGCGCCTGGCAGCAGGCGCGCGTGAAGAACGACATGAAGCCGAGGTTGACGCCGTGCTTCGCCTTGAACGCTTCCTTGTTCTTCTTGCGGACCTCCATGACGGCCGTCATGTCGACCTCGTTGAAAGTCGTGAGAATGGCCGCGGTCTGCTGCGCCGAGACGAGCCGCTCGGCGATTTTGCGGCGCAGCAGCGTCATGGGGACGCGCCGTTCTCCTTCCTTTGCGGGCCGCGCGGGGGCCGGGGCCGCGGCGGGGGCGGCCGCGCGTGCGCCGCGCCCTTCCAGATGATCGACCAGGTCGCTCTTCGTGACCATGCCGTGGCGGCCGGTGCCCTGCACGGCGTTCACGTCGACGCCGGTTTCGGCGGCGATCTTGCGGGCCGCCGGTCCCGAGACGCGGTCGGAGACGGGGGCGGGCGCGGCGGCCTGTGGGGCGGGGGCTGTCGCGGCGGCGGGGGCAGACGGCGCAGCGGAGGCCGCAGTCCCCTTTACGGCGTCGTCCACGTAGCCGACGACTTCGCCGATGGCGACCGTCTCGCCCTGCTGCTTGAGAATCTTGAGCGCGCCATCGTTCTCGGCGATGATCTCGAGCGTCGCCTTTTCAGACTCGACCTCGAGCACGGGCTCGCCGGCTTTCACCGCTTCGCCGTCCTGCTTGAGCCACTGGCCGACGGTGACTTCGGTAATCGACTCGCCTACGCTGGGCGCCTTCAAATCATGTCGCATCGTCTCTCAATCCTCAGGACGGGAGTTCGGAAAAGGCCTGTTCGAGAAGCTGTTTCTGTTCCTGGGCATGCGCCTTGGCAGAGCCGACGGCGGGGGCCGCGGCGAGGGGCCGGCCCGCGTAGTGCAGTTTGCGTCCGCCGAGCTCGCCATCGAGCCAGCGCTCACGCACGAAGACCCAGCCACCCATGTTGCGCGGTTCTTCCTGCACCCAGACGACTTCGGCCTTGGCGGGATACCGCTTGAGCACATCCTGGAGCAGCGCTTCGGGCCAGGGGTAGAACTGCTCGAGGCGCACGATGGCGACATCTTTCGCGCCCAGGCGCTCCTGTTCGGCGAACAGATCGTAGTAGACCTTGCCCGAGCAGAGCAGGACGCGCTTGACTTTCTTGCGGTCGGCCACCGATGCATCGTCGAGAATTTCGTGGAAACGCCCTTCGGCCAGCTCGGCGGTCTTCGAAACCGCCTTGGGGTGACGCAGCAGGCTCTTCGGCGACATGACGACCAGCGGCTTGCGGAACGGACGGCGTACCTGACGGCGCAGGGCGTGGAAGATCTGGGCCGGGGTCGACAGGTTGCACACCTGCAGGTTATAGCGGCCGCACAGCTGGAGAAACCGTTCCAGACGCGCGCTCGAGTGCTCGGGCCCCTGGCCTTCGTAGCCGTGGGGCAGCAGCATGACGAGACCGTTCATGCGGTTCCACTTCGATTCCGCCGTGGCGATGAACTGGTCGATGATGATCTGGGCGCCGTTCGCGAAGTCGCCGAACTGGGCTTCCCATATCGTCAGGGCCTTCGGATCGGCGAGGGCGTAGCCGAACTCGAACCCGAGCACGCCCGCTTCGGAAAGGGAACTGTTGTAGACGAAGAAAGTCGCGCGCGCATCCTTCAGGTTGGCCAGCGGCGCGTAGGCGGCCCCCGTCTGAAAGTCGTGCAGTACGGCATGCCGGTGGCTGAAGGTCCCGCGCTCCGAATCCTGCCCGCTGAGACGCACGGCGGTGCCCTCGAGCAGCAGCGACGCGTAGGCCAGGCCTTCGGCGGTGCCCCAGTCGAGATCCCCTCCGGAGAGCACCGCCTCGCGCCGGCCCTGGAGAATCTTGTCCAGCTTCGGATGCACGGTGAACCCCTCGGGCAGGCGCGCCATCTCTTCGGCGGCCGACTGCAGCAATTCGAGCGGAACCTGGGTTTCGGCGGGCTGAAACAGCTCGTCGGGGGTCGGCTTGTGCAGGCCGCGCCAGGCCCCTTCGAACATCGACATCCCGAGCGGCGGCGGATTTTCACGCGCCAGCTCCTGCTCCTCGGCGAAGTGCTTCATCTGCGCGTCGAAGAGCGCCTGCGCCTCGGCTTCACTCACCACCCCTTCGGCGGCGAGCTTGCGGGCGTAGAGGAGACGCGGCGAGGGATGGTTGCGGATCTTCTTGTACATCAGCGGCTGAGTAAACGAGGGCTCGTCACCTTCGTTGTGGCCGTGCCGCCGGTAGCAGATCAGGTCAATGACGACGTCGCGGTGGAACTTCTGGCGGTATTCCATGGCGACTTCGCCGATGTACGAGAGCGCCTCGGCGTCGTCGCCGTTGACGTGGAAGATCGGAATCTCGAGCATCATGGCCAGATCGGTCGCGTACGTCGTCGAGCGCGAATCGGTAGGCCGGGTCGTGAAGCCGATCTGATTGTTGATGACGATATGAATCGTTCCGCCCGTCATGTAACCCGGCAGCTGCGAGAGCTGCAGCGTCTCGAAGACGATCCCCTGCCCGGCAAACGACGCGTCACCGTGGACGAGAATCGGCACGACCTGCGAACGGGTCGTATCGCGGTTCATCTCCTGCTTGGCGCGCGCCACCCCTTCGACCACCGGATTGACCGCCTCGAGGTGGCTCGGGTTCGACGCCAGCGACAGATGCACGGTGGCGCCGCTGCGGGTCTCGACGTTCGACGAGAAGCCCATGTGGTACTTCACGTCCCCCTCGCCGGAATCTTTTTCGCTCGGCAGCCGCCCTTCGAACTCGCTGAAAACAACGGCCGGCCGCTTGCCGAAGATGTTGACGAGCATGTTGAGGCGGCCGCGGTGGGCCATCCCCATGACGATCTCCTTCACCCCGAGCTCGCCCCCCTTCTGGATGAGCGTGTCGGCAAGCGAGATCGCGCCGTCGGCCCCTTCGCCGGAGAAGCGTTTCTGACCGACGTAACGCGTGTGCAGAAAGTGCTCGAAAGTCTCGCTCTCGGTGAGCTTCTGCAGGATGCGCTTCTTGGTGTCGGCATCGAAGTTCGGCTTGTTGCGCGTGGTTTCCATGCGCGTACGCAGCCAGGTGCGCGACTCGGCGTCTTCGATATGCGTGTACTCGATGCCGATCGAGCCGCAGTAGGTCTCGCGCAGGCGATCGATGATCTCCTGCAGCGTCGAGGTCGGCATGCTGAGCACCTGCGCCGCGTTGAACTGGCGCGACAAGTCGGCCGGCGTCAGGGCAAAGCGGCTGATGGACAGCAATTCGTGCTCGGTCGGCGGCTCCGAAAGCGGATCGAGATTCGCGAGCAGGCGGCCGAGCTCGCGGTAGCTCTGGATGAGCAGGCCGACCTTGGCCTCGTCGGCTTCGCCCGGAACGATGCCCGGCGCGAGCTTCGAGGTATCGACAGGGGCAGCGGGGGAAACAGCGGGGGCCTGCGTCGTCGCAGACGGGGCTTCAGCGGCCGTTTCGCCGGCGGTGAACTCCATCCCCTCGAAAAAGAGTCGCCAGGACAGGTCAACCGAATCGGGATCCCGAAGATAGGATTCGTAAAGCCCGTCGATGTAGTCGGCGTTGATGCTCTTGAGGTAGCTGTATTTTTCCAAGCGGAGGATCCGTTTCTGGCGGCCGGTTTCCCGTCCCTGTCCGGCCTCTCGGCAATACCCGGCACGAAGCCGGGGCGGCCTCATTTTTCACGGGTACTGGATAAAAAGCTCATTATCCCACGAATCCCCGTTTCCGTAAAACCGCAATTGCCCCGAGTTCAGGGGCGAAACAGGGAGGAGGCCGGGGACTCAGGCGATGCCGAAGTCTTTCTTGATGGCATCGACGACCATGAAGATTTCATCGGAGATGCCGCGGTAGTCCGGCTGCAGGTGGATATGGTACTGGCGGTACTTCTCGTACTCTTCGGTCACGCGCTGCGGCGCAAAGACGTGGGCCACGCGGATGGGGAGGTTCTTTTCCTTGACGAAGCGGGTGATCGCGATACCGGGCTTGACGAAGCTCGTGCCGTCAAAGACGATGAGCGCGACCTGTCCCGCCTGCATGAGCTGCTTGACCTGCTGCAGATCGGCCGTTTCGACGAAGGGGAGCGTGCCGCCGAGATTCTGCTGAAAGACGGTGCGCGTTGCGTCGTCGAAGCCGATGTAGACGAGTTTTCCCTTGGGTGCTGCCGTAGCGGCCGTGGGGGGCGCGACGGGCGCAGGGGCAGGGGCCGCGGGCTGCGCGGTTTCGACCCCGGCCACGGTTGAGAGGGTGTCGGTAAAGAACTTCAGAAAATCGTCGTCGCCCACCATAACTCTTTATATTAACTCAAAATTTTTGGTTTCGGCAATGGCGCCTGCCTGGCCGTCTCCCCGGCCCCGGGCCCTTGCTGCGCCGGTACTCGCCTCCCCGGCGCTCGCCTTCTCGATCCCTTCGACGCCTGGCGCGCGGTTGTCGCGCCCCGACTCTCCCGTTCAGGCCGGCTCGGGTCCACACTGGGGTCATGCTTCCTTTTCGCCGCCGTTCACCCGATGTGCACGCGCGCCACCAGGCGGCGCGCACCTATGCCCGGGCACTCGAAATCGTCGGTTATGCGGTCGCGCTGCTCGGGGGCATTTCGGGGATCGCCCAGATGTTCATGGTCGGTTTTTTCCCCGGCCTCTACGAGCTTCTGCTCGCCATCGTGATCGGTATCGGCCTTGTCGTGCTCGGCGAGCTGGTGCTCGTGTTCTTCAACATCGAACAGAACACGGCCCAACTGCTCGAAGCGGTGCAGGGCCCCGAGCCCGCCACTGCCGAAGAGGGAGCCGCCGAGCAACCCCGACCGCGGCCGCCGTCTACCGCGCACTGAAAAAAGAGAGGACCATGGAGGAACTTCGATACGCCGCCAAAGAGGATGTGCTCGAGGCCATCGACGACGCGTTCCACACCGCCGACGAACTCGACGAAAGCGGCATCAAGGTGGTCTACCAACCGCGCGATGACGAAATGGGGTGTACGATCCGGCTCTTCGGCGAAGTGACCAGTGAGAGCGAGCGCCAGGTGGCCGCCCAGATTCTCACCGACGTGCTCGGCCTGCCCGACGTCGACAACCGCCTGGTCGTGCAGGAGGCCCTGCGCGAAGAGGGCCCCGGGTTCGACAAGCCTGTGCGCGACGACACGGATTACATGGGCGAGGGGCTCGAGCTCATCGACGACGGGGTCGTGAACGACGAGTTCGGCTACAGCCCGCCCGATCATCCGATTCCCGAAACGACGACGGAAGAGGATCAGGACCACCGGCATTGAGGGTCTTCGGGCCTGAGGCCCCCCTATCGTCCCTCGAATGGGGACCCAAAGATCATTGGGTGGAAACCAACGCCTTTACCCGGTCCTTGCTGATTAAGAATCAGGAATCAGGAATCTGCGCCCCCCGCAAGGCGCATTGGTCACTCGAGCGGGCCATTGTTAGAATGGCCGGATGCGACCCCTCCGCTTCTTCGAGCGTCTGCTCGTCCTGGTTCCGCTCGCCTTTGCACCGACCGCCTGCGTTGACGAGCATCCCATTCCGCTCACCTCCGAAGTCGTCACCCAGCGCATGCTCGAGGGAAAGCGGCATCTCTCGCGCTTCGAAGGCGAAGCCGCGCGGAATATCTTCCGCGAACTCGACGACGCGTGGCGAGCGGAACATGCGGAGCCGCATTGCGAGGCCTCGTGGGGCATCGCGCTCGCCGACGTGCAGGTCGCCCTCGCGATCCTGAATCCGCCGCTGCTCGAATGGGTCTCCGCGCAGGTGCGTCCCCTCGAAGACCCGGGCGACCAGGGGGCCGCGCTCGAAGCCATGTGGACCGCCGTGGATCCGACGTTGGCGGATCTCGCGGCTGCGGCCAAGGTCGTCACCGAGCTTCCCGACTGCGCCTTTGCCATCGGCCTCGACGCTGCCGAAGCCCCGGAAGAGGATCTGCGCTACGTATTGTTTGCGCTCGACAATTCGGCCCCGGTCGCCGAGGTGACGCTGCGCGCACGCTTCGACGGCGTCGAGGCGCGACTGCTGCTCGCTTTGACCGAAGCGATACGCGGCATCTCGCACCTCGGTCTCGCCCACGATCTGCGCTGGACGCTCGATGCCGCCAAGACGGCGCACCAGCTCGGGGTGCGCGAATCCTGCCTCGACGCCGGCTTCTTCCCCTGCCTGCTCGCGGGCCCCGATGCGAACCACGCGGATCGCAACCTGCTCGACTGGGCCTTCGTGCTCGAAGATAATGCGCGCCTGCTGGCGAAGAGCACCGATCGCTGGGAGACGCATGCGAACGAAATCGCCCCCGCGCTGCTCGCCGCGGCCTCGCCATTGTTGACGCTCTTTCCCACGCTCTCGGAGCGAACGGAGCGTTGGGAACCCGAGTGGCATGGCCAGTTCGTGATCGCCTATCGGGATCGTAACGAAAACGGCACCATCGACGCCGGCGATCAGCTCGGCCTGCGTATCGATGAATTCCGCCTGCGGTGTGACGCCCTCATCGGCACGGCCGTTCCCGCCGCGGAGGCCGAAGCCTGCGATTCGCTCTTCGACAACCTCGAGGTCGCCGTCGGGGCGGGCCTGCTCTTTCTCGGTTCCGCGGCGGCTCCGGGTGAAGCGGTGATCGCGGAATTCCAGACCTTCTTCGAGCGCCTGGCGGATGCGTTCACGGCCGTCGGCGACCCCGCGCATGCGTACGAGCGGATTCCCTTCACGTCATTCAGCGGCCTCTTCACCGATCTCTTCCCCGTGCTCGACGTGCCGGCGCCGGAGTTCATGGCGTTCGACGTGCCGGCGTTTTTCACGGATCCGCAGCCGCTGCGCACGTTCTTCCCCGCGTGGGAGAAGACCGCGGGACCGACGGGGGCACGCTTCCTGGCCGACGCCGACGACTATTCCACCGTGGTGACGCCCCCCGCGACGATGAACGGGGTCGACGGCTGGCTCGACGAGGCGGCGGGCGGATGGGTCTACGGATTGTTCGGGGAATCGGCGGAACTGCCTTTCGACCCGTTTTCTGCGACGGATCGCGCGCTCTTCGGGTGCCCCGGCGGCGCGTGGTGCGTGCCGGCCGACTGCCTGCACGCGGGGAATTTATACTCAGAGCTGGCCGGCTTCACGCTCGACTGGTCGTCGCGAACCTACGTGTTCTGGCCGGTGATCTACATGGCGTTTGCCGATCCGTCCTTCCACGGGCTGGTGCACGTCGACATGGACGTCTGGGCCGATCGCTACGATCCGCAGACCGGGAACGGTGCGGCGCCCACGACGGCCTGCCCGGGCCCCTCCGGGCTCCAGCCGGCGGACGCGGGCACCCTTCATCGCTCGGCCTGGCTGTTCGCGGACTTCTTTACCGATCACTTCCAGCTCGGCGGCATGGTCGCGCAGATCCTGCGGGGGTTCTAGCGGCGAACCGGGCCGAGCGCCGAGCGTCCAACCTGCAGAAATTGCTCACCCCCTTACCTTGTACACCTTTCCGTGTACAATGGTAGCCATGAAGAGGCGCGACCTCGAACGCGCGTTGCGGGAGCTGGGGTGGTCGCTTCTTCGACATGGGGGGAACCATGATGTGTGGACGAATGGCGAGCGGACCGAGGCCGTTCCCCGTCATCAGGAAATCAGCGAGTCCCTGGCGAAAGCCATCCTCCGACGCGCGCGCGGCAAGGCGCAGGAGAAATCGTGATGCGATTCATCGGAAACGTGTACCGGGAAGGCAGATTCTGGCTGGCTGAGGTTCCCCTCTTCGCGGCCATGTCACAAGGGCGCACGCGCAAAGAAGCGCTCGCCATGATTCGGGACTGGTTCGTCAGCATGGCCAATCAGCCGGGCTTCGACCTTTCCGTCATCGAAACGAGCCGGGATCGTTTTGAGATCAGTTCACCGGATACCCGGACGCTCATTCGCCTGCTGCTCCAGCGGCGGCGTGAAAGCAGCGGATTGTCCTTGGCCGAAGTCGCCAGAAGGATGGGCGCCCGGTCGCGCAACGCCTATGCCCGCTATGAGCAGGGACGGGCCGTTCCCTCTCTCGAAAAGCTTGATGAGCTTCTGCGTGCCGTGGGGCCGGAATCGGAGTTCGTGATTCAGGAGACGTCGGCCAGGTACCCGGCTCCCCATCCCGAAAGAG
Organism: bacterium; assembly: GCA_041690355.1. Taxonomy (GTDB): domain Bacteria; phylum J088; class JAWLBW01; order JAWLBW01; family JAWLBW01; genus JAWLHK01. Next base: position 139,620 of record JAWLHK010000010.1, on the reverse strand, counting down.
CGAAGGACTGAGGTTCCGGAGAAGGCGGCTCGGAGCACCCCCTGCCGTCCCGGAGTACCCCCTGCCGTCCCCCTTGGAAGGGGACCCAAAACTCCGGTGCGCGGAATTCGCTTTGTTCTTGCTTCGCCAGCGCCCAGCGACCAGCGTCCAGCGACGAACGGCTACGTGTTGCGAACTGCGGAACTCTCCTGCGACCGCACGGCGCCCGTGAGCATCTTCACGATCGGCGGAAGCAGCATGCCCGTGCGCGCCTTGTAGGCGGCCCACTCGGGGTATCGGGACATCGAGGCCTCCTTGTTCAGCATGTTGACGAGGAACACGCCGAGCCACACCCAGGCGAGAATGGCCCAGGGGATCCAGTGCTGCACCAGCAGGGCGTACGCGCCGTAGAGCATCATCTCGCCGAGGTAGTTGGGGTGGCGCACCCACTTGAACATACCCGTCGTGATCAGGCCGCGCTTCACTTGGAGCGTGAAGTACTTTTGCGCGTCGGCCGTCATCATGATGACCACCCCGAGCGTGTGCAGGACGATGGCCGCGCACAGGAGGGCGTTGCTCACGGGGGGCAGGGGAAGGATCCCCGAAATCAGGAGGAAGGAGAATGACCAGTAGGGTCCGAGCACGAGTAGAAAGGCGTTCAGGCCGCTGCCGATGGTCACCCGCCGCTCCCAGTTGGGATCGGGCAGCACGCGGTCCTTCAGCAGCCACACCATGCCGTAGGTGCCGTGCAGCCCGAGGTAGACCCAGGCGACGGGTGAGAAATTGTCGAACGCGTACATCAGCCCGAGCACCCAGAGAAACGTCAGCCCCTTCTGGAAGTTGACCACCCAGGCGAGCTTGACGATTTTGGGACCGCCCAGAAAGTCTTCGCTGAGCGCTTTGTGCACGCGGGTCATGGCCGCGGCGTACCGGTTCCACAAGGTCTGCATTGGGGGGCTCCTTTGCGGACAGTATACTCAGACGGAAGGCGGCAGTCATCCGTCTTCAGTAATGAGTCTTGAGTCGACCCGGGCGAAGCGCCGAGCGCTAAGCGCCAAGCGCCGACGAAGCAAGTACCCTTCAGCACAAGGTACTTTCGGGGAAATCGTCAATCATCAATCGTAATTCGTCAATCGGTCCAACGGACGCCCTCACGCTGTCGGGCCTTCCGCTGGGCGGCCCCGTCAGCTCAGGGCGGGAGGTATAAGCGCTCCATTCGATTCCGCGCCGTCAGCTCAGGGCGGGGAAGTGGCTGGGTCTTCAAGGTCCTTGTTGGAATTCGTCAATTGTAAATCGTCAATCGTCAATTCCCCCCGAGCGCTCGCTGGGTCGCCTGTCCGCGATTGTCCCCCTGGGGGCGATTCTGCTACACTTGACACAGCGCATCATGAGCACTCCCGCGTCATCCCCTCACCGCCTCGCGCCCAAGCGACGCCTCGCTTTCGTGGCGAGCGGGGGGGCCGTGAAGGCCGCCTGCTTCCACATGGGGGTCTGCCTGGCGCTCAAGGAACGCGGCTTCGAGTTTCTCGGCGGGCTGCGCAGCGGCGCCGACCCCCAGCCCCCGGCCGATCGCACCTTCACCGTGTACGTCGGCTCGAGTGCAGGAGCCTTCTTTACGGCCATGCTCGCCTCGGGGGTGGAGCTCAGCGCCATCGCCGACTCCTTCATCGGTTCCGTCAGCAGCGGGGATTCGCTGCGGCGTATCGCCTGGCATGAAACTTTCCGCCCCGTGCGCCCGCGCCCGATCCGCTACCTGCGCGACGTCCTGCGCAAGAAAGACCTGATCCAGGGCGGCCTCGAGAGCTACCTGCACGCCCTGTTCCCCGGCGGCGGACTCTTCACGACGCACGGCATCGCCGACTACCTGCGCAAAGAGGTGCTCCCCTCCACCGACTTCCACGCGCTGGCGTCGGAGCTCTACATCACCGGCACGGCCCTCGACCACAGCCGCAAGCTGGTCTTCGGCCCGCGGCGGCACGAAGAGCGGGACGGCGTGGTCTATGAAGACCGCGTGGCCATCCACGATGCGGTCGCGGCGTCGACGGCGCTCCCGCCCGTGTACCGGCCGTATCATATCGAGCAGGGGGCCTATCCGGGCTACTATTTCGACGGCGAGATCCGCGACACCCTTTCGACCGGCACGGCCAAGGACGTCGGGGCGGATCTGATCGTCGCCTCCTACACCCACCAGCCGTACCACTATCATCACGCCTACGGTTCGCTCGTGAACTACGGCGTTCCGGCCATTGTCGTGCAGGCGCTGTATCTGGCCATCGAGCAGAAGATCCGCATGCACCAGCGCAGCCGGCGCGACCGCGAGATCGTCTTCGAGATCGTCGATCGCTTCTTCCGCGAGCACAAGCTCGACGACCGCCTGCGCAAGGTGCTCCTTGACGAGCTCACGCTGGCGCTGCGCCACCGCACGGGCGTGGACTACATCTTTCTCCATCCCGAAGACGAAGCGGCCTTCTTCTTTGCGGAACATTTCGATCTGTCGCGCCGCGGCGTCGAGCGCGCCGTCATGATGGCCCATCAACACGCGCTCAACCGGTTGAAGCCGTACATCTTCAGCTTCGATCAGCAGCCCGGCGTGCAGCAACCGCTGGTCGCGGGGGCCTGAGCGGACGTCGGACTTCGGACATCGGACGCCGGTGAAGCAAGGGCTCGCATTCGCGGCCCCCACCCCGTGAACTCACGGCGCCAGGGCTCCCCCAGGGGAGCAGACTGTGACGCTCGTACTCGCTTTGAAGAAGTGCGGACTGGAAACCTGCGGGTTCAGATCGCCCCCAGGTGATCCCCCCGGCGCCGCAGGTGCCCCCACGGTCGTCATGGCATGCGGCGACCACGCGGCCGCTTTGAAGATCAGGGGCTGAAGCCTGGCGATAAGTGCCCATGTGCACCTCGACAGCCCCTTCGCGACTGCTCGGAGGGACGGTGCGTCCACGAAACACGTGGGCCTCCGGCGCGAAGACCGAGGTTGCGCCGTTTGGATTTCATGGCTCCTGGTCTTGCCCTTGCCTTGCCCTTGTTTCCGCCCCCCCTCCCCCACTCCCCCACTCTCCCCCTCCGCTTTTTCCTTGCCTCCCTCCGCCGATCCGTTATACAACGGACCGATGCCGTCGACCCTCCGCGAGTGGTTCGCCTTCTTCGCCCCTCCCATCTGCCCCTTCTGCCGGAAAGACGAGGTCGAGGCCGAGCGCGGCGCGTGCCCCGAGTGCGAGGCGGCACTGCAGTGGCTCGAGCCGCCGTGGTGCGACGCCTGCGGACTTCCGCTGGACGCCGGCGATGCGCTCTCCGGCGATCCCGGGGAAGACGAGGATGCCCTGTGCGCCGATTGCCTCGCGATGCCGCTTCCGCTGCGGCGCGCGCGGGCGGCCGTGGTCTATGGCCCCCTCGTCCAGAAGGCCGTGGCGCGGATGAAGTACGGCCGCGACGATGCCCTGGCCACGGCCCTGGCGGATACCCTGCTCCACCTGGTCCCCGAGTATGTCGATCCGCTGGCCTACGACTGGGTCACCGGAATTCCGCTGCATCGGGATCGCCTGCGCTGGCGCGGATTCAATCAGGCGCTGCTGCTCGCGCGACCGCTCGGCCGGCGGTTCCGCATTCCGTGGAGTCCCGATCTGGTGGTGCGCGGCCGGGCGACCGCCGTGCAGGCCGGCCTCGACCGCACGGAGCGCCTGCGGAATCTGGCGGACGCCTTCGTGGTTCCCCGCCCCGAGCGCGTGCAGGGCAGGACCATTCTTCTCGTCGACGACGTGATGACGACCGGCATGACCCTCGCCGCGTGCGCCCAGGCCCTGCGCGACGCCGGCGCCGCAGCCGTCGACGCCGTCACCCTCGCCCGCACGCTGGCCGGGCGGGGGCCGTGAGGGGGGCGGGGCCCTTAACCCAACAGGCTCAGAACAGATCCGCGTGTGAGCCGGTGCGCTCGAAGCGGATCTCCTGCAGCTCGGGAAGCACCCTGTAGATGCAGTCGGGCTCGATGTGGCAGTCCCGATGGCCGCTCCATTCGCCGCTCAACGAGTGATCGCGACAGCGTGGCGGCGACGGCTTCTGTTGAGATACACGGTGCAAGCCTGGAAAGCTACCTGCGCGTACGGTCCGTGGATACCACAAAGGGTCCCCCTTCGGGGGACGACAGGGGGGTCGGGTCCCTCGGCCCGCCCGCTTGCCGGCCTACGCGCGCTCGGCCGCGCCGCACCGCGCGCGGAACGCCTCGTTGACGGCGTCGTAATTTTCCTGGCGCACGCGGGTGCGCACGAGCGGCCAGATCAGCGTGAGCAGCGGCCCGCGAAAGGTCTCCCCGTGCGTGAAGCGGAAGCCCTTGGCGAGCGGCGTGAAGCGGAAGAAGTGGTGCACGTCGAGCAGCCCGGGGACGCCTCCGCCCCAGGCGAGCTCGCGCCCCGGTTCGCTCACGCGGACCCTGGCCGGCAGGAAGACGGTCTTGTCGGAACCAAGGGTCCGGGCCACCTGCAGCCGCAGGGAGGCGCCGACCTTCGCCTCGCCGCCCACACGCCGCAGGAGCGGATTCCACTCCGGATAGCGTGCGAAGTCGGTCAACACGCGCCACCCGGTCTCGAGGTCGGCGGGGATATCGGTTTCGGCGACGAAGGTGTGCATGGGGAGCAGTTTACCACACAGTCGGCGAAACACCCGCTGACGGCTCGGGATGCTACCACTTGTCATCCCCCTTCGAAGGCGGAGGAGGTCCTGCTACGCCGAATCGTGCCTGTCCGACTGATCGGCGGACTGCGACGACGCCCGGCGCCCGGGCTCCGAAGGGCCACCCGAAATTCCGGGCCGGTCTTCCCGCCGTGTTCCCCTCTCTCTGGACCACGCCTCCGGTTCGGGCGGCTTCTCGCCGCGCAGCTCGCGCCGAAGCACTTTGCCCACGGGCGTCTTCGGCAGCGCTTCGCGGAACTCCACATGGCGCGGCACTTTGTAGCCGGTGAGCTGGGTCTGGGCGTACGCAAGAATGTCGTCGGATGTGAGTTCGGGGTTCTTCTTCACGATCACGACCTTCACGGCTTCGCCTGATTTCTCGTCCGGAACACCGACGACGCCGCATTCGAGCACGTCGGGGTGCGCCGCGATGACCGCCTCGATCTCATTCGGATAGACGTTGAATCCGGAAACGAGGATGACGTCTTTCTTCCGATCGGTAATCGTGACGCGGCCTTCGCGGTCTACGAAGCCGACATCGCCGGTCTTCAACCAGCCGTCCTGCAATACCTTGGCGCTCTCTGCGGGATTGGTCCAATAGCCCTGCATCACCTGCGGGCCGCGAACGCAGAGCTCGCCGGTGTGCTTCGCGAGGTCTCCCTCGCCGGTCCACACCGGCAGCTCGTTGAAGTCATCGTCCCGGACGGAAATCTCAGTCGAGGGGACCGGGACTCCGACGGTGCCGTTCCACGGCGTACCGAGCGGATTGGAGCACACGCCGGGCGAAGCCTCGGTCAAACCGTAGGCCTCCATGATGGGGCAGCCGGTTACCTGATGCCAGCGCTCTGCGACCGGTTTCTGCACGGCTGCGCCGCCACCCACCACCACCTTGAGCGCCGAGAAGTCGAGCTGCTCGAAACCGGGCGTGCGCAGAAGTCCGTTGAAGAGCGTGTTGACCCCCGTCATCAGACTGAATCGCCACCGGCCGAGTTCCTTGACCAGCGCGGGTAAATCGCGCGGGTTCGTAATGAGAACGATCAGACTGCCTCGCCGCATGAACGACAGCGTCGACGTCAGACAGAAGATGTGGTACATCGGCAGGGGAGCGATGGCGATTTCCATGCCCTCGTTCATTCTTGCCGCGATCCACTCGCCCGATTGCTCGATGTTGGCCAGGATGTTGCGGTGCGTAAGCATGGCCCCCTTGGCAACTCCCGTCGTGCCGCCGGTGTATTGAAGAAACGCGACGTCTTCACGCATCACCGCGACCGGCCTGAGCGACCGCGCGGCCCCGTGCGCGAGCGCTTTCCGGAACTTAATCGCGTGGCCGATGTGCCATGCGGGCACCATCTTCTTGACCCGCTTGACGACCAGGTTCACGAGCCAGCGCTTCGGTGCGCTGAGCATATCGCCGGCCTGCGTGACGACGACGTGCTCGACGGGTGTGTTCGGAAGCGCTTCCTGCAGCACGTGCGCAAAGTTCTCGACCACGACGACCGCTCTGGCGCCGGAGTCCTTCAATTGATGCTCGAGTTCGCGCGCCGTGTACTGCGGGTTGACGTTGACGACGATCATCCCGGCGCGCAGGATGCCGAACAGGGCGATCGGGTACTGCAGCAGATTCGGCGCCATGATGGCGACACGCTCGCCCTGCGTCATGCCCGGAAGCGACTGGAGAAACGCGGCGAAGTCGCTCGCCAGCTTGTCCAGCTCGGCATAGGTAATCGTGCGTCCCAGGTTGTGGCAGGCCGGCCGGTCGGCGAACTGCACGGCGAGCCGCTTGAGCATCTCGGGAAGCGACGCGAAGAGGTCGGGATCGATATCCGCCGGCATGCCGGGCGGATAGTTTTTCAGCCAGATTTTTTCCACCAGGATCTCCGCCTGCGTTCGAAGCGTGAACGGGCATGCGAGCACCTGGTTCTGTTTACCATGGATCCGGCCTGTGCCTGCTCCCCGAGCCTTCGAGAGCCGGCAATCACCGATGTCTTCAGCGATGTCTTGTGTCCCCATGGAAAGAGGACAGCCGGGGGCGCGGAAGCGCCCCCGGGGGAGCGGTCACCCCTCGATCGTCACCTTTTCGATCACCACGTCCTGATTCGGCCGGTCCTGGGGACCGCGTGGGGCCTTCGAGATCGCTTCCACGACATCGTAACCCTCGGTCACTTCGCCGAAGATCGTGTGCTTGCCGTTGAGCCATGCCGTGGCCCCCACGGTGATGAAGAACTGCGAGCCGTTCGTGTTCGGTCCGGCGTTGGCCATGGCGAGCAGGCCCGGCTTGTCGAAGCGCAGATCCGACTGCTCGTCGGCGAACTTGTATCCCGGGCCGCCCCGGCCGGTGCCCGTCGGGTCGCCGCCCTGAATCATGAAGTCGGGAATCACGCGGTGGAAAATCGTGCCGTCATAAAACGGGCGCTTCTCCGTCTTCCCCGACTTGGGATCCGTGAATTCCTTCGTTCCCTGGGCAAGGCCCACGAAGTTCTCGACGGTCTTCGGCGCCTTGTCGGGAAAGAGCTTGATCGTGATGGTTCCCTTGTTGGTCTGAACGACAGCTTGCATGATTCCTCTGGGTACGTGCAGAAAGTGAGCGGGAAGGGAGCGACGGACGGCGCCGCTCCGCTTCCCTTCCGGATTCAACTTCAGTTCGAGAATGTAATGGACTGGATGGACGGCGGATCGTGCGGGCGATCCATGCCGTTACGCGGAAGCTTGGAGATCTGATCGGCGATCGCCTGCCCTTCGACGACCTGGCCGAAGATCGTGTAGCCGCCGTTCAGGTGCGGCGTGACGGCCACGGTGATGAAGAACTGCGAGCCGTTCGTGTTGCGCCCGCGGTTGGCCATGGCGACGCGCCCCTTGCGGTCGAAGCGCAGGTCGCTGTCTTCGTTCTTGAACTCGAAGCCGGGGCCCCCCATGCCGTTGCCGAGCGGGTCGCCCCCCTGAATCATGAACCCCGGAATGACGCGGTGGAAAATCGTGCCGTCGTAGAGCGGCCGCTTCACCGGCTTGCCGGTCTTCGGGTCCTTGAATTCCTTGGTTCCCTTGGCCAGCCCGACGAAATTGGCGACGGTCTCGGGCGCCTTGTCGGGAAAGAGTTCGATCTTGATGTCGCCGAGGGTCGTCTTCAGGGTCGCGAACTTCGGCAGCCCCTTTTCGTCCTTCTTCTTCGTCTCGGCCTTGGCGGGCGCGCCTTTGTCCTTGGCCTGGGCGGCGGGGGGCGCGGCCGTCAGGGCGAGGCTGGCGGCGACGAGGATGGCGGCGAGTGCCGGAAAACGGGATGTGCGCATGGAACGTCCTCCTTGAACGGCCCATTGTCCCTTGAAGCCGCGCCCTCTTGCAAGCGCGGATGCGGAGAATCCGCATGGCGCGCGGCGTGGTTTTTCGTTTCGCGTTTTTCGTTTTTCGTCTTCGGCCTTCCCGGCGCCCTTGCTTCATCCCCCCCTCTCCCCCTCCCCCACTCCCCCACTCCTCCGTTTTCACGTCCCTCACTACCGGCACGTGTGCCTGCGTTTCGGTACAATGGAATGTTTGCCCGACCCCTTTGGAACCGGCCCTTTCATGGATGTTTCCAGCTCGACATCCGCCTCGCCGGGCGAGGCTTCGCGTCCGTTCCTGCGGGCCCACGGCATCGTGCGCCGCTACAACGGCGTCCCCGTCCTGCGCGGCCTCGATCTGACCGCAGACCGCGGCGAGATCGTCGTCGTCTACGGACCCAACGGCGCCGGCAAGACGACGCTGCTGCGCATCCTCGCGAGCCTGATCCAGCCGCATGAGGGAACCCTCGCGCTCGACGGCGAAGACTACGAAGAGCGGGCCTACATCCGCGCGCGCCTCATGTACTGCGGCCACGGCACGCAGATCTATGAGGACCTCGAACCCGAAGAGAACCTGCGCTTCTTTCTCGCCCTCTACGGCCGCGCGGCTACCGATGCGGAACTGAAAGACGTACTCGAGCGCGTAGGGCTCTGGCGGGTGCGCCACCTGCGCGCCGCCGGCTTCTCTGCAGGCATGAAACGCCGGCTCAGTTTCGCCCGCGCCATGCTCCTGCGTCCGCCGCTGCTCCTGCTCGACGAGCCGTACACGAGCCTCGACGCCGCCGGTATCGAGATGGTCAACGACTTTCTGCGCGATCACGCGGCCGCCGGCAACACGGTAGTCATGAGCAGCCACAGCCCCGAGCTCGTGCGCACCCTCCCGCACCGCGCCGTGCGCATCCGGGCGGGGGTATTGGCCGCAGATTCCGATTCCGCACGGATCGACGGAGCCGACCATGTGGCTTAAGGCGGCCTGGGCCCTGCTGCGCAAGGACGCGCTCATCGAGCTGCGGCGTCGCGAGAGCCTCTTCTCGATGGCCGCGTTCGGCGTCCTGAGTCTGCTCATCTACAATTTCGCCCTGCCGCTCGACGGCGATTCCGCCAAAGAGATGGCGCCCGGGCTGCTCTGGGTCACCGTGACGTTCACGGCCGTGCTCTCGCTCGGCAAGGCGTTCGCCGGCGAAAAGCAGAACGATGCCGTGGATGCCCTGGTCGCCTCTCCCGCGCCGCTCCCCGCCATCTTTCTCGGCAAGCTGGCGGCGAACCTGCTGTTCATCGGGATCATCGAGATTCTGCTGATTCCGCTCTTTCTCGCCTTCTTCCCCGTGGCGACCGGGTTCTCGTGGGGATGGCTGGCGCTCACGCTCGGGCTCGGCACGTTCGGTATGGCGACCCTGGGGACGCTGTTTTCGGCCATGACGGTCACGCTGCGCTCGCGCGAGCTGATCTTTCCGCTCCTGCTGCTGCCGCTGATGGTGCCGATCATCATCGCCGCTTCTCATGCGCTCTCGGCCCTGATCGAGCAGGACATGGGCGCCGTCTCGACGTGGGTGCAGTTGCTCGGCATTGCCGATACGATCTTCTTTGTGGCCTCGTTGTGGGTCTTCGAATTTCTGGTGGAGGATTGATGTCCGCTCTCCCGCTTCGCGCCGGTCCCTGGGAAAAGGGGATGGGAATTCTGGCGCTCGTCATGCTCGCCGCGGGCTCCTTCTGGGGGCTCGCGCTCGCGCCGCACGATGCCTATCAGGGCTCGGTCTCGCGGATTCTGTACGTGCACGTGCCGTCGGCGTGGATCACCTTTCTCGCCTTCTTCGTCATCTTCGTGGCGAGCATCCAGTTTCTGCGCACGCGGAACCTGAAGTACGACACGGTCGCCCACGCGGCCGCCCTGAGCGGCATCGTCTTCAACGGACTCTGCCTCGCGACCGGTTCCATCTGGGGCAAGTTCGCCTGGGGCACGTGGTGGACGTGGGATGCGCGCCTGACGACGGTCGCCGTCCTCTTTCTCATCTACGCCGTCTACCTCATCCTCCGTTCCCTGATCGACGACGAAACCCGGCGCGCCCGCTTCGCCGCCGTGCTCGGCATCATCGGGTTCCTGGACGTCCCGATCATCCACTTCTCGGTCTACTGGTGGCGCACGCTGCACCAGCCGGCGTCGCTGCTGCGCCCCGACAGTCCGCGCATGGCGCCGGAGATCATGTATCCGCTGCTGTTCATGACGGTCGCCTTCATCGTTCTCTTCGTCCACCTGGTAATCGCCGGCCGTCGCATGTATGAGGCCGAGCGGTCGCTTGAAATCCGCCGGCAGGAGCAGGTTTATGAAGTCTGATCCGGTTGTCTTCATCGCGTCGACCTACACACTGGTCTTCGTTTCGATCCTCGTCCTGCGCCTGGTTATTCAGGCCCGATTGAAAAGCGCCCGCCGTGCGCTGGAGGCCATGGAATGAAAGCGAAACAGAAAAAGAAGATTGCCGCGGCCGTGAGCCTCGTCGTCGTCCTCGGCGCCGGTGCGTGGATGGCCTTCGGCAACTTCCAGGAATCGCTCGTCTACTTCTATACCCCGACTGAGGTGCTCGAGCAGTCGAAGGAGCTGAGCGGCCGCAAGATTCGCCTCGCGGGCCAGGTCGAGATGGGCAGCCTGCAGAAGGCCGGCGATCTCAACCTCTCCTTCCGCGTGACCGACGGCACGAACGCCGTGCCCGTGCGCTTTCGCGGCGTGACTCCGGATCTGTTCGCCGAAGGACAGATGGCCATCGCCGAAGGGCGCGTGAAGCCTGCCGCCGTCGGGGCAGAGTTCGAGGCCGAGCAGATCATGGCCAAGCACTCTGAGGATTACGATCCGGAGCAGATGAAGTATCCGCACATGAACAAGAAACCGGAGAAGTGGTAAGTGATCATTGAACTCGGCCATCTGGCCACGGTGCTGGCCCTCGCGCTTAGCGCGCTCGTCGTGGTCGCCTCGATTCTCGCGGCCCGCTGGGATGCATCGTTTCTGCGTGTCGCCCGCGCGGGGACGCTGGCCATCGGCGGTCTCCTGCTCGCGGCCTGCCTCGCGCTCGTGTACGCCTTCGTCCAGAAGGACTTCTCGGTCCTCTACGTCGCCATGAATTCGAACAGCAAGCTGCCGCTGATGTACCAGATCGCGGCGCTCTGGGGCGGCCACGAGGGCTCGCTGCTGCTCTGGGCGGCCATCCTCAGCCTGTTTGCCGCCGCCGCCGTGCTCGTGCACTGGAAGAGCGATCCCGATCTCATGCCGCCGGTCATGGGAACGCTGGCTTCCGTGCAGATCGGGTTCCTGAGCCTCATCCTCTTTCTCTCGAGCCCCTTCGAGCGCCTGATTCCCGCGGCGCCCGACGGCCGCGACCTGAATCCGCTGCTGCAGGATCCGCAGATGGCGTTTCACCCGCCGACCCTGTTCGCGGGCTACACGGCGTTCGCGATTCCCTTCGCGTTCGCCCTGGCCGTGCTGATCACCGGCCGGGGGCGCGACCGGTGGATCTTCGTGAGCCGCCGCTGGATCCTCTTTGCCTGGGTCCTGCTGACCGCCGGAATCGCCCTCGGCGGCCACTGGGCCTACCGCGAACTGGGCTGGGGCGGATACTGGGCCTGGGACCCCGTCGAGAACGCCTCGTTCATGCCGTGGCTCGTCGGCACCGCGCTCGTCCACTCGATCATGGTGCAGGAGCAGCGCAAGTCCTTCCGCATCTGGAACGTGTCGCTCGCCATCACGGCCTTCGCGCTGTCGATTCTGGGGACCTTTCTCGTGCGCAGCGGCATCATCAGTTCCGTGCACGCGTTCGCCAGCGATCCGTCGCGCGGCATCTTTCTGCTGGCCTTCTTCTTTCTTGCCCTCATCATTCCGTTCGGTCTGCTCGTGATGCGCTCCGACACGCTGCAGGGGGAAGAAGCCGAGGCGCCGACCTTCTCGCGCGAGGGGCTGTTCCTCTTCAACAACCTGGTCTTCATCGTCGCCACCTTCACCGTCATGCTCGGCACCCTGTTCCCCCTGGCCATGGACATGCTGAGTGAGACCAAGGTGACCGTCGCGGCGCCGTTCTTCAACAAGACGTTCATTCCGATCATGAGCGTCAATGTGCTGCTCATGGCCATCGCGCCCATGGTCCCCTGGCGCCGCTTCACGGGGGCCCAGGTCAAGCGCATCGTTCTGTTGCCGGCCGTGATCGCGACCGTTATCGCGCTCGTGCTCGTGCTGGTCGGCGTGCGCAAGCCGATGGCGGCCGTGTCGCTCTGGCTGGCCTTCTTCGGCGCGATGATCCTCGGCCGCGAGTGGTACCGCGCCGGCAGCGCCCGCGCGCGCAGCCTGGGACGCACGTTCCTTCAGGGGTTCGCGCGCATGGCCTCGACCAACCGCCGCCGCTTCGGCGGACTCGTGGCGCACCTGGGGATCTTCGTCCTCATCGTCGGGTTCGTCGGCTCCTACGCCTATCAGCAGCAGTCTACCGTGCAGCTCGGCAAGGGCGAGAAGACGGCCATCGGCGACTACGAGATCGTCTATGAGGGAATGCGCCCCATCGTCGGCCCGAACTGGAACGGGTACGCCGGCGAGCTCGATATTTACCGGGATGGCGCCCGCGTGGGGCACCTGGCGCCGGAAAAGCGCATTTACGGCCGCGCCGATATGCCGATGACCGAGCCGAAGCGGCTCAAGACGCTCACGCACGAGCTGTATATCGCCGTGGGCGACATCGATCCGGCGAGCGGCGCCGCGGCCCTGCACATTTATCTGAATCCGTTCGTGGGGTTCGTCTTCGGCGGCATTCTCGTGCTGCTGCTGGGCGGCGCCATCGGACTATCGCACCGCATTCGACCCCGAGGGAGGCCCGCATGAGCAATCTGTGGAAAGCGTTGCTGCTAGGTGGAATTCTGGGGATTTCGGCCCTGTTCTTTTTCGGGCTCGACAACAACCCGCGCGCAATTCCGTCGCCGCTGAAAGGCGCGAAGGCGCCGTCGTTCGAAGCGCCGACGCTGGACGGAAAAGTTTTCAGCTCGCAAGAGCTGCAGGGCAAGGTTTCGCTGGTTACCTTCTGGGCGACCTGGTGCACCACCTGCAAGTCGGATGAACCGCTGGTCGAGGCGCTGCAGAAGCGCTTTGGCGGCAATGCCGATTTCCGCGTCGTGGGCATCGTCACCCAGGACGAGCTCAGCGCCGCGCAGGAATACGTGAAGCGTTCGAAGCGAAATTACGTGAATCTGTATGACGAGAAGGGGCGGCTCGCCATCGACTTCGGCGTCTACGGCGTTCCCGAATCCTACCTGATCGACCGTGACGGAACCGTGATCGAGAAGATTGCGGGCCCGATCAACTACACCCGCCTGTCGAAACAGGTTGAAAAGCTGCTCACGGGGGCGAGCGAGGGATGATGCGCCGCCTGTTTCTCGCGGCAGCGCTGCTCTTTGCGCTTCCGCTTCCGCTCCAGGCCGAGGGTGAACCGGCGACTTCGCTCCCCGTGCGTCTGGAGACCGAAGAAGACACGCGCGTTCGCGAGGTGGCGAAAGATCTTCGCTGCGCCGTCTGCCAGAACGAATCCGTCGCGGATTCCAACTCGCAGCTCGCCCGCAACATGCGCGACCTGATTCGCGATCAGGTGCGCGATGGAAAAAGCGCGGACGAGATTCGCGCCTACTTCGTTTCCCGCTATGGAGATTACATTCTGATGGAACCGCGCAAGCAGGGGTGGAACTGGGTGCTCTGGATGCTTCCGTTCGTGCTCCTCGTCGCCGGGCTCGTCGCCCTCGTGCTGCGCATGCGCCGCGGCGCGTCCCCGGCGGCGGCCCGCCAGGCTCCGGAGGACGACGTCATCGACGTTCCTTTTGAAGAAACCGATCGTCTTATCGAGGCGCTGCGCTCGCCGGCCGCCTCATCGCAGGAGAAGTCATGATTTGGATTGCCGGCGCCGCGCTGGTCGCAGCCGTTCTGTTGATGGTCTTCCTTCCCCTCTTCGGCCGGGGCACCCCCTCGGTGCTTCGCGCGGTGCAGGCGCGCAAGTCCGAAGTGGCCGATCAGCTCGCCGCCCTCGCACAGCTGCGCAAGGACGGCGAAATCGGAGAAGAGGAGTATCTGGCGCAGCACAAGTCCCTCGAAACCGACGCCCTCGCGCTGCTCGAAGAAGAGAAGAAGTTGAAGGCGCTTCCCGAGAACGACAGCGCGGATCGGAAGCGCCTGCGCGTGGCCGTTGCCGCCTTTCTCCTGCTGCTCACGGCGAACGTCGCCGCAGGGGTCTATCTCTACAAGGGCGGCTGGATGCATGCGGGACCGCAGAGTGCGGCGGGTCACGGCGAAGGCGGCCAGGCCCCCGTCATGGGCGCCGACGGCCAGCCCGACCCGGCGAAGATGGTCGCCCGTCTGGAAGAGCGCCTGCGCGAAAACCCCGACGATCCGCGCGGCCAGGCCATGCTCGGCCGTTCGTACATGGTCATGGAGCGCTTTGACGATGCGGTCAAGGCCTACAAGAAGGCACTGGAACTCGACCCGTCGAACATGGATGCACGGGTCGGCCTCGGCGTCTCGACCCTCCGCCTGAACCAGGTCGAGAATGCGACAAAGATCTTTGACGGCATTCTCAAGGATGACCCGGTCAATCCCGACGCCCTCTGGTTCACGGGCATGCTGCAGATTCACCGCGGCGAGATCGAAGGGGCCAAGGCCACGTGGGCGAAGCTCCTCGAAGTCACGCCACCGGAGTACAAGGAGCAGATGACCCAGCAGATCGAAGAGGTCATCCGCGCCTTGGCGCAGCCCGAAAAGCTGCCGAAGGCGCAGTAACGCGACAGCGTTACTGCGCCATTCCTGATGCCTGATTCCTGATTCCTTAGCGACAAGTACGCAGGCCTCGTTGCACGAAACCCCTCCTCCTCGCTGGAGGAGGAGGGGCGACGGCGCCATAGCGCCGCGGGGGAGGTGGTCATTCCTCCTCCCGCTTCTTGTACCCCCACGCCACGTTGTCGCCGTACCGGCCGCGCAGCTTGTCGAGCGTGCGGTCAAGATTCCGCAGCTTCTTGCGCGCGCCGTCGTCCGGCGCCTGGAAGAGAGTCAGCTGCGGCTCGGTCGACTCCGATTCCGTCAGGTGGCTCAGCTGCACGCCGATCAGACGCAGCTTGCGGATCCCCACGCGCGCCTGCGCCAGCTCGAGGGCAATGTCGTAAATCTCGCGGTCGATGTCGGTCGGCCGATCCAGCGTGCGCGCCGCCGTCTGCTGCGTGAAGTCCGCATACTTGAGCTTGACGCCCACGGTGCGGGCGAGCAGGCCTTCGCGCCGCATGCGCCTCCCCGCCTCTTCGGCCACTTCGCGCAGGAGATGCCAGAGATTCTCTCCGGCGGCCAGGTCATGGCGGAAGGTGGTCTCCACCGACAGTCCCTTCCGCTCCTCCTCGATTCCCACGACGCCACGCACCTCGCCGCGCGCGTAGGGGGCCCATTCTGCCCAGCGGCTCGAGGGGGGAACCTTGCCCAGGTCACCGAGCGTCAGAATGCCGTCGGCGCGCATCGCCTCGGCCGTGCGCGGACCGATGCCCGGCATGTCGTCGATGGACAGCGGCGCGAGGAACTCGGCCTCCTTGCCCGGCTCGACGACGACGAACCCCTGCGGCTTGCCGAGGGCGCCGGCAATCTTGCTGACGATGCGCGACGTGCTGAGTCCCAGCGACACGTCGAGGTTCAGCTCGCTGCGCACCCGGTCGACGATGGTCGCGGCCACGTGCGGCGCGGGTCCGAAGAGCTTCTCCGTTCCCGTGAAGTCCACATACGCTTCGTCGATGGAGGCCATCTCGACGAGTGGCGAGTACTCCATCAGGACCTGCTGGAAGAGGCGCGAGTGTTTCCGATAGACGCCATGGTGGCCGGGAACCAGAATCAGCTGCGGGCATAGCTTGAGCGCGCGCGCCGTCGGCATGGCCGAACGGACCCCGAGTTTCCGCGCCTCGTAACTGGCCGACGCGATGACACCGCGCCCTTCGGCGCTCCCGCCCACGGCCACCGGTTTCCCGAGGAGCTGCGGATCGTAGATGCGCTCGACGGCGACAAAGAAGCAATCGAGGTCGAAATGCGCCAACATAATTTACGAATGACGATTGACGATTTACGATTTCAACGAGGGCGAAGCAAGGCCGTGAAGCGCCCTGCCCGTGGACCGCAAATCGTAAATCGTAATTTGTAAATCGTCAATTCTCAGACGCCTCTCTTCTCCCCCCAGAGCACTTTATGGAGTTGGAGCTGGAAGCGGACGGGAAGACGGTCTTCCACGATCCATTCCGCCAGATCGGCGGGCTTCACGGCGCCCCACATGGGCGAGAACAACAGCGGAACCTTCGCGTCAGCGAGCCGCGTGCGTATGACGCCGGCGGCCCACTCGTAATCCGCGCGCGAGCAGATCACGAACTTGACTTCGTCCCCCTCGCGCAGCGCCGCGGGGGCGAAGTTCTCCCACCGGTTCGCGTCCGCTTCACCGCTCCCGGGCGTCTTGATGTCGAAGATCCGCCGCACGCCCGGTGGCACGCGCGAAGCGTCGAGGCTTCCCGAGGTCTCGAGCATGACCTCGAACCCCTCGTCGAGCAGGCGCTGCATGAGCGGATAGACCCCGCGTTGCAGCAGCGGCTCGCCGCCGGTGATCTCCACGAGCTTCTCCCCGGTATCGCGCACGCGCGCCAGCACCTGGTCGAGGGGAAGCTCGGTCCCCTCGTGGAAGGCGTACTCGGTGTCGCAGTAGCCGCAGCGCAGATGGCATCCGGTGAGCCGGATGAACAGACACGGCCGCCCCGCCTGCGTCGATTCCCCCTGAATGGAGTGGAAGAATTCGTTGACGAGCAGCACCTCGGGGTCGCGCGGCATCGGGGGGAGGCGGCTCATGTCGCTCCCGGCACATAGGCGATCGGATCGGGCACGCCTGCTTCGGCAAAGGCGCGCAGGCGCAGCAGGCAGCTGTCGCAGTGGCCGCAGGCGAGATCCCCCTGCGGGTCGTAGCAGCTGCGGGTCAGCGCATAATCGACGCCGAGCGCGAGGCCGCGCTGAATGATCTCCTTCTTCCCCAGCTCCATCAGCGGCGCGTGGATGCGGAACGGGCGTCCCTCGACGCCATCGCGGGTCGCCACCTGCGCGAGGCGCTCGAACGCGTCCACAAACGCCGGGCGGCAATCGGGATAGCCGCTGTAGTCGAGCGCGTTCACGCCGAGAAAGATATCGTGGGCGCCGAGGGTCTCGGCCCAGCCGAGCGCGAG
Organism: bacterium; assembly: GCA_041690355.1. Taxonomy (GTDB): domain Bacteria; phylum J088; class JAWLBW01; order JAWLBW01; family JAWLBW01; genus JAWLHK01. The sequence continues at coordinate 122,431 of JAWLHK010000010.1, read as the reverse complement.
CGAGAGAAACACCGTGTTCCGCGCGGGGACGTAGGTGACCGGAATCCCCTCCGCGCCGAGGGCGTCCTTGGGGACGGCGATGTCGCTCGTGAGCGCCGAGCCGCCGATGGGGCGCAGGTCGAGCGGAAGAATCAGATGATTCTCCACCCCAGCCTTCCGGGCCACGCGGGTCGCGGCTTCAAGCTCGATCCGATGGCGCTGGCCATAGTCGAAGCTCAGCGCGTTCACGAGAAATCCCTCGGCCTGCGCGATGGCGACCACGGTGGCGGAATCGAGTCCCCCGGAGAGCAGAACAACGGCGCGGTTCATCAACATATTATACGGGGTTGAAGACCCCCCTGTCGTCTTCCGAAGGGGGACCCGAAACGGAGGTTGGGCCTAGAATGGCCCCTCGATCATCAACCGTCCACCCTGCATGCGCGCCCGTGCGCCGAGCGGGAGCGTCAAGTTCGGCGTGGAGTGACCGGAGGGGAATCCAAAGTAGATGGGAATCCCCAACGGCGCGAGCAGGTCCGTAAGCACATCCTCGAGCCGGTAGTCGGAACCTTGCGGCGCCGCGCACTGATCCATCGTGCCGAAGACGATACCGCGCACCCTATCGAATTTTCCGCCAAGGAGAAGCTGCATAAGCATGCGGTCGATGCGGTACGGATGCTCCTTCACGTCCTCGAGAAAGAGAATGCAGTCGTCGGCGGAAAATTCGTAGGGCGTTCCCATCGATGCTGCGAGCAGTGACAGGCAGCCGCCCACCAGGGTTCCGTCTGCATCCCCTGAAACGAGGACGTCGAGGTCCCGCTCTTTTTCGGGCGCCGGCTTCCCCGCAAACGTCGCGAGAAAATCGGAGGCCGTCTCGGCGTCCGGACCGCGTCCGAGATCGCCCGCGACCATCGGGCCGTGATAGGTAACCACGCCCGTGCGCTCCCACACGAAATTGAGCAGCGTCGTCAGATCGCTGCAACCGACGATGCGTTTCGGCTGATCCCCGAGCGCGCCGACATCGAGCGACGGGAGCAGGTGCACCGAGCCGTAGCCGCCGCGGACCGCGATGAGCGCTTTGATCTCCGGATTCGCCAGCGCACGCGAGATCGTTCCAGCGCGCTGCTTCACCGTTCCGCTCGTGTAGCGCGTCCGCTCGAAGACCGCGGGGTCGACGTCGACGACGAACCCCTGCGCCTCGAGCCAGCGCACGCCGGCATCGAAGATCGCGCGGTCGAACGGCGTCGCCGGGGCAATGACGGCGACCCGGTCACCGGGAACGACGGGAGGCGCGACGCGCATGGGCATTCAGTTGTAATCCCCCTTGGGGGCCTGGACGGTGGGACCGGTGTTGATCTCGCCGAAGCGCTGCTCGTAGCGGCGGATATTCTCCTGCAGGGCCGCCATGAAGCGCTTCAGGTGCACGGGGCTCGTAATGATGCGCGAGCGCACGGTGGCCTTCGGCCCCTGCGGCTGCACGTAGAGGAAGTCGAGCGTGAACTCCATGTCGTTGTGGTTGATCATCGCCAGGTTCGAATAGACCCCCTCGGCGGTCTTGTCGTCGAGCGTGATCTTGAGTTGGACTTCGCGCGTCTGCTTTTCGTCAGCCATCAGTATGCTCCGTATTCTTTGAGAACCTGCTGCATCGGTGCGTGGAGCAGGTCGTTGGTCGCCAGAATGTTGCGCGCGTCGACGTCAAGTTCGCCGCCGTCGAACTGCGTTGCACGGCCGCCCGCCTCTTCGAGGATCAGCGCGCCGGCCGCGATGTCCCAGCTGTTCAGGCCCAGCTCCCAGAACCCGTCGAAGCGGCCGCACGCGACATAGCAGAGGTCCAGGGCGGCCGAGCCGTCGCGGCGCACCGAGAGGCTGCGGTGCAGAAAGGCATCGAACAGTCTGAGGTTCAGGGGATTCTCCGCAAAGGCGTAGGGGAATCCGGTCACGAGCAGCGATTTTCCCAGCTCTGCCTCCCGAGTAACTGCAATCGCCTCGCCGTTCAACCGCGCGCCCCGGCCCAAGACCGCCGTGAAGGTCTCGCCGCGCATCGGATCGTAGACGACGCCGAGCACCGGACGCCGGCCGTCGAGCAGCGCGATCGAAACGCAGAAGACCGGATAGCCGTGCGCGAAGTTGGTCGTCCCGTCGAGGGGATCAATGTACCATGCCAGACCGCCGGGGGTCGATTTGCGGTGCCCTTCTTCGGCCACGTAGCCGTGATCGGGGCATTCGGCTTCGATGCGCTCGATGAGAAACGCCTCGCATTCCTTGTCGGCGGCGGTGACCAGGTCGATGGCCCCCTTGTGTTGGATGTCCTTGCGCTCCGGGTGGTGAAAATAGCGCCGCTGGATCTCGCCGGCGGCGTGCGCCCAGCGGACGGCGGCCGCCAGCCAGTCTTCAAGCGGCAAAGAAGTTGCGGACATGTTCTTCGACCTCGCGGGTGGATGCGGTGACGGTCTGAATGGGCGGCAGCGACTTGAGAAACGACCGCCCGTACGGCTTGGAGACGATGCGCCCGTCGGTGACGATGACCACGCCGCGGTCGCTGCGGCTGCGGATCAGGCGCCCGAACCCCTGGCGGAACTTGATGACGGCCATCGGCACGGTATACTCCGTGAACGATCTTCCCCCGGCCGCGTCAATGGCCTCGGCGCGCGCGACAAGCACGGGGTGCGTGGGGACGCGGAACGGCAGGCGTGTGAGAATGACGGTGGAGAGCGCTTCTCCTTCAACGTCGACCCCTTCCCAGAAACTGTCGGTGCCGAAGAGCACCGAGCGGGTGTCTTCGCGGAAGGTCTGGAGGAGCTTGTCGCGCGGCGCTTCTCCCTGGCGCAGGGCGCGGATGCCCATCGATTCGAGCCACGGCTTCGCGACACGATACTGGCGCTGCAGGCTGCGGAAACTGGTGAAGAGCACGAACGCCCGTCCCCCCGCGGCGGCGAGCAGGGCCGGCAGCGCCTGTTCGAGCGCGGCTTCGTAGGTAGACTGGTCCGGAGACGGCAGGTCGTCGGTGATGAAGAGCCGCGCCTGTTCCATGAAGTCGAACGGGGAGGGGAAGGTCTCCTCCCGGATCCGCTCGTCGCGCACGCGGTCGAGACCGGTCCGCTTCCGCAGGAAATCGGTTTTTCCGGCGACGGCCAGGGTCGCCGACGTGAGCGTCACCGTCTTGTGATTCGCAAACAGATGTTCCGCCAGGAGCGCGCCAACGTCGATCGGGGCCGATTGCAGGCGCACGACACGCGGATTGTCGGCCTTCACTTCGATCCACCGCACCTGGTCGACCGAGTCGGCAAGGAGGACACTCTCGACCGCATCGCCGGCGGCCTCGAGGCGGTTCAAAGCCGACTCGAACTCCGACAGGTAGCCAAGCATGCGCGCTTCTTCGGCGAAGGTTTCGGTCTTGCTGAGAAACTGGCGCCCGGGCTTGAGCAGCCCCTGCAGGTCGGCCAGCGTGGCGCGCGCGGTCTCCTGCACGCGGACGAAGGCGGGATTCCCGCGGAGGTCGGCGGTGATGCGCAGCGTACGTACCTCGCCGCTCCCGCCCGCCTCGACTTCTCCCGCACGGGCAAGCCGGTGGAGATCGTCGAAGAGCTCGCGGAACGAGCTGTCGACCTGATGCCGCGCCGGGAGGATCTCGGCGTTGATCAGGTACAGCCACGTCTCCACCGCGAACTTGGGCAGATCCTCGGTCATGCGGATGCGCTCGAGCAGGGCCACGACGGCCCCCTTCGCTCCCCGCCCGGCATCGCGCCAGATGCGGTGCAACGCGCGCTGCACGCCGAGGCGGGTGACCTGCTGACCGAAATAGTCCGTAGCCACCTCTTCCACATGATGCGCCTCGTCCAGAATGACGCGCTGATAGGAGGGGAGGATACCCGCGTCGTCATCCTGCATGCGGGCGCGCATGGCCAGATCCACGAAGAGCAGATGATGGTTGGCGACGAGCAGGTCGGCTTCGACCGCATTCCGCCGGGCGCGGTAGAAGAAGCACTGGTGGAAGGTGGGGCAGCGGTGGCGCAGGCAGTTGTCCGATTCGCTCTGGACGCGCTCCCAGAGTTCATGGCGCGGCTGAAACGTGAGGTCGCTGCGGCTGCCGTCTTCCGTCCGGTGCGCCCAGGCGACGAGCGCCTTCGCCTCGTCCTTCTCTTCGGCATCGGTGAGCGCCGTCAGACTCTCTTCGAGTTCGCGGGCGCGGCGCAGCGACACGTAGTTCGAGCGCCCCTTCATGAGCGCGACGTGGAACTGGTCGCCGAAGACGGCCCGCAGCGCCTGCACGTCCTTCTTGATGATCTGCTCCTGGAGATTGATCGTATGGGTCGCCACGACCACTTTCTCACGGTTGGCCAGCGCCCAGTCGAGCGCGGGGAGCAGGTAGGCGAACGTTTTTCCGGTGCCGGTGCCGGCTTCGAGGACAGCCACGCGGTTCTGTTCGAAGGATTCGGCGACGGCGTGCAGCATGGCCCGCTGCGAGGGGCGATCCTCCACCGTTCCAAGGGCGGCGGCGAGCTTTCCGCCGGGCTGCAGGGCGGCCACGAGCGCGTCTTCGGCCACGGGGCGCACGTCGCGCACCTGAAAGGCGTACACGACCGGATAGACGCGGCGAACCTCGTTGTCGACGATGTAGAAGCCGACGGAGTTTTCGCCGAGACGCGACGCGATGCTCCCGTCGGCATCGGAGGGGAGCAGCTCGCCCGACGGGTGGTTGTGCAGGACGACGTCGCCGGGCGCGGGCACCTGGAGAATGGCCGGCACCATGTGCGCGTTGCCGCGCGCGACGACCTTGGCTTCGACGACCCGGCCGCTTTCGACGCGGCCGACGAAGAAGACTTCATTTCCCCCGCCCAGCCGGATTTCTTCGGCCATGGCGCGGGCTGCGTCGGGCGCCAGCAGATCTTCGGCCGGTAGCACGTTTGACAGGTCGTGAAAACGAGTGGTTAACTAGTCATTCAATCACAATGAGCTCCCGCGGGCCAAGGCGCAGCGCATACTGGCCAGGCGGATTCGCGGTTCCACCGTCGGAGTTACGGAGTTTTATCATGAGCCCCCAGTTTTACCGGAAGTCGCTTCGCGGGTGGATGATCGCATTTGCCATCGGATTCTTTGTGACCACCCTCCAGTTTCTCTTCCTTCGCGAGGAACTGTTCCGGCTCATGAACGCCATCGCGAAGCTCGTCGGCCATCCCCCGACGCCCGAATCGGATGGCAATTTCTGGCTCTGGCTGGCGCTCACGAACAGCATGATGATCATGATCACCTACATGAGCGCGGCCATCGCGTGGAAGCCCGAGCGGTACTTCAACTACCTGCCGGTGATCATCCTCTCGAAGTTCACGAGCTCGCTGACGGGGCTCGTCTTCTACTTCACGGTGCGCTGCAAGAGCGCCGTCTGCCTGCTCGACGGCGGCCTCGACGGCATTCCCTACTTTTCAAGCCTGATCGTCTTCACGACCGATTTTCCCCTCGGCGTCATCGGCGTGGTGCTCTACCTGCAGGGCAAGAAGTACCTGAAGCTCGACGGCGCGACCCGCAGCAGCGCCGCCGTCTGAATCTTGGTCGCCGGGGCGCCGGCATGGTACCGTGACGGCCATGAAACGCACGGTACTCCTCTTCGTCCTTTTCCTGTCTGCCGCCTGCTCTGAAGCCGCCCGCGAACGCACCGGCATCGCCGGCACGGCGGTGCGCTTTGATGCCGCCGCCGACCTGACGGACCCGGAACTCTTCTATGATTTCCCGTTTCCCTCAGACCTGCGGCTGACCGAAGGCGGCGCGCCCGATCTGCGCGGCTTTCCCAACGGCGGCAAGGTCGTGCTCGTCGAGGACCTGCGCAAGCGCGGCATGGAGCGCTCCGGATTTCCCGTGCTCCCGGTCGCGTATTTCCGCTTCTCGGGACCGCTGGCGGAACAGGAGAGCGATGCTGTAATTCCGGCGGATGCGAAGAGCCCCGTACTGCTCGTGAACGTCGACGAGGATTCCGGGGAATTCGGCGCGCTCATCCCCACGGTCGCCTGGACGCCGGGAACCGACAAGTACATTCCCGAGAATCTGCTCACGGTGGCGGCCCGCCCCGGCTTCGTGCTCTACGGCGGCACCACGTACGCATTCGTCGTGCTGCGCTCGCTGAACGATGCCGCCGGCAAGCCGCTCGGCGTGCCTGCCGCTCTCGATCGCCTGAAGGCCGACGAAGCGCCCGCCGATGCGCGGGAGAAGACGCTGTATGCGCAGTACAGGCCGCTGTGGAAGGCGCTGCGCAAGGCGGGCGTCGACATCGAAGCGGTGGCCGCGGCGACCGTCTTCACGACCGGAGACACGGTGGCGCGCGTGTTCGAGGACACCGAGAAGGCGCTCTCCCGGCACAAGGTGACGATCGAGAACCTGCACGTCGACCCCGACGACGGTGGCGCCCACGGCCGCTTCTGCGAGCTGCACGGAACCGTGGATTTTCCCCAGTTCCAACGCGGTCTGCCGCCGTTCAACAAGGACTCCGATCCGGAAGGAGACGCCGGCTGGTTCCGCTACGACGCCGAGGGTAACCCCATCGTGCAGCGCACCGAGACCGCGCCCATCGCCATCACGATCCCGAAGATCTCCATGCCGGCGGGCGGCTATCCGCTGGCCCTCTACTTCCATGGTTCGGGCGGCGTGAGCACGCAGCTCGTCGATCGCGGCAAGGTGCTCACGCCCGACGGGGAACCGACGAAGGGCGAAGGCCCCGGCTACGTGCTCGCGGAACACGGATTCGCCATGGCGGGCTCGGCCATGCCGATCAATCCGGAGCGGCTCCCCGGCGCGTCGGATTACGAATACCTCAACCTCGAGAACGTCGCCGCCTTTCCCGACACCTACCGGCAGGGGGCCATCGAGCAGCGACTGTTTCTCTCGGCTCTCCTCGACCTGCGCATTCCGCCGTCGGCGCTTGCGGGGTGCACGGACGTGCCGACGCTCCCCGCGGGCGAGACGGCCTACCGCTTCCGCGCGGAACGGGTTGTCGCCATGGGGCAGTCGATGGGCGGCATGTACACGAACATGATCGGGGCCGTCGAGCCGCGCATCGAAGCGGTGACGCCGACGGGGGCGGGCGGCTACTGGGCGTACTTCATCCTCCAGACCTCGCTGATCCCCGGCGCCGACCAGCTGCTCAAGGTCGTGCTCGCGACCAACGTCGATCTGACGTTCATGCATCCGGCCATGCATCTGTTGACGAACGCATGGGAACCGGCCGAGCCGCTCATCTACACGCCGCGGCTCGCTTTTGATCCGCTGCCGGAGCATCCGGTGCGGCCGATCTACCAGCCGGCGGGCAAGGACGACTCTTACTTCCCCACAGTCCTGTACGATGCCATGGCGCTCGCGTACCGGCACGAGCAGGCGGGGGAGAACGTCTGGGGTTCGATGCAGGAGGCACTCGCCGCGGCGGGGCTCGACGGCATTCTGCCGTATCCCGTGACGCAGAACCGCGTCTCTCGCGACGGCCGTCCCTACACGGGCGTCGTCGTGCAGTACGAAGGGGACGGCATCTACGATCCGCACGCAATCTATGGGCAGCTCGACGAAGTGAAGTACCAGTACGGGTGCTTCTTCAAGAGCTTCGTTGAGACGGGGATCGCCACGGTTCCCGAGCCGACGGCGCTCGGCACGGTGTGCCCATAGCGTGAGCTCACGTGCTCAACAACCGCCACCGCCCCCTCCGCACGTGAATCCGTACTAACGGATCTCCCCCTCCTCCTCCATACCACGCGCGCATGAGCACCACGGAATCGGACGGACGCAGGCCACGCGCGGGTTGAGAGGCGGAGGGGGACAGATTGTTTCTGTCGGAATCGCCCCTTCTCCCTCCAACCGGTTCGCCCGCCGGACTGCGTATGGAGGGAGAAGGGGACGGGGGAAGTGGGTGGGAGATACGGCCCGCACCTGCGTACCCACGGGTGCCTGTCTCGCCGTCGCCGATCGCGCTGCTCCGGCGGTCGGCTCGTCACGAACGGAAATGACTTCTGACCGACGACTGCCGGCTGCGCCGCCCGTCAGCGCCGTGTCGGCGGGGGGATATGCGAGGTGATGTAGGCTTCGTCGGTGTCGGGGTAAACCCATCCGGCAGAGTAAAGCATCCACACCCACCAGGCCTTCGCCGGGCGATACGTGGCCAGGATGGCGGCGACGGCTACGGCCGTGACCAGCCACTCGACGCCGTGGAAGTCTCTTCCGATCCACCACAGATACAACCAGAGGCCGAAGCCGACCAGCGAGCCGATGGTGTAGGCGATGACGACGGCCCCCGTCCACGAGCCTGCCTCACGCTCGAACCGCGAGCCGCAGACGGAGCATTTGGGGTTCAATTCGAACCCGTGCGCGTAGAGTTTCCCGCCCCCGCAGTGCGGACAGCGCTGCCGGAAAACCGTAAGCCAGAGCCGTTGCACGGTCGACAGTCGCGGAAAGTCGTCGAGGGTGACGCGTTCGCCGCGAGGCTTGATGATGATGTCCTCAGATGATTTCGGCATGCGGGGCTCCACCGATCATCCTACGGAATTCGGCGCTCGATCACAATGTGGTAGAGAGCTTTCTGTTCGAGCGGCGTGCAGAACTTGCGCCCGTCACTCGAGCCGCAGAGTCACCCAGAACATCCCCCGGAAATCGCCCGCCTGGTAGCCGGTCGCCTGATCCTGCGGGTACCGCTCTTTGAGCACCGCGCGCACGTCAACGGGAATCGACTCCCCATGGCAGCTCGTGCAGAGCGGCTTGACGAAGATCGGTTCCGCGTAGCCGACTGTGCCGTCGGCCAGGCGCACGGCCGCGTGGGAGCCCTCGGCCGGCGGGCGCTGTGTCCACTCGTTCAGAATCGGCTGCATCCAGTCGGCGGGCGCGTTCTTCGGATTGCGCAGCTTCGTCGACGTGCGGCCGACCTTGACGGTCTCGGTGGAGCCGCTTTCGGCGAGGCTCGGGGCGATCGTGCTGCAAGCCGTCACGGCGCCGGCGTGACCGTCGCTGGCGATGGCCGCTTGCAAAGCCTTGGGGAGACCGGTCTTCAGGGGGTTCAGCGCTTCGCGGGCGCGCGCGATCTCGGCTTCGGTCACCGGTTCGGCGGACGCCTCGGGGGCGGGCTGCGGCGACGATGCGCAGGCCATGGTTGCGAACGCGAATGCCGTGAGGGAATACCGAAGCAGAGCGGGCATCATTTGTTTCCTCCCGCGCCGGGGCGGGCCGGCGCTTCGCTTTCGAGGTTTCCGCCGCGCAGACGTTCGACAGCGTCGGGCTGTTCGAACCAGTGCGGATACGTCTCGCGGAATGCTGTCACCATAGCATCGTACGGCATGTCGGCAAAGGTCCCCCGGTCGCGCAGGTAGCTCATGAAGAGGCGCCCCTCGGCGTCGGCGGGCTGGAAGATCGCGTCGTGCACGCCGTCCCACTCGAGTGGCGGCAGGCCGAATTTCTCGCACAGCTGGCGATTGAAGGCCGGCGTGGCCTTGACCCATTCGCCGTCGAGCAGGAATTCCATGTAGCCGTGAAAGGCGAACACGTCTGTCTGGAGCGCTTCGAGCAGGCGGGGGGAGGCCAGGTGGTTGGTCACGTCGGCGAACCCGAGCCGCGTCGGGATCCCCACGGCCCGCCCGGCCGCCGCGAGCAGCACGGCTTTCGGGATGCAGAACGCCTCGCCGGCCTCCAGCGCGCTGCTGGCGCGCAGGGTTTCGCGCACGGCCGTGAAGGTGTAGGGGTTGTAGCGGATGTCGTCGCGCACGGCGTAGAAGAGGGCAACGGCCTGTCTGCGCTTGTCCTGCGGATCGATTCCGGCGATCACCTTCTGCGCATAGGCGCGCACGGCGGGGTGGTCGGCGTCGAGGTACCAGGTGGGGGCGAGAAATTCCTGCATGGGGATCATTGTACCCGCCTCCCCGCTCCGCTGTCCGGACTAACCGTGCGCGCCGACCCGCAGCGACCTAGGCGGCTACCGCCGCGCTCGCCACGCCGACTGAAGTGAAGAAGGCCTGGAAGCCCTCGCCGCGGATGGCCTGGACGATGCGGTCGCCATTCTCGGGGGCGCAGACGGCGATGATGGCGCCGCCGCCGCCGCCGCCCGTGAGTTTGGCCCCGAAGGCCCCCTGCTTCTCGGCGATGTCGGTGAGAAAGTCGAGTTCCCGCGTGGAAACGCCCATCGTGCGCAGAATGCCGTGGTTGTGGCTCATGAGCAGCCCGAGGGTCTCGAGATCCTGCTCGCGGATGGCGGGCAGCGCGCGTTCGACGATGGCGTCGATGCTGTCGAAGAGGAACTCATAGGCGGAAGGGTTCCGCGCGTGGGCGGTGCGAACGGCCGCGACCGTGGTCTTGGTGTCGCCCGTCTTGCCCGAGAGCGCGACGACGAGGGGAATCGCGCGCCGCACGGGGATCTGCTCGATAAGCGCCGGCGTTCCTTTGCGGAAAAGGAGCATGCCGCCGTAGGTGCTGATCGTGTTGTCGAGCCCCGACGGCGTGCCGTGGAACACCTTCTCGGCTTCGAAGGCGTGCGCGCAGACCCGCTCGTTGTCGAGGCCGAGCTCGTACGTTTCGCTGAGCGCGCGCAGGATCGCCACGCTGATGGCCGCGCTGCTGCCGAGGCCGGCCCCGCTGGTCAGATGGGGGGTCACTTCGATGACCATCGATTCGCCGCGCAGTCCGGTCAGCTCGAGAAGGCGCGCGACGGCCTCGTCGAGCGTGCGGCTGATGTCGGGCAGCTTGCTCAGCGGATGATCCAGTTCCCAGGCCGGGACGCGCAGACGCACGCCGCCCGATTCGGCACGGAGAACCCGCGTGTCGATCGGGATGGGGAGGCTTGCCGCGATGGCCCGCCGGCCGTGAACCACCGAGTGCTCGCCGAAGAGAATGGTTTTGCCGAATGCCTGCGCCATGTTCAGACCTTTTCCTGTTGCAGGACGGCGAGGATCTCCCGCGCCTTCCAGATTTTGATTTCGCCGCTGTCCATGAGCAGCTGCGCGACCTCGTCGATGCGGTCGGCGGGGACGCCGGCCGAGGCGGCGACGGCGCGCGCGTGGCGCGACATGTGCCCGGCCTGAATCCCCTCGGTGGCGAGCGCCTTGAGGGCGGCCAGGTTCTGCCCGAGCCCCGCGCAGGCCATGACCTGCCCGAGATCGCGGGCATCCTTCACGGCGAGCAGGCGGTGCAGGATACGCACGACCGGATGCCCCTGGATCTGCGCGCCGACCGTGCCGACCTGGACGGGGAGGGTAATCTCGCCGACGAGGGCGCCGCCGTCTTCGCGCCACGACGTGAGGGAACGGTAGCGCCCTTCGCGGGCGGCGAAGGCGTGGGCGCCGGCTTCCTGCGCGCGCCAGTCGTTGCCCGTGGCGAGGCAGACCGCGTCGACGGCGTTCATGATCCCCTTGTTGTGCGTGGCCGCTCGGTAGGGGTCCAGTTCAGCCAGGCGCGCCGCTTCGACGACGTTATGCACGACGGTCGCGCCGTCGTACTGCTTGAAGGCGAGCAGGTCGGACGGTATGCGCACGCGCGCGGTGGCCAGGCGCCGATCCGCGAGATTCGAGAGGATGCGCAGCAGGACGCGCCCGCCGGTGATCGACTCCACGAGCGGCGCGATCCCTTCGGCCATCGTGTTGAGCAGGTTCGCACCCATGGCGTCGCGCACGTCGACGAGCAGGTGCACGACGAGTTGCGCCTTGTAGCGCGCGCTCAGGTCGGGGCGGTCGTCTTCGAGGACGCGCACTTCGATATCGCGCGCGCCGCCGCCGCGGTTCACGAGGTTCGGCTGCAGGGCGTTGGCGGCGGCGAGCAGGTCTCCCTTCTGCTCGAGAAGGAGCCGGCGGGCGTTCTCCGGTTCGGCTGCGCCGAGCACCTGGAGCTGCGCGATCATGATCGGCTCGGACATCGAGGCTTCGTAGCCCCCGGCGTCGCGCACGATGCGCGCAATGTGGCTGGCCGCGGCGACGATGCTCGGCTCCTCGACCGCCATGGGAACCAGGCGCTCTTCACCGTTGATGAGAAAGTTGATGCCGAGGCCGACAGGAATCTCGAGCACGCCGATGACGTTCTCGATCAGCGTGTCGGCCCGTTCCGCCGTCATGGCGCCGCCGCTCGATCGCAGCACGCGGCCTTCTTCGGCGGTCAATTTGCCTTCGCGCACCAGCATGGCGATGCGGGCGTCGAGGCCGAGGCGGGGAAAAGAGGACCAGTCCATAGTCAGTCTTCAGTCTTCAGTCGTCAGTCTTCTGTCGAAAGTCGTCGGTCGCCACGGGCGCTGGGAGACGCCCCCTCGCTGTCGCGCTCCATTCCATTTCGCGCCGTCAGCTCGGGACGAACGGCCAAGGGTTCTCACCGGTACTTGCCGATAAATCGTCAATCGTAAATCGTCAATCGTCAATTCCTGTGGCTCCAGGTGCACCCCAGCCCAACGGAATGACGCAAGCACCATGGGCCGCCAGTCGACGGTCGAGATCGTCCATCCGATCCGTCGTGGCGAACACGAGCGCCACGTCGCCGCCCCCCGCGCCGCTCGGCTTCACGCGCGCATGCCGACCGACAGCCGCGGCCAGTTCACGCATGGCGGCGGTCACGATCGGCGCCTGCGACGCAACACCCAATTCTTCAAGGCGGCGGCCGTATTCGCCCGCCAGTTCCACGATCGCCGAGGCGTCGCCCGCGCGTACCGCAAGCTGCGCGTCGGCCGCCGTGTCGACGAGCGCACCCATGCAGACGTCGAAGGCCAGCGGGCTCGAAGTTTTCCATTCTAACACGCGTCCGACGAGCTCCGGAGTGCTCGCAGGGGCCCCCATCCAGACGGCCCGCAGGGCCAGCCCGGGCGGAATCGGCAGAGACTCCGCAAGCGGAACGCCATTCTCGAGGCGATAGGCCAGGACGCCGCCGTAGACCGAGGCGGCAATGTCGATGCCGCTCCCGAGATTACCCTGTGCGGCATGGTGCACGGCGCGCGCCCGTGCGAACAGGTCGTCGGCCGAGGCGTCCGGATCCCCCAGGCGCAGAATCGAAGCGACCACGGCCGCCGAGGATCCGAAGCCGGCCTTGGCGGTCGCGGTGGAATCGGTGAGGAAGAAGGATCGCGAGTCGATCCGCAGGGACGGCGCCTCCGCGCCGAATGCCGCGGTCATGGCTTCGGCGGCCAGCGCCCATCCCGGTTCCGCGAATGCCCACCGGTTGTCGCTCCACGCCGCCTCCAGCACACGCTCGCGATCGCCCAGGGCATGCAGGATGGAACCGCGTCCCGCTTCGCGCGGGAGGGCCTCGGCGGTTACCATGCGGTCGACCGCCGCCACCCAGGCCGGGCCTCCCTCGAGAACGGCGTACTCGCCGAGGAGGACGAGCTTTCCGGGTGCGCGTGCAGTCGCGGCCATGGTCGCCATCAACGTCATGCGCGGCGGGCGAAGACGCTTTCGCGCTCCTCGATCAGGTGGGCGCCCGGCCCGGGGGAGCAGACGATCGTATCGCGGACGCCCGGGACGGATGCGAGGGCGCGCGCGACCCGGTCGGCGTCTTCGGTCAGGCAGAGCACCTTGACGTGGGGACCGGCATCGATCGTGAACCAGGCGCCGACCCCTTCGCGGCGCAGCTGGTACACGGTGTGGATCAGGTCGACCGTGCGCCCGTTCCAGTAGAGCACCCCAGGCCGCGCGGCGAGCCCCGCCGCGTGCATCTTGAGCGTGTTGTGCTCCATGAGTTCGCCGACCAGGGAAAGATCGCGGCGGGCGATCGCATCGCGCATCGCGTCCAGGTCAGCCTCCTGCGTCTGGACCCAGACGGGGAAGTAGGGAGAGGTGCGTGTCGTCGTTTCCATGCCGTCGGTCGAGCTGACCGCTTTCTGGTCGCGCGTCGTGACGCCGACGACGATGCGCACGTTCCAATGATCCTGGGGCGCAAGCGGAACGGCGATGGCGTCGCTGCCGTCGCTGCGGATCCCCGGCTTCATCTCCGCAAATCCGCCGTAGTGCGATCGGGCGGCGCTTCCGGAACCGCGGCGCGCCAGCTCGCTCAAGAGCGGCGGCGGAAGCAGAAGCCCCGCGGCGGTCGTCGACGCGAGCGCCAGGGCCGAGAAGGCGGAGCTGCTGGAAGCGAGGCCGCTCGCGGTGGGAAAGTTGTTCTTCGAGAGGACCCGCGCATGCGCGCGGATGCGGGCCTTCTCGCGCACGAGATCGAGAAACTTCGCGACCTTCGCCGTGGCGGCGGGATCGCCCGGAGCACCGTTGAGTTCGAGCGTATCGTGTTCGAGGCTCTCGTCGAAGGTCACCGAGGTCTCGGTCGCCAGCTCTGCGAGGGTCAGTGAAATGCTGCCGACAATGGGCAGGTTGAGCTTCGCATCCCGTTTGCCCCAGTACTTCACGAGCGCGATGTTGGCGTGACTGCGTGCTACCGCGTGCATGATGGACCTCACCTCAACGCAGGGCCGCGAGCTGGCGCGACCAGGTTTCGAGTTCGCCGACGAGAATCCGCGGCGCCTTGTGCAGGTCGGCGACCGTGCGCGAGCCGGTCAGCAGCAGGACCATGCGGATCTGTTCAATCAGTTGTTGCGCCAGGCGGCGCACGCCGTCACGGCCCCCTTCGTGGCGCGCCTTCAGGTACGGCTGCGCCATGCCGACCGCCGTGGCGCCGAGGGCCAGCGCGTTGACGACATCGGTTCCGCTGCGCACCCCTCCGCTGGCGAGCACGGTGAGCCCGCCGGTCTGGCCCGCCGCGAGCAGCGAGGCGGCGGTCGGGATGCCCCAGTCCCACATGCTTTCGCCCACGGGGCGCCGTTCTGCCGCTGCGCGGCGCGTTTCGACCGCCACCCAGCTCGTGCCGCCGGCGCCGGCCACGTCAACCGTGGTGACGCCGGTCGAGCGGATGCTCGCCAGCGCGCGCGGCGAGAGTCCGCAGCCGGTCTCCTTGACGATGAGCGGAATGCCAAGTTCCCCCTGCAGGCGGCGCAGGGTGTCGAGGCCGCCGCGGAAGTCGCGGTCGCCGTCGGCCTGCATGAGTTCCTGCGCAGGGTTCAGGTGGATGCACAGGGCGTCGATTCCGGTGGCGCGCGCCAGCTCACGGATCTTGTCGGTCGAGGTCTGCGCCGCCTGCACGAGCCCGAGGTTGCCGAAAAGCACGACGTCGGGCGCCGCCTCGCGCACCTGGTAGCTCGAGAGCGTGCCGGGGTCGACGAGCAGCGGGCGCTGACTGCCCAGACCGAAGGCGATACCGAGCTCGCCGGCCACGGCGGCCAGATCGCGGTTGATGGTCTCAGCCTCAGGGGTTCCGCCGGTCATGCCGCTGACGTACAGCGGCGCACGCAGGGTGCGGCCCGCGATGCGCACCGAAAGGTCGATCTCGTCGGCGTGCAGTTCGGGGAGCGCTTCGTGCAGCAGGCGCACGTTGCCGAGCAGCGTCCCCCGTTCGTGGAACTGGACGTCCTCGTTCAGACAGATGTCGATGTGGTCGCGTTTGCGGCGGCCGATGTCGGTTTCAGAGAGCACGAAGCCTCGCCCCCGGGGATCCCCTGAGAAATACCCGCACATTATACCGGCCGGCCCGCGCCAAAAGAAAGCGAAAAATTGGAAAGATCGCCCGTAACCTACTGATAACGCTCAATAAATCGACCTACCAATCGGTAGGCAAATCGTTCGGCGGGCGGTTTCCCTGCCGTTGCGGGACGCGAAAAGACTTGGGATTTGATGAAGTTACGTTTCCCCCAGGCCTCCTAACGACCGGTAGGTGCGCGCCGGCTGCCGGGCCCGGAGGGGAAACATGAAAAAAGTCGGCGTTTCGTCCCCATCGTCAGGATTCCGGGGGCAAAGCGCCGGGGCGGGGGGAGCCGTCTGCTCATCCTTCGAACGGGCGCCCCGCGATCCACGGGTCGAGCAGCTGATAGACAGGGGGTGTCCACGTGTTGGTCTTCGGATCAATCTTCAGCCGGCGCGCCCCGTCGCCATCGGTGTCGCTGCGGTGCACTTCGACCACCGCGGGCCATGCCTTGACGAGGTGAAAACTGATCCAGCGCCTGTCCCGGTTCAGCTGCACGGTCAGCGTGGGCACCGGGTCTTCGGTCTTCGTGAAATCGAAATTGCAGACGCAGCCGTGCTCGCGGCACCAGTGCTCCAGTTCGCGCTGCAGCTCCTGAAAGCGCAGCGGCGGACGCACGTTCGTGAACGGCGTGCCGCTGATCCACGGATCGAGAATTTCGTGAATCGGCGGGTTCCACGAATTGTCGTTGTTGACCTTGATGAGGCGCAGGTTCTGCTCGTCGTCGGGGTAGTCGTCGCGGCGCGCTTCGATGATCGGCGGCCATCCCTTCACGAGGCGGAAGTGCATCTGCCGGGCGTCTTTGTGGAGCCGGACGCTGAAGGCCGGGACTTCGTCGTCGTCGACGGTGAATTCGCTCGTGCAGTCGGCGTCGTGGTTCCGGCACCAGTCCTCGACTTCACGCTGCAGTTCCTGGAATCGCAATGGTGCGCGCATGGGTATTTTTGTACCATAAACCAGACCTGTTCCACCGACAAGGGCGTAAAAACGATGGCGCTGTTTCTTACCGAGGCCGAAGTCTCTTCTCTGATCACCATGGCCGACGGCATCCGCGTGGTCGACGAGGCGATGCGTGAAGCCGGCGCCGGCGAGACGGTCAACCTGCCGCGCCGCCGCCTGCGTCTGCCCGCGGGCATGCTGCACATGATGGCGGCCGCCCAGCCCGCGCAGAAGATGTTCGCGCTCAAGGCCTACACGGCTTTCGGGGGGCGCATCCGCTTCCGCATCTTCCTCTATGACGCGAAGACCGGCGACATGCTGGCCGTGCTCGAAGCCGACCGTCTCGGACAGCTGCGCACCGGGGCGGCCACGGCCGTGGCCACCCGCTGGATGGCGCAGGCGGCCATCGAGGAGTGCGGCCTGTTCGGCACCGGCTTCCAGGCCGAGGGGCAGATCGAGGCGCTGCGCGAAGTCCTGCCTCTCAGGAAGATTCGCGTCTACGCGCGCAATGAACAGCGGCGGGCCGAGTTCTGCGGGGCCATGAGCGAGAGGTACGGCCTCGACGTGCTGCCCGTGGCCCGCCCCGAAGACGCCGTGCGCGACCTGCTGCTCGTGACGACCGCGACGACGAGCAAGGAGCCGGTCTTCGACGGAAACGACCTGGCCCCCGGCGCCCACGTGAACGCGGTCGGCGCCAATCTGCTCATCAAGCGCGAGATCGACGGCAAGGTCCTGCGCCGCTCGGGGCGCATCGTGGTCGACACCCGCGAGCAGGCGGCCCTCGAGTCGGGGGCGCTTCTGCAGGCCATGGACGCCGGCTTTCTGCACTGGGAGCGGATCCACGAGCTGGCCGACGTCGCCGCCGGGCGCATTCCCGGCCGCAAGGACGCCGCCGAGATCACGCTTTTCCACTCGCTCGGCATGGCTCTCTGGGACACGGCCACGGCGGCCTTCGTCTACCACGCGGCCGTGAAGCAGGGAGTCGGCCGGGAGATTCCCCTCACGTGAGCGCCGGCTTCACACCTGCGCAGGAAGAGCGCCTGCGCACGACGGCGGCGGAATTCGGCGCCCCGCTCGACGACCGCCAGGTGGCGCTTCTCGCCCGCATGACCGCCCTGCTGATGGAGTGGAATGCGCGCTTCAACCTGACCGCCATCCGCACCGTCGACGAGATTCTCGACAAGCACATCCTCGACAGCCTGGGCGGCCATCGCCACTTCGGCGCGCAGGATTTCATTCTCGACGTCGGCACCGGCGCCGGCTTTCCCGGACTGGTCCTCAAAATTGCCGGACCGGATCGGCGCCTGCTGCTCATCGACGGCACGGGCAAGAAGATCACCTACGTGCAGGCGGTCATCCGCGAGCTGGGGCTCGAGCGCATCGCGGCCATGCAGCAGCGCGCCGAGGATCCCGCCTTCCGCATGGGACTGCGCGAATCCCTCGACGCCGTCACCGCCCGCGCCGTCGCCAAGGCCGACGAGCTCGTGCGCCTGGGCGAACCGTATCTGAAGCCGGGCGGGCGCCTCGTGCTCTACAAGGGGCCTGCCGAGGCCGACGCCATCGCCGCGGCCCGCTATCCCGGATTCGAGCCGCCGTCCGTACACGCCTACCGGCTGCCCGCCGGAGACGAGCGGGCGCTGGCCGTGCTCACCCGATCCTCCCGCTGAAACACGGTTGCACCGGCCGGGGCGGCGCTGTAAAGTACAGGGGTCGCAGCCGGTTCCCGCGGCGATTTTCCGGCTGCCTGCCAACCTATAATGAAGTCAGGGCTCGCTCAGCGGGCCGATGGAGTAGCCATGCTGTGGATAGCGCTGGGTTTCATCGTTGCGGCCGTGTTGATCGTCGTCACGCTGTACAACCGGCTGGTCGTCGCCCGCAACCAGGTGCGCAACCTGTGGCGGCAGATCGACGTCCAGTTGAAACGGCGTTACGATCTCATCCCCAACCTGGTCAACGCCGTGCGCGACGCCATGCAGTGGGAGAAGGATACGCTCACCGACGTCATCGAGGCGCGCAGTCACGCCGTCAACGCGCGCACCCCTGAAGAGGCGGCCAGGGCCGACTCGGCCGTCACGGCGGCCCTGGGGCAGATCTTCGCGCTCGTCGAGAAGTATCCCGAGCTGCAGAGCAACGCCCAGGTGCGCCAGTTGATGGCCGATCTCACGGCCACCGAGAACGCCATCGCCGGGTCCCGCGCCGTCTACAACGGCTCGGTGCGCGACTACACGAACCTGCGCGAAACCGTGCCGTCGGCTTTCATCGCTTCGCTGTTCAACTTCGAGCCGGCCGCCTATTTCGAAGCGGCCGAGCGCGACCGGGAAACGCCCCGCGTCGCACTCCGGTAGAGGTCCGAGTGCAAACCTGACACCTGAGATGAAACATGATGGAAGGCCTCCTGGGGGCATGGACGGCGCTTGCGCTGTCGGGGTTGGTGCTGGCCTTCGTACGAGCGGAACGGAATGAGGCGGAAGATCCCGATGATCGTCTGCTTCTGCTTCTGGCCGCCGACGGAGACAATGCCGCGTTCAACCGGCTCCTCCGCAGATACCACCGCCGCATTTATTCGTTCTGCCTGCGCCTGCTCGGCGACGCGCATGAAGCCGAAGAACTCACGCAGGACGTCTTCGTAACCCTGCATGGGAATCTCGATCGATTCCGCGGCGACGCCCTCTTCAGCACCTGGCTCTTCCAGATCGCCCGTAACCAGTCGCTGAACAAGCTGAAATACCTGCGCCGGCGGCGGTTCTTCTCGAACCAGAGTCTCGAACAGAATGCCGGAGACCGGCGCGAGCCGCTCGCGATCGCCGACGAAGCGAAAGACGCCTATGGCCAGTGTGAAGAGCGTGAGCTGCGCGACCTCGTGCAGGCGCGCATCGCCCGGCTCCCGGCCGCCACCCGCGCACTGCTGATCCTGCGCGAAATCGAGGGGCTCAGCTACGCCGAAATCGCGGGGCGTACGGGGCTGCCCGAAGGAACGGTGAAAAGCCGGCTGCACCGGGCGCGCCTCGAGCTGCGCCAGGGGCTGTCCCATTATTTCTAGGGAAAGGGAAAGGCGCCCTCAGCGCATCGGGGCGTCGTTGACGATGCGGCGCACCTGAAGCTGGCCGTTTCCCTCGTAATGCGAGAAGGCGACCGAGGCCTCGTTGCCGTCGTCGTCGTGCCAGATGCCGCGCACCTGTACGACCCCGTATTCGTTGGGGAGCAGGATTTTGAGCGACACCGTGCTCCCTGGCTTGGGGCGTTGACGGCCATCGAAGCGCACCCGCGCGCCGCGCACGTGCAGGTTGAGCAGCCGGCCGTGGCCGTCACGCCCCTCTTCAGTGCGCACGGTCACCGGAAAGTTGAGTTCCCGCGAGACCGGGCGCCGGGCGACCTGCTCGGCGATCCCCTGCAGAAGCTCGGCCGGCACGGGGCGTTCGAGCACTTCATTCGCCCCTGCGCTGCGCCACTTGGCCTCCTGCCCCGACTCTTCGGGACCCAGCAGGGTGACGATGTGGATGTTGCGCAGGCGGGGGAGCCGCTTGAGGTTCTCGACGGCCGCGAGCGCGCGCGCCGACGCATCGACGACGACGAGATCGGGCAGCTCGAAGCGGCAGGTGTCGAGCAGCGCATCGGGATCGACCGTGCGCACGGCGAAGACCTCGGTATCGAGAAGCCCCGCGAGCGCCGAGCCCTCTTCCCCCGCCAGGGCGACGAGGGCCAGCAGCCGGGCGGGCATGAGGTTCGTCGTGCGGATGACGATGTGAAAGCGGGAGTTGCCGGCCTGAAAGTGATCGCCGTCGCGCAGGTTCACCGAGGTGATCCAGCGGCCGCGGTAAATCGTGCCGTTGGCGCTGGCGAGATCGTGCAGCACGACGTTGCCGCGCACGACCTCGATCTGGAAGTGCTTGCGGCTCACGGTCGGATCGTCAATGACGACATCGGCATCGCCGCGGCCGAAGGTCGTGCGGCGGCGGCGCAGCGGAATGTCTTCCTGGCGCCCCTCGTGCATGCAGAGCACACGCACGTCGAGCTCCTGCGGGAGCAGGTCGGCCTGCGGCCGCGCCGGTTTCAAGGCTGTGGTGTACTCGCCCGCCATGCTGGATCTTACCATCCCGACAAGGGGCCGGACAAACGCCGGAGGGCTCAGGCGAGCAGCCGCCCGCGGATTTCCGCTGCCGCCGCGGCCACCGATCGCTCGCTGCGCCCCTCGACGGTAATGCGCACCATCTCGACGCCGTCGGCCGTGCGCCCCGGGTAGGACCCGATGCTGACGTCGGCGAAGCGCTGCTGGACGTCACGCAGAAACGCCGCGATTTCGCCTTCGTCGTGATGGCAGACAACCTCTTCGAGAAAGAACGGGAGCCCCTGGAACATCGGCGCCAGAAAATCGAGCGCCATGCGGAAAAGGGAAGGGATGCCGGGGAGCACGGCGACCCTGCCCACGGTCACGACGGGGATCGGCAGGTTCAACCCCGTGTGCACGAGGGCCCCCTCGGGAAAGCGGGCCATGCGCAGGTGGTCGTCGGTCAGACGCGTGCCGAAATAGGTGCGCAGCATGGCGGCGACCTCGGCGTGCTCGACGAGCGGCACCTCAAGGCCGGCGGCCACCCCCTCGTAGGTCATGTCGTCGTGCGTGGGGCCCACCCCGCCCGAGGTGATGACCCAGTCGTAGTCGGCGACGCACCGGCGCACCTCGGCCGCGATCTCGCCGATGGCGTCGGGAATGACGGCGATGCGCTCAAGATCGGCCCCCCGCTCGCGCAGCAGCCGCACGGCATAGCGGGCGTTCTGATCCTCGATCTTTCCGCTCAGCAGTTCGTTTCCGATCAGTATGACGGCGACTCGGGCCATGCGCGGTTATTGTAGCAGCCTCCGGGGATGGTATAATCCCTCTTTCGGGTTCCTTCGGGGGCCCCCACGATTTTTCCGCCGCTTCGGTATATGGCCTGCCGAGCGCGTTCCCATCCAGGCAGGCCACGTCGAAGCGGGACCTTTCCCCCCCCTTTTTCCCGGGGAGAGGCGCCTCGCGTCCTCCTGCCTGTTGCGGCTCAGGCCGGCCGCCCGCGAGGTTTCATGCGCAGCGAACTCATCATCAACGCCACCCCGATCGAAACGCGGGTCGCCCTCATGGAAGGGGGCGCCGTCGTCGAACTCTATGTGGAACGGCCCGGCGAAGCGGGCGGTTCGGTCATCGGCAACATCTACAAGGGGCGCGTCTCCCGCGTGCTCCCCGGCATGCAGGCCGCCTTCGTCGACATCGGCCTCGAGCGCGCCGCCTTTCTCTATGTCAGCGACATCCTCGAAGAGATCGAACACTACGGCGACGACGAGGACGCCGAAGCGGTCAAGCGCGAGCGCGATCGCGAGAAGGAGCGCATTCAGGATCTGCTCAAAGAGGGGCAGGAGATTCTCGTCCAGGTCGCCAAGGATCCGATCAGCACGAAGGGCGCGCGCATCACGAGTTACGTGTCGATACCCGGCCGCTATGTCGTGCTCATGCCCACGGTGAACCATGTCGGCGTCAGCCGCCGCATCGAGGAGTCTGCCGAACGGGGACGCCTGAAGAGCATCGTGAACCGCCTGCGCCCCGAGGGGATCGGCTTCATCGTACGCACGGCCGCCGAAGGGCGCAGCGAAGAGGATTTGAAGAGCGACATTGACTACCTCGCCAAGACGTGGAACTCGATTCAGCAGCGCTTCAGCCGCATGAAGGCCCCCTGCGCCGCCTACAGCGAAATGGATCTCTCGCTGCGGTCGGTGCGCGACTTCTTCGGCCCCGATGTCGCGCGCGTCGTCATCGATGACCCGGCGGAATACGAGAAGGTGAAGAATTTCGTCGACAACCTCCTCCCCCACCGGCGTGACGACATCATCCTGTATGAGGGGAAGGAGCCGATCTTCGACCACTTCCAGATCGAACCGGCCCTCGACGAAGCGCTCGGCACCAAGGTCTGGCTCAAGAGCGGCGGATATCTGGTCATCGAGCAGGCCGAGGCGCTCGTGGCGGTCGACGTGAACACCGGCAAGTTCGTCGGCAAGCGCGACCTCGAAGAGACGATCCTCAAGACGAATCTCGAGGCGGCCAAGGAGATCGTTTACCAGCTGCGCCTGCGCAACATCGGCGGCCTGATCATTCTCGATTTCATCGACATGAACAAGGCCGCGAACCGCGACAAGGTCTACGGGGCGCTGCGCGACGCCCTGCGGCGCGACAAGGCCAAGAGCAACATCCTCAAGATCAGCGAGCTCGGGCTGGTCGAAATGACCCGCAAGCGCACGCGCGAAAGCCTGATGCGCATCCTCGCCGAAAGCTGCCCCTACTGCGACGGCAAGGGGTACATCCGCAGCGAGAAGACGGTCTGCGCCGAGATCTACCGCACGCTGCAGAAGGAGCTTCCGAACCTGCGTGACCGCAAGATCCACCTCAACGTGCACCCGGCCATCGCCGAGCGCCTCTACGATGAGGAGCGCCCGGCCATCGAGGCACTCGAGAAGCGCTTCAAGAAGCGGATCGTCGTGCGCAAGAAGGATCTGCACCGCGAGAAGTTCGAGATCGAAAACCTGCTCTGAGCGGAACTCCGGTAGCATGAAGCGCACGCCCGTTCTGCTCGTCGACATGGACGGGACCCTCGTCGACACGACGAAGGATCTCGCCCTCTCGGTCAACGCCACCCTGGCCGCGATGGATTGCCCGACACGCCCCGAAGAGGAGATCCGCTCCTTCGTCGGTCAGGGGGCCACGGTGCTCCTGCTCAAGGCCCTGGGAACCGACGATCCGGCCAGGATCGATGCGGCGCGCAACTGGTTCTTCGCGCATTACGACGAGCACCTGCTCGACCACAGCCGCCTCTTCGCCGGCTGGGATGCCGTGCTGCGCGCCGACGTCCGTCTGGTCTGCGCGACGAACAAGCCCGAGCGGTTCGCCGCCAAGATTCTGGAGGGCCTCGGGATCCGCAGCCGCTTCGAGGTGCTCATCGGCGGCGACACGCTTCCGGTGCGCAAGCCCGATCCCGGCGTGGCCGTGCACATCGCCGAAGCCGTCGGCGTGCAGGTCTCGGACCTTGTCATCGTCGGCGACGGCGAACCCGACGGCCGCCTCGGCCGGGCCTGCGGGTTCCCCTTCTGGGCGGCGGCCTGGGGCTACGGCAGCCGCGCCGAACTCGACCCGTTCGCCACCCTGTGGCTGCAGGAACCGCAGGACATCCTCGCGCACCTGGGTGCGTGAGCGGCCATTCCTGATTCCTGATTCTTAATTCTTGAGCGGAACGGGCAGAGACCGGCGGCCGGAGTCTGGTGCTTGCTGGTTGGCGCTCAGCGCTCGGCGCTTGGCGCTTGGTCTGCAGGTTCTTGCTTCTCAGGAATTCGGAATCAGGAATCAGGAATGCCATCCCTGCGGTGGCTGCCGGGATGACCGGCGGCTGGTACTTGCTGGTTGGCGCTCGGTGCTCGGCGCTTGGCGCTTTGTCTGAAGGTTCTTGCTTCTCAGGTATTCGGAATCAGGCATCAGGAATGCCATCCCGGCAGGTGACTGCCGGGATGGCAAGTGCTACCCTGACCGGTTGATGGAGTCGTTCACCTGGGACATCGACGGCAGGCTTTACCACGCCGTGCGCGAAGGCGAACCGCCGGCGGAACTCGTCATGCTGCACGCCAACGGGTTCAACGGCGGTACCTACGGACCGCTGCTGAAGCAGCTTTCGCGCCGCTGGGTGGCCCCCGACTTCCGCGGGCACGGCGGCTCGTTCCAGCCCGAGACCATCCGTAACTGGAACGACTTTCTCGACGATATCCGCGGATGGGAAGCCACCGGGCTCTTCGCGAACCCCGTCGCCATCGGCCACTCCCTCGGCGGCGTGCTCGCGCTGCTGACCGAGGCGGCGCGGCCGGGCACCTTTCGGGCCATCGCGCTGCTCGATCCGGTCATCTTCGCGCCGCACTACATGGCCCCGCTCGCCTTCGCCCAGCTCCCCGGTATCCGCAACGGCCACCCGCTCGTGCGCGCGACCATGGGGCGGCGCATGGAGTTCCCCGACCGCGAGAGCATCCTCGCGTCCTATGAGAGCAAGCCGGCCTTCCGCACGTGGAAGCGCGAATTTCTCGAAGCCTACGTGCACTGGGGAACGGTGCCGACCGACAACGGCGTGCGGCTCGCCTGCGACCGGCACATCGAAGCCCGCATCTTCACGACCTGGCCCGTCAGCTTCTGGACGCGCGTGCGCCGCGTGCGCTGTCCGGTGCTGATCCTGCGCGGCGCCCGCAGCGACACCTTTCTGCGGAATGCGGCCGCCGCGCTCGAAAAGCGGCTGCCGAAGGCGCGCCTGATCGAAATGCAGGGGGCCGGACACTTTCTTCCGATGGAGCAGCCCGAAGCGGTGGCCTCCATCCTGCGCCAGTGGCTCGACGGCGACTGCGCACTCGACCTTCCATTCACTCTTCCGTAACGAGGACGACCATGCAGCTGAACGAAACCGTAGCGATTGTGACCGGCGGAGCCTCGGGGCTCGGCGAAGCCACCGTGCGCCGCATCATTGCCGAAGGGGGCAAGGCGGCCATCCTTGACCGCCCGAACTCCAAGGGAGCCGACCTGGCCGCCGAACTGGGCGCCGCGGCGCTCTTCACCCCCGCCGACGTCACCGATGGCGCGGCGGTCGAAAAGGCCTGCGATGACGCCGTCGCGAAGTTCGGCCGCCTGACCGCTGCCGTCAACTGCGCGGGGGTCGGCACCGCCGGCCGGGTGCTGAACAAGGACGGCTCGCCGCACGATCTCGACCTGTTCGCCATGACGATCCAGGTCAACCTGATCGGCACCTTCAACGTCATGCGCCTGGCCGCCTCGCGCATGGCCCGCAACGAGCCCGACGCCAACGGCGAGCGCGGCGTGATCGTCAACACCGCCTCCATTGCGGCCTTCGACGGGCAGATCGGGCAGGTCGCCTACTCCGCTTCCAAGGGCGGCATCGTCGGCATGACGCTCCCCGTGGCGCGCGATCTGGCCCGCGTCGGCATCCGCTGCAACACCGTCGCGCCCGGCACCTTCAACACGCCGATGATGCAGATGGTGAGCGACGACTACAAGAAGCAGCTCGAAGCGCAGATCCCGTTCCCCAGCAAGCTCGGGGACCCGAAGGACTATGCGGACCTGGTCGCCTTCATCATCAGCAACAAGTACGTCAACGGCGAAACCATCCGTATCGACGGCGCCCTGCGCATGCCGCCGAAGTGAGCGCTGCCGCCATGGTTCGCGTGGAGAAGAACGGGCCGGTCACGACGGTGATCCTCGACCGGCCCGACGTTCGCAATGCCGTCGACGGCCCCACGGCGCACGCGCTGGCCGACGCCTTCCGCGCCTTCGAGGCGGATGCCGAAGCCCGCGTGGCCGTGTTGTGGGGGGCCGGCGGCGTTTTCTGCGCCGGCGCGGACCTGAAGGCGTTCGGTTCCGAGAGGTCCAACCGGATCGATCCCGAAGGGGACGGTCCGATGGGCCCGAGCCGCATGCTGCTCTCGAAGCCGGTTATCGCCGCCGTGGCCGGCCACGCGGTCGCCGGCGGACTCGAGCTGGCCGTCTGGTGCGATCTTCGTGTGGTGGAGGAGGACGCGGTCTTCGGCGTCTTCTGCCGGCGCTGGGGGGTTCCGCTCATCGATGGCGGCACGGTGCGCCTGCCGCGCCTGATCGGCCTGTCGCGCGCGCTCGATCTGATCCTCACGGGCCGTGCGGTGCACGCCGACGAGGCGCTCACCATCGGCCTCGCGAACCGCGTGGTCGCGCCGGGCACGGCCCGCCAGGAGGCGGAACTGCTCGCGCGTCAGATCGCCACGCTTCCCCAGGAGTGCATGCGGAACGATCGCGTGTCGGCGTACGAGCAGTTCGGCATGTCGCTGGAAGACGCGTTGGCGAACGAGTTCCGCCACGGTCTCCGTTCGCTCGCCTCACCGGAAATCCGGGACGGTGTCGGGCGGTTCGTGAAGGGGGCCGGACGGCACGGGGCGGGCGCGGGCGAGGGCGCAGAAGGTGAAGGCGAGTGAATCTGGGCGCCCGCGCCATTCCTGATGCGTGATTGATTCCTGATTCCTGATGCCTGATTCCTGAACGGGGGGAGGCCCAGGCGAACGCCGAGAGTTAGGCGCAGAGGGCGTGAACGACCTTGGCGATGTTCTCCAGCGTGGGATTGCCCCGCTTCGATACCATGCGGTAAAGCGTTCGCTTGGGGATCTGCGTCCGCTCTGCGAATTCGGCTTTGTTGATGGCTTCCAAATGCGCCCCGAGGATTTCCTTGAACGCCTCCGCGTCACCGTCTCTGAGACATTCCATGAGCGCATCGGCGATGAACCTCTTCTCCCGCATCTTGGCCGAGGGAGAGTAAGGGCGAACCGGGGCTCCCTTCCGTATCTTAACCGCCGGCATATCGTCGAAGGAGAAGCCGCGCTCTTTCGATGTCTTTTTTCTGGGCATTCTTCATTCCCCCGAGTAACAAAACGACAACTGACCCATCACTGCGCATGGCCTTGGCGAAGTAGACCCGCCATCCATTCTGCCAGCGAAGCTCTGCGAGCCCGTCGCCCAAGCTCTTTGCGTCTCCGAAAAAGTCGTAGAGCTCCAGGCGTTGCAGGCGGGCCAGAATCTGCCCCTGTTCTTTCCTGGTCAGGGAGTCCATCCAATCCGTGAACTCAGGGGCTTTTTCAATCCGCACCCGAGCAGAATGCCATAAATGGCACTATGACACAATCCCCTGCAGTCACTCGCCAGGCGAAAGGTGACGACCGGTTCCTCCACGACGGCGCGCGCCCGCGCACTGCCGGCGGCGGGGTGTTTTCAGGTTGGAGGATGGGAGAGCAGGGCCGCGAGCGAGCCGCGGAGCCTGTCCCGACAAAGGAGGGATTCGGCACAGCGCATAAGAGCGCTCTTATGCGCCGTGGCCCGCCACTACGCGCATGGGTTTGGGCGCGTTGGTTGGGTTGACCATCGACAATCGACCATCAGCCTTCGCCGCGCAGCGGCAGGCTGCCCTCACTCCCGCTTTTACATAACCGGAAAGGTTATGTAAACTCGCTCGCGGCTCCGCCGCCGGCGCGCGCGGGCACTGCGCCTATTTACGAGGGGGAATGCTTCGGGGTGGGTCTTGTCTGTGTTCTGTTCCAACGTCACTTTCCATCTGTTTCGTGACGAATCCCAAAGCGCTTCCAAAACAAGAAAAGTGCAATAGCGAATACTATGTAAACTATCGCTAAAAAAACAAAATACCCAAAGTCAGTTCTCTCCACTGCCGGACTACCCTTCAGCGCTTGAACACCTGCAGTTAGCAAGGTAAACGCGGCAAATAATACAAACAAACCTGAAAGTGACAAGAGCAGCTCCGCAACGGACGTCACAAAAGTCTTTAGCGAAATCGCGCCTTCATTTGCGGCTAGCTGAAAACGAGAAACCAAATAAACGAGCAATGCAAAGAAAAGCAACAGAACAGGTACCCATTCAGTTGAAATCACCCTGGGATCTGGACCAGCATCAAGGACGAATATTTTTGGCGACGTGAGAACAACGGAAATCGCTGCCAAAAATGCAACAGCCCGAACTTGGATTACGCTCCGAGACTTCTTCATTTTTCGGCCTCATTGCGTTTGTTCGCCCAATCCCTGAACTCATTTACCTTCCTTTTAATTGCTCTGTAAGCTTTCTCAACAGGGTGCTTAGCCTCCGCAACGATTCTCGTGGGTGGGGTAGTCTCCTGTACGCCGAAGTGATTTTTTAGAACATCAAACAGGTCATTTGAAAACGTGATGCAATTGTTCCAAGGCGAATAGTAGCCTTTACCATGCTTGCCTATGTATTCGCTAATCAGAAGGAAGGCTTCGATATCTTGCTGCTTTGTAGTTTTAAGATAAGCAACTATTTGCCCGCCCTTGGATTTGTCCTCATAGGCTGAGCCAGTGTATGGAAAGTTCCCAACCGTAGGAATGAGAGCGAAGCTGAACCCGGTATAGTCACCATTTGGATCGCCAACATTTACACTTCTATGGAAACCGGGTTCCCAACCAGAAGGACCTTCGATCCAAATATCCTCCCCTAACGGGTCGAATTTAGTCAGAGGATTGCTTGCTGCATATCCGTAGTCTTCTTCCCGCATGGGATCCAGCGACAGATATCGACCCGTCTCGGGGTCATAGTCCTTCCTGCCTGGCCCTTTCCGGTCCGTTCCTCCTCAAGAATCAAGAATCAGGAATCAGGAATGGCGCCCGCGGCGCCCGGTCACCGCAGCCCCATGCGGTAGTAGACGCCCGAGTCCTTGCAGTCCAGCGCTTCGAGGGCGCCGTCGGTGACCGTGATGTCGCGCAGGCAGCGCACGATGGGCCCCTGGGGCGATTCTTCACGGAAGATGGCCACGCTGCCGAAGCGCCAGCAGCGCAACGTGCGGTAATCCGGCTCCACGCCGACCGGCACGAGATAACCCTGCGTCCCCTCGGCGGCTTCGCACCACTGCATGCGCACCGGCTCTTCGGTGAGCGTCATGACGTCGACGCGGGATCCGAGATAAGTCCCGACGCGATCGGGCTCGGCGCCGCGGCTGGGGGAACCGCCGCTGCGGTCGACCGCCTTGCGCACCTGGCTCAGATCGCGGGTGAGCGCCACGCTGCGCGCTTCGAGGGTTTCGACGCGGCCGCCCTGGTCGACCATCGACTGCGTGAGCACGTTGAAGCCGCTCCCCATCGCCGAAACACTCGTCTGCAGCGCCTGGTTCTGCTGGACGGCCGAGTCGACCTTCGTCTCGAGCACGCGCTGGGTCGACTTCACGCCGTCGACGTCGCGCGCCAGCCGCTCGACGTTCTCCTGCGTCGCATAGTCGCAGGCGGAAAACAGAAGCAGCGCCAGCAGCGAAGCGCGCGTCATTCCCCACCCGGGCGATAACGGTTCGTGATGGGGAGCCGGCGGTCGCGGCCGAAGGCGCGGTTCGTGATCTTGATCCCCGGTGCGGCCTGGCGGCGCTTGTACTCCATGCGATCGACGAGGCGCAGCACGCGCTCGACGGTGGCCCGGTCGTATCCGCGCAGGAGAATTTCGTCGAGCCCCACGTCCTCTTCAATGTAGGCCTTGAGGATGCCGTCGAGCACGTCGTAGGGGGGTAGCGAATCCTGGTCGGTCTGGTTGGCGCGCAGTTCCGCCGACGGGGGGCGCGTGAGGATCGACGCGGGAATGACCGGCGAGACGGAATTGCGCCATGCGCACAGGCGGAACACGGTCGTCTTGAAGACGTCCTTGAGCACGTTGAAGCCGCCGGCCATGTCGCCGTACAGCGTCGCGTAGCCCACGCTGAGCTCGCTCTTGTTGCCGGTGGTGAGCACGAGATGACCGAATTTGTTCGACGCCGCCATGAGCAGCAGTCCGCGGATGCGCGCCTGCAGATTCTCTTCGGCCTCGTTCCACGCCTTGCGCCGGAAGATCGGCTTCAGCGAATCGAGCGCCGTCTCGAACACCGGCTCGATGGCCACCTCGGGGCAGGGGATGCCCAGGTTCGCCGCCAGGGCGAGGGCGTCCGATCGCGTTCCCGTGCTTGAGAAGCGGCTGGGGAGCGTCATGCCGTGCACCCGCTTAGCCCCCAGCGCGTCGACGGCGACGACCGCCGTGAGGGCCGAGTCGATGCCGCCGCTCAGGCCGATGAGCACGCTCTCGAATCCGTTCTTGTTCACGTAGTCGCGCAGGCCGGTGACGAGGGCCGCATAGATCTCGGCTTCGTCGCTCTGCGGCGCGGCCGGCGGAACTTCGTGCCACGCGCTCTTGCCGCCCCGGGCCGGGGAACGTCCCGGTTCGTTCAGCATGTACTGGTGCAGATCGAGCGCGCTCCCCTCGCCGGGGCGCTCGAGGTCGCGGGCCTTGCGGCGGCGGGTATCGCGCAGGCGCGTCCCCTGCACACCGTCGACGACGCAGTCGTGCACGAGAATTCCCTCTTCGAAGGCCGCCGCTTCGACCAGCGTCCGGCCGTGCGCATCGCAGACGAGGCTCCCCCCGTCAAAGACGAGCTCGTCCTGGCCCCCCACGGCGTTGACGTAGGCGACCATGGCGGCGGAATCGGCCGCGCGCGTCTCGAGCATGTGCCGCCGGCGCGACCGCTTGCCGTGTTCGTAGGGACTCGCCGAGAGATTGACGAGGATCTCGGCGTCGCCGTGCAGCGCCTGCAGCGCCGGCGGTCCCTCGGGGAACCAGATGTCTTCGCAGATGGAAATTCCCAGGCGGATGCCGCGGCGGTCGATCACGGTCGCCCGGTCGCCGGGGCGGAAGTAGCGATCTTCGTCGAAGACGCCGTAGGTCGGCAGAAGGCGCTTGCGCACCGTGGCGACCAGACTCCCGTCATGGAGAACGGCCGCGGCATTATAAGGATCTTCGTCCCATTCGGGGAAGCCGATGATGGCCGTCAGGCCGCGCGTCTGCGGAACCAGCCGTTCGAGCGCGCGCCGGCAGTCGCGAAGGAACCGGGGGGCGAGGAGCAGATCTTCGGGCGGATACCCGCAGAGCGCGAGCTCGGGAAAGACCACGACCTCGGCCTTGCGCGCGCGGGCGAAGGCGAGCGCATCGCCGATACGTTCGGCATTCTCGGCAAGCGCGCCCACCGTGCTGTTCATCTGCACGAGGGCCAGGCGAAGAGATCGTACGGCCATCGGAATACGGTAGCGCTCGCTCTGCAGAAGCGCAAGAACGCGGATCAAACACGGGTCACCAACCGGTATACAAGTCCGTCTACCCACGTCGCTCGCTCGCAGGCCACCCATCCTCCACCGGGAGAGAGAAGGGTGCTACGATGGAAACCATAGGCAAGGGGCTTCCAGAGCGGGGGATGCCAGGCCGCGTCATAGCTGCGTCATCCTCGGGGTGAGCGGAACATCGAACATGAAACACGGTTTGCATCCTCGCGGGCCGAGGGTGCCTATCTGATCGAGGGCGGAATCGGGTCAGCAAGTCAGGAGCGTGTGCTATACTTTAGGTGTCGTAGTCGACGGGCTCGAGCGTCGGTCGCGATGCCGGAAAGCCGCACAGAATCCAGCTTTGCGACAGGTTTCGAAGCGGAATCCAGGAAGTGACACAGGGTAGCGGGGTCAGCCATGATTGATTTAGCGCATTACCGGGATCGCTTGAGCGAAAAGGCACAGGAGCTTGTCGCTTACGCCATCGAAGAAAGTCAACGCCGGCAACATTACTACCTCGGGGTCGAGCATCTGTTTCTTTCGGTCATCAAGACCGAGAACCAGTTCTACAAAGAGGTCATGTTCGAGCTCGGCGTCGATCCGAACGCCGTGCTCTCGCTGCTCAAGGAGCGGCTGAGCGTTTCCAAACAGTATCTCGGCGGGGGGATGAAGATCCCGACCGCCACCCGTAATCTGCTGCAGGCCTCGTGGGGCCGGGCGCAGAACAGCGGGCGGCAGCTGATCTCGACCATCGACGTCTTCGCCGCCATCTTCATGGTCGACGACAGCATCCCCGTCGAAATCATGCGCGAGCTCGGGGTCGACCCGCAGACGACGCTCGACGAAATCACGATTCTGGCCCGCCGCCGCGAAGAACGCGAGCGCGAGCTCAAGAAGCGGTACGAGCTGCCGCCGTACATCAATCAGTTCGCCGTCAACCTGAACAAGCTGGCGGCCGAAGACAAGGTCCCCGAGATCTTCGGGCGCGAGACCGAGCTTGACCGGATGGTCGAGATTCTCTCGCACCGCGAACGCTCGAACTCCGTCATGATCATCGGTGAGCCCGGGGTCGGCAAGACGGCCCTGGTCGAAGGGCTCGCCCGGCGCATCGAGTACAAGCCCGAGTCGCTGCCGTACCGCCTGCGCGAGTGCCAGATCATCAATCTGCAGATGAACGCCCTCGTCGCCGGCACGATGTTCCGCGGCATGTTCGAAGACCGCGTCGAGAAGATTATCAAGGAGCTCAAGGAGCGCAAGAACCTGATCGTCTTCGTCGACGAGGCCCACTCGCTCATCGGCGCCGGCAGCGCCATGGGGGTGCCCTCCGACGCGGCCAACATCTTCAAGAGCTCGCTGGCCCGCGGCGAGATCCAGATGATCGGCGCGACGACGAACACCGAATACAAACAGTTCATCGCCGAAGACGAGGCCCTCGCCCGGCGCTTCCGCACGGTCGTGGCCGACGAGCCGTCGATCGAGCAGACGCGCCACATCCTCTTGGGGGTACGCCCACGCCTGGAGCGGAACTATTCGATCACGCTCAGCGACGAGGCCATCGAAACGGCGCTCGAGATGAGCAAGCGCTACAACCGCGGCCTGCGTCTGCCCGACAAGGCCATCGGCTGGCTCGACACGGCTTCGGTCAAGGTCGAGATCGCCAACCCGATGGGCAACGTGTCGGCCCGCGAGGTGCTGCAGGTCATCAGCGAAGAGAGCAAGATCCCGCTCGACATGGTCTTCCGCGACACGAACGAGCGCTTCGCCGACATCGAGAAGGTGCTGGCCGAGCGGGTCATCGGGCAGCGGCGGGCCATCGAGGCCGTCTCGCGCCGCCTGCGCCTGAACAAGGGTCCGCTCAAGGAGAACTTCGACCGGCCCGACGGCGTCCTGCTCTTCCTGGGACCCACGGGGGTCGGCAAGACCGAGCTCGCCAAGGCGGCCGCCCAGTTTCTCTACGGCGACGAGAAGAAGATGGTGCGCATCGACATGTCCGAGTACAAGGACTCGACGGTGGGCATCGACAAGCTCATCGGCATGCCGCGCGGCATCGTGGGGAGCGAGCGCGGGGGTATCCTGACGAACGCCATCCGCGAGAACCCGAGCACGGTGGTTTTGCTCGACGAAATCGAAAAGGCCAACTCGAACGTCATCAACCTGTTTCTCCAGGTCTTCGACGAAGGCTGGGTCACCGACGGGCGCGGCAAGAAGGTCTACTTCAGCGACTCGATCATCATCCTCACGAGCAACCTGGGGGCCGACGAGTTCAAGAAGTACGCCAAGCCGATGGGGTTTCTCAACGAGGGGCGGGCGCTCGACGAGCTGCACAAGGCAATCATGCGCGAGGTCGAGAACCACTTCACCCCCGAGTTCATCAACCGCATCGACGAAGTGGTCGTCTTCGACCCGCTGACCGAAGAGCAGGTGCTCGAAATCACGCGGCTGCACCTCGGACGTATCCAGGAGACCGTGCGCGAGCAGGGCAAGGACTTCGAGTATACCGACGAGGCCCTGCGCCATCTGGCCGAGGCGGGCTTCAGCTTCAAGTACGGCGCACGCTTTCTCAAGCGGCGCATGGACGAGCTGGTCAAGATTCCCATGACGCTCGTCTGGAACGAGACCGACGGCTTCTACCTCGACGTCAAGGGGGGCGAGCTGGTTGTTGAAAAACGCAATCGGGTGACGGTTTAAGCAACAGGCCGGGCGCGGGCCGGCGCCGGAGTTTCACCCCCGATGCCGCCCGTAGTCCGGGGACTTGCCGACCGGACGACCATTTGACAAACCCGGCCTTCGGTCTTATGTTTGTACGGGGGCGCCCCTGCGGCTACCCCGTTTTTCTTTTGTTCCTCTGTGGAGGCAGTGCATGAGTGCCGAAGAGAATGAACCGGTCATCAAGGTGGTCGATCGCCGTCGTTTCGTGCAGGAAGGGGACGAGATCCGCGAAAACCTCGACGCCGCCCCCTCTGAAGTGAAGCCGGCGGGCGCGCCCCCCGTCGAACCGCCGCCCCCCCAGCCCGAGGCCGCTGCCGCCGCCCAGGCGGGCCCCACGGCGCCCCCGCCGGGCCCCCAGGCCGGTACGCAGGCTGGCACGCAACCTGCATCGGAACCCCCGAAGGCAGACACCGAGCAGAGCCGCAAAGAGGCGGCGCAGCGGCGGGCCGAGCAGGCCGCCGCGGGGCTGCCGCCGGCCGACATCACGACCCTCATCGAGTTTCTCGCCCAGCAGGTCTCGATGTATCTGGGGGAACCGGATCCGACCGGCCGGGCCATGCAGCCCAACTATCCGCTGGCGGGCCTCTTCATCGATCTGCTCGGTACCCTGCAGGAGAAAACCAAGGGCAACCTGTCGCTCGAAGAATCGCAGATTCTCGACCAGCTGCTCTATACGCTGCGCATCCACTACGTCCAGCGACGTCGGTAAGCGCGGCGCGTCTTTCGGAGGTTCCATGCGCAAGTCCTATTCGTTGCCGACTCTTGTGCTCACGGCCGTGCTCTTTCTCATGGGCGGCCTCATCATCGCCAGCTGCCTCGACCTGACGCCGCACAGCACGGCCCAGTCGACGAAGAACGAGCGGGCCGGCAAGGGTTCTGCCCAGGAAGAGCCCGCCGAGGCCCCCATGGTGCGGCTGCCCGACTTCCGTCGTCTGGCCAGGGATCTCATGCCGGGGGTCGTGAACATCAGCACCACGAAAGTCGTTCGCTCGCCCTTCGCCCGGGGACCCCGGGGGGGCCCGCGCGGCCAGGATCCGTTCGAAGACTTCTTCAACCGGTTCTTCCAGGGGCAGCCGCGCGAGTTCAAGCAGCACTCCCTCGGTTCGGGCTTCGTCATCGACAAGCGCGGCTACATCCTCACGAACAACCACGTCGTGGGGGCGGCCGACGAGATCATCGTGACGCTCGCCAACGAAACCGAGTACACGGCCAAGGTCGTGGGCAAGGACGACAAGACCGACCTCGCGCTCATCAAGATTGAGCCGAAAGAAGATCTCTACGTCCTGCCGCTCGGCGACAGCGGCGACATGGAGATTGGCGACTGGGTGCTCGCCATCGGTAATCCCTTCGGCCTGCAGCACACGGTCACGGCCGGCATCATCAGCGCCAAGGGGCGCGTCATCGGCGCCGGCCCGTACGACGACTTCATCCAGACCGACGCCAGCATCAATCCCGGAAATTCGGGCGGGCCGCTCATCAACACGAGCGGCAAGGTCATCGGCATCAACACGGCCATCTTCTCGCAGACGGGCGAGAGCGCGGGCATCGGGTTCGCGATTCCCATCAACATCGCCAGAAACGTGGCCCGGCAGCTGCAGGAAAGCGGCAAGGTCACGCGCGGCTGGATCGGCGTGCTCATCCAGCACATCGATCCCGACCTGCAGAAGAGCTACGGCCTGCAGCGCGCCGAAGGAGCGCTGGTTTCGAAGGTCCTGCCGAAGAGCCCGGCATCCAAGGCGGGCCTGAAGCAGGGAGACATCATCCTCCAGTACGGCGACCGCCCGATTCGGCACCACAGCGATCTGCCGGCCCTGGTGGCCAACACGACGCCGGGAACCGAGGTCGAGCTCGTCGTGCTGCGCGACGGTAAGCGCCGCAACGTCGAGATCCGGATCGAGCAGCTCGACGACGGCGAAGCCAAGCGACCCGGCCCCCCCGACGCCGAGAGCGAAGAAGGGAGGCTCGGGCTCCAGCTTCAGGAGCTTACGCCCGAGCTCGCACGCCAGTTCGGTGTCGACAAGGGAGCGCTGGTGGCCGGCGTCGAGCCGGGGAGCCTGGCCGAGCAGAAGGGGATGCAGAGCGGCGACATCATCCTGCAGATGAACGGCGAGCCGATTCAGACCGTGCGCTCGTTCATCGATCGGGTGCGCAAGACGAAGTCGGGAGAAATCATCCGGCTGCTCGTCAAACGCGAAGACAATCAGTACTTCGTCGCGCTGCAGAAGCCCTGACAGATATTCGGTAACACACGGAAAGTACAGGCCTTTCTCCTCCGGGGGAAAGGCCTTTTCCATAAGTGTGATCTGGATCCTTGCGGCGGGCGGGCCGGATCGTCTATAGTACGATTTCCAAGAAACCGCCCGGCAAGTTGCGGGTTTTCGTGTCTTTTTGTCTGGAGAGGACCGTGAAAAACAAGATTCTCGCGTTGGGGATGCTCGCCCTTCTGATCGCTCCGGTCGCGGCGCACGCGCAGCAGGCCAAGACCGACGTCCGGGTGGCCCCCGAGATGCCCGTGGCGCTCGATCACCTGGCGGCGCTCATTGAGAAGGCGATTCCCGCCGGCAAGCCGGTCAAGGTCGCCATCGCGCCCTTCACGAATCTCGGACCCACGGCCCACGAAAAGAAGCTCGGCGATATCGCCAGCGAGCTCCTCGTCACGCGGCTCACGGGCAAGGAGAACATCACGATCATCGAGCGCGCCCAGCTCAATCAGGTGCTCGACGAGCTGAAGCTCTCGATGCTCGGCCTCACCGAAGGTTCCAATGCCGAACAGGTGGGCAAGCTGCTCGGCGCCGAAGCGATGATCGTCGGCTCGGTCTCCGAGGTCGGCGACCAGTTCGCGATCACGGCGCGGCACGTCGACGTGGGGAGCGGCAAGGTGATCTTCGCCCGCGAGGTGCGCGTGCCGCAGGCCAACACCATCGCCCTGTCTTCGCAGTACATCGTCACGAAGTCGCGCGGCGACGCATTCTTCCGCTCGCTGCTCATCCCCGGCTGGGGACAGCAGTACAACGATCAGACGGTCAAGGGGTGGACGTTTACGGGCCTGACCCTCGGTATCGCCGGTTTCGCGGTGGCCCAGCATGTCGTCAGCGACAACAAGTATGATGCCTACCTGAACGCCGCGTCGACCGAAGAATCGAACGAACTGTACGACTCGGCCCAGTCTGCGGCCACCCAGCGCAACGTCGCCCTCATCACGCTGGGCGCCTTCTGGGCCTTCAACGCCATCGACGCCGTCATCAACGGCACCTCGGCCTCGCAGGTGCGCGTCGACCGCCAGGCCGAACAGCAGCCCCAGCCCGAACCGCAGGCCGAGCTCGACGTGCTTTCGGACGGCACGGTGACGGCAGGCGTGCGCGTCGATTTCTGAGCTGCGCTCCGGCGCAAGCTCCCGGGCCGACTTCGCGTCGGCCCTTTTTTTTGTCACGCTCAGACCGCATGACCTGGCAAGCGTTCACGCTCATCTTCGGCGGCATCGGCCTCTTTCTGCTCGGCATGACTTTCATGACCGACGGCCTGACCGCCATGGCGGGGGCCTCGTTGCGAAGGCTGCTGTCGAGCCTGACGCGCGGCATGCCCTCGGCGCTGGCGACGGGCACGCTGTTCACCGCCGCCGTGCAGTCGTCGACGGCGACGACGATGGCCGCCATCGGTTTCGTGAATGCGGGCCTGCTCACACTCGAGCAGGTGCTCGGCATTCTCTACGGGGCGAATCTCGGCACGACGCTCACGGGCTGGCTGGTCAGTCTGCTCGGGCTCAAGATCAGCGCTTCGGTCTTCTCGCTGCCCATGGTCGGCCTCGGCGCGGCCATGCGCCTGCTCGGCCGCGATCGCGTGCGCAGCGCCGGCCTGGCCATGGCCGGCTTCGGACTTCTCTTCACCGGCATCGATACCATGCAGGCGGGCATGAGCGGAACGGGCCGCTGGGAGCTGTTCGAGTCGTTCACCGCTTACGACCTGGGCGGCCGGTTCGTGCTCGTCGGACTCGGCACGATCATGACCATCGTCACCCAGTCGTCGAGCGCGTCCTTTGCGCTCACGCTCACGGCGGTGGCCACGAACACGATCTCGCTGCTCGACGGCGCCGCCCTGGCCATCGGGCACAACGTGGGCACGACGGCCACGGCCGTCATCGCCACCCTGGGCGCGACCCCGAACGCGAAGCGGGCGGCGCTGGCGCACCTGCTGTTCAACCTGTGGACGGGCAGCGTGGCGTTCGTCTTGCTGATTCCGCTGCTTGAGACCGTTCAGTTCTGGATGACGCGCGGGGGGCTGGGGGATCCGATTGCCGAACTGGCCGCCTTTCACACCGTCTTCAACGTGCTCGGCGTCCTGATGCTCGCGCCGCTCGCGCCGCGCACCGCCCGTTTTCTGCAGCGCTTCTTCCGCACGCCGTTCGAAGACCTGGGGCAACCGCGCTTTCTCGATGCGAGCGTCCTGCACCTGCCGGGCTCGGCCGTCGAAGCGATGGATCGGGAAATGCGGCACCTGGCCGGGCTGGTCGTGCACGGACTCACGGCCGCCGTACACACCGTGCGCGAACCGCACGTCGCGCGGTGGAGCGATGAAGCCGAGCGCTACCGGGAAGCGATTGCGAACCTCTCGGCGCAGATGGCCGACTTTCTCGAGCGCGTGCGCCGCCAGGCGGCGACGGCAGACCCGCTCTTCGCCCAGGTGCGCGTGCTCGAGCACCTGACGCACGCCATGAAGGACGGCGCCGAGGCGATGACGAGGCGCCGGCAGATTCGCGTCCCGCCCGACGTGCACGCGGCCGATCTGGCCCCCATGCTCGATCTGGTCACGGCCGTGCTCGACGCCTACGCCGGCCCCGAATTTCTCGCCGAAGAGAACCGGGCGCGTCTCGCCACGCTGCTTTCCGAGGCCGACGCCCGGCGCGAGGCGGTGCGCCAGGCCCTGTTCCGCGCCGTTTCGGACGGTACGCTCAGCAGCACTGACGGGTTCGAACTCGCGAACCTCGTGACGCTCCTGCACCGTGTCGTCTATCATCTGACGCGGGCGGTCGGTTACTGGGGAAAGATGCGGGCCGAGCCCGAGGCCTGATCGGCGGCCGGCGAGGCGGGCCGGCGCCTACGGGTGGCCGCCGTCCGCCTGTGGATTCTCGTCGCGCTCGGCAAGGGGATCGATGAGCCCCAGACGCGCCTCCCACCGGGCGATGGGCTCGCGCAGACGGGGAAAACGGGCTTCGAGCCGATGGCGCAGCGGTCGCAGAAACGGAAGGTCGCGGCTCAGGATGACGAGCGCGAGCACGAGAAACGGCCAGCCCGGCATGATGGGGATGACGGCCCCCGACGCGGCGAGCGCAAGAAAGAGGATTCCCAGCGTGATCCGTTTGGCCTTCTGAAACACCCGGGAACTCCTCGCGTCACGGCGGTACGGCGCCGCGACGCCAATCGCCAATCGCTGTGCGTCAGCTGACGATGTTCAGCTTGGGCACGGCCTTCTGCCTGGGGACGGCGTCGAGGTAGGCGGCGACCTTCTCGGCCACGCCCTGCAGCGCTTTCGCCGAAGGCGATTCCGGATCGGCCACGATGACCGGCGTCCCCTGATCTCCAGCCTGACACACGTTGGCGTTCAGGGGAATGTCGCCCAGGAAGGGAATTTTCAGATCTTCGGCCGTGCGCGCGCCGCCCCCCTGGCGAAAGATGTGCTCCTCATGGCCGCACTGCGGGCAGTGAAAGGTGCTCATGTTCTCGACCAGGCCGATCACCGGCACCTCGACCCGCTTGAACATCTCGAGGCCGCGCACGGCGTCGGCCAGGGCCACGTTCTGCGGGGTGGTCACGATGACCGCGCCCGTGAGCGGAACCTTCTGGACGAGCGAAAGCTGCGCGTCGCCGGTGCCCGGCGGCAGGTCGACGACGAGCACGTCGAGCTGGCCCCAGTTCACTTCGCGCAGGAACTGGTCGATCATCTTCATGACCATCGGCCCGCGCCAGATGACCGGCGTGTTCTCGCCGACGAGCAGACCCACGCTCATGAACTTCACGCCGTGCATGATGAACGGCTCGAGGGTCTTGCCGTCGTGGCTGGCCGGGCGCAGATCGCGCGCGCCGAACATCAGATGCACGCTGGGACCGTAGATGTCGGCGTCGACGAGGCCGACCTTCTTCCCGAGTTTCGCCAGCCCGACGGCCAGGTTCGTCGCCACCGTCGATTTGCCCACGCCCCCTTTGCCCGACGCGACGGCGACCACGGTCTCGACCCCGGTAATCGGCTTGCGGCCCGCCCAGGGATCGAGCCCGCCGTTGGCGCCCCCCTGGCGCGGCGTGTGATCGGCGCCGGTCGGCACCTCGACCGAAGAGATACCCTCGACCTTCTGGGCGACGGCGATGCGCACGGCGGCGGCGATCTGATCCTGCACCTGCGGGCTCGAATTCTTCCAGTCGAGCGTGACGGTGACCTTGCCCGTATCCAGCGCGATGGCGATGTCCTGCACCATGCCGAAGGAAACGATGTCGCGGGTCATACCGGGATAGACGACGTGCTTCAGAGCGTCACGGATCTGTTCGATGTTGGCCATGTTCAAGTTCCCACGAGGTAAATTTCATTGTAACGAATGTGAGGCGCGGGCGGGCCCCGTTGCGCGGCGCCGGTTCTGCGGCCCGGCGCCTCAGATCCGCAGCGGCTCGAGCGTTTCGGCGGCCAGCGGCTCGACTTCGAGCCATTCCTCCCGGCCGGGGCCGAAGAGGCGGATACGTACGGGTCCGTCCTTCACGTCGCTGTAGCGCGCCGTCGCCGCCGCCACGAGACGGATGTCTTCGGCCGAGGCGGGCCCCTGAATCAGCGAGGTCGGCCCGTTGACCTCTTCTTCGGGCGCGACGCACAGATCGTTCTGCTGCTCGGCCAGCAGGGCCCGGTTCTCCCCCTCGTTGCGCCCGACGATGAACTTCACCCGCGGGCTCAGGCGGAAGTGGCGGCCGATGGCGAGCAGATTCGCCTCGCGCTTGGTCAGGTCGCGCTCGGGATCGTGATGGAAGAGATCGGTGAACTTGCGCGCGAAGTTTTCATCCGTCAGATAGCAGCAGCCGCCGGCCGGCTGGGCCCAGTCGGTCAGGCCGAAGTCGACGGCCATCTGCAGCTGCGGCTTGCGCGAACGGCCGTTGAGATCGCCCAGGCGCTCGCGGTCGACGCGGCCGTCCTGCTCGGGAAGCGTCGGATCGAGCAGCTTCGCGCTGAGCGGACGCAGCAGCAGTCCTTTGAGCCCGGCGCGCTCTTCGATGATCTGCATGGCCTGGCGGTGCTGGCTCATGGGGCGCTGCCCGAGCACCTCGCCGGTGAAGATGAAGTCGGCGCCGACCTCTTCCATGTACTTCTTCGCGCGCTGGAACATGAAGATGCGGCAGTCGATGCAGGGGTTGATGTTCTTACCCCGCCCGTAGCGCGGATTCTTGATGACGTTGAAGTAGCCCTCTTCCGCAATGTCGACGATCTCGACCGGAATCTCCAGATCGCCGCCCGACTTCAGGGCCTCGTTCGGCTTGTACTCCTCGGGCTTGTAGGCGCCCGTGCGCCGCTTGGTCTCGGTGACGCAGAACCCGGTGTACAGGTTCAGCCCGAGCACCTCGATCCCCTGCTTCTGCAGCATGGCGGCCGCGAGCGTGCTGTCGAGTCCGCCGGAGAGCAATCCGACCGCTTTGACCTTCTTCGTCATGATTCCTTCACGCAACAGATTCCCCCGGGCGTCCGGCCCCCCGCGTGCACAGCGGCATGGCAGGCGGCTCCGAACCGTGGGTGAACTGGATATCGTACCAGATTGGTGCTGATTTGACGAGCTGCGGGAGCCATACGGATACCACTCAGGCCGTACATCTCCGGTGCTTCGCTGCGGATGCGCTGACGACGAGGCATGCAGCCTGGGCGGCGCTTTTTCGGCAGTGGGGAATCGGTTGTCAGGAGGTTCAGTACCCGACAACGGCTGAAGGGCCCTGCATGACCATGAGGCTCCCCCTCACCTGCCCTCGGCTGTTGTCGCCCCAGCAGAAGGCCCGATCATCGGCCGTGACCGCGCACGAGTGCCTCCCGCCAAGAGACAGCGACATTACGGGCTCAGGGATGTCGACCTGGCGGGCTGTCAGCTGGTTTCGCATGAATCCGTAAAAACCGTCGCCGACGCGGCCGTCGTCATTCTGTCCCCAGCAGAAAACCGCACCAGAGACATTCACGGCACAGGAGTGGTGTTCGCCTGCTTCAACACCGGTCAGATTGGTCACCCCGGCAACAGGGACCGGCGAAACTGTCGTGCCCCGTGTGACGCCGTCGCCCAACTGGCCGTACAGGTTGCTGCCCCAACAGTACGCGTTGCCGTCGGCCAGTACCGCGCAGGAATGATACTCGCCTGCCGCGACAGCAACCGCAGGACCGGCAAGCGGCACGTTGGTCGGCTCGGTCACATAGTCTTCGTATGCTACGCCGCTCTGCCATCCCATATTCTCTCCCCAGCAGAATACGTTGCCGCCGGCGAGGGCGCAGGTGTGGTAGGAGCCTGCGGCGATTTCTGTGACGCCGGCAAGTCCGCTGATTTCGGTGGGGAGCCAGGCCTCGGACCCGACCGTAGCCATGTCGCCGATCTGCATGCTGTGATTGGAGCCCCAGCAACGCACGGTGCCAGATTCCTCGAGAACGACACAGGTATGGTCACGACCAGCCGCGACCTTGCGCGCAGAATCACCCGAAAGATCGACGGAACCAAACGTACTGCCCAGTTGGCCGAGCGAGTTGTCACCCCAGCATCGTACTGCACCGGTAGAGAGGATTCCGCACGTGTGCTTCTCGCCCGCAGCGACCTCGAGGTACTCGTCGTCCATGTCGCTGGCGATCACCCACACCCATACGGTCTCTTTCGGCACCGGGGCGAAGGTTTGGCCGGCCTCGTTTCGGCCGGCGCACAGGACCGATCCGCTCTCTCCCACAAAGCAGGTATGTTCATGGCCTGCCGTTATCCTTGACGCCTGGAACGTACCCACTTCTACAGGCGACGTCACGTTGCGCCCCTGTTGCCCCGTACCGAGCTGGCCGTAGGCGTTGATGCCCCAGCACCGAACCCCCTGCGCCGAAGTCAGGGCACAGGTATGGGTGATTCCTACCGCTGCGTGGGCAACCGGTTCGGTCAGCAGCTCGACCCGAACCGGCGTCGGAGCATGGTGAACGGTCTCGGCGCCGGGTATTACCTCTGCGTCATAGCCCCAGCACCAGACGTCGCCGGCCGCAAGCACGGCACAGTTGTGGCGGGGCCCGCCGCTGATGGAGCGAACGCCTGTCAGTCCTTCGACCTCGCTGGGATACGGCTGGCTGGTGGCGAACGTGCCGTTACCAAGCTGGCCGACTGAGTTTCCGCCCCAGCACTGCACCGTACCCCCCTTCAACAAGGCGCAGGTATGCATCCAGCCTGCCAGAAGAGAAACGGCGGGTTCGGTCAGGCTCATCGGCGCGGTCGGTGCCGTCTCGAAGCCGGCCGCGGCCCCGGTTGCCAATTGGCCGAAAGTGTTGTCGCCCCAGCATTGGATCCGGCCATCCCTGAGAATCGCACAGCTGTGATAGATTCCGGTCGCGATGGTGACCGCTTCTGCAGCGAGCCCGACCACGTCTGCCGGTTCGGTCACGCGAGCGCCGGAGGCACCGTTGCCGATTTGGCCGTAATCGTTCAATCCCCAGCACATCACACCGCCGGTCTGCAGAACCGTGCAGGTATGGTTTCCCTGGCTGGCGACGAAGCGTGCTGGGCCCGGGAGGCCGGTCACAAGGGTAGGGTAAGCGACATAACTTGTATTCGACCCGATGCCCACAGCCGCGCTGCTGTTCAGTCCCCAGCAATATACGTAACCGTTCGCATCGAGAGCGCATGTATGGGCCGCGCCGAGCGCCGCCGATACCACCGGCGAGTCTATCCCGATAACGTCGGCCGGGGTGAGCTGATCGAACGACCCGACGCCGAATCCCAACTCGGCGAAGGTGTTCGAACCCCAGCAGCGCAGGCGCCCGAGGCTGGTGATCAGACAGCTGTGACCGCTGCCTGCAAAGACCGCGGCAGCACCCTGAAGCTGAATCTCCCGGACGGCCGTTGCCATTGCCGAGGTCATTCCGTCGCTCGCGTTCACGGTAACCACCCACTCGTCACCTTCGGCGTACTCCGTCGAAGCAACGAACGTCGTGTCGACGGGATAGCCCATGGGAACGCCGTTTCTGAACCAGGTGAAGGAAAGGGAGACCACGTCGCCATCCCGGTCGGCTGCCGCCGCGGAAATTTGAACCCAGAAGCCCGCCGACCCCACGAGCGATTGCGGCTCGAGCGTGATGGTCGGCGGGGTGGGCGCGCTGTTCTGAATCGTGACTGTGTTGGAGAAAAGAGAGGCGCCGGCTTCGGCACCGTCCCACGGAATCACCTCGGCGCGAACGGTCTGTCCTTTGGCGAAGTAGGCAGACGGGAGCGTCGCTGCCGTGACTTCTGCTTCGGAATCGTCGACCCACCACCGGTATGCGAAGTGCACTTCGTCGCCGTCCGGATCCGAC
Source organism: bacterium (assembly GCA_041690355.1). Taxonomy (GTDB): domain Bacteria; phylum J088; class JAWLBW01; order JAWLBW01; family JAWLBW01; genus JAWLHK01. Next base: position 78,142 of record JAWLHK010000010.1, on the reverse strand, counting down.
GCGCCCATCGGCGTGACCGTGATGCTGTCGCCGGTGAACCAGGGGCCGGGCTCAAGCGTGGCCGCAGCAAGACGCGGGGGTGCATTCGCGATCGTCACCGTGAGCGTTCGAAGCTCACCCGCGTCGTATCCGTCATGCGCGACCGCTTCGACCCGCACCGTATCGCCGCGCTCGAATGCCGATGGTTCGAGAAAAGGCATGACGGCGCCGGTGATTCGCGTGCCGTTCACATACCAGGCGAAGCGGTATTCTTCCCCGTCGCCATCAGGATCCTGCCAGCCACCTGGATAAACGGTCAGGGGAAGGTCAGACCGGTATGGGCCGGCGCCGATCATGAGTTTGGAGAAGGAAGGAGGCGTGTTCGCAATGACGATGGGGCCCGAATTGACCGGGTCGCCCTCGGCGGCGCCGTCGGAGGGGGTCACCTGCACGAAGACGGAATCGAAAGCGTTGAACGAGGCGCCAGAAAGGCTATCGTCTACGGCGCCGACCACCGGAATGTCGTTCACATACCACTGGTAGGAGAACGAGACCGGGTCACCGTCCGGATCTTCTGCACCCTGAGGAACTGCCGTCAACCGGTCGTCCGTGTACCAGGGTCCCTCCCCGAGGCTTACCGCCACCACCGTCGGCGGCTGGTTTGCCTCTCCCTCAGTGGCCGTACCGGCGGGCGCCGGCTCTTCGGTATCGCATCCGGCAAGAAGTGCCAGAGGCAGGAGTAGTCGAGCGAACGCATGGCGCATGGAAGCCTCCCGGTCTGGCCCACGAGCGGCGAGCCTGTTTTTCACAGATCAACCACTCTACCCCGAAGTGATATCCGCGGGCAATACCCAGTTCAGGGTGTACCGGTTCGAGGGCAGTCTCACTCGATGTGTCCGCAGCATGCAGGCCAGGCTGCTTGAGCACAAGGCATTAGCCGGTTCGCAAGAGAAGCATTCGTTTCGGGTCCCCCTCGGGGGACGACAGGGGGGTCCGACTCAGGCCGCCGTCACATCCCGCCGCAGCAGCTCGCGGTTGTAGGCGTCGAGTACGTCCTTGCGGCGCAGCATGCCGAGGACCTTGCGGGAATCGAGGGGATCGACGACGGGGATGGACGTGATGTCCTTGAGGTTGAACCGGCGCATGGCCAGCTGCAGCGTGTCCTGGGGCGCCAGGGTGATGACGTCCTTGGTCGCCAGTTCGCCGGCGACGAGCAGGTTCGCCAGCGACTCTTCGAAGAGAACCCCGCGCACGTCCTGGAAGCTGAGGATCCCCTGCATGCGCCCGTCATCGTCGACGACGGGGAAGTAGGTTTCCTGCGTGCGCGTGAAGAGCTTGATGAGCTCGCGGAATGGGGTGCGGTGGTTGATGACCGTGAAGCCCGGCTGCATGACGTCGCGCACGAGAATCGATCCGAGCACCGAGGTGTCGTGCCCCTCTTCGAACTCGACCCCCATGTTGTGCAGCTGCACGCCGTCGATGCTGCGCCGGCTGACGCGCCCGCTCACGACCAGGGCCATGATTGACGTGAACATCGCCGGTACGACCACCTCGTAACTCCCCGTCAGCTCGAAGAGCAGAAAGAGGCTCGTGAGCGGGGCGCGGGTCACGGCGGTGAGAAAGCCGCCCATGCCCACGACCGCGAATCCGGCCCCTTTGATGGGGAGTGCGAAGAGCATCTGGAGCAGGCCCGCGAAACCGCTGCCGAGCATCGTGCCGAGCACGAGCGGCGGGCCGAACATTCCGCCGACCATCCCCGATCCGAGCGTGAGCGCCGTGGCCGCGGCTTTGGCGAGGAAGACGCCGAGCACGAACGTGGGCGGATAGGCTGCGGTGAGCGAGGCCTGAATGACGTTGTATCCGGCCCCCATGACCTGGGGAAAAGCGATGGCGATGATGCCGACCGAAACCGCTCCGATCATCAGCTTCGTGAAGCGGCGGCCGGGCACGGCCTCGAAGCGGCCCTTGACCCAGTAGAAGAAGCGGATGAAAAGACCGCCGAACACGCCGCAAAGCACGCCGAGCGCCGCGTAGAGCCCCAGTTCCCAATAATGCTGCAGGGTAAAAACGGGCGGATGAAAGGCCGAGGCATCGCCGAACGCCCAGCGCGAGACGACCGTGCCGACGCCCGAGGCGATGACGATGGCGCCGAAGCTGGTCAGCTCGTAGTTGGCGAGCAGGACGATTTCGAAGGCAAAGAGGACGCCCGTGATCGGCGCGTTGAAGTTGCTGGCGATGGCGGCCGCAACCCCGCAGGCGACGAGAAGCCGCATGCGCGCGCCGCTCGCCTGGATGAAGCGGCCGATGCTCGAACCGGCCGCCCCCCCGAGCGTCGCCACGGGGCCTTCGAGCCCGGCGCTCGCCCCGCTGCCGATCGTGACGGCCGCGGCGAGCACCTTCGTGAAGGTTTCGCGCAGGCGGATGATCCCCCCGCGCAGATTGACGGCGACGAGAAAGTTGGGGAAGGTGTAGCCCCCTTCAAACCCGGGGGCGACGCGCATGATCAGATAGACGAGCAGGGCGCCGCTGATCGGGAGCAGGGGCAGCAGCAGATAGGCCGTGTCGAAGCGCGCGACCAGCACGCTCCCCCCCGCGAGAATCTCGTCAAGGCGCAGCGCGTCGATGCCCCACAGCCGGCCCCACGCAGACCGCATGAGGTGCTCGACCCCTTCGACGGAATAGCGGAAGGCGACATTGAGCAGGCCGGAAACGAGACCGACGGCGATGGCAATGATGAGCAGGCGGGTCTGCTGATGCAGCTTCATCCGCTCGAGAAACCGGGAGGGGATGCGCAACTTCACGAGGGCGCCCCGCCATGGGCGCTGCCGGACAGGGCGGCTCTGCGGTTCACTCGACTGTAACACTCTTGGCGAGATTGCGGGGCTGATCGACATCGTTCCCCCGCAGCACGGCGATATGGTATGCCAGCAGCTGGAGGGGAACCGAGGCGAGGATCGTATTCAGCTCTTCGCCCAGATCGGGGATGAAAAGCGTATCGTCGGCAACGGCGCCGATGCGCGTGTCGCCCTGCGTGGCGATGGCGATGACCTTGCCTTCGCGGGCGCGCACTTCTTCGACGTTGCTGTACATCTTCTCGTAGGTCGGCCCCTGGGTGGCGATGCAGACGACGGGGAGCTGCTCGTCGATGAGCGCAATCGGCCCGTGCTTCATCTCGCCGGCCGGGTAGCCTTCGGCGTGGATGTACGAAATTTCCTTGAGCTTGAGCGCCCCTTCGAGGGCGATCGGATAGTTGAAGCCGCGGCCGAGGTAGAGGAAATCGCGCGCGTTCTGATACTTCTGCGCGACGGCGACCATGGCCGGCGCGTCGTCGAGGGCTTCGCGCATGCGCTGGGGCAGTTCGAGCAGGCCGTGGATGCGGCGGGCGAGATCCTCGCCACTCAGGCGTCCGCGTACCTGCGCCATGTAGAGCGCAAGCAGGTAAAAGCCGGTGATCTGGGTCGTGAACGCCTTCGTGCTGGCGACGCCGATTTCGGGGCCGGCGTGCGTGTAGAGCACGTCCTGCGTCAGGCGCGCGATGCTCGAGTCGATGACGTTGCAGATCGACAGGATGCGCGCCCCCTTGTCCTGGGCTTCGCGCAGGGCCGCCAGGGTGTCTGCCGTCTCGCCGCTCTGGCTCACACCGATGACGAGATGGCCGGCGTCGACGAGCGGGTCGCGGTAGCGGAACTCGCTGGCCAGATCGACCTCCGTACGGATGCCCGCGAGGCGCTCGATCAGAAATTTACCCACCAGACCGGCGTGCCAGCTGGTGCCGCAGGCGACGACGGTGATTCCCTTGAGGCCGTTCAGTTCTTCAGCGGTGAAGCGGATGCCGTCGAGTTCGATGACATTGCGATCCGACGAGACGCGCCCGGTGATCGTGTCGGCGATGGCTCGCGGCTGTTCGTGAATCTCCTTGAGCATGAAATGCTCGTAGCCGCCCTTTTCGGCCGCTTCGGCATCCCAGGTGATGCGCTTCTTTTCGCGGAACACGGGCTGGCCGGCATGGTCGGTGATGACGACCTGGTCCTGCTTGACGATGGCAATGTCGCCGTCGTGCAGGAAGATCATCTCGCGCGTATGCTGCAGCACGGCCGGGATGTCGGAGGCGAGAAAGTTCTCGCCTTCGCCGGCGCCGATGACGAGGGGCGCGTTCAGGCGCGCGCCGATGACCGTATCGGGTTCCTTCTCCGACAGCACCCCGATGGCGTAGGTTCCGCGTACGTCGGCCAGCGCCTTGCGCACGGCCTCGGCGAGGGGCAGGCCGGTGGCGGTCTGCGCCTGAATCAGGTGGGCGAAGATTTCGGTGTCGGTCTCGCTGAGAAACGTGTGGCCGGCCGCCTGCAGGCGCTGGCGCAGCTCGATGTGGTTCTCGATGATGCCGTTGTGGACGACGACGATCTCGCCGGCGCGGTGCGGGTGCGCATTCACGTCGCTCGGCTTGCCGTGCGTCGCCCAGCGCGTGTGGCCGATGCCGAGGTTCCCCTCGAGCGGCTGTTCCTTCAGGGCGTCTTCGAGGTTGACGAGCTTGCCCTTGCGGCGGCAGATCTGCAGACGTCCGCCGTGCAGCACGGCAACGCCGGCGGAATCGTAGCCGCGGTACTCGAGACGCTTGAGTCCCCCGACGAGAATGTCCTGGGCCGACCGGTTGCCAACGTATCCGACGATGCCGCACATACTGGGTCCCCATTTCCCCCTGAAGAATCCACCCCGACGGCGGAACTCCGAAAAAAAAGACGCCCGTCGCGACGTCCTTTGGGACGGTGTCGCCGCGTACGGACTGTCAGCGGAGCTTCCGGCTTGTCCTACTGCCATTCTACTCAATGCGGGCGCGTGCCTGCAAACCGGCGGCGGCGGAATCGGGGCATCGCCCGAAGGAGGCCTTGCCACCTGGGCTTCGACCGGTCAGGCGGGCATGCCGGCGTCAATTCGCCGCATGAGCGCGGGCAAAGGAAGCGCTTCGATGCCGTCGCCGAGTGGAAAGGCGCTATCGCCGGGATACACGACGAATCGGCCGTCGGGCATCAGGTCGGCGCAGGCGGCATGGAATCCGCGTCGCGGGCGCGGATTCAGAGAACGCTTGATCTCGATGGCCCATTGCTTACCATCGGAACGTACTAGCAGCAGATCGATCTCTGCGCCGCCGGTGGTACGGTAGAAGTAGCCCGTGGCCCTGTCGCCCGCGGCGGCCAGGAGGTTCTCGATGACAAACCCTTCCCAGCTTGCTTCGACAATCGGGTGACCGAGCAGCTCCGGGCGGTCGGCGATGCCGAGCAAGACGTGAAGAAGCCCGCTGTCACGAACGTAGATCTTCGGCGATTTGACGAGCCGCTTACCGACGTTGGCGTGCCAGGCCGGCAGACGGCGCAACAAAAAGAGGTCGACTAGCAGGTCCAGGTAGGAGGCCGCCGTTTTCGCATCGATGCCGACACCACGTGCGAGCTGTGCGGCATTGAGCAGAGTGGCGTGGTGATGCGCGACGAGGCCCCAGAAGCGCCGCAGGGTTTCGGTTGCGATGCGCGGTCCGAACTGGGGAACATCGCGCTCGAGACAGGTCCGGATGAAATCCTTGCGCCAGCGCAGGCTCGCAACGTCATCGGCCGCCCGCAGGCTTTCGGGGAAACCTCCGCGCAGCCACAGGGTGTCTGATGAAGCAGACGCTGAGACTTCGAGGGCATCGAGGGGAGACAGTTCCAGGTAGCTCACGCGCCCGGCCAGGGATTCGCCCGATTGGCGCATCAGGTCGAGCGAAGCGGAACCGAGAAGCAGGTACTGTCCAGTTCGGAAACCCTGCCGTCGGGCGCGATCAATCAGACCGCGAAGTACGGGGAAAAGCCCTGGCGTGCGGTGAATCTCGTCAAGGATCACCAGGCGCCCGAAGAATTCCGGCAGATAGAGTTCGGGTTCGCTGAGCCGTGCCCGATCACGCTCAGACTCGAGATCGAGGTACTCGGCATCGCGCGCATCGCCTTCGGCAAGTGCGAGTGTAGTCTTGCCGACCTGTCGCGGCCCGACCAGGACGACCGCCGGCGCTTCGTCCAGTCGCTGGTGCAGCGTGGAGGCCAGGCGGCGAGTTATCATCCTTGTAATCATGGAGTCATGATACCATAATTACAAGGAAGGTACGCTCAAATCTGGCAATCTGGGGCTCACCAGAGGACGATGCACCGAACTGCGGGGCTCGGTCGGTAGCCCCCCTCCTGGCGTGCGCCCCGGAGGAGGTTTCCCGCATTGCCAGGCACAGCTTGCCCCAGCTATAATCACGTTTTTTTTTGCGACCAGCCGGATCGCTTGGCTACGGGCATTTCGACAAAGGCTGTCGCCGGATCGCCCCTGTGGATATCTTCTTAAGTAGCTGGAATTCCGCGATAAATCGGAAGCGTGCGCCGGAAACCTGCGTCCCGCTCGGATCTCGGCGGACGGGGGCCGATCTGGCTTGACACGACCGGTCGGCTTGAATAAGCTGTGTTCCGTTCCAAGCGAACGAAGGAGGCCGTTTCGGTCTCCGGATTCTTTCCCGTGAGGGTTGGTGCAGATTGCGGTTGCGGTTCGCTCGACGGACCGCCGACAGGCCGGTTTTTTTCGTTCTTCGGACACTGGGAGTTATCCACAGGTGTGGATAAGTTGTGGATTTCGACGTGCTTCACGAGTTGCAGGACATACGCCAGGGCCATTGGGCCGCCGTGACAGGGCTGCTGCTCGAGCGTCTGAATCCGCAGACCGTCGCGCTCTGGATCCGGCCGCTGCAGGAGTTGTCGTTCGCCGACGGGGTGTTGACCGTGACGGCGCCCGACGCGTACCACCGCAAGTGGGTTCTCGAGAAATACGGCCCTGAACTCACACAGGCCGTCGAGCACGTCTGGCCGGGAACGCGCTTCGAGATCGTCGTGCGGACCCCCGGCGGCGGCGGCGAGGCACCTGACGGCAGTGCCGTACAGAGCGCACTTGAAACCGAGTCCATACCGGAGCCGGCCCCCGCGCAGGCACTCGCGCGCGCCCAGTACCATCCGAACCTCGATCCCCGCTATACGTTCGAGAGTTTCGTCGTCGGCTCGAGCAATCAGGTCGCGCACGCCAGCGCCATCGCCGTCGCGCAGAATCCCGGGCGCACATTCAATCCCCTGTTCATCGCCGGCGGCGCGGGGCTCGGCAAGACGCATCTGCTGAACGCCATCGGGCACGCCGTCTTTCGCGCCGATCGCAGAAAGAGCATTCAGTGCATTCCCGCCGAGCGGTTCATGAACGAGTTCGTGAGCGCCATCCAGCAGGGTACCTCCATTGCCTTCAAGGAGAAGTACCGCCGGGTCGACGTGCTGCTCATCGACGACGTTCACACCCTGGCCGGCCGCGAGGCGACGCAGGAAGAGTTCTTTCACATCTTCAACTCGCTGCACGACAGCGGCCGCCAGATCGTGCTTACGAGCGACAAGTACCCGAAAGACATGCCGAACCTCGAAGAGCGTCTGCGATCGCGCTTCGAGTGGGGGCTCATCGCCGACATTCAGCCGCCCGACCTGGAAACGAAGATGGCGATCATCGGGCGCAAGGCTGAGCCGCTCGGCCTGACGCTCCCCGAAGCCGTGCGTATTTTTCTGGCCAGCCTGCCGACCGCGAACGTGCGCGACCTGGAGGGATACCTCCAGCGCATCCGCGCCTACAGCGAATTTCAGGGCAAGCCGGTGACGCTCGAGAACGTGCAGGAGTGGCTGGCCATTCACATGGGCCAGGCGCGCGAGGCGAGCTGCGAAGAGATCATCAAGAAGGTGGCCGATTACTACAACGTACGGCCGGTGGACCTGAAATCTTCGTCACGCAAGGCCTCGCTGACGCAGCCGCGCCACGTGGCGATGTACCTGACACGCGAACTTACGAGCCTGAGTTTTCCCGACATCGGGCAGCGCTTCGGTGGCAAGAACCACGCGACGGTCATGCACGGCTGCGACAATGTGCGCAACCGCATGCACGCGGATCCGCAGTTTGCGGCGGTGCTGAACGCTCTCAAGCGGTCCCTGCGCTGACGACACGATTCTCCTCCTGTAACCCGTCGTTCGCCGGTTCGTCCGGGAACGGCGGGTTCTTTTTTTGCCTGCCTTGACGCGAGCGGGAGGGGGAGTAGGGGATGCGAACCGAAGCGAGCTTGTGGATAACCCTGCGGACAAGGCTGTGTACAGTGCCGGAGCAGGGTGTGGAGGGCTGGATGGTAACCTGGCGCATCGGTTCGAGCGAGGAGTTTTCAGGAATGCTTCGACAGGTTGAGCGCCGGGTTATTGACAGGTGACAGAGTAGAATTTTTCGTGTAGAATAGGGGATTTATTTCATCCCCGCAGGTTTTCAACAACCCATTCTTCTTCTTCTTTTCTTAGTAGTTCTCTATTCAATCTATTAAGAAAAAGAAGGCGTGAGGTCGAACGGTGGAATTTCGGATTGCCAAGGACGAGTTCCTCAAGGGGCTCTCGGTTACGCAGAGCGTGGTCGAAAAGCGCAACACGATGCCGATCCTCAGCAACATTCTCATCCGGGGATCGGGGGGCCAGCTGCAGCTGGTGGCGACCGACCTGGAAGTGGGAGTGTCGGCCCGCGTGAGCGCCGAGGTGGCGACGGGGGGCTCACTCAGCCTGAATGCAAAGAAGCTCTATGACATCGTCAAGGAGCTCCCCGAGGGCGAGGTGCTCGTACGCAGCGGCGACGGCTTCAACGTCGAGATTTCGTCGCGGCGGAGCCGTTTCAACGTCATGGGCCTCGATCCCGAAGACTTCCCGCTCGTGCAGGAGTTTCCCGACGCGAATTATTTCGGACTCCCGGCGGCCGTGCTCGGCGACATGGTCGCCAAGACCATCTTTGCGGTCTCGACCGACGAAACGCGCTTCAACCTCAACGGTATCTATATCGAGCGTTCAGAAGGTGGCCTGCGCCTCGTGGCGACCGACGGCCACCGGCTGAGCCTGGTGGAGCGCAAGGTCGACAACATCGAATCGCTGACGCTTGCCAAGGGTGTCATCGTTCCGCGTAAGGGCTTTTCGGAACTTCGGAAGCACCTCGAAGGGGGCGAGTTTCAGCTCGCGTTCGCCGGGAACAACTGCGTGGGCCGTAAGGACGGCTTCGTCATCTCGATGCGCCTCATCGACGGGGAATTTCCGGACTACAAGGTCGTCATTCCCAAGAAGAGCGATCGCAAGGTGTTCGTCGATCGTGTGGCCTTTGCCGACTCGCTGCGCCGCGTGAGCCTGCTCTCGCCCGAGAAGTTCAAGGGGGTCAAACTGAGCCTGTCGGCAGGTACGCTGAAGATCAGCTCGAGCAATCCCGAAGTCGGTGACGCGCAAGAGGAAATCGATGCCGACTACCAAGGCGAGTCGATGCAGATCGGTTTCAACGCCCGCTACATTCTCGACGTGCTGGCCGAAATCGGCACCGAGAAGGTCTTCATCGGTCTCAACGACGATGTGAGCCAGGGGGTAGTCGCGCCGGTCGTCGACGGGGCAGAAGACCTCACGTACACGAACGTCGTCATGCCGATGCGTATCTGACGGCAATCAGGCGCCGTGCATCTTCGATCGCTCGATCTGTTTGCATTTCGCAATCACGCCGGCGCCTCTCTTCAGTTCGATACGCCCGTACAGCTGATTGTCGGCCCCAATGCGCGCGGCAAGACGAATCTCGTCGAAGCCGTGTATGTGCTGGGGACCGGCCGCTCTTTTCGTCGGAGCGCGAGTACCCGGGAGCTCATTCAGGCAGGGCAGCCTGAGGCCTCGGTGCGCGGTAGCCTGGAGCGTGACGGTCTGCGCACTGACCTTCAGGTCAGGCTGGCGACTGGGGTGGGTCGGCGGCTGTTCGTGAACGGCCACGAAGTGTCGCTGTTGCGGGAGTACGTCCGCCACATCGGCGTCGTTGCGTTTCAACCCGAAGACCTGCTCATGATCCGCGGCGGGCCCGAGCTGCGGCGGGACTTCGTGGACCGGGCCGCCTTCACGCTCCATCCCGAATATCTCGACGAGTACACGCGGTACCAGCGGGCGCTTCAGTCGCGTAACCAGCTGCTGCGCGAGCGATCGCGCGGTGATGTGCTCGAGGCGTGGACCGAAGAGCTGGTACAGGTCGGTTCGCGCATGGCACAGAGCCGGGGGCGGTTTCTGGCGGAGCTGTTGCCGCGCGCCCAGGAGGCATTCGCCGAGATCTTCGGGAATGTTCCGCTCACCATCCGCTACGAGCCGAATCCTTCGCGCTTGGCCGCGTGTGAGGGAGAAGCTTGGAGCAGCGTGTTCCGCGAGGAGCTCGAAGCGCGCCTCGAGGACGATCGCGAGCGGGGATTCACGGGTATCGGGCCGCACCGCGATGATATCGTGATGGAGATCGACGGTCGCAGCGCGCGCACCTATGCCTCGCAGGGACAGACGCGGGCGCTCGCCCTGGCCTTGCGGGTCGCCCAGATCCGGCACGCGGCCGAGGTGCTCGGCAGCGCCCCGTTGTTCATTCTCGACGACGTGGGCAGTGAGCTCGACGAGATGCGGCGGGGCTACCTGAGCCGGTTTCTGGAGTCTGCTTCGGTGCAGGCCTTTATCACGGCCACCGAGGCCGACCTGCTCCCCGCCATGGGCCGCGAGCGCACCCTCTGGCAGATTGGCGAAAAAGGGATTCTCAGGGGGTGAGAGACCTGGCAGGGTGTTGAAGACTTGCCGCGAGCACGAGCAGGGTGCGTTTTCAGGCGGCTTGAAGGCGCGACAAGGAGTCGATGGGGTGCATCGGCGACGAAGGTGCAACGCGGCAGCCGCCTAGAAAAAGCGCGTGCCCTGAAAGGGTTAGGGCCGGCATGGCCGCATCTGGCAGGTTGCCGCGTCTCGACAGACCACCTCCTTCGTAGGGAAAGGAGAAGCGTGCCGCCCCTGAAGTGACCCTCGACGCCCGTCGGAGACGCACTTCTCACCCAGAGTAGACTGAACGGTCTAGAGGTTTTGGTGATGGCCAGTCAGTCATTGAGCATAGGGCATGGTTCATCGCCGCAGTCCTGTTGATCATTGACCGTCGGCCATTGATCATTGCCGGGCCGGCGGAGGCCTTGACGCTCCCGCCCCCCTCTGTTTCAATATTGATTGATTTGTCAATCAATATTGGAGGCGGTCCCCCATGCGTTACGATTATTTCACGGCCGAACACGAGATGTTCCGGTCGCAGATTCGGAAGTTCGTCGAAGAAAAGCTCGCCACCAATGCCGATCGGTGGGAAGAGGCCGGTATTTTCGACCGCTGGGTCTTCGAAGAGATGGGGAAACTCGGGTTTCTCGGCGCCAACTATAAGGAAGAACATGGGGGCTCGGGGGGCGACTACTGGTATGCCGTCGTACGCGCCGAGGAGCTCACGCGCAGCCGTTCGGCGGGCACGACCCTGAGCCTGCTCGTGCAGACCGACATGGCGACCCCGATCATCAGCCACGTCGGCACGCAGGAGCAGATCGACGAGTTTCTGAAACCCGCCCTGGCCGGCGAAAAGATCGCCGCCATCTGCGTGACCGAACCGGGAGCCGGATCCGATGTCGCGCACATCAAGACCACGGCGCGCCGCGACGGCGATGACTACATCATCAACGGCTCGAAGATGTACATCACGAACGGCACGCGCGCCGACTTTCTGACGATGGCCGTGCGCACGAACCTCGATGATCCCGGCTATGCGGGCATCAGCTTTCTGACCGTGCCCACGAACCTGAAGGGGATCACGATCGGCAAGAAGCTCGACAAGGTCGGCAATCGCGCCTCGGATACGGCGCTGCTCTACTTCGAGGATGTGCGCGTGCCCCGCCGCTACCTGCTTGGCGAAGAGAATCACGGCTTCATTCATGTCATGACCAACTTTCAGGGCGAGCGGCTCATCGGCGCTGTGGGCGCCGTCTATGGCGCACAGCTTACGCTCGACTCGACCATCGCGTACTGCAAGGACCGCAATGCCTTCGGGCGGCCGCTCACCGGGTTCCAGACCGTGCGCCATAAGCTGGCCGAGCTGCAGACGAACATCGACGTGGCGCGCGCCTTCGTCTACAAGGTCTGCGACGGTTTCGCCAAGGGCGAAGACGTCACGCGTGAGGTTTCGATGGCCAAGGCCTTCGCCGGCGAGATGGCCGTTCGCAATGTCGACGAGTGCGTGCAGCTGCACGGCGGCGCCGGCTACATCGAGGAATATGACGTGGCCCGCGCATGGCGCGACACCCGTCTGCTCACCATCGGCGGGGGCACGACCCAGATCATGCGTGAGATCATCTCGAAGCTCATGGGACTCTGAGCTTCGGTTGCGGGGAAAATGAAGAAGCGCCTCTCCGGCCCGTCCGGAGGGGCGTTTCGCTTAACGGGGCGTTACAATACTCGGAAGCCTCGCTCCGGAGTCAGTACGCATGCCGACTGCCCGCCTCTTTGCCGATTACCATCGGTACCATAAGGATCCGCGTAACAAGATCCTTCACTTCGTCGGCATTCCGCTCATCGTATACGGACTGCTGCGGATGCTCTGGTTTGAGACCGGCCTTCATGTCGGCGCGACTCCGTTGCTCGGCGCCGATTTCGTGCTCGTTTCGGGAATCGCCTGGTACTCCTTCCTGCGCGTGCGGCTCGGGCTCATGGCCGGCATTCTGTACGTGCCGCTCTATCTGCTGGCCTCGGTAACGCCGTCGGTGTGGATCGGGATGGCCGTATTCGCCCTCGGTTGGGCCGTGCAGTTTCTCGGCCACGCCGTAGAGGGGCGCCGACCTGCGTTCACGCAAAACGTGGTGCAGCTTTTCACGGGACCCGTCTGGATCGCGGCGCAGGTGCTCGCCTGGGCGGGACTTTTTCCGCGCGAGACGCTGGTGCCGGTCGAGCGCGGCCCGCTCATCTGAAGGGGGTCTTGCGCCGCGGGTCTGGAAGCAGCGCTCAGAAGCTGAAGCGAAAAAACTTCTGGTACTGAATCCGCTCGTGGATGTCTCTGAGCCGCGCGACGAGCACGGGCGCCAGGCGCTGCGATTCCTCGAGATGCGCGCGCGCTTCATCGACCGCCGATCGGGCGCGCGGAATCTTGTAGAAGCGCCAGGCAAAGTGCCATGCCGCCTCGCCGCGCAGGCGCTCTCCCTCTTCGATAAGGTAGGCCGCGCGCTGCTGAGTGTGCGGCAGGGTGTCGGTCATCACGGTGACGATCAGCCGCAGGTCGGCGGGCGTGGGGGCGGCCCGGCCGGCGACGATGGTTTCGGCGCGGTCGATGACGCGCAGGGCGAAGAGCATCGATCCGTGGACGGCGGCCGCTTCCTGAAAGAAGCGGTCGTATTCCGGTTCGCCGATGACCGAGTACACGACGGGTGCGGTGGCGAGGGCGTCATAGTGACTCCCTTCGAACGCTTCGAGACCTGGCGAAATCTGGCCGAGACGCAGGGTCTGGCGGGGCGCGGCGCAGGCGACGGTGAAAAGCAGAGCGGCCAGAAGCGCGGTGGCCTTGAGGATTCGCGGCATGGCATGATTATACATGCCGTCTTCGCGCGCCGAAAGCGTGGCTCCCTTTCTCGTCATGGATGTGCTCGCGCGCGCGCGCGAGCTCGAACGTGCCGGCCACGACGTTGTTCATTTTGAGCTGGGTGAGCCTGACTTCGCAACGCCGGTGCCCGTCAAGGAAGCGGGCATCGCCGCGCTCGAGGCCGACCTGACGCACTACACGCCGGCGCGAGGCGAGCACGGGCTGGTCGAGGCCATCGCACGGTTCTATGTGGAAACGCATGGCGTCCAGGTTTCGCCGGAGCGCATCGTCGTCAGTTCGGGCACGAGTCCGCTGCTGCTCATGACCGTGCTCGCCGTGATCGATCCGGGAGACGAGGTCGTCATGGCGCGCCCGTATTATCCGTGTTATCCGAACTTCGTGCGGCTGGCCGGCGGCGTGCCGGTGTTCGTCGACGTGCGCCCCGAAGACGGTTTCCGAATCGATGCCGAAGCGGTGCGCGCGAAGATCACGCCGCGCACGAAGGCGATTCTCGTCAACTCGCCGGCCAACCCGACGGGGGCGGTCCTCGACGAAGAGGCCCTGCGGAGACTGGGGGAGCTGGGACCGCTGGTGATCAGCGACGAGATCTATCACGGCCTGCAGTACGGTGGCGAAGATCGGTCGATGCTCCGGTACACCGGGAATTGCATCGTGATCAACGGCTTCAGCAAGCGTTTCGCCATGACCGGCTGGCGGCTCGGCTACGTCATCGTTCCCCCCGGGTATGCGCGCGTCATGGAAGTGCTGCAGCAGAACCTCATGATCGCCGCCAACAGCTTCGCCCAGCGCGGCGGCTTCGCGGCGCTCGAAGATTCGCGGGTTCGCGAAGAGACCTTGCGGATGCGCTCGGCCTATGACGAGCGGCGGCAGGCCATGCTCGCGGGTCTTCGCCGCGTGGGACTGGGAATTCCGGTCGATCCGCTGGGTGCGTTCTATGTGCTCGCCGATGTGCGCGGGCGAACGGAAGATACGATTGCTTTTGCGCGCAGGATACTTGAAGAGACTCACGTGGCCGTCACGCCGGGCGACGATTTCGGCGCGCCCGGTTTTCTGCGTTTCTCCTATGCGACGGGCATGGAGCGCATCCGCGAGGGGCTGAAGCGCCTCGAAAGGTGGTTTGCATGAAGGTGAATTCGGTCGAGTTCGTGAAATCGGCCATCAAGCCCGAGCAGTGGCCGAAGGACGCGCTCCCCGCCGTCGCCTTTGCGGGGCGCAGCAACGTCGGTAAGTCGAGCCTGATCAACAATCTGCTCAACCGCAGAAACGTCATGCGCGTCTCGCGCACGCCGGGGCGCACGCAGCTGCTCAACTTCGTCCTGCTGAACAAGAAGATGTACGTCGTCGACCTGCCCGGCTATGGATATGCCAAGGTGCCGATGAGTCTCAAGAAGCAGTGGGGCCCGATGATCGGCCGCTACATCGCCGAGGCTGACTCTCTGGCCGCGGTCGTGCACATCCTCGACATTCGTCATCCGCCGACGAAGGATGACATCGCGCTGCTCGACTGGCTGCAGGAGCTCGAGAAGCCGACCATTCTCGTGCTCACGAAGGCAGACAAGCTCTCGAACAATCAGATCGCCAAGAGCCGCAAGGTCATGAGCGACACGCTCGATCTCCCGACCGACGCGTTCACGATCTACTCCTCGGAGACGGGGCGGGGAAGAGACGAGCTGTGGAGCCGGATCGATCTGGCCGTCGAGGAACTGCGTGCCCGCAAGGCGGAAGTGGCCGCGCCGCAGGCCGAGTAATCGCACAGCAATACGGGCGGAGTTCCGCGGGAGAGACCACGGCGGGAGCCGGACTCAGGTGGCTGCGCGGGCGCGGCGTTCCTTGTCCAGAAAGACCGAGAGGATGGAGAGCGCGGCGGGCGTGATGCCCGGGATACGCGAGGCGTGCCCGAGGGTCTGCGGCTGGTGGCGGCGCAACTTTTCCTGCACCTCGTTGCTCAGGCCGGGCAGGCGGTAGTCGAACTCTGCGGGGATGCGCGTGAGTTCGACCCTGGCCATGCGCTCGACTTCAGCTTCCTGGCGCTTGAGATAGCCTTCGTACTTGATGCGGATCTCGACCTGCTCGGCCACGGCGGCTGGCACGGGTTCGGAGAGTACGCCCAGGGCCTCGAGGTGGCTGAACTGTACATGCGGACGCTTCAGGAACTGTTTTCCGTTCACGGTTTCGCGCAGGGGCGGTTCGCCCACGGCTGTGAATAACTTGTGCACGGTGTCGGAGGGGGCGATTCGCGCGCTCTCCAGGTCCTTGAAAACCTGACGGATTTTGTCCGCTTTGGTTTCCCACAACTTCCAGCGCTCTTCGGGGAGCAGACCGACGCGGCGGCCGTGGTGGTTCAGGCGCTCGTCGGCGTTGTCTTCGCGCAGAATGAGACGATGCTCGGCGCGGCTCGTGAACATGCGGTAGGGTTCGTCGGTTCCCTTCGTGATCAGGTCGTCGATAAGCACGCCGATGTAGGCCTCGTCGCGGCGCAGTACGAGCGGCTCGTCGCCGGCGATGGCCAGGGCGGCGTTGATGCCCGCCATGATGCCCTGGGCCGCGGCCTCTTCGTATCCGGTCGTCCCGTTGATCTGGCCGGCGAGGTAGAGGCCGGGTAGCGCGCGCACCTCGAGGGTTGGCTGCAGCTCGGTGGGGTCTACGAAATCGTACTCGATGGCATAGCCGGGGCGCATGATCTCGACGTGCTCGAGACCGGGGATGGTATGCAGGAACTCGATCTGGACCTCGAGGGGCAGGGAGGTCGAAAGACCGTTCGGGTAGTACTCCATCGTTTCGCGCCCCTCGGGCTCGAGAAAGATCTGGTGGCTCTCCTTCTCGGCGAAGCGCACGACCTTGTCTTCGATGCTCGGGCAGTAGCGCGGGCCGCGGCTCTGGATCTGTCCGCCGTACATGGCGCTGGCCCCGAGGTTCTCGCGGATGACTGTGTGCGTACGCGCATTGGTGTGCGTGATCCAGCAGGGGCGCTGGGTCTGGGTGATCCGTTCGGTAGCGAAGGAGAAGGGGAGGGGATTTTCATCACCGTCCTGGCGTTCGAGCCTTGAGAAATCGATGGTTTTGCCGTCGATGCGCGGGCAGGTGCCGGTCTTCAGGCGGCCTACCTTGAGGCCGAGGTCGCGGAACTGGTCGGAGAGTTTGAGGGCGGGGGGATCTCCTGCGCGTCCGGCGGGCTGGCGCTGGTGCCCCATGTGGATGAGCCCCTGCAGAAAGGTTCCGGTCGTGATGATGACGGCGCGGGCGGAATAGGCCTGTCCGAACTGGGTGACGACGCCCGCGACCCTGCCGTTTTCGACGACGAGGCGTTCGACGGTGGCCTGCTTCAGGGTTAGATTCGCGGTGCGCTCGCACACGAGCTTCATGTAGGCGGCATAGTCCCAGCGGTCGATCTGCGCGCGCGAGGCCCGCACGGCGGGACCCTTGGAGCGATTCAGCAGGCGGAACTGGATGCCGGTCGCGTCGGTGGCCTTGGCCATCTCGCCGCCGAGGGCATCGATCTCCTTGACGAGGTGGCCCTTGCCGATGCCGCCGATGGCGGGGTTGCAGCTGGCCTTGGCGACGGTGTCGAGGTTGAGGGTCATGAGCATCGTGCGCCGACCCATCCGTGCGGATGCGAGGGCGGCTTCGACGCCGGCGTGACCGGCCCCGACGACGATGACGTCGAATGCGAGCATCCCTATATGATGTACGAGGTGAGGGTTTGGCGCAAATGTGTCCGTGGGGGTTTTCGCGGGGAGGGGGGAAGAGGGGAGCGGGGGAGTGGGGGAGTGGGGGAGTGGGGGACGAAGTACGCGGCAAGGGCAAGGGGGGCCGTTGGGTAGGTCATGTTCCACGTGGAACGCTCCGAGAGCCATACGGTTCCCTCTCGGTACCAGGACGGCCGCCTGTCGGGGCCCAATTTCGGGAAGCAACAGTGCGATCTTCAGGGTATAAGGTTCTATGTCGAAAGTTCCGGGTCACTGGCGATCGGCGCTCTGGTACATCGAAGGGTCCCCCTTCGGGGGACGACAGGGGGGTCTTCAGTCCGAGATGTTCCACGTGGAACGCTCCGGAGACCATACGGTTCCCTCTCGGTACCAGGATGCCCGCTTCTCGGGTCCCCCTTCGGGGGACGACAGGGGGGTCTTTAGTCCATGGCGTTCCACGTGAAACGCTCCGGGAGCCATACGGTTCCCTTTCGGTACCAGGATGCCCGCTTCTCGGGTCCCCCTTCGGGGGACGACAGGAGGGTCTTCAGTCCGAGATGTTCCACGTGGAACGCTCCGGAGACCAACGGTTCCCTCTCGGTACCAGGATGCCCGCTTCTCGGGTCCCCCTTCGGGGGACGACAGGGGGGTCTTTAGTCCGAGATGTTCCACGTGGAACGCTCCGGAGACCATACGGTTCCCTCTCGGTACCAGGATGCCCGCTTCTCGGGTCCCCCTTCGGGGGACGACAGGAGGGTCTTCAGTCCGAGATGTTCCACGTGGAACGTTCCGGCGACCATACGGTTCCCTCTCGGTACCAGGATGCCCGCTTCTCGGGTCCCCCTTCGGGGGACGACAGGGGGGTCTTTTCAGCGGACAACAAGATGGAGGGTCTTTCGGGAGACGACCAGGTAGCTCTTGCGGAAAAAGGGGCCCTTCCGCGGAAGCCGCTCCCAATCACTTCCCCACGCAGAACGTCGAGAAGATGGACCCGAGCACTTCGTCGTTCGCAATCTCTCCCGTGAGTTCGCCCACAGTGCGCACGGCGTCGCGAAGATCCTGTACGACCAGGTCCGGCGAGATGCCGCTCGTCAGGGCATCGCGCGCCGCAGCCAGCGACGCCGCGCTCTGCTCGAGCAGGCGCGCCTGGCGGGCCGTGGCCACGCGGAACCCCTGGTCGCCATCGCTGCCGGCCGCCGCCGATCCGAGCCAGCCGAGCAGCGCGTCGACCCCCGCCCCCGTGCGCGCCGAGAGGCGGAACACGGGCCCGCCCGGGGGTTCGGGGAAGGGGCCCTCCGCAAGATCGGCCTTGTTGAGCACCCACACCAGCGTGCCCCGCCCGAGATCCCGCGCAGCCTCCCACTCGCCGGATACCGGCGGGCAGGTCATGTCGACGACATAGAGAAGTAGGTCGGCCTCGGCCATGCGCCCGCGCGCGCGGCGAATCCCCTCTGCCTCGACGACGTCGTCGGTCTCTCGCAGGCCGGCCGTGTCGATGATCTGGATGCGCGCCCCGGCGACCGTGAGCGATTCCTCCAGATAATCACGCGTCGTGCCGGCCACCGGCGTCACGATGGCCCGCTCCGATCCGAGCAACGCGTTCAACAGCGAACTCTTGCCGGCGTTCGGCCTTCCGGCGATCCCGACCCGCAGCCCGTCGCGCTCGATGCGCCCCGAGGTGTAGGTCGCCGCGAGTCCCTGAAGTTCGGCCTGCAACGCGGCGAGATCACCCAGCAGTCGCGGGTAGCCGAGGGTTTCGATGTCCTCGTCGGGAAAATCGACCGAGGCTTCAAGGTGCACGAGCAGATCGAGCAGGCGCGTGCGGATACCGCGGTAGCGGTCTGAGAGGGCCCCCGCGAGCCGTGCCGCCGCCCCCCGCGCCGCCCGCTCTGAGCGCGCCGCGATGACTTCGGCCACCGCTTCGGCGCGCGTCAGGTCGAGCTTGCCGTTGAGAAAGGCGCGGCGCGTGAACTCCCCCGGCCCGGCCGGCCGCGCCCCCAGGCTGACGAGAGAGCGCACAAGACCCGAGACGAGCAGGTCGTTGCCGTGCAGATGAAACTCGACGAGATCGTCGCCGGTGTAGGAACGCGGTCCGCGAAAGGGGAGTACGAGCGCCTCGTCGACCACGCCGTCGGGGGTCTCGAGCCGGCCGAAAACGGCCATGCGTGGCGTCGAGGTTGCTCCCAGAGCGGGAAAGACATGCCCGGCAAGCGTCCAGGCCTGCGGGCCGGCCAGACGCACGATGGCGACGGCCGCCGTCCCCGGGGCCGTGGCCGGGGCGACAATCGTGTCCTGAATGTTCCAATCCATGGGAAGAGAACATTATAACAGCCGGCTCAGCTCCGGCGCGCAGGCAAAAAAAAGCCCGCCATCGGTGATAGCGGGCAGGGAGGAAGCAAATTGCCTTTGTCCGGAAGGCGATTTACTTGGCGGCAAGCCGGCGTCGGCTTCCATGCTTGCCACCAGTAAAGGTAAAGTAAAACACTGGTGTTTACAATACCAGGAACTGGGTATTCGCACGTGCCAGACGCCGCTCAGCCCGCAGGCTGCCGCGCGCGATCGGCGCCGGCGATCCGGATCCGGTTCTCGACCCCCCGCACGCCGGTGACGAAGCGGGCCAGCATCTCGGCGCGGCGCCGTTCATCCGCGCTCGCGACGGTCCCCTCCAGCCAGATGGTCCCTGCCTGGGCGCCGACGCGAATCTGATCGGCGTCGACGTAGGCGTCGTTAACGAGCGTTCTGGCGACGGCCCGCGTGAGGTAGGCCTCGGAAAAGGAGAGCACCGGATCGATCTGCGCGCGGATCGTCAGGCCGCGGATGCCCTCGATATTGCTGAGCGCATCGACGGCCGTGTCGAGGCGCGCGAAATTCGGAAAGCGCCCGGTCAGCGTGATGCGCTGGTTCTCAACCCGGATATCGGCCTCGGAGTCGGCCCACGAGCGAAAGGCGAGCGCCTGGCGCGCATCGGCCAGAATCTCTTCATTGGCGCGCGCGGGGCCGGTGATTTCCAGCTCCGTGCCCACCGAGCGCACGCCGCGGGTCGACATCACGAGGGCGACCGCGATACCTGCGTCGCGCAGGGTGTCGGCGTCGCCGCGCAGCACGACGTGCCCGCCGCGCGTTTCGATGGTGAAGCGGTAAGACTGCGTGCGGCTGTCGACGAGCAGGCGCTCGTGGATGCGCTCGCGCAGGGCCGCGTCTTCGCGCGAACTGCGCGGGCCGGTATCCTGCTGCTGCAGGGCGTCGGCCGGCAGGGCCAGACCGAACACGAAGAGTGCGGCAACGATCAGTTGCCCGTAGATTCTGCGTTCCATGACCCCATGATGGGCCGATGGACTACGGCGCGCATCTGCGGGCGCCCGGGCGGCAGAAGCTGTCCCGGCCGGGGCCGGCGAGACTTGCGCCTACTGCTCGACTGCTTTCAGGCCGCCGTCGCCGTTCTTGCGAAGGTCCAGCGGGCTGCTGCAGTACGAACAGTAAATCTCGTCCCCGACCTTGGCGTCGTCTTCAATCGGGCAGACGGCGTCGCAGATGGGGCAGTCGACATATTGTTGGTTTCCGCTCATAGTTCCCCCGGTCGTTATCGTAACCCTCCCCCTGGTTCGGCGCAAGCGATCCGGCAGTCGGTCCCACGCCGGTTGCGCCGCTCGTGCGCCTCAAGCCGCGCCCCGGTCCCGCCTGGTGTGCAACCCGCTGGCGGCGGGCCGAATCGCCACGCAATGCTCCGCCGATCCGCGATCCGTGCCTGCGCCGGGAGCCGCTGTTTGCGAGGCGGAAAATGTCTCCGATACAATGACGCCATGACCAACCTGCGACCGCCCATGACCTGGGCAACGGCCGGTTTCGCCCTGTCCTGTCTTCTGACCGCCTGCACGACAGAGGCCCCGGCACGCGACCCGGTCTGGAGTGAGGGTCCGCAGGCGGACTGGTACGCCGGCGACTTTCACGTGCACACCAGTGTCGGCTCCAACGACACCCGGCTTCCCGACGGCTCTCTGCAATCGTTTCCCGAGACGATCGCCGTGAAAGCGGCCGAGATCGGCCTCGACTTTCTGGTCCTGACCGATCACTCCAATTCCGCCGGCAGCGTGACCTGGACGACGGTCGAGTACGGCGACCGCTGGAACTCGGGGCCCGAGTTTCCGCTCTGGGATACCGCCGCGGCGCTCTCGTCGGCGAGCTTTCTCATGGTCGACGGATCGGAGATATCGCCCGTCAGCACGCTCAAGGCCGATGAGTGCATCGACTGCTCGACGGCGGGCACGGGCGACCTTTCGCCGGTGGGCCATGTCGGCTGCATTCCGCTCGATCTCGAGACCTTCGATCGCACCGGCGCTTTCCGCGACCGCCCGCCCGGCGACGTGAACGGCGACGAGACGGTGCGCCAGTGTCACGAGCGCGGCGGGTTCGCCATCGTCAATCATCCGTTCGTCTCGGGCACGCCTTGGATGGTCTTCGACTGGACGACCTATGACTATGACGCGCTCGAGATCTGGAACGGCGGCGTGGGCTGGGATCTATATGATGTCATGGCCTACGAAGGCTATCTCTGCGATCGCCTGCAGGGGCGCCACACGGTCGCGGTCGGCGGCAGCGACAACCATCGCACGCTGCTCCCCTACGAAGACACCGTGCAGCTTTCGTCGGGCCCGCCGCTCGGCCTGCCGATGACTTCGATCCTCAGCCCCTCGTTTACGTGGACCGATCTGACCGCCGGACTGGTCGCCGGGCGGATCGTGGTGCATGAAAAAGACACATTTGTGGAATTCCGCATCTTCGACGGCGCCGGAGCCTACGTCGGTACGGTCGGCGATCGGGCCGCGCCGGGCCGGGTCGCCGAAGGGGCGCAGGTGTGGATCCGCGGCAAGGCCCCGCTGGCCCGGGATTTGCAGATTCACCACGTAGCGCCAGACAGCTGTGTAGACCCGCGCACACCCGGTACCCTCAAGGCGCCGGAAGTCGAAACCACCGTCGTCTATGAAGAAGCGGTCTGCGCGGGCGACGCGCCCTGCGATTTCGAACGCAAGGTGCGCCTCGACCTGCAGCCCGGACTATACTTTGCCGTCGTCGGCCCGTTTCGCACCGCCGGAATCAATGCGCGCGATCTGGCGATCACGAACGTCTTTACCGTTGGAGCAGAATGACCCATCTGACGCTTGCGCACGCGCTCGTCCTCTCGGTTTCAGCCTGGGAGCAGATAAGCCAGTCGGGATTCGTCGTCCTGAGCGTGCTCATCCTGCTCATCGTTCTCTCGGTGCTCACCTGGGCGATCATCGCCTTCAAGGCCGTGCAGCTGCGCCGGGCCATCCGGCAGACCGATGAGTTTCTCGACGAGTTCTGGGAGTCGAAGAACCTCGAGAACGCGGCCGAACGCGCGCGCGAGCTGAAGGGGAGCCCCGTCGCCCGCCTGTTTCTCGACGCCTTCCGCGAGCTGCGCACGTTTCGCAAGGAACGTGAGAGCGTCGGCGAGAACACCGCCATGCGCGAATTGATCCGCACCGGGTCGCAGGGGCTCGAGCGCACGCTGAAGTCGAGCGCCATGCAGGAGAACCTGCGCCTCGAAAGCTACCTCTCGTTTCTCGGCACCGTGGCGGCCGCGGCCCCCTTCATCGGGCTCTTCGGCACCGTGTGGGGCATCATGGACGCCTTTGCCGGCATCGGCAGCACCGGCTCGGCATCGCTGGCCGTCGTCGCCGGACCGATTTCAGAAGCGCTGATCGCGACGGCCACCGGGCTCGCCGCCGCCATTCCCGCCGTTGCCGCCTACAACTGGCTGCTCGGCTACGTGCGGCGGCTGCAGACCGAGATGGATAATTTCGGCCTCGAGCTCCAGAACCTTTCCGAACGGTATTTCCTCAAGTAACCATGCAGACGGGCGGCTCCGATAAGCGCGGCCTGGCCGAGATCAATGTCACCCCCCTGGTCGACATCATGCTCGTGCTGCTCATCATCTTCATGGTGAGCGCGCCGATGATGCAGCAGGGGGTGCAGCTGACGCTTCCGAAGGCCGACGCCGCGCCGTCGCCCGCCGACGACAGCGCCATCGTCGTCTCGGTGACGCGCGATCGCAAGCTCTTTCTGGGCGAGGTCGAGACGTCGCTCAAGGAAATCGGCGCGCAGATTCAGCAGATGCGCGGCGACAATCCCAACCGCAAGGTCTTTCTGCGCGCCGACGAGCAGGTCGTCTACGGCACGGTCGTGCGCGTCATGGCGGCGCTCGAACGCGCCGGGGTGCAGGACCTGGGCATGATGACGGATCCGGAGAACTAGGTTGGGCAGGCGACGCGAGCGCCCCGAAAGTCGAATGCTTCCCCTGTTTCTCGGCGGCAGCCTGCTGCTGCACGGGTTCGTCGTGGGCGCCGCTTCTTTGTTCAAAGCGCCTGACCGTGTCATCGCGCCGGTATACAATGTGAAGCTGGTATCGGCCGTGCCGTCGGGCGGCACGGGGGGCGGCAGAAGCACCCCCGCCCCCAGGCCGGTCGAGCCCGCGCCCAAGACGGCCCGGGCCGAGGCGCCCAAGCCGCCGCCGAAGGCCGCAGAGAAGCCGAAGGCCGAGCCGAAAAAGAAGACGGCAGTTGATCCGCGTAAGGCGGTGCCGGCGAAAAAAGAGAAGTCGAAAGAAAAGTCGCCCGCGAAAAAAGAACCGGCGAAACCGGCGAAGCCGGCCGAGTCTGCGAAGGGGTCGGTCAGAGAGCCGCAGAAGAAGAACGCCGGAAAGCAGGCCGAGAAGACGGCTGAGCAGGCCAAGGGCGACGATTTCGCGGCCACGCTCGCCAACGTCGGCAAGCTGATCGAGAGCAAGGCCGGCGCCCGCGGCGAAGGCGCGCCGGGCGCGGGCGGCGACGGTGCGACCAAGGGGGAGATCGGCGCGCTGGCCATTCAGATTTACGGCGGACAGGTGCAGACCGCCATCGAGAGCCGCTGGGCGGTTCCGACGCATCTGACCGCATTCGCGGGAACGGTCCAGGTGGGCATCCGCATCGGCGCAGACGGAACGGTCAAGGATGCCTGGGTCGACAATTCGAGCGGCAACCGCGTCCTCGACGAAAGCGCCCTGCGCGCCGTCTGGGCCGCGAGCCCGCTGCCTGCCCCGCCGACGACCGTGCGCGGGGTTTTTGAAATCTATTCGCGGTTCACGCCGAAAGGGCGATAGGAGTCCATGAACATGAAACGCTGGCTGATTCTGATTCTGCTCGGCAGCTTTGCCGCAACCGCCGAAGCGCAGGAGAAAGTGATCATCGACATCTCCAACGCCACGGCGCGCAAGGTGAGCGTTGCGGTTCCCCCCCTGCTGACGGGAACCGGCGGCGACCCGAAAGAAGCGGCGCGCTCGGCCGAGCTGCTCCGCAAGGACCTCGATTTCTCCGGCGTATTCCGCACGGTCGACACGGCGGCCTGGGAGCGGCAGGCGCAGGGCGACTCCTTCGAGGCGCCGCAGTACAAGCTGTGGAAGATGACCGGCGCCGATTCGCTCGTGCGCGGCCGCCTCTCGCGTCAGGGCAAAGGCTGGCTGCTCGAGCTCGGCTATTTCGATCCGATCCAGGAGAAGATGATTCTCGGCAAGCAGTACCAGGTGGCCGGCGACGTCGCCCCTGCCGTGCACGCCTTCGCCAACGAACTCATGGAGTTCATCACCGGCCGCAAGGGACCGTTCAACTCGCGCATCGCCTTTGAATACCGCAAGCCCGAGACGAACCGCAAGGATCTCTGGGTCATGGATCTCGACGGTTCTGACCTGCAGCCGGTCACGCGCAACAACATGCTCAACCTCGCCCCCTCGTGGAGCCCCGACGGCAAGCTGCTCGCCTATACCAGCTACAAGCGCCGCAACCCCGATCTCTTTCTCATGGATGTCGTGAACGGCAGCGACGAGGCCATCTCGACGCGCAACGGCTCCAACACCGGCGCCGCCTTTTCGCACGACGGCCAGTACGTGGCCGCGACCCTGTCGTTCGAGGGCAACAGCGAGATCTATCTGCTCAACCGCAAGGGCGACGTCGTGCAGCGGGTGACGCGCAACGGCGCCATCGACGTGCAGCCGACCTTCAGCCCCGACGGAACGAAGATTGCGTTCACGAGCGACCGCCTCGGCAACCCCCAGATCTTCGTCGCCAACGTAGACGGAACCGACGTCCGGCGGGTCACGCTCGAAGGCCGCTACAACTCGTCGCCGGCCTGGAGCCCGACGGGCGAGTGGATCGCCTACTTCAACCGCGACGACAATCACATCTGGCTCGTGCGCCCCGACGGTTCCGAACGCAAGCGCCTGACCGCCTCGGCCGGCTCGCACGAGGATCCGAGCTGGAGCCCCGACGGCCGCTACGTCGTGTTCAGCTCGAACCGCCGCGGCAATTTCGACCTGTGGGCCATCGATTCGATCACCGGCACCGAGACGCAGGTGACCAGCCTTCCGGGCGACGAACGCAACCCGGCCTGGGGCCGCTACTTCAACCGCTAAACCAGAATTTCGGGTAACCAGAGTATGAAAAGCATGAAGACTGCCGCTGCCCTGTTTCTTCTGGGGGTCCTGCTTGCCGGGTGCCCCAAGTCGCCGGTCGATCAGATTCAGGCCGCCGAAGCGGCCATGCAGGCCGCGCGCGACGCCGGCGCCCCGGATTGCGCCACTCCCGAGTACCAGAGCGCAGAAGAGATGATGGCGCGCACGTACCGCCTGAACAACGACAAGGAGTACGACGACGCGAAGAGGAGCGCCGAGACGGCGCAGCAGCTCGCCGAGGTGGCCCGCGTCGAGGCCGCGCGCAATACCAGGTGCGTCCCCGGTACCAAGGGTGCCGGCAAGGGTTCGGGCGGCGCCGGCGACGGCGACGGTGTGCGTCTCGGAGGCCGCAGCTTTACCGAAGCCGAAGTCGCCGCCGAGATCGATCGCACGCGCACAGGAGAGGGCGCGCTCGGCGAGGGCTCCATCGTCGAAGGCCTGCGCCCGGTTGGCTTCGGATTCGACGACGCCAATCTGTCGCCCGAGGCCCTCGAAATCGTGAAGGCCAATGCCGAATGGATTCAGGCGCGCCCCAGCGTGCGCGTCCAGATTGAAGGGCATACCGACGAACGCGGAACCGGAGAATACAATCTGGCTCTCGGCGAGCGCCGCGCCGGCGCCGTGCGCGAAGCCCTCATCCGTCTCGGCGTCGAAGCCGATCGCATGACTACCATCAGCTACGGCGAAGAGATGCCCGTTTCCCAGGCCCACGACGAATCGGGATGGTCCGAGA
Organism: bacterium; assembly: GCA_041690355.1. GTDB lineage: Bacteria > J088 > JAWLBW01 > JAWLBW01 > JAWLBW01 > JAWLHK01. The sequence goes on along the minus strand of JAWLHK010000010.1, from coordinate 51,765 downwards.
ATCGCCGGGCCGAGTTCGTGGTGAAATGATGCGCGCGGCCGCGGGGGCGCTGCTGCTCGTGATGGGCGGCTGCGCAACGATGGAAGAGGTCGATCAGCTTCGCCGGCGCACGGTTCTGCTCGAAACGCGCGTGCAGGAGCTCGAATCGAAACAGCAGTCGCGCGGCGAGCAGCTCGAGGCGGCCATCGAGTCCTCTTCGAAGAAGGCGAGCGCCGAGGCGCGGGCCATCCGCGAGACCGTCGCCTCGATGGGGGCGCGCCAGGACTCGCTCGGCGACCGCGTGACCGTGCTCGAAAGCCGGGCCGCCGACGTGAATACGACCGCCAGCCGGTTCAGCGCCAATGCGCAGCGCATCGACAGCCTCGAGGCGACGCTGACCGACCTGCAGGCCAAGCTCACTGAGATGGAGAAGAGCCGCGCGGCAGCGCCGGCGACGGGCGCGGCCGACGACGCGGCGCTGTATCAGAAGGCGCTGGAGTTGTTCAACGCCGGCAAGTACGACGAGGCCACGGCCGGCTTCGAACACCTGCTTCGCGCGCGCCCCGACAGCAAGTACGTCTCGAACGCTCACTTCTGGATCGGCGAGAGCCATTTCCGCAAGGAGAAATACCTTGACGCCCTGCGCCGCTACACGACCGTGCTCAAGGAATATCCGGAGAGTCCCAAGTTCTGTGCTGCCGGCCTCAAATCCGGTCTTGCGCTCGAGAAAATCGGTGAAGCCAAACAGGCCCGCGTCTTTTATAATCAGGTCGTGCAGAAGTGCCGTGAGCAGGATCCGCCTGTGTTCGCCGAAGCCGAACGGCGCCTGAAAGAGAACCCATAGCGCCGCGCGGGCGGCGGGGAAATCACGGTGGACGTCTATCTGGATAACGCCGCCAGCGCGCACCCGCGGCCCGAGGCGGTATACGCCGCGGTCGATCAGACCCTGCGGCGCGGGGCCAGCGCCAACCGCGGCGCGCACGGCCCCGGCATGGCCGCCACCCGCGACCTCTTCGGCTGGCGCGAGGAGATCGCCCGCTTTCTCGGTGTGTCAGACAGCGCGCGCCTGGTGTTCACGGCCGGCGCCACCGACTCGCTCAACATGGCCCTCAAGGGGTGGCTGCGTCCCGGAGACCATGTCGTCGTCAGCGACATCGAGCACAACGCGGTCGTACGGCCGCTGGCCGCGCTCGAGCGCCGCGGCGTGCGCGTAACCCGCGTGCCGGCCGATGCGGCGGGGCGCATCGCTCCGCGAACCATGCTCGCCGCGATCGAACCGGAGACGCGCCTCATGGTCTGCACGCACGCCTCCAACGTCCTGGGCGCCGTCAATCCGCTCGAAGAGTTGGGCCTCGAGACGAAGCGCCGCGGCGTGCCGCTGCTCGTCGATGCGGCCCAGACGGCGGGCTACGTCGACATCGACGCCGGCGCCGCCGGATGGGGCATGCTTGCCGTGCCGGGCCATAAAGGTCTGCTGGGTCCGCCCGGTGTGGGTCTGCTCTATGTGCGCGAAGACCTGAGGCTCGACACGTGGCGCGAAGGGGGCACGGGCACCGAAAGTTCCCGCGCAGAGATGCCCGAAGACATGCCCGAACGCCTGGAAGCCGGAACGCACAATCTCCCGGGCATCGCGGGATTGGCCGCCGGCGTGCAATGGCTGGCCGGACAGCCGCGCAGAAGCGTACTCGCACGCAAGCGTGAGCACATCCGGCACCTTCTCGAAGCGCTCGCGGTGTTTCCGGAGGTCGCCATCCTGAGCGCCGTCGAAGAGAACGATCGGGCCAACCTGGTCACCTTCGCCGTGCGCGGGCGTAACAGCGAAGAGGTGGCGGGCCGGCTCGCTGCGGGCGGCATCGCCGTGCGCGGCGGCCTGCACTGCGCTCCGGGCGCGCACCGGCGGGCGGGCAGTCTGGCGGGGGGCGCGGTGCGAGTCAGCCCCGGCGTCTTCACGAGCGCGGCCGACATCGAGTACTTTCTCGACGCGCTGCGCGGTATCATTTAGGCACAGGAGGAAAGAACATGACCCGCACGCTGGTATTCATCCTGACGGCCCTCGCGCTGTCTGCCTCCCCCGCCGCCGCCCAGCAGGGCGAAGTTCTGCTGCGCCATCACAACCAGTTCCTGGGCGATCAGCCGCTGCGCTTTTCGAAGGCAGGCACCGCCCTGAGCCCCAAGGGAGCCCGTCTTTCCTACCGTGTAATCCGCAGCGAGGCCGAGTGGAAAAAAATGTGGGGCTATCTGTACGATGGAACCCTGAAGGTCGATTTCAAGAAACATCGTGTGCTCGTCATCTATAAGTCTCCCGCCAAGGGCCAGTACACCCTCAAGCCGCGCAAGGTGCTTCCCGTCGGCAACCGGCTTTCCGTCGAAGTCGAAGTCACCTGGAGCGGCTCGAAAAAACGCGGGCATCCGTTTCTCGCCCTCGTCGTCGACCCGTTTCGCGGCCTCGATGTCGAAGAGAAATTCGTCGCCCCCGGCAACAAGGAAGTTCAGTACCCCTGACTGCTCGCGCACATGATTCTGGCTCTCGAAACAAGCTGCGACGAAACCGCCGCCGCCCTGGTCAACCGGCGCAACCGTCTCGTCGCCTCCGTCGTCGGCTCGCAGGCCGCCGTGCACGCTCCGTATGGCGGCGTCGTTCCCGAAATCGCCGGCCGCGAGCACGTGGCCGCCATGTATCCGGTCGTCCGGCGCGTGCTCGAAGAAGGGGGCACGAAGGAATCCGATCTGGAGGCGATCGCCGTAACCTCGGGCCCCGGCCTCGTGGGGAGCCTGCTGGTCGGGCTTTCGTTCGCGCGCGGCCTGGCCTATCGCCTGGGAATTCCGCTCATCGGCGTGCACCACATCGAAGCCCACCTGCTCGCCGTACTGCTCGAACGTGACGTGCGCTTCCCGCTGCTCGGCCTCGTCGTCTCGGGCGGCCACACGCATCTGTACGGCATCGATCGTCCGGGAAGCTACCGGCTGCTCGGACGCACGCGCGACGACGCGGCCGGCGAGGCGTTCGACAAGGCCGCCGTCCTGCTCAACCTGCCGTATCCCGGCGGTGTGTCGATCGACAAGGTTTCGCCCCTCGGAGATCCGCGCCGCTACGAATTTCCCCGCGGCCTGCAGCGCGATCCGGGCTATGACTTCTCGTTCTCGGGCCTCAAGACCGCCGTTCGGCAGCAGGTCGAATCGATGGGCCGGCTGAACGACGATCAGGTTGCCGACCTGGCCGCCTCGGTGCAGGAGGCCATCGTCGACAGCCTGGTCACCAAGACCTTGCGCGCAGCGGCTGAACACGGGTATGACCGTATCGTCGTCGCCGGCGGGGTGGCGGCGAACCGGCGGCTCCGGCGCAGCTTCGAAGAGCGCGCTGCCGGGCGCGAAGTCATTTTTCCCTCCTTCGATCTGTGCACCGACAACGCGGCCATGATCGGGGCCGTCGGCGCGCTGCGCCTGGCCGAAGGGGCGGTCGACGATCTGCGGCTTCAGGTGCGCACGCACTGGCCGCTCGAACAGGTACGCTGGCCCGCGGCCTGATCCCCCGGTCCGGAAAGGATTCTTCATGGAAAGCGGAGTATCGCTGCACATCGACGGGCACGCCGCCTGGCTGACCCTGTTTCACCCCAAGCGGCGCAACGCCGTCACCCCCGCCATTCTGCGTGATCTGCGGGCCCACCTCGAAACCGTGGCCGCCGACGAAGACATCCGGTGTCTCGTCATCCGCGGCGAGGGCGAACAGGCGTTCAGCGCGGGCTACGATCTGCGCAGCTTCGCCGAGGTGCAGGAGACGCCGCGCGACGCGGCCGTCGATCTTACCGAAACGCTGCGGCAGCTCGCCGAAATGCCGATGCCGACCGTTGCGATCGTCAACGGTCACGCCGTGGGCGCCGGCTGCGAGCTGGCGGTGACCTGCGATATCCGTTGGGCCGTCGAACACGCGACCCTGGGGATGCCGCCGGCGAAACTCGGCATCGTCTACACGCCGGAGGGGATTGGCCGCTTCGTTTCGCTCGTGGGCCCCGCGAACACGGCCGAGATTTTCTACTCGGCGCGCAATGTGCCGGCCGCGCACGCCTTCGCCATCGGGCTGGTCAACGGCGTGTTTCCGGCCGCTTCGTTCGAAACCGAGATCCGGGCGCGCGTCGCGGAGATAGCCTCCCTCGCGCCGCTTTCGCACCGGGGGCATGCGCGCATGATTCGCCGGCTGGCGGCCGTGAAGCTCGGGCCCGAAGATCTGGCCTTCGTGCAGCAGATTCGCGAAACTGCGTTCGCGAGTGACGATGCCGCCGAAGGGGTGGCGGCATTCGTCGAGAAGCGGGCGCCCACCTTTACGGGCCGCTGACTGCCGCGGGCTGGGGCTCGCGAAGACCGCGTACGAGCAGGCCCAGGCCGCCGCCAGGATGCGACCGCACGTCGACCTCGGCGCCGATGCGCACGGCACGCCGGTCGATGGACCGGAGCGGAAGGCGTCCGTTCGGGGAGCCGCCGACCCCCACGCCGTCGTCGTGAACTTCGAGGCTCCACTCGGCGGGCGTCCACGTAAACACGATATCGATACTGCCTGCCTCGCCGTGGCGTACGGAATTGTTGATTGCCTCGGCGCTCAGCAGCAGCAGGTTGTAGGCGAGCTCGGCGCTGAGGCGTCCCGAGTCGCCGGCGTTGACCGTAATCCGCGTGCGCCCCGGGGCCGCCTCGTTGGCGATGGAGCGCAGCGTCGAGCCAAACTCCTCGGGGAGCAGCGGCTCGTGCACGAGCGACCGCACGGTGAGGCGCACCTGGCGCAGCGCGTCGCGGCTCAACCGCTCCATTTCCTCCAGAATTCCCGAAGCCAGCCCCGGCTCGACCCGCAAGGCCTCGCGCGCCATCTCGCAACGCAGGACGAGACCGGTGAGGTTCGCCCCCACGCCGTCGTGCAGATCGGCGCTGATGCGCTCGCGCTCTTCCTGGCGCGAAGCGCTCGCCAGCAGGATCCGGTTCTGGCTGACGATGGAATCGTATCGATCCAGCACCGAAGCGACCCAGAGATAGAACGTCGGGGTCAGGAGCGCGACGATCAGCACGACCCCGAAAGGCAGGTCGGCAAGTGCGCCGGTTGCGCGGCTCATCCCGAACATGATCCAGGGGAGCACGGCCAGGATCAGGGCGTGAAAACGGCTTCCCCGGAAGAGCACGGCGTCGTTGATGGCCGAGAGCAGATAGAAAACCCAGAGCACCGGGGTCGCGGCCGCGGCCACGAAGGGCAGCAGGGCGGTCATGACGGCGTTCTCGAGGTGCTGCAGCGCATAGCCGCGCCGCCACGTGCCTACCGCCGTCAGCGTTACGTGCAGGGCGACGAACGCGGCGGCCCGATGGAGGGGAATGCCCGTGAGCGCCTGGACCTCGGAACTGAGAAAGGGCGCGAGCACGAGCAGCATGACGGCCAAGTACCGCCTGAACAGCCGCCAGTCGTGAATCGGGTGCTCCTGCGAACGCTCGGGCAGGCAATACCAGTAGCGAAATTCGTCGCGGATAGCCATGCGCCTGTCAAAGTACCATATCGCCGCCGCTGCGCCACGCGGGCCCCTGCGTGACAGGGTCCTGCATTGAAAGCGGCGCACGCTCCTGATAGCTTGAATTTTCCATGGCCATCGATTCGCCGGACACGCTGCCGCAGCTTCTCGCCCCATTCGGGTTCGCCCGGTTCAGCCTCGACCACGACGGGCGCATCTGCGCCCTCGACGATGAAGCGGCGCGATTTCTCGGCTTTCCCGATACCGGATCGGCCCTGGCCGACCGTGGCTTCTGCGCCACCTTTTTTCCCCGCCTTCGCGGATGGGCGGAATGGAGCGCCGGGCTGGCCGCGGCTCCGTCCACCGTACCCGAACGGTTTTCACAGGCGCGGCGCGACGGACGCATCGTCCACTTTGCCGCGACGGGGCTGCGCGACGAGGCGGGCTTGAAGGTTCTACTGCGCAACGTGACCGAAGAGGACCGGGAGCGTCTCGCGCTCACCGAACGGAACAGCGAACTCGAGACGCTGCGCGCCCTCGCGATGGAGGCCGTTCGACCGGGCGAGCCCGAAATGCAGCTGCGGTCGATGCTGGCACAGTGCGTCGCGGCGGTGGCGGCCGACGGCGGCTGCGTCTATACCGTCCGCGATGACGAGCCGGGCCTGTGCATGGTGGCCGATCTGGGCATTGATCCCGAGCTCCGCGAGAAGGTGCGCATTCTCCGGCCCGGACAGGGATTTACGAGCCGGGCGGTTCAACTGCGCACCCCCATCTTTCTCGACGATATCGGATCCCACCCCGAACTCGTCTTCCCGCGCCTGCGCAAGATCGGCATGCGCAATTTCCTGTGCTATCCCCTCGTCGTGCAGGATCGCGTCCTTGGCTGCATGAACCTGTTCACGCTGGCCGGGCATCGCTTCACCGCGCATGACGTTGAGTTCTTCGCGGTCATGGCCACGCAGATGAGCCTGCTGCTCGACCACATCATCGGCATCGAAGCCCTCCGTGAGCGCAACGATGAGCTCGAGAAGTTCAACCGTGTTGCCGTCGATCGGGAACTGCGTATGGTCGAGCTGAAGCAACGCATCCGGGAGCTCGAAGCGCAGCTTGCTCCTTCTGCCGACCCCCTTGCCGGCCCGCCCGACCGCCGCTAGGATACGGGTATGCGCATCGCACTGCTGCACGGGCTGATGCTCGGCCGCGTCGGGAACCCGTGGGCTCTGACGTGTATCGTTCTTCTGATAACGGCCTGCGCCTCCGGGCGTGCGGCCGACACGGCCGTGCAAGACGTTTCGCCGCACGCCCAGCATTCCCCACAGGAGCCGGTCACGCAGACCCGGGCGGTTCGCCCCGATCCGGACGGCGACGGTCTGCCCGGCATGCAGGATCGGTGTGCGCTGCTCGCTGCAAAAACCGAGAGCGGCTGCCCCGCAGAGTGGGCCTACGTCTTCATCCGTGTCATCGATGCCCGCCAGTCTTCTGTGCGCGCCGCCCTCGCCATCGAGCCGGCTGTCCACCGTCTTACGATACTGGATGACGGTTATGCCGGGATGCTCGCGCCGGGAACCTATCGGATCCGCGTCGAGGCCGAGGGGTTCAAACCGCGCACGGCGAAGTTCACCGTGGCGGTCGACGAAAAGGCGTTGCTCGAACTGCAACTCGATCCCGATGCCGGGGAAAGGGACGCACGGCCATGAAGGCAGGCTGGCTGACCGCAGGGCTGCTCTTTGCCGCTTCCACTGCCATGGCCGCGGATTCCGCATCGACATCTTCCGCCCAATGGCGCCTGCTTTCCCCGTCCGCGACCGTCTACCCCGAATCTCCGGCGCCGATCACCGAGGCGACCTTGGGGACGGCGCTGCGCAGCGGCATGCCGCTCCCCTTCGACACCGCCGTGACGTTTTCTGCCGGGAAGTTCGCGTTTTCGGGGGCCGAGCGAGGGGCCCGCATCCGCTTGCGCATCGCGGGCCCGGCGACTCTCGCGCCCGTCGAAGCCAACCGGGTGCGCGTCGACGCCCGGCGCATCGAAGCGAGCGTCGCGGGAAACACAGCCTGGTCCCTCTCCCTTCCCGGTCTGACCGTTCACGTACTCGACGCGGACGTGCTGATCGACCGCGCCGATGAGAACCGGGCGGTCGTGAGCGTCGTGGCGGGCGACCATGCCTTCCTCCGAGCCGGCGGCAAGGATTACCGGCTCGGAGCGGGCGACGCGCTCACGTGGATTTCCGGCCCCGGCGGCGTAACCGTCGAAACCCGGCGCGCGCCGCAGTCCCCCGTGCCGCTCTACCCCGCAGCCAACGCGAGCCTGCGCGCCTTCCGTTTCCTCTGGCGCGCGGTACCCGAAGCGCGCGGCTATCGCCTCGAGGTCGCCACCGATCCCGACTTTCACGACCTGCGTTTTTCCGGCGACGTCGGCGACATCACCTACTTCGAGCCCGTGCGCAGCGTGCCCCTGGGCGTACTGTACTGGCGCGTTCGCGCCGTCGATCGTCACGGCGTTCCCGGCCCCGCCTCGACCCCGGCCGTCGTCACCGTCGACCGGTGGGCATTTCCCTGACGCCCGCCTCCATCGCCGCCGTCTGAACGGGCCGCTTGGGGCAGCCGCGCCACTGGAGTCCCCCTCGGGCTGCGTGTTACCCTGTGGCTTACCCTAAGGCCAAGGTGAAGACGTGTTTCCACTGCGTGCGCGCGCCGGGTCGGCGGCCCTGATGCTCTCTCTCACCGCGGTCTTTTGCGTGCTGTTTGCCCCCGGGGCCGGCGCGCAGACCGCCGGTCTCGTCGAGCCGCCTCCCTCGGCCCGCGCGGCCGCCCTGCAGGGGGGCCTTGCCGCCCCCGACGACAACGCATCGATCTATCTGAATCCGGCGGGGACGGTCATGCTCCCCCGCTACCAGCTTTCGGGCTTTGGCCACCTGCGCCAGAACACGCCTGCACCCGAGCGCCGCTTCGGGGTCTCCATCGTCGACTCCACCGGCGGCCTCGGCGGCGGCATCGGCTGGGTGCGCGACCTGGGGGGCCGGGATCCCGCCGACGACTTCGCGCTGGCCCTGGCCCAGCGCTGGCTGGGCAATACCGCCATCGGCGTCGGCGTACACTATCGCATCGACCGCACGCGCACGCGGCGCACGGATTGGAACTTCGACCTGGGGCTGCTCTACGATCCGCTCGAAGGCCGGTTCCGCCTGGGCCTCGTGGCCTACGATCTGTTGAATCCGCCCGACGGCGTGCTGCGCGAACGTGCCTTCGCCGGCGGGCTCGCGAGCCGCATCGCCGACTACGCCGAGGTGACCGCCGATCTCCACTACACGCCGGGCCTGCCCGACGGAGAGCGCATCCGGTGGAACGCCGGCCTTGAAGGCTTCATCGGCCCCTGGGCTTCGGTGCGCGGCGGCTACGGCCAGGATCCCGCGGGTCCGCAGCACCGCAACCAGTGGTCGATCGGCGCGGGTGGGGGAATTCCGGGCCAGTTCCGCCTCGAATATGCGTTCGTGAAGGAAGTCGCCGCCCCCGTGCGCACGCATCTGGCGGAAATCAGTTTTTACATGCGTTGACGAGACAAACGCTGTCCGAGCCTTCCGCTACTTTATAGATTCGGCCCGTTGCTGCTTTTTCGTTGACTTTGCGGCATCGGGATTTTTAAGATGATAACCTCGCCGCCCACGCACCGCGGGCCGGGAGAGAGAGAAAGGGAATCCACCATGGCCGCGAATGAGAAACAGAAAGCGTTGGAGAATGCGATTTCGACGCTCGAGAAGCAGTTCGGCAAAGGCACGATCATGCGTCTCGGCGAGGGCGAAACGCTGCACGGCGACGTCGAGGCGATCTCGACCGGTTCGCTGGGTGTCGACGTGGCCCTGGGCGTCGGCGGACTTCCCCGCGGCCGCATCATTGAAATCTTCGGCCCCGAAAGCTCGGGCAAGACGACGATCGCGCTGCACGCCGTGGCCGAAGCCCAGAAGAAGGGCGGTATCGCCGCCTTCGTCGATGCAGAACATGCGCTCGACGTCTCCTATGCCCGCAAGCTCGGCGTGCGCACCGACGATCTGCTGATCTCGCAGCCGGATACGGGGGAACAGGCCCTCGACATCGTCGAAACGCTGGTGCGATCCGGCGCCATCGACATCATCGTCGTCGACTCGGTCGCCGCGCTGACGCCGAAAGCCGAAATCGAGGGCGAGATGGGCGACAGCCACATGGGTCTTCAGGCCCGCCTGATGAGCCAGGCGTTACGCAAACTGACGGGCACGGTCAACAAGAGCAACTGCACGATCATCTTCATCAACCAGATCCGCATGAAGATCGGCGTCATGTTCGGCAATCCCGAGACGACAACCGGCGGCAACGCGCTCAAGTTCTACTCGTCGGTCCGCCTCGACATCCGCCGCGTGGGTGCGATCAAGGAAGGCGACAGTGTCATCGGCAACCGCACGCGCGTCAAGGTCGTCAAGAACAAGGTGGCCCCGCCGTTCCGCGAGCACGAGTTCGACATCCTCTACGGCACGGGCGTGAGCCGCGAAGGCGACGCCCTCGATCTGGCCGTCCTGCTGAACATCGTCGACAAGAGCGGCGCCTGGTACTCCTACAAGGGTGACCGCATCGGTCAGGGGCGCGAGAACGCCAAGACCTACCTCAAGGACAACCCCGAGGTCTACACGCAGATCGAGCAGGAGGTCCGCGCGCACTACGGTCTCCTGAAGCCGGCGAAGGAAGCGAAGGACGCGAAGGAACCGAAGGAACCGGTTACTGCGTAACGGTTGCCGGACGGCGGGAAACAAGAACCCGACATTCTCCAGGCATAGCGCCACTCTGAAACACTCCTGCACCCTCCTCCTTGTCCAAGGAGGAGGGTGCACTGTATTGCAGCGCAGGTGCGACGGGATGCGCGTGGAATCGCTCCGCATGGTATCCTGTCTGCCATGCGAGCGTTTTCCGTGGCGAACCTCCCCACCCGTGCGGCGGCGATCCTGTTGCTCGCATTTTCCCTGCTGCTGGCCGCTTCTCCCGAGGCTTTCGCGAAGAAGGCGCGGCCGAACCAGGTTCCCCCCGCCGCAGAACTGAACCCCGATGCCTCGCCTGCGCTGGCGGTGGTTCTCTCGCTGATCGCGCCCGGGCTCGGGCACATCTTCTATGATGACCAGCAAGGCGGCAGTGCGTTTCTGGTCGCATGCGCACTCACGTGGGCCATCTACCTTGCTGTCGTGCTGGGGCTGACCGCTCTCGTATGGCTCGTGGTCATCTTCCTTGAAGTCATGTTCTTTTTCATTTTCCTCCCCTGCATTGCGTTGTCCGGCGAGACCTATGAGGTCGGCGAGGCGGCAGCGGATGCCGCCGGCGTGACCTTCCGCTACACGGCCGGCATCGGTGGCGTCGTAGCCCTCTCGGTTCACCTGATCGTCGGGGCGGTGGCCGCTGTCGACATCGTCCGGAAAATCCAAGCGGCGCAGGAGAAAAAGACCGCCGACGCCGAACTGTTGCCGGACAGCCGTCCCCTCCGCCCCGTGAACCTTCTCGGATACTGACCCTGCTCGACGGGCCGATGCCGCCGCCGTCGCACTCCCCCTGTGATAGGGTAGAGGCGATCTGTTGAAGGGGAGGGATCCATGGCCGAACAGAAGCCGCAACCAGAAGAAGTCAGCTACGCAGAAAACATCCGCGAATTCATCCAGAGACAACGCGAGCGAAGCGAGCAGGTCTACCGCCGTGTGCGCGAAGCCGTGCTGCGGCGCTGAACATCCGGTTGCTTCTCGAGTGGGTCCGGGCTGAGTTCTTACTCGTGTGAGAGATCCGTTCGGGCTTCGATTCCGCGTGGTCGCCGGCGTGGTCGGCCGGGGCCGCTCTGGTACCATGGGTGCCAGGCGCCTCGTTACGCCTGACTCCAGACCCCAGACTCACGACTCCCGACTCGCTCTGTACCATGACGCTTGACTCTCGACCCTCGACGCTCCTCAACGACATCGTCCTCGCGCACCCCTTTCACCGCTTCTGCGGCCTCGAGCTGATTTCCCAGGAACCCGGCGCCTCGGTCTGCCGCTTTCCCGTCGACGACAACACGGCGAACCCTGCAGGCGTGCTGCACGGCGGAATTCTTTACGGCATGATGGATGTCTGCGCGTTTCTCGCGCTCACGCCGATGCTCGCCGACAGCGAGCAGGCGGTCTCGCACGACGTGCACTGCTCGGTGCTGCGCCCGGTCTCCAAGGGGAAAAGCGTGGAGCTTCGTGCCCGGGTCGACCGCAAGGGAAAGTCGATCGCCTTCATCCGCGTCGAGGCGTGGGTCGACGACAAGCTGGTGGGGACGGGAACCATCACCAAAAGTGTGCTCTCGCGGGCGTAGCGATTCCTGATTCCTGATTCTTGATTCCTGAGAAGCAAGTGCCCAGGCGAACCGCAGACTTCCGCTCACGGACTGGAACCCTTGGTATTGGGTCCCCCTGACGGGGGACGACAGGGGGGCCGGAACCGTGTGCTCACGCGCGCATAGCGATTCCTGATTCCTGATTCTTGATTCCTGAGAAGCAAGGACCGAGGCGAACCGCAGACTTCCGCTCACGGGACTGGAACCCTTGGTATTGGGTCCCCCTGACGGGGGACGACAGGGGGGCCGGAACCGTGTGCTCACGCGCGCATAGCGATTCCTGATTCTTGATTCCTGAGAAGCAAGGACCGAGGCGATCCGCAGACTTCCGCTCACGGGACTGGAACCCTTGGTATTGGGTCCCCCTGACGGGGGACGACAGGGGGCCTTCAGTCCTTGTGAATGAACGCGGGAACCAGACGCACCTTGACGGCGGCCGAAAGGGCATCGCACTTTCCCGTCTCGGGATCCATGACGTCGGCGAAGGGGGGGAGCAGTGCCTTCAGCGTTTCACGGAGTTCCGTATCGTCGCCGCCGAGCAGGTCGAGCACGCCGAGCAGATCGTCGTTCGTGATGGCGCCCCCCACAACCCCTTCGAGCTGCCCCTCGGCGTTGGGCGCAAAGGCGAACCGCGCACGCTGCAGGCGGAACTCCACCGGCGTCGAAATGAAGCGCATGCGGAAGCGCAGCGTGAACGGGCCCCCCGCGAAGCCGCCGTCCTGCCTGCGCACGCCGTCCACGAAACCCAGCAGCGGATCGGCGTCCAGCGTGAACGTCTGGTTCGGGAGCAGCATCGCATCGGTCCCCAGGAGCGGCGTGCCGGCGCCGTAGCGGAAGACCGCACCGTTCTCGCTTCCGGCTTCGCCGTCCAGGTCCATGAGTTCAACCAGCAGGAGCAGGCCGCCGTCGCGGATGCTCGAGGCCACCGTGGCCGGCACGATGTTCGCCACCTGCGGCGGCAGGCCCGAGAGGATGGCTCCGAGCTGGTTGTCGATTCCCGGAACTCCTTCGGGCGAGGTGAAATCGGGCGCGTTGCAGCCGTCGGGATCGCGGTGGCCGCTCTGGAAGCCGTCGATATCGAAGCCGGGGAGTGTTCCGTCCGAAGCCTTCACCGCGAAGTCGATCAGGTCAGCGGCGTAAATCGGGCCGGTACCGCACACGTTCTCGAGCGCGCACTTGGCGAGGTCCTTCCGCGGCGCCGGCGCGTCGGCGCCGCAGGCGAAGAGGGGAAGGAGGGCGAGGGCGGCGAGAGTGAGGCGTGAGTACATCAGGGGCCAACCGGTGAAGCGCTGATACAGAATTCTCGCATTGAATCTAAGTGACCGCCAGCATAAGAAAGACCAGTCTTTCGAGCAGTATCTCACAAAGGGATGCTAAGCTGATCCTTCGCGCACCTTTACTGCCGAGTTCCGAATGGCGATTGAGCCGACGCAGACAATACTGGAGAAGCGCGCTCGAAACGGCGCCTTGGCGTTCGCGTTTCTTTATCCGCCGATGATTGGCGTGCTCGCGCTTTCCTATTATTATGGCGAGGGACCGTACTGGCAGCTGGCAGGGCGAGCGGCCGTCTGTGGACTTATTGCAGTGCAGGTTTCTGGACAGATTTTCTTTGAACTCCGGTCACGCAAAGCGGGATTGACGCGGCCCGTACTATCGACGGTCCTCGGTTGGATGTGGACATTTGTGCCTCTATCGTTACTCGTGTGGCTGTTTTTCCTTCGCTGACCGCTCTCAAGGATAAGATGCACGTCGACATCCTGACCGAAATCGAAATCGAGCGCCCGGTGTCCGCGGTGGCCGCCTATGCGGGCAATCCCGACCACGCGCCCGAATGGTACGTGAACATCAAGGCGGTCGAGTGGCAGACGCCGCCACCCCTTCAGGTCGGATCGCGGGTTGCGTTCGTCGCTCACTTTCTCGGCCGCCGGCTGGCATACACGTATGAGATCACGGAACTGATTCCGGAGCGCCGGCTGGTCATGCGCACGGCGGAGGGCCCGTTTCCCATGGAGACCTCGTACGAGTGGACGCCTTCGGGCGACGGACGTACCCGGATGACGTTGCGCAACCGTGGCGAAGCGACTGGCTTCGCGGCGTGGACGGCGCCGATCCTTCGCGCGGCGATGCGAAGGGCAAACCGGAAGGATGTGCAGGTGCTCAAGCGGGTGCTCGAGGGGTAGGGGGCTCCACAGGAGGAGTGGGGGAGTGGGGGAGGGGGAGAGTGGGGGACGAAAAACCCGGATCCAGAACTCGCTTCGCGATACTTCACCGGAATTCCCCCCAGCGCCCAGGGACCAGGGACCAGCACCCCGCCCGCGCGCTGCCCCGAATCACAACCGAAAGTGTCCGCGCGCCTTTGTGCACCGCGGGCGGCCATGCTACGCTGAAAAAGAACCTGGAACCCCGGAGTCCCCAGCGCCTTGTCCAGCGTGAAACCCGCGCCCCGGCAAGGCCCATTATGACTGCCTGACCGAACCAGACTGAAGCTGTCCGCGCACGGCGCGGGCGTACAAGTCCACTCCTTTGCTGGAGTTCGGTCATGCACGGTTCTATCTCGGTTTCCGGCCTCGGGTATGCACTGCCCGACGGCACGCCTCTCTTTCAGAATCTTCAAGTTACGTTCGGCCGGCTTCGCACCGGGCTCGTCGGGGCCAACGGCGCGGGCAAGTCCACGCTGCTTTCCATTCTCGCCGGACGGCTTGCGCCGACGCACGGCGGCGTCGAGCGGCCGGCCGCCGTTGCCTGGCTCCCGCAGTCTTCGCCGCTGCACGAAGTCGGTTCCGTCTGCGATCTGCTGGGCTGCGGCGAGACCTTGCCCCGCCTGCGACGCGCGCTGGCCGGAACCGCGAGCGTCGAGGACCTTGCCGCGCTCGACGGCCTCTGGGACCTGGAGGAAAGAATCCAGGCGAGCCTCGAGCGCTGCGGCGTCGGCTACCTGGCGCCCGAGGATGCCGTTTCGCGGCTCAGCGGGGGCGAGCGGGTGCGCGTGCGCTTTGCCGGTCTGCTGCTCGCCGATCCCGGCTTCCTTCTTCTCGACGAACCGACCAATCACCTCGATACGGGAGGGCGCGGCTTTGTCCGCGAGTTCGTCCGCTCGTGGAGCGGCGGGCTGGTGCTCGCGAGCCATGATCGGCGGCTGCTGGCCCTCGTTGACCAGATCGCCGAGCTCTCCGCTCATGGTTTGCGGCTGTACGGCGGCAATTACGCCTTCTATCGCGAGCAGAAGTCCATCGAGGCCGCGGCCGCGCACCAGGCCGTGCAGGCCGCTCGCGAGACATTGGACGATGCCGAGCGTCAGGCTCGCCTGGCCGCCGAGCGGCAGCAGCGGCGCACGAGCCGCGGCGCCCGTGAATTCCGCGAGCGCGGCGGCATGCCGAAGATCCTCGCCGGCATGCGTAAGCGGAATGCAGAAAAGACAGCCGGCCGCCTGCGCGAAACGCATGACGATCGGGTCGATGCCGCCCGCAAGACCCTCGCGGCCGCGCGGGCCCGCATCGACGCAGAACGGGAGATTGCGGTCGATCTGGGGACCGAGCTCCGCCCGCGCCGCACATTGCTCACGCTCGACGGCGTGAACCACGGGTTCGGCAATGGGCCCGATCTCTGGCGCGCCCCGGTGAACCTTGTCGTGAAGGCGGGCGATCGCATCGCGGTGACAGGGGCGAATGGTACGGGAAAAACCGTGTTGCTGCGCCTGGCCGCGGGACTGTTGAAGCCGCGCAGCGGAACGGTAGTTCTGAATACGACCCGCTCGGCCTGGCTCGACCAGCACACCGAGGCGCTTGCGCCGGGGACGATCCTCGAGAATGCGCGGCGACGTTCGCAGCGGCCCGAAGACGAACTGCGGCTGCTTCTCGCGCGATTCGGGTTCCCCAACGACGCCGTCTACAAGGACACGTCGGTCCTGAGTGGGGGTGAACGGGTGCGCGCGGCACTGGCCTGCCTTCTCGCCGCCGATCAGACGCCTGATCTGCTGCTGCTCGACGAACCGGACAACCACCTCGACATCAACGCGATGGAAGCCGTCGCCGGCGCCCTCCGCAACTACCGCGGCGCGCTGATCATCGTCAGTCACGATCAGCAGTTTCTCGTCGATGTCGGGATTGACCGGGAACTCGAGCTGTCGACGCTGCCGAAAACGAAAAAAGCCCCGGTCCGCTGACCGGGGCTTCGTAAATGTGCGAGCTCGACGGTTCAGTACGTAAGCGAGATGATGTCAGACTCGGTAGTCGTGTATTCTTCAACGAGGATGAACAGGATGCTCTCTTCGCCCAGCGTCTCGTCGTAGAAGTTCCACGCGGTGCCGTCGTCGCGGCGGCCGAGCGCCTCATCAAAACGAAGCTGCCGCCGGTGCGTGCGCAGCTGAACCTGCAGATCCTTCGCCACGACGATTTCGGTGCGCTCCTCGAGGAGGAAGGGATTCCGGCAGATGTCTCCCGGACCTTTCAGCGACTTCAGCTCCCATTCGGTGTCGCCGACCTGCAGCATCAGCACGCAGTTCTTCAGCAGGAAAGCATGGTCGATGGGGCCTGCCTGAAGGTTCGCCAGCTTGACCGCGCGGTGGGCCTTCAGGTTCTTCTGGTCGCCGATCGTGACCGTGGTCGCCTCGGTGACGCGCCAGGTGTTGCCGCGGTCATCGGAGAACGCTTCGCCCGCAACCGGATGGCTCGGATACAGGGCGCTTCCACGCGATTCATCGTGGTCACCCATCGCCGCCGACACCACGAAACCATTGGCTTCGCCGAGCGCGTAGACGCCCGTCGCCACCGATTTCGCCGGCGTACCCGTCGAGGTCATCGTGTTCGAACGGGGGTCCCAGTTTTCAAGTCGCGCATGGGTCGTCCACGTGGCGCGCACGGCAAACCCGGGGAGCGCCAGACCGGCGAGGTCGGCTTCGCCGACGACATGGTGCACGGCTTCGTCTTCCGTCACGGTGACGATGCCGTCAACCGTCGGACATGCTGTGCCCGTCATGAAGCTGTCCATGGCGCAGTACTCGAACTTGCCCTTTTCCAGCTTCATTGTCGCGATGTACTCGTGCGTCACGGTCTTCTCGGTCCACGCCTGGCCGACCTTGAAGTCGAGCGTACTCGGGGTGGCTGCGGCCTCGTCGAGCGCCTCTCGGATTTCGGTGTCGGAAAGGGCACAGGCCGATACGGCGGCCGCGGCGAGGATGGTCATCAGGGTTTTCATCGGTTTCATGATGGTCTCCTCAGTCCGCGTCTTCGATTCGGGGCAGGGCGGCGGGGTCGGCGCTCACCTCGCGCTTCACGAGCTGCGTCTGTACCGTCTTCGTAATCCGGTACCCCTCGAGATAGATCTCGTTCAGCTTCTTGTCGCAGTCGACCATTTCAGCGCCGGGGCTCACGAACTGGCCCGGTCCGCAATGAATGCGATCGACGCCGACCGAGACAGACTCTGCCGATCTCTGAAGCGCAAGCTGATCCCCGACGATGAGCGAGGCCTCTCCGCTCAGGAGAAAGAGGGGAGCGGGGGCGCCTGTCTTCCTCACAAACCCGTTGGGTCCGAAGCACTGCGCGGCAGGGTTGAACATGATGTCCACGTAGTCCGGAATTCCGCTTTCCGCCGGCTGAACGACGTAACAGGTCTCGAAGAACTCTTCGAGCGACAGCACCGGGGCCGCGCGGCGGGCCACGAGTTTCATCCCTGCGATGCCGGCAACGGTCAACTTCTCCTCAGTGGCTTGGTAGGTCTGACCGCGGTCGTCAACATAGTAAAAGCCGGCGCGCGGACGCAGGGGATACTCGGCTTCGCCCATCGTGTCGTCTTCGTCGGTGGCCGAGCCCGACTCGATGCGGCGTACCCAGCCGTCGAGGTCGAACAGCACGAACGCAGAGGGTTCGGGAGCCGAAGCGCCATAGTCTTCGGTCACGTTGTCGACCTTCTCGGTATCGACCGTCTTCTGGGAAACTTCATGGATGGCGAAGCCGTCGACGCCGGCGTTCGCGACGCGGGTGCGGCCCATCACCTTGCGCACGGCGACATGTTCGGCGGTTCTCACGAACAGGCCATCCTGCTCGGCGAAGCTCCCGTCGACTTCGATGCGGACCGGGATGACGGTTTCGATATCAGACGTCTTGTAGGCGAAGACTTCGCCTTCTTTCAGGCGGAGCGCGGCGGCAGTGGCCTGCGCGGCCTGATCGCGGGCGGCGTCGGTGATCGCGCCCGGATCGGTGCCGCAGCCCGTAATCGCCGCTATGGCGAACACGAGGCTCACGGTTTCAGCAACATATTTCATGGGTAACTCCTCCCGCGGCGGGATGCCGGGGGAAGCTGCCGGGATGGCACCAGATGGCAGCTTCGCGGAGTACTGTAGCAGACTGCGCGGGGAGACTGCTAGGAGACAGATGGGTCCGCTTCTAGTTCCGCTCGAGCGCCACGCGCAGCGCATGCTCGGCGGCCGCGCGGCGCAGGTCGAACGGCGCGCTTTCGATGGCGGCCATCAGCTCTTCGGTCCAGCCGTCATCCGTCGAGAATCCCAGACGGATGGCAAGGTGCGAGAGGTATTGAACTTCGAGCCCGCGCCCCTGGATTTCGAGCGCCAGTTCTTCGGTGGTGAGCAGTTCGATCTTCATCGGATCAGGATAACAGGTGCGCGGCACGCGCGCGGAGAGGCGAGGCCGGCGCTGTGCGGCGCCCGGTATTGCCTACCGTCGCCACCACGGCGCCACGCGCTCCACCTGCACCGGCTCGACCGGCTGTCCGAGCATCGGCATGATCAGCTGCGTTCCCTGATCGGGTGCGCGCTGCAGAAGCGCTTCGGCCGGGTCGTCCCAGGCGTGCAGGGCCAGATTGAACGTTCCCCAGTGGACGGGGAGCAGCCGGCCGCCGCCCAGCAGCGCGTGAGCCTTCAGGGCGTTCTCAGGGCCCAGATGGATCTGCCCCCAGGACGGGTGGAAGGCGCCGACCTCGAGCATCGTCAGATCGAACGGTCCGAGCCGAGCGCGGATCTCCGCGTATTCCTCCGTGAGCCCGGTGTCGCCGCTGAAGAAGAACGCATTGCGCGGACCCCGCACGGCGAAGGAGGACCACAGCGTCGCATTCTGCCCGAGGGCGCTGCGGCCCGAGAAGTGGTGCGAAGGGGCCGCCGTGACGACGACCTCGCTGCGGGGAATGCGGAAGGAATCCCACCAGTCGAGCTCATGGATGCGCTCGGGGGGGATGCCCCATGCTTCGAGATGCGCGCCGACCCCCAGCGAGGTCACGAAGGGAACGCCGGTCGGCGCCAGCGCGCGGATCGTCGGGTAATCGAGATGGTCGTAATGATCATGTGAAATCAGGACCGCGTCGAGGGGCGGCAGCTGATTCACCTGCACGGGCACCGGCTGGAAGCGTTTGGGGCCCGCGAACCCGACCGGCGAGGCACGCAGCCCCCAGACCGGATCGGTGAGGAGGCGAACGCCGTCGATCTCCACGAGAACGGTGGAGTGACCGAGCCAGGTCGCGCGAAGCCCGCTGGCGATGGGCCACGCCCACGTGTCCCGCGGATCGGTCGTCGGCAGCGGTGCGGGGGGCTTGCGCTGTTGCCCGCCGAGGAAGAATTCCCCCACGACCGGCCACGCATTGCCATGCTGCAGCCCCGGTCCGACCCGCGCCGTGTTGCGGAAGGCGCCCTTGATGTAGCGCGGCGACGCCTGCATGCGCTCGAGGCGGAATCCGTGATAGCGAGACTTCAGGTGGAGCATGGTTCGCGGCCGTGAGGCATGAACTTCATGATACACGACGGGGGAGCGGGGGAGTGGGAGAGTGGGGGACAAGCAAGGGCTGTCAGAATCCACGCCCCTGCGGGCAAATCGTCAATCGAAAATCAGTCGTGTCCAAAATAGTCTCAGCGCGTCACCGTTCGCCCTTGAGGAGCCGGTCTTTGGGAACCGAAGTTCAATACGGAGGTCCTGGTCTCGCAAGGGTGACGTCGCATTCGAAAGGCCAGCGCCGCATGAACAGCGTGTTCGAGGCGAAAAACCGCGCACTTGACTCATGCCACGAGCAAAGTCGCCCAGACATTCCAGGCCCTCGACCCTTCGCCAAGCACAGGGCAGGCACAGCGCGGGCGAACGGTTATCCGTACGCTCATGAAGCTGCCAACTTGCTTCACGGAAGCAACGAGCAGGAAGGCAAACCGGCCGGAACCTCACGGTTTCCGTCCGGCAAGGCTGCGCTTCCTGGACAGCAATGATTCCGGCTCAAAGCGTATACAGATACGCCACGAGATCCTTCTTCTCCTGCGCGGTCAGCCGCAGGCCGAGCACCAGGTTGAAAAACTCGACCGTGTCGTCAAGCGTGAGCAGCCGCCCGTCGTGCAGGTAGGGCGGGCTGTCCTTGATTCCCCGCAGTGGAAACGTCTTGATCGCCCCATCGGCCACCGCCATGCGCCCTGCGATGAGAACCGGTTCGAAGAACCGTTCGGTTTTCAGGTCGTGCATGAAGTTGTCGCTGAAAATCGGCGGCGCGTGACATTCTGCGCAGCGCCCTTTGGTAAAGAAGATCTGCTCACCGCGCAGCTCCTGCTCTGTCGCCAGCGCGGTGTCGAGGCGGCTGAAGACGTCGAGCTTGGGGGCCGGCGGAAAGTCGAGAATCTCCTGGAACTCGGCCATGGCGTGCACCTCGCTCCCCCGCTCGAGAAAATTGACCCCCTTCTTCTGCGCGATCACGATGTCGCCGTCGAAGTAGGCGGCCCGCTGTTCGAATTCCGTGAAGTCTTCGACGGTGCGCAGGGCGCGCTGCGAGCCGAACAGGCGCTGCTGGTTCACGCCGCGCAGCGACGGGGTGTCGATGCGCCGTCGGAAGGGTTGCGGTCGGATGTCACCCACGAGATGGGTCGCACCGTTGGTGTGTCCGTTCGTGTGGCAGTCGAAGCAGCTGACACCCAGGTGCGGCTTCTCGCTGCGCCGGTCGTCGGTCATGTTGAACTGCTGCTGGGGGAACTGGGAGACGAGAAGGCGCACCCCTTCGAGCTGCTTCGGGTTGAGAATGCCGTTGAACAACGCGAAGAAATTCTGGGTGGTCACCACCTGCCCCTGCGAGACGTCACCGAGATCGGGGCGGGTCGTCAGAAAGATGGCTGGCGGAAACGGAGGGAGGAAGTGCTCCGGCAGATCGAAGTCCACGTCGAAGCGCTCGAGGTTTCGCCCCTCCTGGCGGCGGATTTCCTCGATATGACTTTCGGGAAAGACCATCCCCCCTTCGTCGTGAAAGGGGTGCGGAAGCGGAAGGAATCCTTTGGGCCAGAGCCCGCGGCGCTTGATCTCGGCGGGGGCCATTTCGGCCAGCTGCGCCCAGGTGACGCCGCGGGGGAGCTTCACGCGCACGCCGCCCTGCACCGGCTTGCCTCCTGACATGGTCACGCCGCGCACGGACCGGTTCGCCAGGTCGTAGCGCTCTTCGAGCAGCCCGCGCTGCTTCTTCATGACGTCGGCCTTGCCGGCGCGCATGGTGCGGTAGACCTCGGCGAACGGCTTGGTCGTCGCCACGGGCATGTAGCTGGTGTCCCCTTTGCGAGGCACCGGCAGGTCGCCGGCCTTTTTTCCCGAGTCCTGCCTCGGCGTGCGCTGCTGGGCCTCTGCGGTTTCAATACCGTGCGATCCGAAAAACAGGACTGCGCCGGCCAGCGCCAACACGCGGAGACGGGATTTGGGCATGGCGATTTCCTCCGAACGGCGGTTTTTCAGCGCCATTATCGGCGGAGGGGTCCGGTTTGTGAAGGGGGCGGGGGGGAGCGGGGGAGGGGGAGAGTGGGGGAGGGGGAGAGTGGGGGAGGGGGAGAGTGGGGGACGAAGCAAGGACCGTCGAAAACCACGTCTTCGCGGGGCAAACCGTGAATCGTCACTCACAGATCAGTCTTGTCCAAAACGGGTTCATCTCGAGACCGTTCGCCCCGAGGAGCCGGTCCTTGCAAGAGCAGGACTCCATGATTCGACACCGTCTGACGAGGACGCCCACACGTCACTCGTCACGCAGGCAAAGCGCCGAGCGCTAAGCGCCAAGCGCCAACGAGGCAAGGGAGATGTCATTCAGGGTCCTTGTCGGGAATTCGTCACTCGTCACTCGTCACTCGTCACTCGTAACTTCTAGAGAGTCTTGAGGTACTCGAGCACCGCGCGGCGCTCCCGATCCGTCAGATGATCGCCGAACGGATGTCCCGTGTTCCAATGGCCCGGCTGGGTCGTGTCGTAGATGTACTTGCGCTCTTCGGCCGGAGCTTCATTGTGTCCGTACGTCATCGTTTCATACGGCCAGCCCAGCTTCTCTTCGTCGAAGTTGCGGCTGTCGTAGTCGATGCGCTTCCAGTATCGCGGGCGCGCCTTGGAGTTCAGCACGTCTTCGATGCTGGGCACCGAACCGTTATGGAAGAACGGGGCCGTCGCCCAGACGGCGTCGAGCGGCGGCGCGATGTACCCGACGATCGGCTCCAGCCACGCGTCGGTTCCGTAGATCGACGTGTTGTACCATTCCACGAACTCGGTCAGAAACGGGCCCGCCTCCGCGTACACCGGATCGGTGCGGATGACGTCGAGCGGTATCACGAGGTTCGGATACGAGTCATCCTCGCCGTAATGCCCGTGGCAGCCGGCGCAGTTGGCCTCGAACACGCGCTCGCCGAAGGCTGCCCGCTCCCGATCGATCACAAAGGGATACTTCGGCGGCTTCACGGAGGCGACGAACGCGGCCACGTGGTGGAAGTAGGTATCGATCTCTTCCGCATCGGAGACGTCGTCGACGCAAAGCGACGAGGCCGTCATCATCGTCTGCCGGTGATCGCCGCGTCCCATGCCGTTGTAGAATTGCGTCGACTTCTTCGCCATGCGCCACCAGGGCGGCGTGTCGACCGGCAGGCGTTCGCGGTAGGGGAGCTCGATCAGCGGCTCCTCGCTCCACTCGAGCGTCACCGGATCGCGATGCGAAAAGAGCAGCACGCCGATCTCGTTCGCAGGGTTGGTGCCGATGGTGCGCATCTTCGTGATGTCGCCGAGCTTGCGCACCCGGGCGACGAACTTGTCCAGTTCCGCGTTCTCTTCCGCTGAAAAGAGCTCGTGCTTGAGCGGCTCCAGAAAATCGACCGCCTTGGAGATGATCGCGAAGTCGGCGGTGAAGTCGGTCTCGGCATCCCCCAGGCCGACGACGATCTCGCCGTTGAACCGGCCGGCATGGCAGAGCAGGCAGTTGGGGACGGCGAGGGGAACACCCGATTCGGCCACGTGGTAGTTCCACTTGAAGGGGAACTCTGCGGCGGGCCCCGTGCGCCCCGGGAGCACCTCGTCGGGAGTCACCGGCGTCACGTACTTGAGCAGCGGAAAAGCGCTCGCCGGCAGGCCGCACCCCACATACCCCTCGTTCATCATGAGCTCCCAGCCCAGATCCGGATCGCCCGGACGCTGCGGGGCATGTTCGATGTGGATGCCGGAACCCCACCACAACTCCGGCGGCTGCGAAACCGGCTCCGGCGGCGCGGGGGGAGCGGCCTGGCAGGCGAAGAGAATCAGGAAAGGAAGGGCAGCGTGTTTCATGGGTCGTTTCCGTGAATTACTCATCGTCACCGAATTCCAGCAAGACCGCGCCGACGACGCTGTTTCCCGAGACGGCCGCCGTGAGCGCGTTCAGATCAGCCAGCGAGGCGGCCGCGAAGTCGGCGGGATCGGGATCGAGCGCGCTCAACCCGTCGGCGATGGCCGCATCGGCGGTAGACGCCGAATCCTTGTAGCGCGCGCCCATGTCGCCGACGTTGAGGGCGAGCAGGCCGTGAAAGGACGCGTCCTGCCAGTGGATATACGGGAGGTAGCCCACGATGCCGTCGGCGTCCAGCGCGCCGCCGAAGTGGTCGGCGTCGGCCGAGCTTCCGCCGTCGATCCAGGCGCCGCGGCACAGGGGGAGCGTTCCGTCGAGTCGCGCGAAGGCTGTCGTGAAGGGTGCCGGAAACGTTGCCAGGGTGGCCGGCAGCGGCGAACACTCCATCTCGAGCGCGAAGGTATCGGCGCAGAAGGCCGTGCCGTCGCACGCAGAGGTCCAGTGCGGAATCAGACTGCGCACGGTGGCCGGCGTGCCGGCGTCATCTGGCAGGAAGAATGCATGCGGATCGAGCTGCGCGACATCGCCGAGCAGTTCCGACGCGGCGGTGAGCAGCGTCCCGGCGGGCACGGGGAGGCCCAGGGTAATCGAGGGGTACGCCGCCGAAAGGCCTGCGACGGCGGCGTCGACGATCGGCAGCAGATCGGCCAGGACGTTCAGCTCGGGCCGTTCGGCCCACGCCGTCGCGGTCGGGAGCCCGGCCCGGTCGTCCCAGCGCAGGTTCACGGCAGCTTTCTGCAGCGTGCAGGCGATACGCAGATTCAGATGCGGAACCGCGCGGCTGTTGGCCAGGCGCACGCCGAGCAGTTCCACGGCGTCTTCGCGAACATAGTCGGCTCCCGCTTCGGCGAGTGCGGCGCAGGCGTCGCGTCCGGGGTCGGGGAGGGGGGTGAAACGGCCATCGCCGTCTTCGTCGACCCATCGCAGGACGTCGTCGGATTGATCGTCGCTCTCCCGTGCGATCGCGGCCAGCGCAAGCTCCAGGTCGCGCGCCGACTCCGAGAGGCGGTGCGCGGCATCTCTCATGCGTTCTGTGCCGCCGGGAGCCAGACCGAGAAAATCGGGGTGGGCCGGGTCATTGAGCAAGCGCGTGACGAGTCCCATGAGATGCGCGATCGAGCCGGCGTCGAAGGCCGGGTCGGTCAGGTAGGCATGGGCCCCCGGAAAGTCGAAGACGACGTCGACACTGAGAATGACGTCGGTCAGGGCGATCAGGGCGTTGACCAGTGCGCGAAGCAGGAGCGCATCGCCCATGTCGTATTCGCCCTGCAGGTTGACGCCGGCAGATCCCTCGTGGGCGCCGACGGTCAGCGCTTCGATGCGGAATGTGAATCGTGTGTCGCCGCGCACGGCCTCGAGGGCGCGGTCGGCCGCTTCGAAGTGCGCGCGGATCTCCAGCACCGCATCGGTGATCAGCTCGTTGAGATAGCGGCTCTCGTCGTCTGCGCCGGCGGGGGAATATGTGTCGCCGACGCGCTGGCCGACCTGGGCGATCCAGGGGATGACGTCGGTGAGGAAAAGCGTTTCGGCGAGCGCGATGCCGAAGTGCGCCTCGCCATTGCGCGCATCATATTCTGCGAGAACGGCCGTGAACGACGATTTCGCGTTGCTCCACTCGTGCCGTGCCAGCTGCTCCTTGCCGGTGTCGAGCAGTGCGCGGACGGCGGCGGCATCGGGGCTCGCGGGTGCGGGCGAGCATGCGAAAAGAAGCGCGAGTGCGCAGAAAGCCGAGAGACGGGATGTGACGGTGGCCATGGGTGGGTCCCTCGTTCAACGGCCGCGCTGCCGGGAGAGCAGGGGATGGAGAAAGCCGCGCGCGAGCCGTGTCAGACTCTTTTCGTCGTCGGAGTCTACCTTCGCGCTCGGCACGAGCACGAGCGAATGCCAGAGGCGGATGAGGACCTCGGCAAGGTAGGCCGCATCGAGCTCCTTGAACTCGCCCTGCGCCTGCAGGCCGCTGATGATCTGCGCCATGAATTCACGGCCGAAGTCGATGGTCTGCGAGACGGTCATCAGGGCATAGCGGGGAAGCACGATCTCGGCGTCGCTTCGCAGGAGATGGCGAAAGAGGGGATGCTGCCGCGCCACGAGCACGGTCGCGACAAAGCCGCGCACGAAGCGCTCTTCGGCGGTCGGGAGGCCGTTGAGGGTCTCAAGGATTCGCAGCAGCGAACGGCGTGCCTCGCGCAGCATGACGGCATGCACGAGCGCATCCTTGTCGGCGAACCGGCGATAGAGGGTTACGCGGCTGACGCCGGCCGCGCGCGCGACGTCTTCCATCGACGACTTGCGGAATCCGTACTCCGACAGCACCCCGAGCGCGGCGTCAAGGATGCCCTCGCGCGAATCGTCAGGGTCGCCCTCGGGCAGGATGGCTTCGAGAAGGGAGGCGTTGATCATAGGCCGGCTCCGCAGTGACGCGTCGTGGGATGTTACAACGTTTCACAAACTGTATCTCCGTAACGAACGCATTGTCAAGCGGGCGGTTGCCCGGAGTGGCATGCGGAGTGGCGGCCAGAAAGGAGTGCCGACGTGCGGGTCAGGGTTCTGCAGGGCGCTGCCCGTCGTCGGCTTGGGAATGCCGGTGCGCTGGGCGGTGGCCCGCCGCTGGTGCGGTAGGGCCCTCGTGCGCGGCCGGCCCGAGAGGCAGGCACACCGTAAACGTCGAGCCGCGTCCGGGACGGCTCTCGAGAACCAGCCGGCCTCCATGAGCAGCCACGATTTCGCGGGCAATGTGGAGGCCGAGGCCGAGCCCTCCGGGGGCCCGCGCGACGCCCCGCTGGTACTTTTCGAAAATCTGTTCCTGCAGCGCCTCGGGGATACCAGCCCCGTGATCGCGTACCTTCACGACCGCGTCGGAACCCTGCCGGGCGACCAGAATATCGATCGGTCTGTCGCGCCCGTACCGCACGGCATTCGAGATCAGATTCGACAGAACCTGATCGAGACGGCTGCGATCCCACATCCCCTCGAGCGAAGCGGGCGCCGAAACGCGAAGCGGCGTGTGCGCCTGGTCGGCATCCTCGCGGAACCGCGCGGCCACGTCGCCGATGAGTTCGGCCAGGTCACACGGTTCGCGCTGCAGCTCGAGGCGGCCGATGCTCGCTCGCGTGACGTCAAGCAGCTCATTGACCATGGCGGCCAGACGATTCGTCTGCCGGAGCGCCCCTTCGGCGGCCTGACGGACCGGTTGAATCCTCGCCAGTTCGGCGCCGACCCCTTCGCCGGTGAAACGTTCGAGCTGGCGCATCAGGACTCCGAGCTGGAGCAGCAGGGACGTGAGCGGCGTCTTGAGCTCATGCGAGGCCACGGAGATGAATTCATCGCGAAGGTCAACCGCGTGCCGGGCCTGCATGAACAGACGGCTGTTGTCGAGCGCCAGTCCCAGCCGCCGGCCGAGATCGGCCGCCAGGGGCTCGTCGACGGTAATCGCGCGGGCCGAGAACCGCACCATGGCCAGTATGCCGAGATTGCGCCCGCCGGCCACCAGCGGAACGCAGACTACCTCACCCCGACCAAGCTCGTCGACCACCTCGGGTTCCAGGTGAAGGACGTCAACAAGACAATCCCCTGCAACGTCGGGATGCAGGAATGTCGGCTGTTGCCGGAGCAGCATTCCGCCGATGCCGGTACTGCGCGCCAGGGAGGCAAGATCGAACGAAGCGATGCGCCCCTTCGCGCGGCTTGCCCGGTCGGGTACGGCGTGGATCACTTCAACCAGCTTGACGACGCCGCCGTCGATGACATACGCGATGCACCAGTCACAGAGCTCGGTGACGATGGCCCGCAGCGCCTTGGAAAACGACTCTCCATACTCGAGTGACGATGCAAGAATTCCCGTAATCTCCGAAAGAAAGTCTGAACGTCGCCGCGCGTCGTCGGCATCGCGGCGGGCCCTGGTCTCGAGTTCGAGCAGCCGTGCGCGTTCGAGCTCGCTCTGGTGGCGCTCGTCGATATCGGTGAACGTCCCGATCCAGGCGACGGTCCTGCCGTTCGCATCCCGCTCGGGCACGGCGTTGCAGAGATGCCAGCGGTAGGCACCGTCCCATCGCCGCAGGCGGAACTCGTCTTCGAACATCCGCCCTTCGGCAATTGCCCTTCTCCAGCCCGTTTCGAACCGCCCCGCATCGGACTTCTCGAGCACCCGCCCCAGGTCGGCCTTACCACCGTCTCTGGTGCCGGTATACTGCCACCAGCGCTGATTCCAGTAATCGATATTTCCGTCTTCGTCGGCGACCCAGACGATCTGCGGAACCGCATTCGCGAGCTCGCGATAGTGGCGATCGCTTGCCCTGCGCTCGGCGGCCATCTGCAGTTCGAAGGCACGCCGTTCGCTCTCCCGAAGCAGCTTCGACTGTCTGCGCAGGGTCTCCTTTGACCGGTGAAGGTCGACGAACACGGCCACCTTGGCCCGGACGATGGCCGGCTCGAACGGCTTGGTCACGAAGTCGACGGCGCCCATCGAATAGCCCCGTTCGATATTGGCCGGGTCGCGCGCTACGGCGGTCAGAAAAATGATTGGCGTGTGCAGGGTGCGTTCACGCCGGCGCATGAGCGCGGCAACTTCGTAGCCATCCATTGCGGGCATCGAGACGTCGAGCAGAACGACGGCATACTCCGTTCGGAGCAGCTTCGACAGTGCTTCGGGCCCCGAGCTCGCGGTTTCAATGGCGTAGTCAGATTCGGCCAACACAGCGCGAAGGGCCGTGAGATTGTCCGGATTGTCGTCAACCAGAAGAACCGCGGCCTCGGTCGGCGGTGCGTCACTTGGATCGATCGGCATCGGCATCCTTGACCCACTCGAGTAGCGTCGCGCTCAGCTGCTCGACGTTCAGCGGCTTCGCGAGGTAGTCGGAGAACCCCGCGTCCATGGCGCGCTGCCGGTCTTCGGGCATGGCCTTGGCCGAGACGGCGATGATGGGCAGTCCGGACAGATCTGCATTCGCCCGTATCCTGCCCGCCGCCTGATAGCCGTCGATGCCCGGCATCATGATATCCAGCAGGAGCGCGTCGTAACGTTCGCCGGTCTCCAGCCTTTCCAAGGCATCGGTGGCGTTGTCGAAGGCGTGGACCTCTGCCCCTAATCGCTCGAGCTGACCGGTCATCGAATAGAGATTGCGCGGATCGTCGTCGACCAGCATCAGCGTGCGTCCTTGCAGCGGTTTCGCCCCTTGCGGCGGCGGCGACTCTTCTACCTCCTCGCCGGCGGCGCCGTGGTCGACCGCATGATCAGGCGCAGTTTCCATCGCGGCAGACGCGGCCCCCCATGGCTCTTCGAGTACCGCCCTGTCCACAGGGAGGTAGAGCGTGAAAGTCGAGCCCTTGTCCGGGGCACTGCGCAGCGTCAGCTCGCCGCTCAGCAGGCGGGCGAGCTGACGGCTGATCGTCAATCCGAGGCCCGTGCCGCCGTACCTGCGCGACGTGGTCGTATCGGCCTGCTGAAAGGCCTCGAAAATGACGCGCTGTTTTTCTTCGGGAATTCCGATGCCGGTGTCCGAGACGGCGAAAGAGACGATCGATCGAGCCCGCAGCAGGGCAGGCATGCGGAAGCGTGAGGAGGGGCTCGCCATCCCGATGTCGAGAGCGACGTGACCGCGCTCGGTGAATTTCACGGCGTTCGAAAGCAGGTTCTTGATGATCTGTTTGAGCCGGCGCTCGTCGGTCACGATGACCGGCGGCGCTTCGGGAGAGATTCGAATGGAGAACTCGAGTCCCTTCTCGCGCATGACCGCCCTGAAGTGACGCTCCGCGAAGTCTGCAATTTCCTGCAGGCGAACCGGCTCGCGGGCGACTTCAATTTTGCCCGCCTCGACCTTCGACAGGTCGAGGATTTCGTTGATGAGCGCCAGCAGATCCTGCCCCGCCGAGTACACCGTCTTCGCGTATTCGACCTCCTTGGGTGAGAGGTGCTTGTCTGGATTTTCGCTGAGCATGCGCGCCAGAATGAGCATGCTGTTGAGCGGGGTGCGCAGCTCGTGAGACATGTTGGCGAGAAAATCGCTCTTGTACTTGGATATCTGGGAGAGCTCCCGGGCTTTCTCCTCGATGGAGGCACTGGCGGCTGCGATTTCGCGGTTCTTGCTCTCGAGCTGCGCCGCCTGCGCCTCGAGTTCCTCGCGCCGGGCCTTGAGCGTCGCGTTCGAACGCTGCAGCTCTTCGAGCAGCTCCTCGGTGCGCATGTTGGCGGTGATCATGTTGATGACGACGCCGATGCTCTGCATGAGCTGCTGCAGAAAGGTGAAGTGCACGTCGCTGAATCCCTGAAAGGATCCGAGCTCGATGACCGCCTTCAGGTCTCCTTCGAAAATGACCGGAAACAGCCCGATGTAGCGGGGCCTCGAATGCCCGAGCGCAGAGCTGATCTGAACATAGTCGTCGGGAACGTCTGAGATGATGATCGGCTTCTTCTCGGCCGCGCATTGACCGACCAGACCCTCGCCGAAGGCGATGCGGTCCGACAGACCTTTCCTGCGGAAGAATGCATAGGATGCGGCCAGTCGAAGCATGCGCTCTCTCTCTGCCCCCTCGACGACATAGAACGCGCCGTACTGCGCCGCGATGAGCGGGGTGAGCTCGGACATGATCATGCTCGTCAGCGAATCGACGGTGCGCTGACTCTGCATGAGGCCCGTGAGTTTGGCCAGATTCGACTTGAGCCAGTCCTGCTCCCGGTTCGACTGCGTCGTGCTGCGCAGATTTTCGATCATCTTGTTGACGTTGTTCTTGAGCTCGAGCACTTCGCCCTTTGCCTCGACCGTGACCGCCCGGCTCAGATCGCCCTTGGTCACGGCCGTGGCCACTTCGGCGATGGCGCGTACCTGGGTCGTCAGATTCCCGGCAAGCTGGTTCACGTTGTCGGTCAGCCCCCTCCACGTGCCGGCGGCGCCGGGGACGTTGGCCTGCCCGCCCAGCTTGCCCTCAATGCCGACTTCGCGAGCCACCGTGGTCACCTGGTCGGCGAAGATGCGCAGTGTCTCGACCATCTGGTTGATCGTTTCGGTGAACTGCGCGACTTCACCCTTCGCCTGCAGCACGAACTTCTGGGTAAGATCGCCGTTGGCGACCGCGGTGACGACGTTCGCGATGCCGCGCACCTGCTGCGTGAGGTTCGAGGCCATGAAATTCACGTTCTCGGTCAGGTCCTTCCACGTTCCCGCCACGCCGGGCACCGTGGCCTGCACCCCCAGCTTGCCTTCGACTCCAACCTCGCGCGCGACGGTCGTCACCTGATCGGCGAACACGCGCAGGGTCTCGACCATCTGATTGATGGTTTCGGTGAATTCGGCGACTTCACCTTTGGCCTCCAGGACGAACTTCTTGGTCAGGTCGCCGTTGGCGACGGCCGTGACGACCTTGGCGATGCCACGCACCTGCTTCGTGACATTGGCCGCCATGAAGTTGACGTTATCGGTCAAATCCTTCCACGTGCCGGCGACACCCTTCACGTCGGCCTGCCCGCCGAGTTTGCCTTCGGTGCCCACTTCCTTGGCGACGCGGGTGACCTCGGACGCGAAGGAATTGAGCGTCTCGACCATGCCGTTGACCACTGCCTTGATGCGCAGGATTTCGCCGCGTGCCTCGACGATGACTTTCTGAGACAGGTCGCCGGTGGCGATCGCCGTGGCGACGCGAGAGACGTCGCGCAGCTGAACCGTCAGGTTCGAGGCCATGGCGTTGACGTTGTCCGTCAGATCCTTCCACGTACCGCCAACCCCCTGTACCTCGGCTTGCCCGCCGAGCTTGCCATCGGTGCCCACCTCTTTGGCGACGCGGGTGACTTCCGAGGCGAAAGAGGAGAGCTGGTCGACCATGGTATTAATCGTGCTCTTGAGCTCCAGGATTTCGCCGCTGGCTTCGACCGTGATCGTCTGGGTCAGGTCTCCCTTGGCCACGGCGGTCGTGACCTTGGCGATGTTGCGCACCTGGCTCGTCAGGTTGGCCGCCAGGCTGTTCACGTTGTCGGTCAGCTGCTTCCACGTCCCGGATACGCCGCCGACGACCGCCTGCCCGCCGAGCTTGCCCTGCGTGCCTACCTCGAGCGCGACCCGGCTTACTTCGTCGGCGAAGGAGTTCAGGGTGTCGACCATTTTGTTGACGACGTCCTTGATCTGGAGAATCTCGCCGTGCGCCTCGACGGTGACCTTCTGCCCGAGGTCGCCGTTGGCGATGGCCGTGGCGACGCGCGAAACGTCGCGCAGCTGCACGGTGAGGTTCGAAGCCATGGCGTTGACGTTGTCCGTCAGATCCTTCCACGTTCCCGAGACCCCTTTGACGTGGGCCTGGCCGCCGAGCTCGCCTTCGGTGCCCACCTCTTTGGCGACCCGGGTCACCTCCGAGGCGAAGGACGAGAGCTGGTCGACCATGGTGTTGATCGTGTTCTTGAGTTCGAGCATCTCACCGCGCACGTCGACGGTGATCTTCTGCGAGAGGTCGCCCTGGGCGACGGCGGTCGTGACCTTGGCGATGTTGCGTACCTGGTTCGTGAGATTCGAGGCCATGGCGTTCACGTTGTTCGTCAGATCCTTCCACGTACCCCCTACACCCGGCACCTCTGCCTGGCCGCCGAGGCGCCCCTCGGTGCCGACCTCGCGCGCTACCCGGGTGACCTCGGCGGCGAAGGACGAGAGCTGGTCGACCATCGTGTTGATGGTGTTCTTGAGCTCGAGAATTTCGCCGAGGGCGTCGATTTTGATCTTCTGCGAAAGGTCGCCGCGCGCGACGGCCGTCGTCACGGTCGCGATGCTGCGCACCTGGTCGGTCAGGTTCGAAGCCATGGCGTTGACGTTGTCGGTCAGGTCTTTCCAGGTCCCGGCGATCCCCTTCACCCGCGCCTGGCTGCCAAGCTTGCCCTCGGTGCCGACCTCCTTGGCGACGCGGGTCACTTCCGACGCGAAGGACGAGAGCTGATCGACCATCGTGTTGATCGTGTCCTTGAGCGCGAGCAGCTCGCCGCGCGCTTCGACCGTGATCTTCTGCGTGAGATCGCCGCGGGCGATGGCCGTCGTCACGAGCGCGATGCTGCGCACCTGTGACGTCAGGTTCCCGGCCAGCATGTTGACGCTGTCGATGAGATGCTTCCACGTCCCTGAGGTTCCCCGTACGTCGGCCTGGCCGCCCAGTTTGCCATCTGCGCCCACCTCCATGGCGACGCGGGTGACCTCACTCGAAAAATCAGACAGCTGCTGTACGAGTGCATTGAGGGAGTGCTTGAGCTGTTGAAAGTCGCCGCCGACCTCGGCCGTCATGCGCACTGAGAAGTCGCCGACCGCGATGGCGCGCACCACCTCGGCGAACTGGTTCAGGGGCGTCGCAAGGTTGTCCATCATCGCGTTGACCGAACCCAGGCCCAGCCTCCAGTGCCCCTCGAGGCCCTCAACCGAGGCGCGTTCGTCGAACCGGCCCTCGCGTCCGACGATGCGCGTAGCCCGCGCGAGCTCGCTCACGCACTGCTCGCCACGGGCGGCCAGGCGGTTGACCGCTTCGGCTACAAGGCCGTCGGCTTCCATCCGGTAAGAAAAGTTGCCCCGGTACAACGCTTCTAGTGCCTCGAGCAGCCGATCGGTGTCGGGTTCGCGGTGCCGGCGCCCTCTGCGCCCGGTCTCCTGCGGCTTTCGATGTTCGACGGTCGACCCGGCGAGGTTCGATTGCGAATCCAAGGGGAGATGCTCGCGGTGACAGGTGATTTCAGGTTGCAGATTAGCACCCGTCCGTAGAACCCCAAAGGAAGAGGGATCAGCCGGCGATCGCCTGCCGCCGATGCTGTCGGCCGCCGGGCGCATTCATTCTGAAGCGCATCGGCGGCCATGCGCCCGCCGCAAGGGCTTTCGTCGTGGGGCCATCACCTGCGATTCCCTACAATGCAGATCATGCGCGCAAACGGGGCATGCCGACGACGCGGCAGAGGCGTGGGGTCGCCCTCGCGGGTGGTCCGATACCAGAGGCCGGCGTCATGAATGATCGCGCCGATGCCGGTTTGCCCGCCGAAGTTCTCGATCTGATCGCGAATCACCTCGAGTCCGTCGATCAGGCAGAGCTGCTTCTACTCCTCGCCCGGGACGACGAGCGTGCCTGGACCGTCGACGAGGCGGCCCACGAGCTGCGGCAGGATGCGCCCGACAGTCTTTCGCTCGCGAACAAACTCGCGGGCAGCGGTCTGCTCGACAGCAGCGCCGGCCCTCGAGGGGTGGTCTTCAGATACGCGCCGCGTACACCGGCGCTCCGGTATGCGGTCGAATCACTGAAAAAGGCGTATGACACCCGGCCGGTCACACTGGTCAAAGCGATATATGACAGGCCGCCGTCGGCGGTCCGGTCGTTCGCCGAATCGTTCCGCCTGCGCGAGCGGGAGAAGTGAAATGGTTGCTGAAATCATCTATATCCTGTGTGCGGTAACCAGTCTGGCTTGCGCCGTCATGCTCTGGAACGGTTACCGCAAAACCCGCGGGCGCCTCCTGTTCTGGGGAGGGCTGGCCTTTGCCGGGCTCTTCCTCAACAACCTTCTCCTGATTGTTGACACCAGCTATCCGGCCGTAGACATGGCGCTCTGGCGCACCCTTCCGGGGCTGGCAGGTATTCTCATTCTTCTGTACGGGCTCATCTGGGAGGTGGAGCAATGAACCAGACCGCGCTCTGGGTCGCCTTCGCCTCAGGGGCCCTGGCACTTGGCCATGCCCTCGCCGGGCTGTTCTTTCTTCGTTTCTGGCGCGACACGCACGATCGCCTGTTCGCCTGGTTTGCAGCCGCCTTCGGGATGCTTGCCGTGCAGCGCTTCGCCGTGCTGGCGACCTTCAGCTGGCTCGAACAGACGACCTGGGCCTATGTGATCCGCCTGATCGGTTTCGTCCTCATCATCATCGGTATCGTCGAAAAGAACCGCACCGCGCAGAAGCGGGGCGTCGATACCCGGAGCTGACGCTTCTCCCGCCTGACGACGCCGTAAACTGCAGCATGGCCGCCGCTCACTGTTTCGAGCACATCCTCGCGCGCTTACAGTGGAACTAATCACCTCGCAGCCGGGACCGTCGTAGGTCCGGGCCCGCGATCCCTGAAGCCTGAGGAGTCTCATGAAGAAAAGCCGCACGCGTAACATTCCCTCCTGCTTCCGCCTTACGGCGCCGGGCGCTCTGGTAATAGTCCTCGCCCTGGGCGCCTGCGGAGACGACGATGACATTCTCGAACCCCGGCCGCCCGCCGCAGACAACGGCAACGGAAATGGGGAAGAAGAGCAGGAGACCCCCGTTCCGGAAAGTGAATTCTGGGACGACGACACCGAGGCGACCCAGCGCGCCCAGGCGCTTCTCGACCAGATGACGCTGGTCCAGAAGGTCGACATGATGCATGGGGAATTCAATCCGAACTATGGATTCTTCAACGCGCCGATTACCGAAATCGGCATCCCGCCCATGACGATGGCCGACGGGCCGGTGGGGGTGCGGGTTGCGAATCCCGAGGCGAACGAGCAGCAGGCGACCCTGATGCCGGCGCCGATTGCGCTGGGCGCTACCTGGGATCGGGAACTCGCGCGGGAGTACGGCACCCTGATCGGTGCAGAGGCGGATCTGACCGGGCACAACGTGCTGCTGGCGCCGGTGGTCGACATCATACGGGTTCCTCAATGGGGCAGAGCCTTTGAGACGTACAGCGAAGATCCGCTGCTGACAGGCGTTCTCGGGGCCGAAAGCGTGCTCGGCATCCAGTCGAACCCGGTCGTAGCGGCGCTCAAGCACTATCTGGCATATGCCCAGGAGACACGGCGCCTGCTCGAGTCGAACGTGGTCGTCGACGAGCGCACGTTGCAGGAAATCTACGTGCGCCCCTTCGCTATCGTCCAACGCGACGGGCGGCCGGGGGCGGTCATGTGCGGCTTCAACCAGATCAATGGCGATTTCGCCTGCGAAAATGAATTCATCCTCGGCGAAATCCTGCGCGGCCAGCTGGACTTCGCCGGTTGGGTGCTGAGCGACTTCGGCGCGACCTTCAGTTCGCTGCCGTCGCTCGAGGCGGGGCTCGATCAGGAGATGCCGGGCAATACGGGCGGCGCCCTGCCGATCCCGTGCTACTACTGCGAACCGCTGCTCGAGGCCGTTCAGAACGGAACGGTTTCCGAAGATCGTATCGACGAATCGGTCCTGCGTATTCTGCGCCCCTGGATTGCTCTGGGCGGGTTTGATAATCCGCCGGAACCGGAGCCGCTGCCCGAAGAGGAACATGGAGACCTCGCGCGGACCATTGCCGAGCAGGCGGTCGTCCTTCTCAAGAACGATGACCTGCTCCCCTTCGGCGACGACATCACCTCCATCGCGGTTTTCGGCGCCGACGCCGACAACGTGGTCGCCGGCGGCGGCAGCGCCCTCGTCATCCCGACCTACACCGTGAGCCCGCTCGAGGCGATCCGCGCCCGGGCCGGCGAAGGGGTCGATGTGCGATATCATCCGGGTAACGATCCGCTCACGTCGGCGGCGCTCCTGCCCGGTCCCGAACCGATCCCCTCCGGTTTTCTTCGTGCTCCGGATGGCGAACACGGGCTGCGCGCGCAGTACTTCCTGAACCAGGAATTCTCGGGCGAACCGGAGCTCGACCGCACCGATCCCTATGCGGCCATCAACGGAGGCTTCTTCCTCTTCGAAGGGTTCACCGTCGCTTCGCCGGCGTTCCCCGAACTACCGCAGACGCTCAACGGCGACCTTTCCATCCGCTGGACCGGCGAGCTGACCGTGCCCGCCGACGGGGTCTATGAATTCGTACTTGTCAGCCGGGGCACCGGCCGCCTGTTCCTCGATGGCGAGCCGGTCGTGGAGACGGCCCCGGGCGATCCCGACGAAATCGTCGAGACGCGTGCTGAAGTTCCGCTCGAGCAGGGCGATACCGTCGACCTGCGTGTCGAATATGTAAACGACGCCCGTACCGAAGATCGCGACGTGGGCCCGCAGTTCAAGCTCTCCTGGATGCCGCCGACGCGCGTCATTTCGCCCCGCAGCACCGAGGCGGCACGGCTTGCGGCCGAATCCGACGTGGCTGTCATCGTTGTGCGCGACTACTCGAGTGAAGGTGGAGATCGCACTTCGTTGCGCCTCCCGTTCGGACAGGAGGAGCTGATTCAGGAAGTTGCCGAGGCGAATCCGCAGACGGTCGTGGTCACCACGACCGGGGGCGCCGTCAATTCCGCGGCCTGGGACGATGCCGTGCCTGCGATTCTTCAGGCCTGGTATGGCGGGCAGGAACAGGGCAACGCGATCGCCCGCGTGCTCTTCGGCGACGTGAATCCGTCGGGCAGACTTCCGATTTCCGTTCCGATGGATGAGGAGAGCACGCCGGTCGGCATACCCGAACGGTTTCCCGGCGCCGGCACCAACCAGGTGTTCTCGGAGACCATCTTCGTGGGCTACCGCGGACACGCCGAGTTCGACCTCGAGCCGCGCTACGCCTTCGGGCACGGCTTGTCCTATACCGAGTTCCGCTACGACGGCCTGCGAGTCAGCCGGACCCCCGCGGGGATGGAGGAACAGTATCCGCTGCAGGTCACGGTGACGGTCCAGAACACGGGACGCGTCGCGGGTACCGAGACCGTTCAGGTCTACGTCGGGAACCTTCCGGCCGACGTCCCGACCGCGCCGATCGCCCTGGCCGGATTCGAGCGCGTCACGCTGGATCCCGGCGAGCGGCGCGCCGTTACCGTCAACCTCGAGCGCAACTCGCTCTCCTACTGGGATACGGTGAGTGACCGCTGGGTCACTCCGGCCGGCGACGTGCCGATACTCGTCGGTTCGTCTTCGGCAGACATCCGCCTGCGTGGGACGGGTACGCTTCCGCAGCAGGAGGGTGAGGAATAGTCCGAAGGGGCACGTCGCGGCCGAGTCACCAGCGGCGTGCCCCTGGGGCTTCTCAACGATTTGCCATGCCGGGGACGACATCCTTCAGCGCGCGCCCGTGGGCACTCCTGTCGGCCGCGCTTTTTCTGCTGCAGACCGGCTGCTCCGCATGCGAGAACGAGCCGGCTCAGCGGCAACTCGAGCCTGAAGCGGAACAGCCTGTCCGGGAGGCCCGGGAAGATTCCGCCCCGGAGGTCGCCGTCTGGCTGACCAGCGGTGACGGAGAGTATCTGCTGGAGCAACGTCCGCCGCTGTTCTTCGGCCAGGACACTGCGGGCGGCGAGCACCTTACCGTTACGGTGGATGAAGAGCGCACCTACCAGGTCATGCACGGCGTCGGCGCAGCCCTCACCGACTCCGCCGCCTGGCTGATGGCCGAGCGGATGAGTCAGGAGCAGCGCGAGGCCCTCCTGCAGCGGCTCTTCGCGTATCCAGATGGCATCGGCCTGAGCGTGGTGCGTCATCCCGTCGGCTCGAGTGATTTCGCGCTGTCGACCTATACCTTCGGCGATGTGCCGACCGGAGAAGAGGATCCGGAGCTCACCCGTTTTTCCGTGGACCGGGATCGCGCATACACGATTCCGCTCCTGCGGCGCATGGAGGAAATCAACGGAGAACTGCGGGTGATCGGCACGCCATGGAGCGCGCCGGCCTGGATGAAGAACTCCGGAACGCTGGTCGGCGGCTCGCTGCGACCTGAAGCCTACGATGCCTATGCCGAGTATCTCGTACGCTACATCGAGGGATTTGCTTCCGAAGGCGTTACCGTCGATTCGATCACGCCTCAGAACGAGCCGCTCTTCGAACCGTCGGGCTATCCGGGAATGCGCATGGAAGCCGCAGAGCAGGCCGCGTTCATCGCGAACCATCTCGGGCCGAAGCTTACTGCGCGGGCCCCTGGCACGGAGATCTGGATCTTCGACCACAACTGGGCCGACGCCGAATATCCCATCCGGGTTCTCGAGGATGCACAGGCGCGCCAGTACGTTACCGGAACGGCCTTCCACTGCTACGAAGGCGAAGTCGCGCGGCAAAGCGAGGTGCACGAAGCGTATCCCGAAAAGGCGATTCTCATCAGCGAATGCACGGGGCTCATGGGCTCGTCCTTCGGCCCCGACCTGGTGTGGACGATGCGGAATCTGTTCATCGGCGGCATCCGCAACTGGGCGTCGAGCGTGCTCTTCTGGAATCTGGCGCTGGACGAGAGCGCCGGTCCTCAGAACGGAGGGTGCGTGAACTGCCGCGGCGTGGTCACGATCGATCAGGGTACCGGCGACGTTACGTACAACGTGGAATTCTACGCCCTGGCGCACGCGAGTCTCGCTTTCCGCCCCAGCGCGCGGCGCATCGAGAGTACCAGTTGGGAGAACCAGGTGGAATCGGTTGCGTTTCTGAATCCGGACGGAACGAAGGGGCTTCTGGTGGCCAATACGCAGCCGAACCCGCAGAGTATCAAGGTGCGCTGGTCGGGCAGGGCGTTCACGTACGAGCTGCCGCCCCAGTCGGCGGCAACGTTCACGTGGCGGTAGAAACGCCCCGGCCCGGAGTGCGCCTCTCCGCCCTGGCTGCCACAATATGGGGATGACGGTCGTCTCCTACATTCTTGTCGGCTTCGCCCTCGCTATGGACAGCGTGGCCGTCTCGCTGGTGGGCGGACTGGCGGCATCTCGGCAGCGGCGTCCGGTGTGGAAAACCGCCTTGACGTTCGCGCTCACCTTCGGCGCCTTTCAGGGCATCATGGCGCTTGCCGGCTGGTATGCGGGCGGGTTCTTTGCCGACTGGCTCCAGGCGGTCGACCACTGGGTCGCCTTCGGTCTGCTCGCGCTCATCGGCGGCAACATGATCCGCGAGTCCTTCGCCGAGGAAGACGAGGAGGAGGAAGAAGAAGCCCCGACCGGCGCGGGTCAGCTGCTCGTCGCCGGCCTGGCCACGAGCATCGATTCACTCGCGGTCGGGCTCAGCTACTCGTTGCTCGACATCGCCATCTGGGTACCGGTCCTCGTCATCTCGGGCGTGACCGCGGCCCTCTGCGTTCCGGCCGCGCTGCTCGGCGCCCGTCTCGGACACCGGTTCGCCGAGAAAGCGGAACTTCTCGGCGGCCTCATCCTGATCGCCATCGGCGTGCGGATTCTGGTGGAGCATCTGGGGGGATAGCGGCTTCGGAGAGGCGCCCAGGGATCTTTCCTCTCTGGTACACGCTGTAACGCGCGCTCCCGCATTTTACGCGCTACGGAATCTGCTCGAGAGCGAACCAGACCAGTTCTACCGGCGCGCCCTGCTCGACCCGATACCAGGCCCTGCCAAGCCACAGCCCGGGAGCGACGGCAACCACTTCGTCGAGCACGCGCTGGATGACCGCCGGATTCCGTTCGTTGCGGTAATCGAGAAACAGGACGGTACGCTTTGCCATCGGCGACGCCGCGATGACCGGGCGCATCCGGAACGATCCGTGGCCGAAGGACGCCGAGTAGAAGAGGTTGCGGGCGTTCCAGGCGCCCTCCGGATCCCGATAGAACTCTTTGCCCGCCCAGAGGATGAAGGGACTTCGAAACAGCGCGCGAACCAGTCCTTCGCACCATCCGCAGAAGGCTTCCTCGTTCCGCGGAAGAATTGCACGGCCTCGCAGCCGCCCTTCGAGC
This sequence comes from bacterium, assembly GCA_041690355.1. Classification (GTDB taxonomy): domain Bacteria; phylum J088; class JAWLBW01; order JAWLBW01; family JAWLBW01; genus JAWLHK01. Next base: position 11,864 of record JAWLHK010000010.1, on the reverse strand, counting down.
TCTTCAAGGCGGGGAACGCTGCCGCTCGCGAAGAGCCGCTCCAGCTCTTCGGAACCGAGCTCTTCCAGCGCCGTAATCGTGGCCGGCGGCTCGGCGGCCTCGGCGCTCGCAACGGTAAGCAGCAGAAGCAGGACAAACGGACCGGTCAGCAAGCAGAGGGCTTTCCTCAACATGCCGTGATCCTACCGCAAGGGGGCGCAGGAAGCACGCGCGTGAGGGCGGAAATCCGCTCGGAAACAAGTGCGCGTCGATGCATACGTGCATCCCACATCGGGAGTGGATCAAGCGGTGGCTGCAAGGTCCCGGGTGATATACTGCGGCACGCCCGCACTCTCTCCCCTTCGCCGCTGGATGCCGGCCCTTGATCCTGCTTGCCGTCGCGGCGGGCGCTTTCGGCGGCTTCATCGAGGTCACCGAGGAATTCTACGAGGGTGAGCTTTACCGCATCGACGCCGTCCAGATCGCAATCGCTAGCGCCGGCGGGGGTCTGCTCATCGTGGCCGCCAAGGGGTGGATCGCCCGCCCGCGCCCCGAAATCGTCCCGCGCCTTGGTCGAGGTCTACGGACACGCCTATCCCAGTGGCCACACGTTGATGGCCGCCGCGTTCTACCTGTCGCTTGCCCTGATCTTGACCCGGCATGTGCGCGGAGGCAGGCATCGCATGGCGCTCGTCTTAGCCGCGGGCGTGCTGACCCTGCTCGTCGGGTTCACCCGCATTTACCTGGGCGTTCACTATCCGGGCGACGTCGCGAGCGGTATGGCCCTCGGCGCGGCCCGGGCGTTTGCCCTTCACGCGCTGTTCGAAGCCGGCCGCCGATGAGCCCGCGACCTTGACCGAAATACAAGCCGTCTCTGCCCTGCCGTTGAATCCGGGGGGTAGGCTCTACCGCCGGGAGCGTCGAGCTGATCTACGTCTCCTACGACCCTAAGCTCACGCTGCTGGGATTGCTCGATCTGAGCGGCTGATATACTGTTGCATTCGGACTCCCCCCTTCGCGAAGAGTTCCCATGCGACTGCTTGCCGTTCCCCTTCTGGTTTCGCTCCTGATCCCCGTGCCGGCGTCAGCCGGGGACTTCGCCGCGAGCCGCCCCGTGCGCGTGCTTTCTGCCTACCTGCGGACGAACACGGTCGTTCCGCCCATTCTCCCCGCGGAGCCAAACCCCGGCCATTTTCCGCTCCTGGTTGAAGAGTATGCGAAGCCGCTGGGCCTGACGTGGCAAGTCCTCGATGGCCGCACGCTGCTCGTCCGCTGGATACCCGCAAAGCCGTCCGGCAAGGCGCCGATGCTCTTTCTCAATCACGCCGACGTCGTTCCCGTCGACCATGGCGAGGATGCCGCGTGGACCCACCCGCCCTTTGCGGGCACCGTGGCCGACGGCTACGTCTGGGGGCGCGGCGCCATCGATAACAAGTCCTCCGGCGTGGCGATACTCGAAGCGATCGCGCGCCTCAAAGCCGCCGACATGGAGCCCGATCGGGAAATCCAGCTGCTCGTGACGCCGGATGAGGAGATTGGCGGCGTCGAGGGGGCGAAGCGCTACATCGCCGTCCACATGGAGACGTACGGCCGGCCGGAATTCGTCCTCGACGAGGGGTCCTACGTCGTTCCCGATTTCGTGCCGGGGCGAAATCAGGCCATGGTCGCCGTCGGTGAGAAAAGCTACCTGACGATCCGCGTCTCGGTCGAGGGGCACGGCGGGCACAGCAGCATGCCGCACGGCGACAGCGCGCCCACGATTCTCACGCGGGCGCTGGCGAAGCTCAACGCCTACGAGTTCCCTGTCACGATTCTCCCGCCGGTCGAGGGGCTGCTCGACGCCATGGGCGCGCAGGTGGCGGGCGTGCAGGGGTTCGCGCTGCGCAACCGCTGGCTGACGGGACCCCTCGTCACCGCGCAGCTCACGTCGAAGCCGGCGTCCAATGCGGTCGTGCGCAATACGATGGCGCTCACGATGGTGCGCACCGGTGTAAAAGACAACGTGATCCCCTCGCGGGCCGAGGCCTTCTACAATCTGCGCCTGCTGCCCGATACGGATGTCGACGCGGTGCTTGCCACGCTGCACGACGTGGTCGGCGACGAGCGCGTGCGCATCGAGACGCACGACTACTGGGGGAATACGCCGCTCGCGCCGGCCGAAGGGGAACTCTGGGATGCGCTGAAGATCGCGGTGGAGAAGGAGATCCCGAACGGCTTTCTCGCGTCCGGAATCTCGCCCGCCACGACCGACAGCCGCTGGTTCGCGCAGGCCGGCATTCCCTCTTACCGTCTTCTCCCCTTCACGCTCGATGCCGCGGAGCGCGCAACCGTGCATGGCAAGAATGAACGGCTCTCGCTGGCCAATTTCGAACAGGGGATCCGCTTCTACCGCACGCTGATCGAGGCGCTGGCGGGTGAGTAGGGTGTCTGGTCGGGTTTTGCGAAAGGTTTTCGACTGACTACAGATTGTAGTCACATGACTTCAATTGTTAATCAGTCACTGGGAATGAATGGAACTGCGCTTCCTCCTTTAGGGCCGGCTTTGTTGACCATCATTTCATTCTGTCCCCTTGTCGGTCCCACCGCTCGTTATCACGGCGTCAAGGAAACTCTGTGATCCTGTGATGGAACCGATGCTTCGGGAGGGGAAATCGTATGCCGGAGAAAAAGACCATCGAGCGGGCACGGAAGGACAAGCAAGAAGGCAAGGCGCCGAGTACCCAGGCGGGAGAGTTCCTAAAAGAAGAGATCGAGCACGTCAAAGAGGGAAAGCACGGCGTCAAGAATCCCCGTCAGGCCATTGCGATCGGCTATTCGAAAGCTCGCCGCGCCGGCGTGGACCTGCCTCCGCAAAAAAGCGCAACAGGCAGCCGGCGCCGAAAGGAACAACGCGACCACGAGCGAGGCCAGCAGGAAGGTCCCCTCGCAGACTGACGACGCGAGGAAATGCAACGTCGGGGGCCGCGGCCCGGAAACACGTGACCATGCGTTCGCGGGCGACTCGGCCTGATGCTCAGCGCGGCGGCTTTCCGCAAAGAGAGACTCAACCGCGCGGAACCGTGAACGTGAAGGTGCTCCCCCGACCGGGTTCGCTCGTGACCGAGAGGCGCCCGCCATGCGCCTCGACGATGCCTTTTGCAATGGCCAGCCCCAGGCCGGCGCCTTTGCGGGCGCCGGTCTCTCCCTGCCAGAACCGGTCAAACACGAGGGGCAGCGACTCCGGCGCGATGCCCGGCCCGGTATCGGTCACCGAAAAGGCGGTTTCTGACGGAAGGGTTTCCGTGCGGATGGTGACCTCGCCGCCCGGCGGCGTGAACTTGACCGCGTTGCCGAGCAGATTCGAAAAGACCTGGAGAATGCGGTCCGGATCGCAGACGACTATCGCATCGCCGCCGGCTACGTCGGCTTTCAGATCGATGCCGTGGCGGCGCGAAATCGGCGTCATCATGTCTACGGCATCCCGCACGAGATCGGTGACCCGGCAGCGGCTTCTCGACACGGCGACTCGGCCGAGGCTGATCCGTGCCCAATCCAGCAGATCGTTGACCAGGCGCTGCATTCGTTCTGCCGAATGGTGGATGTTTGCGGCGGCTGCCTTCTCGCGTTCGCCGAGCTTTTCACCCTCGAGCAGGAGTTCGCTGCCCAGCAGGATGGAGGTCAGCGGGTTCTTGAGATCGTGCGAGACCACCGAGAGGAGATCTTCCTGAAGCCGCTTCGCCCGCTCGGCCTCCTGTCGCGCGGTATCGGCCAGGTCGCGATGTTTCTCCGATACCGAGAGCTTTTCTTCGCTTTCCGTCTGCCGCGCCCGCATCTGCCGGTCGCGGCTGACAGCCAGGGACAGCTGATTGATCGCGGCGCTCAGATACAGCAGATCGGGCTCGTCAAAGCGGAAACCGGTCACCTGAACCAGGCCGAATGCGAGTTCCTTGCGCGTCGCGATGGGGAGGGTGATTCGTTCGGCGCTTCCTTCGGGGGCGAGGGGGCCGGTGCGATCCATGGTCTCGGTGGGCACCCGGGAAAGGTAGCGGAAGGTCTCTTCGGCGCGGGCCACGTCTTCTGCCAGAACGACGTCCGCGACATTCGGAGCGCGCCAGGCGTACCTCTGGCCCGGCTCCAGGAGGGCGACCGCCGTCCGTACCGCAAGCGTTTCGGCGAACAGCTCGAGAACGCGCGGGATCGTTTCTTCGGGGCTTTCGTAGCTGGTGAGGGCGATGCTGATGTCGAGCAGATTGCGCAGCCGCGCCGTGTGCTCGAGGCTCTTGTCTGCGCCCGCTCCGCGGGCAGTATGAGTGTCCCGCCCGGGTTCCCGACTACCATCCACGCCGGGCTCCCGCGCGGTCATGGGCGAGTCTTCCCGTCCTCGGATTGCAGGTCCGACAATGGGTCGCCCACCCGAGCGCCCCCTTCCCCAATGCCGAACGCATACTTCCGTGTGTCGTGCGCGCTGCCCCTCGTCTTCACGACGGCAAGATAGGGTCGAAACGCGGCGGCGGTCGGTTGATAGCGCAGCATGATCAGGTTGTCTGAAATCGGCGAGAACCCTTCTTCGGTCGCCCACTCCGACGAGTGCAGCGAATGGGCCTCGAGCGTGAGCAGCGTCGTCACGCCGAGAGTCTTCAACCGTGCCGTCAGCCCGATGAGCATCTGGCGCAGGTCTTCGGGATGCATCCCCTCGGTCATGATCTGGCCCACGCTGTCGAGAACGAGGCGGCGCGCGCCGGTTGCCTCGATACGGTCGGCGACCACCGAGAGCAGCTGGTTGGCCCGCACGGTTTTGCGCGACAGGTACATCACCTCTACCGAACCCGAATCGACGGCCGCCTGCAGCGGAAGTCCGAGCGACTCGGCAGCACTGATAATCTGACCGGGACCTTCTTCCAGCGCAACGAAGAGCCCCGGCTCCTTCTGCCGTGCTCCCTCGATGACAAAATGGACCCCCAGCGTCGATTTTCCGATACCGGCGCTTCCCGAGACTAGGGTGACGCTTCGCTCGAAGACGCCGCCGCCGAGAAGCGGGTCGAGGGTCGGGACCCCCGTCGACATCCGCCGCGCAGGGTTGAGCGCGGGGGGCGGCTCGTTCAGAAGTTCCGATGCGTAATAGCGGGGGTAGATCCGCATCCCCCCCTGCTCGATCGTCATGTCGTGGCGACCCTTGAGGTGCGCCGTGTTCCGCAGCTTATAGACCTCGAGGTACCGCTTGCGCTCGAGCCCCTCTTCGTTCGCCGAGAGAAGAATCACGCCGTCGACCACGGTCTCTTCGACCCCGACCCGGCTCAGGTGGTCGCTGCCGTAGGGAATGTCGGTCGCAAGAAAGCCGACCGCCTGTGCATTCTGTATCAGGCTGGCGATTTCGAAAACGAGCTCGCGACTCTTTTCGGGGTCCCTGACCTTGTGGAGAAACACCGAGACCGAATCCATGGCGACGCGGACTGCGCCCGCCGCCTCGATTCGGCGCTGGATCATCGTCAAATGCTTCTCGACGGCGATCTCAGGCTGCGGGATGAAGACGATTTCAATCATGCCGCTGTCGAGCATGCGGTCGAACTCCCAGCCCAGGCCGGCGGCGGCGGCGCGGAGCCGCTCCTCGGTCTCTTCGAACGAAAAGAGAATGCCCTTTTCGCCGGCGAGGGCCCCCCGATAGAGAAATTCGAGCAGAAGCACGGTCTTGCCCGTGCCGGCGACGCCGCCGACGAGCAGGCTCGAACCGAGCGGGATGCCGTCTCCGAGCAGCTCGTCGAGTTTCGAGATGCCGGTTTTCATTCTGCGGGTGGGCGTCAGGTCGGCCGACGCCACGCGGCGCGCCGTAAGCCGGGGGGCGAATAGGTCGATACCGCGGCGGGTGATCTCAAAGGCGTGTTCGTTGCGGCTGTGATCGGTGCCGCGCATCTTCACGACCTGCAGAAAGCGCTGCTGCTCTCCGGACTCCTGGCGTTGCGACAGGACGAAAAGACCGTCGACGATGGAGAAGACGGGGTTGGTCGCGATATCCTGCGGGCTGAACTCGCCGAGCAGGAAGGTCGTCGTCTGCCACGCCATGAGATTGACGGCCAGGCCGTAGGCGAACCGGCGCAGATCCGCGTTGCTCTGCGCGAGGTCGTCGAAGACCTTGAAGCTGTCGATGACGATGATGCCCGGCCGGATTGCCTTGAGATACTCTGCGATTCGCGCGGACGTCTTCTCGAGCCCCTCCTCGTGCAGCGTGCCCCCGATATCAATGAAGTGAATCAGGTTGCGGGCGAGGATGCCGGGATCGAAGAAGTCGAATTGGCTGAGGTGAAGCAGCGTTTTCGCCGTGGGTTCCGAGAGCGTGTTCAGATAGAGTACCGGGCGCTCAGACGCGGCGTTGTGAAAGCAGATCTGCTGGGTGAGGACAGTCTTGCCCGATCCGGGAGGGCCGCCCACTACGATGACCGAGCCGGCCGGCACGCCACCCGAAAGCAGCGCATCGAGCGTCTCGATACCGGTGGGAATGCGTTCGAGATCGTTCTTGGGACTCATGGGGTTCCTTCTTCGGGGCCGGGGCCGTCCGGCGGCTGAAGCGGGTTTTCGGTGCCGTTGTCGGGTGGAGTGAGCCCGGCGAGCTCCTCATGCAGTGCGGGGCTCAGGATCTCGGCCGTGAGGCTGCCGATGACGCCGAGCAGCTCAACGAGGGTATGACGGATGGCCGCCTCCCGTTCCGTCGTGGGGGCTGCGAGGGCTTCGGGGTACGGGCGCGTGCAATCGATGCCGTCGCCGCACAGCTTGAGACCGGCCAGAACCGCAAAGCGCTCGCCGGCGATGAAGAGTACGCGCTCACCGATGGCAAGCAGGGTCACTTCGCCGAGCGTGCGCCTGGCGCGGCGCCACAGGGTGTTGAACGCCAGGCAGAAAAGATGCATCTGCCGTTCGGGCGGGCGGCCGCGAACGTATCTCTCGATCCAGGGTTCGACCGCGCGCGCGTGATCGGGTTCACCCGGCATGGCCGTGCCCCATTTTCCCGACAGCGCGGTGGTTCATAGATGGAGTGGTCCGGAGCCCGTCTGCAGGCCCATCTGCGCGAAACCCAAGCGAAAATCGCTCGACGCGGGGCCGTTGCCGCACTCAGACTGCGGGTCAATCGTAACGCTTACCGAAGCGCGGTGCAAGAGAGAAGGGAGCCTTTCGTCTGCGGATTCGTCGACGGGGCAGAGCTCAGGCTCCATGCCCCGGCTGTCGAGGGACGGCAGCATCCGGCGCAAACTGACGCTGGGAGGCGTAAACGGCTCCTCAAGTTTCACAAAGGGAGACTGCGATGTTGAACATAGTGCGCGTGACAATCGTGTCTGGAGCGCTCCTGCTCCTGGCCGGCAATGCCCTGGCCGTGCAGAGCCGTACCTTCGAGGGCAGGGTCACGGACGTCAAAAAGGACCAGATCACACTCGAGGTCGGGGGCGAAAAAATCACCGTGAAGGGTGACGAACGCATCTTCGCTCAGCTCGAGAAGGGGCAGATCGTCGCGGTGCAGGCGCAACCGGATCTCGAAGCCAAGTCGGTGGAACCGATCGAGGGTGCGTTTGCCGGAGACCGCCTGGTGGGTGAGGTCAAGCAGGTTACCGACGATGCGGTGCGGATCGAAACGCTGGACGGCCAGGAAGAGACGGTGGCCATCGACTCCGGGCAGGCAGACAAGATGCGGCCGGGCAGCAACGTGGTGATTGAACTCGAAGAAGACCCGACGCGCGCGAAGAACTGGCGTGCGACGCAGGTGCAGCCGGTGCAGCCCGGGCAGACTCCGCGCGGGTAGGGGGGCCGGGGCTCGGTTGAAAACCGGTACGCTTTGGCAGGGGATTGCTGAAGGGATCATGTAGATGCGCCCGATTCCCGTGCCCGTAGACGGTGGCACCAGCTCGCGTCATTTGGCGCAGGGCTTAACCTGCGCGACGAAGAGCACCACCGGCTCCGTATCTTCCGGAGGCGACGCAAATCACCGGCCCCATCACACATTACGATTTCTCGGCCCTCGACCGTGCCGCGCGCCCCTTGCCGGGATTATTTCCGCGGGCTTGACTCCAGGCGCGTAGGCGCCGATGCCCTGAGCAATCGGGTGCCGTGAATGCGCTTCGACAGCAGCGGTCATCTTGAGCACCATTCCGGTTGAGCACCATTCCGGCGGTCATTGATTCGTCAAAGGCAATGGTGCCGGTGCGCCAAACCGCCCTTCGGCGAGCGTTGCTGTTTTGTCGAAGATGACAGCTTGGCTCTTCCTCCCGCGCTAAAGGAAGCGCGCTCACGAATCAGCTGGCCATTCTTGGCCGACAGCGCGGTTGATACGGCGACGCGGTTGCTCGCCCCCGTCTTCGCTCCTTACTCTCTCGGTCAGGGCTCCCGAACTCCCTGAAAGCCCTATCGCGTGGTGATTGGCTTTGCCGTACGGATTCTGGATGCGGGAAAAGATACGCAGAGCAGTGCAAAGTCCGAATAACTCTGCACACTTATAGAGCGCAGTATCAAATTTAGACCGCGTCGCTAGATACGCAAAGTTCTTGCCTGCTGGGCCCTCATGGAGTATCCTCGAACTACCATGAACGAGCGTCCTGTCATCTTTCACTATCTGGACTTCCGCGAATTTTGCGCAGACATGTTCGTCTACCTCAAGTCCAAGCGCGCATCGTACAGCCATCGAAACTTTGCACAGCGCGCCGGCCTCAAGGCCCCCAATGCCTTCAAGCGGGTCGTCGACGGGAGCTATGGTTTGCCGCCGAAAACAGCCCTGAAATTTGCAAAAGGCCTGGGGCTGACCTCCAACGAGACAACCTACTTTGTTCACCTCTGCGCCGCCAATCAGGCTGCCGACACGAAAGTACGCGCGCGGCATGAGCGTAAGATGGTGCTCTCCCGAAAGCGCCATGAGCAGGCCTCCGACGAAACCGACGGCTATGAGTATCTGAAAAGCTGGTACCTCGTTGCCATTCGAGAGCTTCTGCAGATGCCAGAAGCGCCGCAAACGGCGGCCGCCATTGCGAAGGCTCTCTATCCGACGATTACTGAAAAGCAAGCGAAAGACGGCTTGGAGGTGCTTCTGCGTCTCGGCCTCGTGACAAAGACGAAAGCCGGGCTTCGGGCGACAAGTGACGCCTATGTGACGCCCTCTCAAGTCTCGAGCATGGCCGTTCGACAGTTCAACTATCAGTCGTTGAGCCTCGCGCTTGACGCCATGGACGAACTCCCGCTTGAAGAACGGCAGTACGGAACACTGACTTTGGCCGTATCGTCTTCTCAGAAGCAGAAAATCTTGGCGCGCCTGCGCGAGGTACAGCAGCAAATCCTAAATGAGTTGCACGAAAGCGATGAGCCTTCTACCGAAGTCATGCACGTCGGCTTCTATGCAATTCCTTTTACGAACAACAGGATGACGAGCGATGAATAGGTCCGCAAAGATCTCTTGGGTGGCGATGGTTCTCATGTCATTTATGGTGGTGGCTTGCGGACCCGGCGGGACCAGCACCGGCAACGCCTTGGTCGACATTGGGAACGAGCGCCGTGGTCAAGTCGTTGAGGCAGGACCCGGCGGAACACTCTCCGGCGTTGCCGGCGCCGAAGTTCGCATCGGTGGCAAGACGGTTCGCACGGACGATCAAGGATATTGGTCTTTCGAAGCCGAGACGCTCGAATCCTCGACGATTGCCGTCTACAAAGAGGGGTATGCTCCGTATTCGAAGACCATCGACACGCGCTCGCGGTTCATCCGCTCGGAGCTGAGCGCCGCGCAACTGGTGCAAGAGATCACCGTCGCGGAAGAAAGCATTCTCGTCTACGACGAAGACGGGAACGGCGTTCCCGACGCGAGCGTCGTCATTCCTGCGTCGGCCATCGAGACAACCCACGAAACGGTCACCGCCACATTAACCCTGGTGCGCCCGCAAATCGAAGAGGAGTTCAACCGGTTCCCAGGTACCTTCCAAGCCCAGACCGCTGACGCGAACTCCGCGCAAGAACTGCTACGCACTTTCGGCACGCTCGACGTAAGCTTCTCCAAAGACGGCGCCTTACTATCGAACGGAAAACTGAAGGAACCCGCCAGTATCCAGTTCGCTCTCGCGACCGGCGTGAACCCCGACGACATTACCGGCACGACGGTCATCCCCACGTGGTGGCTCGATATCGATACCGGTATCTGGAAGGAAGAAGGTCAGGCCACGTTGGCCCAACAGAACGGCATATGGCTCGCCCAGTGGGACGTCAATCACTTCACCTGGTGGAATCTCGATCGTCCGCTGGAAGAGCACGCCTGCCTGGCGGTCTACGTCGATTCCTCGGACGACTTTTCGGATGCGTCGGGCATCACCCTCCATCTACGCGGCGAAGACTACGCCGGGCGCAGTGAAACGAAGCCGCTCGTGTTCGACGACTACGTGGTCCTTACCGGTTGGAAGGGCCATCCGGTCAAGCTTTACGTGGAGCAAAACGGAATTCCCTCCGCCGCCCTGACGGAGGCGTTTTCGCCCAAGGACGTGGCCGACGGCGATTCTGAAACCAGCGTGTACAGGCTTCCCGATACGAAGGGCAGCGGCGTTCGCGACGAAGGGCCCGACGGTGCCGTACTCGATCCGGCCAAACACTGTAAGGTCATCAAACGCACCAGCGATGACATTGGCATCAAACAGGGTGTCGTGCACGGGCGGGTCACCAATGACAAAGGCAATCCACTCTCTGGCGCGTCGGTGTACATTTCTGAAACCGGGCAGGCCGCGAAGACGAATCCCGAAGGTTACTACGGCTTCGACCACGTTCCATGGTCCGAGAAGTACAATCTCACCCTCGACGTGAACGTCATCGACTTTGTCGCCGGCGACAAGATCTGGGGTTTCGAGCCGCAGCCGGTCACGCGAAACGAAGCCGAAAGCAAAGTCAACTTCGTGAGTACCGGCGCCATCGATCAGCCGCCTGTCGTTCTGTCGAAGGCTTTTTCTACGACGGCCCCATGGTCCGGCACGACCGTGAACTTCACGGTGACAATCAAAGACGACTCCGAAGCGCTGACGGCCGATGTCGCCATTCCGTCCGGATCGCTGGATTCCACCAGCGCCTATGAAGACGGCGTGTTCACGGTAAGCGGTACGTGGCAGGCGCCTGAGAAAACCGGCGTGTATGAGTTGACGATTGACGCTACCGACAGCGCCGGCCACGTCCGGCGAGTCGCGCAGAAGTTCACCGTGAGCAACCCCGCACCCGTCGTCAAACTATCCGGACCGCGCGAGGTAAGCCTCGGGGATACGGAGGTCTACACCGTGACCGCCTTGGACCCGAACGGTGACGCCATGACTGTCACTCTCATGGTTGACGGCACGACGGTCTTCAGCGGAACGGGCGGTGCATCGGTGCCGGTCACGTTTACGACCAACGGCCCGCACGCCCTTAAAGCGTCGGTTTCGGACGGGCGGAACATGACGCAGATGCTCTACACCGTCACGGTATCTTCCGTCTTCATCGGGGAGACGTCGGGCGACTTTGCGCTCCGGAAATTCTCTGAAACGCGCACAGGCAATCAGATTGACTGGGATATAGTCGCGGGCACCGACTCGTACATCATCGAGCGGGCTACCCAATCGACGCCGGCCAACTTTGAACCTATCGGCACCACGACACTAGTCAGCTATATGGATGCGGCTCTCGACCCGGCCGAAGGGTACGTTTACCGCGTACGTGCCTGCCTGAGCGGGCTTTGCTCCGTGTCGAATACGGTATCGTTCTCGCCGGTGGTCTTTGCGTTGAACCCAGCAACGAGGGGGACCGAAGGGGTTCCGTATGTGGCCGGGATACGCGTGGGCTACGTTGACGATCAGCACGTGTATTACACTTGGGGCGAGACCGGTGTGGCGAAATTCTATTTGTCGACCGTTGACGCCTTTAATCCGGTTTTTATCGAC
>JAWLHK010000009.1:0-172107 GCA_041690355.1 bacterium | reverse complement strand
GTAATAGCCCGCCGCGCCGCGGCGCGCACCGCGGGCCGCCGCGGCGCCGACGGTGAACTGCACGCCGGCCCAGTACGACACGAGGTAGCCGAGCACGCCGCCGATCGTGTAGATCGTGAACATGCGGTAGGCGCCGTACTCGCGCGCGACGAGCGGGCCAATCTGGGCGACGGCGAACATGTTGAAGGCGATGTGGAAGAAGCCGCCGTGCAGGTAGTTGGCCGACAGCAGCGTCCACCAGCGCCCCTCGCCGGCAATCGGCACCGTTCCGGATGCGCCGAGCAGCAGCAGACTGAGGGGATCCGGCGACAGCGCGCCGAACAGGCCGAATCCGCTCCCGCCGCCGCGGCCCAGCAGAAATCCGAGCAGCAGCGAGAACACGAAGACCGCGACGTTGACGCCGATGAGCGTGCGAATCACACCCTGGTCGTCGCCGAGGGCGCGCATCAGGCCCGACTGTTTCCACCGGGCCCCGGGCTGGCGCAGGCCGCAGTAGGGGCAGTGATCTTCGTCGAGGCTGATGAGCCCGCGGCAGTTGGGGCAGAGTGCAGAGTTGCGAACCGAGGTCATCCCTCAGTATAGCCCGCCCCAACGGCCGTGTGCGACCCGTCAGAGGCTGTTTGCTTTTCGCTCGGCCTCGTCGGCGGGCGGCTCGACCACCGGAATTTCGGGCGTCAGCACGATCTCGATGCGGCGGTTGAGCCGGCGGTTGTCTTCGCTGTCGTTGGCCGCCACCGGCGCAAACATCGAATAGCCGACCGCCGAAAGTTTTTCGGGGGGCACCCCGCGCTCGACCAGATACCGCACGACCGTACTCGCACGGGCGGCGCTGAGCTCCCAGTTCGAGGGGAACCGGTCGCGGGCGGCGCGCGAAATCGGCACGTCGTCGGTGTGTCCTTCGACGCTGATGCGCCGCCCCTTGACGTCTTTGAGCACGTCGCTCACCTTGTCGAGCACCTTCTTGCCGTCGGCGTTCAGGTCAGCAGAACCCGAATCGAAAAGAATCTTGTCGATGAGGTTCACGGTGAGCTTGCCGCGCAGGTTGGTGATCGTCACGCGCCCCTGCTCGACTTCTTCCTGCAGACCCTTCATGAGGTCTTCGTAGGTGCGGTTGACGCGGGCGAGCTCTTCGGCTTTGCGGCGGGCCTCTTCGCGGGCGCGTTCGAGTTCTTCCTGCAGGGTCGAGATCTGCACCTCACGTTCCTGCTTGGCCGTGTCGAGCGCCAGCTGCAGCTCGGCGGCGCGCGCGCTGCCGCTCTCGCGGGCCTTCAGGAGTTCGGCCTCGAGATCGCGGATGGCCTTGTCGCGGGCGGCCTGCACCTGATTCAGGTTGGCCTGCATCATCTCGATGTTCTTGCGCGCCGCTTCCAGATCGGCGCTCGCCTGTTCGCGCGCCTGCTTTTCGTCTTCGAGCGCCAGCCGGGTGCGATTGTATTTCTTTTCGAGCTTGGCGTATTCGCTCTGCCAGACGCAACCGGACGTCGACGTGAGAGCCATGCCTGCCAGCAACAGTGCAAGAGTGGTCAGCGAACGTGTACGAAGCATGCGTCGTCTCCTGAAGTCGGTTCGGCAATCAGTGTACGCCGAATGGCCGCCTCGCGCACGACCCGATGCGTCAAGAAATTGATGCAGTGCGAGGCGGACCGCCGCTCAGGCCGTCCCGTCGAGAAAAGCTCTCCGCCGGGCCGGAGGCAGCTTTTCGATGGCGTAGCGAAGCATGGTGCGGGGCATGGCGCGCTGGTGTTTCCGAAGGAACGCTTCGACCGGTTCGGGCGTGCGTTTCCACGCCTCGCGCAGCATCCAGCCGACCGCCTTGTGGATGAGATCGTGCCGGTCGGCGAGCAGGAATTCGGCCATCGCCAGCGTCGGCGCCGTGTTTCCCTGGCGGATGGTGTGGAATCCCGCGAGCACGGCCAGGCGGCGCTCCCAGACGCGCGCGGATGCGAGCAGGGTGTCGAACAGGTCGCTCTGGCCGGCGGCGAGAAGCGGACCCAGGATGTGTTCCGCCGAGACGTCGACCAGATCCCAATTGTTCACATGCCGCTTTTCTACGAGATAGAGCTTCTGGAGGGCGGCGCGCTCCGCCTCGTCGGCCCTGCGGAACCGTTCCACCAGCACGACCAGGGCGAGCAGTCGCGCTTCATGCCACGGACTCCGCAACAGCGTCCGCAATTCCTTCAAGGGCAGGGCGCGGAACGGTTTCGCCGTGGTCCGCACCTGGGGCACGGTAAGCCCCAGAAAGCGATCGCCCTCGCCGTATCCGCCCGGTTCAGTGCGGAAGAAGCGTTGCGCGTGGGCCGCCCGGTCGGGGTCGGCGAGCGCTTCGAGGGCGCGCACGGCGTCGGCGGCCGACAGGGTGGAGTCTAGCGTAACCGTTTCCGGCACGCTCAGACCTCTTCGGCCTGCAGCCGGTGCAGCTTCTCGTAGAGCCCGCGCCGTTCGATCAGCTCGTCATGGCTCCCCGCTTCGCGCAGTTCGCCGTGGTGGAAGACGAGGATCCGATCACAGTGGCGGATGGTGGCCAGCCGGTGCGCGACGATGAGCGACGTGCGCCCCTCCATGACCTTTTCGAGGGCGACCTGAATGAGGTGCTCGGTCTCCTGGTCGACCGAGCTCGTGGCTTCGTCGAGCACGAGCACATCGGGGTCGAAGGCGAGCACTCGCGCGAAGCTGAGCAGCTGCCGCTGCCCCTGGCTGAAGTTGCGCCCGCGTTCGAGGACTTCGTCGTCGAGCCCGCGTCCCAGGCGTTCGAGCATGGGGAGCAGGCCAACCATCTCGCAGGCGGCCTGGACCCGCTCGCGCGGAATCGATTCGTCGAACAGGCGCACGTTGTCGAGAATCGTTCCCGAGAAGAGAAAGACGTCCTGGCTCACGACGCCGATGCGCCGGCGCAGGGCCTGCAGGGGGAGCGCGGCCAGCGCAACGCCGTCGACGCGGATGCTCCCGCGCTGCGGCTCGTAGAAGCGGCTGAGCAGCTTGATCGTCGTGCTCTTGCCCGAACCGGTCGCGCCTACGAGGGCGATGCGCTCGCCGGGGGCCGCGTAGAAGGAAAGGTCTTTCAGGACCCACTCTTCGTCGTGGTAAGCGAACCAGACGCCGTCGTAGCGGATGTCGGCGCCGCGCCCGGCCGCCACGGGGGCAGCCGTGCCCCCGTCGGTGATGGCGTCAGACTCGTCAAAGAGGCGGAACACGCGCTCGAGGCTCGCCATGCCGCTCTGCATGGTCGCGTACTTGGCCGACAGATCGCGAATCGGCTCGAAGAACATGCGGATGTAGCTGATGAAGGCGACGAGTTCGCCGAAGGTGAGCGCGCCGGCGATGACGCGAATGCCGCCGTACCAGAGAATGATGGCGACGGCGACGGACGAAAAGAACTCGACGACGGCATAGAGAATCGCGTCGTACTTGATCGTGGAATAGGCGGAGTCGCGGTACTCGGCTCCCAGTCGCGCGTACTCCTGCCCGATGCGCTCTTCCTGCCCGAAGACCTGGACGATGTCCATGCCCGACAGCGATTCGGCCAGAAATCCATTCAGCCGGGCCGTGCGCTGGCGCACTTCGCGGAAGCCGTTGCGCAGCTCGCCGCGGATGCGCTCGACGACCACGAAGAGGATCGGCGCGACCACCAGGGTGGCCAGAGCGAGCCGCCAGTTGAGCCAGAGCAGGATGGCCGTGATGCCGATGAGTTTGAACAGGTCGGCGAAGAGCGTCACGATGCCCGACGCGAACATTTCGCTCACCCCTTCCAGATCGTTCGTCACCCGGGTGAGCAGGCGCCCCACGGGCGAACGATCGAAGAAGGCCGACGAGCGGCTCAGGACGTGGTCGAACAGGTGGGCGCGCAGGTCGCGCACGACGGCCTGGCCGGTATAGTTGAGCAGGTAGATGTTGCCGTACTGGGCGATGAACTCGAAGACGAGCGAAAGAAAGAAGGCGAGGGCGATGAGCAGCAGCCCGTCGGGGTCGCGCACGGCGATGTGCCGATCGATGGCCACCTTGACCAGGTAGGGCTGCACGAGCTGAAATGCGTTCAGCAGCGGCACCAGCAGCACCGACCCCAGAATCGCCCGGTGGTAGGGGCGCAGATAGGGGAGCAGCCGCCGCACCAGCGTGCGGTCGTAGGCCTTGCCCTGCTGTTCCTCGTCGTGTGCCAAATCGTCTCCCCTGCGGTCCTTATCGGGTTTCTTCAAGCTGCCGGGTCAGCTGCTGGCGCGCGCAGAGCCGATGATACAGCCCGCGGGCCGCGAGCAGCGTTTCGTGCGTGCCGGTCTCGACGATGCGCCCGTGGTCGAGCACGACAATCTGCTGCGCGCGCCGGATGCCCGCCAGACGGTGCGTCGCCACCAGGCTCGTTCTCTGGACGAGAAAGGCCTGCAGGCTCCCCAGAATCTCTTCTTCGGTCTCGGCGTCGACGGCCGACAGGGCGTCGTCGAGCAGCAGGATGCGCGGTTCGCGCGCGAGCGCGCGGGCCAGGGCTACGCGCTGACGCTGTCCCCCCGAGAGGGTGACGCCGCGTTCGCCCACCACCGTGTCGTAGCCGCGGGGGAGCCAGGCAATGTCCTTGGCGAGGCCCGCCAGGGTCGCATAGCGCTCGATGTCTTCGCGGCTGAGGCCGGGGCGGCCGAAGGCGATGTTTTCGGCGATGCTGGCCGAAAACAGATACGGCTCCTGCGGCACGTAGCCTATGGCGCCCCGCAGCTCGGCCAGGGGGATATGGCGGATGTCGACGCCGTCGATCTGCACGCTCCCCCGGTCGAAATCCTGGAGCCGGAGCAGCAGGCGCAGCAGCGTCGTCTTGCCCGAGCCGACGGGTCCGGTCAGGCCGATGAAGCCCTGCGCGGGGATGTCGAGGGTCACGTCGTCGAGGGCCACGCGCGGCTCGCCATCGCGCACCTTGTGCACGCTGCGTACGTCGCCGAAGCGGATGGCGCCGTTGCCCGTCGGGAGTTGCACGCAGGGCTCGACGACCTGGATGGCCGGTTGAATCTCGAGCACCTGGCGCACGCGGGCGGCGGCGGCGATGCCGCGCTGGAGCATCGTGTAGACCCAGCCCAGGGCGAGCATGGGCCAGACCAGCATGGCCAGATAGCTGTTGAAGGCGACGAAGTCGCCGAGGCTGATGCGCCCGTCGATGACCGCGTAGCCGCCGAAGAGGAGAATGACGAAGGTGCCCAGGCCGCCCACGGCCCCCATCATGGGGAGCATGAGGCCGCGGCTCTTGGCGAGGTCGACGTTGCGGCGGAAGTTGTCCTGGTTGAGCCGCGCCATGCTCGCGCGGGCCCAGTCTTCGCGCGCGAACGACTTGACGACCGCGATGCCGCTGAAGACTTCCTGAATCTGACCGCTCAACACCCCGAGGTGGCGCTGCACCTCGAAGAACATCTTCGACATCGTGCCCGCAATCTTACGGATGACGAGAATCGTGAACGGGAGCGGCAGCAGGGCGAGCAGGGTCAGGCGCACGTCGATGATCAGCATCATGACGAGGGCGCTGACGAGCGTGAAGCCGGTGTTCACGACATTGAGCACGGCCGGCCCGTAAAGCAGGCGGATGTTGCCGATGTCATTGCTCGCCCGCGAGATGATGTCGCCGGTCGACTGCTCGGCGTAGTAGCTCGGCGGCAGGGTCTGCAGATGCGCGAGCAACTCGTTGCGGATGTCGTATTCGATATCGCGGCCGGCGCCGAAGAGCACGAGTCGCGAGACGATGCGGATGACCATCTGCACCGCCGCCGCCAGGGTGAGCAACAGGGCGTAGCCGACGATCGGGCCCATGCCGGTCTCGTCCAGGTGCGACAGGGCCTCGATGCTGAGTTTGAGCAGCCAGGGTATCGAGAGCGAGGCGGCGCTGGTGATGACGATGAGCAGCGCGCCGAGCGCAAACGCCCGCCGGTATTTCAGCAGGTAGCGGCGGATGAAGCTGCCCGTGGTGATGACGTACCTCGCGAGGCCGCGCAGCCGCGCGGCGAGAGAAACGTTCAGTGTAGCAGAAACAGCCGCGGCGGCGGCGCGAAGGGCGCTTGCGAATCAGGCAGGCATACGGGTAGCAAGGCGGAGCAGAGCGCGCTCAGCGCTTCTCGAAACGGACGGCTTCAATCGTGTAGACGCGCCGGTTCTCGCCGCCGAAGTCGGCTCGTACCTCGGTGGGGAAGATGCGCGTCTCGCTCTGGGCATAGCCGAGAAACTCGATGACGTCTGCGCGGCCCGGAGCGGGCGGGAGCACGGCCCGCATGGGCGTGTGCCATTGCCGGTCGATCCAGATCTGCGGGCCCGCCTGTTTTTCTCCCTTGGCGCCCACGGTCCAGGCGATGCGGCCGTCACGCCGGGCAAGGCCGGTCTGGGCCGCATCGAGCGCGCCGAGCTTGACCCATGCTTCAAGGGTGCTGCGGGGGCGCAGCATCAGGTTCCACACCGTGACGCTGGTCGCGTCGGTGCTCGGGCGGCCGTTTTCGCGCAGGGCGATGCGCCCGTCCTGCACGTCGACACGAAACGGGGTTGCCACCGCCCCCTGGCGCCAGGTGCCCTCGATGACGGCGTGATCCGTTCCCTCGTAGGCCGCGGCCCACTTCTCGACGATGGTCTCGGTGGGCGGTACCCAGGCATGGGCGGGGGACGCGGCGAGCAGCAGGAGAAGAAGGGGAAGAAAAATGCGTATCATGACGGAGAATTCTGGGTGGGGGCGCCGTCGGCGACGCGTTCGCGCAGATAGGCGAGGAGTTTGTCGCGCAGTTCAGGGCGCTCGAGGGCGTATTCGATGTTGGCTTTCAGGTAGCCGAACTTCTCGCCGGCGTCGTAGCGGTCGCCTTCGAAGAAGTAGCCGTGCAGGCCGCGCGAGCGGCGCAGGGCGTCGAGCGCGTCGGTGAGCTGAATCTCGCCGCCGCTCCCCGGCCTGGTGCGTTCGATATACTCGAAGACATCGGGCGTGAGCAGATAGCGGCCGATGATGGCGTTGCGGGCCGGCTCTTCGCCGCGCCGCGGCTTCTCGACCATCGTATCGATGTCGAGGGCCCGCCCGCCGATGTCGCGTCCGGCGACGATGCCGTAGAGGTTGACGTCCTGGGGGGGCACTTCCATGACGGCCACCATGGGGATGCCCGTCTGGTTGAAGCGCTCGACCATCTGCTGCGTGACCGGCCTGGGCGCGCGGATGATGTCGTCGCCCAGCAGCACCATGAAGGGCTCGTCGCCCACGACCTCGCGGGCGCAGAGTACGGCGTGACCCAGACCGAGGGGGCGCTTCTGGCGCACGGAGATGAGGCGCACCATTTCGGCCGCCTGGTAAGAAAGCTTGAGCAGATCGCTCTTGCCCTTCTGCTCGAGCGTATCTTCGAGTTCGTAGGCGTAGTCGAAGTGATCTTCGATTTCGCCCTTGCCCCGGCCGGTGATGAGAATGATGTCTTCGATACCCGAGGCGACCGCTTCTTCGACGATGTATTGAATCGTGGGCTTGTCGACGATCGGCAGCATTTCTTTGGGAATGGCCTTGGTCGCCGGCAGAAATCGTGTACCCATCCCGGCCGCGGGTATGACGGCCTTACGGACCCGTTGCTTCATGCGCGTTACTTCCTTTCGGAGGCCGAACTGGCGCGGAGACTGGCGAAAAGCCGGGCGTTGCGGATGGCAACCGATGCCATGCCGGCGAAGGTGCCGAGCAGCGCCTCATCGTCTTCGCCGAACGCATTGACCGCATGCGCGTCGACGTTGATGACGCCGATGACCTCCTGGGCGTCGAGCATCGGCACGGCCAGTTCGCTGCGCACATCCTCGTTGGCCTGTACGTAGCGGGCGTCGAGCCGGACGTCGCGCACCAGAAGGGGCCTTTTTTCGCGAGCCACCCAACCGGTGATTCCCTGCCCGATTTCCAGTTTAAGGCTTTCGACGGTCGTTTGCGAGAGCCCCTGGGCGGCAAGAATGTCGAGCCGCTCCCCCGCCGCATCGACGAGGATCACGCTGCCCCCGGCGGCGCTGGTCAGTGAAATGGCCTTGTCGAGGATGAGCTGAAGGATGTCCTTCAGGTCGAAGGTCGAATTCAGCGCCTGGCCTACCTCGAGCAGGGCCGCGAGGCGGCTCGACTTGACCTTGAGACGGGCGATGAGGGCCGCGTTCTCTTCGGTCACGGCGGCGAGACTCCCCAGCACGCCGAGCAGCTGGATGTCGTCGTCGGTGAACCGCTCGCCCGACAGGCGGCTGTCGGCCAGGATGACGCCGAGCACGCGGTTGCCCATGCGCAGGGGCGCGAGCAGCATGTTGCGCACGCCCAGCTCCTGAATGATGTCGGAGAGGGCGCGCGGGTCGGTGCGCGCGTCGGGCACGTGCGCCGGCTCGCCGGTTTCGACGACCTTGCCGAGTATCCCCTTGCCTTTGGGGATGCGCATTTTTTCGATGTAATTCTGGGTCACGAGGCCGCTGCCGGCCTTGGCCACGAGATCGCCGGTGTCGGGCTCGACCAGGAAGACGAAACTGCGCTCGACCTGGAGAATGACGGTGACGGCCTCGGCGATGAGCTGCAGCGTGCGCTCGACGCTCTCGAACGACCCCTCCATGGCCTTGCCGATTTCGTGCAGCATGAGCAGCTGCGCGCGGGACTGGCCCTGGCGCTGAAAATCGTCGCGGAGGCGGGAACCGAGAAGTGTGTCGAAAAGCGAGCGGAGCATGGTGAGCAGCGGAACGTTACATTATAACCGCTTTTCCCGCTGTTCCTGCTCTTCCTTGCATTCAATGCACAACGTGGTCACGGGGCGGGCCCGCAGGCGTTCTTCGCCGATTTCTTCGCCGCACTCTTCGCAGACGCCGAATTCACCCTCGTCGAGGCGCTGGATGGCGTCCTGAACCTTGCTGATGAGCTTGCGCTCGCGATCCTTCATCCGCAGGGTGTTGTTGCGGCTGGTTTCGAGCGAGGCCCGGTCGGTCGGGTCGGCGAAGGTGTCGCGCACGGCCTCGTGCATGCCTTCGACGGTCACCTTGGCCTCGTCGAGAAGCTCCTGCAGGTGCTGGTTCAGTAGCTGACGGTATTCTTCGAGCTGTTCCGGTGTTCTCGGCATAACCTACCTTTGGCCGGTTCCGGAAGAAATCCCCCGGAAGTGCGGAATTCTATCAAGCTCCATTTCAGCTTGTCAAACCCTGAGCGCCGCCTGTCCGGTCCGCTCCGGCCGGGTCGGATTTGTTCCGCAAAAATCGTAGGGAAAACAGGTGGATAAGGCCGGCGAGGGCCAGGGCTCCGACAAAGGTCGGGGCGGCCCCCCAGCGCTCGAGCCCTGCGGCAAGCACCGTGAGAAAGCCGATGAACCCGTAGAGCGCGCCCAGCAGCCCCCGCAGGATTTTCAGGGCGCCGGCCGCTCCCTGGCTCCGGTGGGTAAAGACGACGAGCACGGTCGTGGCGACGGGAAACGGGGTGAGCAGTCCGCTCAGGGCCGGCCCGAGCGCCTCGGCGAGCGCGGTGAGGGTGAGCACGATGGCGGCCGTCGCCCCCATGCGCAGGGGCAGATCCCACCGGCCGGGCGGGGTCGACGCCGCCTGGTCTCCCCCGCGGGGGAGCAGCAGCAGACCCCCTGCCAGACTGAGCGCGCCGAAGCCCGCCGCCACGGATAGGGTGGGGTCGAACGGGCGCAGCAGCAGCGTCCCGAGGGCGAAGGCGCTCCAGCCGGCGGCGAGCGCGAAGGGCCATGGCCGGGTGCGCGCGGCCCGGGCGTAGGCGAGGGCGAACAGGGTGAGCGAGCCGAGCCCCGTGAGGGTGCTTAGGGCGGCGCGGGCGGCGAAGGCCGGGCCCTGCTCCCAGGTGTAGAAAAAGAGCACCGGACCGGCGACGATGGGAAACCCCGCGAGCCACCCCCCGACCGTGGGCCCCCAGCGACGCCCGGCCAGGCTCGCCAGGGCAACCAGCGTGGGGGCGAGCAGAAGTTTGGTGAGAAGCAGCATCGGTACGGCGTGTCGGAGCTGAAACCGACATTGTCTCCGAAACACCCCGGTTCCCTCCAGCCCCGTCTTGATATACTGTAGGTTTGCCTGCCGTTCCAGATTACCCACCGTTCCCATCGTAAGGAGGCCCGGATGGCCGAGGACCGCAATCTGTTCATCAGCGAAATCCGCGACGCCGACCGGGTCGAGGGGACTTTTCTCGTGAAATTCAAGGCCTTGCATGCAGGAAAAAGCGGCAAGCCGTATCTCAACGTCGTGCTCATGGATCGCACAGGCGAGATCGAGGCGCGGGTCTGGGACGACGCCGAAGCGTTCGACAAGCGCTTCGATCGCGACGATTTCGTGCGCGTGCGCGGCCGGGCCCAGAGCTACCAGAGCCGGCTGCAGCTGCACCTGCACTCCATCGAGCGTTGCGCCGAAGACGAAATCGACGCCGCCGATTACCTGCCGGCGACCCGGCGCGACGTCGCCGCCATGGAGGCCGAGCTCCGGGGAGTCATTCTCGGGATGGGCGACCCCTGGCTGCGCGGCCTGCTCACCGCCTTTCTCGATGATCCGGACCTGGGCTGGCGCATCCGCCGGGCGCCGGCCGCGCGCACCATGCACCACGCCTTCATCGGCGGCCTGCTCGAGCACACGCTCTCGGCGATGAAGCTGGCGCGCGTTACGGTCGCGCACTATCAGGCCGAGGGGTATGCGGTGAACGCCGATCTGGTGCTGACGGGCATCTTCCTGCATGACATCGGCAAGATCTTCGAGCTCACCTACCGGCGCAGCTTCGACTACACGACGGCGGGCAAGCTGGTCGGGCACATCGTCATGGGAGTCGAGATGGTGAACGAGCGGGCGGCGCGCATCCCGGGTTTTCCCGAAGAGCTGCGGCTGCTCGTCAATCACCTCATCGTCTCGCACCACGGGGAACTGGAATACGGCAGCCCGCGCCGCCCCAAGACCCTCGAGGCGCTCATCGTGCACGCCCTCGACGATCTCGACGCCCGCATGAACTCCTTCTCGGCAGCCATGGAGCGCGACCGCGACGCCGAAGGCGATTGGACGGCTTACCACAAGATGTACAACCGGTTTCTCTACAAGAAGGTCTGGCGCAGTCCCGAACCCGAGGCCGACGCGCTCGGTGTCGCGGGCGCCGGGGGTGAGCGGGAACGCTCGGCCGATTGACTTTTGACGCGGGGTCCACTAAGCTGAAAACCCTTCCCGCAAGCGGAATTCAAGGGGGGCGCGTGTCGCAGGCGGAACCGAAACAGGACGGACTTCTCATCCGCATTCCCGAGCATCTGCTCCCCGAGAATTTCGATTCTCAGGCCGAGTACTTCTCGCTCTCGTTCTCGGGGTCGGAGCTGCTCATCCTGAAACGGCGGCGGCGCGACGAGAAGCCGGGCGACCGGCAGATCGTGCGCCTGTGGGGCGATCTGGCGCGCTTCGCCGTTCCCGACCTTCTGCAACTTCTTTTCGACAATCACCAGACCGGCCTGCTTTCGTTCGACCTGCCCGAAGGGGTGCACAAGGTCGTCTATCTGCAGAACGGCGACCCGGTGTTCGCCCGCAGCTCGCGTCCCGAAGACCGTCTGGGTGAAACCCTCCTGCGCATGGGCAAGGTGACCGTCGCCGAGCTCGAAGAGGCCGCCGTCGACGGCGACGAAGAGCGGCTCATCGGCAAGCGGCTGGTTGAAAGCGGCGTCATCACCCCCAAGGAGCTCTTCGACGGCGTGCGCCAGCAGACGCTCGACATCCTCTTCGGTCTGTTCGGCGAGCACGAAGGCAACTTCAACTTCTTCGAGGCCCAGGTCGAGCACCAGCCGGGCGTGGTCGTGCTCAATCTGGCCATGCGCCCGGTGCTCGTCGAGGGGCTCAAGCACCGCCTGGGGGTGCGCGACCGGGCGCTCTCCTGGCACTCGCTGTTCCCGCGGTTCACCGGCCGGGCGAACAATCTCGAGATGAACTCCGAAGAGCGCAAGCTGTTCGCCGGCATCACCGGCGGGCTCAGCATGGCCGAGCTCGTCGACAACTTCGGCGGCGACGAGCTGCAGACCCTGCGCATCCTGTTTCACCTGGCGCGGCAGGGGCTCGTCTCCATCGAGCATCATGCCGAGCGGCCCGCCTCGCGCACGAATCAGAACCGTCTCGAAACGACGGTCAGCGACTTCAACAGTATCTTCATGGACGTCTTCTCCATCCTGCAGGCCAAGGTGCAGGGGGTCGACGTGCGCGCGCGCCTGAATTCCTTTTTCGACAACATGCCGACGGAGATCGCCGAGGTCTTCGACAGCGTCCGTTTCGAGCTCGACGGGTCGCTTCCGATCGACATCGTGCTCGGCAATCTGCAATATATCGAGCGTGACGATAAGGTGGCTCTGGCCATCAAAGCGTTCAATGAACTGCTATACTTTATACTCTTTGAGATGCGCAACTACCTGAGCCGTGAAGACGCCGAGCGGCTGATGGAGATCGTGCAGAACATGGAGCTGTTCTGATGGCGGGCAAGAACGAGATCGTCCTCGAGATTCAGGAAGGGGGCGTGCTGCGCTTTCCCGGTCCGATGCAGAAGAAGTACGATCTGCTGAAGGGGAGCAAGCTCAAGGTCACGCCCAAGACCGACCGCTTCTTCTGGGTCGAGACCGTGCGCCAGGGCCCGGGTCCGCGCATGAAGGAGAAGACGGGCGAAATCGCACTCTGCGGCGACATCATCATGTTCGGCATCGCCGATCTGCTCTCGGTCATCAACATGGGCCAGAAGAGCGGCGCGCTCACGATCGACCACAAGCAGGGGAGCAAGACCGCCTACTTCAAGAACGGCGACGTGGTTTTCGCATCGAGCACCGATCCGGAAGACCGGCTCGGGGCAATTCTCTATCGCAGCGGCAAGATCACGAAGGAGAAGCTCGAAGAGGCCGAGAAGAAGATCACCCCCGAGGTGCGCTTCGGCACCGTCCTCATCCAGAACAACTACGTGGCCCCGAAGGATCTCTGGTGGGCCATCAAGTACCAGGTTGAAGAGATCGTTTACTCGATCTTCAATCTGAAAGAAGGGTTCTTCTACTTCATCGAGGGCGAACTGGTCGATGAAGACCTGATGCGCTTTTCGCTCAACACGCAGAATCTGCTCATGGAGGGGTTCCGGCGCGTCGACGAGATGGGGCTCATCCGCGAAAAGATACCGCACCTCGACGTCGTGCTGCGCCTGAACGCCGAAGTGCTCGCCAAGAAGAAGGTTTCGCCTGCGGTCGAGAAGATTCTCCAGTTCATCGACGGCAAGAATTCGGTGCGCGACATCATGCGCCACAGCGGCGTGGGTGAGTTCAACCTCTTCAAGCTCTTCTACGAGCTGCTGAAGATGGGCATCGCCGAAGTCTCGACGGCGGCCCAGGGAGCGGCGTCTGCGGCGCTCAACGGCGACCCGAGCGAGAAACTCGTCGACGATTACAACCGCATCTACGGCTACATTTATCAGTACCTCAGGAAGAAGGATGTGCACTTTGACGTGCGCGACGCCTTCAACGCCTTTTTCGGTTCGGTCTCGCCCAATCTGCAGCAGCTGTTCACGCGCGTCAACATCGGCGAAGACGGGCTCGTGAACAAGGTCATGCTGCTCAAGAACTTTCGCGAGACCAAGATGGCCCGCGGCGGCATGTTCGACAAAATCGCCGGTCTGGGCGATCTCATGTCGGGTCAGATCCTCGCCGAAGGCCTGAACGAGCTGCTCAACTTCCAGCTCTTCACGGCCAAGAACGCGCTGCCCCGCGAAGAGGCCGACCAGTTGATTCTCAAGGTCCGCGAAGTGCAGGCGCGGGTCCAGAAAGCCGCCGAATTGAAGTGAGCCCGCTGATGACGGCCGCCCGCGAGCGGCTGATGGTCGCCCTCGACGTGTCGTCGACCGCCGAAGCCCTGCGGCTGGCGAAGCCGCTGGCCGGCCGGGTCGGCTGGGCCAAGGTGGGCAAGCAGCTCTTCGTGGCCGAAGGGCCGGGCGTCGTGAGCGCGCTGCGTGACCTCGGCTTCCGCATTTTTCTCGATCTGAAGTTCCACGACATTCCCAACACGGTCGCCGCCGCCGGCGTCGAGGCCATGCGCCTGGGGGTCGATCTTTTCAACGTTCACGCGGCCGGCGGGCGGCGCATGATGGAAGAGACCGTGAGCCGCGTGCGCGCCGCCGCGGCAGAAGCCGGCCGGGCCGCGCCGAAGATCGTGGCCGTGACCGTGCTCACGAGCCTCGAGGCGGCCGACCTGCGCGACGTCGGGCTCGAAGGAGAACCCGAAGTCTGGGTTTCGCGCTGGGCGCGCCTTGCCGATGAGTCGGGGCTTGACGGCGTCGTCTGCTCGGCACGTGAGGCCGCCATGCTGCGGGCCGCGTGCCGTCCCGGATTCATGCTCGTCACCCCGGGCATCCGTCCGGCGGGGGCCTCGGCCGACGATCAGCGCCGCACGATGGCCGCCGGCGAGGCTATCACTGCCGGCGCGAGCCACCTGGTGGTCGGCCGCCCGCTGACCCGGACCGACGACCCGGCGGGCGCCGCCGACGCCCTGGCGGCCGACGTGGCCGCCGCGCTGAAACGCTGACCGCCGCAAGGATTCTCCCGCTCATGGCACGCCCCACGGAACATGACGTCGTCTATGGCGTTCACCCGGTTGAAGAGGCCCTGCAGGCCGGCCGCCGCTGCCTGCAGCTTTTCGTGCGCGATGAAACGGCCGAGCGCCGCGAAGTCGTGCGCCTGGCGCGTGCGCAGGGGGTTCCCGTGCACCGGGCGGGGGCGCCGGAGCTCGCCCGGCTGGCGCACGGGGGCAACCACCAGGGCGTGGTCGCGCTGTTCGCCCCGTTCGCCTACGCCGACTTCAACCGCGTGCTCGCCGATCTCGCGGTGGCCGACGACGCCCTCGTCATCGTGCTCGACTCGGTGACCGACGCCGGCAATCTGGGGGCGATCCTGCGCACGGCCGCGGCGGCGGGGGCGCACGCGGTCGTGATTCCCCAGGATCGCAGCGCCCGCGTCACCCCGGCCGCCGTGCGCGCCAGCGCCGGGGCGGCCGACCGGATTCCCGTCGTGCGCGTGGTGAACCTGGCGCGGGCCCTGGGCGATCTCAAGAAGGCCGGCTGCTGGGTCTATGGGGCCGACATGGCCGGCCAGCCGGTGTGGAAAACCGACCTCCGCGGCAAGGTCGCCCTCGTGCTCGGCGGCGAAGAAAAAGGGCTGCGCCGGCTCGTGGCCGAAAACTGCGACGCCATTCTCTCCATCCCGATGCCCGGACGCTTCGAAAGCCTCAACGTGGGCGCGGCGGCCGCCGTGCTCATCTTTGAAGCCGTGCGCCAGCGCACCTCCGTCTGACGTTCCTCGACTCCCGCGAAGACTCCCACGAAGACTTCCGCGAAGCCCGCGTAGCCGTTTCTGCGCAGCCCTTCGGCCGCCCGCCCTGAGAGGGCTCACCCGCCTCGACCACGCCGCGGCTGTTATACTCGAAGCAGGACATCTCTCTGCGCCGGCCAGCCCCGTCGTATGAGGGGAGATTGCAGCCGCGACCATGCCGTTGATTTTTCTTCTGGGATTTTACGCCTTTCTGCTTCGCCGGATGTACGCGGTCGAGCACGAGCCCGACGAGGCGTATCGGGCGCCCACGAGCGACGGCGTCGAACTCTCGGTGGTCCGCTACCGCCCGCGGGGGGGAGCGCAAAGCCGCGCGCCCCTTCTCTTCGTGCACGGGCTGGGCGCCAACCGGTTCAACTTCGATCTGACGCGTGAATCCAGTCTCGCGCAGTACCTTGCCGAGCAGGGTTACGACTGCTGGCTGGTCGATCTGCGCGGGTGCGGCGACAGCACGGTTCCGCAGGGCCGGTGGAACTGGACGTTCGACGATCACGCCCTGCTCGACATGCCGGCGGCCCTCGATCTGGTTCGCGATCAGACCGGGAGCGAACGCGTGCACTGGATCGGGCATTCCATGGGGGGCATGCTGCTCTACGCCTATCTTCTGCGCGGTGATGCGTCGCGGATCGCGAGCGGCATCACGCTGGCCGCCCCCGTCTGCTTCCCGCGCAGCGAGGGGGTGGCCGGCATCGCATTTCTCGAAGGGCTCGTGCGCAGGCTGCCGCAGCTGCCGGTCGGGCACGTGCAGCGCCTGCTGACCCCGTTGCTCGGCACCGTGGGGAGCGGGCTCGTGCGCATGCAGATCAATGTGCGCAACATGGAGCCGGCCGTGTTGCAGGGGGCGCTCTACAACACGGCGGCCCATCTGTGCCCCGGCGTGCTGGCCCAGTTTCTCGACTGGCTGCGCACGGGCGACTTCCGCTCTGCCGACGGGGCCTTCTCCTACCGCGATAATCTGCATCGCATCGAGACGCCGATTCTCGTGCTCGCCGGCCGGGGCGATCGCATCGTGCCGGCGCCCCATGCCCGGCTCGCCTACGAACGGATGGACGCGCAACGCTGCCGGTACATGGAGTTCTGTGCCGAGGCCGGCCACTGCGACGACTACGGGCACGCCGACCTGGTCTTCGGCCGCCGGGCCCGTGAAGAGGTGTTTCCGGTCATCGCCGACTGGCTGCGCCGCGCGGCGTGAGCGGCCGGGCGCTCACCCTGAAAAAAAAGCGCCGTCGGGGGGACCGGCGGCGCAGTGCGTGCGGGGGGCGGGACGGACGAAACGGGGACCGTTCAGGTCCGCACGAGACTGACGGAAATCACTTCGTCCTGCTCCACGGGCGTCACGTTCGCCATGTTCAGGGCTTCGATTTCCTTGCGCACTTCAGCTTCGACATGCGGCTTGATGTGGTAGACGTGCACCGGGATGCGGTGCGCGCGTGAACCGAGCTTGCCGACTTCGGTCGGGAGCTGGCCCGGTACGAGGTGGCCGCTGACGTCGGCGACGCCGCGCATGTTGTTGGGAAAGGCGGTTTCGACGAACACTGCGCCGAGACGTTCTTCGGCGGCGGCCGCCGCCCAGATTTCATCGGTTTCGCCGGTATCGCCCGAGTACATGAGCACTTCGTGGCCGTTGTCGATGAGAAACCCGTCGGCCGGTACCGGATGGTTGACCGGGAACGCCGTCACGGTGTACTTGCCGATTTTGACCGGCTGCTTGTGGGGAATCACGTTCAGCGAGACCATGGGACTTTCGGGCGGGATCACCGTGAAGTCGGGCCAGAGCCGGTTGTTGAACAGATGCTTTTTAATGTCCCCCATCACCTCTTCGGTTCCCCAGATCGCGACCGGGGTCTTACGCTGGCCGAAAATCAGATCGGGAAGAAAAGCGATGTCCTTGATGTGGTCGAGGTGGGCGTGGGAGATGAGCACGTGGTCGATGGCCGTGAGATCGACCTTCACGGCGGCCGAACTGATGGTGCCGCCGTCGATCATCAGCGTGTCATCGACAAGAAATCCGCAGGGACGTTTCTCCTGCAGTGCGCTCCCGTAAGCGCCTAGTACCCGGACGTGCATGCTCATGCAATTCCTCTCGTTTTCCGGGGCCGACGCGCGTTGGTGACGCTGTTCGCGGCCGGTTCGCGGCCGCAAACGGTGGCGCCGGATCCGGTTCGGGGATGTCCCGGCCGGACCTGCTCGAAGTGCACGGATTCCACACCCGCGGTATCCACCCACTCCGGGCATTGAGCCCTGTGGGCATTACGATAACAAGATTGCCAGATCCGTGCAAATAATCTTGTGTAGGGAAATGTCGTAACTTGTAGTATGCCCAGGAAGAAAAAACCCCCGCAGGAGCGGGGGTTAGCAGCTTTCGTCTCGATCGGCGTATCGCTCAGGCGGGCTTGAGCGTCTCGGCGCCGGGCTTCCACTCGACGGGGCAGACCTGTTCGGGGTGTGCTTCGGTATACTGGATCGCCTGCACACTGCGCAGGATTTCGGTCACCGAGCGGCCGATGCTGTTGTCGTGCTTGAGGGCATAGCGCAGGACCCCCTTCGGGTCGATGATGAACGTCCCGCGAAAGGTGACGCCGGCGTCTTCGTCCAGCACGTCATAGGCGCGGCTGACCTGCTTCGTAATGTCGGCGGCGAGGGGGTAGCGCAGCTCGCCCAGGCCGTTTTCGACCCACGCGCGGTGCGAGAACTTCGAGTCGATGCTGCAGCCGACGACTTCGGCGCCGATCTTGGTGAACTCCTCGTAACGCTTCGAGAACTCCTGAATTTCGGTCGGACACACGAAGGTGAAATCGAGCGGATAGAAGAAGAAGACGACCCACTTGCCCTTGTAGTCGCTCAGCTTCACTTCTTTGAAATCCTTGCCGACGACGGCGTCCATCTTGAAGTCGGGGGCCTGCTGGCCAATCTGTACTGCCATGATTTCTCCTTTTGAGTTCCCAGGGAACGTTTGAACCGGTTTGAATCGGGTGCGCAGTTTCGCGACAACCATCCCGGCTGCGCGCGGCGAAACAGTCATTATCAGACCAACCAGACGGCCCGTCAAGCAATTCGGATCGCTTTTTGCGTCGCGTCTGCCGCCCCAGTTCACGGCGCCGGGCAGAGGCCTTCGCGCACGGAACGGTGCCGCGCGGCTGCGGAATCCGGAACAAGGTCGTACAATCTAAATACGCATGAATACCGGTATTGAACGCGACCTGGCGGGGCTCCGGGTCATCACCGACCCCGAGCTGCTCATCCCCTTCAGTCACGACGAAAGCGTGGCGGCGCCTTGCCTGCCCCTCGCCGTGGTCGAGGCGCAGAGCGCCGACGACGTCGTGCGGGTTGTGCGTTGGGCTGCGGCCCGCGGCATCCGCCTCACGCCGCGCGGGGCGGGCAGCGGGCAGAGCGGCGGCGCCGTGCCCGAAGAAAACGGCATCGTGCTTTCGCTTGCCCGCATGAACGGGCCGGTGCGGGTCGACCCGGCGAACCTGATCGGCGTGCTGCAGCCCGGTGTCATCACGGGCGACTATCAGCAGACCGTTGAAGAACGCGGTCTGTTCTATCCCCCCGACCCGGCCAGCCTCGCCTACTGCACGATGGGGGGCAATGTCGCCGAGAACGCCGGCGGGCCCCGGGCGCTCAAGTACGGCGTGACCCGCGATTACGTTCTCGGTCTCGAAGTCGTGCTCATGAACGGCGAGCGCGTGCGCATGGGGCGGCAGACCGTGAAGGGGGTGGCCGGGTACGACATGACCGGGCTGATGGTCGGTTCGGAGGGGACCCTGGGCATCGTGACCGAGATCACGACCGGGCTGCTCCCCCTCCCGCCGTTCGTCGCGACGGCGCTCGCCTTTTTCCCCGCCACCGAGCATGCGGCGGCGGCCGTGTCGCGCATCATCGCCGCCGGCATCGTGCCCCGTACGCTTGAGTACATCGATGCGGCCAGCGTGGCGGCCGTGCGCCCGCGCGCCGAAGTTCCCATCCCCCCCGATGCGGCCGCCGCCCTGATCGTCGAGGTCGACGGCCCGCGCGAGGCCGATCTGCTGGCCGAGATGGAACGCGTGACGGCCGAATGCATGGCCCTCGACGCCTCGGACGTGCGCATCGCGAATACCGAGCGTCAGCGGCGCGAGCTGTGGAGCGCGCGGCGCATGCTGTCGCCGGCGCTCAAGGAGACCTATCGCTTCAAGATCGCCGAAGATGCGGTCGTGCCCCGCAGCCGCCTCCCTGAGATGGTCGCGTTCTTCGGCGCCCTCGGCAAAGAGATCGGCGTCGAGACGGCGGCCTTCGGGCACGCGGGCGACGGCAACCTGCACCTGAACTTTCTTTTCAACCAGGAAGACCAGCGTGAAGCCGTAGAGCATGCAGTCGAACGGCTTTTCAGCGAAACGGTGCGCCTGGGGGGAACGATTACCGGAGAGCATGGCGTGGGGCTTACCAAGAAGCCGTATCTTGCGCTGGAGCAGAGTGAGGCCCTGCTGGCCGCCCAGCGCGCGGTCAAGCGCGCCCTCGATCCCGACGGCCTCCTCAATCCATCCAAGATGCTCCCCTGAATCCTGCCTTTCCGGCGTCCGGCGCTCGACGACCGACGACCGATCCGGTTGCGGGGGCGTGACGGCAGACGATAGAATGATTGGACGAAGCCCGCGGATGCGGGACGAGGAGAGTTGTCCATGGACGCTGCCGAGAACACGCTTCACAAAGTCGATCCCGCCACCCCTCCGCAGGCCGTCGTGCTGACCCCGAAGGCGGTCGCCGTGGTCAAAGACGAGATGGCCAAGGCCAGTCTCAACGGCTATGCCCTGCGCGTTGCCGTGAAGGGGGGCGGATGCTCCGGATTCGAATACGATCTCGATTTCTCGAATGAGATTCATTCGGGCGACGTTCTGGCTGAGTTCGACGGACTCAAGGTTGTGGTCGACGAACGCAGTTCTGCATACCTGCAGGGGACGACGATCGACTATGTCGAACAGCTCGGCACGGGCGGCTTCAAGTTCTCGAATCCGAACGCACGCAAGACCTGCGGCTGCGGGACGTCGTTCAGCGCCTGACGCCGCCTGCGGTTCTCTGCCATTCTTTTTTTCGGATAAGCCGTTCCTTCCCGGGGACGGCTTTTTTCGTCCGGTTCAGCCGGATGTGTCGAGCACGAGCGAGCCGGTGCGGGTCTGCAGACGATCGATGAGCCTGTGCAGTCTGCGCTCGGCGTCGACCGCGAGCGGCCGTCCGTGGCCGAAGAGAACGAGTTCGATCTCGAGCTCCTTCACGCGGCTGAGTGAAGCCACCGCCTGCTCATAGTCTTCGGTGAAGAGCGGCGAGGGGCCCTGGAGAAATCCGAAGTGGTGGATGAGCAGATCGCCGACGAAGACCGTGCGCGTCTCGGGCTGATACCAGAGCACGCTGCCCGGGGTGTGGCCGGGCGCGGCGATGATCCGCCAGCCGTTGACCTCGTCTCCCTCGGCGACCGGATGCGTCACGTGCTCGCCATGCAGGCGGGCGCGGGGGATGAGCGCTTCGGCGGCTTCGACGAGAAAACCGAAGGTCGGGTGATAGCGCGGCGCCGTGCGGTCGCCGCGCAGAACGGCCAGGTCGTCGGCCGCGCCGTGAACGGCCAGCGGCTGGTGCAGATGCTGCAGGCCGCCGGCATGATCGACATGGCAGTGCGAGACCATGGCGTGGCGCAGGCTGCGCGGGTCGAACCCGCCTCGGCGCAGCTCGTACCAGAAGGCGTGCGCCAGGGTAGGCGCTCCCGCATCGAGAAGGGTGTCTCCCTGCCAGAGATAGGCATTGATGAAACCGCCGAGTCCCCGAAGCCAGTAAAGATCCTTCCGTAACGCCTGCATGGCGTCATGATATCACAGGCTATGACGCGGCGCGTAATCGGTGCGCTCGGGCGCCCGCAGCCCACTGAGCCTGGAGAAACTGCAAGTGCCTGAATTACCTGAAGTCGAACACATCGCCGCCTGGCTGCGCCCGCAGCTCACAAAGCGGTGCATCCGCGGGCTTTCGGTGCATCCTGGGGGCGAGCGTCTGGTGCCGCAGGGGGCCGGGCTCGTGCAGCGCCGGATTACGGGGCAGACGATTCGCGCCGTCGAGCGGCGCGCCAAACTGATCCTGCTGCGGCTCGATGCCGACACGCTCGCTATCCACCTCAAGATGACGGGGCAGCTGTGGCCGGGTGACGAGAAGCATCCGCCGGCGGCGACGCGCGTTTCAGTGTTGCTTGCGGGAGAACCGTCGGCGCTGCATTTCGTGGACGTGCGCAAGTTCGGCTGGATCCGTCTGTGGAGCGAA
Organism: bacterium; assembly: GCA_041690355.1. Classification (GTDB taxonomy): domain Bacteria; phylum J088; class JAWLBW01; order JAWLBW01; family JAWLBW01; genus JAWLHK01. The sequence continues at coordinate 150,547 of JAWLHK010000009.1, read as the reverse complement.
GAAGAGCGCCGCGCGCACGAGCAGGAGTTCGGACCCGAACCGGTTCCGCATCTGCCGCCGGACTGGGCCGCTGGCCTTCGCGGCGCGCGCAGCATCAAGGCCGCGTTGCTCGATCAGACGGTCGTCGCGGGGATCGGGAACATCTACGCCGACGAAATCCTCTTCCGCGCCGGCTTGCATCCCGGGCGCCGGATCCACTCGCTGTCGACTGCCGAACGGGAGCGCCTCGAACGGGCGGTCGAATCCGAGATGGCGGCCGCGGTCGCCGAACGTTCGGGCGTGCCCGATCAGAAGCGGGTCGGGGGCGGCGATCGTTCCGTGAAGAAACTCTTCGCCTGGCGGGTCTTCCAGCGCGAAGGTGAGCCGTGCCCCGTCTGCGGGGGCGCCATCGTGCGCACTGTCGAGGCCCAGCGCGGCACGTACTTCTGCCCGCGTTGCCAGCCGGAGGCGTCCGGGTCGGCTCAGTCGGCGAAGAAGAGGTAGTAGGCCTGGGCGAGGTAGTAGGTGACGGGAAAGGTGAAGAGCAGGGCGTCGATGCGGTCGAGAATGCCGCCATGGCCCGGAATGATCCAGCCCGAATCCTTGATGTCGGCATCACGCTTGATGAGCGACTCCACCAGATCGCCGAGGATGGAGGCGATGGCCAGTACGAAGCCGATGACCAGGATAGCCCAGTAGGGAAAGTCGATGAGACGCCCGTCTGGCACCCAGCTGTCGAAGACGAATTTCACCCCGGCCGCGCCCGCCGTCGAGGCGAACACGCCCCCCACCGCCCCTTCCCAGGTCTTTTTGGGGCTCACCGAAGGCGCCAGCTTGTGCTTGCCGAAGAAGCGGCCGGCGAAATAGGCGCCGGTATCGTTGAGGAAGGTGCAGGCGAAGACGACGAACATGAAGAAGACGCCGACGACGAAGACGAAACGCTCGTCCCGATCGGTCAGGCCGCCCGTGAACTGGCGAAAGGGGGCGTTGTTTCCCCCGAACTCGAGAATTTCCCACCCGACGTTGCGCAGGAGCACGGCGTGGCTCAGCAGCCAGGCCACGTAGAGCAGCCCGAAGACCGTGACCGCCATGCCCGTGATCGAGGCGGGAATGTCGCGCTTGGTGAGCTGCATCGCCATGACGGTGAGCATCGAGAAGGTGACCACGATGGTCAGGAGATACTCGCTCAGGTACGCGACCGCGACGAAGGCGATCCCCAGGGCGTAGCCCACCGTCTTCATCGGTTTGAAGCCGCGCGCCTCCATCATGGCGAAGAATTCGTACAGGCCCACGGCCGTCGCGGCGCCGACGAGAACGGCAAAGGGAAGTCCGCCGTAGATGAAGAGCCAGATGAGCAGCGGCAGGGCCACGATGGCCGTCAGCACCCGCTGAGTCAGATTCGACATGGTTCCTCGGGAACGTAGGAAAGGATTTCGCAGGTCAGCCCCTCGAGGCGCTCCTGCAGCAGGCGCAGAAATGCTGGGGCATCGGTGGCCGGCGGTTCCACCAGCACGCGTCCGCCCCCCAGGCCGCGCAGGGCGTCGGCGAAGAGATCGGCGAGCGGCGGTAGCAGCGCGGGATCGGATACCGGGGCGTCGACGCCCAGCAGCACGATGCGCGGCACGTTGAAGGGAGGCCGGCCCGCAATCAGGAAGCGTTCTCCGGGCTGGGCCTTGACGCGGCCGTTGAGGATGGCCTCAGCCACCGGCTCGCCGAGCCGCCAGTCGACCCAGCCGGCCAAGCCCCGCGTCGGGGGCCTATCGGCATAGAGGGGACCCACCGCCAGGTCGCCGACGAAGCGATCGGGCGTGTCATTCCACCCTTCGGCCCACCTTTCGGCCCACCGCTCGTCCGCAGCTTTGCTCAAGCGTCGCTCCGGGAAGAGGCCTTGTGGTCCTGGGCAATCCGGTCAAGAATGCCGTTGACGAACGCAGGCGAATCGTCGCTACCGAAGTCGCGCGCGATGTCGAGCCACTCGTCGATGACGATGCCCGGCGAAAGGGCCGGTTCTCCCGTCATTTCCCACGCGGCGGCCCGCAGGATGTTGCGGTCAATCATTCCCATGCGGTCGAGCGACCAGTTGCGGGCGGCTTTTTCGACCTGCTCGTCGAGCCGCGGCCGTTCACGCAGAACGCCGCCCACGATCGCTTCTGCATACTTGCGGCTTTCGCGATCGGGCTGCCGCTCGAGCAGATTCCAGAACGAGAGGATGTGGGCCTCGTCCCACTCTTCGCGCAGATCCATCTGGTAGAGAATCTGGCAGGCGGCTTCGCGCGCTTGACGGCGGGAACCCATGCTCACAGCTCGCGGAAAAGGTTGGCCATCTCGACCGTCGCCAGCGCCGTCTCGCTCCCCTTGTTCCCCAGCGCGCCGCCCGTACGGTCCTTGGCCTGTTTGACCGTGTCGGTCGTGAGCACGCCAAAGACCACCGGGATGCCGAAGGTGAGCCCGACGTCCATCAGGCCGCGCGACGTCTCGTTGCAGACGTAGTCGAAGTGGGGCGTGCCGCCGCGGATGACGGCCCCGAGGGCGAGCACGCCGTCGAGACGCTTCGTCTTCGGCGCGCGCTCGATGAGCGCCTGGGCGGTGGCGGGCAGTTCCCACGCGCCGGGCACCTGCACGACGGTCAGGTTCGCGGGCTTGACCCCACATGCCGCAAAGGTATCGAGGGCGCCTTCGAGCAGTTTGTCGGTGATGTCCTGGTTGAACTGCGCCACGACCACGGCCAGCCGCAGCTGCGAGCCGTCGGGGGTGCCGCGGTAGACGGGAATTTCGGCCGTCGCCTTCTTTGCCGCCGAGCGCTTCGGTGTCTGGGCGCTCTTGCGCTTGAGTTCGCGTCGGGTCGCCATTATTCGCCCTTTCCGGTGAGGTGGCTGAGCAGGTGGCCCATTTTTTCTTTCTTCGTTTTCAGGTAGCGCGCGTTTGTCGCGTTCGGCGCGATCTCGATGGGCGCCCGGTCGACGACTTCGAGGCCGTAACCGTCGAGGCCGACGATCTTCTTGGGGTTGTTCGTCAGCAGTGTCATCTTGCGCACGCCCAGGCTGCGCAGGATCTGCGCGCCGATGCCGTAGTCGCGCAGATCGGGCTTGAAGCCGAGCGCCTCGTTGGCCTCGACCGTATCCTTGCCCTGGTCCTGCAGGGCGTAGGCTTTGAGCTTGTTGGCGAGGCCGATGCCGCGCCCTTCCTGGCGCAGGTAAACGAGCACGCCCCGTCCGGCGTCGTTGATCTGGCGCAGGGCCTGGTGCAGCTGGCTGCCGCAGTCGCAGCGGGCCGAACCGAAGACGTCGCCGGTCAGGCATTCGGAGTGCATGCGCACGAGCACCGGCGCATCGCCGGAAAGATCGCCTTTGACGAAGGCGACGTGCGTGTGCGGATCGACGTCGTTTTCAAAGGTGATGGCCCGGAACTCGCCGTACTCGGTCGGGATGACGGCTGCCGCCGTCTGGTGTACGAGCGTCTCCTGCTGCAGGCGGTACTGGATCAGGGCCGCCACGGAGGTGATCTTCAGGCCGTGCTCGCGCGCGAATTTCTCGAGGTCGTCGCGGCGGGCCATCGTGCCGTCGTCGTTCATGATTTCGCAGATGACGGCCGCCGGCTTGCGTCCGGCCATGCGCACCAGGTCGGTGGAACCCTCGGTCTGACCCGTGCGCACGAGCACGCCCCCCTTGCGGGCACGCAGGGGAAACACGTGGCCCGGGCTGATCAGATCTTCGGCCCGGGCGTCGTCCTTGATGGCCGTCTGAATCGTATGCGACCGGTCGGCCGCGCTGATCCCGGTCGTGACGCCGTGGCGGGCCTCGATGCTCACCGTGAAGGCGGTTTCGTACGGGCTCTTGTTGTTGGGCACCATCATGGGCAGCTGCAGCTGCTGAATGCGCTCTTCGGTCATGGCCAGACAGATCAGCCCGCGGGCGTACTTGGCCATGAAATTGATGGCTTCGGGGGTCGCGTCTTCAGCGGCGAGAACGATGTCGCCTTCATTTTCGCGGTCCTCGTCGTCGACGAGAATCAGCATGCGCCCCGCACGGATCTCTTCGATGGCTTCTTCAATGCTGCAGAATACAGAATCACTCACGATGTCCTCATGTGCTGCGCCGGCCGCGTGAGCGACTCGACGTACTTCGCCAGAATGTCGACCTCGACGTTCACGCCCGCGCCGGGGGTGAGGGTGCCGAGGGTGGTATGCGTCCAGGTGTGCGGGATGATCGTCACGCCGACCCGGGTGCCTGCGATGCGGTTGACCGTCAGGCTGATGCCCGACAGCGTGATGGAACCCTTCTCGACCACGTAGCGGCCCAGATCGTCGGGGATCCGGAAATCGAGTTCGTGGGCTTCGCCCACGGCGCGCACGGCTTCGATCGTGCCTACGCCGTCGACGTGCCCCTGCACGATGTGGCCGCCCAGACGATCGCCCAGACGCATGGCGCGCTCCAGGTTCACCCGGACTCCCCCCGCCGTGCGGGCGTGGGTCGTGCGCTCGAGGGTTTCGTGCGAAAGCTCAACCTCGAACCAGCCGGGGCCGAAGGCGACCACCGTCAGGCAGCAGCCGTCGACGGCAATCGATTCGCCCATGGCAAGGGTGTCGTCGGCCAGTGCGGCCTCGATGCGGAAACGGCGACCCTTTTCCGTCTCATCGACGCGCGCAACGACCCCGATGTCGGCGATCAGCCCGGTAAACATTCTTCCGTCCTTCCTTTGCCCCTCGGCCTCAGACCCCTTCCGGGGCCGCTTCGGGCAGCAGTCCGGTCAACATCCAGTCGTCGCCCACGGCCTCCCAGCGCGTGTCGACGAGCGTCTTCGCCTCGGCCAGCCGCAGCGGATCGGGTCCGCCCACTGCCGGCCGGCTGTGCGCGCCGCCGAGGATGCGCGGGCTCACGAACGCCGTCACGCGCTGCGCCAGGCAGCCCCGCAGCAGCACGCCGGCCAGCGTGGGGCCCGCCTCGACAAGCACCGAGCGCATGTCCCGTTCGCCCAGGCTGCGCAGGGCGGCGTCCCAGTCCAGGCCGCCTTCGCCTGCGTAGACCTCGGCACGCACGCCCCGGTCGGCCAGCGCCGCGCGATGGCCGGCGCCGGGGTCGGCGCCGAAGAGCACCGTCACCCCGGGACCGCCCGCGAAAAGACGCCGTTCCAGATCGACCGGCCGGTTCGTGACCACGATGCGCTCCGGCTGGCGCAGCTCCCGGTCGTCGCCCCAGGCGAAATCGCGCACCGTGAGCGCGGGGTCGTCGGCGCGCAGCGTCTCACCCCCGACGAGCACCGCGTCGGCCTCGGCGCGCATGCGGTGGACCCGCGCGCGCGCCGCCGGTCCGGTAATCCACTTCGACTCGCCGCTCGCCGTCGCGCTTTTGCCGTCGAGCGTCATCGCCCACTTCAGATGCAGCCACGGACGTCCGCGAGCGACGGCGAACAGAAAAGCCTCGTTCAGCCGGCGTGCTTCAGACTCGCCTTCGCCGAGCCGCACCCGGATGCCCGCCTCGCGCAGGCGGGAAAGCCCGCGGCCGGCCACCTGCGGGTTCGGATCCGCGTGGGCGACCACGGCCTCGGCGATACCCGCCTCGACCACGGCGCCGGCGCAGGGCCCCGTGCGCCCCGTGTGCGCGCAGGGTTCGAGGGTCACGTACAGGGTGGCCCCGCGTGCCCGGTCGCCCGCCGCGCGCAGCGCGTGAATCTCGGCGTGCGGTTCTCCCGCCTTACGGTGAAAACCCTCGCCGACAATCCGGCCGTCACGTACGATCACCGCCCCCACACACGGGTTCGGCGACGCCGTCCCGACACCGCGGGCGGCCAGTTCCAGCGCCCGGGCCATGAACGGATCCATCCGATACTCTCCGGCCGACACCCTCCGGCTGCACCTGCGGGCCGACTTCGAAACCACATTCTGGCGCAATGCGTTGTGCGTCAGCGAAACGTATATTGTATCGGTTCGCTGACGCCGCGTCACGGCATCGGCGGGGGGCGGGAGGCTGCCGGTGTATTCCCGGGGGGCCCCTTCTACACCGGAGAAGAACGTCGAGCCGTACCCAAAGCGCTCTGCCCGTGGTATTGTAGGTTCTTTGGGCGATCGGGCCCGCGCGGCCGGACTTGCCTGCTCCTTCATCCATTCTTTACTGTTCAGGTGTCCCGATGAAACTGCGCTTGGTTGCCCGTGTCGAAGCTCGTGTTCCCGCTCCCGTGGCCGTGCTGGCCGTTTTCGAGGGGAGCCGCACACTCTCTCCCGTGCTCGAACCGCTGCAGGCCCAGCTGGGAGATTCGGTCGCCGCTTTTCTGAAGTCGGGGGCGTTCAAGGGCGAAAGCGGTGAGGTGCGCGAACTGACGCCCGGTGACGGCAAGTTCGAGCGCGTACTGATCTTCGGCCTCGGGAAAAAGGACAAGCTCACGGCCGATGCATTGCGCAAGCTGGCCGGCAACGCCCAGCGGCGGATGGACGGAGCCAAGATCCCGAAGTATGCAAGCTACCTCGGCGCCTCGGTCGACGGCGTCAAGGGGGTCGGTCTCGATGCCGCAACGGTCTACGAGACGATCGCCGAGGGCATGCTGCTGGGCGGGTACCAGTACCGCGGCTACAAGACCGACAAGGCGCCGCAGCGGGTCGACGAGGCGGTGCTCTTCGTCCCCCGCGCGCACGCCGATGCCGCAAAGCGCGGACAGATCATTGCCGAGGGCACGCTCTATGCGCGTGACCTGATCAACTCGCCGGCGAACTACATGACGCCGAGCGACCTGGCCGATGCCGCCGCGCGCATGGCGCGCAATCACGGCGTGAAGGTGACGGTGTGGAACCGGCAGCGCATCGAGCGCGAGCGGATGCACCTGCTGCTCGGGGTCTCGCGCGGCAGCGTCGAGGAGCCGCGCTTCGTGGTCATGGAATACGGCAAGCCGGTCAAGGGCAAGGGCCCCCTGGTGTTCGTCGGCAAGGGAATCACCTTCGATTCCGGCGGCATTTCCATCAAGCCGGCGGCCAACATGGAGCAGATGAAGTACGACATGAGCGGCGCGGCGGCCGTGGTCGGGGCCATGATGAACGTGGCCCGCCTGCAGCTCAAGGGGCACTTCGTGGGCCTGTTCGCCGCCAGCGAGAACATGCCGGGGGGCAAGGCGACCAAGCCGGGAGACGTGCACAACAGCCGCGACGGCAAGACGGTCGAAATCATCAACACCGACGCCGAAGGGCGCCTCATTCTGGCCGATGCACTGAGCTACGCCAAGGAATTCAAACCGTCGGCGGTCGTCGACAACGCAACGCTGACGGGGGCCTGCGTCATCGCCCTCGGCCACGCCATCGGCGCCATGGGCAACGACGCGGCGCTCATGGACCGGGTCAGGGCGGCCGCCGAATACTCCGGCGAGCGCCTGTGGGAGCTCCCGATGTGGGATGAATATGCCGACGGGCTGAAGAGCGCGGTTGCCGATCTGCGTAACGTGACCGGCGGGCGCGGCGCCGGCACCATCAGCGCGGCCAAGTTTCTCGAGAAGTTCACCGACTATCCCTGGGTGCATCTCGACATCGCCGGCGCCGCCTGGGAAGACAAGGACAGCGGGTACCGCCCGCGCGGTGCGGCCGGCGCGGCCGTGCGCGTATTTACGAAGCTCGCCGACGGCTGGTTCCGCTGAGCGGGTCGCGGGAGATGTCGCCGGTTTCCGTTACCGGCGGCCGAACTGTTCCAGGTCGCTCAGCTGCAGATTGAGCGCGCGCACAGAGATCTGGATTTCGCGCACCGAGAGCGCCAGCGAGAGCATGAGCAGGATCAGACTCACGGCGAAGACTGCCTTGCCCGGCCCGATCCAGCCTTCGAAGAGCAGGAACATGCAGAGCACGCACAGTAGCAGCGAGAGCACGCCGAGCGCCTGCATGTTCCGGATCAGGTCGACCCGGTTGCGCAGCGTCGTCAACTGGGCAAGCAGCACCGGCTCACCCTGTTCTCGATAGCGGGCATGCAGGTTGCGGATCAGCGACGCCAGGGCCAGAAAGCGGTTCGTATACGCCAGCAGCAGGAGCGAGATAGCCGGGAAGAGAAGCGCCGGCGTCGTCAGCGTGAATTCCATGCCCCTATCCTCGGGGCAAGCCCGGCCCGCGTCAAGGATCCGCCGCCGTTTTCGCCGTCCGCGCCCACGCGGCTGGTACAATGGCTTTTCACATGGAACACGAAGAATCATCCTCCGTTCCCCAGCGCACTCCCGCGGTCTGGGTGGTCGCCTTCTACCTCGGGTTCACGGGTGTCAGTTCGCTGACCTTTGCCTGGACCCTGCTGAACGCCGACGATCCCGAGCTGCTGGCCGTCGTCGCCGACAATCGCGCCCTTCACCTCGGGCTGCTGGCCGCATCGGGGCTGGCCACGATGGCCGCGTCGATTTCGCTGCTCAGCATGCGGCGCGCGGCGATTCCGGCCTACGTGGCCTCGCTGCTGATGAGCGTGGCCATGACCGTGGGCCGCTATGTCGAAGGGCAGCTTCCCTCCGAGGCGGGGACGATCCTCTACGCCGTCGTCTTCGGCTGGCTGCTGTCGGTGGGCATTCTCGTCTATCTGCTGCAGCTCAACGCCGCCGGCCGCTTACGCTGAATCGATGTCGAGCCGGATGCGCATCAGCCCTTCCTGGGCGGTTGATGCGACCAGCACGCCGTCCTGCGTGTAGATGCGTCCGCGGTTGAAATCCCGCGCGTTGCCCGCGCTCGGCGAGTCCATCGCATAGAGAAGCCACTGATCGGCTCGCGCCTCGCGGTGAAACCAGATGGCGTGATCGAGGCTCGCCACCTGCACGTTGCGTTGCAGAAACGACAGGCCGTGCACGCGCATGCCGGTCGCGAGCAGGCCGAAGTCTGAGGCATAGGCCAGTACCGACCTGTGCAGCAGGGGGTCGTCGGGAAGCCCCTGCGGCGCACGGAACCAGATGTACTGCTGCGGCCCCTTCTTTTCAGGCTGAAACGGGTTGAGCGGATCGATGGGGCGCAGTTCGATGGGTCGCTCGGCCGTGAACCGCTCGCGCAGCTTCTCGGGCAGGTTGTGCGCGATCATGCGCCGCATCTCGAGCTCCGAGACCAGTTCTTCGGGCTGCTGTACCTGGGGCATTTCGTCCTGGTGCTCGAGCCCTTCTTCGGTGATCTGGAACGAGGCGGCCATGTTGAAGATGGCCTTGCCGTGCTGGATGGCCACGACGCGACGGGTGGTGAAGCTGCCGCCGTCGCGGATGCGGTCCACCTCGTACACGATGGGGACGGCCATGTCGCCCGGCCTCAGGAAGTAGCCGTGTACCGAGTGCGCCTTGCGCGCCGGATCGACAGTGCGTCCGGCTGCGATGAGCGCCTGGGCGAGCACCTGGCCGCCGAAGACGTTCTTGCTCCCGATGTCGCGGTTCGTGCCGCGGAAGAGATTCTCTTCGATACGCTCGAGGTCGAGCAGGCCGAGCAGTTCGTCGACGAGCGGATTCATGGTTGCGGCACCTCGGCGGCCGTGTCCCCTTCGGCATACCGCTGGTGGAGGTGGACGGGCGCCCGTTTACGCCGCATGCGGATGTTCAGCATCTCGACGAACACCGAGAAGGCCATGGCGAAGTAGATGTATCCCTTGGGCACGTGCTGCTCGAACCCTTCGAGCAGGAGGGTGAAGCCGATGAGCAGCAGAAACGAAAGCGCGAGAATCTTGATCGTCGGATGGCGCTCGACGAAGGCGCTGATGGTTCCCGCAAAGAGCATCATGAAGGCGACCGAGATGACGACGGCGATGACCATGATCGAGATCCGGTCGACCATGCCCACGGCGGTGATGACGCTGTCGAGTGAAAATACGACGTCGAGCAGGAGAATCTGCAGGGTGACGCTCCCGAACGAGGCGGCGACTTTGGCCGAGGCGTGCCCTTCGACCCCTTCGAGCTTGTCGTGAATCTCGTGCGTGCTCTTGGCGATCAAGAAGAGTCCGCCGAGCAGCAGGATGAGGTCGCGGCCGGAGATCTCGTGGGCGAGCACCGTGAACAGCGGCGCCGTCAGCCGGATAATCCAGGAGAGGGAAAACAGCAGCAGAATGCGCGTGAACATCGCGAGCCCCAGGCCGACGACGCGCGCCCGCTCGCGTTGGGCCGGCGGCAGCTTGCCTGCGAGAATCGAAATGAAGATGACGTTGTCGATGCCGAGCACGAGCTCGAGCGCCGTCAGGGTCGCCAGGGCAATCCAGGCCTGCGGTTCGGTAAGCCAGTCCATAGGCCTTCATCTTATCAGGCGCACCGCTCCCGACGAAACACCCGCGTTACGCTCGGGCCGCGCAGCAGGCTTTCGGTACGCGGCCGACCGCCCTGCGCCCCTCGGCGCAGCCGCGTTCGACCCTTGTCATGCTGCGCGGCGGCGCCGCAGAGTGGATCCGGGCGGCCTGCCTGTGCCGCCCGGGAGGCAATGATGCGCAAGAAAACACGCAAGCTGCTGGGGACGGTCGCGCTGAGCATGGCGGCGGGCTTCGGGGTCGATCTGGTCGAGGCCGGGCTGCGCCGCTTCCGGGACTACCGGCATCCTTCGGCACCGGCCGGCTGAAACCGGCCCCACGGATGAACCGGTTTCAGCGGCCGGATTCGGGGGGCGCCGGGCGTTGCGGCGTCCACTCGAGCCGCTCGACGTCATAGCCCTGTGCCCGCAGCCGCGCGACCAGGCGCTTCACGATTTTCTCGTCGAGCTGCGGCCGGCGGGCCAGGATCCACGCCTTGTCCCGATCAGGCTCGCCGACCAGGGCGTATTCGTACTCGGGTCCGACCTCGAGTATCCAGTAGTCGGCAGAGAAGGGCCAGAAGAACCGGACCTTCCACTTGGCCGGCTCCGCGGGATCGGGGATCCATGCCTTGCCCGTGATCCCCGTTTCTGCGCCGTCGAACGTGTCTTCACGGCAGCGGTTCTCGACGCGGAAATCGCCGTCATCGCGCAGCGAATAGGTCGCCGTCGTCCCGACACACCCGGCCTGAAACCGGTTCGGCATGCGCGCGATCTCGTACCAGGTGCCCAGGTAGCGGGCTGGTTCGAAATCGGGGTCCAACACCATCGGATCCGCGGCGTGGGCCGCCGCGGGCGGGAGCAGCGCCGGCAGCAGCAGGAGAAGAAGACGCATGCCCGCGAGCTGCAGGCCACGTTTCGGCGATTTTGCGCTGTCGGAAACCATCGGTACCCTTTGTACTCCATCGTAGCAGACGATCGGCCGGGCCCCGGCGCGCGCGACCGCTTTTTCGCGGATCCGGTGGGGGAGCGGCCTTCTGTGTGATCGGTGTCATGGTTCCGGCCTGTCGAGTGGCGCTACCCTGTGAAGACTGCTTCAATGATCGGCAGTCTGGGGGGATCCCGTTTCTCCCCGTCACCTGTCCCGGGGAGAGCTCATGGGTGCCTACGGAAGAGTCGTGTTTGCCGGCGTTCTGTCGTTTCTTGCGACCGCCTGCTTCGAACCCCTGCCGCATGAAGGACCGTTCGATTCCGACGCTCCCCCCGAATTGCAGGCCAAAGCGGCCTTGCGCGGCCGGCTGCTGCTCGAAGGCGAAACCGACGCGGGCGGCATCGACGTGCGCCTGTCGAGCGAGGAGCGAACCTACTCCTATGCCACGGCCAACGACGGCGTCGTCGATCTGAAAGGCGTCGTGCCGGGGGCCTATACCCTGACGCTGTCGACCCGCTACTTCGACCCGGTCACCGAGACGCTCGTGCTCCCCTTGGGCGAAACGGTCGATCTGGGAACGGTGGCGTTGCAGCTGCGTCAGGCCCGGGTCGCCGGCCTCGCCCGGGCGCGCATCGACGACCAGACGGTCGTGGGCGGCGTGCAGATGGTTCTCAAGCGCATTCAGTCGATCCGTCAGGCTTCGCTCGGCGCGGCCCCCGGGTTCCGGGTGGCGGCCAGCGTGACCGACACCGTATCCTATTCCACCTTCTCGGGAAGCGACGGCTCGTGGTCGGTCGATGGCGTCGATGCCGGGGTGTATGAACTCTCGGCTTCGCAGCAGGAGACCGGCACCCTCGATGTCGGCACGGTCGAGGTCACCGGCGACGGCACCGTGCTCGTCGACGAGGTGCTGCTCACGCCCCTCTCGGGTTTCGTGCGCATCATCGGCCAGGGCCCCGAGGGCCCGAGCGAACAGTACACGCGCAACCGCGACGTCACGCTGCAGCTGTCCGGATTCAATGCGGAACAGATGAAGATCGGCAGCTCTGCGAGCGGCAGCAGCGCAGACTGCGTATACAGCGATCCGGCCGTGCCCTACGAAGCTGAGGTCTCTTACCCCATTCCCGCCGAGGGGCTGCATACCGTCTGCGTGCGCTACGTCGACGCCGACGGGCGCGAGACCGACGACCGCACGGGGAGTATCTTTTACGACGCCACGGAGCCCGGATATCCGGTCGTGAGCATCAACAACGGCGATCACTACACCACCGATCCCCAGGGGATCGTCACGCTCACCCTTATCGCTTCAGAGGGGGGCTCGGGCATTCGCGGCTACCGCCTCGCGCCGACGGCCGCGGGGGTCGCCTCGGCGAGCCTGCTCCCCTACGAGCCGCAGCGGGTTCACATCGTCGATCAGCCGCTGGCCGACGGTCTGAAGTTCGTCTGGGTGAGCTTCTACGATAACGCCGGTAACTTCTCAACCCCGGTTTCGGCGTCTATCACGCTCGACCGTCTGGCGCCGGTGGCCGAGTTCGTGAGCGCTTCAGGCCCGCTGGTCTCCTCGAACATCGTTCCGCTTGCGATTCTTGTCGATGATGATGTCGCCGAGATGCAGATTTCGGAGGACCCGAATTTCACGAATTCCATCTGGCAGGCCTTTCAGCCGACGATCACCTGGGTCTTTCCCGGTGTGGATGGGCCGGTCACCCTGTATGGTCGTTTTCGCGATCAGGCCGAGAATGAGTCGTCGGCCATCAGCATCGACCTGAACATTGACACATCGCCCCCTGCCGTCGGCTTCGTGCACGGCGCCGTCGTCAACGACACGATCGTCTGGGAGCACCTTGCCGGCGACGTGACGGGGTATACGGTCGAACTCTATGATCAGGGAGCCCTGCGCGCGGCGACGTTTACCACCGAGACCCGCCTCGAGGTGGGGGGGATGCACCCCGGTTTTTCGGTGCGCGCGCATTACGCCGACGGCACGAGCAGCCAGCCCAGCATGCCGCCGGGCTATCACGTACCCGCCACGGTGCCGGGTCTCATCGGTCTGCGCCTCGACGCGCGGTCGAATGCGTTGCTCGCCCGCCTGGCGCAGGAGTACGGCCTCGGGTCGACGACGACCGAGTGCGGCCAGGTCACCTTCATCGGCTCGACCTCGTCTTATTACAGCGATCGGTCAATCTGCGGCAACGGATCGACGATTCGCGCCGACAATTACGGCTACTCTGACACGCCGCCCCCGTTCGATGCCGTGATCACCCCCGTCGGCGACAACCCGTTCGCAGGGATTTCGATTCCGCTGCGGGTGAGCGGCGGCGGCTATCAGTGGGGCGGCACCGGAAACGCGAAGCAATACATGGTCACGCCCGGACCGCTGGGGTGGTCGAGCCAGCAGTGGGAGACGCTTTCTGACGTTGTTCCGGTCATCTCGGGCACCGCATACGACCCGAACACGGGCACGGGGCGCAATGCCATGACGCTGCACTTTCCGCTCGCCGCCATGGCGCGCACCGACGACAGCAGCTACTCGTGGGCGCCGTTTACCGACAGCACGAATCTGGGGGGGCCCATCGTCGAGGGAACTTATACCTTCACCGAGTCGGGCTGGTTCGCCGGCATCCCGGTCGATCGCGTGACGATCACGCAGCCGTACTGGGAAACCTTCGCCGTGCTGAACAACCTCTGGGATGGCCAGTACGACCACTACTCCTCGAATTTTCCGGGCACGCTGCGCTTCGACGGCTATATGCAGTCGCTCGCCCTGTCAGACACCACGATCAGCATCGGCGACCCCTGGGAGAGCTGCTTCTGGAATGGAGTCGAGTATGTGTGCTCCGTGTACGGCACGCAGTATACGCTGGATGTGACCCGGTCGACGATGACGGCGACCTACGTTTATCCGCCCAGCTGGGGTTCGTACTGGGACGTGCGCCGCATGAACGTCGCCAACGCCGACGGCACCCGTTACTACTCGCTGCCGGTCTCGGCGAATTCGCGCGCCGAGTTCTACTGGCGCACCGAGTCTGATCAGCCGGTTTTCGGAGAGATCCTGCGGCGCATGGTTCAGCGGCTTGCGGCGCCCACCCGCGTGCGCGGGGCGGGAAGCCCGCTGCTGCGTCAATCGGTGGCGGGGGCGAGTGAAATGCAGGTGAGTACCGACGGCACTTTCGACAGTGAAGCCTGGGTGCCCTACGCCGCGGAGATCACTTTCGCCGAGGGGGTGCAGACCGTCTGGATCCGCTACCGCGACGAGGCGGGCAACGTGACGGCGAGCCGCGAGGTGGTTATGGCTTCGGGCGACCTTGCCCCGCAACTCGACTTCGTTGCCATTCTCGGAGCCGGCGCCAACGCGGGATTCACGACGACCCGCAACGTCACCGCCTATCTGCTGGGAAACTTCGCGCCGGGCGTGCGCGCGCGTTTCAGCGACTCGCCGGTCTATCACGACAACGGCTGGCAGCTCGTCGAACCCCTCACCGAGCTGGTTTTCACAGATCCCCTAACCGGAAAAACCGAAGAAGCCGAGCTCGACGGGCGCCAGGTCGCGGCCATCGACATTACGCTTCCCGAGACGCCGGGCGAGTACACCTACTACTTCTGGCTCTCGGACCCCAGCGGAAACGTTTCGATCGGCGTTCCCAGCGCCGTGCTGTTCGACGACACGGCCCCCACGGCCGAGTTCTCGGTCTACTCGCAGCAGCCGGGACAGATTCGCTTTCAGGCGCAATGGAGCGTCAGCCGATCTTCAGGGCTGCCGTCGTTGACGAACCTGACGCCGCTTGCCGGCAGTACGATTGCGCTGCCCTTCGAGTTTCCCTACTACGACGCCACCGCCACGACGGTTGACGTGGAGCCGGGGCGCAAGGCCTGCGCGAAGATTGGCGAAACGACGGCCTGTGCCCTCACCAGGTTCTATGCCATGCCGACCACGTCGTATTATGCGTCGGCCCAGCAGGCGGTCATC
Source organism: bacterium (assembly GCA_041690355.1). GTDB lineage: Bacteria > J088 > JAWLBW01 > JAWLBW01 > JAWLBW01 > JAWLHK01. The sequence goes on along the minus strand of JAWLHK010000009.1, from coordinate 135,487 downwards.
GTGTGGCGCAGCAGCGACGAATACGGTATCCCGGTGACGGCGGCGCTCACGCTCACGTCCCTGGGCAACGTTCGCCTCTCGTACTGGCAGACGAACGCACGCGTCGACCTTGCCGGCCATGTCAACGGCGTATTCACCCCCTACGCCGACTGGCGGTATGCCCTCGTGCAGGGCTCGGTCGACTACGTGCCCAACCCGGCTTCGATGCAGTTTCTGGTGCAGACAGCGACCGGAGAGCCCAGGCGCTTCACCTATCGGGGCACGCGAAGCGACCCGTGGACCACGGTGGATCTTGGTGAGTCGGGCCATTTGAAGATTACCGGCACGGCTTACAGCCAGGCAGGCGCCCGCGGCACGCGCACGATGCGCGAAGTCGTCGTGCCCAGGCTCGCACAGAACAACGTCAGCGATGTGCGCGCGATACCGTTGTCGGCGAGCCGCTATTGGCTCGACTGGCGTCAGGATCCCGATGCCGACACGCTGTTGGCGCGTGCCGGCAATACACCCGCCTGGCCGGGCGCTCAGGTGCGCGGCCGGCGTGCTATGCAGGCGATCCTCGGGCTCGACCAGTTCCATATCCCCTGGTCGCAGTGGGGCAACTCGGCCAACGGGCGTTACTTTTCGCTTCCCGAGTCCTACCGGTTCCGCCAGGCCGCCGCGCTGCAGGCCAGCGGCGCACGTCTGGTCTTCGACGAAGAGGCAGGCCTTGCGTTCGGGGTCGACGGCAGCCTGTGGGAGATGACCGATCCCTATGCCCCGCAGCCGCTCAAGACTTATGACGGCAACTACCCGTTCGACGGCGGAAGCGCCGTGCGCACCGGCGACATTCTCTGGACCACTTCGGGGGTCTATGACGTCAGCGACGTGCAGAACCCCGTGCGCCTGCGCGGCGCCTTCGAGGCGGGCTCGCAGTTCGCCGCCTATGCCGGCCGCGTCTATCGGCTCCTATGGAGCCAGGTCGAGATCTACGCCGACGACGCCTCGAACCTGAATTCCCCCGCTGTCGTCTATCTGAGCACGGGCTCGTTCGGCGAGTCGCCGATCATGCAGCGGGGGCGATACATTCTCGGTTACGCCTGGGGGCAGGTGACCGAACTCGACCTGGCCGATCCCGACAACCCGGTCGAGTCGACCTACAATCCCGGCCTCACGCACTCCTACGCCGGCCTGTACGGCGAGCAGTGGTACGGATCGTGGGATCCGGTCACGGCGCTCGGCGGGATGTTCGTCACGACCGAGGGGCAGGGGGTGCTGCGCGCCTACACTGTGGACACCAACTCAGAGCACTCGACCCCGGTCTACGGCATGGTGAACCGCATTTCGAGCGCCGGCCCCTGGTTGGCAGCTTCGGAACCGGGCAAAACTTCCTTGTTTTCGCTTTCCCAGTCGCTGCCGGCCCCCTTCCGCAAGCGGGGCGTGGCCCCCTACGCCGACATCGCGGCCGACGACCAGTATTTCTATGTCTGCAGCAATGCGCGCCTCGACGTGTACTTGCACGACTGGACGCTCGTCCGGTCGGGCGAGGTCGAGAATTGCGGAAAGATGAATATCGTGCGTCCGCTGCTCTATATGGGGTCGACTGCGGTCGACCTCGAGAACGGGTTTACGTCGACGACGGTCGAGCATTGCACAGAGTACGAGTGGGGGCCGTCGTGCAACGCGCTGAGCAACATCGGCTCGGCGTTCGGCGGCTACGGCGGCGTGTTTGCCACGAAGGAACGGCAGTCGAATTTCTCTGACGAGAACTGCTACGCCTTGAAGACCGACGAAGACAGGGTGTACTGCAACACCGGTTCCGATATCTACGGCACGACGCTGTCGTCGCTCCGGTACGCGGGCATCGTCACCGGGCCGGTGACGCTGCCGCTCGTCAAGCTCGTCGACGATGAGTACTTCTTCGATGCGGGCGATGGTTACCTCTCGACCGAAGACCAGACCTACCGCATCCGTGGCCTCGCACGCGCCATCCCGGTCGGACCGGGGCGGATGCGGTTTCTGGGCGCTTCACTCGCTATCGCAGAAAACGGCACGATCTATCGGCTCGACGAACTGTCGATGACGCCGGTGGCCGAGGCGCCGGTCTCGTATATTTCGAACGCGGCGTACGCCCGCGACGGCAGTCTCCTGCTGCAGGACTACGGCCAGGTGCTCGAAACCCGCTGGGGACCCGCCGCGCCGGAACTGCGCTACGTATCGCCCGATCTCAGCGACTCGCCGACGATTGCCAAAGCGGGCGGCTTCGTCTACGTGGGCGGCCCGAACGGGATCAAGCGCATCGCGCCGCCCAGGCGGGTGGCCAAGGCCGACGACAAGCGCGATGACGTCACCGTGCGGCACGGTACGGGCGGCAAGTGGAGCGTCTATGACCTGGGCAACCGCAAGGTTGCTTCGGTCACGCCGCCGCCCGGAGCCACGACAGACGATCTCTGCCAGAACCATCTGCTCTACGGTGTGCTGCGCTACGAGTGGGATCCGGGTTCCTGGATAGAGACGGTCTGTGAGGTCGAGCAGACGGTGCCGGCTGCAGACCTCTTCGAGGGGGACATCGGCGCCGAATACTGGGCGTTCGGCGGCTACGAGCAGGAAGACATCGGCTACGTGTCGTCCCTCCATGCCGACACGGCCGGAGTCGTCTACGCCGGGGTGCTCACCGGAACGACGGGCGTGTACATCTACGACTCCCGCCCCGGCCTTCTCGCGCAGCGCAGCTTCATCGCCACCGATCCGGTGGTCAGCCTCGCGGCGGGCGGCGGATTGCTGTACGTCGCGACGAGCAACAGTGAGGTGCACGCCTATGATCTCACCGCGCCGGGCCATCCGCTCGTGTGGACGCATACCCACTGGTCGCCTTCGCGCGCCGTTCACCTCTTCGACGGTGAGCCATACTTTCTGACCCAGTCGACGCTGACCCGACTCTCGCGCGCCGACGGCTCCGATACCGGTTCGTGCTGGACAGGGGGTAACGACGTGGAATTCGCCCGCATGAAGTGGTCGGGCGAGTGGCACACGCTGGCTCTGATCGTCGGCTGGTCGCTTTCGGTCTACGAATTCGATCCGTCGGTGGGCTGTTCGAACATCGGCGAGTGGAACTTCTGGCCGGTCGGCCGCCAACCCTTGTCGATCACGCGCCTCTCGGGTCTGTTCGGCGTCGGGCGCGACGACGGAACGTTCGGCATCTACCACGGCGGCCTTCTGACCGAGCGGGGGATGGGGACGATTCTCAGTGGCCGCGGGGCCATTCAGGACGCCGTGCTCGAGGGGCGGTACGCCTACACCGTCGGCGCCGGCCCGCTCCAGATCTTCGAACTGCACTGAGTCGGCGCCGGGTCCCTCTCCGGGTGGAGAGGGACCCGGAGCCCCTCAGACGGCCAGCGTGCGCAGGATTGCGTCATCGATGACGGGATGCCGATCGGCCACGCGCTTGAACTCCGAGAACAGCGCTTCGAAGCGTTCTTCGCGCACGTCGACCCCCAGCGCGCGCAGCCGTGCGCGCAGGGCGTTGCGGCCGCTGTGCTTGCTCAGAACGAGGCTGTTCGACGTCAGGCCGACGGCCGCCGGATCGAGTATTTCGTAGGTCGCCCGATTCTTGACGACGCCGTCCTGGTGTACGCCGGATGCATGCGCGAAGGCGTTGGCGCCGACGACCGCCTTGTTTGGAGGCACCATGAGGCCGGTGATCTCCGTCAGCAGGCGGCTGGCAGCCATCAGCTCCGTACTCTGGATGCGCGTACTCCACGGACACGCGTCGGGCCGGGCGCGCATGGCCATGACGATCTCTTCCAGCGCCGCATTTCCGGCCCGTTCGCCGATGCCGTTCACGGCGCACTCGACCTGCCGGGCCCCGGCGCGCACGGCGGCCAGGCTGTTCGCGACCGCCATCCCCAGGTCATCGTGGCAGTGGACGGAGACGATCCGTTCTGCCATGCCCGGTACGGTCGTCCGCAGGTACGTTATCAGAGCAGCCATGTCTTCGGGCATGGCGTATCCGACGGTGTCGGGCACGTTCAGCACGTCGGCGCCGGCGGCGATGGCCGTCGCGTAGGCCTCCGCGAGAAACGCGCGATCGGAGCGGGTGGCGTCCTCGGCGCTGAACTCCACCTCGGCGCCCGAAGCCTTCGCGCGCCGGACCCCCGCATCGATGCGAGCCAGCACCACGTCACGCTCCATGCGCAGCTTGGCTGCCAGGTGCAGGTCGCTCGTGGCGATGAAGACGTGAATCCGCGGACGGGCGGCCGGCCGCACGGCGGCGATGGCGCGATCGATGTCGGTATCGGCCATGCGCGCGAGGGCGCAGACCGTCGCCGAGCGTATCTCGGTGGCGATGGCGTGCACGGCCGCGAAATCTCCCGGGCTGGCCGCCGGAAAACCGGCCTCGATGACGTCGACGCCGAGCCGGGCGAGCTGGCGGGCGAAACGGATCTTGTCGGACGGGGTCATGCCCGCGCCGGGGCTCTGTTCGCCGTCGCGCAGGGTGGTATCGAAAATGGTCACGTGGTGTTCCACGGAAATCTCCTCAGCAGAAATGGGGAAAGAAAGACGGACGTCGGCCGCGCGAAAGCACGGCGGGTGCATCGTTTCCGCTTGGGGAGCCCCTGGTCACAGGTGCGCGCGGCGCGCCTGCTTCACGGTCGACTGATTGTTCGGAAGGGAATCGAGAGTCCGAAGCCGCCGGAAGCGCCTGTTACCAGGGGCGGCTAAGGAGGAGGAGGAACGCCGGCAGCGAGGCGAAGGTGGTCGCGGGAATGTGGCTGCGGTTGAACATGGAACCCTCCTGAGTCGATCTCAGGGTAGCCCGCAGAGCAAAGCGCGTCAAGCGCCAGAGGCGGTTCTTTGTTCCGTCAGCCCGGCTCGAACGGGTGACATTCGTCACTCGTCACTCGCTACTCGTCACTGGATTCACGCGACCATGCGCACCCCGTGGCTCGGGTCGTGCACCAGATTCTCCAGCGCAAAGGTACCCTTGCTCACGAGGGTGGCCAGCACGGCGCCGCTGCGGTCGAGCAGCTCAATCTGCCCGTCGGCCATCTTGCTGTTCAGGCAGTATCGCACGGCCCCGTCGGGATTGTAGTAGTGGAGGCCCAGGAAACGCTCTTTCGGCGCCTGAACGCGACCGCGAAGCGAGTGGTCGCGACCGGGAATCGTGAAGTTCCACCAGGTCGTGCCCGACTCGACCTCTGACCGGAGCAGGCTGCCGACGGAGTTGAAGGCGTACCGCTCGCCCCGCAGCGAAAGAAACCCCATGCTCAGGTACGGCGTGACCCACGGGCCGATCTTGAGCCGCGACGAGAATCCTTCGAACCACGTGTCGTCGCCGTGGTCCTCGAAGGCGCTGCAGTGTCCCCAGGAGTAAAGATAGGAGTGCTCGGTGCCCCAGTTGTGCCCCTGCATGCCCGGCACGTTCGAAACCGTATAGGTGCGATCGTCAATGGTGAAGGTGCCGCTGAAGCGCGAAGCGGGATGTGGCGTCTTGGTCTTCGATTTGGGGAATTTGCCGGTGTACATCCACGGCATGGGAAAGGGGATGAGCGGCTCTTCGCCCGGCGTGAACGACAGGTCCCAGGTCAGCGTCCCGGCTTCGCCCTTGAGCAGGCCGGTCGTATGCCCCTCTTCGAGCACCGACGGGCCGAAGCGCACGTGAAACCGATCGCGTGCGAACTCGGCCCCTTCGATGGGGGCCACCTCTTTCCATCCCTTCGAACGTGAGGCGTCGGCCCCGTCAAAAAAGATCCCCCAGGTTTCGACCACGGTACGGTCTTCGGGGCCGATGGGCGCGTAGACGGTCCACTTGAGCCACAGGGCCAGGTTCTGCCCCGGGTCGTTCAGGCGCAGGAAATAGCTTTCGAGGTGCCCCTTGCGGCGATGACTTCCGGGCTGCCACAGCGTGAGTTCCGTTTGGGTACGCAGGTCCATCATGAGCGCTCCAGGAGACGATCCGTTCGGCGATCACGCTAGCACAGACGGTGCCCGCCGTCCACGGTTCGTCGGCCCGCGAATTCGGCCCCGGGGCGGCAGAGTCCCCTGTATCCGGGGGCTCCGGCGGGTTTTCGTATCGCCCGGCAAACTTGCGGCGGCGATGCGGGTCTGTTTTGATGTTGGCCTATGCGGCGTATCCTCCTGCTTGTTTTCCTGCTTGGGCAGACGGCGTGCGGCAGCACCGGGTATCTCTGGCACGTCAGCATGGGCCAGCTCGACATCCTGCTGTCACGCCGGCCGCTGGCCGACGCCATCGCCGATGCGCGGCTCCCCGAAGAAGAGCGGCGTCAGCTGGCCCTCGTGCCGGTGGTCAAGGCCTTCGGGGTCGAACAGCTGGGGCTGGGCGGGGGGCACACCTATGACACCTTCGTCCAGCTCGACCGGCCGTACGCAACGCTCGTGCTGTCGGCGGCCCCGCCCGATTCGCTCGACCCGTACCGGTGGCGTTTTCCCATCGTCGGCTCGGTGCCATACAAGGGGTTCTTCAGCGAGCACCGCGCCGCGCGTGAGCGCGATGCCCTGGCGGCCGAGGGTTTCGATGTGTTTCTGCGGCCGGCAAGCGCCTTCAGTACGCTCGGCTGGTTCGAGGATCCGATCCTGTCGTCCATGCTCGGGATGTCCGACGCCGATCTCATCGAGACCGTGCTGCACGAGATGACGCACGCGACCCTGTACTTTCCCGACCACACGAATTTCAACGAGACGGCCGCCACCTTCGTCGGCCACAAGGGGGCGGTGGCGTTTCTGGCGGCGCAGTTCGGGCCCGGTTCGGCCTCGGTGCGCCAGGCTGAGGGGGATGCAGAAGACGAACAGCGCTTTTCACGGTTTATCGGCGAGGTGCTCGACGGGCTGCGCGAGATTTACGCCCGGCCCGTTTCCCGCGAAGAGAAATTGCGGGCGAAGGCCGAGTGGCTGGCCGCTGAGAAGAATCGCTTTCGCCGGGAACTCGCCCGGTTCAACCGGCCCGGCAGATACGCGCGCTTCATCGAAGGCGAGTGGAACAATGCGTCGCTGCTGGCGCGCAGTGCCTATTACGGAGACCTCGCGTACTTCGACCGGCTTTTCCGAAAGCGCGGCGAACCCTTGCGCGACTTCGTGCGCTATCTGAAAACCTGGTCCGAAGGGGACCCGCGCGAACGCCTGGTTCGCGAAGCGGGCGCCGTCGATCTCGCGGCGCGCCCCGAGTCTGAACAGCCATAGATCGGAGAACTATGTCGTACAGGGTGATGGTGGGCCTCGCGGCGCTTGCGCTGGCGGTAGTTGCCCGCGGGGAGGACGTCGTACAGGCTTCGGTACCGGCGCGGCTGCAGGCGCTGATTGATCCGGTCGCCGAGATCCGGACGCTGGCCTTCGGAGCCGGCGAGACGCTGCGCATGGAGTTCGGCTGGAACGGGCTGCCGGCCGGGACGATGGTCATGCACACCTCGGAAGAGGAGATCCGCGGGCGGCGTCATTACCGCTACCGGGGGCTCATCGAAAGCCGCCCCGAGCTGCGCCTCATCTATTCGCTGCGCGACACCTTCGACTCGGTCATCGACGCCGAGACGCTCGAGCCGCGCCTCTACCGGCGCAGCATGGTCGAGAAGGGTACCGAGCGCGAGACGATGCTGCTCTCCGACGGCGCGCGCTTCGAAGGGCGGCGCCGGCACGGAACGCACCAGGTCAAGGTCGACGTCGAGCGCGAGGCGGCCTGGGACCCGATCTCGATGGCCTATCTGGCGCGCAGCATGCCGCTCGAAGACGGGGGAACCTACCGGTACCGCGTTTATGACGGACGCTCCTATTTCCGCGTCACCTTCGTGGTCGAGGGGAGCGAGAAGGTCCGTGTGCGCGCCGGAACCTTCGACGCCTGGCGCATCCGCCCGTCGACCGAGAATCTGACCTATCCCGAAGAGGATCGCAAGCGCAAGCTGAAGGATCCGATCCTCTGGGTTTCGAAAGACCCCGCCCACGTGCCGCTGCGCATCGAGTCGGGCGTCGTCATCGGCAAGGTCTATGGCGAACTGGTCGCCTATGAGCCCGGCAAGCCACTCGTAAAGAAGTGACGAGTGGCGAGTGACGAGTGCGGTGGCCTCGGGGGCGCGGCGCGGGTAAAATGTCGGGATGCCTGCCGACGCTCGCCCCGAAATCATTGATACTCACGCCCACCTGAACGACGCCAAGTACGACGCCGATCGGGAGGCCTGCCTCGAACGCTGCCGCGAAAACGGCGTCGTGCAGGTGGTGAACATCGGCTCGGGCTACGGGTTCGAGAGCAACGCGCAATCACTGGCGGTGGCCCGCGCCCACCGGGGCGTCTTCAGCACGGTCGGCTTGCACCCGCACGAGGCTGACCAATGGTCCGAGGCCATCGAGGCGCAGCTCGTCGAAATGGCTGCCGACGAGCATGTCGTCGCCGTGGGCGAAATCGGCCTCGACTATTACTACAAGAATTCCGACCCCGAGGTTCAGCAGCAGACCTTCCGGCGCATGATCCGGCTCGCCCTGCGTCTCGGCCTGCCCGTCGTCATTCACAATCGCGACGCGCATGAAGACACCGAGCGGATCCTGCGCGAAGAGGGCGGGGGTGCGCTTCGCGGCGTCATCCACTCGTTCACGGGACTCCCCGAAGATGCCGAACGGTTTCTGGCGCTCGGTTTCTTTCTTTCCATTCCGGGTATCGTGACCTTCAAGAACGCCACGAACGTGCAGGCGAGCGCGCGCATGATTCCCGAAGACAGGCTGCTGGTCGAGACCGACAGCCCGTTTCTGACCCCAGTGCCCTATCGCGGCAAACGCAACGAGCCGGCCTGGGTTCGCTACGTGCTCGAGCACATCGCCGGCGAGCGCGGTGTCGAGCCTGCCCGCCTCGCGGCCGCCACGACGCGTAACGCGCGCGGTCTCTTCGGCCTCTCTCCCGACGTCCGGATCTGATTCCCGTCCGCCGCGTTCTGTTCTCTGCCCCCATCCGTTTCGCTCTGGCTGGCAAGGGGGATGCGGATGCGTGCGTCCGGCGGGGTTGACTTCTTCTACACCCGTTTCACCGGGATCCTTTTCGCTCCGGGAATTCCAGCGGTCGCACCAACCTGCGCACTTGCCGGGAACCATTTTTTCAAACCGTTGTCTAAGGGATCAGGGCTCACTGTGCGGGCTCCCGGCAAGACGGGCCGCGCCGTGCGGGGGGTCGCGAACGCAATCCGCGGTCCGATGGCGCAGAGTGAAAGAAAGTAGGATGAATGGCCGGGATGAGCATGAACGAGAAACACGGGGAGGCGTCAGCCGACATGAGTCGTCGGGCCGACGAAACGCGGATGCGGTATGACGCGCGACGCCGGATGGCAGATCCCGTGAGAGCCCGCTGGGCGGGGGCCCATGCTGGTCGGGAATTCGGGGAGATGCTTAGATCCGTGGCAGGAGGTTGGTCCCATGGCTGAGAACAAAGGCAAGATGACGGTCGGAGAAGCAGGCCGCAAGGGTGGCGAGACCGTCTCCGAGAAGTACGGACCGGATTTCTACGAAAAGATCGGCCAGAAGGGTGGCGAATCGGTCGCCGGAAAATATGGTCATGAGCATTTCGAGGAAATCGGCCGCAAAGGCGGGAGAAAGGTTGCCGATCTCATTGAGAAGGGCAAGCAGTCTTCGCGCTAATCAACTGTGAATGTGAACTGGAGGGATGCTATGGCGAAGTCGACGCGAACGACGACAACGACGACCGAAAGCAAGGGGCAGATGACGGTGGCCGAAGCGGGACGCCGCGGGGGCGTCAAGGGCGGCCGCATCGTTGCCCAGAAGTACGGCCACGAACACTTTGAAGAAATCGGCCGCAAGGGCGGTCGCAAGGTCGCCGAGCTTATTGAACGGGGCAAGCGCGCGAGCGCCAAGTAAAAAATGCCCAGAAGCGGCCGGGGCGCAAGCCGCGGCCGGACTGTGAACGGGAGACAACCAGAAGGAGACAGAAATGGCGAAGTCTAGCAAAGGAGCCATGACGGTTCAGGAAGCTGGTCGCAAGGGCGGCGAAACCGTCGCCAGCAAGTACAGCCACGAGCACTTCGAAGAAATCGGCCGCAAGGGTGGCCGCAAGGTTGCCGAACTCATCGAGCGCGGCAAGCGCATGAGCGAAGAGTAAGGCGTACTGCCGGAGGCCGGATTCGTCCGGCCTCCGGCCTTTTCACCTCTGACCGAGATTCCATGCCTGCTGCAACCCATCCCTGGATTGCTCTCGTGAGCAGCGGCGCATCCCGCCACACCGAGCGCCTGCTCGCGGCCGCGCGCGGACGGGCACGCATGGAGGTCGTCGACGCCGGCGAGCTCGGGGTCGACCTGCAACGCGAGCGGATTCGCATCCGGCGCCGCGGGGTTGCCCTCCCCCCCTTCGAGGCCGCCCTCTTCCGGCGCGTCAATCCGCGCATCCCTTTCGACTATCAGATCCAGGTGCTGCGCGAGTGGCAGACGCTGCTGTGTGTCGTCATCAACCGGGTCGAGCCCATGCTGCTCGCGCTTGACAAGCTGGCGGTGGCGGCCCGGCTGCGCTGCGCCCGGGTGCCTACGCCGGCGACCTGGGTCGTGGCCGATCTGCAGAGCGCCGAAGAGATCGTGCGGCGCGAGGGCATGGTCGTGGCGAAGCCGCTGTACGGCTCGATGGGCGAGGGGGTCGAGCTTTGGAAGGATTCACCCGGCATACGCCCGGTCATCGCCGATTTCCTGGTCGAGTACGGCGCCGTACTGCTGCAGGAGTTCGTGCCGGGCGGCGGGCGTGACGTGCGGGCTTTCGTCGTCGGAGACCGCACCGTGGCCGGCTGCACGCGCATGGCCGTCGAAGGCGAATGGCGCACAAACCTGGCGCAGGGGGGCATCCCCGATCCGGTCGAGCTCACCGCCGAGATGGAGAACCTTGCTGTCTCGGCCGTCCGGGCCGTCGGCCTCGACTATTCGGGGGTCGATCTGATTCGCGGCGCCAATGGATGGAAGGTGCTCGAGGTGAACGGCGCCCCGAGTTTTCTCGGTCTCGAAAAGGCGACCGGTTTCGACGTGGCGGGCCATCTTGTCGATTTCCTGCTCGAGCGGCTCGACCGGCAGCGGCGCACGGCCGCCTGAACCTCTGACTGCAACGGGGCCCGGGCCGGACGGAATCCGCCCTTATCCCAGCCCGCATTCCGCTTGAAACCTGCTGCCGCCACCGTTACTCTGAATGGTTCTATGCGTATTCTCTGTATCGGCGACGTCATGGGCGAACCCGGCCGCAAGGCCGTGCGCCATTTGCTACCGGGTCTCATCCAGCGGGAGAGGGTCGATTTCACGGTCGTCAACGGCGAAAACGTCGCGGGGGGGTTCGGGTTCACCGAAGAGACCTGCAAGGAGCTCTTTGCCGCCGGCGCCGACGTCGTCACCGGAGGCAATCACTCCTGGGACAAGAAGGACATCATCTCCTATATCGAGTCTGAACCGCGCCTGCTGCGCCCGGCCAACTACTCGAACGCGCCCGGCAAGGGGCATGTGGTGGTCCGCAGCAAGGGGGGCGTCGAAGTCGGCGTCGCCAACCTCATGGGGCGCGTCTTCATGTATCCCCTCGAGAACCCGTTCACGATGGCCATGGATCTGCTGCGCGAGATGCGCCGCGATACGCGCGTGCTCATCGTCGACTTTCACGGCGAGGCCTCGAGCGAGAAGCAGGCCATCGGCTGGCACCTGAACGGCCACTGCTCCATCGTCTTCGGCACGCACACCCATGTGCAGACCGCCGACGAACGCATCCTTCCCGGCGGCACGGCCTTCATCACCGACGCCGGCCTCACCGGCCCCCTCGATTCGGTCATCGGGATGAAGAAGGAGCTGGCCATCGAGCGCTTTCTAACCGGCATGCCGACGCGCCTCGAGGTGGCCAAGGGGAACGTGAAGTTACAGGGAATTCTGGTCGACGTCGACGAAGCCGACGGGCGCGCCACCGCCATCCGCCGCATTCAGGAACCGTACCAACCGCAATGATCAAGCTCCCCAGCGCCGAAGAACAGTGGAAAATTCTTTCGCGCGGCATCGTCGAGGTCCTTCCACAGGAAGATTTCCTCGAAAAGCTGCGCAGCGGCCGTCCCCTGCGCGTGAAAGCCGGGTTTGACCCGACGGCCCCCGACCTGCACGTGGGCCATACCGTGCTGATCCAGAAACTGCGCCAGTTTCAGCAGCTGGGGCATCAGGTCATCTTTCTCATCGGCGATTTCACGGCCCTCATCGGCGACCCGACGGGCAAGAACGAAACCCGCAAGCCGCTCAGCGAAGACGAGATCCGCCGCAACGCCGAAACGTACAAGAGCCAGGTCTTCAAGATACTCGACCCGGAGAAGACCGAGGTCCGCTTCAACAGCGAGTGGATGGGCGCCATGAAGGCCGACGACGTCGTGCGCCTCGCCGCGAAGTATACCGTGGCGCGCATGCTCGAGCGCGACGACTTTTCCAAACGCTATGCCGAACACCGGCCCATCGCCATCCACGAATTTCTTTACCCGCTCGTGCAGGGATACGATTCGGTCGCGCTCAAGGCCGACGTCGAGGTCGGCGGCACCGACCAGAAGTTCAATCTGATCGTCGGCCGCGAACTTCAGAAAGAAGCGGGCCAGGCCCCCCAGTGCGTCATGACGGTGCCGCTGCTCGAAGGGCTTGACGGCGTGCAGAAGATGAGCAAGAGCCTGGGCAACTACATCGGCATCACCGAGCCGGCGGCCGAGATTTTCGGCAAGGTCATGAGCACCAGCGACACGCTCATGATGCGCTATTACGAGCTGTTGAGTGACGTCGATCCCGAGCGGTACGAGGCGGTTCGCGAAGGCCGCGTGCACCCGAAGGAGGCCAAGGAGGCGCTCGCCGTCGAGCTGGCCGCCCGGTTTCACGGTGCCGACGCGGCCAACGCGGCGCTCGAAAATTTCCGCAAGGTCTTCAGCAAGGGCGAGATTCCCGAAGACGTCCCCGAGCGGGAAGTGCCCCGCCCCGCAGGGCCCGTCTGGCTGCCGAAGTTCCTTCACGAACTGGGCCTGGTGGGCGGCTCCAGCGAAGGCAAACGGCTCGTTCAGCAGGGGGGGCTGCAGATCGACGGCGTGAAGGCCGCCGGCGAGAACCATGACTTCGGCGCGGCCGACGAGGCGCTGCTCCGCGCGGGCAAGCGCAAATTCCTGCGCGTCCGTTTTCGCTGAGGCACCCCGATGCGCTTCATCGAACAGTGGATGGAGGCCTGGCACCGGCAGGCCGATGCCGTCGTGCTGCGGGGCCCGCAGGGCGCCCTCCGCGGCCATGAAGCACTCGAGCGTGCGCGCCATTTCGCCGCGGCGCTCGTCGGGCACCGCCTGCAGGCCGGCGAAACGGTCGCCTTTTACGGGACGGCCGACGCCGACTGGCCCTGGCTGCTGCTCGGGGTGCTGCGCGCCGGCGCGAACTTTGCCCTCCTGCCGGCCACGCAGGACGACCAGATTCTCGCCCGCCTGCTGCAGCAGGCGAAACCCAGATACGTTTTTTGCGCCGGCGAGGCCGAAGCCGACCGCGCCGTACGCGCCATGAAGGCCGTGCCGGGGATCGTCCAGCTGATCCTCCAGCACGGCCGCATCCGCAATCCCGCCGTCGTGTCGCTCGAGATGCTCTCGCGGAGCGCCGAGCCGATCCTGGCCGACAAGCCGATCGAGGTCGCGCAGCGTGAGATAGCGCAGACCGACGAGGATGCGGCCGCCATTCTGTTTTCGGCCGGCAGCCTGTCGCTGCCCCGCGCCGTACGGGCGTCGCACGGCCGGCTGGCCGAGCAGGCGCAGGCTGTGGCCGGACGGCTGGGTACGGGCCCCATGCTTCATTTCGGCGGTCGGCTCGAACTCGTCGATCACAGCGCGCTGCTCTGGGCGGCCGTCTGCGCGGGGCGCGCCGTATCGATCGGTTCCGCTTTTCCCGACGAGCCGTTCGAGTGGGTGGCGACCGCCGGTGAGGCGTCGGACCGACTTTTTGCCGAGACCTGGCCGGTGCTCGGCCCGAACCCCCTGCCGCGCGGCTTCAGCGGCCTGTTGCTCCAGCGGCGGGTGGCCCGGCGCCTTCGTGCCGCATGGCCCGGCCTGCGCGGCCTTCACACGGGCTTTTCGGTGCCAGTCGAGCCGATTCGCCGCCAGGTTCGGCGGGCCGGGCTGCGGCTGACCTGGGGCTACGGGCTGGTCGAGGCGTTCGGCTTCTGCACGTGGGAAGAAGCGGGCGCGGGTTTCGGCAGCGTGCTACCCCACATTCAGCTCGGTACCCGGCAGGGGAATCTGGCGTTCGACTGGAGCAGCCGGGCGACGGCCTGGTGGCAGGCGACCGGCGACTGGGCCCGCAGCCTGGGACCGTGGATTGCCGATCTGGAACCGCACGGCGCCGAACGCGGCGAGGCCGCTGCATTGCACGCCGCGCGGCGAATGGAAGAAGAGATCGCGGCGCACCCGTTCGTGGCCACGGCTTTCGTCAGCGGACCCGAGCCGATGAACCATGTGGCGCTTCTCTCCCTGCGCGAGCCCGTCGTGCGTGCCTGGGGCCGGGCCGCGGGGCTGGGTGAAGACTTCGATACGCTGTGCGCCCGGCCTGAATTGACCGAGCCGCTGCTCGCCCGCGCCCGCGCCATCGGTCGGCGGCACGGGGTAGCGCTGCGTCCGCGGATTCCCGCCCAGCCGCTTTCAAGCGCCTCGGGCGAGCAGACCGCGCGCGGCGAGTTCCGCCGCTCGCTCATCGCGCGCCGCGCCCTCGACGCCGGCGAAACCGTGCGCCCCGCGCCTGCCGAGCCGGGCGGGGCGGGTGTCGAAGAGTGACCGCCGCGGCGGCATCGGGTACGATCAATCCATATGGCCATTCGCATCACCAAGGTTTACACACGCACGGGAGACAGCGGCGAGACGTCGCTCGTCGGTGGCGCGCGGGTACCCAAAGACAGTCTGCGCATCGAGTCCTACGGGACGATCGACGAGCTGAACGCAACGCTCGGTCTGGTACGCGCGCACAATCTCGCACGCGGCGCGGGTCCGGTCACCGAGCGCGTTGAACGCGAGCTGCAGATCGTGCAGCAGGCGCTTTTCGATCTGGGGAGCGAGCTGGCCTGCCTGCCCGAAGACCTGGTGGACGGGATGCCCAGGGTCGGCGCCGAAGATATCGATCATCTTGAAGCCTGCATGGATGCGTGGACCCCCGAACTCCCGCCGCTGAAGTCCTTCATCCTTCCCGGCGGGGGGCCGGTGCATGCGCACCTTCATCTCGCGCGAACGGTGTGCCGGCGGGCCGAGCGGGTCGTGCTCGCCCTCAGCCGTGCAGAGGCCGTGCGCTCCGAAGCGCTGCGCTACCTGAACCGGCTGAGTGACTTTCTGTTCGTGCTCGGCCGGTGGGTCGGCATGCAGTACGGCGAGCCGGAATTTCTCTGGCAGAGCGGCCTCGCGAAGGGGCCGAGCAAGGCCGCCCGCAAGCGTAAATAGGATCCGCGCGCGTCCTCCCGCGGCCGAAGTGCGGTACGTGCTACCCTGATGGCCATGGTCAACGTCTGGATCATCGGCGGAGGATGCTACGGTTCGGGCTATGTGCGCCAGCTGCGCAAGGCGCGCGATCATGGAAAACTCCCGCCCAGCCGCTGGATTCTTCTCGACCGCGATTCGCACTGCCGCGCATGGGTCGATCGCGATCCGGCCGATTCCCTCTCGCTCCGAGTCGGCGAGTGGGCGCAGCTGATTGCCGGGGCGGTGGCCGCCGGTGAAATCGGACCCGGCGACCACCTCGTTCCATCCCCCTTTCAAGGCGCTCTCGTGGCCGACTGGCTGCGCCTCGAAGCGGCTGCGGCCGGCCGCAACCTGGGTTCTGCCCCCCTTGCGCCGATGGGAGAGGGGACCCGATACGATCAGGCCGCAGGAGAAGACCAGCGGTATGTGAGCTTCGCCGACTGGACCTGCCCGGTGCATTGCATCGAGCCGCCGCGCTGTCCGGCGACCCGCGGACCCAAGGCATGGGACCTGCGCGATTCGGTCTACCCTTATGCACGGGCGGCGGGCTTCGACACGGTTCTCGCTTTTCCCTGCCTGCACTGGCGGTTCGGCGTGGGCACCGTGCCGGCCGCCGCTTTCCTGGCGGCGCGCGAACGTATCCGCGGCGGGCCCGCGGGGCGCATCCTGCTGGCGAGCATGTCGACCTGCCACGGGGCGCTGACCGGTTTGGAGCTGGGACCCCCCGCGTGGTAAAGTATGCCCGAATCCGTACCCGGAGGGGCCCGAGTGGAAGCCGGAAGGAAGTTCCCCGCCATACCGAACCGCGCGATCGTCGTCCTGGCTCTGAGCGCCGTGTTCGCCGTTTTCGGTGTGTCACCGGCCGGCGCGGTGCCGCGCGCGTACAAATGGGCTGAGACGACCCAGCCTGATCGCGTCGACGTCCTGTTGACCGAATATCTTGGCGCCGTTCGGGCCCATCCGAAGGATTACGACCTGGCCTGCCGCACGGCGCAGCTGGCCTTCTATGCCTGGCGCCTCGAGAAGAAAGACGTCGCCAAGAAGCTGCGCATGGCGAAGCTCATGACCCAGCTCGGCAAGACGGCCACCGAACTGCGGCCGGACGGGGCCGAGGGGTGGCACTGGTACGGCGCCGGCCTGGGCACGATCGGCCTGACGCAGGGTGTGCTCAATTCTCTGCAGCTGGTGCCCGAGATCAAGCGCGCTTTCGAGCGCAGCATCGAGCTCAATCCGAATTACCTTGAAGGCTCTGCGCTTCTGCAGCTGGCGCGCCTGTACACGATGGTCCCCGGCTTTCCCATCAGCATCGGCGATCACAAGAAGGCGCTCGAACTGCTGAACGAGGCGCTGACCCGTTCGAAGGGGAACCAGTCGCTGCACCACATGTACATCGCCGACGTTCTCTGGGCGGCCGGCAAAGAAGAAGAAGCCTTGAAGCATCTCAAAATGGTCAACGTACCGGTCGAGAATGAAATCCAGTATTTCGTCTACGAAGTGAGCAAAGACAAGGCGGCCGAGATGGAGGCGCTCATCCGCTCGGATGCGCGCCGGGATCCGTTCTACGACGTCATCGGCGATTTTCAGCCGGGGCTGGTGCGGTAGCCTGATGGTACGGGCCGCGCCGCTGTTGCTGGCCGTGTTGCTGGCCCTGCTGCCCCGGGATGCGGACGCCGCGGGCTACCGCTGGCCCGATCTGCTGAATCCGGCCAAAGTCGACGCCCTGCTTACCGGCTTCATGAACCAGGCCCGCAGCCGGCCCGACGATTACGAAGTGCACGTGAAGGCGGCGACGTTCGCCTTTTACGCCTGGCGTCTCGAAAAGACCGACAACCGCAGGCGGCTGTCTCTGGCCGAGGCGTGCGTGCGCATGAGCCGCGCGGCGGTTCGCATCGGGCCCGAACGGGCCGAGGGATGGCACTGGCTCGGGGTGGGGCTCGGCGCCGCCGGGCTCACGCGCGGCGTGCTCAATTCGCTGCAGCTGGTGCCCGACGTTCGTCGGGTCTTCGAAAAGAGCGCCGAACTGGATCCCGGTTACCTGGACGCCAGTGCTTTAGCGCAGCTGGGGCGGCTTTACACGGTCGTGCCGGGGTTTCCCATCAGCATCGGCGATCACAAGACGGCCCTGTTGCGGGTGACCGAGGCCAAACGGCGCAGCGGCGGGGTGCAGCCTGTGCACTATCTCTATGCCGCCGACCTGCTCTGGGCCGGGGGACGCTTCGACGAGGCCCTGGCAGAGCTGGATCGCTTCGCGGCGCTCAAGCCCGCCAGCGAGATCCAGTACTTCATCGCCGAGACGAGCCGCAACAAAGTCGCCGAAATGCGGCAGCGCATTCTCGCGCGTGAAAAACGCGACCCCTTCTTTGACGTCGTCAGCGACATCCCGCCGGGCCTCGCGCAGTAGGCTGCTCAGGCTGCGTCAGGCGGCGTGAAGGCCGGGCTCTGCCGCGCCGCATCGAGCTTCGCTGGAGCGACGACCGAGTAGATTCCGAAAATCCGCCCGCCCCGGAAGTGGATGGCCGATACACTGTGCAGCCGCTCGCCATGGAACTCGGCCATTCCCAGGTCGCCGTTGACGACGCACGGCAGGTAAGTTGTTTCGGCGGCTCGCTTGCGCCAGAGGCCGAGAAAAAGGCGCGCCGCGAACTCGGCGCTGCGCACGATGTTGCGCGCCGCGCGCACCTTGCCGCCGCCGTCCTGCACGACCACGGCGTCGTCGGTGAGCAGGGCAAGCAGTCCGGCCTTGTCTTCGCCGGCGAGCGCGGCCATGAAGGCCTGCACGACCCCGGCGCGGGCCTCGATGTTCATGGCGCGATCGGGCAGGGGGCCGAGACGGCGGCGCGCCCGGGAGTCAATCTGCCGGCAGGCGGCCGCCGACTTGCCGAGCACAGGGGCGATCTCGTCATAACTCATTTCGAGGCAGGTGCGCAGGACGAAGACGCTGCGCTCGGCGGGGCCCAGGCGGTCGAGCAGGTGCAGCACCGCCAGCGAGGCGAGTTCTCGCGCTTCGGCCGCGTCGTCGGCGCCGGGTACCCAGGGGGTGACCCACGGCTCGGGCAGCCACTCGCCGGGATACCCGTCCCGCTCCCGCTTCTGGCGCGCGAGAGCCGTGGTGGCCAGATTAACGACGATGCGGTACAGATAGGCCCGGGGGCTGTCGACGGCCGACGAGTCGACGGTCTGCCAGCGCAGCCACGCATCCTGCACGATATCTTCGGCCGTTGCGACCGAGCCGGTCATGTTGTAGGCGAGGGCCTGCAGCCGCCTCCGTTCGGTCAGAAACCCGTCGGGCGGTACCGGCGTCGGCTTGCTGGTTCGGTCTGTATCGGGGGAGGCACCCACAATTTTAGAGCCTTCTGTCACAAATCCGGATGTTCGGCAGTCTTCTCTATAAAACCATGCTGAAGAGGAGAATGCACATGGCTGTCCAAAACGAAACGCTGGTCCGCGCGCAGGCGGTCTCGGGGGTCCTTTTCGCCGTCTTTCTGGCGGTGCATCTCGCGAATACGGCGCTCGCCGCATTCAGCGAAGCCTGGTACGAGCGGTTTCAGGCGGCGGTCGGGCCCTGGTATCGCTTTCCGCTCGTGGAGTTCGGACTGATTCTGGTTCCGCTCGTTGTTCACCTGTCGGCGGGTGTCCTGCGCGCCCGGCGGCGCCGGCCGGCCGCCGGCGTCCCCTGGCGCATGCGGCTGCACCGGTGGTCGGCCTGGTTTCTTGCGCTCGTCATCTTCGGGCACATTGCCGCCGTGCGCGGGCCGCAGGTACTCTTCGGGGTCGCGCCCGAGTTCGAGGGGGTCGCCTTCGCCCTCTGGTGGCAGCCGTTCTTCTTCTATCCGTATTACCTGCTGCTCGCGCTGGCAGGACTCTACCACGGCGCCAACGGTCTGCTCTATGCCCTTGGTATGTTGCGCATCCGGGTCTCACCGCGTTGGCGCGAGGGCAGGCGGTTCTGGATTCCGGTCGGCGCCGTGGCCGTGCTGCTCGTGGCCTCCGTTCTCGGCTTCGGCGGCTGGCTGCACCCGACCTCCGATGCGCTTGATCACCCATACGCGCGCCTGTACGAGAAGTGGCTCGGCGTCGACCTCGCCCGGAAACCCGTTGCCGACAACGGGCTCCCCGAGCGGTGAGGTGAGGGTCGCGGGCGGGCCGCCGCCACTAAGGGGGCCGACTTCGGCTGCGTGCCCCCGGCGGGAACTCGCCAGGCCGGGGCCGCGCATGGTATAGTGCTGGCGATTTTTGTTTCGCAGTTTGAGCCGACATACCATGCGCGTTCTTGTTTCGATTCTCGCCGTCCTGCTGCTGGCGGCCGTCCCGGCCCGGGCGGCGGCTCCCGAGTACAAATGGGAAGACACCGTTCAGCAGAAGCGGGTCGAGCAGCTGATCGGGGCCTTCAGCAAGGCGGCCGACGCCAGCCCGAAGGATTACGATCTTCGCGTGCGCACCTCGCAGCTGGCCTTTTACGCCTGGCGGCTCGAGAAGGAGAGCAACAAACGCCGGCTCGGGTACGCCCGGATCTGCGTGAAATACGCCAAGGAGGCGATTCAGATTCGCCCTGACGGCGCCGAGGGATGGCACTGGCTCGGGGCGGGGCTGGGACTCGCCGGGCTCACGCGCGGCGTGCTCAATTCCCTGCAGCTCATTCCCGAAATCAAGCGCGCCTTCGAAAAGAGCGCCGAGCTCAACCCGGCCTACCTCGACGGCAGCGCCCTTGGGCAGCTGGGGCGGGTGCACACGGTACTCCCCGGATTCCCGGTCAGCATCGGGGATCACGTGAAGGCCATGGAGTACGTGCTGCAGGCGCGCAAACGGGCGCCGAACCAGACCCTGTACAACCTCTACATCGCCGACCTGCTCTGGGCGGCGGGGCGCAACGAAGAGGCGATAGCGGAACTGAGAAAAATTCCTGCCATGAAGCCGGAAACCGAGATTCAGTACTTCACGTACGAGACGAGCAAGCGCAAAGCCGTCGAGCTGATCCGCACCATTGAAAGCGGCGAGAAGCGCGATCCGTTCTACGACGTCCTGAGCGACATCCAGCCCGGTCTGGTGGAATAACCGCGTCGCTCAGAACGTGTTGCGCAGGCCACGCAAGGCGCGGAACACGGCGCGCTCGTCGTCCGCGGCAGCGACGTGCCCTTCGGAGACGAGCCGGCTGCGAACGGCCGGTTCGGCCAGACGCAAAAAGACATTCCAGCGTTTTTCATCGCCGATCGTCGTTGCATGCAGGGCCGCTTCGGGTTCGGCCGCGTAGCGCGCGCGAGCCGCTTCGATGACGGCCGCGTTTTCGGGTTCGCGAGCGAGCGAGAAACGCAGGTTCTTGGCCGCGTAGTCGTGTCCCGGCAGCACCCGGGTATCGTCGGGCAGGGCGGCAAGGCGGACGAAGGTTTCGTAAAGCGCGTCAACGTCGCCGCCGAAGTTCGGATTGCCGCTCCCGGCGATGAAGAGCGTATCGCCTACGAAGACGTTTCCCGCGCCGTACAGGAAGACATGCCCCGGCCGGTGACCCGGTGTGTGGAGCACCTGATAGTCCGTTCCGGCCAGGGTTACCGTCTGCTCCAGCGGCAAACTGTGCGGAACCTCTTCGAGCGGATGGGCGTAGATTGGAACCCCGTAGCGTTCGCGCACCGCATCGTTCCCCCCGACGTGATCCCAGTGCCCGTGCGTGTTGATGACGGCTGTCGGAGTCCAGCCCAGCCGTTCGAGCGCCTGCAGGGCCGAATCGCCGTCGAAAGGGTCGATGAGCACCCCCGTACGGCGCGCGGCGTCGCCCGCCAGATAGAACGTGTTGTCGAACCCGGCGCGAATCTGGTGCACTTCGTGCATGGCGATCAGCGGGAGAAGCGTTTCGAGATCAGATCGGTCAGCTTGGGCCGCCGCAGCCGGATGGCGATGATGTGCCAAGCCAGCGCGAAGCCGCCGGTGACAAGGCTGAGCGCGAAGGCGCCGATGGCGACCACGGTTCCCGGCGGTCCAACGGTTGCGCCGCCGAGCGCCGCAAAGCCGCCCATGACGAAGGCGGCCGTGAGCATGCCGAAGAACAAGGTGATGGCCAGCGATCGCAGGGCCGCCTGCAGCGCGCGGATATCCTCGCTCTGCACGACGACGTTCACGCGCCCCTTCTCGAGATCGAGCATGAGCTGCGTGAGCTGCATCGGCAGATCCTGCAGCAGCCCGAACACCTCGTAGGCCCGCTTGGCGAGCTCGGGCTTGAGGTGGTCCATCTGCATCTTGTCGTTGAACAGCTTGGTCGCGTAGGGCTTGGCCGCCTGCAGCAGATCGAGTTCCGGATACAGGCCGCGCACGACCCCTTCGACGTTCAGCAGCGCCTTGCTCAGGCTGGCCAGTTCGGTCGGGTGCTTGATGCCGTACTTTGCGCCGCGCTCCATCAAATCGCCCAGGAGCTCGCCAGCCGAAACGTCGCCCCAGTTCTGCGAGAGAAAGTTGTCGAGGATTGCCTGAATGTCGTTCTTGAGATCGTTCAGGTTGATGCGTTCTTCGGCCACGCCGATCTTGTAGACGATGCGCGCCGCCGTGCCGGCGTCCTTGACCGCGGCGGCGACGACCAGCTGCAACAGGGCGTCGGAGAGGTGGCGCGGGAGCGACCCGGCCAGGCCGCAGTCCAGATAGATGATCTCGCACTCTTCGGTGACGAAGATGTTGCCCGGATGCGGGTCGCCATGAAAGAAGCCGTCCTGGAAGATCATCTGGATGCCGGCTTCGAGAAAGCGGTCGCAGACGAGCTTGCGGCGTTCCTGCGTCCAGCCGAAGGCTTCGCTGATCTTGACCCCCTGCACGAACTCCATCGTCAGCACCTTGCGGCCGCTGAGCTCGTCGAAGGGTCGGGGGAAGCGGATGTACGGCTTCTCGCGGAAGTTGGCCGTGAATTTGCGCAGGTTGTTCGCCTCGTTGACGAAGTCGAGCTCCATGCGGATGGCCCGATCGAAATCGCCGACGATCTCGGTGGGCGTGTAGCCGACGTCCAGGTCGATGACGCTCTCGGTCAGGCGGGCGACGGTGTACATGATGTTCACGTCGGCGCGGATCATTTCGTCGATGCCGGGACGCTGAACCTTGACGGCGACCATCTGGCCGTCTTTGAGCCAGGCCCGGTGCACCTGGCCGATCGAGGCCGAGGCGATCGGTTTTTCCTCGATCCGGTCGAAAATGTCGGCGAGCGGACGCTGGAACTCGTCTTCGATGACCTTGCGGGCCTCCTCGAAGGACACCGGCTCGACTTTGTCCTGCAGATGCTGCAGAGCCTTCACGTATTCGGCCGGCAGGGCGTCGGGGCGCGCGCTCAGGATCTGGCCGAACTTGATGAAGGTGGGGCCCAGCTCCTGAAAGGCGTCGACCAGACGCTGGGCCCGGGCCTCGGGGGTCGCCGGCGCGGCGGGGGCGCGCCCGGGTACGAGACGGCCGAGATTGATGCGTTCGAAGAATTCGCCGAACCCGTAGCGGGACAGGACGCCGACGATTTCGCGAAGACGCTGAATGTCTTGAATGGTATCGGCCAGGAGTGCCATGGAAACCTCGTGTTCGCTCTCGTCGTCCCGCTCCGTCAGCCACCCGCGCCGGGACGGTGTACGGACCGGATGTGATCGGTGGTCATGGCGGCGCGGGCCATGATGGTCCAGCTCGGGTCGACCCCCAGGCTGGTGGGAAAAACGCTGCTGTCGCAGATGTACAGATTTTTGACGTCGTGCGTCTCGCCGGTGGGCGCGACCACGCTCGTACGGGGATCGGGACCCATGCGGGCCGTGCCCATCGGGTGGGGGCCGGCCATGGCGATGTCGTTGGGGCGGATGCGCCAGTCGGCGAGGCGCTCGATATCGCCCGCATTCCGGATCCGGATCGTCCGGTTCGTGGGCAGGATGACCTCCCGGGCCCCGCCTTCGAGCAGGATCCGGGCGCTCTTGAGCAGGAAGTCGCGGATCTTCAGCAGGTCGACGCCGTGGCTCGAGTAGGTATAGATGGCATTGCCGTCGCCGTCGAGGCGCACGCGGCCGGGATTTTCGTCGTCGAGTACCGAATACTGGGAAATCAGCCGGTTGTAATCCTGCATGAAGCTGCCGAGTTCGGCGCCGAAGCCCGGCGAGAGCGCCCCAGTGTAGCCGGGGTGGGTCGAGCTCGTGAGCATGATATAGCCGCCCTCGATGTACCCGTTCTCACCCTCGCCGTAGCCGAAGCGGTTCATCGCCTCGTCACGGTAGCGTGCCTTCAGATAGTGATCGACGGTGAATGCGTTGGGCACGCCGCGGAACATTTCGACGGGGTCGTCCATGACGCCGTAAGAGGCCACGCCGGGATTGCAGTACAGGTTCGTGCCGACGAGCCCCGAGGAGTTGGCCGTCTCGGTGCGCAGCAGAACGACCGGCGTGTTCAGGGCGCCGGCGGCGAGGATGACGATCGGCGCGCGCACGCGGACCTTGGGACCCAGCGGACGGCGCGAGGGATGATCGATGACCTGTGCCTCGACCCCCACGGCCCTCCCGTTCTCCACCAGTATCCGGCGGACGTCGCACTGGGTGTAGATGTCGCCCCCGTTTTTCAGGACGTGGGGCACGTTCGTGACGAGCTGGCTCTGTTTGCGGTTGTAGGTGCAGCCGGTCATGCAGTAGCCGCTCCCCACGCAGTCCTTGCGGGCGTGCAGCACCTGATGGCCGTGCAGGCCGAGGCGGCCCGCGGCCTCGCGGATGATCCGGTTGTTGCGGTTCGTCAGGTGCTCGGGAACTTCGGAGACGTGGATGTACGCGCCGACCCGCTCGTAGTATGGCTTCCACTGCGCGAAATCCTGCGCGGGCAGCCCGTGCCGCTCATGCCAGAGGGCGAGGCGGTGGTCGGGAATTTCTTCGCAGTCGGCCCAGTAGTGGACGGTGGTGCCGCCCAGCACGGTGCAGAACGTGAAGAAGAGGGAATTGTCTTCGGACGAAAGCCAGCCCCGCACCCCCTGGATGCGCTCGGCCATGGTCTCTTCGCGCTGATTGAATTCCTCGGCGCGCACGTAGGCGCCGTATTCCAGCAGGACGACCTTGAAGCCGGCGTCGACGAGCTCGCGCGCCGCCGTGGCCCCGCCGGCGCCCGTGCCGACGATGACGACGTCGCTTTCGATGTTCTGGTCCCGGGTGAGGTTGCGTCCTTCAACGAGCATGAATGTCACTCAGGCTGGGAGGCCGACGTCGACCGCCGGAATCTCGAACCGGTCCATCCAGGGACCGTCGTAGCCGATGGCCGGCCAGGTCGCGGGATGGGCGAAATAGTAGAAGGCGAGCAGCCCCTTGAGGGCGATGAACCCGGAGCGGCGCACGTTGAGGCCGCTGTCGCCCCAGCCGGCGAGGTAGACACGGCGGTCTTCGAGGTCGAGGCGGCTCATGCGCGAAAGGGAATGCCCGAACAGCAGCGTTCCATGTTCGAGAAGGCTGAGCAGGAGCGGCAGATCGGCGCTGCGCACGGGCTCCCACTGGGACAGTTCGGCGTCGAGCTGACGCACGATACCCAGCTCGCGGTGGTCGGGAAATCCGTCGGCGGGCCCGGGCAGCAGCACGTCGGCTGCCGCGGTGGCGATGGCGAACTGCTTGGGCGTGAAGAACTGCAGGCGTGCCGCGTCTTCGTCGCGGACATAGGCGGCGTAGCCCGCGCAGCCGCCCGAGCAGGCGGCCAGGCCGGTGGCGGCAGCGAGCAGGGGAGTTCCCCAGACGCCGCGGCGGAGCAGTTCTCTTCGGGACAACGGGTCGTGCATGGGCGACGGCAGTTCCTGCTTACGGCAAGAGTCCGCAAAGCGTCGCACATTCTACCACTTCAGGGGCGTGAGCTCACCTTTCATGGTGTTCGGGCGGCGGGGGTGGAGTGGGGGAGCGGGGGAGTGGGAGAGGGGGGGACGAAAAACGAAAAAACCGAAGACCGAGGACTTCAGACCGACTGAAGACCGAAGATTGGCGGCCGGTGCCGCCTCAGGTGTAGTGCGCGGTCGCCCATCCGCCGCGGGCCCGGTTGAGCTCCTTGATGAGCAGCCCCAGGTCGTTGAAGATATCCGCGTAGCGGGCCGTGAGAATGCGCGCCTCGCCCTCGAACGTCCACAGATAATCGAGCTTCAGGTGGTAGACCGTCTCGCCCGGGGCGTCGATGTTGTAATCCTGGCTCAGGTTGAACAGGGGCGGGTTGTACTGCGGCAGCAGCTTCTGGATCAGCGCCCGGATCTCCTGAAAGGCCGGGAGCGCGCTGAACGGGGGGAGCTGGATGGAAACCTCCAGGTCGAGAAAACTGTCGTCGACCGGATTGCCCTCTTCATCCGTGGGGCGCGGCTCCATGGCCATGGCCAGCTGCTGAATGTCCCAGCGGAACCGGCACTCGCCGTGAATCTCGAATGGAGGCTTCTCGCCCAGCGGGGCGAATCCGAAGACATACTCGCGGGCGGCCGAGAAGGCATCGTTCCAGAGCGCGCGATTGAAGATCTGAACGACCTCTTCTGCCTGCTCGGTAATGATACGGATTGCCTGATCGAAAAGAACGGCCATGGCCTGTCGCAGTCTGTGGGTGGAAAAAAACGAACGATGGGTAAGAGTATAACGCTAAACCAACACTCAGCTCGCGTCAAGCGAATCCGGCCACTCACGGATGCCTCCCGGCGGGAGAGCGGCGAGCAGCTCGCGCACGGATCCGCGACCGGGAATCCTCAGTTCCGGAGCAAGATCGCGCAGGGGTTCGAGCACGAAGCGGCGCTCGCCCATGCGCGGGTGGGGCAGAACCGGGTCGGCGGCGCGGACGACATCCCCCAGAAGCAGGAGATCGAGGTCGATCTCGCGCGGTCCGTTGAGGAACCGGGGCAGGCGCCCCAGGCGCGCCTCGGCCGTCTTCAGTTCCGCCAAGAGCGCTTCGGGCTCCAGCGGCGTATCGAGGCGGACGACGGCGTTGAGAAAATTGTCCTGTTCCGCATAGCCGACAGGCTCGGTCTCGTAAACCCGGGAAACGCCGCAGAGCGATCCCAGACGCGGAAGCTCGGCAAGGGCGGCCCGCAGCATGGCCATGCGGTCGCCGACGTTGCTCCCGAGACCGATGTAGGCCCTCCGGATCATACCGGGCGGTGGTCGCGCAGAAAGGCGAGCAGCCGATCGAGGTCGGCGTCGTCGTTGAAGGCGTGGGGCGAGGCGCGCAGGGCCCCGCCGCGGTAGGCGATGACGATGCCCGCTTCGCTTGCCTTGGCCATGCGTGCGGCATCGTCGGCATCACCCAGAAAGGAGACGATTCCCGATCGGTCGGCGCCCGCGCGGGGCGATCGGACGCGGTAGCCGAGCGCCGGGAGTTCGGAAACCAGCCGGTCGGTGAGCGCCAGAATCCGCGCGTGGATGGTCTCGATGCCGACGGCGAGAAGCGCCTCGAGGGCGGCGCCCAGCCCGAGGATGCCGCCGACATTGGGCGTCCCCTCCTCATAGCGACCGGCGTCGTCGCGCAGACGGAAGTCGATGGTCGAGAATTCGAGCGGGTTGGCGACGTTGCTCCAACCGATCTTGCTCGGGTAGAGTTCGGGCATGCGTTCGCGGGCGACGTAGAAGAGGCCGAGCCCCTCGGGCCCGGTCATCCACTTGTGGCCGTCGGCGGCGAGAAAGTCGATCTTCGCGCGGCGCACGTCGACCGGGATGGCGCCGAGGGCCTGAATTCCATCGACGCAGAAGAGGACGCCGTGTTTCCGGCACAGGTCTCCCACGGCCGCGAGATCGTAGCGGAAGCCGTTGGCGAACGAGACGGCGCTCAAGCTCAGGAGGCGCGCGCCGGGGAGCCGGGCCTCGATCTGCTCGGGGGGGCAGCGCCCGTCGACGAAGGGGATGCGCTCGACGACCACGCCTTTGCGCTCGGCCAGGCTCAGCCATGGATAGACGTTGGCGGGAAACTCGAGGTCGGGAACGAGGATGCGGTCGCCCGGCTTCCACTCGAGTCCGTTGGCGACCAGCGAGAGGCCGTCGCTGGTGTTGGCGACGAATGCGATCTCCTCCGGGGCGGCGCCGACGAGGCGGGCACAGGTGCGGCGGGCCTGCACGATGCCGGCGTACAGCTGCGAGTACCGCGCGGCCCCATGGTGCAGCATCTCGTCGGCCCAGCTCCGGACGGCCGTGGCGGCTGCGAGCGACATCGGGGCGACCCCGGCATTGTTCAGGTAGCAGTAGCGTTCAGTGACGGGGAACTGCGCGCGAAAGGCTGACCAGTCGGGCTGCGGCATGGGGTCTCCGGGAAAACCTACAGTGTAGCAAACCGTGCGCGCCCTCGTTGATGTACACCCGGCGGCTTGTTAGAATGGTGGATTATCCATTAGTGTCAGGTACTTAGATTGATGGAAGAAGAACGGTCGCCCGAATCGGCCCCGGAAGGTGAAACTTTCCGCGCCTCCGCAGAAGAAACGCATCCCGCACGGCGCCGCTGGCTGCGGCTGGCGGCGGCCGCCGTGGTCGTCGTCTGCGTGCTCGGGCTCGCGGGAATGTACGCGGGCTACCGCATGGTGCTCACAACGCTGCCGAAGCTCGATCGGGCCACCGACTACCAGCCTCTGCTGCCGACCGTGTTCTATGACGTGAAGGGGCGCGTCATCGCCGAGTATGGGGAGCAGCGCCGCATTCTCGTGCCCACGTCGGCCATTCCGCAGCACGTCGTGCAGGCCTTTCTGGCCGCCGAAGACGCTTCGTTCTTCGAGCACTCGGGCATCAACTTCATGGCCATCCTGCGCGCCGCCGTCAAGAACGTGACCAGCGGCAAGGTCAAGCAGGGGGCCAGCACGATCACCCAGCAGGTGGCGAAGACCTTCTTTCTGACCCCCGAGCGCACGATATGGCGCAAGGTGCGCGAGGCGGCCCTCGCCTTTCGCATTGAAGAGGTCATGACGAAGGACGAAATTCTTCACCTGTACCTCAATCAGATTTACTTCGGGGCGGGGGCCTACGGGGTCGAGAGCGCGTCGCAGGTCTATTTCGCCAAGAGTATTTCCGATGTCACGGTGGCCGAGGCGGCCGTGCTCGCCGGGCTGCCCCAGGCGCCGAGCAGTTATTCGCCCTACAACCATCCCGACCGGGCGCGCGCGCGGCAGCTGTACGTGCTCGACCAGATGGAGAAGAACGGCTTTCTGACCCCCGAGCAGGGGGCGGACGCGCGCAGCGAGATCGTGGCCATCCGCTACTGGCGCAACCCGGCCGCGAAGGCGGGCCACATCGCCGAACACGTGCGCCGCTACCTGGTCGACACGTACGGTGAAGAGCGGGTGCTGCAGGGGGGCTACCGGGTCGAAACCTCCATTGATATCGATCTACAGTTCGCCGCGCAGCAAGCTGTGCAGCGCGGGGTACAGGCGCTGGAGAAGCGGCACGGTTATCGGGGACCGCTGCGGAACGTGGCTGAGAAGGAGTGGCCGGAGACGATCCGGAAGCTCGACCGGGCCCTGCGCGAACCCGAGGTTGGCGACATCATTCAGACCATCGGGCCCGCCGTCACTGCGCCGGTCGAGGCTGATGCACCTCGCATGCCGAACAAACCGGTCGAGGCGCTGGTGACCGCCGTCACGAGCGGCCGGGCCGATCTGGCCGTGGGGAACCAGAAAGCGGTGCTCCCGCTGTTCGAGATGACGTGGGCCTCGAAGTTCAACCCCGAGCGCAAGTCCGAGGATTATCCGCTGCGGTCGGTCAAACAGGCGCTCAAGAAGGGGGATGTGATTCTCGTTGAAATCTTCGACCCCGCCCCCCTCGCGAAGGGGTCGGTCGAGGATCGCAAACGGGCCGAGGAGTGGAAGAAGCTCAAGCTCACGCCCGACGTCTGGGCGGCCACGCTGGTGCCCACCGTCGAAGCCGAAAGCGCGCTCGTGGCCATCGACGCCCAGACCGCCGAAATCCGGGCCATGGTGGGGGGCTACGCCTTCGAGAAGAGCCAGTTCAACCGGGCCGTGCAGGCGCAGCGCCAGCCGGGCAGCTCGTTCAAGCCGGTCGTCTACGCGGCGGCCGTGACCTTCGGCTACAACCCGGCGACCATGGTGGTCGACTCGCCCGACGTCTTCGAAGAAATGCCCGAGGGGACCACCGAGGTCACGTTATGGAAGCCGAAGAACTACGACGAAAAGTTCCTCGGTCCGATCACGATGCGCGAGGCGCTCGTCAAGTCGCGTAACGTGCCCACCATCCGCATTGCGCAGGACATCGGCCTCAAGGCGATTCTGCAGATGGCGGGCGACCTGGGGATTACGAGTCCCCTCAACAACGACTTGAGTATCGCTCTCGGCTCCAACGGCGTGTCGCTCATGGAGATGGTCAACGTCTATGAGACGTTCAATGCCGGGGGGATACGGCGCGACCCGCGCATCATACGGCGCATTGTGGCCCCCGACGGCCGGGTCATCGAACAGCAGGTGCCCGACTGGGTGCTCGACCCGGCGCGTAAGGTAACCGGGGCCGAACGCGACGCCCAGAATGCGCAGTACTACCGGGCGCGCGAAGTGCTCGATCCCGTGCAGGCGCACACGATGGTGCACATGCTGAAGGGGGTGGTGCAGAGCGGTACCGGATGGCGCGCGCGGGCCCTCGGGCGGCCCGCCGGCGGCAAGACCGGCACGACGAACGACAACGTCGACAGCTGGTTCATCGGGTTCACGCCGCAGCTCACCGCCGGCGTCTGGGTCGGGTACGACCAGCCCGACCGCAACCTGGGGCCCTACGAAACAGGATCCTTGGCGGCCAACCCCATCTGGAACGATTTCATGCTGGCTGCCCACAAGGGGCTCCCGGTGGTCGACTGGGAACCCCCGGCCGATGTCGTGTACAAGGACATCGACACGAAGACGGGGATGCTGGCGGGTCCCTCGACCGAAAAGTCGGTCTCCATGCCGTTTCGCTACGGCACCGAACCCACCCACGCCACGGCGGCCGAAAGCCGCCCCAGCGAAGTGGACCTGCTGAAGCTGGACATGGGTTTCTGACGCTGCCGCGGCAGAAACCCAGGTCATTCCATGATTCCTGATTCTTGATTCCTGAGAAGCAAGTACGAATCAGCAAGTGACGTGACTGGCGTGAGCCCGATTTCCCCTCTCCTTGCGAAGGAGAGGGGAAATCGGCGCCGCGAGCGCCGACGGGGGTGAGGTTCTTTCCGTCCGCCGCCGTCCGGCAACCGACGACCGCCTTGGCATTCAGCCCCCGTCCACGGGTATACTGTGTTGTTTTCCTCAGGAGCGAGCGTTCGAAGGATGGGGCGTATCATCGCCATTGCGAATCAGAAGGGCGGGGTCGGCAAGACGACCTCTTCCATCAACCTTGCCAGCACCTTTGCCGTCCTCGGCAAACGGGTGCTGCTCGTGGATATGGACCCGCAGGGGAACGCCACGAGCGGGCTGGGGATCGCCAAGGCGCAGCTGCGCCAGCATGTCTATCACGCGCTGCTCGATCTGGCTGCCCCCGCCGACGTCGTGCGCAGTACCGAAGTTCAAGGCCTCGACCTCATGCCGGCGAACCAGAGCCTGGCGGGCGCCGAGATTGAGCTCGTGGGCGCCATCGCCCGCGAAACCCGGCTGCGCAAGGTTTTTCAGGACCTGCGCGAGCAATACGATTTCATTTTCATCGACTGCCCGCCCTCGCTGGGGCTGCTGACGCTGAACGCGCTCACGGCCGCCGACAGCGTGCTGGTGCCCCTCCAGTGCGAGTTCTACGCGATGGAAGGGCTCAGCCAGCTCATGCAGACGATCAAGCTCATCGAGGCCAATCTGAATCCGGCCCTCAAGCTCGAAGGCATTCTGCTGACCATGTTCGACGCCCGCAACAACATCTGCCACCAGGTGGCCGAAGACGTCACCGGCCACTTCGGCTGGAAGGTCTTCGAGACCGTCATCACCCGCAACGTGCGCCTCAGCGAGGCGCCCAGCCACGGCAAGCCGATCAACCTCTACGATCCGCAGAGCAAGGGTGCCGTCGGCTACGAGTCGCTGGCCAAAGAGATTCTCAACCGGGGCGAGCGGGAACAGCCGCGGGCGGTGCAGGCATGAGCAGCAAGCGCAAGGCCCTCGGGCGCGGCCTCGGCGCCCTGATTCCGGGCGGCGTGAGCGAAGAAGGGGCTGCGACCGAACCCACGAACGTCGTGGGCATCGAGCGCGTCCATCCGAATCCGGAGCAGCCGCGCAAATACTTTGACGAAGACGATCTGGCGAGCCTGTCCGATTCCATCCGCGAACACGGCGTCATTCAGCCGCTGCTCGTGCAGCCCGACCGCGACGGGTACCGGATTCTCGCCGGCGAACGCCGCTGGCGCGCGAGCCAGCTCGCGGGGCTTACCGAAGTGCCCATCGTCGTGCGCGAGGTGTCGAAGAAAGACGCCCTTGCCATTGCCCTCGTCGAAAACCTGCAACGCGTCGATCTCAATCCGATGGAAGAGGCCGAAGGCTACCATCGGCTGCATGAGGAATTTGCGCTGACGCAGGATCAGATCGCGCAGAGCGTCGGCAAGGATCGCTCGACGGTCGCCAACTTCATGCGCCTGCTGCGCCTGAGCGACAAAGTGCAGCAGCTGGTTCGCGACGGCTCCATCTCGATGGGTCACGCACGCGTGCTCGTCACGATGGAAGATCCGGCGCGCCAGCTCGAGTTCGCACGCCTCGTGGTCGCCGAAGGGCTCTCGGTGCGCCAGCTCGAATCGATGGCCCGGCGCGCCGTCGAGGGGGCCCCGCCGCCGAAGCCGCCCGCCAAGGGGAGCGTGGATCCGAATCTGCGGGCCCTGGTCGACCGGCTTTCGAAGCAGTTCGGAACCAAAGTACAATTCGCCGGCAACGCCGGCCGCGGCAAGATCGTCCTCGAGTACTACTCGCCCGAGGAATTCGATCGGCTGATAGAGCAGCTGCTCTCCTGAAGAGAGGAAGGAGTCCATGTTGGGCAAACGAGAAAAGGGCGAAAGCTCAGGGATTTTCGAACGGGTGACCGGCGTGACGGTGAGCGAAGGCCCATCGGTCAACGCGTTTCTCGACAAGGGTACCCGCTTCGAGGGGAAGCTCTCCTTTGAGGGCACCGTGCGCATCGACGGCAAATTTGTCGGCGACATCTTCAGCCAGGACAAGCTGGTCATCGGCGAGAGCGGCGAAGTCGAGGGAAACGTCGAGGTCGGCTCGGCCGTCATCTCGGGCACCTTCCGCGGCGAGCTGAAGGCGCGCGAGCGCGTCCATGTGCAGGCGCCGGCCAAGTTCTACGGCACGCTCATCGCGCCGACCCTGATTGTGACCGAAGGGGTCATCCTCGAGGGCAACGTGCGCATGGAAGGCGTGTACCGCGAATTCGAGCACGTCATCAACGCGTGAGCGCCGGGGGCCGACTCCCCACGCGCAGCGGAAAACGGCGCATCCTTTGGGGTGGCGCCGTTTTTTCTTGGGCGGGGTATCCCTGTTGTATCCAGTAGAAGGCATTCGGCCTGGAGTCCGGTTTCGCAGTTGTCATCGTTTTCACTTCGCTTAGCATTGCGCGTGAGGTCCAGCCTCTGCTAATGTTAGGATTTGCGATAGGGAGCCCGGGTTCGCTCATGGGATGAGAGAAGATGCTGAGACGCGCAAATATTCTGACGCTCACTGCTCTCGCGGCAGTCCATGGGCTTTTTGCAGCCTACCATCTTCCGTTCCTGGGAGCATCGAGGGGTCAGGAGGCTTTTCCAAATGTTGCGTTCGGGTTCGCGGTTGTTTTTCTCGCGGGAGGAGCGGCTGAGCTCATTCGGCGCAGATTGCGCATGGGCGTACTGGTTGGAATTGGGACGTTACTCTGCTGCCTGGGGCTCAACCTCTGGGATTTTGCAGTGCGTGTGCCGGATCCGGCTGCTCCACCCTATGCAAACGGGGTCTTGGTTCTCGGTCTTTTTGGAATTCCGACGATTCTCATGGCGGTGTACGCACGACAGGAGCCGACAGCATGAGGATGAAGAGTTCCGGCCGGACCATACTAACAGGTCTATACATGGTGCTGGTTCTCGGATGCCTGCCTGTCAGCAGCGTACCAATCTTCTTCTGGTCTATTCCGACCGGGTGACTAAGTCGGTAAACGAACGCATTGAGATGCGGTGCCGTGAAGGGTACAGGGCTTGGGCACCTGACGAATAGTATCGTCATGGCAAGATCGGCTATTCGGCAATGCTGCGTATCCTGAACATACTCATCCTCATCGCCGTAGCTGCACTCCATGTCGTTGGGCTTTTGAACTACGCTCGGCTTGCCGATACTCTCACATGGGAGCAGATTCGGCCCTTTGTGCTCTTTGGTGGTCTTGTAGTTCCGATGGCCGGGGTCGCCGCCGAGCGTATCCGCCTGCGAATTCAGAGCGGCGCGCTGCTGGGCGTCGGAACGATCCTGCTGTGCATCGGATTCTACTTGTGGGACTTCGTGGTCAGCGAGCCGATGCCCGGAGAACTCAGGTGGCTGACCTTCGTGGTGAACATCGGTTTCTATGGAATGGCCCTGATTCCGATAGGGCTGCTTGCGAGGCGTCTTCCGCCTTCTTAGGCGAGGGAGAGCCCAGGAAGCGAGGCGCTCCCGAGTCGTCCTCAGAGGATACGCGAAGGTTCCGGCCGTAGCGCCATGCCCGCCACGGCATACAGCTGCAGCTTCTCGCGCTTGCCTTTCACGGCCACCGGCGCGAGCGGCTCGGCCTGCACGTCGGCGGCCACGCGCCGCCACGTTTCCTCGGAAATCAGCAGGGACGCGCCGAGCTCCTTGGTGAGCTGCTCGATGCGCGAGGCCGTATTCACGGTGTCGCCGATGATCGTGTACTCCATCTTGCGGGCCGAGCCGATGTTGCCCACGACGACGGGCCCGCTGTGGATGCCGATGCCGATTTGCAGCGGAACCGCGGTTCCCCCGGCGTGGGCGTTCATGTCGTCGACGGCGGCCAGCATGCGCTGCGCTGCGCGCACCGCCCGCAACGGGTCGTCTTCGCGCGCAAGCGGCACGCCGAAGGACGCGAGAATGGCGTCGCCGATGAACTTGTCGACGGTGCCCCCCTCTTCGACGATGATGGTGACCATCCGCTCCAGATAGGCGTTCAGGAAGGCCACCGTATCTTCGGGGGACTGCCTTTCGGAGAATGCCGTGAAGCCCCGGATGTCGCTGAAGAGTACGGTGACCTCGCGCCGCTCGCCGCCGAGGTGAATTTTGCCGCCGAGAATCTCGTCGCGCACCTGGCTCGTCACGTAGCGGCCGAAGGTGTCCTTCACAAATTCGGCCTGCCGCAGGCCGGCGGTCATGCGGTTGAAGCCGTCGGCGAGCTGTCCCAGTTCGTCGGGAGAAACGACGGGGGCCTGTGCGGTGAAATCCTCATCGCGCACGCGCTTCATTTCTCGCACCAGGGTGCGCACCGGCGCGGCAATGCTGCGCGTGATGAGCCAGCCCTGGATGGCCCCGAAGACGACGAACGAGATCCCCACGTAGAACACGGCCGCCGGCCGTACCGCCCCCGACCACGCGGCCAGGGTCAGGACGACCACCGGAAGCACGCAGACGAGCACGAGCAGCATGAGGATCTTGAAGCCGAGTGACGTCACGATGACCCCAGGAACGGCAAAGACGCCGCCGTCGGGGAGCAGCCGCGGAACGACGCGCGTACGAAGGCTGCGTTCGGCAAGGTAAAAAACGAACGTCGACGCGACCGATCCGATCAACATGGTCACGGCCATGACGTGGGCGGTGGTGACGAAGGGCATTTCACGGCCGGCGAGGTGCAGGTAGATCGGCAGCGAGAAGGCGGCGCCGTACCAGGCCCAGTTGGTCAGGCGGGTCATGAGCACGGGAAGATTGAGCGCGCGGCGCCGCGCACCCTGCAACCGTTCCGCAGAAAGGTTCCCCTTGCGCGCAAGCGCGGTGGCGACGGGCAGGAGCATGGCGATGAGGATGGGCGTGACGAGCAGCGTCGAGCCGATGGACGTCCACTGCAGCCAGCGGATCATCGTCGCGCGTTCGGGTTCTGCCATGCCCGGCAGAATGGAGAGCAGGGCATAGCCGTAGCCGTGGGCGATGGCGGCCTGATTACAGAACGCTTGAATGATGATCAGACGGATCGCTTCGCGCACGGCGGTTCTCCTGGTACCGGGTCGGTTGTACCGCATCTCGATCTTCGCCGCGCACAGTCAGAGCAGGGAGGGCGCGGAACCACGAAGTATCCCGCCCGTGCCGAACGCAAAACGAAAAACGAAGAGCCCGCCCGCGCCGCGCGCCTAGACCGGCGCGCCCAGGGTCGTCACGATGACGTCAAGAATCGCCTGCGCGTCTGCGCGGATGGCATCTTCGTGCTCTCCCTCGAGCATGACGCGCACCTTGTTCTCGGTGCCGGAGTAGCGAACCAGCACGCGCCCTTTGTCGCCCAGCCGGTGCTCGACTTCGCGGATGACCTTTTGTACTGCGGGCAGCGTCTCGAGCGGGCGCTTCTCGCCCACTTCGGCATTGAGCAATACCTGGGGCAGACGGGTCATCACCTTCTTCAGCTCCGAGAGCGGCTTACGGCGTTCGAGCATGACGTTCACGAGCTGCAGCGCGCTGCAGATGCCGTCGCCCGTGGTCGCCCAGTCGAGAAAGACCAGGTGGCCGCTCTGCTCTCCGCCGACATTGAAGCCGCCGCGGCGCATCCGCTCCACGACGTACCGGTCGCCGACCGCCGTCTTTTCGACGCGGCCGCCCGCTTCGCGGATGCACAGGTCGAGACCCATGTTGCTCATGACCGTCGTGACCAGCGTATTGTGCTTGAGCTTGCCCCGCTTCATCAGATGTGTGGCGAAGACGGCCATGATTTCGTCGCCGTCGACGACTTCGCCGGTTTCGTCGACGAAAATCACACGATCGCCGTCGCCGTCGAGCGCGATACCCACCTGCGCGCCGTGGCGGCGCACCGCTTCTGCGCAGGTTTCGGGATGGAGCGCGCCGCATCCTTCGTTGATGTTGCGGCCGTTGGGCGAGACGCCCAGGGTGATGACGTCGGCCCCCAGCTCCTCGAAGACTTTCGGGGCGACGCGGTAAGTCGCGCCGTGTCCGCAGTCGACGACAATTTTGAGGCCGTCGAGCGTGCGCTCGCGGGGGAGGGAGTTCTTGAGGAACTGGACGTAGCGTCCGCGCGCATCTTCAATCTTGAACGCCTTGGCGATCTCGGTCGGCGCGGCCCGGTAATCGGTCAGCGAATCGCTGAAGATCAGCCGCTCGATTTCGGCCTCTCTCTCGTCGGGGAGCTTGAAGCCGTCGGCGGCGAAGAACTTGATGCCGTTGTCCTGAAAGGGATTGTGGCTGGCGCTGATGACGATCCCCGCATCTGCGCGCATGCTCGCCGTGATGAAGGCGATCCCCGGAGTCGGAAGCGGACCCACGAGAAGCACGTCGACCCCCATGCTCGAGAGGCCGGCCGAGAGGGCCGTTTCGAGCATGTAGCCCGAAAGGCGCGTGTCCTTGCCGATGACGACCCGGTGGCGCCGGTCGGCGTTGCGGAACGCCACGGCAGCGGCCTGGCCGATGCGCAGGGCCATTTCGACGGTAATCGGATCCTGGTTGGCGACGCCGCGGATGCCGTCGGTGCCGAAGAGTTTGCGGGTCTCGCTCATGATGCAGTTATTCCGTGAGGTCCTTGAGCAGCGGAAGCAGTTCGGGCGCGTCTGCGGACAGCCGCAGCCGCAGATTGGGATCGGCCTGCAGCGCGTCGGTCAGATGCCGGCGAGCCGTGGCCGGGTCGTCCGCGGCGAAGGCGAGCTGCGCCAGATAGACGCGGAAGATCGCCTCGCGGGGCGCCAGCTCGGCGCCGCGCGTGAAGGCGTCTCTGGCTTCATCGTAGAGCCCTGCGTCGCCGAAGGCAAGCCCGGCGCGAAGCAGCACGGCGGGCTCGCGCGCGTCTCCCTGGAGCAGCTTGCGGTAGATCGGCAATGCAAGGTCCGTTTTCCCCGCGAGGCGCAGGACGTCGGCCTGGTCGAGCAGCAGCTGGCGATCGTCCGGATTGCGGGCGAGCCCCTGCTCGGCGAGGCCGCGCGCCTGGGTGTAATCGCGGTCGGCCGAGTAGAGCGAAATCAGGTGATGATAGACTTCGGCCGGCGGGTAGTGAAAATCGGCCAGCATGTCGCGCAGCATGCGGATGGCCGCCGGCCGATCGCCCCCGCGCTCGACCGAGCGCGCGAGCAGAATGCGGGCGCGCGGGTCGCCCGGAACGAGTTGTACGTACTTCTCGAGATGTTCGCGGTACTCGCTCTCGGCGCGCGTCGCCAGCGCGAGATTGAAATTGGCCTCGGGGTCGGCCGGCCAGCGCGAGAGAGACTGGCGCAGGTGTTCGGTGGCGCGCCCGCGCAGCAGAGCCGCCTGCTCGGGTGACGCACTGCGCGCCTGCTCGAGAAGCACGACCGCTTCACGGGCGTCGATATTGGCCGCGGTGCGAATCGTAAGCAGCACCGTCAGGCCCAGGAGCAGCACGACTACCATGGGGCGCAGGGTGGCGAAGAGGGGGAGCGCTTCGGTATCCTCGAGGTCGCCCCCCATACGCCGGCGTACTCCCGTTCCGGCAAGCAGAGCAAAGGCAGCCCAGAACGAGGCCTGCTGGAGGGGAAAAGCGAAAAGCGAGATCACCATGGCCGCGACCACGCCCGCGGCCTGCCAGGGAGACCCGCGGCGCAGCATGACGAAGATGAGGGTGAGCAGAACCCCCAGGAGCCAGACGGCGCCGGGGATGCCGAGCTGCGTGAGAAACGCCAGATATTCGTTGTGCGGATGGTGAACCGAACGGTTGACCGCCGAAGAGGCCGCCGTCAGCGCCGGCGAGGCGAAGCGGCCGATGCTGCCGTAGAATCCTCCCGGCCCCGCCCCGAGCACCGGCTGCTCGATAGCCATCTCGCGGGCCGCCTTCCACGCTTCGATGCGGAAGCTGATGCTCGGATCGCGCGCGCCGCGGAAGTAGTCGAACTGGTGCGGGCCGAGCCAGGCCACGGCGCCGAGGAAGATCGCCGCCGCCGCCACCGCGCCCCAGTAGAGCCGACGGTTGGGGGGGCGCCAGGCCAGCAGGACGGTCGCCAGAAGAGCCGCTCCGGCGACCCACCCCGCGCGGCTTTCGGCCGCGGCGAGATAAGCAGACATGACAACAGCGGCCACCAGCACGATGCCCCGCATCCAGGGCTGCCGCGCGCGCAGAAAGACGGCAACGGCGAGCGGGATCGAGAGAACGAGCGTCTCGGCGGCGAAATTGCTCAGGCCGAAGACCGAGGCCGGATCAGAGCTTCCGTAAGCGTCGCGCGGCGCAGCCGCGAGGTCTCCTGCCTGGAGCAGGCCGTAGACCGATGCGCCGGCGATGCCGACGATCCAGGGGATCAGGTAGTCTTCAGGGCGCCGATCGTGCAGCAGGGCGGCGACGAGCAGCGTGCCGCAGACGAGCTGGGCCGTCCAGAGCAGGCCCGAGAGCGGAAAACCGTGCACGCCCCAGGAGACGATCGCCCAGAGCGGGCCGAACGCGAGCAGCAGCGTCAGGGTGCGTGAGCGGCGGTCGAGCGGGCGCGTGATCCAGGCGACCCCGGCGGCGAGAGCGAGAACGATCCACCGGCTGTACTGCAGGTCCTGACCGATAAAGAAAAGCGGCGTCAGCGCGAGCAGAATCGGGGCCGCGAAGAGGAGGACACGGTTCACTTGGGAAGTACCTCGAGGGTGCCGGGTGAGAGACTGTCGACCGAGACCCGCGGCGGCGTTTCGACCGCGATTTCGAGCCGGGCCCGGCCGGGGCGGGCCGGAGGCGTCAGCGTGGCGCGCAGGTCGTCGCGGCTCATCTCCTGGAGCAGGTGCTGGGGGCCGGCTACGGTCACGCTGATGCGATCGCGCCCCCGCGCCCGGTAGCCTTCGGGGATCTGGACCGGCACGTTCTTGAACGTGCGCGTCGTCTGGATCTCTTCGACGTCGAGGAGCACGCGAACCTGCTGGGTGGTCACGCTCACGATGTGCAGCCGGCTGAGCGAAAGCTGGACCTCGAACTGCGAGTTTCCGCGGATCGTATCCAGATCGATCGGTTCCGTCTCGATGAAGCGCAGCGACTCGAGCTCGTTACGTGCCCCCTCGATGGTGACCGTCTCGGGATCGACGGTGTAGCTCGTCATCCGGTATCCGGCGGGCAGGCTGCCGCGGAAGCGGACGTGCACCGGCAGACGCCGCTCGATGACCGGGGCGAGCCGCAGCGTGAACTGGCTCGGGCTTACGTGCACGATCTGCAGGCCGCGCGGCAGATCAATCTTGTCGGGAATGATGTCGAACGCGTTTTCGCCGGCATTCGCGCCCGACAGATCGATACGGTAAGGGTTGATCCGCTCGCTGATGGCGCTGAGCTGCGTGCGGCTCCCGCGCAGGACGACGCGCAGGTCGTCGGGCGGCGGCTGCACCATGACCAGCTCTTCAGGCGTATTCTCGACCCGGATCGGAACCGAGAGGGCGATCTCGCTCTTCTTCTCGAGCATGAGAAAGGCCCAGAGCAGAAAGGCGATGATGATGCTGATGACCTTGAGCAACGCATTGTGCGTGACGGCCGAGCGCAGCCGGTCTTTCCAGGCAGAACTCATCGGCGCACCCCGAGAAGCTGTTGCAGTTCGGCGCGCAGCGTCGTGCTGTCGAGGTTGTGGCGGATGCTCCCCTCGACGACGAGGCTGATGGCGCCCAGTTCTTCGCTGACGACGATGACGACGGCGTCTGACTCTTCGGTCAGCCCGAGCGCCGCGCGGTGGCGCGTGCCGAGACTCTTGGGCACTTCGGGGTCGACCGTGAGCGGCAGAAAGCTGCCGGCGGCGGCGATGCGGCCGTGCTGGATGATGACCGAACCGTCGTGCAGCGGCGTGCGCGGCGAGAAGATGCTGAGGAGCAGCTCCTTGCTGATCTCGGCGTCGAGAGCGACCCCCAGTTCCGCATAATTGTTCAGGCCCGTCTTGCGCTCGATGGCGAGAAGGGCGCCGATGCGCCGGTTGGCCATGAGCACGCAGGCCATGACGATTTCTTCAATCAGGGCCGGTGCCTCGATGTTTCCCTGCGAGAAGAAGGGATTGCGTCCGAACTGGGTCAAGGCCCGGCGGATGTCGTGCTGGAACAGAATGATGATGATCAGCACCAGGTAGTTGATGACGTTCGTGAGCAGCCAGTTGAGGGTCACGAGCCCCACCGCCTGCGAGGCCAGATAGGCGAGCACCACGACGAACAGGCCGATGAGCATCTGCACGGCGCGCGTGCCGCGGATGAGCAGAATGGCCGTGTAGACCAGGTAGGCGACGAGAAAGATGTCGAAGGCGTCGCGCAGCCACTCCCAGTCCTTCCAGTATGCCGGGTTCGTCAGGAAATCCACTTACAGCCTCGGGTAAACGGCGAGCCTGCCGGCCACCGCCAGACAGTCGCGGGTAATGCGCACCTGGTGGGTGCGGATGATCGACGCGCCCTGCATGGCCGCGGCCATGGCGGCGGCGCCGCTGGCAACGTCGCGATCGGCCGGCGGGCGATCTTCGCCCAGGACCTCGCGGAACATGCTCTTGCGGCTGACGCCGACGAGCAGGGGACGGCCGGTTCCCGTGAACTCCCCCAGCCTGCGCAGCATCTCCCATCCCTGGTCAGCCGTCTTTCCGAACCCGAAGCCCGGATCGAGCGCCACCCGCTCGGACGCAATGCCCGCATGCGCGGCACGCTCGAGGGCCTGTTCGAGAAAGAGGCGCACGTCGCGGATGAGATCGCGGTATTGCGTATGCTCCATCATGTCTGCGGGGCGGGACGGGGTGTGCATGAGCACGACGCCGACCTCACGCCGCGCGCAGACCTCGGCCAGGGCAGGGTCGAAGGTGAATCCGGAAATGTCGTTGACGATGCGCGCGCCCGCGTCGATGGCGCGCTCGGCGACGGACGCGCGCCACGTGTCGACGGAAAGGGGTACGCCGATGCGCGGGGCGAGGCGCGAGAGCACCGGCAGGATGCGCGCCAGCTCTTCTGCTTCGGGCGGCGCTTCGGACCCCGGGCGCGTCGATACGCCGCCGACGTCGATGATGTCGGCGCCTTCTTCGACCATGCGCAGAGCGGCCTCTTCGGCCAATATCGGGTCGAGGTGCCGTCCTCCGTCGCTGAAGGAGTCGGGGGTCACGTTGAGCACCCCCATGACGGTCACCCCGGCGGGGCGCAGCAGCGAGCGGCCCTGCCCGTCGACCCAGGAGAGTTCGGGGGCGAGGCCGTCGGCGAGCGTCTCGATGCGCGTGGCCAGGGCCGCCTCGCTCGAGACAAGGGCCGCGAGCGCACGGAGCTGGCCGGCCGCCAGATTCAGGATTGCTTCGGAGCCCGCGCTGGAGAAAAGTGCATCGCCGCCGAGGGCCTGCACCCCGTCGCGCAGCGCCGCCGCTTCATCGGGCGACAGGTCGTGAATCTTGAACGCGCGCCGCCGCAGCCGCAGCGCCTCGGAGCGCGCCGTGCCGTGATGGCCGAGCTCGCGGGAGCGCAACTCGGCATCGGCCTCGGTAGGCAGGATGAGCGGACGTAATTCAGCGGCCATCGGCTCCTGGTCGTTCCTCAGCAGGGTGTCGACACGAACGCACCGACCGCGTTCCGGCCCACACCCTGCCAGCGCCGCACGCCGGCGAACGCGTCAGGCTTTGGAGGGAAACTCGTTGTTGCGCCCGGGGGTGATGACGACCCCCTGATCTCCCGACTCCGGCGCGGCATCCCGTTCGGGAGAACGCGGCGGGCGGGTCTCGATGGGCTTCGGGGCGAGTTTCTC
The DNA here is from genome assembly GCA_041690355.1 of bacterium. GTDB lineage: Bacteria > J088 > JAWLBW01 > JAWLBW01 > JAWLBW01 > JAWLHK01. Next base: position 93,372 of record JAWLHK010000009.1, on the reverse strand, counting down.
GCCGCGCATGAGAGCTTCGAACTCTTCTGCGGTAAGCGTTTCGCGGTCGAGCAATGCGGCCGAGACGGCGTCGAGCTTGTCTCGGTTCTCCGTGAGAATCCGGGTCGCCCGTTCGTAAGCGCTCATGATGAACTCGCGGACCTCGGAGTCGATTTCACGTGCCGTATCCTCCGAGTAATCCTTGTGCTGCGTCATCTCCTTGCCCAGGAAGACTTCGCCTTCGCGCTTGCCGAACGTAAGCGGCCCCAGCTTTTCGCTCATGCCCCACTCGCAGACCATCTTGCGCGCGAGTTCGGTCGCCCGCTCGATGTCGTTGCCGGCGCCGGTGGTGTAGCGTCCGAACACGAGTTGTTCGGCGACGCGCCCGCCCAGCAGCATGGCAATGCGACCTTCGGCCTGGTCCTTCCACAGCGAATAGCGATCTTCCGTCGGCAGGGTATGGGTGAGCCCCAGGGCCATGCCGCGCGGGATGATGGTGATCTTGTGCACCGGGTCCATGCCCGGGATCTCGCGGGCCACGATGGCGTGGCCGGTTTCGTGAACGGCCGTATTGCGCCGTTCTTCCTCGTTCATGACGACGCTCTTGCGTTCGACGCCGAGCATGACCTTGTCTTTGGCCATCTCGAAGTCGATGCGGCCGACCTTGTTCTTGCCGGCGCGGCCGGCCAGCAGAGCGGCCTCGTTGCAGATGTTCGCCAGGTCGGCGCCGCTCATGCCCGGAGTCCCGCGGGCGATGACTTCCAGATCGATGTCCTGCTCGAGCGGGAGCTTCTTGGAGTGCACCTTGAGAATTTCGTACCGCCCCTTCAGGTCGGGGCGGGGCACGACGACCTGCCGGTCGAAGCGGCCCGGGCGCAGCAGGGCCGGGTCGAGCACGTCGGGCCGGTTCGTGGCCGCGATGAGGATGACCCCTTCGTTCTGCTCGAAACCGTCCATCTCGACGAGCAGCTGGTTGAGGGTCTGTTCGCGCTCGTCGTGGCCGCCGCCAAGACCCGCGCCGCGATGGCGGCCGACGGCGTCGATTTCATCGATGAAGATGATGCACGGCGCGTTCTTCTTGCCCTGCACGAACAGGTCGCGCACACGGCTCGCGCCGACGCCGACGAACATCTCGACGAAGTCGGAACCCGAGATGGAGAAGAACGGCACGCCCGCCTCGCCGGCGATGGCCTTGGCAAGCAGGGTCTTGCCGGTGCCGGGCGAGCCGACCAGCAGCACCCCCTTGGGGATACGGCCGCCCAGACGCGTGAATTTCTTGGGATCGCGCAGAAAGTCGACGATCTCTTCGAGCTCGGCCTTCGACTCGTCGATACCGGCCACGTCTTTGAACGTCACCTTGCCGGTGGCATCGGAGACGAGGCGCGCCTTGCTCTTGCCGAAGCTCATGGCCTTGCCGCCGCCCGACTGCATCTGGCGCATGAAGAAGATCCACACCCCGATGAGCAGGAGCATGGGGAACCAGCCGATGAAGATCGTTTTCCAGAGGGGATCTTCGGGAATCGGTTCGGCCGCGATGGAGACGCCGTGCTGGCGCAGATCGCCGATGTAGTCGGCTTCGGCGGGCGCGTAGGTCACGAATTCGCTCTTGTCGCTGAATTCACCCTGGATCTTGGCGCCCTGAATGACGACTTCTTCGACCTGGTTCTTCTCGACTCTTTCGAGGAACGAGCTGAAGGTGATCTTCTGCGGTGGCTCTTTCTTCTCGTTGAACAGGTTGATGAGCAGGATGAAGAACAGGGCGATCATCAACCAGAGAGCCAGATTTTTATAGAATGAATTCAACCGATCCTCCTCTGGGCGCCTCCCGGTCGACCGGCCGTGCTCCCTCATGCCCGGAAGCCGGCGGTTCAGAGACGGAAACCCGCCCGAGTATTATAACGTACCCCAATGACAATCTACAACGAATTGGCCACCTTAGTGACCCTCTTCCGGACCCTGCGCGGCATCGTCGAACCCGGGGCCGGCGCCGGCCGCCTGCAAGGGTAAGGGCAGGGCGACGACGCGATCAGCCGCATCGACCAGCACGGGCCATCCGCGCCGGCGGTAGCCGGGAACGCCGGCCCGCGCGAGACGGTCGGCCACCGGCCGTCCGTGAGGCCCCGCGGTCTCACCCGGGCGCCAGGGGCGCGCGATGAGCGGAAGCGGAAGCGCGCCGGCATCCGTGCGCTCGCGGCCGGGCGCCGCAGAGGGCGCGGAGACGACGAGCCGGCCCAGCGGAAGAGTATAGACGCCCGGGGTGGGAATTGCGACGGTGTACGCCGGCAGCGAGGCCGCCCGGTGCAGACAGAGCTCGCCGCGTCGCCAGACGGCGGTCGTGCGCCCCGGCAGGTTGACCGTGCGCCCTGCGGCGAGCGGCCCCGCCATGGCGGCCCAGGCTTCGGCGCCGGGCCCTTCGAGGCCCCAGCGCCGCTCAAGCAGCCGCGCGAGCAGACGTCGCAGGATGGCGGGCGGGGGGAGCGGCTGCAGCGGCAGGGCAACCCAGTTCCACCCGTGCAGGGCGGGTTCGGCCAGCCGCGCCGCCAGCGCCTGGAGGGCCTCGTCGTCTTCGCGCAGCCGCGCGGCGCTCAGGGCGAGACGGCGGGCGGCGCCGGGGCGCTCGGTTTCGAAGAGGGGCAGATAACGCTCGCGGACGCGATTGCGGAAGGCGCGCTCGACGGCATTCGACGGATCTTCGCACCAGGCTTCGCCCCGGGCCCGCAGCCACGCCTCGAGCGCCTCACGGGGCACGTCGAGGAGCGGACGCACCAGATTCCTCTGGCGGGGCGCCATGGCCGCCAGGCCCGGCAGGGCGGCCCCTTCGATAAGGCGCATGAGCAGGGTCACGGCCTGGTCGTCGGCGTGGTGCGCCGTGAGGATGAACCCTTCGCCGGCCACCTCGCGCAGAAAGGCATAGCGGGCCTCTCGCAGGCGGGCGGCCAGATTCCCGACGGCCGCGGTGTCGAGGGCGAGACGCGTCGCAGAAAGGGAAACGCCGAGCCGCGCGCACAGGCGACCGACGAACTCTGCCTCGGCGGGCCCTTCGGGGCGCAGCCCGTGATCGACGTGGGCGACCCTGAGATGCGGCCGGCGGGGGCCTTCGGCCAGGGCGAGCAGGAGCGCGACGGAATCGCGCCCTCCCGAGACGGCGGCGACGAGCGGCGCATCGGGGGGAATCCCGAGGCGTGCGAGTACGGCCGTCACATGCGTGGCCAGATTCACCATAGGGCAACAGCATAGCGCATACCCAATACAGTGACGAATCACGAGTTACGAGTGACGAATCCGGAAATTGACGATTGACGATTGACGAGTTCCCCGACAGTACCTTGTGCTGAAGGGTACTAGCTTCGTTGGCGCTTGGTGCTCAGCGCTCGGCGCTTCGCCCCGACTCATGACTCATGACTGGCGACTGACGATTGGCACCGGTTCGCGTGAGCGGGTATGATCAGCGCATGCTGGCGCGCACCCTCTCGACGCTCATTTTGACGGCCCTGGCCGCCTTCCTGCTCCCGGGGCGGGGCCTCGCCTACCAGCCTGAGCGCCCCTACGCCGAGACCCGCCCCCACGATGCGGCCCTGCCGCACGGGGTGACCGTGAAAATCCCCGAGGCGGGGCTCGACTTCATCGGTGAGCAGCTGCGCTACGGGCTGGAAACCTCCGATCTGAAAGATACCATCGTCGAGGCGCTCGAAGGGCAGTACTTCTCGATCATCATGCCGATTTTCGGGGGAAACTTCCGGATCACCATCCCCTGCGGCCGCGACAACCTCAACGTCGGCGGCCGGCTCGACGATACCGAGTACATCCCGGGCGAGACGTCGCGCCCCTGGTGCCCGTACGTCATGTATCAGGAGGATGAAGCCGCGCCTGCGGTCGGCGCCGGACAGGTGGCCATTCCCGTGACCGGCGCGGTCGCCCGCGGTTTTCGCTACGAAAAAGTGCTCACCGCCATCGACACGTCGCCCGTCGACGGCCTCGCCAGCCCGGTCGCGAACGCGCTTTTCGCGGCGCTGTATCTGGAAGAGGCCAACGGCGCGAGCGCCCAGCTCGATCTGGTGCCCGATCACCCGATTCTGTACGTCCACTTCCTGATTCCCGAGCTGGTCTTCGACGGCATGGCGGGGGGCGGCGACCTGGAGTCCTGCTACAACCGCGAGAGCCAGGTTCTCAAGCTGAACATTCTGGGCACGGGGTGTCAGAGCACGTTCATTGCGACCCTCGAGGCCGAACTGGTCACCGGCGGCATGCTGCGTCCGTTCTTTGAAGACAATGTCCTGTTCGTCGACGTGCGCGACTTTCACACGCGCCTGGCCCAGAACCTGAAGATTCTCACGCCCCTCACGCAGAACCCGGCTCTCTACGCGGTCTTCAACCTCTGCGACACGGCCGGACTCGACTGCTCGGCGCAGCGGAGCCAGGTGAGCGAAGCGATGTCGGCCGTGGAGCTCGCGCTGGGGAGCGCCGCCCTGCAGTTCTTCGAGCGCGAGCTGAACGCCGCGCTTTCCGACGTGCTCATGGACGGCATCAATCAGCTCATGTTCGACAAGGAGAAGGACGGCACGCCCGACCCGGTCGTCAACTTCAAGTCCTTTGCCGAAGAACTCAGCGATCTGACCGGGCACGCGTTCGGATTCAACTTCAACGCCGCCTACGAGTCGAATCCGTCGGGAATTCCCGAGGCCTTCTTTCTGCTCGACGGGGGACTCTACTCCGAGGACATCTCGGGGTGCGCCAATCCGGTGCTCCCCCCCTCGTTCCGTTACACGAGCCTCGAGGCCGACGGCAGCGCGGGACACGATCCGCCGCAGCTCGGTAATTTGATTCCCGGCCGCAACGTTCCTTATCAGATCGGCATGGCCATCTCCGACGATCTGCTCAACCAGGTCGTCTACAGCCTCTGGCTCGCGGGCATGATGTGCGCGACGATCTCGCCGCATGATCCGAGCCTGCCGCCTGAGCTCGCGGGCCTGCTCACGACGACCAGTTTCGCGCCGTTTGTTCCCTGGCTTGCCGAGATGGCGCCCGGGGCCCCGGTGATCGTCCAGGTTTCGCCGCGTCAGTCGCCCTACGTCACTTTCGGCGACGTAGGGGATGGAAGTTTCTTCCGCGTATCGGCCCCGTCGCTCTACGTCGATGTCTATGTCGAGATGGGGCACGGCCTCAATGTGCGGCCGGTGCGCGCCTTCGGGTTCGCGGTCGACGTCACGGCGGCCGTCGACCTGCGCGGTATCGACTTCAACGCGGCCCCGCTCATCGACCTGAGCGTGAAGTTCGACAGCGCGAACCGCGTCGTCTTCAACGAGTTGAATCCGGATGCCAACGAAAAGCTCGCGGTACTGATTCCCGGCGTGCTAGATCTGATGGCGCCCGAGCTGGCGACCGCGATCGGCAATCTGGAGCTGGGGGCCGTGACGGATTGCCTGGGTGGCCTGCGGCAGCGCGATCTGGTGCTGACGTCGTCGGGTACCGATCCGCTGACGGGGGTCGACAACTACCTGAACCTGTATCTGAACTTCAGCGGATACCTGGATTTCAGTCAGCTCATCACGAACTGCCTGTTCGCCCTGGCGCCGCCCCCGGCCCCGGCGCCCGTCGACCTGGGGCTCTTCGCCGCAGGGCTCGACGTTTCGCTCTCTCCCGCAGAGGCCGGCCTCGATCCGGGGCGGCCCTACCTCTGGCGCCTGAACGGCGGCTTCTGGTCGCGTGCGCAGACGGGGGCATGGACAGCCGCGATCCCCTTCGACGGCCTGCACCGCCTCGATTTTCGCCAGGACGGCCGCGAGTCGACCGTGCGCTTCACGCTCGATCGGGCCGCTCCGCAGATCCGCACGCGCGTCGAGGGGAACCGGCTGACGGCCACGGCTTTCGACGCCACCCCGGTCGCCCTCCGGTTCGGCGACGGCGAGTGGATCGAAGCGGCAGAGCATGCGCAGACCCTGCGCCCGGGTCGGCATACGCTGCGGGTCTCGGCCCGCGACGCCGCCGGACATGAGGCCACCGTCACCGTGCAGGCGCACGTCGCCGAGCCAGACGGCGGATGCGCCTCGTCGGCCGCTCCGGCGCTCCTGCTCCTGATCGCCCTGCCGCTGCTGCGCCGTCTACGCCGCCGCTGAAAAAGCAACCCCCTTTCCGTCATCCCAGAGCGGCGCCGCCCGGTTCGGCGCCGATCCCCGTACACTGAAAACGTCAGGGGACCGGCCGAGACGCGGCGTATCCGGCTGCCGCCAACCGCCGTTCCCCCTGAAATGGCCCGGCGGATGCCGCGGCCCGCGTCGAGGAGCCAAGGGGAGGGCGGGTGACCAGCATTGCCGTACTGCGCGAACGCCTGGCGGGAGAGACCCGGGTTGCCCTGAGTCCCGATTCGGTTCGTACGCTCGTGCGCGGCGGGTTTCACATCGCTGTCGAGAGCGGCGCGGGCCTTGCCGCCGGATGGGACGACGGGGCCTACCGGGAAGCGGGGGCCGCCGTGGAGTCCACGGTCGAAGCGGTCCTGCAGAACGCGGGTATCCTGGCGGCGGTGCATCGGCCGGCCGACGACGTCGTGGCCCGTCTGCCCGCGGGGACGGCCGTCGTCGCCCTGTGGCGCCCGCTCGACGAACCGCGGGGGCTGAGCGAGCCGGCGGCGCGCGGGCTCACCGCCTTCGCGCTCGAGCTCGTGCCGCGCATCACGCGCGCCCAGTCGATGGACGTGCTCTCGAGCATGGCCACCGTCGCCGGTTATCGGGCCGTGCTCGACGCCGCGGTCCGGTTTCCGGGCATGTTTCCCCTGCTCATGACGGCGGCCGGCACCGTGCCGCCCGCCAACGTGCTCGTACTCGGCGCCGGCGTGGCCGGGCTCCAGGCCATCGCAACCGCCCGGCGTCTCGGCGCCAGCGTCGAGGCCTATGACGTGCGCCCCGCCGCCGGCGAACAGGTGCGCTCGCTGGGAGCCCGTTTTCTCGAAGTCGACCTCGGCGGCATCGAGACCGAAGACGCCGGCGGCTATGCGCGGGAGCTGACCGAAGAGGCGGCCGAACGCGGGCGGCGCCTCGTGGCCGAGCACGCAAAAAAGGCCGACGTCGTCATCACGACGGCCCTGATACCCGGCCGGCGTGCGCCCCTGCTGCTGACCGAAGAGGCCGTGCACGGTATGCGCCCCGGCGCGGTGGTGGTCGACCTGGCCGCTCCCAACGGCGGCAACTGCGCGCTCACCTCGCCGGGGGCCGAGTACGTCGTGAACGGCGTGACCCTCATGGGACCGCTCAATCCGGCCGCTACGGTTCCTCGTGATGCGAGCCGTCTGTTCTCGCGCAACATGGCGAGCTTTCTTCAACATGTCTTCGACCCCGGCAGGCCGGGCCCGGGTTTCGACACCGCCGACGAGATCGTCGCCGCGACCCTCGTGCTCGAGGCCGGGCGCATCGTGAACCCCCGCGTACAGGCGGCCCTTCAGCAGAGCGAGCGAAAACCATGACCCTTCTGACAATGCTCTTCGTGCTCCTGCTGGCCTCGTTCCTGGGAGCCGAGCTCATCTCCAAAGTTCCGCAGACGCTTCATACGCCGCTCATGTCGGGAACGAACGCCGTCTCGGGCATCACCATTCTCGGCGCCCTGATCGTCGCCGGCGCCGCGGCAGATCCGTGGGTCGAGGCGCTCGGACTGGGCGCGATCTTTCTCGCGACCGTGAACGTCGTCGGCGGCTTCGCGGTGACCGATCGCATGCTCGGAATGTTCCGCCGCAGGGAGCCCGGGAAATGACGGCCACACTCACCGATCTGGCCTACATGGCCGCGACGGTCCTGTTCATCCTCGGGCTGAAACGGCTTGGTTCTCCGGTAACGGCGCGCCGCGGAAACGTACTTTCGATGTCGGGCATGGCCCTGGCCATCGCCATCACGCTTGCGACCCCGGGCCTGCGCCTGGGCTGGATCGCGCTGGCGGTCGCCCTCGGAGCAGCCATCGGCCTGGCGCTCGCCTACCGGGTGCGCATGACGGCCATGCCCCAGATGGTTGCGCTGCTGAACGGCTTCGGGGGACTGGCCTCTGCCCTTGTCGGCCTGGGAAGCTACGGTCACGAGTGGGGTCAGGCCACGGTGCTTGCCGCCGAGACGGACTATCGGATTACGATCGGCTTCAGTCTGGCCATCGGTGCGCTCACGTTCACCGGCAGCCTGGTGGCTTTCGCCAAGCTGCAGGAGCTGCTGAGCGGCAGGCCGCTGCTGTTTCCCGGCCGCCGCATCGTGACCGCGCTGACGGCTGCCGCCATGCTCGCCGCGTTTGCATGGCTCGTGCTCGAGGGGGGCGCCGGGCCGGCCGCCGCGATCGCCGTCGTCGCCCTGATTCTCGGCCTCCTGCTCGTGCTCCCCATCGGCGGGGCCGACATGCCGGTCGTCGTCGCCCTGCTCAACAGCTATTCGGGCATGGCGGCCGCGGCCACGGGGTTCGTGCTGCAGAACAGCCTGCTCATTGTCGGCGGCGCACTCGTCGGAACTTCGGGGCTCATGCTCACCCGGATCATGACGAAGGCCATGAACCGCTCGCTCGTCAACGTCATGTTCGGCGGCTTCGGGACCGAAGCCGGCGCGGCGGCAGCCTCGGGCGAAGGGGGCGTGATGCGCGAGGTGTCGTTCGAAGACGCCGCCATTCAGCTGGCCTATGCGCGCCAGGTTATCTTTGTTCCAGGTTACGGCATGGCGGTCGCCCAGGCACAGACGGCGCTGCGCGAGCTCGACGATCTGCTCACGGCGCGTGGGGTGGCCGTGAAATACGCAATCCATCCGGTTGCGGGGCGCATGCCCGGTCACATGAACGTCCTGCTTGCCGAGGCCAACGTTCCGTACGACAAGCTCTTCGAACTCGAGTCCATCAACCACGAGTTCCCGAACACCGAGGTCGCCGTGGTCATCGGCGCCAATGACGTGGTCAACCCCGATGCCCGCGATAACCCGGGGAGCCCCATCTCAGGCATGCCCATCCTCGAGGTCGACCGCGCCCGCTCGGTCATCGTGTTGAAACGCGGGCGCGGCCGCGGCTTCTCGGGGGTCGAGAATCCGCTGTTCTTCAAGGAGAACACCGGCATGCTCTTCGGTGACGCGAAGCAGTCGCTCGCGAAGCTGGCCGGGGCGTTGCAGGATGTGTAGGGGGGCATGCCGGATGCCCGATGCCCGATCGCGGAGGGATGATCCCTCACCGAACCGTCGGGTGCGCGGACGCTTTCCGGGATGGCGGCCCGGTTTCACCCGTTGTACACTTTGCACATGCGCATTGAAGACCGCCTCGCCGAACTGGGCCTGACCCTGCCGCCGCCGGCGAAGCCCGCCGGGAACTACCTGCCCTGGGTTCGCTCAGGCAACCTGCTCTTTCTGGCCGGCCAGCTGCCGCTGCTCGACGGCAAAGTCATGCTCACCGGTAAAGTGGGCGACGGCGAGAACACCGTCGAGCAGGGCGCAGAGGCCGCGCGGCAGTGCGCCCTGAATGCGCTTGCCTTGGTGCAGGACGCCGTCGGCTTTGAGAATCTCGTTCGCGTCGTACGCCTCGGCGCCTTCGTCAACTCGGCCCCCGCCTTCACCGCCCAGCCGCGGGTCGCCAATGGGGCCAGCGATCTGCTGGTCGAGATTCTCGGGGAAGCGGGCAAGCACGTGCGCACGGCCGTCGGCGCCAACGAGCTTCCGTTGGATGCCGCCGTCGAGATCGACTTCGTGTTCGAAGTGCGCTAGACGGCGGCCGCTCGCAATCCGAAGGCAACGCTGCATCGGGTCTCGTCCTGCCGGGGCCTCACTAGAGAAACCTGCGGCTGCCGGGTACAATGGTGGATTCCTTTTTCCGCCCAGCGAGGATTCCCGTGAGTGATCGGAAGGATATCGAGAAGGCCCAGGAAGCCTGGGAAAAAGAGACCGTGCAGCCGTCCCTGAAGAAGAGCCCCGAGCGCAAGGCGCGCTTCGAGACCACTTCGGGCATCGAGTACAAGCGGGTCTTCACCCCGGCCGACGTCGCCGGCGTCGATTATTTGAGCGATATCGGCTTTCCCGGCGCGGCCCCGTATACGCGCGGTGTACAGCCGACCATGTACCGCGGCCGCCTCTGGACGATGCGCCAGTACGCCGGCTTCGGAACGGCCGAGGAGTCGAACAAGCGCTATCGCTACCTGCTCGACAACGGCACGACGGGCCTTTCGGTCGCCTTCGACCTGCCGACGCAGATGGGCTACGACTCTGACGCACCCATGGCCCAGGGCGAGGTCGGCAAGGTCGGCGTGGCCATCGACTCGCTGGCCGACATGGAGACCCTGTTCGACGGCATTCCGCTCGACAAGGTGTCGACGTCGATGACGATCAACTCGACGGCTTCGATCCTGCTCGCCCTCTACGTCGCCGTCGGCGAGAAGCAGGGGGTCGACTCCAACAAGCTGACGGGGACGATCCAGAACGACATTCTCAAGGAGTACATGGCCCGCGGGACGTATATCTATCCGCCCGAAGGGTCGCTCCGCATCATCACCGATATCTTCTCGTTCTGCAGCCAGCACGTGAAGCGCTGGAACACGATTTCGATCTCCGGCTACCACATTCGCGAGGCGGGCTCGACGGCCGTGCAGGAAGTCGCCTTCACGCTCGCCGACGCCATCGCCTACACCGAGGCGGCGCTCAAGGCCGGGCTCGACATCGACGAGTTCGCGCCGCGGCTTGCCTTCTTCTTCAACTGCCACAACGAGTTCCTTGAGGAAATCGCCAAGTTCCGCGCCGCCCGGCGCCTGTGGGCGCGCATCATGACCGAGCGTTTCAAGGCGAAAGACGAGCGCAGCCTGCTTCTGCGTTTCCACACGCAGACGGCCGGCTCGTCGCTCACCGCGCAGCAACCCGACAACAACATCGTGCGTGTCACGCTGCAGGCGCTGGCCGCCGTACTGGGGGGCACGCAGAGTCTCCACACGAACTCCCGCGACGAAGCCCTGGCCCTGCCCACCGAAGAATCGGTGCGCATCGCCCTGCGCACGCAGCAGATCATCGCCGAGGAGTCGGGGGTGGCCAACACGATTGATCCGCTTGCGGGCTCGTATGCCATCGAGGCCATGACCAGCGAAATCGAAAAGCGGGCCATGGAATACCTCGAGAAGATCGACCAGATGGGCGGCATGATCCGCGCCATCGAGGCCGGCTACCCGCAGAAGGAAATTCAGGACGCTTCCTACCGCTATCAGCGCGAAATCGAGTCGCTCGACCGTATCATCGTCGGCGTTAACCGGTACCAGATGCAGGAGAAGCCGCCCGAAGACCTGCTGCGCGTCGACCCGGAACTGGAAAAGCGTCAGGTCGCCAAGACGCAGAACGTGCGGGCCGAGCGCGACAACGACAAGGTCAAACGCGCCCTGGCCGACCTGCAGGCGGCGGCCCGCGGCAGCGACAACCTGATGCCGAAGATTCTCGAATGCGTGCGCTGCTACACGACCCTGGGCGAGGTTTCGAACGCCTTGCGCGACGTGTTTGGCCTGTACGAAGAAAATATCGTACTGTAGTAGAGACGTCCTTCGGCCACCGACCGCAGTTCCCGCGGAGCTCCGTACCCTCCGCACCCGCGGATTCGTGATTCACGAGCCGAGACGAAGGAGGGAACCATGGCGTTTGTCAACCGCGTGCTGGCCGCAGCCCGGCTCGATGCCCGGGTCTTCGAGGATGTCGAAGCCGACCCGGGGGCCATCGGTCAGGCAATGACCGTCGTGGCGCTCTCGAGCCTGGCGGCGGGCGTCGGCATGTACTCCGAGACCTTCAGCGGGCTCGTCGTCGGCGTCATCACGGCCCTCTTCGGCTGGTTCGTCTGGGCATTTCTGACCTATGTCATCGGTACCCGTCTGCTCCCCCAGCCGCAGACCGATGCCGACCTGGGCCAGATGCTGCGGACGCTCGGTTTCGCGGCGGCGCCGGGGCTCCTGAACATCCTCGGCCTGATCCGCCCGGTGTCGGGCCTCGTGCTCATCGTCGTCTCGATCTGGATGCTGGCCGCCACCGTGGTGGCCGTGCGCCAGGCGCTCGATTACGACAACACGTGGCGCGCGCTCGGCGTCTGCGTCATCGGCTGGCTTATCCAGGGGGCCATCTCGGCGGCCCTGCTCTTTCTGCTTCCCTCGGGCGCGCGCTGAAGCGGCGTCCTCTCGTTGAGTCTTCATCCAGGAATCCACATGCGTTACTCGATTCTCTTCGCGGCAGCTCTTCTGACCGCTGCCTGTCAGTCTGTCCCCGCGCCGCGTCCGGCTGCCGACGGACGTTCGGTCGTCGTGCTTCGGAATGTGCGCGTCTATTCGGGAGACGCCACGGTGACGACCGCGCGGCAAGATGTCTTTCTCGCCGGCGACCGCATCGAGTGGGTCGGGCCTTCGGGAACGCGCGCTGTGCCTTCGGATGCGGCCGTCATCGACGGCGCGGGACGCACGGTCATGCCGGGGCTCATCGACATGCACGCCCACGCTTCGGGCGGTTCGGCGCCGCCGTGGGCGCTCAGCCTGCCCAATGCAGAACAGGTGCTGCGCGCGTTTCTCTATGCCGGCGTGACGACCATCGTCGACCTGGGTGGAGCGCTCGATGAGAGCGTCACCCTGCGCGACAGGATTGAGCGGGGCGAGCTCCCGGGTCCGCGCATGCTGGTCTCGGGCCCTCACTTCACGGCCGACGGTGGGCACCCCGTGGCCATGCTGCGCGTCTTTCTCCCCTGGTATCTGTCGCTCTTCGTCAGTGACGAGCTGCTCGGGGTCGGCGTAAGCGAGCCTGAGGAGGCCCGCGTGCGTGTCGCCGAATTTCTGGAGGCCGGTGTCGACGTCATCAAGATGACCTCCGACGACATTCCCCTCGGGGTTCCGCTCCTTTCGTCGGAGGCCGCCGCCGCCGTAGCCGAAACGGCGCATGCCGGCCGGCGCCTGGTGTTCGCCCATATCGGGACGAACGCGGATGCCTGGCGCATGGTCGCCGCCGGCGCCGACATTCTGGCGCACAACGTATACCGGGAACCGCTGACGGCCGGCACGGCGAAGATGCTGGCCGAAAAGAACGTGGCGGTCACGACGACGCTGGCGGTCTTCGGCACCATCGATCGGCTCATTCAGGGCAACTACGAACTGGGTCCCCTGCAGCGTGCGGTGGGCGATCCGGGGGTGGTGAACGCGCTTCTCTCGCGACCGGCCGATTACCGGGCGCCCGAGGCCTTCAGGGGATATCTCGACATGCTGCACAAGGCGAGCCCGTACTGGGCCGGCAACGTTCAGATCCTGCGCGAGCACGGCGTGCGGCTGCTCATCGGGAGTGATTCTCCAAACATCGGTCAGTTCGGCGGCGCGACCCTGCACCAGGAAATCGACCTCCTGGCGGCGGCGGGGATGCCGGCCGGTGAAATTCTGCGGGCGGTCACGGCAGGCAACGCCCAGGCCATCGGGCGCGGAGACGACCTCGGGCGGGTGGCGCCCGGCTATCGGGCCGATCTGCTGCTGGTAGACGGGGATCCGCTGCTTGACCTGGGGGCGGTCCACCGCATCGTCTCGGTCCTTCAGGGGGGGGCCGTCGTCGATCGGGACGGGCTCCTGTAGGCGACCGGCCGGGCTGCAGGTCGCGTCGGGCCGGGAGTACGATCGGGGCGAACAGGCCGCTCGGATTCGGAGGGAGACACCGGATGGAGATTTCGCATGACGCCGGGGCCATCGAGCGGCATTTGCGCACCGCCAAGACGATAGCCGTCGTCGGGCTCTCCGACGATGAGTACCGCGCGAGCTACGAGGTGAGCCGCTACATGCAGAACGCGGGCTATCGCATTCTGCCCGTGAACCCGACGTTGCCGTCGAACCGGCGGGTGCTCGGCGAGCTTCCGTATGCCTCGCTCGAGGCGATTCCGCCGGGCATCTCGATCGACATCATCAATGTCTTCCGCCGGCCTGCCGACGTGCCCCGCGTCGCCGAGGCCGCCCTGCGGCGGCGGGCTCCGCTCTTCTGGATGCAGCTTGGCATCCGCAATGAAGCGGCGGCCCGGATGCTACTGGACCACGATTACGACGTCGTGCAGAGCCGGTGCATCAAGGTCGACCACGCGACCCTGATCCGGTAGCGGGAACAGGAATCCGCGTCGCCGTTTTTTGTGTTTTTCGTTTTCCGTCCCCCACTCTCCCGCTCCCCCACTCTCCCTCTCCGCCTCCCGGACCGGGCGGCCACCGAAAAGACATATGATTTCAGTTATTTACCCGCGGGGCTTGACACCCGGCAGAGGGTGCTTACATTCGTGACTAAGAATATCCCATCCGCACAAACGTTTTTTCGAGGAGCAGTAAGCCATGGGTAAGATTATCGGCATCGACCTGGGAACCACCAACTCCGTGGTCGCGATCATGGAAGGGAAGGAGCCCGTCGTTGTCCCGAACGAAGAGGGGGCCCGGATTACTCCCAGCGTCGTCGGGTTCAAGGACGACGAGGTGCTCGTGGGGCAGGTCGCCAAGCGGCAGGCCATCACGAATCCGGAAAACACCATTTTCTCCATCAAGCGCTTCATGGGACGCCGCGCCGGCGAAGTCGGCGAAGAGACCCGGCTGATTCCCTACAATATCGTGCCGGGCCCGAATGGCGACGCCCGGGTCCAGGTCGGCGAGAAGCAGTACACGCCCCCCGAAGTGTCGGCCAAGGTGCTTCAGAAACTGAAGAAGGCGGCCGAAAACTACCTCGGCGAGTCGGTCACCGAAGCGGTCATTACGGTGCCCGCCTATTTCAACGACGCGCAGCGACAGGCCACCAAGGATGCCGGCCGCATCGCCGGCCTCGACGTGAAGCGCATCATCAATGAGCCCACGGCGGCGGCGCTCGCCTACGGCCTCGACAAGCACAAGGACCACAAGATCGCGGTCTATGACTTCGGCGGCGGCACGTTCGACATCTCGATTCTCGAGGTGGGCGACAACGTGGTCGAAGTGAAGTCGACCAACGGCGACACGCACCTGGGCGGCGACAACTTCGATCAGCGCATCATCGAGTGGCTTGTCGAAGAGTTCAAGAAGAGCGAGGGGATCGATCTGTCGAAGGACAAGATGGCCCTGCAGCGCCTGAAGGAAGCCGCCGAGAAAGCGAAAATCGAACTGTCGTCCGTGAACGAGACAGAAATCAACCTTCCCTTCATCACCGCCGACGCCTCGGGGCCGAAGCACATGGTCATCAAGCTGAGCCGCTCGAAGTTCGAAGCCATGATTGACGACCTGGTCAAGCGATCCATGGAGCCGGCCCGCAAGGCGCTGGCCGACGCCGGCCTCAAACCGAACGAAGTCGACGAGGTCGTGCTCGTCGGCGGCTCGACCCGCGTGCCGAAGATTCAGGCGGCCGTGAAGGAGTTCTTCGGCAAGGAGCCGCACCGCGGCGTGAACCCCGACGAAGTGGTCGCCCTCGGCGCCGCCGTGCAGGGGGGCGTTCTCGGCGGCCAGGTGAAGGACGTGCTGCTGCTCGACGTGACGCCGCTGAGCCTCGGGATTGAGACCATGGGCGGCGTCATGACGAAGCTCATCGAGCGCAACACGACGATTCCGACCAAGCGGTCGCAGACCTTCACGACGGCGGCTGACAATCAGGACTCGGTCGAGATTCACGTGCTGCAGGGCGAGCGTGAGTTCGCCCGCGACAACAAGACGCTCGGCAAGTTTCACCTGGCGGGCATTCCCCCGGCCCCGCGCGGCATGCCGCAGATCGAAGTCACCTTCGACATCGATGCGAACGGCATCGTCAACGTGAGCGCGAAGGACAAGGCCACGAACAAGGAACAGCGCATCCGCATCGAGGCGAGTTCGGGGCTCAACGAAGAAGAAATCAAGCGTATGGTCACCGACGCCGAAGCCCACGCCGAAGAGGACAAGAAGCGCAAGGAGCTCATCGACGTCCGCAATCAGCTCGACGGGCTGGTCTACAGCACCGAGAAGGCCTTCAACGAGAACAAGGAGCAGCTTTCGCCCGAAGATCAGGGGCAGCTGACCCAGGCGCTCGAAAGTGCGAAGGGCAAGCTCCAGAGCGAGAATGTCGACGAGCTGAAGGCCGAGATGTCGAACCTGCAGACGGTCAGCCACAAACTGGCCGAGATCATGTACCGCAAGGCACAGGAGCAGGAAGGGGCCCAGCCGGGGCCCGAAGCGGCGGCGGGTGCGGCGCACGAGAAGCCCCAGGGGGGCGGCGCCAAGGGTGACGTCATCGACGCCGAGTATGAGGAGTAGACTTCCGGAGCCTGGAGCCGGAACCTTCGTCCGCGGATAGAAACACGAGCGGGCTGCCGGGAGCCCCCGGCAGCCCGCTGTTTTTTCGGGTGTGCAGAGCATGGCGCGCGATTATTATCAGGTGCTCGGCGTTCAGCGTGACGCGAGCGTCGACGACCTCAAGAAAGCCTTCCGCAAGGCGGCGCGAAAACATCATCCGGACGTGAATCCGGGCGACAAGGACGCCGAGGCGAAGTTCAAGGAGGTGAACGAAGCCTACTCGGTGCTCTCCGATCCTGAAAAGCGCAAGACCTACGACCAGTACGGCCATGAGGCGTTTACGAGCGGCGGCGCGGGCGCCGGCGGATTCCGTCCCGGAGCCGGCGGGTTCGGCGGGGTGCGCTTTGAGGACCTCTTTCGCGGCGCCGGCGGCGGACGCGGCGGCGGTGGGTTTGCCGATCTGTTCGGTGACCTCTTCGGCGGCGGCGGCGGGGCCGCGCCCGGCGAAGATCTGCGCGCCGAAGTCACGGTCGATCTGGCCGATGTCGTGCACGGTTCGACCATTCAGCTGGAAATTCAGCGTGAAGTCGCCTGCAAGACCTGCACGGGATCGGGGTTTCAGCCCGGCGGCAAGCAGAGCACGTGCCCCCAATGCGGCGGACGCGGCAAGGTCACCATGGGGAGCGGGTTTCTCTCCTTCAGCCAGGCCTGCCCGCAATGCGGGGGGGCGGGAAAAACCGGCGACCCCTGCCTGACCTGTGGGGGTGCCGGCGTGCAGCTGTCGCGTGAGTCCCTGCGCGTACGCATCCCCGCCGGGCTGCGCGACGGGGGTACCATCCGGCTGAGCGGAAAAGGGAACGACGGATTCGATGGCGCCGAGCCGGGCGACCTGTACGTCCAGGTGCGCGTGCGTCCCCATCCGTTCTTCAAGCGCAGCGGCGACGATCTCGAAATCACCCTGCCGCTCACGCCGGCAGAGGCGGCCCTGGGGACGCGCATCGAAGTTCCCACGCCCGACGGCACGGTCAAGATGAAGGTGCCCGCCGGAAGCTCGAGCGGCCAGAGGCTGCGCCTGGGGGGCAAGGGGGTTCCGCATCTGCGCGGCGGCGGTCGCGGTGACCTCTATGTGGAGTTGCGGATCGTGGTGCCCAAGGCGATCAGCGATGCCGAGCGCGAAGCCTACGAAAAGCTCCTGGCGGCCCAGAAAGAGGACGTGCGGGCCGGGGTGCCGAAAAGCATCTGAGACGCCGGAAGCGCCAGGCCCCAGGGGCGGTCGCCGTGCGCTGGTAAATGGTCGCGCCTTCAGCGGCCCAATCACCAGGTGCACACAGGTACTTGCCGGCAAATCGTCATTCGAGTCAATCGGTAAATTGTCAATTCTGAAGTGGGCTGTTACTCTACCCGTTCAACCTGTCTACGGAGCGGAGTGACCGATGAGCGTGTTTCGTGCAGACGTACTGAAGGGCCGAGTGGCGCTGGTGACCGGCGGCGGAACCGGCATCTGTAAGGGCATCGCCCGCAACTTCTCGCAGTACGGCGCCAACGTCGTCATCACCAGCCGCAAACTCGAAAATCTCGAAAAGGCGGCCGAAGAAATCGAGGCGGCCGGCGGCAAGTGCGTCCCCGTGCAGGCCGACGTGCGCAAGCCCGAAGAGGTCGAGCGGGCGGTGGCCGTCGCGCTCGAGCGTTTCGGAAAACTCGATACCGTCGTCAACGGCGCCGCCGGTAACTTTCTCTGCCCCGCCTCGCAGCTCTCCTACAACGCCTTTCGCACCGTGATGGAGATCGACACCATCGGCACCTTCAACGTCACCAAGGCGGCATTTGAGGCGCTCTCGAAGGCGGGGGCCGAAGGGCAGGACCCGCTCGTCCTCAACATTACGGCGACGCTCCACTACGTCGGCACCCCGCTACAGGCGCACGTCATGGCGGCGAAGGCGGGCATCGACGCGCTCATGAAGAATCTGGCGGTTGAATGGGGACCGTTGGGCATTCGCGTGAACAACATCGCTCCGGGGCCCATCGGCGACACCGAGGGGATGATGCGGCTCGCCCCGGGCGACCTCGCCCAGAAGATGGCGGCGAACATCCCGCTCCGGCGGTTCGGCACGATCCAGGAGATCGCCGACATGGCCGTCTTTCTCGCTTCGCCGGCCGCCCGCTATATTTCGGGGGCCATCATGATCGTCGACGGCGCGCAGTGGCTTGCCACCCAGCCGTTCGAGATGTAAGGGACGAGCGTGGAGTTTTTCGAAGCGCACGCCTTCGCCCTCTCGGTGGCGCTCGGCGTGACGATCCTGATATCCCTTCGCGGGCTCGTGTGGAAGTTCGCGCGCCCCGTGCGCACCTGCGATACGTGTGAGTACCACGGCGCCGTGCGGCGCATCGTCCCCGGCGCCTGGTGGGTTGAATATCCCGTGATCGCCGTCGGCCTGACCGTCGGCTTCTTCGTGCACGTGCTGCTCGTGGCCGCCCTGGTCATGTTTCTATGGCGCACGCTCGCGTCCTACAAGGTCTGCGCCAAGTGCGGATCCGAGCGTCTGCTGAAGGGCGACCCGCGGATTTCTCCGGCCTAGCCTGTACGAGCGCCCTCGGCTCAGCCGAGGAGCGCGGCCACTGCGTCGCGCACGCCCGCGGCCCACTGCAGCGCAAGGCGGGCATCCACTTCCGTGAATTCCGCGTCGCCCGCATAGCGATCGAGACCGTCCCAGGCGGCGTCCATGGCGAACCCCGGGGCGCGGGCGCGAAGGTTGCCGCGCAGATCACGGATGCGCGGCGAAGGGTCGATTTCGCGGGTGTGGGCGAGCCCGGCCTGGAGAAACTTGACGGCGGCCTGCCGCGCATGCAGCGCCGCGCCGGTCCACAGCCGGCTCTGGAAGTGCGCCTGGGCGATCGAAAGGTCGAAGATCGCCCGCTCGAACCAGCTGCGTGATTCCGTCGGCATACCGCTCAGCCCTGAGGCTCGACCGGCTTGGACGCCGCGGCCGGAGCTTCGGGCGGAAGCAGCTTGAACTCGGCGCCCTTCTCGGCCCACCGATCGCCGAAAACCAGACGGAGCGCAACCTCGGTCCCCGCCAGTTTCACGTCGGGATGAAGCTTGATCCTCCGATCTTCGACGACGAAGAGCGAGTCTTTCATGTGCAGGACGAACTGGTGCCAGTGGTCGGGGGTCACGAAATTCTGGAGCACCGCCGGCAGATAGTTGTACGACGGATCGCTCAGTTTCGCGCGGAACAGCGTGAGGTCGGTGAGGAAATCGGCCGACAGCCCCTCGAGTCGGCCGAGCGCCTCCTGCACTTTGGGTAGCGCGCCGCGCACGAGAACGTTGTCGGCGAGCAGTTTCGTCGCGGTCGATTTCAGGCTGTCGAGAAGTCCCATGCTTCGTCCCGGTCGAGGTGGAACCTACTTTGTACCGCAGGGTGACCCGGGGAGCAAGCGCGTCGAAGCCCGTGCCCGCGCACGAACGGCCCGCGCGCCGAAAGGTGGCTACGCGAGATACTGCAGCAGACGCTCCCGGATCCCCGTATGGCGCTCCATCGGTCGGCCGATCGCCGCTTCGATGAGCTCCCGGGCGCCGAGCAGGGTGACCGATCTGCGCGCGCGGGTCATGGCCGTGTAGAGGACTTCGCGGGTCAGCAGAGGGATATCCTCATCGGGGAGGAGCAGCGCGACATGGTCGAACTCCGAACCCTGGCTCTTGTGTACGGTCATGGCGTACGACAGGCGCAGGTCGGCCTGCAGGGTCGCCAGTCCGAAAGGAGCGAACCCGCCGTCGCGCAGAAAGACGACCATCGGCGTCCCGCGCGAGCCGGGGGCCGACCCCGGAGTGCCGACGCGCAGCACGATGCCCTGATCGCCGTTGAAGATGCGCTTCTCGTAATCATTGCGCTGCATCATGACCGGTTCGCCCGGGCGGAATGCGGAGGGGTCGTCTTCGTCGCGGTCGAGCAGGCGGCGCAGCACCTGGTTGACGGCGTCGGCTCCAGTCGGAAAGACGCGGGTGACGCACAGCAGGCGCGCAGATTCGGCATGGGCGAACAGGCGCGCGAGGCGCCGGGCGTCTTCTTCGCAGAACGCCTGGCCGTCGTGGACGTAAGTGTGGTGGACCAGCTCGTCGTAATCGGCCAGGCCGCGCAGACGTTGCTCTTTCCAGTGGTGGAGAAACTCGCGCACGCTTGCGTCGAGCACGGGCGCATCACCCCCCGCCGCCCGCGGACGCTCGGCGGCGGGGACGCGCGGCGCCAGCCAGCCGATGCCGCGGAACTCGGGCGCGCCGGCAGCGAGGGGAACCAGATGGCTCTCCGCGTCGGCGGCAAAAAGCTGCTTCGTATCGCCGTCGCGTACCGCGTGCGCCGCGAGCAGGATGGCCCGCCCATCCGGATCGGAAGGGTCCATGCGGTAGCTGTGGGCCAGGCGCGTCGTGCAGCGGGCGAGCGGATGAGGCTGGGCGCCGGAATCGGTCCCGGCCTCGGGGGCCGCCGCGAGCAGTTCGGCCCACTCGGGGACCTGCGCCGTCTCGTCGGGCATGAGGTCGCGCAGGACCGCCCCCGCGTCGACCGAAGGGAGCTGATCCGGATCGCCGAGCAGGACGAGACGGGCCTCGCGGTGCAGGGAGCGGACGAGCACATCCATCAGGCGCAGGTCGATCATCGACGCCTCGTCGACGATGACGACGCGCGCGGCGAGCGGATGGTTCTCGTGGTGGGCGAAACGATCGCGGCCCGGCGAGTAGCCGAGCAGGCGGTGCAATGTCAGCGGCTGCGGGCATCCGGCGCGCAGGAGTTGATCGGCGTCGGTCCGATCGGGAATACCCTCGAGCCCCGCCTGCACGGCCTGGTGCATCCGGTAAGCCGCTTTGCCCGTGGGGGCCGCGAGGACGACGGATTCCACGGGAACGCCCAGCCGGGCAAGAAGGCGCAGCATCGAGACGACGATGGTCGTCTTGCCCGTTCCCGGTCCGCCGGAAATGATGCTGAGCGGCGAGAGCGCCGCCGCAAGGACGGCGTACTGCTGCTGGGGCTGCAGGATTACCGGGGCGCCTTCGGCACGGCCTCCGCGCCGCGCCGGACGCGCCAGAATGTCGGCCAGGCCAACCCGGACCGCGGCAGGATCATGCTCGGCCGGCTCACGAGTCAGCAAACGGCGCAGATGCCGAATGAGGCGCTCTTCCTGCCAGTCGAGCCGCTGATGCACGAAGGTGCCCGCACGCAGGAGAAACGGGGCGAAAGCGCCATCGGCGGCAACGAGCGGCCGGGTTTCGGGCCGGTCGAGCAGGGCCCGGATGTCGTTCGCGAGCGCCGACGCGCGTGCCGTGGCGTCGGTCTGACCGGCGGGGAGCATGCGTTCGAGAGCCGCTTCGAGCGCGCCCGGCTGGGCGACCGGAAGCCGTGTGCTCCCCTGCATGCGGTACAGGAGGCTGACGACCACCAGCCAGGCGAATGTCTCGCGCGCTTCGGGCCCGGCGTCGAGGAGCCGGGCGGTTTCCCAGGCGAGCCAGACGCGTTCGGCGCCGAGTTCCTGGCCGGGCCGGCCGGAAAGCACCGTCGTGACAAAACGGTGCGCCGCCTGCTCGTCCGGAGCAGGGGGGCGCAGCGTGCGCGAAACGGTGCCGTAGGGGCTGAAGAAAACGGGCTCAGTCATGGCGGCTCCGGCAGAGATGGAGAGCGGGGTTCATCCGTAGTGTTCGAACGTGATCAGACTGCGTTCGACCTCCTGCAGCCAGTCCCATGAGACCGGGGGGATCCAGAAACCCTCGGGTCCGGGGCGATCGCCCAGCCCGCGGACGAATACGTAGAGGACGCCGCCGAAGCGCCGCGCGAAGTCGGCGGGAGAGCGCAGACCGAGCATCCGGGCCAGGGCAAAGGAGTAGACGTTGATCTGTTGCGGATACAGCTGCCTGACGCGCGCGTCCATGGACGCCATGTCGTAGCTGCGCAGCCGATCCGTTTTCCAGTCGGCGACGTAGACTTTGCCTTCGTGTTCGAAGACGACATCGATGAAGCCCTTGAGAAATCCGCGATCGACACGCAGGCCGCCGGGGGGGATCGCGGCGGATAGCGGCGGATGCGCCGACTCGGGAATCGGATAGAGAAATTCGAGTTCCCGCTGCAGGCGGGGCGCGGTCGAGGCGATGGACGGCTGCGTCTTCACGCCCGGCAGGGGAACCGGGCGGGTCATCGCGCGGAACACCCAGCGCTTGGCCTCGTCGGCGAAGCGCGCGTCGACGCCGTGCCGCGCCATGAGCCGCCCGAACAGCCGGTCGACGGAGGGCTCGGCCCCCCACTCGGTCTCCGGGAGCGTGAAGGAAGCCGGGTCGACGTGCTCGAGCAGGTCGTGAATGAACAGGCCGGTATCGGTTCCGCCGCGCAGCCCTTCAGCCGGGGCCGCTGCCGCCGCCTCGAGCTTTTCGTCGTCGTCGAAGCCGGGATGCTTTTCCTGCTTCTTCATGCGCGAGTAGGAGCTCGTCGTCCAGGCCCTGCGTTCGCGCAGCGCAGCATGAAAGACCTCGGGGGGCTCGGGCTCCGGGAGTGGTTCGGCCGCCGGATTCCAGCCCGCAAGCAGGTCGGCGTCGATGTCGGCTGCGGTCAGGCGCCGCGGTTCTGCAAAGGGAACGACCTCGTAATGCGGGGCCGTCAACGCGTCTGCGTGGCGAAGGTCGAGCAGTCGCGTATTCAACTGCCGGTAGGTGCCGTGGAGGCGCCCGGCGCTTCGGCTGCCGACGAGCGGCAGATAGAGAAGCCCCTGCGCCCGGGTGACGGCGACGTAAAGCACGCGCTGGCGCTCTTCGTCACGCTCGCGGTCGATTCGGTCTTTCCACGGTCCGCCCGACCCCACGTAGAGGCAGCGCTTGCCGTCATCGTCGTGAAATACGTTGACTTCGCGGGCGCCGATGCCGCCGCCGAGCGCGTAGACGAAGACGACGGCGGCCTCGAGCCCCTTGCTGCGGTGCATCGTCATAAGCTTGACGGCTGCCTTCTCGGTTTCGATGCGCTGCATGCCCGCCGACTCGCCGTCGGGCTTGTCGGCGTCCTGTATCCAGTTGTCGAGCAGCCGCGTCAGCTCGGCCAGTGAGCACCGGCGCCGCATGGCCGTTTCGAGCAGGACTTCGAACAAGTGCTGGTAATTCGTCAGATCGCGTTCGGAATCCTTGAGAAAGAGCTCCCGGCGCGTCAGGTGGCTGTCGGAGAGTATGCGGCGGAACAGGCGGCCGTAGTCTTCGGCAACGGCGAGCGACCTCCACGCGAGCAGCTGCTGGAAAAGCGGATGGCTGTCGGCGAGCGCGCGGCACCCGTCCAGGTCGCCCCAGGGAACCTCGAAGAAGGGTCCCCCCCATGCCCGCAGGCGCAGGTCGGTGCGGTCGGGGCGTTCGATGGCGCGCAGCAGGTCGCGCACGTCGGTGGCCTCGGGGGTCTGAAACAGGCCCTCCTGCTTGTAATAGGCATACGGTATGCCCGCCTCGCGCAGAATGGCGGCCATCGTGACCAGCTGCCCGTTCGTTTCGGTGAGCACGAAGATGTCTCGGGCTTCGACGCGTCGGCGTCTGTCTCCTTCGGCGAGAAAGACGGGCCGGGGTCCCAGCAGGCCCTGAATCTCGGCGGCGATCGCTTCGCCGCACGCGATTTGAATCCTGCCCAGGGGCACGGCGTTCGTCTCGGTTTCCGGATCGTGAAGGATGCGAATGGGAGACTCGAGCGGCGCACCGTCGCCGTCAGCCAGCGTGAGACCGGTCCGGCCCGCGCCGACGGGATGCGCATATTCATTGGCCCCCGTGAAGAAGGCCCGTTCGACGATCTCGTTCTTTCTGCGCCCGGGAACCTGTACCGGACGCGTGAGCAGATCGTTGTAGGCGCAGACCATCGCCGGCGTGGAGCGGAAGTTGAGCGCGAGCCGCTCGGGCTCGCGGCCGGCCAGCATCACCTTCACGGCTTCGCGGTAGGTAAAGACGTCGGCCCCGCGAAAGCCGTAGATGGCCTGCTTGGGGTCGCCGACGACGAACAGACGCGTCTGTTCGCCCTCGAGAAAGATGCGGCGGAAGATGTCCCACTGGATCCCGTCGGTGTCCTGGAACTCGTCGACGATCGCACAGGCGTACTGCGTGCGCAACGCGGCAGTCAGCTGCGCGGCGAGCGGGCTGTCGTACAGGCTGCTGCGCACCCGCGAGAGCATGTCCTGGAAATCGTAGACCCCCTCGCGCTGTTTATCGGCGTCCATGCGCGCCTCGATGCGCGGGAGAAGAGCCTGTGCGAGCATGGACGCGGGGACGGGAGCCTCGGCGCACCAGCGATCGAATCGGGAGAGGAATTCTGCCTCGGGCGGTTCAAGCTCGTCGGGCCGTTTGAAATCGCGTTCGACCTCACGCCACTGCCGGTCGAGCTCGGCGTAGTCGCCGCTCCGGCGCCAGGCTTCGATCCCCGCGCAGATGCGGCGGCAATTGCGTTCCGTCCTTTTCTGCGAAATCCCCTTGACCCTGCCGGCAAGAGCAATGAGCGCCTCGGGACGCAGGGTTTCGGCCGCCTGTCGTACGAGGTCTTCGGCCTCGCGCAGTGAAAGCGACGGCCGAAAGGCGCCGTGCAGGCGGGCGGCCTGCAGAAGCAGCGTTTCGAGGTTCTCGACCGTGTGCGTCGCAAGATGGGCGTCGAGCAGCGGCCGGACTTCGGCATCGGCGAGGAGCTCACTGCGCAGCATGGAGCGCAGCGTGCGCCGAAAGACGATTTCGGTGTCGATACGCTCCTGCTCGAAGAGCTGCCGGTTGAGAAAGGCGTTCTCCCGGAGTACTCGCTGGCAGAAGGCATGGATGGTGTGAATGGGGGCGGCGTCGAACGAGAAAAGCGCCTGGCGCAGGCGGGCGCGGGCCGCGTCGTCGATGACCCAGGCTTCTTCGTCGGCTGCGGCGTCGGACTCCCGTGCCTGCAGCAGGTTCTCGATGCGCCGGCGGATCTTTGCGCGTAGTTCGGCGGTCGCCATCTCGGTGAAGGTGACGACGAGAATGTTCTCGACACCGAGCGCGCGCCCCGGGTCGGGTTCGAGGATCAGGTCGAGCAGGAGGTTCTCAATCGTGAACGTCTTGCCCGTGCCCGCACTGGCCTCGATGACGCTTCCGCGGCGGGCGCCGGCGCGCACCTGGCGCAGCAGGGGAATCTTGCGGATGCGCAGAGACGACTCGGTCATGACGCCTCCTCCTGTTCGGCGGGAGTCTCGCGGCTTCGCTCGTCGCGTACGAAGGGAGCGACCCGCTCGGCGTAGACGCGGCAAGCGGCTTCGTCGGGCGGATCGAAGCGATCGTACCGGCGCACGGGACCGTACTGCGAGCTATGGTTGTCTCCGGCCAGGGCCTCGAGGACGAACTCACGCAGATCGGTTGCGGCGGGGTCGGATTCGAGACGGCGTGCAACCGGCACGGCCGCTTCGAGGGGGAACAGGTAATCGTGGACGCGCGAAAGCGCGTCGGCCGCCAGGCGTTCGAGGCGGCTGCGCGCCTCCGCGGGCGCGGGCACACGATAGGAGCGTCGGGCGGGCGCCTTGCGCGAAGCCGGCTTGCGCGAGCAGGCGACGACCGTGACTTCGTCGGGAAGCCGGATGCCAGGGAGCAGAGCGAGGGCCTGCAGCGTGAGCCAGCCGCGGAAGAAATCGACGGGGTCCTTGCACGCGCCGCGGGAGAGCAGTTGCAGACAGACGGTGTTGTCGGGCGACATCCAGGCGCTCGTCCCGGAGAGCTGAATTCCACCGGGCGGTCCGTCGACGGAATGTCCGGGACGGAGCGGCACCGGGTCGTAGACGACGGCGTCGGAGGCGAACTCCTCGGCGTGCCCGAAGCGGAACTGCCGGTAGCCGTCGAGGGCGCCGATTTCCATTTCGTCGAGGTGTGCGCGCCAGTCGCGGAAGATTTCGAGATGGCGGGCGCGCTGACCTCGGGCGAACGGCCCGGCTGGTAGCTCGCCGCGCAGCTTGAGCGCGGTGTATCGGCGGTCGTATTCCATCGCTGCCCGCTCGAGGTCGCCGCCGGCCGCCACGAAGATCTCCTGCAGCCACAGGGCGTGCCGATGCGGCTCGGCATCGAAGCATTCGTCTTCGACAAGGAGCATGTCCTGCTCGGTGTCGTCGCGCATGCCGAGGTAGATCTTGGCGGAACCTTGGAGCGGGCAGGCGGCGAAGTCCCGTAACTGATTCAACGTAAGCGCGCGTCGGCCGCGCGCTTCGGCCGGCGGTGGCGGGATCGGCGGCGCGAGGCCCAGGAGGCGGTGGAATGTATCGGCCTGCGCCCCTTCGCGCACCGCTTCGAGCAGCCGTGCCGGCGCGGGGGGGAGCGAGCCGGATCCGAGGTGCTGTTTCAGGCGCTCGCGCAGCAGTCCGGCCCCGCGCTCCCGCACGGCCTCGGGAAGTTGAGTTGCCGTTAAGGCCGCCCGGCCGTCGGCATCCGGTTCGAAATAGCGGGCATCATAGCGGGCGAGGGGGTGCCGCTCGGTCAGCCGGTTGACCCGGCGGTGCTCCGGCGGGAGCGCTTCTCCGGGACTCAGGTACATGGTTTCGAGAACGTGGAGCAGCTCCTGGACCACGGTCGAGGGGGCCAGCTCTTCTCCCGAAGCCGCGTCGCGGCAGACCCAGGACAGATAGATTCGCTCCCGGGCCGAAAGGAGCGTCTCGAGAAACATGTACTTATCCTGTTCCCTGCGGGTGACGTCGCCGGGTCGGCGTGAGGCCGGACGCAGATCCAGCGGATCGCGCCGCTCGCCGGCCGGGAATCTGCCGTCGCCCAGGCCGAGCACGAAAATGGCGCGAAAGGGAATGGCGCGCATGGGGAGAAAGGAGGAGACGACGATCCCGTCGGAAAGATAATGCCCGCGCCCCTGGAGACCGGTGAGGGCCTCGCGGGCCAGCTCGCGTGCGATGCGGTAGGGAACCGGCGCGTCGGCATCCGGGGGCAGGGCGCGCTCACCCGACTCGCGCAGCGCCTGGACGCATCGGGAGATGACGGCGCGATCGCTGCGGTCGGCGCCGGCAAGGTAGGTCGAGGTGACGGCGGCGAACCAGGCGCCCCATTCGGAGGGGGTGCGCCGTTGTTCCTTCGCCCAGCGGGCATCGGCCATCAGCGAGCGGGCGGCGGTCAGAAGCTGCGCGGCCGCCTCGACATCGCCGTCGGCCACGTCTTCGACCAGGAGGGGCCCGTAACCCACGTCGAGGGGCTCTTCCTGGCCGCTTGCCGGGCCGGCGGCGAAGACGCCGGTCACGAGGCGGCGCAGGGCCTGCTCCCAGGAGACGTGGTCCTCCTCGGCCATATAGGTTCCCTGAAGATCGGCTGCGTCTGCGCCGAAGATGACGTTGAGCCGCTCGGCCCAGGCGCGCCAGTGCGCGGCCGGATCGTCGGGGTAACGCCCGGTGAAGACGGGGTGGGTGAGCAGCCGAAGAAGATCGTTGCGGCCGAACCGGCCGAGGGGCAGATCGAGAAGCAGCTCGAGCGCTTCGCCGACGCGGGACTCGCCCACCAGCGGGCGGTCGACGATGGAGCAGCGCAGGCCGTGAAAATCTTCGAAGGTCGAGGCGATGTGCGTGAAGTAGGTATCGCGATCGGCGCCGTTGACGATCACGGCGATGTCGTGCATGCGCAGGCCGGCATGGGCCGGGTCGCGCAGCAGGCGCCAGATCTCGTCGGCGACGATCTCTACTTCGCGCACGAGGCCGGGGCAGGCCAGAAAGCGGACGCTCGAATCCCGCTCCAGGCTTGCGCGCGCTTCCGGGCCGAGGGGCAGCTCGCGCCGTTCAGGCCTGCGCAGAAGGATGTCCTGCTGGAGCAGGCGCAGCAGCGTCGGCGGTCCCCCGGCCACCGGATCGCGGAAGCGGCTTTCGAATTCGTAGCCGGTTCCTTCGTTCAGAAGGCGGATGTTCTCTCTTCCCGGCCGACCCCACAGGCGCAGCGGCGGATTCTCGTCTTCGGCGAGCAGTCCGAACGGATCGTCGCTGTCGTCGGTGGGCTTGCGGCGGCTCGACGCACGGCGCGTCCACTGGCGCATCCGGCGGTTCGCTTCGCCGAAGGATTCCGCATCTTCCCAGAATTCAGCCGAGGGGTTCAGGGTGTAAACGTGAACCGGTCGCAGATTCCCCAGTGTCTGCAGGATCGCGTGGAATGCGGGGGCCATGTAGGAAAGGCCGAAAACGTACAACGGCGGACCATCGAGCGCAAGGCCGCCCGGAAAAAGATCCGAAGGGTTCCCGCGCAGGTGTCTCTCGGCCTCGGCCCAGGCCTCTGTCAGCAGGAGCCAGCGGTCTGCTCCGGACACGCGGTCTGCGCGCAGGCGTTGCCAGAACTGCTGCTGCCAGGCTTCGGTGCGGCGCACGGTTTCATCGCTGTGTTCTCCCAGCACCGGGCGCCCGAGCTCCCAGGCGCGCAGCCAGTCGGGCCGCGAGAAGGAGTATTCGAGGTAGATGTCGCTCAGTCTGTCGGCGAGCTGAAAACGGCGCAGCGCGACGGCAGGCGCATCGTCTTCGGTCGGCTCGGGGCCTGCCGCTCCGCCGGCCAGATAACCGGACAACTCGTGGAGTCCGTCGCGTTCGAGGCCCTGCCCCGTGAGGTGCGCCAGGATGGACAGGCGCAGCTCTTCTTTCTCGAGAATGCACAGGTCGGGAGCCGCCCGGGTGAGCAATCCCGCGAGGTAGCCACGCAGGAACAGGCACTCGATGCCGGCGGCAACGCCGCGGCGGCGCGCGATCTGCTGCCGCAGGTAGACCTCCATGTTGCGATTGGGTACGAGCAGGGTCGCCGGGCGAAACACGTCGTGCGTCTGACTATCCGCCGGGCCGCCCTCGTAAAGACGTTCGAGGAGGCGTTCGGTCAGTGATTCGATGGCGTTCGCATAGACGACGTGAAGCATGGCCCTCAATTTTACCGTTCCCGTTTGCCGGGCTCCAGAATACCGCGAAGGCAGGACAGTTGCTGTCCAGAGTCAGGAGAGAGAATTCCGCGCTTCCGGATGCACCTCCGGCTGTCCTTTGGGCAGCCGTACCGTGAAGGTGGCGCCTTCGCCCTTGCGGCTTTCGACCGTGATGGAGCCGCCGTGCGCGGTCACGATGTTGTGGACGATGTACAGCCCCAGGCCGAGACCGCTTGCGCTTTCGGCGTCGGGGGCGCGCTCGAAGCGGGCGAAGATGCGTTGCTGGTCGGCGGCGTCGACGCCGATCCCGCGATCGCGCACCCGGAGCACCGCGTCGTCGCCTTCATTCTGCACCGCGATGGTAATCGGTTGGCGCGCGCCGTACTTCATGGCGTTCGTGAGCAGGTTGACGACGACCTGTTCGATGCGGTAGCGATCCCACCTGCCAGCGACAGGCTCGGGCGCTTCCATCGCGAGGACGTAACCCTCGCGCTCGAGTTCCTCACGAAAGCGATCGGCGATCTCATGCACGATCTCGACGAGGTCGACATGCACTCTTTCGATCTGAAAACGGCCCCCGTGGACGCGGGTGACATCGAGCAGGTTGGTTACCAGCGCGCTCAACCGCTCGACCTGGCGCAGCGCGGCGCCGATGATGCGCTGGAGACGCTCGGGCTCGGTCGGGCGCGGCTCTTCGCCCGAGAGCGCCCGGGCGAGTATCTGCAGCTGCAGGGTCAGACTCGTCAACGGCGTTTTCAGCTCATGCGAGGCAATGGAGAGAAAATCCTCACGGGCCCGCACGGCCTCTTCGGCCTGGCGTCTTGACGTCTGCTCTTTTGCAAGCAGAACGCGTTCGACCTGACGTTGGCGCCCTTCGGCGCCGATGAGAAAGAAAAGGGTGATGCTGAAGAGAGTTCCGAAGACGAGGACGACAGGCGGAGCGGTTCGTTCAACGAGCGTCAGAAATCCGGGCGCCGCGTCGAATTGCAGCCTCCACTGCTGCCCGGCGACGATGGTCATGCGTTCGGAGGAACGCTCGGGGGGCGCAGGCATGCGGGGGCCGGTTTCATAAAGCGAAACCGGTTCATCGCCGCGTAACGCGACGACGCGAAACGTCACCTCCAGGGGACGGTAGAGCTGGCTGAAGATTCCGTCGAACAGGTCCTGGCTGCGAAATGGGGCGTAGACGAATCCGCGCAGGGCGTCGCGGCGTTGTTCGACCGTGGCTACGGGAGCGCCCTCGCGGTAGACGGGAACGTAGACGAGAAAACCGACCTGCCGGCTCGCCTCGGTCTCCTGCACCAGCGTGACCGGTTCGCTGGAAGTGGGGTAGCCGGTGTCGCGGGCCCGATCCATGGCGGCGCGCCGCGTCGGTTCGGTATGCATGTCGTAGCCGAACGCCCGCCGGTTGCGCCAGTCGAACGGTTCGAGATACTCGATGCTGAAATACTCGTCGCGCGGTTCACCGGGCCACACTTTGAATTGAGGGAATCCTTCGCCGCGGATATGTTCTTCGTACGCTGCGAGATCGGCGGCCGGGACGCGCCGGGTGAAACCCATGCCCTGGATGCCCGGATAGCGCACCCCGATTTCCATCGACTGCACGTATTCCACGAATTCGGCCCGCTCGACTTGAGGGTCGACCTGGAACAGGCCGCGCGTGTGAAGCAGCGCATCCAGATACGTCTGCATGCGGTTTTCGATTTCGTTCTGAATCTGCAGGGTGCGCAACTCGAAACGCTCGTCGGCCTTGAGATCGAGTGTGCGCTTGATGAGCAGCCAGCTCGCAAGGGTCAGCCCCAGCGAAATGGCCAGTACCAGAAGCGGCAACCGTCCCAGAAAGCCCCCCAGAAAACCCCGTGAAGAGCGGGACTGCATGGCGTGATGGTACCACAGGGGCAAGGTCGACCGGCAGCGCTCGGCCTTACTCGGCAGGGCGGCCTGCTGCCGGGGCTATTTATCGATGGTCCCGCAGCGGCGGCACGCCCGAATGCCGAGGTCGGCGTCGCGCCGCCAGTCGTGTGGCCCGCGGCAGACCTCCTGCGGCGGGGGACTGTTCAGTTCAGCGGCAGGTAGGGGCGGCTTCGCGGCGGCTTTTCGTATCGATTCGGGGACGACCAGACGCCCTCCCGGTTCCGGCCTGAATTCCTCTGCGGCCATGCGGGCGAGGGCGCCGCAGCACCGGCATCGTTTGATGGCGCGGCCGGGATCGGGCCTGAAGTCGTGACCGCCTGCCTCTTCGCACCGAAGGCGAGCCCCTTCGGCTGCCCCCGCCCCGGTTTCACCCTCGCCGCCGTGGCGCGCCTCGTAGGCATGGTGCCCCTTTTTACGGGGGTTGACCGTTCCCTCGCGCGCGAAGTCGGACTGTTTCGCCTTGCGGCGGTCTCTACGGGCGGCGCGTTTGCGGGTCGGCTTCATCCCGTCACTGTACAAACGATCGAAGTCGGATGACAAGCGCCGCGGGCGGGGTGATAATGGTTTGTCACACAGACCGTTTCCCCGGCAGACCGAATCGTCGAGCGTGCAGAAGACCGCAGATCTCATCGCAAAATCCGTCAAACGTAAATCGTCATTCGTCATTCGTCATTCGTCATTCGTAAATCGTAAATCGTAAATCGTCAATCGTAAATCGTAAATTGTAGATTCCCATGTCTCCTCTCGCCCTTCTCGATGCCTGCGTCCGGCTTCAGACGCTCGTCCCGAACCCGGCCGACTGGACCGACGCCCGGATGCGCAGCCGGCCCGAGGCGCGGGCGCTGTGGCAGGCAATCCGGCAAGGCGGTCTCGCGGTGGGGATTGGCGATCCGCGTCGTCTTCTCGACGGGCGTTTTCTGACCGACAGCGACGATCGACGCTTCGGCCTCACGGCGCTGGCCGTGGCGGCGGTCATTCTCGCGACGCCGGCCTACCATCCCGTGGCGCTGGCCTGTGGCGTGCCCGCGCAGAAAGACCTCGACGCCATGGTCGAGCTTGCAGGCCGCTTCGAGCGGGGCGATCTGCTCGACCTCTTCCGTCGCCTTCAGACGGCACGCGCGCTGCGGATCGAACTACGGCAGACTCCGGACGGCACGGAGCCGGCCGATCTGCTGAGCCGGGTCATGCTGTATCCGATCCTGGCTGAGAATCCGGCCGCAGATACTGCCGTCGACTACCTGCTCGGGCTGCTCATCGCGCCGGATGTCGGCCGGGCCCCCGGCTGATGCCGTCCCTCGTCCGGGGCGCTGGGGGGATTACGAATTGACCGAAAAGGAGTCCCGCCGCTCGGGCGGTTCATGCTACAGTAAAGGCTGTCTCTCGTGGAGGTTGCGCCATGCCGTATCCGTTCGTCAACCGTTCTGTGCTCATCGTTACGCCGCTTCAGCCGTTCGCCGAGTGGCTGGAGGCCGTCGACTCCCAGCTCCCCGAAGAAGAGCAGACGCCGACGACGCTCGACGAGCTTCAGGCCGACCCCACCGCGTACCTCGTCCCCGCGCTGCAGGAGGATGAAGACCCCAACGATCTGCTCGACGATCTGTGGGAAGACATCTTCATTCAGGAACTGTCGGGCTGGTACGAAGACGAGGAGCTCTGGCCCGGACCGTTGACGCCCGAGCTGTTCGACGAATGGTTCGACGTCCGGCTGCACACGCTCACCGTCGACGTGTCGGGTGAGCCGCTTCTGGCTGACGAAGAGGAGTAGGCGTGTCGCTGGCCCCGGCCGAGCTGCGTTTTCTCGACGTCGCCGCCCGGTATCTCGAGCGGCCCTCGTTTCTGTTGCGCGTGACGAACCTGATCGGTGAGCCGGTCGAGCGCGCCGCAGCCCTGCTCCCCCAAGGGTTTCATGACATCGTCCGCCGCTCCCTTTTCCGCGGACTCGAAGCCGTGGTCCGGACGGTTCCCGCGCCGGGTGGCGTCGGGCAGGAAGAGAGGGCATCCCCTTTCGCCCCGGACCGCAGCGCCTGGCTGCACACGGCCGTGACGGGGGTGACGGGCGGCGTCGGCGGACTGCTCGGCGGCCCCGCGCTCGCTATCGAGCTTCCGCTTACGACGGCGCTCATGCTGCGATCCATCGCGGTAACCGCCCGCAATCAGGGCGAAGACCTGTCGCTGATCCAGACGCGCATCGAGTGCCTGTCGGTGCTCAGCTACGGCGGCCCGAGCCCCGATGATGACGCCATGGAGAACGCCTACTACACGTCGCGTATCGCCCTCGGACACCTTGTGCGCGATGCGGCGCAGTACTTGACCGCCGTCGGCACGAAGCGGCTCGCCAAAGACCTGGCGCGCGAAGCCGCACCTCCGCTGGTGGCCCTCATCGGCCGCGTCGCCGGCCGGTTCAATCTCGTCGTGACCGACAAACTCGTCGCCCAGGCCGTTCCGGTCGTCGGCGCGGTCGGCGGCGCCGCCCTCAACGTCGCCTTCACGACCCACTTCAACCGCGTGGCCGGCTATCACTTCGGCATCCGCCGCCTCGAGCGGCAGCACGGCGAGACGGCCGTGCGGATGGCCTACGAGAATGCCCGTGCCCGCGCGCTCCCCCCGCCGCCGCCGCCACCGGGCGAGGTCTGAGATTTTCGGCCCCATTCGGGAATCTTCATGTCCGCGGCCGTGCTACTCTATCCGTGTGCCCCTCTATCCGCATGTCAACCGCGCCGCCGTCATCGTGCGTCCCCGTCCCGCTTTCGTCACGTGGATCAACGGGGTCGAGCGCACGCTCCATCCGCGCAATCCCATGGTGCTGACGTTGGAGCAGGTCGACAGGGACGCCAATGTCTACCTGATTCCCGAGTCCGTGCTCGATCTCGATCCCGAACCCGTGCTTTGCGAGTGCTGGGACGATATTTTTGAAAACGAGCTGGCCGGCTGGTTCGAAGACGAATCGACGTGGCCCCACCCCCGCACGCGGCAGCTCTTCGACGAGTTCTTTCTCGTCTCCTTCCACAGCCAGGTTTCGGATCTGGGCGATGAGCCGCTGGTGTCGGACGACAGCGACGTCGACCATCACTGATTCCACCCCCCCGGATTGCTCCCGGGCGCGGGCGCGCATTACGCGTCCGCTATCCTCTGGATTTCCCCGCCCGCGCGGTGGTCAGCGCCGCTGCTGGCTGGTATCGTGAATCGCATGGCTGAAACTGCGAAACCGGTCGCCACCCTGCGCATGCTCGACGAACTGAACCGCCCGGGCACGCCGTTCGATGTCTACGAGCGCCGGCTGGTCGAAGTCGTCCAGCGCACCGTGGCCGATCGGCTCGACGATCTGGCTACCGTCGTCGAGGAACTGGCCGGTCGCCTGCCGGCGCTCGAGCGCGTGCTCGACCGGCTTCTCGCGCAGACGCCCGAGATCATCGAGGCGCTCCGGCGCGGTCTGGCCCATGTCCAGGAGGCGCTGCACCGGGGGGCCGCGTGGATCCGGGGCAATCCCGACGTCCTGCAGGCCGTGTTCCGCATCCTCGTGGCGGCGGCCCTGGCGGCGTATCTGCCGGCGGCGTTCGCAACGCTCGCCGCGACCAACTGGCCCGAGCTGCTGGCGGCCATTACGACGCTGGCCGAGGCGCTCGCCGCCTGATCGACCCTACCGGAGGTCTACCTTGAAGATCCATGCCATGGCCGCCGCGGAGCCGAGCGCCCCGCTCGCCCCGTACGAATATGAGTCTCCCGCCCTGGGCGCCTACGACTGCCTGCTCGCCGTGAAAAGCTGCGGCATCTGCCACAGCGATCTGCACATGATCGACAACGACTGGCGCATCAGCCGCTATCCGCTCGTCGCCGGGCACGAGGTCGTCGGCGAGGTGATCGAAGTCGGCGCGCAGGTGCGGCACCTGCGCCCCGGCGATCGGGTGGGCGTGGGTTGGCAGCGCTCGGCCTGCATGAGCTGCACCGATTGCATCCGGGGCGACGAAAACCTGTGTTCGCAGTCGACGGGCGTCATCTCCGACGGCCATGGGGGGTTCGGCGGGCACATGGTCATGGACAGCCGCTTCTGTTTCCCGATCCCCGACGCCATCGCGACCGACGAGGCGGGGCCGCTGCTGTGCGGCGGCGCCACCGTCTACTCGGCCCTGCGGCAGGCGGGGATGCGCGGGGCGCAGCGCATCGGAATCATCGGCGTCGGCGGGCTCGGCCACATGGCGGTTCAGTTCGCGGCGCGGATGGGCAACCGGGTCACCGTCTTCACGACGAGCCCCGACAAGGCTGAGTTCGCCGAGAAGCTCGGCGCGCGCGAAGCGGTCATTACCGGAGAAGCGGGGCGTCCGCGAACGCCGTCGCGGTTCGATATCATTCTGAACACCGTGCCGCTCGCGCTGCCGTGGACCGACTACCTCAAGCTGCTCGACAGCGACGGCACGCTCAGCTTCGTCGGCGTGCCGAATGAACCGATGACGCTGCCGATCGGTCTGCTCATGGGGCGGCGCAAGCGCATCACGTCGAGCCCGATCGCCGGGCGGGCCGAGATGACCGAGATGCTCCGCTTTGCAGCCGATCAAGGCGTGCGCCCGATCATCGAAACCTTTCCCCTCGCGCGCGCCAACGAGGCGATGCAGAAGGTCCGCGACAACACCATCCGCTACCGGGCCGTGCTCGTTCCCTGAATTCCGGCCGCCGCCCCGCTTTCAACCGGCTGGCCGGCGAGGGCCCGCAGCAGGTCGGCGCGCGCGGCATGCAGATCGGCGGCGCGCTGCAGCCGGTAGAGCGCGAATTCGTCCGGCGCCGGCGCAAGCGGAAGCCGGTCGGCGAGCTTGCGAAGCACGGCATCCACCGGGGGGTGCTCTGCGCGGCGGGCCGCGGCCAGGTCGAGAATACGGCGGTCGACGATCCCCGCGGCCAGCCCGACGAGACCGGGGGTCGGCGCCGGCATGCCATCGCGACCGGGAAGCGCGTAGAACTGGGCGTCGTCCTGCAGCATCGTCGCCGGCTCGAGCGGATCGGCGAGACTCGACGGCCGCGCGTAGATCCACTGGGTGAGCCCCGCCGCCCCGGCGCGCCAGCCGTAGAGGCCGTAGAAGAAGCGGTCCTGAACGGGGGGGCCGATGTTCATGCTCCCGCCGTTGTAGAGCCACAGTTCTCCGCCATGCGCGGCCGCGAATTGTGCGGCGCCCGCGGTGACGTCTTCGGCGTGCAGGACGTTCACCGAAAGCCACGGCGCCAGGCGGTGGAAGGAATCATGCAGACGCGCGTGCGTCGTCAGGTAGGTGCGGTATCCGGCTTCGCGCAGCGCACGCAGGTGGCGCCCCGTCTCGGCAACGGCCGCGTCGCTCTTGACCCCCGGCTCGTCGTCGACCGAGAGCATGGGCGCCCGGCCGGTGCGCCGCGTCCACTCCCGCGCCGTCGAGGCTGCGAGAGCGGCCAGACGCGCAGGGGGTGAATCGATTCCGGCAGAGGGGGGAACCGCGGGGAGGAGGCCGCTGGCCAGGCGCACCCCGTTCCACACGTCGTCGCGGCGGAAGATGCGTAACCCCTCCCAGATGAGCGGATCGGCGAATCCGGCCTCTCCCGCGGCCCGCAGCACCTCGGCCAGCGGGTGCGGCCAACGCTGCCAGTACCGCCCGTGCGCGGTGAGGTCGACGGCGACCCCCTGCGCGGCAAGGCGCACCCTCGGTTCCTCGGACAGGTGCACGCCGGTGAAGCCGAAGTCGCGCAGCTGGCGGAAGTGCGCCGGGGCGTTCGCGTAGAATGCGCCGTAGCGGACGTAACCGGGCCAGTTCTCGTTCATCTGATAGTAGATTTGAAAGTGCGTGCTCCCTTCGGGGATCGAAAGCGGAAAGACTTGCACGTCGACTCTTGCCGCGCGCCCCTGCCAGTGGGCGCGCAGCGTGTGAAGGCCGGGCGCGGCCCCGTCGTCCCGGAGGCGTATCCACACCAGTCGCGTCTGCCGATCGGCCGCCAGCCGGCCGCGCACCAGGGGCAGCAGGCGTAAGGGCCGCTCTTCAACGACGCCGAGCTTGCGTTCGATCGGCAGCCATTCTGCCTGCCAGAGGTCGGCGCGAACTCCGGAGGGCAAGCTGAACTCCACCGGCTGCGACGGCCCGGGCGGGAGGGCCAGGATGGCCCACGCCGGCGCGCCGCGGGCAAGGGGGAGCAGGCTGCGCGGATCGTTCTGCAGCGGGTGGTCGGGATCCCGCCAGGTCAGCGTTTCCGTGGCATGGGTTGCCGACTCGACGTACAGGGGGCGGCGGCGCAGCAGCCGGGCGCGGCGCAGCTCGAACGTCGCGTCGGCGCCGGGGCGTTCGCGCACCCAGCCGACCCCCATGCCGAAGTGCACGGCCGTGAAGCGGCCGGTCTCGCGCGGCAGCGGGATGCGAACGGGCGTCCACCGCCCGGCGCGGGGTACCGCGGCCCCCGCCAGGTAGACGCTCTCAGCGCCAAGGAACATGACATCCTGCAGCTCCGCATGATGCCCGAGCGTTTGTGAAAAGCGGATCTCGGCCTCGAGCGCGAGCGGCCCCGCCTCGCCGGGGCAGTGAAAGTCGACCCGCACCCGCACGGCGGCGTCCCGGTCGAAGCGGATCGTGTCTGCCTCGGGGCGGAACTGGAAGCGGAGCGTCGGCTCCCCCTCAGACTCGGCGAAATCAAGGTGCCCGCCCTGGGCAGACCAGAGCCGGGCCATGTCGTCTGCGGCGGAGGCGGCCAGCGGGAGTGGATAGTCCTCTGCACACGACGGGGCGGGCGCAGGCCGGGCGGTTACGGCCACCACGAGCCATACGCCGAGCAGAACCGGAACCGCGCGCAGGAGCCAGCGAAGCATGCGCCCCATTATCGGGGCTCATGTGCCGGAGGGGAAGGGATCAGCGCTCGAAAAGGACCGGGATCGGCGTGTTGCGCAGCAGGTACTCTGTCGTAGAACCGACGACGAGCTCAACGATACGGGAGTGGCCGTGCGCGCCGGCGACGAGCAGGCCGTGACCGGCCGCTTCGGCGACAATGGCTTCTCCCGCCTTGCCCGGGCGCGTCGCAAAGGTCGACGTGACGCCCGCTTCGGAAAGCAGGCGTCGGGCCGGCGCCAGCATGTTGTCTCCCTCGGCCCCGTCGTCGGTCACGGCCACGACGGCGACCGGAACCTTGAGGCCGGCAGCCAGGCGGGCCGCGTGTTCGAGCGCGCGGGTCGACGGCGGGCTGCCGTCATAGGCGAGCAGGATGTCGCCGATGGGGCCGGGCTTCTGCGGTACGACGACGACCGGGCAGGTCGCCCGGCG
The DNA here is from genome assembly GCA_041690355.1 of bacterium. GTDB lineage: Bacteria > J088 > JAWLBW01 > JAWLBW01 > JAWLBW01 > JAWLHK01. The sequence continues at coordinate 55,192 of JAWLHK010000009.1, read as the reverse complement.
CACGAGCACCTCGCTGACCGAACCCGCGAGGCCGGCGTGAAATCTGGCGTTCGAACCGCGCTGGCCGACGACGACGGCGTCGGCCGACTCGGCGCGCTTGAGAATTTCGCTGGCGATGATGCCCGTGACCAGCTCGGTCTCGCAGTCGAAGCCCGCGGCAGTCACGACTTCGCGATGGGCCTCGAGCAGGGCCTTCCCCTTCTCCTGCAGAATCTTCTCCATCTTGGGCGACAGATTGAGATAGGGCTCGACACCGATGGCTCCCGCGAGGTCGCGCAGAAACGTCCCCTCGAGGGTGACGATGTCGACGACGTGCAGCAGATGAACCGTGCCGCCGGGACGCACGAGCTGAAGCGCGACCGACCGCGCCCATTCGGCGTAGTCAGAACCATCGAGAGCGAGAAGAAGTCTTTCGTACATGCCCAACATGATACCCGGCTGCCCGATTCCGGACCACCCGGGTCACCGGACCGCTGCGCTGCGCAGGCCGGTGCAGCTCCGGTTGCGCCCCCCAGACAGAGGCAGTCCTTGACAGTTTGGCAAGAGGGTCGAATACTGGATGCAAGTTTCGGGTTGACGGGATTTTTTGAGTTTCCGGGGGAGGGAGAAACGTGCCTTTCAAACGTGCAAGACGCGAGGTGCTGCGGCGCCTGCTGCAGGATCGCGAACGCTTCGAGTTGTGGACGGGGCTGGGCCTGTTCACCGTGAGTCTGCTCCTTTTTCTGGGGGGCTGGACGGCCTTGCGCGGCGGTCCGGGCGAGTGGACGGCCGTCGTCGCGGCGCTGGCGGCCATGGCGGGCCTGATGGGGCTGAGCGGCAAGGTCCCGCTGAGCGGGATTTTTCTCAATCGCGGGCTCGCGGTCGAAGAGCCCAAGCGGGGCGGGCAGATTGCCGTCGTCTACGGCGCCGCCCTGTTCGGCATCGGCGTCTTCGGCCTGTCGAGCGTCGTGCATACGCTGCTGGCGCCGAGCGGGGCGTACGGCCTCGCCGCAATGCTGTCGACCGCGCTCATTCTGGGTGGCTTGTACGTGGTCGGCTCGACCCCCGTCTTCGAACGCACGCATCCGGCCCGGTTCGAAGCCGACAACGTGCCCGAACCGCAGCGCGCCTGGTTCGACGTCGACGCCATGGACGGCGACGGAACCGAAACCGCCGTCGCCGCAGTTGAAGAGACGCCGTTCGAAGAATCGCAGCCCGCCTGTGCGGTTCCCCAGGTTCGACCGTCGGCGGCGACCAAGCGCCCGGCCATGCTGGGCCCCGATGACATCCTGGCCTACGCCATGATCGATTGGGACTGGCTCGAGACCCCCTCGTCGTACACGTGCGTGGCGGTCGAAGACCCGCAGATGGGCCGGCTGGTCGAGTCGGGCGACCTGGTGGGCATCAACCATTCGGTGCTCGACACGCGCTGGCTGATCGGCAAGCTCGTCGCCGTCGCCGAAGGCGAGAAGGTGCTCATCGGCATCCTGCGCGAAGAAGAAGACCAATGGTTCCTCAACCGGCAGGATGATGACTTCCCGATCGTCATCGAGCCGGTCACCATCATCGGCGCCGTCGAATGGAGCGTGAAACCGCGATCGGCGACCCTGCGCCCCGTGGGTGAACCGGTCGCGCAGACTTCGGGCCGCGAGGGCGAGCGTCGCGCCGACAACGAACCCCGCACGCTGGAGTAAGCTACGGGTCGCCCCGGGCGGCAGTCGCAACCCGGGGAGCCTCGCTTTCTTCGTGCCGGGGCCCCGTGCGGCGGGCTATAATTGCTTGCAGCGCGACGATGACCCTCCAACTCGAAATTCCCCTCGTTACCGGACCGGGCCGGCGGCGCGTGCGTTACGGCGTCGATTCGCGCGAGCTCGAAGTCGAAGAACATGATTTTCTCTGCGACTGGCTCAATCGCCATCTCCCGCGGGAACTGAACGTACTGCCCGATCACGCGCGCGCCGCCCTGCATGCGCGCGCGTCAGCGGCCTATGACGCGCAGAAGCGGCGCGAGGCGCAGATGCAGGCGCGCGTGCTCGATGCGGGGCTGCGCGAGGCGGCAGGGCGGTTTGCCTGGAAACGGTTGCGCAAGGCGGCGGTGGTCGTGCAGCTGGAGATGTATAATGATTCCTGATGAGCATTCGCGAGCAACTGGAACATCGCCTTCTCGCCGGCCTGCAGCCGGCACGCATGGCGTTGAAGAACGACAGCGGCATGCACGCCGTGCCCAAGGGGTCTGAGACCCACTGGAACCTGATTATCGTGTCCGACGCCTTCGCGGGACTCTCGCCCCTGCATCGGCACCGCCGGGTCTATGACGCGCTGGGGGAATTGATGAAGAGTATCCACGCGCTCACCATGAAGACGCTCACCCCCGCCGAGTGGGACGCGGCCGGGGGCGAAGTCGCCAATCCGGCGCCGCCGTGCATGGGCGGCTCGAAACACGAATCCTGATCTCATTTTCCCCGGAATCTCGCCGCATGGGTTTTCCCTACGTCATCGTCGCCCTCTTCGCGTTTCTCTTCGGGGTGGTCGTCCTGTTCGAAGTCGCCGCCGAGGGGCGTTCGCGCCTCAAGGTGTTCGCCGTCATGGTGCTGGGGATTACCGTCGTCGCGGGTGGGGCCTGGCTCGTCGTCGATCACATTCTGGCGCCGCAGCGCACTGCGCCTTCGGGCGGATGGCTGGAGGGGCATGGCGGACCCCGCTGACTTCGGCCTGCAGCTTGATGCCTGGGTTGCCGGGCCGCCTGAAGCCGTCGAGTGGGACACCGTGACCGAGTTTGCCGACGTCGACCGGCGCATCGCGGCGGTGGCCGCCGAATTCGCAAGCGCGGTCGGCGTGCATGATTCCCGCCTGCTCTGGCGCCCCGCGGGCGGCCGGCCGCCTGCCGAAGAGGCGCTGGCGTGGCTGTGGGTCGTGCGTCCCGACTTGATCCGCGCCGCCGCGGCCGATGCGCCGGAGCGGATCCCCGACAGCGTCCGCAGGCTTGTGCAGCGATAATCCCTATGGGGTAAACCCCGGAGCCGGATTGCGATTTCGGCGGCGGCAGGGTACCGTATCGCTTTCACTACCTCAGTTGAACCAGGGGAACTGACCATGGAACAGGGAAAGTATCTTTTGGCCGCCGGCGTGCTCATGTGGAGCATGGTCGGCATTCTCGTCGTCGGCCTGTCGCTCGGCGTCGTACTGGAAAACGATGCGATCAAGATCGCGTCGGTTGCCGCCGGCGTCGTCGGGTGGGTTGCCGCCTTTCTGATGGCGAAAAAGGGGGCCGATGATTTCAGCGCCGGCCCTCGGCGCGGGGGCCACGGCAGCCACGTTCATCAGGGATGAGCACCTGAGCAGAGACATTTCGACCCGGCTCCGGCCGGGTTTTTTTTGCCTGCGGATGCACGAGAGCTTGCCGCAGTGTTTCTACGGCGACGGTTTCCGCGTCAACAAATCGAGGCGGGAACACCGGGGTTGAGTTTCCGGGCCTCCATGCTCCCACGGCAGTGCGTTCTGCTCTACAATGCCTGAGATAACCTTCTTTCTGGCATGGAGGCAGCATGCAGCGATTCGGTATCCGGTTGACGGCGATTCTGTCCACTCTGTTCGTGGCGGGCACGGTTCACGCCGCGCACCACAAGGCGCAGGCGAAGATGATCGACGCCAAGGGTGAGACCGTCGGGATCGTTCACCTCGAGCAGAATCCCGGCGGCCTTCAGGTGCGCTTCGAACTCCGCGGTCTCCCGCCGGGTCCCCACGGCTTTCACATTCACCAGACGGGACGCTGCGAGACGCCGGATTTCAAGTCGGCGGGCGGCCACTTCAATCCAGCCGACAAAAAGCACGGGTTGTGGAATCCGCAGGGCAAGCACGTCGGCGACCTGCCCAATCTCGTCGTTCTCGAGGGGGGCATGGTGCAGGGTGGAGCGCTGCTCGAAGGGGTCTCGCTCACCGAGGGTAAAGAGGCGCTGCTCGACAAGGACGGAGCCGCCTTCGTCATTCACGAGGGGGTCGACGACCACCGCTCCGATCCGGCCGGGAACGCCGGGGGGCGCATTGCCTGCGGCGTCATCGCGCCCGAAAAATAGCCGGCCGCTACGCGCCTACTGCAGCAGGTACTTCACGGCGAGAAATCCGCCGATGAGCAGGAGGGTGAAGACGATCGTCAGCAGGCCGAAATAGCGGTCGATGAAATTGCGTATCGGGGGGCCGAACCTGTAGAGCAGGCCGGCCACGATGAAGAAACGCATGGCCCGCCCGAGCACCGACCCGGCGACGAGGTCGGGGATCGGAATTTCAGCCACGCCGGCCGCGATGGTGATGACCTTGAACGGGATCGGCGTGAAGGCGGCCGTGAAGACCGTCAGAAAGGCCGCCTGTTCGTACTTGCCGACGACGAGCTGAAAGACGTCGGGCGAAAAAACGTAGGTCAGAAAGAACTGATCGACGGCGTGCCAGAACGCGAATCCGATGCCGTAGCCGAGCAGGGCGCCGATTACCGAGCCCAGCGTGCAGACGGCGGCATACCGCACCCACTGCGGCGGCCGGCCGATGACCAGGGCCATGAGCAGCACATCGGGGGGGATGGGAAAGACCGAGGCCTCGATGAGGGCGATCAGGAAGATCGCCGGCATCCCGTACGGGGTGTGAGCCCAGTGAAGCACCCAGTCATACAGGCGCCGCAGGGCATGCGGGCGTGCGGCGGAACCGGAGGTTGTCGGTGTCGGAGTCGTCATGAAGCTTTCCATCGTACTGCACGCGTGCGGCTCCCCGCAATCCGAGGGCGCGACGAAGCACAGTCCGTCGGGTATACTGTCTCGTCATGCTCCGGCGCGCCTGTCTCGCACTGCTTCTCCTTCTTGAAACTCCGGCCTGCAGCCGTTGCGGGAACGAACCGTCGGCCGGCGGTATCGTTCTCGATGCCGAAGACCCCTCGGACAACGGCGGCGCCGTGCAGGCGGCGTTCTCGGCCTCTCCTGACTGGGAGGCGTCGGTTCAGGAACGCGCCGACAGAGCCTACTTTCAAATGCGCACCGTGCGCGGCCACTGCCTGGCCGGTACTCCGCCCGGGATACAGGACCGCTGTGCCGTCGAACGGGCCGAGCAGCCGGCGGCGTGTGAAAACCTGTTTCGCACGGCGGCTGCAGAGGCCGAACGCACCGATCTGCCGCGACGGCTCGAACTGCTCGATCGGCTGGGCGAATTTCTTCTTGCCCAGGGGCGCGTGACGGAATCGGTCGATGCCTACCGGCAGGCGGCGGCGCTCGGGGTCCGGGTGTCGCCGGAAGCGGAACACCGCGCCCGTATCCGTCTGGGAATTGCCGAGCTGCGCCAGGGAGAATTCGCGAACTGCCTCGAGAACCACAACGCCGAAACCTGCATCCTCCCGCTGACGCCGGCGGCCTACCATCGCGACCCCGGCGGCTCGGCAGCCGCCGTGAAGACCTTCGGCGCCGTGCTTGCAAAGGATCCGGGCGATCGGCTCGTGCGCTGGCTTCTCAACCTGGGCTACATGACGCTCGGCGCCTATCCGCACGGCGTGCCCGAGAAATGGCGCATCCCGCCGGAGGCCTTCCGCAGCCGTTCTGCCTTTCCCCGCTTCCGCAACCTGGCCCCCGAGCTCGGGTTCCACGACATGGGGCTCGTGGGGAGCGTCGCCGTCGACGACTTCAATGGCGACGGGCGCCTCGACATCCTCCGCTCCTCTGCCGGGTACTGCGACCCCCTGCGCCTTGCCCTGAACGACGGCCGGGGGGGATTCACGGATGTGACCGAGGCCTGGGGGCTCGACAGCGTGCTCGGCGCGGTCGGTCTGCTGCAGGCCGATTATGACAACGACGGCGACCTCGATGTCTACGTCACGCGGGGTATCTGGGAGCGGCCGGGCATTCATGATGAAGCATTCGGCGTCGGCGTGCGCAATACCCTGCTGCGCAACGAGGGCGGGCGGTTTCGCGACGTGACCCGCGAAGCAGGCCTGTTTGCCGAAAGCAGTTTCAACATCGCCTCGGTCTGGGGAGACTTCGACGGCAACGGCCGGCTCGATCTCTTTGTCTGCGATGCGCATGTGAGCTCGCGCCTGTACGAGAACGTGGGGGACCGGTTCAGCCTCAAGGCCGACAGTGGCTTCGGGGTGCATCCGCAGGAAAGCTGCATGGGGGTCGCGGCCGGCGATCCGGATGACGATGGCGATACCGACCTGTTTGTGTCGGTGCACCGGGGAAAAAGCCGTCTGTATCTGAACGACGGCGACGGCGTGTTCTCGCCGCTGGAAACCACCGCCTTCGACTCCGTGCGCCAGGGGTTCCCCGCATTTTTCTTCGACGCCGATCAGGATGGGCGAGACGATCTTTTCGTTGGCGCCTGGGACGGAAAATCGGAGGATCTCGGCGCCCTGATGCAGGGGATGCCTCATGGTGCCGAAGCGGCCCACCTTTTTCTCAACCGGGGCAGCCTTCAGTTCGAAGACGCCGGCCAGGCGTGGGGTCTGAATACCGCCCTGCTCGTCATGGGCGCCAATTTCGGCGACCTGGACAACGACGGCTGGCCCGACCTGCTGCTGGGCACCGGCGGTCCGCCGTTCGAGTACCTGCTTCCCAACCGGATCTATCGGAACGCGAACGGTCGCGGATTCGACGACGTCACCTTTGCGAGCGGCATGGGTGTGCTGCAGAAGGGGCACGGCATCGGTCTCGGCGATCTCGACCAGGACGGCGACCGGGATGTCGTCGCCAGTTTCGGCGGCTGGGTTCCGGGCGATACCTTTGCAGACTCGATCTTCGAGAATCCGGGCTTCCCCGGCCGCATGGTCTCCTTACGCCTGCAGGGGGTCGAGGCCAACCGCAGCGCCATCGGCAGCCGTCTTCGCATCCGCATTCGAGAAGGGGGGCGAGAGCGCGTGCTTTATCGCACGGTGACCCCGGGGGGGAGCTTCGGGAGTTCGACGCTCGCGGTCGAGATCGGCATCGGTTCTGCCGCGCAGATTGACGAACTCGAGATTCGCTGGGCTCGCCCGGGCGCGACGCAGACCCTGCGCAACCTTAAGGCGGGGGGCGTCTACCGGATCGTCGAGGGGCATCCCGACGCCGAAACGCTCACTCTGCCGGCGCTGAAGCTCGCGAGCCGCAAGGCGAACACCGCGCACCACTGAACGGGCGAGCCGGTCGCGTCTCAGCCTTGCGCACGGCGGGCCGATCGCCCATGATCGGGCAGGTGCGCGTTCTCTTCGTCCACAATCGTCACGCGGGGCTCCATCGCCCTGCCTGCCCGATCGGCCCGATCCGCTCGGCCCTGCATGACTGGGGCTGGCGGGTCGACGACATGGCCTGCCGCGGCGGCGAAACCCGCTCGCGCGTGCGAAGCGCCGTCCGGGCCCACGCCTATGACCGGGTCGTCGTCGCCGGCGGCGACGGCACGCTGCACCTGACGTTGAACGGGGCGGCAGAGGCGGCGGTTCCGTTCATCCTCATCCCGTGCGGGACCGGAAACGACCTTGCCCGCAGCCTCGAGATTCCCCTCGACTGGCACGCTGCCCTCGACGTTGCGCGCACCGGTGAGCTGATTCGGATTGACCTCGGGACGGTCAACGACAGGCTGTTCGTGAATGCCGCTTCGCTGGGGGTCGGCGCGCATGTCGCTCGCGATCTTCCGGCGGCGCGCAAACGCCGTTGGGGCCGCGTGGCGTACGCGCTCGAAACCGTGCGGCGTGTCCGGCGACACGAAACCCAGCGCGTCGAGGTCTGTGCCGGCGGACGCTGCGAGACCCTCGATATCTATCAGCTTTCGGTGGCCAATGGCAGTTCGTTCGGGGGAGGATTTCGCGTCACGCGCGATGCGGCCCTCGACGACGCCCGGCTTGACGTCGTCATTTTCGAGCCCGGCCTCGGAAGACTCCTGCGCGGCTCGGAGCGGGGCGCCTCGGTGGTGGAGCGTCTGGGGAGCCGCTCCTTCAAGACCCAGCGGCTTCTGGTCTCGGCCGGCCGGCGCATGCTCGTCAATCTCGACGGCGAGCCCACGGTGCTGGCCTCGCCGCTGCAGTTCGGCGTTCTCCCCGCCGCATTGTCCATCATGGTGCCTCGTCCGGAGCAGCGAAGCCGGGCGCCCTGAAGCGCTCAGCAGCGGCGCGCGTCGACGGTCGAGGACTTGATCTGGCGCACTAGACTAGGTGTCAGAGTGCGCGAACCAGAGATTCTGCACGGCCACCGGCAATTTGCGGGCCACCAGCCGCTGATCGTGCTGCGACAGCTGTCGGCGGGTGGCGGCGAACACGTCGATGATGATGCGGCGGGCGTCGCCGTCGCCAATCTGCAGATCGTCGGCTACGGTATAGATGAGCTCCTCAGGGTTGAAGGCAAGGGGGGGCGTCTCGCCGGGCCGCTCGCAGGCCGTCATGAGATGCTGAAGCCTGGGGGGCAGGGTGTCGTCGGGGGCCTTGGCCCGACCGGCGCGCAGGCTCTGTTCGAGAGAGCAGAGCACCGAGGTCGCGGCGCGGCGTGCAAACTCGTGATCCATGTGCCCCCGGCGCTGGATATCGTCGAGAAACTCTTCGTAGGCCGGATTGCCGTCGAGTTCAACGCTCCGGCTTTCAAGATCCCGCTCGAAAGGTCCCGCCGCTGAATCGGGCGCTTCATTCTGGCCTGGTCGCTGGCCTGGTCGCTGCTCTGGCTCGCCTGGTCGCTGGTCTGGTCGCTCTTGCATGTTCTGTGCACTCACCTGAGAGAAATTCTGACCGAATCGGAGCCGCCGCGGGAGTGACGGCGGCGGTGAAGCAGGCCGTCATGCAGCGGCGTCTCTTCGGATGGGGCCTGACAGACTGCCGTAACGGGGGCCGCGATGGTACACTGAAACCGGAGCGCAGTGGCGCTCGAAAACCTCAGGGCAATCGAGACCTGGCTTCAGCCGTAACCGTGGTGGCGCAAGCCTGGCTGAATGCGGAAACGACGCAGAGAGCGGGCAGGAGTGGAATGACCGGACGCAACGATCCGTGCTGGTGCGGCAGCGGCAGCAAGTACAAGAAATGCCACATGGCCGCCGACATGGCGTCGGGGGCCTCGGCCGCACGGCGGGTGCCGACGGCGCCTGCTTCCTGGGCCAAATCGGCCGCCGAAATCGAAGGCATGCGTCGGGCCGGCGCGTTCAACGGCGAGCTGATGGACTATGTGCGCGGCGAGCTTCGCCCCGGGCTGTCGACCGAAGCGATCGATCGGCTGGTCTACGATTACACCGTAAGTCACGGGCACAAGCCCGCAACCCTGGGCTACCACGGTTTTCCCCGTTCGCTCTGCACGTCAATCAACGACGTCGTCTGCCACGGAATTCCCTCGCCGAGCGAAGTCCTGCGCGAGGGAGACATCGTCAACATCGATTTGACGACCATCGTCGACGGCTTTCACGGCGACTCCTCAGAAACCTTTCTGATGGGTGAGGTTTCAGACGAGGCGAAGCTGGTCTCGGCCGTGGCTGCCGAATCCATGGTGCGTGGCCTTCGCGCCATTCAGCCCGGCCGCGAGCTGCAGGACATCGCCCGCGCCATCCAGCCGTTCGTCGAAGAACGCGGGTTCTCGGTGGTGCGCCAGTATACGGGGCACGGCATCGGCCTCAAATTCCACGAAAACTTCAGCGTCTTTCACCATGTCGAGCCCGCCGCCGACAACATGGTGCTCATCCCGGGCATGACGTTCACGGTAGAGCCGATGGTCAACGTCGGGACGCCGCACGTCACGACCGATCCGGTGGACAAGTGGACGGTGCGCACGCGCGACAAGAAGCTGTCGGCCCAGTTCGAGCATACGGTGCTTGTGACCGAGAACGGGGTCGAAATTCTGACGCTGACTCCGTCACAGCGCAAGGCCGGGGTCTGGCTCTCGCCGCCGTGGATCGAGCTCGCCGCAGCGCTCTGAACCGCTCCATTCCCCTCGCGACGGGCGAGAACCCGGCGGGATTCAGGCGCGCGCCAGCGTGACTGCGGTAATCTCGGCCTTGGTTCCCAGGCGCATGGCCGGACCCCAATATCCCGTGCCCGGACTCACGTAGACGAACATGCCGTCGTTGTGCCGATGAAGGCCTTCGACATAGGGTTGCACGATACGCACGAGAAAGTTGAAGGGCCAGATCTGGCCGCCGTGCGTGTGTCCGGACAGCTGCAGCAGTCCGCCGTGTCCCGCCGTGTGGCGGACGGCCCGCGGCTGATGGGCAAGCACGAGCAGTGGTGTCTCTGGATTCCGCCCGGCGACCGTGCGGGGCATGTCGGGGTTGCCGGTCGGATCGTCGATGCCCGCCACGTCGAAGGCATGTCCGTGATGGTCGAGGGTCACGCGCTCGTTGCGCAGCGTGCGGATGCCCAGCGAGCCGAGGTGCGCCAGCCAGGCGTCGAGGCCCGAATAGTACTCATGGTTCCCCGGTACGAAGAACGTACCGTGGCGGCTGCGCAGGCCGGCGAGCGGCGCGACGTGCGGGGCCAGATCGGGAACGCTGCCGTCGACGAGGTCGCCCGTGATGGCCACGAGGTCGGCGTCGAGCGTATTGATGCGTTCGACCATGGCCGTCACGAACTCGCGCCCGATGGTGGCCCCGACGTGAATGTCGGTGACGAGGGCGATGCGCAGGGGCGCCCAGCCCGCCGCCAGTTTCTCGTGGCGCACGTCTACCTCGCGCACATGGAGGGAATCGAGGGCTTTCTGGATGGAGACGGCCGAGGCTCCCGTCGTCAGCACGCCGACCCCCAGGGCGCTCGTACGCTGGAGAAAGAGGCGCCGGCCCGGATCGACGTTCACCCGCGAGACCCGGCCCGCGGCGTGGTGCAGGCCGTGCCGGGCGAGCGTCGCCACGAAGAGCAGAAACATGATCCCCAGCCAGGTGAAACTGACGAAAACGAGCGGCGCGGCCACCTCGGGCCTCAGCAACCGGTATGCCGGAAAGCTCCCCATCAGCAGCGCGAACAGAAGCACGAGCCCCGCGGTCAGGGCGCGCCGCGGGCGGGGCGTCCAACGTGGGGCGCGAATGAGCTCGCGCCAGAGGTAGTAGTGGACGCCGCCCAGCACGGTCGACATCATGAGGAAGAAGAAGAGGACGCTGTACCAGGTACGCATGGATGCAAGGGTACCCCAGGCCCGCGGCCGGTGCTACAGGCGCGGGAGATTTTCGTGTTCCCCAGGGGCGATTCCGGTAGAATGTAGCCTCGGGTGGGTATGGACGTATTAGCGCTGACACCGACCGAAGACCGGACGCAGTACCTGCAGGCCATTCTCGAGCCGCTGGGGTGCCGGGTACACGGCTGCCGCACGCCGCAGGAGCTGGGCGAGCAGATCCGCAGCTTTCCGGTCGGCCTCATCGTCGTCGCGGGAAACCTGCCGGGGCTCAGCCTCGAACACGTCTTGACCGCCGTGCGCGAACGCGTACCCGAGGCGCCGCTCGTCGTCGCCCTGAGCGACGTCGAGCAGGCGAACCGGCTCGCCTCCCGCTTTCGCGGGCACGCGATGGCCTGGCCGGTTTCGGTCGAGGCCATCGGCCCGCTGCTCGACGGCCGACGCCCGGCCACGACCGTGACACCGCGCCGCGAAGTGCGCTGGCGCATGCTTTCGGGGGGGCATGTGGTGCGTGACGGCGCCACACTCCCGGCGCTGCTCCTGAACATTTCCGTCCACGGGGCGATGGCGCTGGCCGACATGGAGGCGGCCGTCGGCGAGACGGTCGCGCTCGAGGTGCCCTACGGCGTCGATCGATTCACCGTACGGGGCACCGTGCGTCATGTCGGCGAGTACCCGCTCATCGAACAGGCCCTGCACGAACACGAATGGCTGCGGCTCGTGCATCCGCGGGTGTTCGGCCTCGAACTCGATGCCGCATCGCGCGAAGCTTCGGCCGAGGTCTGCCGCCGCATCCAGCAGGAGCGCCAGTTTCTGGAGCTGCGTCTTCTCTGCGTTCCGGGCATGCCCAAAGGGCTCCCGCCCGTCCTGAAGTATTACGGGGTGAAGGCCGAGGTGCACCAGAACCTGCCCGAGAAGCTTCCCGTGACGCCGCCCATCGTCATCATGGATGTTTCAACCTGCCATGCCGAAGAGATCGAGCGGCTCGAACGCCTGCGCCGGCGCGCGCTCATCATCGGCGTGGCCACGACGCCGATCAGCGATCCGGTGCGGGCCGCCTTTGCCAGCTCGCTGCCGGCGATTTTTGTGCTGCCGCATCAGAGCGAGACGCTCGTGCAGCATATCGCGAATTTTTTCGCACCAGTCGATAGGCGCATGCCCCGTATCGACGAAACCTTTTCAGCCGTTCTGAAAACCGAGCGCCTGGCCAACATTCAGGCCGACGGACTCAATCTGAGCACCAACGGGTGCGCCGTTCTCGTCGACAAGGTGATCCCGAAGGGGACCGCCCTTGAAGGCGTGCTGTCGATGGACAGAGCCATCGATGCCTACCCCTTCGCGGGAAGGGTGATCTACTGCGTTGCGCAGGGCGACCGCTTCCGCCTGGGGGTGAGCCTCCAGGTCAAGGACCCGGCGGCCATCTCGTTTCAGAAGTACCTGAGCTCCCGCTTTCTGTCGGGTCTGCGCGCGCAGTGGGAGCAGATGCTGCGCGAACCGCTGTAGCTTCAGCGCGGTGAGTCGTCGACGGTCACCTCGGCGAGAAAGGCGCGCAGCTGCTCCGGCGTGGGTTCGAGGGGGGTGAGGCGGCCGTCTCTCATCTCCGAGCGGCACTGGCCCGCCGTGAGGGCCGCTTCGCGCTCGGGCGCCGAGGCCGGAGCCAGAACAATGGAGCCTGCGAGCGCGCAGACCGCGTCCAGTTCCGTATCCCCCCAGAGCACCGTGCCCCGCACGCCGGCCACGGCCGTCTTCATCTCGACCTTGCCCTCGGTTTGTCCAAGGAACCACTTGGCCACACTCATGCGAAACCGGCCGGTCAGGACGCGGATCGTGAAGGAGCGATCTGCGGCAAGGCTGTATTGGGCCAGCTCGACGCGGGAGCGTGGACCCACGGTGAGCACCGAGTCGTCAGCGAAGAGAATGCGGAGTTTTCCGTCTTTGCCCGTGACGACGCGATCGTTGCGGTGCACCCGGTTCCCGGTCTTCGGGGTATAGGCTTTTCCGTCGCGCTCGAGAGTGACTTTGCCGGATGTGCCCCCGACAATCCCGACGGCATTCCGGGCGGCCGAAGCCGCGGGGGGGCCTGCCAACCATGCGAGCAGACACACGACAAACGCAAAGGGCCGGCCTCTGAAAGCCGGCCCCTGTCGAAAACCGTCGCGGGCCTCAGTCATGCGCGCCGCCCGGGCCGTGGACGTGCCCGTGCGAAAGCTCCTCGGCGCTGGCCTCCCGAACGTTCACGACCTTGATCTCGAAGTCGAGCGGAAGACCGGCGAGCGGGTGGTTGAAATCAAGACGCACCTCATCGCCTTCGATGGCGTCGACGCGGGCGGGCATTTCACGACCGTCTTCGTCGGTGACCCAGAACTGCATGCCTTCTTCGACCTCGCCGGCATCACCGAAGTTTGCCTTGCTGACCGTGCGAAAGGCGTTCTCGTCGTATTCGCCGTAGCCTTCGCCCGGCGGCACCGTGAAGCGCAGCGCGGCACCTTCGCTCTGGCCGGCCAGCTGCTTCTCGACGCCGGGAATGAGCTGCCCGTGGCCGTGGAGATAGGACAAGGGGTCGGAGCCGACGGAGCTGTCGATGACTTCTCCCTCCGGATCGCGCAGGGTGTACTCGATGGTGACCACGCTGTTGCGGTCGATCTGCATAGCGGACTTCTTTCTCCCGATTCGGGCCGAAAATGGGTTTCGGTCAGTATAGCTGATCCCTCACCCGGGCGCTCCGCATTTGCGCCTGAACTCGAATCGCCTTTCTCCCGACCATGTGGTAGGCTGTAGCGGAACATAGTTGTCTCTTTCCGGATTCGGGGCGGCCTGCAGGGCGCCCGCTGCTGTCTGCCGTCGGGGCTTTCGTCATGATGACGGTTGCGCCGGCGCAGGCTCAAGAACCCGGTTTGCATGAGGTGTTGCGATGCGGCTGCATTTCGAACGCATTCTTCCGGTGCCCCCTTCGGCGGCATGGCCCTTTCTTACCGATCCCGAACTCATGAACCGCTGGTCTGATGCCGCCATCCGGCGGATCGCGGTGGGCGACGGCGACGAGCCCTGGGCGGTGGGCACGCTGCGGTCAGTCACCATTCGCCTGCCCCGGGGCGCGGCGCGCATCGAAGAAGTGGTCGAGACCTCGCGCCCGCCGCACCATTTCGTCTACCGCGTCGTCAACGGCGCGCCCATCCGCTCGCATCGGGGCGAGATGCGGCTGAGCCCCGTCGAGGGGGGGACGCGGTTCACGTGGGACGTCGAGGCCGAGTTTCCGGTTCCCCTCCTCGGGGCGACGGCCGGGGTGCTTCTGCGCCGTCAGGTCGGTGCGAGCATCGACCGGCTCGTCGACTGCCTGCAGGACGCAGCCGAGGCAGGCCTGCGCCCGGATCGGGACGTCGACGACTCGGCAGACCTGGCTTCTCTTTACGCGGGCGCCGAGGCCATCCGCGACGAACAGCGCGTCCTGGCCGATCGGCTTGCCGCCCGCAACGACCCGAAGCAGTGGTTCGCCCGGGTCTACCAGTTTGTGACCGAAGAGCTGATCGACTGCTGCCGCCAGGGACGCTTCACGCACCCCGGCTGGGTGTTGCGGCTCATCCCCCGTTTCCACCACTACTACCGGGTGAACCTCGATCGCTACTGCGGCGAGGCGCCGGGATACTGCGAGCATCATTGGATCTCCTCGTTCCGCGCGGCCGACAATGTGCGCGGCCGCCTCAAAGATCCCCTCAAGGGCATCGGGTTCTCGATAGCCAAGGGGATGCAGGCGCACATCGAAGAAGATCTGCCCCGCACGCTGGCCGAGATCTACGTCTGGCACTATGCCTATCGGAGCCGCTACGGCCGATTTCGCAGCGACTACATGCTCATGCGCGATGTCTTCGGACGTGCGGCCGACCGGCTGAAGCCTCTGTTTCCCAAAGCGGCGCAGACGCTCGGTTTCCGCGTGTTCGAGACGTGGACGCCCGAACAGATCAAGGACGAGATGATGCGCCGCTTCTACTATGACATTCCGCGGCAGCGGCGGCGCGCTTTCGAGCGGGGCGAGCGGCTGGCGAATCTCATGCTCGGCACCGGGCAGGCCGAAGCCGGCCGGCCGCAGGACACGGTGATTCGCCGTCCGGCCTAGCGTTTCGCTTCGCGACCGAGCATGGCGGCGGGCAGAAACGCGAGCGCCATGATCGCGAGGCAGAGCAGAAACACGTCGCCGAAGGCCGCGGCGGCCTCGGCGCTCCCCTGCATGTGCTCGAGGTCGGCCCGGGTCCCCGCGCGGGTGTGCAGGCGCATTTCGAGCAGGAGTTCGAGCACCGTGATCCCGGCCGCCCCGCCGACCTGCTGAAACAGGTTGATGATGCCCGAGGCCATGCCGACCTCGTCCTGCGGCACCGCGTTCATGGCGGCCGCCGATACGGGGGCCAGAAGCAGGGCGACCCCGAGACCGCGCAGAACCTGCGGCCAGGTGATCGCCCACAGCCCCGCGTCGACGGGGAGCGCGGCCATGAAGTAGAGGAATGCGGTGGTCAGACCAACGCCGACGAAGGCGAGCGGTCTCGCACCGAGTCGATCGCTCAGACGTCCGGCCACGGGCATGAAGATGCCCATGGCGACGGCGCCGGGGGCCAGCACCAGTCCGGCGGTCGCGGCCGAGTATCCCATGACGTTCTGCATGAGCACCGGCAGCAGAAACAGCGAGCCGAAGAGAACGATGGAGCGAAAGACGCCGAGCAGCGTCGCCCCCGTGAAGGTCGGCCGGTTGAAGAGGGCCAGGTCGACGATGGGGTGCGCAGACCGCCGCTCGACGCCTACGAACGCGACGAGCGACACGAGCGCGGTGAGGCCGCCGCCGACGATCCAGGGGTCGCCCCATCCGAGGCGTCCCGCCTCAGCCAGCATGAGCAGCGCGGCGATGAGAAAGAGGGCAAGCAGGGCGTAGCCGGGGGCGTCGAATGGCCGTTCGCGCGGCGGGTTGGCGACCAGCCAGGCAGAGCCGAGTCCGATGGCGAGCGCGCCCGGCAGGATGTTGATGTAGAAGATCCAGCGCCAGCCCACGGTGTCGGCGAGAAGGCCGCCGAGCGTGGGACCGACGGCGGGGGCCACGACCACGCCCAGACCCCAGATGCCGATGGCGGTGCCGCGCTCATGCGGCGCGAAAACCTCAGAGACGAGGGTCATCGAGGTCGGCATGATGGCGCCGGCGCCGATGGCCTGCAGGATGCGGAAGAAGACCAGGCTCTCGTTGTTCCACGCCAGGCCGCACAGGGCCGAGGCTGCGGTGAACACGGTGAGCGTGCCGACGAAGGTCCGCTTGAGCCCGATGCGGAAGTGCAGCCAGCCGGCAAGCGGGATAAGCACCGCATAAGCCAGCATGTAGGCCGAGACGACCCACTTCACGTCGTTCAGCGGCACGCCGAACGAGCGCATGATGTGCGGCACGGCGACGTTGACGATGCTCGCGTCGAGTACGGACATGAAGGTGGCCAGGGTGACGAGCACCATGACCGCCCATTTGTAGCGCGGATGGGTGGGATCCATGGGGAGGCGAAAAGGCTCATTGTACCCCGCGGGTGCCATGGAGGGGGCATTATGGTTCAATAATGTCTGACCGCGCCCTCGCGTTGCGGAGAGGAGCCTGGACATGAAACCGGTAACCCGCGAGCCCGTCGAATCGGGCCGGATAAGCCGCCGATCGCTCATCACGAAGAGCCTCCTCGGCTCAGCCGTTCTCTTCGTCGGCGGAACGGCGGGGCTGGCCTTGCGCCCCGGGCGCAGTGAACCGCTTCCGGGCGGCCCCCTGCAGGCGCTCGATGCGTCGTCTTTTCCCGTGCTGGCGGCCTTCATCGAAGCCGTCGCGCCCACGCCCATGACGGTTCCGGCGGCGCAGGTGGCGCTGATCATCGACGATCGTCTGACGTACGTCCCCGCGGCCATCCGCAAGGAGTTCAATCTGGCCCTGGGCCTGCTCGAGAACGGCCTGGCGGGGATGCTGACCCGCGGCTCGGTCACGCCGTTCACCCTGCAGGACCTCGCGGGGCGGCGCCGCTCGATCGATGCCTGGCGCGACTCCCGTTTTCCGCTGCTGGTGGGGGCCTATCACGCCTTGCGCAAGATCAGCCTCGCGGCCTACTACATGCCGGTCGACATCGGCGCCGAGGCCGGATACCCCGGCCCCCCGATCCCCAAGCCCGACCCCGGCCCGATCAGGGCGCGTGAGCCGCTGTCACCGCCGATGCCGGTCGCAGCCGCCGAGAAAGGTGAAGAATGAGCCGCCTGCTTGAACCCGGTGTCGTCGAAGGGCAGACGCTCACGAAATCCGAAACCATCGACGCCGACGTGTGCATCGTCGGTTCCGGCGCGGGCGGAGCGGTGGCCGCGGCCAATCTCCAGGCGGCCGGGTTAAAGGTCGTCGTCCTCGAAGAGGGGGGCTACTTCACGCAGACCCGCTTTCGCATGCTCGAGCGCGAAGCCTTTCAGAACCTCTACCAAGAGGGGGGCGCCCGCACGACCCGTGACGCGTCGCTCGTCATCCTGCAGGGTAAGGCGGTAGGGGGCACGACCGTCGTCAACTGGACCACGAGCTTTCGCACCCCCGGGCGCGTGCTCTCGCGCTGGCACGACGTGCATGGCGTCAAGGGCTTCGGCGAGGCCGATCTGGCGCCGCACTGGGATCGGGTCGAGCGCCGGCTGAACATCGCTCAGGTACCGCTCGAGGCGACGAATCCGAACAACCGCCTGCTCTACGACGGATGCGAAAAGCTCGGCATCCAGGTCGAGACCACGCACCGGAATACGCGCAACTGCATTCACAGCGGATACTGCGGCATGGGCTGCCCGGTCGACGCCAAGCAGAGCATGCTCGTCAGCTACCTGCCCGATGCCGTCTCGGCGGGAGCGACGGTCATCAGCCGCTGCCGGGTCGATCGGCTGCGCTTCCATGCGGGCAAGGCCGAGGCGGCCGAGTGCACGCTGCTCGACGCCTCGGGCCGGGAGCCGACCGGGGCAGGGCTGACGGTGCGCGCGAAACGCTTCATTCTGGCCGCGGGGGCCATCGGCACGCCGGCCATCCTCCTTCGTTCGGGCGCGCCCGATCCGAACCGGCGCCTGGGGATGCGCACCTTTCTGCACCCGGTCGTCACGAGCATGGCCGAGTTTCCCGACGCCGTCAACGGCTGGTACGGGGCGCCGCAGTCGGTGGCGAGCCATCACTATTACGACCGCGGCGGCGAGGTGGGCTATCTTCTCGAAGCCGCGCCCGTGCACCCCGGGCTTGCCGCGTCGGCACTGCCGGGTTACGGAGAACAGCACCGCATCCTCATGGAGCGGCTCTCGCACATGGCCTTTCACCTGGCGCTGACCGGCGACGGCCTGCACGACGACGTTCCGGGCGGCACGGTGAGCCTGCGCGACGACGGCACCCCGGTCGTGGACTATCCTGTGGCCGAACGCACGTGGGCGGCGCTGCGTCACGCGCAGAAGGTCATGGCGCGCGTGCAGTTCGCCGCGGGGGCCAAGGCTGTGTGGACCTTTCACGATCCCGCCCTGCGCATGACGTCGGAGAAGGACATCGACGCCATCGATGCGCTCCCGTTCGCGGCCGGGAAGGTGGCCGTCTTCTCCGCCCACGTCATGGGGGGGGCGGGGATGAGCGACGATCCGAAGCTAGGGGTCGTGCGCTCCGAGGACCTGCGGCATCACGAGATCGAGAATCTTCACGTCCTCGACGGATCGGTTTTTCCGACCGGGCTCGGCGTCAATCCACAGCTCAGCATCTACGGACTGGCCGACCTCATGTCGACTCGGCTCGCCTCGCGCTGGACGTGACGGCAATCGCCGCCGGCGGCACCGGGCGCGGTCAAAAAGGAGAACATCATGCAGCCCATCGTTCCCGGCGCCCGCGGCGCCGTCCTGCAGCAGCCGGTTGCCGCAAGCGCATCGCTTCCGGATCGGATGCTGATCCGGCAGAAGGTCTTCAAGGTCGCCGAGACGTATCTCGTGACCTCGTCCGAGGGCGCCCCGCTGGCCTTCATCGAGCGTCCTTCGCGTCTCCTGCGCGGACTGCTCGCCGTCGCCGCCGGTCTTGCCGTCCTGGGCGCGGTCATGGCTCTGCTCATGCTTGCGGAACAGAATGGCGAACTCCCCCCGTTCGTCTTTGCCGGCGGGTTCCTGATCGGAACCATTCTCTTTCTCGCGACGCTCGTCCGGCTTTCGCCCAGGCGCGACACCTTCGCCTGGCGTGACGAAGCCAGGACGCAGCCACTTTTCACGATCCGTCAGGACGGCCGGTTTCAGGGGGTGCGCGCTTCCTTTACCGTGCAGGATGCGCAGAACCAGGTGATCGGGCGACTCGAAAAGAACTACCTCTACGATCTCTTCCGCCGCAAGTGGACGGTAAGCGGAGCCGACGGAGCGCCCGTCTTTCTCGCCCGCGAAGATTCCATGCTCAAAGCGACGCTGCGCCGACTGCTCGGGCCGCTGTTCGGGCTGCTGCGCACGAATTTCGTGCTGCTCGATCCGGCCGGCGCCCGAGCCTGCGGCACGTTCGACCGTAAGTTCACGATTACCGATCAGTACGTCCTGTCGCTCGAGCGCGACACGGAAGCCGTTGTCGATCGCCGCCTGGCGCTTGCCCTCGGGGTCATGCTCGACACCGGCGAGCGGCGCTGAGTCGCGAACGAAGAACGGCCGCCGGAAGGCGGCCGTTCGCATCTTGAGAGGCTGAACCGGATCAGGGCCGGCCTTCTTCGCGGATCTCGATTTCTTCTTTCCGCACTTCCTCGCTCACCGGCTGCTGCCGGGTCTGCTCTTCTTTGCTGAGGTGGACCCGCTCGGTTTCGACCGGCCTCTTCGTGACCTCGATGGTCTCTTCACGGATGGGGATGGAAACGTCTTCTTCCCGGAACGAGGCGCTGCCGCCCGCTTCGGAGCCGCGCCCCGGTTCGCGTTCGATCCGGACCTCCTCGCGGCGGAGCGGCACCGAGAAGTGCACGTCCTCGGTCTTCACGTCTTTGTGGACGCGAACCCGGCCGACTTCGCGAAGTCCTTTGCTCTCGACGTCGACCCTCTCTTCGGCGGCCGAGATGGTCTTTTCCTCTCCGGTGGGGCGGCCGGGAGTGTAATCCCGCCATTCTCCGCTGGCGGTTTCGGTCTGGTAGGATCCGGCTCCGTAGACGGTGTCATACTCGGTCTCGACCATCTTCGTGCCCCACTTGAGGTAGATGGTGTCGTCGCTGATTTCCTGAATCTGCGACATCGAGGCGGTGTAGTCCTTGGGGAAGAAGAAGCCTTTTTCCACGAGGAACGTTTCGCCCCGGACGTCTTGCACTTTGCCGAGCTTGTCGCCGTCGGCGCTGCGCACGGTCATACCCGTGTGAACCTGGGTTTCGAATGCCATGGCCTATCTCCACGATGAAGTTCCGCTCCCATTCCAGCATGTAGATGCGGAATCCGGCGAGTGCGTCGGGCCGGATAGTCGACGATCGCCGGCAGCGACGGTCGGAGTGAACTCTGCGGACGGGGAGCGAAGCGGGAATTCCGCACGGCGCCGTGACGCACCGGCCACGGAGCGAGTGTCTGCAGAGACCCGCGGGCCGCGGTCAGGTCCCGGCCGGTCAGACGTGCTTGGCGATGGAGGCGAGGTGGGGATCGTCGCCGCGCAGCTCGTAGGACTCCTTCACGCGGCCGATAGCGCCGGCCAGCTTGCTGTAGCTGCTGTAGTAGGTGCCGATGATCTTCTGGCAACGCGCGAGCAGGAGCAGTTCGATGAGCGCGTCCTGGATGGATGACGTGCGTTTTTCCAGGTTGAAAACTTTGCGCTGCCGAAGGGACACGACGCGTTCGGTGCCCCCTGTATAGGTCTTCGGGTACGTGAACACCGTATTTCCGTACCGTTCGTGAAGTTTCTTTTCGACGTCGGCGTTGTCGGTGGCGATGAAGAAGCGCGTCTGCGGCGATACGGCAAGGGTCCGTTCGATGTACCCCATGAACCCTTCGAGCTTCGAGACATAAGCCATCTCGAATCCGGGGGTCGTCTTTGCCCAGTTGGCGTAGGCCTGAAGATTGTCGGTCATGCGGATGTGCAGACCCTCGACCCGCGAAAAATCGTGAGCGGCCGTGAAGGCGTCGAGTTTTTCGCGAACTGCAGGAACCGGGCGCAGGTTCGCCAGCTGATCGAGCGCGAAGTCGCGAAAGGGCTCCCAGTCGCAGATGTCCTTGCCGAACCGGTCCCAGATGGCGGTGAACCAGAAGAGGTCTTCGCGGATCTCGGCGCCGGTGCGCTTGTGCAGCTCGAAGGCGGCCCGGCCGATCAGCCGGTAGTCGCCGGCCTCGAAAAGATCGGCGAAACCGGCATCGCACTCGTGCGTCGGTTTCCAGTACAGTGCGAACGGCATGTTGCGGAAGTGCGCGAGTGCTTCCCACCCGACCAGGGCGCGCAGGCGGTTGGCGAGACCCGCGGTGCGGGCGGCGAAGACGAGAGGGCGGCTCATGAGGGGTTATGGTAGTCGGTGGGGAGGGCGGGTGCAACCGGCCGGTCCTCAGTCAACAGTCTGCAGTCCAAAGTCATGAGTCGTGAATCGTCAGTCCTCAGCCTTCGGTCGTCGGTCGCCGGTCAAGGCTCGGGGGAATGCGGCGGCGGGGCGGGGGCGGGTCGGGGGCTGGTATCGTAGGCGCATGGAACGTAGGTCTATGCGAGCGGAATTCATTGAGGTCGGACTGCTGGGCACCGAGCTCGGACAGCTGGCGGTCGTGGCGGACGTCCGTCTTTCGTGGACCCACGCAGAAATCGAAGCTGCCTTCGGGCGCCTTCTCGGCGTGCACCCGGTGCTCGACTGCCGTTTCGAGCGCCGCTTCTGGCGTTGCCGGTGGGTTCCGGTCGACGCGCCCGCCGGCGCATCGGTCTGCATCGAAACGTGGCCCGTCGACCTCGACCGGCGCACGCAGGCGGCCATCGCCGAGGAGATCGCTCCGGAGCGCGAACGGCCGATCCGCCTCACCGTGCTGCGGGGTGAGGGGCGCACGCGGCTCATCCTCAATCTGCCGCACCTCGTCGCCGACGGCAACGGCGTGTTGACGGTCATGCAGGAGCTTGCCGCACAGCTGACAGGCACCGGTCACGTTGCGCCCGTCGGCGGCAGCCGATCGGTGTGGCAGATCGCCCGCGCACTCGGCCCGGGCCAACTGATCCCGGCTCTGCGTGCGATGTTTGGAGAAATGGTCCGCACCCTCTCGGTTCCCTTCCTTGCGATCTGGAGTGCCGGTTTCGAGCGCAACCGGACGGGCCGTACGCCGCTCCCCGTCCGTCGCCTTCTATTGAACGAGAGCGAGACGTCGCGTCTGCATGACTTCTGCCGTGGAGAGGGGGCGACGATCAACGACGGCCTCGTGCTCGCCGCCCTGGGAGTGGCGGCCCGGAGAGTCGGTGAGAAGACCGTGGGCGCCTTTTATACCATCAACCTGCGCCGGTTCCTCGGCGAGCCGCGGCCAATCGTCGCCAACCTGAGCGGGTTCGACATGGTTACCCTGGATGCACAGCAGGTCGGGGACCCGCGCGCGGCCTTGGCCCGCGTATGCAAAGTCACGGGAGAGCAGAAATCGCGGTTGCCGGGGCTCGGTTCCAATCTGGTTCCGCTCGTTCTCTTCGGGTGGATCGTCGACGGACTCGCAATCGGCATCGGGCGGATCATCAAGCGCCTGGTGCGCCTGCAGGGCCATCGGGGTCAGGTGATGACCAACGTGGGGGTCATGGACCCGTATCTTGCTCCCTTCGGCGACCGGTGTGAAGACGCCTGGATGACGCCGCCGTCGGTACTCGACTTTCCAGCGCCCATCGCCCTCGTCACGAGCTTCGCCGGGCGCCTGAGCGTGGCCGTCAGCGGACGCGACAACCTGACCGCCTCTGCGGTGGAAGAAGTGGAGCGCCTCTGGCGCGAAAGCCTGGAAGGATTGATTCAGGCTGGAGAACGCGTTCCGGTCTGATCCCGGCAGATCCAACGGGAAGGTCAACCTTCGAGTGAAGCGTGCAGTCGCTCGCTGATCCACGTCGACAGGGCGAACACCGAGATCTGGGGATTGACCATGATCGAGGTGGGAAACAGGCTCGCGTCTGCAATCCACAGCCCGGGCACGTCGTGCGTCCTGCCGTCCGGCCGGACGACGGAGCGGCTCGGATCGGCGCCCATCCGACAGGTACCCTGCGGGTGATAGGACGTCAAGTGCAGCCGGTGCGGGCCAAGGTCGAGCTGCGGAACGATCCGTTCGACTTCGTCCATGGACCGCACCCGCAGCGGCTGGTAGGTCGGGAGAATGACCTCCTCGGCGCCTGCGGCGAAGAAGATGCGCGATGCCGTCACCATGCACTGACGGATAGTCGGCTGGTCGGCCGGATCGATGGCGTATTGAATTTCCTTCTTCTTTCCGGTCCACTTGACGCGGCCCACGTTGCGATCATGGATCAGGCTGACCATGCCCGCAATGTGCGCAAAGCGCTTCATGACGTCAAGATTTTCGCGGCCGAACGCCGGGGCGAGCATGGCGATAAAGTCGGCCCCTGCCGTGCCCCCCTCGAGAATGAAGCCGCCTTTTTCCGGCGCCTCGAACTCGTCGCAGTAGCTCCCGAGCGTGGCGCCCCGATAGCCGTAAACCTTCTCGGGGAAGAGGGCGAAGAACCCGAGCGAAGGGTGGCAGGCAAAGTTACGGCCGACCTGACCGCTCGAGTCGGCGAGGCCGTTCTTCTGCAGGAGGATCGGCGTCTGCACTGCGCCGGCGGCAAGGACGACCGCCTTTGCCCGGACACGCACGGTCGCCTTGAGCGCGCCGGATTCCGGATCGCGCATCTCGCCTTCGACGCCTACGGCGCGCCCGTTTTCCGTCAGAATCCGATCTGCCGTGGTATCGGCGAACACTTGGGCACCCTTTGCGATGGCCCAGGGAATGTAGGTGACCAGCATCGACTGCTTGCGATCCGAAGCGCACCCGGCAAGACAGAATCCGCTCAGCGAGCAATCCTTCGTGTTCCGCGCGAGCGGCTTGCTCGAATAGTTCAGCGCCTCGCACCCGCGCTCGAGGATACGGCTGTTTTCGTTGATCTCGTGCGGCTCGTTCGTGTGGACGGAGAGCCGTTTCTCGACCTTCTCGAAATACGGCGCAAGCCGTTCGGGCGTGAACTCGGTCAGCCCGTGGTCGCGCCGCCATTCCGCCAGAATATTTGCAGGGGTGCGAAAACAGACGGCGCCGTTCACGACCGTAGAGCCGCCGACACACCGGCCCTGGAGGATGGCCAGGTCTGCGGTCGTGTTGGTCTGGCCGCCATGGTCGGCGTAGAGGCGGCTGAACATGTCGGCATACCGCTCCGTGAATTCCGTCGAGGGAACGTAGGGCCCCGCCTCGAGCACGATTACCGACTTGCCGGCGGCGGCGAGCTCGTAGGCCATGACGGCACCGCCGCCCCCCGAGCCGACGACGACCACGTCGGCTGAGAGGTCGATGTTTTTTTCCCGCGTGTTGCGCGCTTCGCGGATGGGGAGCCGGTCTCCGGCATTGACGTTCGCTGCCACCGGTTACTCCGCAGGAAGGGGCGCGTTGCCGAGGCGGGGAATGCCCCACTTCGCGGTGACCGGGCCGTCGTAGTCGATGGGGGCCCAGGTGTCGGGTTCGCGCCAGTAAGACATGTAGACGATCTGCCGCAGCGCCTGAAAGAGGCCGCGCTGGATCTCGTTGCCGTCCTGCCACGCGCGGCAGTAGGTTTCGGCCGATGCGTCGTCGAGTCGGTGGAACGGGCTGAAATGCCAGCCGATGACGTAGCTGCCGTAGTCGAAGAGTTTGAGGCCGAGGCCGAGGTCGTTGCGCAGCGGCTCTGGAAGGAGACCGAGCATGTGATCGATGTTCCGAAAGAGGGGAACCTTTTCGACCGGCGTGAGCCCGACGGCCGTTGTCGGCAGAAACACGGCGGCAAGGCGCTGAAAGAGCCGGTATTCGCCGGGGGTCAGGGTCTGCAGGTCTGCGGGGAGCCCCGTTGCGGAACCGGACGTGCAGGCGGCCACGGTCGTGCCGAGGCCCGCGGCGGCGCCCAGAAAAAAGCGGCGGCGCGAAAGGGGGGCGAGGGCGTCGGCGAGCAATCTTTCATGCGTCGAAGGCATGCAGGCTATTCTACCGGACGGTCGGGAAAATTGACAATTTACGATTGACGATTGGGGCAGTGACGAGTGACGAGTGACGAGTGACGAGTGACGAGTGACGAGTGACGAGTGACGAGTGACGAGTGACGAGTGCGTGGACCCATCCCGGCTCGGACGTGCTCTCGTGAACCGCGTGGAAGTGGCCTTGTTTCATTGGCGCTTGGCGCGGCGCTCGGCGCTTTGTCCGGAAATGTTCGCCGCTCAGAACGTGACGTAGAAATAGGTCAGGCACATCTCGTCGTCCGTCCCTTCGCCCCAGGTGACGGGCACCGTGTCGCCGCTCGTGTCGAAGACGCATGCCGTGCGGATGGCTCCCGTGGACGTCGGGTAGTACGGGACGGGCTCCTCGTAGAAAAAGAACCGTTGCCAGTTGAAGTCCCAACGGGGCACGTCACTCAGGCATGTTTCTTCGTCGCCGTCGACGATGTCGACCCGCATCGAGACGCCGCGCTTGTGCATGTGGGGAAATGCGGCGTGGATGAGGCCGGGAAACTGCGGCCCCTGGGACAGGGGCCAGTCGAACGTCCACTGCGCACGTTCTTCTCCGGCGGGAAGCACCATGCGTCCATCGGCGATCGGCGCCAGGTATCCCTGCTTGCGGACCGTCTGTGCGAGCTGCAGTGCGATTTCTGTGGTGTCCGGTTCGACGCCGTTGACGGTATTGAAGTGCATCTGGATAATCATCTGCCGGCCCGCGGGGATGCGCACGCCGGTCCCCTCGGGATAGGCGGTCGCGCCCGTCCCGGGCGCCCACCCGGCGACGGCCGATGCCGACACGCCGGGTCCCCCGTAGCATGTGTAGCCGGTACCGGGCTCGGCGGCGTCACTCTCGAGGGCGGCCTGCTCGGCGTCATCGTCGGTGGGGAGATAGAGGATCATGTGGTGATCCTGCGCGGCAGAACCGGGCCGGACCTCGAAGGCCGTCAGGTAGGCCTGGCGCGTCAAGTCCGGATTGACCACGAAGCAGCGGTAGTCGTCAGCGGTGGAATCGTCAGGCGTGTAGCCGCCGACCGTGACGGTCGTCGTTGGATTGTCGAGCGTCGCCTGCCGGGGGATGAGGGCGCTGTGGTCCCGCGGGTCTCCCGGCTCGGCACCCGATTGCGCCCAGTCGCGGATCGCCTTGAGTTGCGCCTCGCTCAGATAGGGCGTATCCGCAAACGGCTGGCAGGCTCCGCTGGCGTCCATGTTGACCGGCGGCATTCGGCGCTCTTCGGTCACCTGCCGGATGAGCGAGGCATAGGCCTTCGCCTGCTCGTAGGTTTCCAGGGGGAACGGTGCGGCGCCCCCCTCGCGGTGGCATCCGACACAGTTGGCCGCCAGAATCGGGGCCACGTCCTGATGATACGTGACCATCGCGGACTCGGGGCCGGGGTTGCAGCAAGCGAAAAAGGCAAAAAGCGGAATGGCCCGGCGCATGATTCCCCCCAGTGTCGATTCCCGGTTGCGGCGGATGCAGGGGCGCCGGAGAAAAGCGCCGGTCACCACCAGCGGACGCGGCCGGTATCGACGTGCACGAAGTCTGATTTCGGGTAGTATCCCACCCCGCCGGCCTTCAAGTCGAGGGCCGCCTGACGCAGCGCCTTCAATTGCGTGCCCGGAAGGCGGACGTCGATGGCCATGCCGCGCGTGTGGAGACTCCCTTTGGCCACCCCTCGCGACTTCGTGCGCAGCATGGCGTTCGTCGCCGACGAGCGAAAACCGCTGATGATGTGGAATGCATTCGCGCTACCCGTCGACTCGCGAAGGCGAAAGAGAATGTCGAGCACGCCGCGGTCGATTTCGGCGACTTCGCCTGTACGGAAATCGCGCAGCAGGCGATTGATCTCGTGGAGCGCATCCGGCACGAACTCCCCCTGTTCCCAGAAAGGAATCCGGCGCAGGCGCTCGCCGGTATGCAGGTGGTAGAACGAGAGGGTCTTGACCTCGGGCTCCGTCGCCGCCCGGGCCCAGCGCGGCAGCGCGAGCATGCCGGCGGCCATCAGTCCGGAGCGCAGAAAGTCACGTCTCGTCCAGGCCATCGCGTTTCTCAGTCCTCATCCTCTCGTCAAAGGCTCAGCGCCTTCGCCAGGAGCCTGTCTCGCCCGTACACGTCGCCGACGAAGTGTACGTCGCCGGCCTCGTCGGCCCAGGCCGTCCAGTACAGAATGTGCACCGGGATCGGCTCAGACAGGGGCACGATAACCGGTGGCCCCTGCGGCTCTCTGGCTGCCTGATAGTATAACGCATCGATGCGTTCGCGATCGACCGATGGATCGTGTTCGAAAATGAAGTGGGCAAGGTCGAGCGGTGTCTCGAGACGGATGCAGCCGGAACTGTAAGCGCGCTCGGTCGACGCGAAGAGGTGCTGCGCCGGCGTCCCATGCATGTAGATATCCCAGTCGTTCACGATGTCGAACTTGATCGGGCCCAGGGCGTTGCGGGGGCCCGTGTCCTGGCGCAGGACGTAGGGAAATGGCTTGGTCGCCGTGAGCGCGCCCCAGTCGATCGGCTCGTCGACGCGCACCAGCCGCGCGCCTTCGCGCCGGAAGACGGTAAACCGCTCGGCCGCGAGAAATGCGGGGTTACGCTGCAGCTGCGGGAGGATATCTTCCCGCGCGATCCGTTCGGGCACATACCAGTAGGGCTGAAAGAGAACCTGCGTGATGACGCTGGAGAAGACCGGCGTCATGCGCGCCGGCTTGCCCACGATCGCCTTCGCGCGGCCGACCTCGCGCGACCCCTCCATGGCGCGCACGCTGAAGTCGGCGATGTTCACGCGCACGTGCCGGCGCCCGAGGTCGTCGGGGAGCCAGCGCCAGCGTTCGAGGTTCAGGATCAGCATGCGGATGTGTTCGTCGACGCTCTCGTTCATCGCGGCCAGCGTGCGGCGGCCGGCGATGCCGTCGACCTCGAGTCCGTGGTTGGCCTGAAAGCGGCCGACCGCCGCCTGGACCGAGGCCGTGTAGGTGGTCTCGGTCGAAGCAGCCAGGTAGCCTTCTTCTGTGAGGCGCTGGCGCAGGTCCGCGACTCGTTCGTCCTGATCGCCCTGGCGCAGGGAGGGACCGGCGGGAACGGGGGTGAAGCCGCCGCGGTCGCGGATCTGCCGGTATTCAGCCAGCGCGCGGCGCAGCCGCCGGTACTCGGGGTGCGCCGGGGCCAGCGCAGCCACGCGCGCGACCGGATGGGGTGCGCTCACGATGCTTTCGTACAGGACGGTGAGGTCGACCGCCGGCGGCGCCACGTAGAGATTGGGGTCGAAATTGCGCGGGGCGACGCGGCCGGTCTTCATGTCGCGCACGTATTCAAGCAGCGCATGGGTAAAGAGCAGCTCGGTGTCGTCGTCCATTCGCTCCGGGCCGGCCAGCCGCCGGGCGAGCGGCTCGATGGCGTAATCGTGGGGGTCCAGACCGTCTTCGTAGGCGCGGGCCAGAAAGGCGAGCACGGCATCGGCCCGGGCGACCGCTTCGGTCGAACCGGTCCAGACGCGCCGTTCAGGCCGGGCACCGTAGGCGGCCGCCACTCGGGCGGAATCAATGCTGAACCCGTCGATAGTGCGCGAGGGCGGCGGCCGCGGCGTTTCGGCCCGTGCGCCGGAGACCGCTCCGAGCAGCGCGGCGAGCAGCACGGCAGCCAGGAGCCGCGTGCCGGTACAGTGGAGGCGCCGCCCGAAAGTCATTCTTTCATTGTAGCGGTCTCGCAGCGTCCGGATCGACCGCGGCGCAGGACAAGGGTAGAATATGCGGGATCTGTTTTACCCCCCCCGGAGTTACCGATGTACTTCACCGCCGAGCACGAACTGTTCCGCCGCAATCTGCGCGATTTCATCGACAGCGAAATCAATCCGAACGTTGAAGCCTGGGAAGAGGCCGAAGCCTGGCCGGCCCACAGGATCCTCAAGAAGATGGGCGATCTCGGGTTTCTCGGGATCACGATGGATCCTTCGTTCGGCGGTCAGGGGCTCGACTACTGGTTCGATCTCGTCTTTCTCGAAGAGATGGGGCACATCAAGGCGGGGGGCGTCGCCGTTCCGATCACCGTGCAGACCCACATGGCGACTCCGGCCATTCACAAATTCGGTTCTGAGGAGCTGAAGAAGAAATACCTCCGTCCCGCCCTGGCCGGCGAGGCGGTCTTCGCCATCGGCGTGAGCGAGCCGGATGCCGGATCTGACGTGGCCGGAATTCGCACGACGGCGCGCCGGGTCGGCGACGAGTACGTCATCAACGGAACAAAGACCTTCATCACGAACGGCGCGCAGGCCGATTACGTGACGCTCCTTGCCCGCACGAGCGACGAGCCCGGCCATCACTCGTTCTCTCTCTTTGTCGTTCCCACGAAGAGCAAGGGCTTTTCGGTCAGCAAGAAGCTCAAGAAAATGGGCTGGCGCTGCAGCGATACGGCCATGCTCGCGCTCGAGGACGTGGTCGTGCCGGCCGCGAACCGGATCGGCGAAGAGGGGATGGGCTTCATCTATCAGATGCAGCAGTTTCAGCACGAGCGGCTGACGGCGGCCTCATCCTACATTCTTGCCCAGGAAACGATTGACGAGACGATCGAGTATCTGCGGAACCGCAAGGCATTCGGCAAGCCCCTGATCACGAAGCAGGTGCTGCGTCACCGGCTGGCCGAGATGATGTCTGAGGTCGAGATGGTGCGCCACCTCGCGTACCATTGCGTGCGCAAGCTCGAGGCGGGCGAAGACTGCACACGCGAGATCTCGATGCTCAAGCTGCGTGGCGCGCGCATGGCCAAGGACGTCATCGACCAGTGCCTGCAGATGCACGGGGGCAACGGTTATATCGAGGAGTATCCGATCGCCCGCGCCTACCGCGATGTGCGCATCATGACCATCGGCGGCGGCGCCGATGAGATCATGCTCGAGATCATCGGCAAAATGAGCGGGTTCTGATCGGACGTCGGACGTCGGACGTCGGCAAAGCAAATGCGGGGAGACGAGTGGGGACTGCCGCCCCACGCGCCGCATCAACGATCAGTGCAGGCTCGAGCCGGCGCTTTCGCTGCCTGCCGGCGGGTGCGCGAGGCCGCGCGCCCCCCGGGAGAGCGGGCCCCGGCGGCGCTGGCGCGCATTCACTTCGGCGATCCATGCGTGAAGGTAGGGGATGGCCATGGCCCCTTCGCCCACCGCCGAAGTGACCCGCTTGATCGATCCGTGGCGCACGTCGCCGACGGCAAACACGCCAGGCAGGTTCGTCTCGAAGGGAAACGGGCGCCGCTTCAGCGGCCAGTCTTCGGGAGGCTCGCCATCGCGCAGCAGTTCGGTGCCGGTCAGGATGTAGCCCTGCTTGTCGCAGTGAACCGCGGGGCTCAGCCAGCGCGTATGCGGCTGTGCACCGATGAAGACGAACAGGGCCGCCGACGGCTCGGTGCGCGTCTCGCCGGTCATGCCGTCGTGCAGGACGAGTCCCTCGAGTACCTGGTCGCCCACGGCGTCGACCACCTCGGTGTTGAAGCGGATGGTCACGTTGGGGAGATCTTCGAGCTCCTGCATCAGATACTGCGACATGTTGCCGGTCAGGGCCGTTCCGCGCACCAGCAGATCGACGTGCGTGGCGAACTTCGCCAGATGCACGACGGCCTGCCCGGCTGAATTTCCGCCGCCGGCGACGCAGACCCGGGTACCCTCGAGGGCGCGCGCTTCGGTCGTCGCCGCGCCGTAGAAGACCCCCGCGCCGTTGAACCGTTCGACATTCGGAATGCCGAGCGGACGGTAGGCGACGCCACAGGCGAGCACGACGCCCCGGGCGCGCACCACGCGGCCGTCGTCGATGGTCAGCTCGTAGCAGTCGTCGCCCGCTTCAAGGCGCCGGACGTGCTGGGCGAAGATGAACCCTGCGCCGAAGAACCAGGCCTGCTGGTAGAACCGGTCGGCAAGGTCGGCACCGGAAATGCCGCGGGGAAAACCGGGATAATTACGGATGCGCGAGCTGGCCCCCGCCTGCCCCCCGAGGGTCCAGGGCTCGATGACCAGGGTGCGCATTCCCTCGGACGCCGCGTAGACTGCGGTCGCCAGGCCGGCCGGCCCGGCCCCCACGACGGCATAGTCGAGGATGTCGTTCTGAATCGTCGAATTCACCTCGAGGGCCTCGGCGATGGCAAGGTTGCTCGGGTTGCGCAGCACGCGGCCGTCGGCGAGCAGCACGAGCGGCAGCGCATCGGCGCCGTGGGTCGCGGTGAGTGACCGCCCCTCGTCGTCGTCGGCGCGGATGAATCGAAAGGGAACCCGGTTGCGCTCGAGGCCTTCGCGCAGCTCGTGTCCGCGGCGGGAGCGCGCATGGTCGACGATGCGCAGAATCTCGAGGTGCGGCCCCTGCTCCTGGCTCCACTCTTCGAGATGCTCGGTGAGCCGCCGGTAGAAAGCCTCGTCGGGGCTGGTCGTCGGCACATAGACGGCATCGTCGACGCGCCCGAGCGTCATGGCCTGGAGGATGATCTTGGCGGCTTCGCGGTCGCCCCAGCGCGTGAGCAGAATCCGGCCGGCGTGCGGGTGAATCGAGTGCACCTCGGAGAGCATTTCGATGCCGTTGCTCCCTTCGAGAAACGAACTGCAGATCACCAGCGCCACCGGCTTCCGGGCGTCCCGGTAGCCGACCAGCCGGCGAATGACGTCGGCGGCGCTGTCGGCAAGCGCGATGCTGTAATCGGCTCCAAATCGCCGCTCGAGCATGCCGCCGAGAAACGTGCGAGTCTCGTCGTTGGAGCTGGCGAGTACGATGGCGGGCAGGACGGGGCTCGGCATGCGGGACTCCGAACGATGAAGGGGAACGTCGCGCGCGGAACGATGGTACCTGCCTTATCGTAGGCGGATTTCCACGCCGTCGCGAGAGGTGGGGAACGGCGGGCGACCGGCGTGAATGTCGCCGGTCTTCAATTTTACGCCCGCTAGAATCCTTCGTCGGGCGGCGGCGAAGCCGCACCGGCAACCGGCGCTCCCGGGATGCCGTCCGTGCCCCGGAGGATGAGAGCGCGGAGTTCCTCGCAGTCTGCAAGGAACCGACCGCAATACGCGCGCACCGCGGCATGATCGGCCTCGGCGCCGGCCTTCACGTCAGCCGATGCAAGCAGCACGCCGAAGGACGGATCGGCAGGATGATCTGCATCGACGTAGCCGAAGACCCGGTCGAGAACGCGGTTTCCGAGCTCGGTGCGGAAGTGCGAAGACTCGACATGCCAGCGCATGGTGGTCTTCGCGTCGCCGGCGGCCGGAATTGGCTCGGTCGTGAATGGGTGCACCTTGTAGAAATCCCAGAGCGGGAAGGGCGCTCTTCCATGGGCCGCGGCCACTTCTTCATTAATGCGAACGAGGTCGGTTTTCCAGCGGACGAACGCATCCCATTCGCCGGCGAGGTCGATCTGCAGCAGAGACCAGACGTGCCGCGGCGACAGTACGATGCGAAGGTCGATCTCCTCGGTATGGGCGCGTTCGAGCAGTGCGCGGTAATCAGGATACGCCCAACGCTCCAGGTGAGCCATGCGGCGGTGCGGTTCGATGGCCCGCCCCGTGCGCGCGAGGAATCGGGCATGATGACCGCCCGCTTCGAGAACTTTGTCGACGAGCAGGGCGTCACTGCGCAAGCCGGTCGCGTGGTAAGGAATCGCGCCGTCCCACGAGCGCCAACCGAGCAGCAGACCGAGGCCGTCGAGCACGGCATCGATGCCGAAGAGCGTTCCGTACAGATCAGCGGCCCGTACGGTGAGCGGGGGATCGAGCTGGAGGCGTTCTGTGACGAAATCCGCGTCAGCACCGTCCACCAGAAAGGGTCCGTAGTCGAGTACGAGCAGGGCCTGCCGCAGGTCGCCGACTTCGTCGGCAAACTCGAAGGCGCGGCGGATTTCGTATCCGCTCGCGCCCGGAACCGAGAAGTTGAATACGGGTTGCGCCGACCAGCCGGGATGCGCCGGGTCGAATGCGAAATCGGCGCGGGACGTTCCGAGCACGACAGCCCGGGGTTGGAGGCGCCGCACGGTTTCGGTCTTCCAGAGCCGTACCCGCTTGAAGTTCTCGGTGGTTCCGGCGGGGTGCGCCGAGCGCCGGTAGAGGCCGTACGGATCGACCCAGGCGTTGAACGCGACGACGGCGAGCAGAAGTCCGCCGAAGGCGAGGCCGAAACCGGTCCAGAAGCGGGTGTGCGGTTGGCTGTACATGGCCTCAGAAGCGGAAGTAGAGAAAATCGCTGATGCGGTTGAGGGAGAGGATGCTCAGCAACGCGACCACGCCGATGGCGGCTCCCCAGGCGCCGGTCGGCGCCCAGCGCAGGGGGCGAGGCTGCGCGTGTGCACTTCGGGGCGAGA
This sequence comes from bacterium, assembly GCA_041690355.1. Taxonomy (GTDB): domain Bacteria; phylum J088; class JAWLBW01; order JAWLBW01; family JAWLBW01; genus JAWLHK01. Next base: position 21,705 of record JAWLHK010000009.1, on the reverse strand, counting down.
AGAGCGGTCCGGTACTGCCGAGCAGCCGGTGACTGTTCGGCAGGATCAAGACGATGATCAGGAGAGCGGCAAGCAGCAGGACGGGGACCTTCACGCCCGGGATGGCGAGCTGGTGAACGAACCGCACGTCGAGTGGGGCAAACAGGGGCTGCAGCACCGCGAGCTTGGTTGCGAACTCCGTGGGCAGCCGAATGCCGTTGACGCCGAAGAGCGCGCCCCACATGGCCCACGTGTCCTTCAAGTTCGCGGCGCGAAAGGGGACCCAGGCGAGCACGACGGCCGCGAACGTGAGACCGCGGGCCACCAGCAGTTCCGCGCGGCTCACCCGTGCCGAGCCGCGGATCGCGCGCCAGCCGTGATTGATGACCAGGTAGAGGCCGTGCAGGGCGCCCCAGAGCACGAAGGCCCAGGAGGCCCCGTGCCAGAGGCCGCCGAGCAGCATGGTCAGAAAGAGATTGAGGTGGCGCCGCGCGCGGCCATACCGGTTCCCCCCGAGGGGAATGTAGAGGTAATCGCGCAGAAAGCGGGAGAGCGTGATGTGCCAGCGGCGCCAGAAGTCGATGATGTTCCCAGCCTGGTAAGGGGAATCAAAATTGATCGGCAGCCGGATCCCGAAAAGAAAGGCGGCCCCGATGGCCATGTCGCAGTAGCCCGAAAAGTCGAAGTAGAGCTGCAGCGTATAGGCGAGCGTGCCGATCCAGGCTTCGACGGCACCGATGGCGGTACCGTTCTCGACCGCGCCGAAGACGTCGTTGGCATAGGGCGCGACGTTGTCGGCGAGCAGCAGCTTCTTGCCCATGCCCAGAAAGAACATGGTCAGCCCGAGTGTCACCCGTTCGGCAGAGAGCTTCAGCAGGTCGGGCCGCTCGAACTGCGGCATCATCTCCTTGTGGTGGACGATAGGACCGGCGATGAGCTGCGGAAAGAAACTGATGAAGAGCGCGTAATGCCCGGGCTGCTGCGGCGGCACCGTGCCTCGATGCGCATCGACCAGATAGGCGATCTGCTGGAAGGTAAAGAAGGAGATGGCCAGCGGGAGCACGATTTCGGGAACGGGCAGCCGGAGATCGAGCGCCCAGTTGAGGCTCTCGGCCGCGAACCCGGCGTACTTGTAGTAGCCGAGCGCCAGCAGATTTCCCCCGACGCCGAGCCCGAGCAGCAGCCGGGAGGGGCTCCGCGCAAGGCGGGTGCCGACCGCGAAGTTGAAGGCCATCGAGGCGACGATGAGCAGCAGGTACTCGGGCCGCCACCAGCCGTAATAGAAGAGCGAGGCGAATAAAAGCCAGCGGGTGGCCGCGCGCGCACCGAAGCGGCGTCCGAGAAGGATGAACCCCGCGAGCGTCAGCGGGAGAAACAGGAAGAGAAAAACCGGCGATACGAAAAGCATTTACACGTCAGAAAGGCGTGCAACATCTTAACAAGCGGGACAATAAGTGACGAGCAACGCGAATTGACGATTGACGATTTACAATTGACGATTTGCCGGCAAGGGCTTCCGTTCGTCCCGAGCTGACCGCGCGAAAGGGAATGGAGCGCGACGGCGAGGGGGCGCACTTCCATTGACGATTGACGATTTACGATTGACGATTTGCCGGCAAGGACTTCCGTTCGTCCCGAGCTGACCGCGCGAAAGGGAATGGAGCGTGACAGCGAGGGGGCGCACTTCCATTGACGATTTACGATTTACGATTGACGATTGCCGGCAAGGACTGGAGCCCCCCTTGTTCCGGCTCAGGAATCAAGAATCAGGCATCAGGAATCGGCCGCAGGCCAGTGGCCGAGTTCGGCTTCGGTGGGCTCGCGCACGTCCAGGACGTCGATGCTGAAGTAGAGGGTCATGCCGGCGAGCGGATGATTCGCGTCGACATGGATGTCATCTCCGTCGACGCGCACGACGTGCAGAGGGACGAAGCGGCCGCTTTTGTCGCGCGCCTGGAACTTCATCCCCGGCTTGACGTCGAGGTCCTTGAAAATCTTGCGCGGCGCGATCTCCGTCAGGTTCTCATCCCGTTCGCCGAACCCCTGGTTCGGGGGGAGCTCGACATCCACGTTGTCGCCGGCCCGTTTTCCCTCGAGTGCGCGCTCGAGACCCGGGAGAATCCGCCCGTGGCCGTGCAGGTACTGAAAGGTTCCGTCCTGCGACTGGTCCAGAATGTTCCCGTCGACATCCGTGAGGCGGAAATTGAGGGTGACGACGGTATTCAGAGCGACTTCCATGGGCCTCCCGGGGGAACCAAGTGGGTCATCGTAACACGCATGAGGGGGCCTTTCATGCCCGGACAGCCTTGGTTGCCATACAGCCGTACCTATGATATGGTGGTACGTATGAAGAAGACAACGTTGGTTCTCCCTGAGGTAACTCTGCAGCGGTTACGTGAAAAGGCGACTGCCGATCACCGGTCGATCTCTTCGATCGTCGAAGAAGCCGTGGCGCGCTACCTCAGCGAACCGATCAGTCTCCAGACACCACTGCCCCCCCTGCCGGCCGGCGACCAAGGGGGCTTTCTCGTCGACGTCGCGAACCGCGATGCGCTCTACGACGTGCTCGACCGCGGCGACTGAGCATGGTCGTCGACACGAACATCCTGCTCTACGCCGCAGATTCCTCTGTTCCCGAGCATGCCAAGGCCTATGCGCTCCTCGAGCGTCTGCGGGCCGGAAACGAACCGTGGGCGCTGGGGTGGAACATTCTCTACGAGTTCCTGCGCGTCTCGACCCACGCGCGCGTCAAGGTACGGCCGTGGACGGCGTCACAGGCGAACGAGTTCCTCCAGGCCCTGCAGGCATCGCCGTCCCTGCAGATCCTCACGCATACGGAACGGCATGCCCCGCTGCTTGCGCAGTCGATCGCCGAGGTTCCGCTCGTGGCGGGGAACAAGATGTTCGATATGCACACGGCCGTTCTCATGCGCGAACACGGTATCCGCCGGATCTACACGAACGACATGGACTTCCACCGCTTTCCCTGGGTCGAAGTCGTGAATCCGCTGGCCTGAACAGATTTCTACTCATTCCTTGGAACGAAAAGGGTATGATGGACCTGTGCCGACAGTGGCGGTTATCGGACCTTATCGTTTTTTCTTTTACAGCAACGAAGGAAGCGAGCCGCCACATGTCCATGTGCAGCGGGACAGGAGTCTTGCCAAGATCTGGCTGGGCTCCCTGGAACTGGCATCGTCCAGCCGCTTTTCTGCACAGGAATTGAATGAGATTCGAAACCACGTCCGTGTGAATCGCGGACGCTTCGAGCAGGCTTGGAATGAGTTCTTCTACCGTTGAGGGGCCACGCGCCAAAGAGGTCGAGGTCACCGTTGACGAGATCGTCGTTTCACTTCTGGATGGGCGGCGTATAGCCGTTCCGCTCGCATGGTATCCGCGCCTGGCCGATGCCACCCCTGTACAGCGTGCGCAGTGGGAACTTCTTGGAGATGGCGAAGGGATTCGCTGGCCGCAGGTCGATGAAGACCTGAGCATCGCAGGACTGCTCGCAGGCCAACGGTCGCCGTCACGCCGTCCTTGAGTCATCCAATCTGTGCATCTAATCAATCGCTGACAATGCTGCTCCCCGGGGTGCTTTCTTCTTCACCCGCGACCCTTCCGGGCCGGCTGCGCGTAGCGCAGGCTGGATTCATGAAAACATGGATTCTTGCATGCCTCGTCGGCCTGGGCGCAGGCGCAGTCGCATGTGACCGGGAGCCCCCCGGGGTGGTCGAAGAAGAGCGCGGTCCGATGGAGGGTGACTCTCCGGGTACCGGCAGCGGATCGGAGTCTTCGGGGGCGCCCGACTGGATGGGCGAAGAGGCCGAGGGACCTGCGGGAGAGGAGGCGCAGCCATGACACAGGTGAAGCTTATCAGCGCTCTGCTACGGGGCACGCTTGCCCTTTCGCTGCTCGTCTGGAGCGGAGCCGCCTTTGCGCAGGCCGATCGCGAGTTTCTCACCGAGGCCGCCCGTGGTCTGCAGGAGCGGATCGACGCTTCGATGATCGGCCATATCCGCAATGAGAACCCGCAGATCGACGGACTGTCTGAAGATCTCGTGCGCGATCACCGTGAAGCCCTCGACGAGATCGAGCGCCTGGCCGGCGCAGAGGGGTTCAGCCTGCCCGATACGCTGCTGCGGCCCGAAGCGCAGGATGAGATCGCGCGCCTGTCGGAGCGGCGTCCCCAGCCGCTCGACCGGGAGTATCTGGAATTCATCGGCGTGAGTCTCGCGCGCGACCTGCAGCTGCTCGAAGAGCGGTTGACCGGCGGTGGTCTCGAGGACGAGACGGCGTCCTGGATGCGCCGGCGTGTCGTAAGCCTGCGACGTCTGCAGGACCGCGTGAATGAACTGCGCACCGAGGTGCTGCCGGCGGCGCCGATCAACGAGCCGTCCTGAGCCGGGAACCGCCCGCTCGAGCGCCTTGCGCAAGGGCGGTTTCTGTGGCAGACTCGTCGAATGAACGTTCATTCGACGGCCGGGGCCCCCTCCGCCGGGCCCGAAGCGCGCGGCGCCGACAAGCGCGACCGGATTCTCGCGGCCGCCCTGCGCGTGTTTGCGCGCGCCGGGGTTCACGGCACTCCTGTACCACCCATTGCGAAGGAGGCGGGGGTTGGCGTCGGGACCCTCTATCACTACTTCGACGGCAAAGAGGCGATCGTCAACGCCGTGTTCCGCGACGCGAAGGAGCGCCTGCGGTCGCGCCTGTTCGACGACCTGCCGCCGGTGGAACCGTCGAAGCCGCTGTTCGACGAGCTCTGGTCCCGGCTCGCCGCTTTTGCGACCGAAGATCCGGAAACCTTCCAGTTTCTCGAGATGCAGGACCATCGCGGCTACCTCGACGACGAAAGCCGCTCCGTCGAGATGCGCCTCCTGATCCCTCTGCGCAGCCTGGTGCAGCAGGGGCGGCGGGCGGGAATCTTTCCGGCGAAGCGGCGGCCGGAACTTACGATGGCGCTCTTCTGGGGGGCCTTCGTCGGCGTCTTCAAGTCGCAGCGTCTTGGCTACATCGACTTGAAGCCCGCCGACATCAACGCCGCCCGAGATGCGTGCTGGGAGCTCCTGACCGGGCGGGGCGAGAGGGGAGACTGATGGATCCGCGGCACATTCTGATCACGGGCGCGGCGGGCGCCATCGGGGGCGCCCTGGCTGCCGCCTTCCGCCGGCGCAGGCCCGGCGCGCGCCTGACCCTCGTCGACCGGAACGCCGCGGGGCTCCGTGCGCGTGCTCAGGAAGTCGGCGGCGACGCGAGCGCCGAACCGTGCGACCTGACGGATATCGACGGCCTCCCCAACTGGTGGGCCGACACGACGGCGCGCCGGGGAGATCCCGACGTGCTCGTCAACTGCGCCGGAACCATGGAGATCATCAGCTTTCCCGGCACCGGGTGGGAGCGCGGGCGGAAGCTCATCGACATCAACCTGACGGCGCCGCTGCGGCTGATGGACCTGGCCCTGCCGGCGATGCTCCGCGAAAAGCGCGGCTGGATCGTCAACGTCGCCAGCATGGCCGGCCGCGTCCCGATCCCCGGCTGCAGCTACTACGGCGGCGCCAAGGCCGGCATGGGCAACGCCTCGGAAATCGCGCGTCTGGATCTGCAGCCGCATGGCGTCGACGTCGTCACCGTCTATCCAGGGCCGATCTTTTCCGGGCTCGAAAGCCACGCGCGCGGCCAGGTGCGCCAGGGACTCGTCTCGCGTTTTCTTCCCACGGGAAAAGCGGAGGTTCTCGCCGAGCGCATCTGCGGCGCACTCGAACGGCGGGATGCGCGCGTCATCTATCCCGACGTCTACGGTGCGGCCAATCACGTGGCCAACCTGACGGTCACGAGCTGGCTGCTCGGGCGCATCAGTCCACAGCCCCATGAATAGGCCCCAACCCCACGAACAGGCCGCAACCTCACGAACAGGCCACAACTTCACGAACAGGCGGAATCATGACCAGGAAAAACGCTCGCGTTGAAATCGCCATCGTCGGGGCCGGCATCAGCGGTATCGGCGCGGCGATCCGCCTGCTCGGCGAGGGGTTCAAGGACTTCGTCATCCTCGAAAAGGCCGATTCGCTCGGCGGCACCTGGCGCGACAACACCTATCCGGGATGCGCCTGCGATGTTCCCTCGGCGCTCTATTCCTTCTCGTTCGCGCAGAAGCCCGACTGGACGCGCGCCTTTGCAGGACAGGCCGAGATTCTCGACTACGTGCGCGAGACCGCGGCCCGTTTCGATGTGGAGCGATTCATCCGGTACGGGCAGGGGGCCGAACGGGCGCAGTGGGACGAGGGGGCAGGGCACTGGGTTCTCGAAACCTGCGATACGGTTTATCACGCGCGGGTTCTGATTGCCTGCACGGGCTATCTGCACGAACCGATCATCCCCGAGCTGCCCGGGTTGGCGGAATTTCCCGGCACGGTCTTCCACTCTTCCCGTTGGAACCATGAGCATGACCTGCGCGGCGAGCGGGTCGCCGTCATCGGCACGGGGGCGTCCGCCATCCAGTTCGTGCCGCAGATCCAACCCCTCGTCGACAAGCTGGTTCTCTTTCAGCGCACGCCGCAGTGGATCCTCCCGAAGCCGGATGCCGAGATGCCGGCGCTGGGGAATGCGCTTCTGCGGCTTGCGCCCGCGCGGGAGGCGTTACGGGGAACGATCTACGGCCTGTTCGAGGGGTTCGGCATCGGGTTCCGCCGGCCGGGATTTCTCGAGCAGCTGCAGAAGCTCGGGCTTGCCCATCTGCGCTGGGCGGTGAAGGACCCCGTCCTGCGGGAAAAACTGACGCCCGATTACACGCTCGGGTGCAAGCGGGTTCTTCTGTCCAACGACTACTATCCGTCGCTCACCCGCCCCAACGTCGAAGTCTTCGCCACGGGCGTCCGCGAGATCCGCGGGAACACGGTTGTTGGATCGGACGGATCCGAGTGTGAGGTCGATACGATCATCCTCGGGACCGGATTCCACGTCACCGAACAACCAATCGCGAGCCGGGTATTCGATGCGCAGGGCCGCTCGCTGGGGGAACTGTGGAAGAACGGCATGGAAGCCTACCGGGGAACGACCATCGCCGGATTGCCGAACCTCTTTCTCGTGCTCGGTCCCAACCTGGGGATCGGCCACAACTCCGCTTTCATCGTGATTGAATCCCAGATCAACTACATCGTGAGCGCATTGAAGACCATGCGCAGAAAGAAGCTCGCCCGCGTCGAAGTGCGCCGGGAGGTCCAGCAGAAGTACAACGAGGTCGTCCAGCGCGAGCTGCAGAACACCGTCTGGAACACCGGCGGCTGTTCCAGTTATTATCTGGATTCCAACGGCAAGAATACCGTGGGCTTTCCCTGGAGCACGTTCGAGATGCGACGCCTGCTGCGCAAGTTCGATGCGGAATCGTACGTCCACGCACCCGTGGCCGAAAGGAGCGCTCGCCATGAGCCGGCCTGAACGCGCGCTCGTCCTCGGCTGCGGCGGTGTCGCCGGCGGGGCCTGGTCCATCGCCGCGCTGCAAAGTCTGCGCGAGACACTCGACTGGGATCCGCGCGAGGCGGAACTGATGATCGGTACCTCGGTCGGGGCCGTGCTCGCCACGCTTCTCGCGGCGGGGGTGAGCGTCGATCGCCTGATGGCGTGCCAGCGCAGCGATTCCGATTCCGCGTGGAATCATGACAAGGATACCGGGGGCGCCCTGCCGCCGCTTCCGGGCGCGCGCTTCACCGGCGCGAAGCTGGCCTGGCACGGTCTGCGCGGGCGGGTCTCGGCGCTCACGGCCATCACGGGGCTGCTGCCGGCGGGCGGGTTCGACATGACGCCCTTCCGCCGCCTTGTGGACGGCGTGGTTCGCCCCGGCGGCTGGGTGAAGCATCCGGCCACCTGGCTGATGGCGGTCGATACGCAGACCGGCGAACGGGTCCCCTTCGGAAAGCCCGGTGCGCCCCCGGCCGCCATGAACGACGCCATGTGCGCATCGTACGGCGTGCCCGGCTGGTGCCCGCCCGTGCAGATCGGCGGACGCACGTATATCGACGGCGGCGTCGCCTCGCCGGTCTCGGCGGATCTGGCGGCAGACCAGGCGGTGACAGAAGTGATCGTCCTGGCGCCCATGGCGTCGACCGAGATGGACCGGCCGAGTTCCCCCCTCGAGCGCATAGAGCGTTCTGCCCGGCGCATGATGACCCGCATCGTGGATCGCGAGGTCGCCCTGCTGAAGTCGGCCGGCAAGCGGGTCATCCGCATTGAACCCGGCCCGGAGGATCTGCGCGCCTTCGGCTACAACATGATGGACCCCTCGCGCCGAGAGCGAGTCTTCGAGACGGCCCTGCGGACGTGTCCGGATTCGGTGCGCCGGGCGGTCGATGCCTCGCGCCGCTGAGACGAAGCGACGCCCCGAATCCTCGGACCGCCGGCTGGACGACCCTGCGAACCCGTGAAACAATTACGGCAGGCGATTTTCCCACCGGAGACCACATGAATGGCACGCAGACGGATGGCTTTTCAATCGACATCTACAACGAAGGTCTGGGCGTCTATCTGTATGACGCTTCTGTTGAGGAGTCATTGCGAGAATCGGGAGCGCTGATTACGCAGTACTTCGGCGACGATTCCTTCCACGATTCGGTGTCGAAAGAGTTTCTTTCTACGGGCAGGCTGCTTGTGTACGGGCTCGTCGGCGACGGATCGGTAAAGGCGACCGTCACGATAGGCGCTCCGCTTGGGAAAAAGCAGCTCTCGGGCGGCGAATGGCTGACCGAAAGCGGTTTTCTTTCGTTGCCGTCCGGGCGCCTCTGCATCCATTCGGCCAATACGCTTCCGATGGGTGACAACGGACCGCGACCCGACGAGGCCGGGGCGTGCCTCGAAGTTCCTCCCGGCGAATATCAGGTGAACGTCTACCGGCGCGCAGACGACGAAGGCGGCGGACCGGATCGCATCGTTCTGACCCCCTGGGCGAAGAAGCCGAAAATCGAGCATAACATTCTATTCGGCGAGTGCATCGGGTTCCATCCCGGTCAATCGGCCCGGGTCGTCGACGGGCGCATCGAGGCCCGCGTCATTCACGCCGTTCAGTCGAAGAAGGAGCAGTCGCTGGCCGTGAACGTCGACCACAAGGCGGCTGACGAGCTGAGGCTGCGATGGGGAAGCCGCCTGCGGCTCAGCGACGGGAAGGACTCCGTCGATGCCTTTTTTCTCGGCGATCAGCTTGCGATGGCGAAGTACCAGAACATTCTGGGAACCGATGCGCTGCAGAACCTTGCCCCACGCGGGCTGATCGCGTTTCTCGCCACACCCGGCTATCGCTATGACAAACCGATCAAAGGATACCAGGCCTGGCTCCGCATCCGCGCGATGGACGGGGCGCCGAAGTCTGCTCTTTTCAGCGGAGGCGAGGGGCGTAAACTGTCCCTGGTTGCCGTGAATGAAGAGCCTTTCGAGGCTCTTCCCCAATCGCTTGCCGAGCCCGTGGTCGAGGGGGGCGCTGTGCGGGCCACCGTACACGCCAGCACGCCCGGCGTGCTCGTCCTGGAATGGGGAACCGCATTCGCCGAGCCCTTCCAGGCGATCGGCCATGACGGGAGTACGCTGCTGGAGGTATCCGCGGCCGGTAAACCGGTGCTCGCCGCCATCGAAGGGCCGTCTCTGAAGGATGAGATGAAGGCCTGCGGCCTGCCGCTCGCGACCTTTCTGACACCGACGTACCACTGGGGGCTCGAAAAGCAGTCGGTGCTTGCCCTCGACAGCCTTGACGGCACGAACCTTCCGATTCTACCGGCCGGGGCTCAGGTGCTGATTCGAAAAGGTACCTAACCCTCTCCTTTGCCGGCGAATTCGCTCCTGAACACTCGAAGTGCCTTGACACGGTCGCCATGCACCGCTATTCTGAACGCAATGAATTGTTCATAAATGAATAATTCAAGAAAACAGAAAACTGCAATGGAGAGAATGGAGAGAATGATGAATCCCTTTACGCTAGGCGGCCGAATTCTTCTGGCGATCCCCTTTTTCCTCTTCGGACTGATGCACTTTGCGTTCGGCGCAAACATGGCGGGCATGGTGCCGGCCTGGTTACCGGGCGGCGTCTTCTGGGTCTACGCGACCGGCGCCGCGCTGGTGGCGGGTGCTATCGGCATGACGAGCGGCAAGCTCGGCTATTGGGCCGCGCTCGGGCTGGCGGCACTCATGGCCGTGTTCGTCGTCACGGTACACCTGCCGGGCTTGGGCAATCCTGAGACGCAGCAGATGGCCATGGCCGGCGCCCTCAAGGACCTCGGACTCGCGGGTGGCGCGTTGATTCAGGCCGGCCTGTTCCGCTCGCAGCGGGCCGGCGCGACACAAGCCGTCCGCGGCGCGACCCCCCACCCGGCGCGCGGCTGATGGCGGTTTCGTACCGCAATACACCTGTTCTCACGCTGCTTCGCTCGGTGATCCGGGCGAAGCAGCGCATTGAGGAGCTGGCGCACGCGAACATCGCCCGTTACGGGCTGGCGCCTGGAGAGTTCGACGTCGTCATGACGCTCGGGAACACCGACGGCCTGCGCATGTGCGATCTCGCCGCGCGCACGCTGACCACGCCCCCGAATGTGACCCGCCTCGTGAAGTCGCTCGAGCAGAAGGGGTACGTCGAGCGGCGCCGTAATCCCGAGAGCGATCGGGAGGTGATCACGACGCTGACAGCGAAGGGCGAGGCGCTCTTCGAGGAGGCCTATCCGGCGACGTACGAGTACTGGAAAGATCACTTCGGCGGTATCTTCTCGAACGCCGAGCTGAAGGAATTGAGTGCCCTGCTGAGCCGGATCGCAGACCACGAACCGGAAGGCTGCAGGCCGGGGCGGGCTGACACCAGCCGGTAGCTCGGGACGGCCACGTTTCCCGGTTTTCTCTCCGCGGCCCCGCGCCTCCGCGTGGGGAAAAAAGCATACCCGTCCCGCTCCCCCATGAGGGAGCCCTGCCCGCAGGAGTGCACTCTTGTGGGGAGACTCACCCCTGAACACTGTGGGCAATCTCGTCGCAGTACTCCGAGAGATCGTCGGGAACCCCTTCGGGACACACGCCGCACTGGCGGTTGCCGGGCACGGCATAGTCGATGAACTTCGGATAGGGAAGTCCGAGCTCGTTCATGATCTTCACGAACTCCTCCAGCGGCTTGTCACCGCCGAGCCGCGGATTGCGCGTCTTTTCCTGCGCGACGCTCGACACCCGCCGGCCCTGGTAGTCGTGGGCCGGGTAGACCAACGTGTCTTCGGGAAGGGCGAAGAGCTTGTCACGCACGCTGTGATAGAGCGTCGGCGCGTCGCCGTTCTGAAAATCGGTACGCCCGCAGCCGTCGATGAGCAGGGCGTCGCCCGTGAACACGCGATCCCCTGCGCGGTAGGCGTGGTGCCCGTCGGTATGACCGGGCGTGTGCAGCGGTTCGATGCGGAACCCGTCCACGTCGAACGGTTTACCCTCTTCCAAACCGATATCGATGCAGTCGAGCCGATCGAACGCCGGGTGCGCGATGCGGCTCCCCGCTTCCCGTTTCAGCCTGCGGGCCGACGTGATGTGGTCGGCATGGATGTGGGTGTCGAGCGTGAAAGCGAGCTGCAATCCGAGATCGCGCAGGACCCTCAGATCACGTTCCCACGCGGGAAGTACTGGGTCGACCAGTACGGCCCGCCGCGTATTTTCATCCGCCAGCAGATAGGTATAGGTGCTCGAAACCGGCTCGAACAGTTGTCGGAACAGCATGGGCGACCTCCGGGAACAATACACCGATAGCACGCGGAGGACCGGATTGCAGTGATTCACGCTCGATATACCGGCGGCGTCCGGATAGAAAGCCAACCAGCCCGAATGGAGCCGGAATCCCCGCTGCGGATACTCTGCGTGCGTCCGGAACTGCGTGCCCCCCGGTGCCGTCCGATACTGGAACCGGATGAGAACGCCCGGGGCAAGGTTTTCCCTGGGGAGCAGGGAGGTTCGGACGTGAAAGTTGTCGTTGTCGGGGGCGTGGCCGCGGGAGCATCCGCCGCCGCCCGCGTGCGCCGCTTGGACGGGTCGGCGCAGATCATCGTGCTCGAGCGGGATCGGTACGTCTCGTTCGCCAACTGCGGGTTGCCCTATCATATCGGCGGCCAGATCCCCAAACGTGAGAGCCTTCTCCTGCAGACGCCCGAGAGCCTCGCCGCCAGCCTGGACCTGGATGTGCGGACGAGTCACGAGGTGATCCGCATTTTGCCGTCGGAAAAAGCCGTCGAGGTGCGGCGCGTCGCGGATGGGTCCACCTACCGCGAAACCTGGGATAAGCTTGTTCTCTGTCCGGGCGCAGAGCCGGTGCGGCCGCCGATCCCCGGCGCCGACAACCCGCGCGTGCACGTGCTGCGCAACATCCCCGACATGGACGGCATCATCGAACGCCTCGACGCCGGCGCCCGGAGTGCCGTGGTCATCGGCGGAAGCTACATCGGTCTCGAGCTGGTCGAGGCCTTTCGCTCGCGCGGGCTCGAGACGGCGGTCGTCGAGCGGGCAGAGCAGCTGCTGCCGTGGATGGACGTGGAGATGACGCAAATCCTCGAGCTGCACGTGGCCGCACAGGGGGTCGACGTGCGGCTGGGCACGAGCGCCAGCGCGATCCGCGAGCATGGCCGGCAGTTCGTTGTCGACCTGTCGGACGAGACGACGCTCTTCGCCGATCTCGTTGTCCTGGCCTCGGGCGTGCGGCCGAACGTGGATCTCACTCGTGAGGCCGGCATCGAGCTGGGGCCCCTTGGCGGCATCAAGGTTGATGCGCAGATGCGCACCTCGCTTCCCGATATCCTCGCGGCCGGCGACGCCGTCGAGACGCTGAGCCTGGTGACCGGCGAGCCGACGCTGTCGATGCTTGCGGGCCCGGCGAACCGCCAGGGGCGCATCGCGGCCGATACCCTCTGCGGCAAGGACGCGTCCTATGAAGGCACGCAGGGGACGGGAGTCGTCAAGGTCTTCGACATGACGGCGGGCGGCACGGGGCTGACCGAGGGAAGCCTCCGCCGCAGTGGTGTCGCCTTCCGCAAGGTCTACGCCCACCCGAACGGCCACGCCTCGTATTATCCCGGAACCCGGCCGCTCTACATCAAGGCGCTGTTCGGGCCGGAAGACGGAAAGCTACTTGGCGCCCAGGTGCTCGGGTGGGACGGCGTCGACAAGCGCATCGACGTCTTCGCCGTGGCGCTCCGGGCGGGGATGACCGTCTTCGATCTCGAGGACCTCGAGCTGGCCTATGCGCCGCCTTACGGGTCGGCCAAGGACCCGGTGAACATGATCGGCTTTCTCGGTGCAAACCTGCTGCGCGGCGAGATTGACCTCTGGTACCCCGAAGACTACCCGGAGTGTGCCAAGCGGGTGACCTTTCTCGATGTCCGCTCGCAGGCCGAGTTTGACACCTGGCACATTCCGCATGCTTTACACATCCCGCACACCGAGCTGCGGCGCCGGATGGATGAAGTTCCGCGCGACCGGCCCGTCTACATTTATTGCCGCTCGGGGTTCCGCAGCTACATCTCCTACCTGGATCTGAAGCATCGTGGATACGACCGGGTCGCCTTTCTGTCCGGTGGCCTGATGACCTTTCACGGGCTGCACCGGACACCGCTGCGTGTCGGGGACGGCGGCGTGCCCGTCGTGGCCTATGCCGAAGACAGGCTCGCCCAGCAACCGGGCGCGACCGGGCAACTCTAGGGGGCAGTCAGGAAGGGTGCGTTCCGCGCGCTATCGTTCTGAGCCCCGGCGATTCCTTGCCCCATGGTTCCGGATACCGTACGCTTTGGGAGAGTCTCGTCCAAAACAGACATGCGGCACCGTTGGCCCTGAGGAGCCGGGCCACAGGAACCGACGTGCACATTTCGACGAGACGTTTGCTGCGTACATCCATGCCGGCGTCTCGAAGGGTCAGCGCCGCATGAGCACCGCGGTTTGAAACCGCTCCTCCGGCCACGCTATGGAAATTAAAGTCCCTTCCGCCGAGCGGCTCGCAGAGTTTCTGACGGAACTTCCCGCCGCAGCGGTCCTCTTTTCGGGGCCGGGCTGCGCCATCTGTCACGCCCTCAAGCCCAAGCTCGAAACGCTGCTGGAAGAGGAATTTCCCCGCCTCTCCCTGCTGTCCGTCGATATCCATCAGGCGCCGGAAGCGGCTGCAAAGTACATGGTGTTCACCATCCCCACGCTTCTGCTCTTCTTTGACGGACGCGAGTCTGCGCGTTTCGTGCGGGCGTTCGGGATGGATGAAGTGCGCGGCGCGCTCGAACGCCCGTATGGCTTGCTGTTCGGCGGGGAGTAGTTTAGGAACCAGGAACGTCAGTCGGCGCGTCCGCTACCGTTGTCGGATTCCCGGCCGCCGGCTTCGCCTGCGTCAGCGAGAGGCAGAGGCGGCGGAGCTGCGAAACCCGTTTGAGGCGCAGGGCCACCTCTTCGGGGCTGGGCATGTCGTCAATTCTGGCGTCCACGGGTCAGCTTCTCGATATCGGCTTCATCCTGTTTGCTGCCGCAAAGGCTGCAGGGGGGGGCAGCGGACCGATTGGATGCTGTTTCGATTGCATGGAGAGATCTTCCTTCGAGCTGCCAGTCGGGATTCGGCGGCTCAGATGCGGCCGTCCGACTTGCACTCTCCATGGTATTCGTAATAGCAATCGGCGCTCTCGGGGCTGTCCGCATTGATGAACTTGTCGTGTGCGTTATCGCAAGTGACATCGGATGTATCAATATCATGACTGCGGCACGACTCCGGTGGCTCATCCAGGACATTGCTTTCGCAGTTGTTCTGGCAGGTGTCAGGCGGCTCACCCAGGTCATCGCTCCCGCAGCCAGACAAGGTAAGGACAACGAAGAGCAAGGCGGAACCAAACCGTGAAAGCATTTTCATGCGCGTCTCCTGTCGAAACCAAGAGCTTAGCGGCGGCTGACTCCTACGTCAAAAAGAAGTATCTGCGAAGGCCTGTGCATGTCTTCTCATGAAGTATGGAGCTGAAGGATTCCAGCTTCCGAAGCTGCTGCTTACCATCGAGCAGACGCCGGATTCCGCTGGCGCCCTGCATCGTGTTCACCATCCCCACCCTCCTGGTCTTCTTCGACGGACGCGAGTCTGCGTGTTTCATGCGGGCGTTCGGGATGGATGAAGTGCGCGGGGCGCTCGCGCGTCCGTATGGACTGCTATTCGTTGGGGAGTAATTCAGGATCCAGAAACGTCAGCCGGCGCTTCCGCTTCCGTGGTCGGATTCCCGGCCGCCGGCTTCGCCTGCGCCAGCGAGAGGCAGAGGCGGCGGAGGGCTTCGGTCATCCGCAGGCGCTCCGTGATCGCTTGCGGTGACATCTCAACGGTCTGGCGATTCGCTTTCGAGACGTCGAATGTCATCCTGGTCCTGGCCGCTGAAGCGTAGCCTCTTGAGATGGATCAGGCCTTCGCGGGAGACAACCCACAGGTGCACTCCCAAAGAAAAAGGCACGCAGGAGATTCCCGGGTGCCTTTAATCATGGAGCCGAAGACCGGATTTGAACCGGTGACCTGCTGATTACGAATCAGCTGCTCTACCAGCTGAGCTACTTCGGCAGTAAAAACGGATATCGTACCAGAGGTTTTCAATTTCCTCAAGTGCGCGAGGGGGGAGGGGCGGCGAGGCGGGCGATCGGAAGAAAAGCGCCAAGCACCAAGGATAGTCGTGGAGGCTGGGCAAATCGTGAATGGTCACTCTTAATCGCGCCCCTCGCTGTCGCGCTCCACTCCGTTCCACGCCGTCTGCTCGGGGCGAACGGGCGGGTCCCAACCCGGGGCCGGCAAATCGCTGGATGGCCGCGGCGGGGTGCTGGTAGCCTGAAGGTATGCATGCATTTCGTTTCCCCAGCCGTCTGCTCCTGATCCTGATCGCCGCTCTGCTTACCGCCTGCGTCGGCGAGCTGCAGACGGCCGATCGGGTATTTGAAGACCTCGACCATGCCGCCTACGAGCGTGGAGGCATCGCCCGCCGCATCCTTGCCGGAGAGGACGTCGCTGTTGCGGTGACCGATCCGACGAGCCCTATCTACGGCGCGGGGGTCTCGTTTCCGGCCGAGGCGGTGCCGTCGGGCATCCGGGAGTTCGCCGTGATCGTGGTTCCGCTGGCGAACTTCGCGCTCGACACGTCGACGTACACCCAGGCGGGACCCGGCGTGGAAATTGCCGTGCTCACGCTTCCCGAGCAGGCGCCCGTGCAGATGCAGCAGGCCGCGCGGGTCGCGCTTCCCGTGGCAACTTCGGTCGCGGCGGGCGACGAGGCGATCCTGGCGGCGGGCCACCGGCAGGCGGCGTGGACGCTGCTGACCCCGCGCGTGCTCGCGCGCAATCCGCGGACCATCGGGGGGGACACCGAATCGTTCGGCGCCTTCGTGGCGCTGCTGGATCGCCCCACGGGGAACGGTGCGGAACCCGGCGGAATGGCCGCCATCCCGGCCGGCTGTTTCCAGATGGGGGACGCCTTCAACGAAGGACAGCCCGACGAGCGCCCCGTGCACGAGGTCTGCCTGTCGGCGTACCGGATGGATCCCCGCGAGGTGACGAACGCGGACTATGCAGCCTGCGTGGCGGCCGGCGGCTGTACAGCGCCTGGAAGCACAAACAGCGAGACCCGCACGGGCTACTATGCGGACACGCGGTACGCCGGATTCCCGGTCGTCCAGGTGACGAAAGCCCAGGCTTCCGCCTATTGCGTGTGGGCCGGCAAGCGCCTGCCCACCGAGGCCGAATGGGAGCGCGCGGCGCGCGGCGGCCTGGAAGGCAAGCGGTATCCCCACGGCGACACGTTGAGCTGCGACCAGGGGAACTATGCCCGCCTGTATGGCTGCCGTGGCTATGGCGGCCAGGAAGACGACCTCGCGGCCGCGGGGTCCTATGCGGCCAACGGCTACGGCCTCTACGACATGTTCGGGAACGCTGCCGAGTGGGTCGCCGACGCCTACGGGGAAACTTACTACTCCACCAGCCCCCGGCAGGATCCGCAGGGGCCTTCGAGCACCGGCGTCGACGTGACCCGCGGGGGCAGTGTCTTCGAGAGCGCCACAGAGCAGCGGGTCGCGGCCCGGACCCCGATTCTCACCGCGGGGGCATCCTATGCGGACGTGGGGTTCCGCTGCGCCAAGTGACCCCCCTCCTTCACGTGCGTAATTGCTGAAAGCGTTCCCCCGAGGGGGGCACTTTGCCTGAACTGTGGTGATGCTTCCCAGAAAAATCTGAGCTGATGGAAGTCCCGTTCGGTCAGCGCTTGGCGCTCGGCGCTTGGCGCTTGGTGTGCAATGGAGCAGCCCCTGACTCTCATCCCCACACCGGTAGAACCATGCTAACGTGGTGAAAGCGGCGCTGCCGCCCACGTGCGCCATGAGTCTGCCCGATCTGCTTTTTGAAATCTCCTGGGAAGTCTGCAACCGTCAGGGGGGCGTGCATTCGCTGCTCGCCTCGAAGGCGGCGGCCATGCGCCGGCTGTACGGTGAGCGGTACGTCGCCGTCGGTCCCGATCTGCCGCGCATCGGCAGTGCCGCGTGCTTCCGCGAAGAAGGGTGGAACGACGAGTGGCCCGCCGCGGTCGATACCGGCCAGGTCAACGTGCGCCTGGGGCGCTGGCTCGTGCCCGGCGAGCCGCGAGCCATGCTCATCAACTTCGCGGGGCTCTATGCGCGCCGCGACGAGATTCTGCGCGAGTTCTGGGACCGGTTCCGCCTCGACTCGTTGCTCGGCGACTGGGACTATGTCGAGCCGCTCCTCTTCGGCGTCGGCGCCGGTCTGGTGCTCGCCCGCATCCACCGCGGCTTCTGGGCCCCCTCGGGCCGCAAACCGGTCGCCCACGTGCACGAATGGGCGGCCGCGGGGGCCCTGCTGCAGCTGAAGGCGCAGGCGCCCGATCTGGGGACCGTGTTTACCACGCACGGAACCACGCTGGGCCGCGCACTCGCCGCTGCCGGCCGGTTTCGCGAGCTGCACGGTCAGCACGACGTGGAGCCCGACACGCTGGCGCGCGAGATGAACGTGCTCCCCCGGCATTCGCTCGAGCGCATCGCCGCCGGCGAGGCGCACGTGCTCACCACGGTGAGCTCGGGCGTCGCTGGCCAGTGCCGCCGCTTTCTTGGCCGCGAGCCCGATCTGCTGCTCCCCAACGCGCTGGCCGATGACGTTCCCGATCCCGCCCTAACCCGGCCCGAGACTGTCGCCGAGACGCGCCGGCGACTGCTCGAGCTGGCGAGCCGCATGACCGGCGCGAGCTACGATGCCGAGAAGACCGACCTCGTCGTCGGCGGCGGGCGCTACGAATTCTCCAACAAGGGGATCGATGTCTACCTGCGGGCGCTCGGCATGCTGCGTGATGATCCGCCGCGGCGCGACGGGCGCGTCGTGGCCCTGGCCGCCTACCCGACGGGGCACAGCGGTGCCCGCCGCTCGCTTCTGAAGGGAGAGGCGGCCGACGGACACCCGGTCGTTACGCACTACCTCCGCGACGAACCCAATGACGCGATCCTGCGCACGCTGCAGGGGCAGGGGCTCGCCAATGCCCCCGCCGACCAGGTGCACGTGATCTATGTGCCGATCTATCTCGACGGTCAGGATCCGCTGCTGCCGGTCACGTTCTTTCACCTGCTCGCCGCCGCCGATCTGACCGTGTTTCCCTCGATGTACGAACCGTGGGGCTACAGCCCGATGGAGAGCGTCGCCTGCGGCACCCCGACGGTCACGACCGACCAGGCCGGGTTCGGCCAGTGGGCGCTGCGCCACGGCGAGTGGCGGGAGTCGGGGATTCAGGTGCTGGCGCGCCGCCACTACGACAGCGAGCAGGCCGCCGCCGAGCTGAAAGAGTTTTTCTCGACCTTCTTCCGCCGCCGCGATCGCGAACGCTACAAGCTGCGGCAGACGGCGCGCGCGACGGGGCGCATGCTCCACTGGGATCGCGAGATCGACGCCTACCGGCGCGCCGAGTCGCTGGCCCTGAACCGCGCCGAAGAGATCCGGCGTCCGGCGGGCGAGGGCATTCCCGCCGAATACCCGGGAACGACCGGGTCGCCTTCAACGGCCGGCGCGCGCCTGCAGGAATTTCTCGTGCTCAACCGCATGCCCCCCGAGCTCGAACGCCTGCGTCACCTGAGCCGCAACGTCTGGTGGAGCTGGAATCCCGATGCCGTGGATCTCTTCGTGAGCCTCGACCCCGAGCACTGGCGCGCCGCTGAGGGAAATCCGCGCAAGTTCCTCGAAACGGTTCCCCCCGATCGCCTCGAGAATGCGGCGGCGTCGGCTGCGTATCTGCGGCGCCTGGATGCGGTGTGGGCCCGGTTCGAGAGCCAGTTCGCCGACAAGAAGGATTCCGTCATCGCATATTTCTGCGCAGAGTACGGACTGGTCAACTACCTGCGCCTCTACTCGGGCGGGCTGGGGATTCTGGCGGGCGACTACCTGAAGACGGCGAGCGATCTGCGTTTCCCGCTCTGCGCCGTGGGGCTGGCCTACCGCTTCGGCTACTTCCGCCAGCGCATCAACAGCGAGGCGATGCAGGAGGCGGTTCAGGAGCGCAACGAGTTCATCAGCGAACCCATGGAGCCCGTCTGCGGACCCGGCGGCGAACCGCTCACGGTCACCGTGCCGTTTCCCACGGGGCCCGTGCAGGTGCGCGCGTGGCGGGTGGGGGTCGGCATGGTCGACCTGTACCTGCTCGACACCGACTTTGAGGGCAACCGGATGGCCGAGCGGTCCATCACGAATTCCCTGTACGGCGGCGACCTCACGCACCGCCTGCATCAGGAACTCGTGCTCGGTGTCGGCGGCTACCACATGCTGCGCGCCCTTGGCATCCGCCCGCGCATCTACCACATGAATGAGGGGCACAGCGCCTTTCTCATCCTCGCGCGCCTGGCCCGGCTCATTCAGGACAAGGGTCTACAGTACCATGAGGCGCTTGAATACGTGCGCCACACCTCGGTCTTCACGACGCACACGCCGGTGGCGGCCGGCCACGACACCTTTCCCGAAGAAATGATCCGCCCCTACCTCGCGCCGTATGCCGAGGCGATTCAGAAAGACTGGCCCTATCTGTACGCGCTCGGGCGATCGCCGGAGGCCGACGGCGCCGACGGGGGGCAGGCCGCAAGCCGGTTCTCCATGACGAAACTCGCCTTTCACGGCAGTATCCGCACGAACGGCGTGAGCGCCATTCACGGCGCTGTCACCCGGCGGATGTTCAAGGAGCTGTTCCCCGGGTTCCACGAAGAAGAGGTTCCCGTCACGCACGTGACCAACGGCGTTCACGTGCACACCTGGGTCGCGCCCGAGTGGCAGCGGCAGTTCGATGCGCACCTGGGGCCCGAGTGGCGCGCGCGGCTGACCGACGAAGGCTTCTGGGATCGCGTGCGCGCCATCCCCGACGACGTCTACTGGGAGACGCACCAGAGCGTCAAGGGGCGCCTCATCGCGTGGCTGCGCCGGCACGTGGCCACCGTCTGGGCGGCGCGCCGCGAACAGCCGGCCGCCATCACCGATGCGCTTGCCAATCTGCGCGAGGACGCGTTCGTCATCTGCTTCGCCCGCCGCTTTGCGACCTACAAGCGAGCCCATCTCATCCTGCAGGATCTGTCGCGGCTCGAGCGCATGCTGAACGAGCACCCCGTGCTGCTGTTGTTCGCCGGAAAGGCGCACCCCGCCGACGAGCCGGGCAAACAGCTCATCCGTCGCGTCATCGAGGTCTCGCGCATGCCCCAGTTCCGCGGCAAGGTTCTCTTTGTCGAGAACTACGCGATCGACGTCGCGCACCTGCTCACGGCCGGGTCCGACGTGTGGCTCAACAATCCGACGCCGCCGCTCGAGGCGAGCGGAACGTCGGGGATGAAGGCGGCCATGAACGGCTGCCTCAACGTGAGCGTGGCCGACGGCTGGTGGGCCGAGGCGTGGAACGGCCGCAACGGGTGGAGTATCGACGCCGCGGCCGGTTCGGTCACGCCCGAGTTTCTCGACGCTTACGACAGCGCGCGCATCTATTCGATCTTCGAGCGCGAAGTTCTGCCGCTTTTCTTCGCCCGGGACCATGCGGGAATACCCCACGGCTGGATCGAGCGCATGAAAGAGTCCATGGCGACGATCATCCCGGGTTTCACCACCGAGCGCATGGCCCGCGAGTATCTGTCGGGCCTCTACGAACCGTCGATCCAGAACGGCCGGACGCTCGAGGACCAGGGGTTCCACCGCCTGCTGGCCCTGAACGAGCGCAAGGAGCGCATCGCCGGACACTGGTCCGATCTGCGATTCCAGAATGTGCGCATCCGCGGGCTCGAAGACGGCCGGGTGCCCCTCGGTGACGAAGTCGTGGCCGAAGCAGAACTGCGCCATCCGCAGATTGAACCCCAGGATCTCCAGGTGCAGATCGTCGTCGCGCGCACGACGCCCGAGGGGGCGCTTGCGGGGCTGCACGTCACGCCCATGCACCCGGTCGGCGGCGACGGTGAGGCAAGCCGCTGGGAAGGGACGCTGCGCGTTGCGGAACCCGGCACGCACACGTTGGGGATCCGCGTGCTCCCCTCCCGCTGCCACGAAGACCATGAGCTCGAGCCGTTTCTGAATCTCGTGAAGTGGCTCAGCTGATTGACGATTGACAATTTACGATTGACGATTTAGCGGCAAGGACCACACGACCGTTCGCCTCGAGCTGACGGTGCGGAGCAGAGTGGAGCGCGACAGCGAGGGGGCCACCCAAATGACGGGTTACGAGTGACGAGTCGGGAACCTGCTGATTGACG